>CAWIQD010000022.1:0-97107 GCA_963837945.1 uncultured Acidobacteriota bacterium
GAGTCCGGTTGAGGCCGGCCGTCGCCTGCCGATACGCCTCCAGCAGGCCGCGGGTGGCTCCTGCAGGGTCGAACCGGCTCGCGAGGAGCACCCGGCCGGCGGCGGCGAGCGCCCCGGCCCGGCCGGCGTCCGACGCCAGGGCCGCCAGCGCCCGCCCGAACCCCTCCGCGTCACCTGCCAGGAGCAGCTCGCGGCCGTCCTCGGCCACGAGACCGGCGGCCGCCTCCGGGGTCGCCACCACCGGAACGCCCCGGGCCCAGGCCTCGAGGATCTTCATGCGCAAGCCCGACGCGATCCTCACCGGCACCACCAGGATCGAGCCGGGCGCGAACGCCTCCCGGCTGTCGGCGGGAGGGTCGTGAGGGACGACGCCGGCGCTCAGGGGAGCCGGGCGCTCGGCGACCGGCGCGAAGAGGTGGAGCCGGGCGTCCGGCAAGTCCGCGAGGACGCGCGGCCAGACCTCGCGGACGAACCAGCGGGCGGCTTGCCGATTGGGCAGCCAGCCGCCACTCCCCAGGAGCACGATCGCGGGGTCGCCGGCGAGCGGCCGGTCGGCGGCCGGCAGCTCGGCGGGGAAGGGGGGCGGGACGGCGAGGACTTGCGCCTCCGGCCCGGCGAGCTCGCGGAGGCGGCAAGCGTCGGCCTCGGTGAGCGCCACGGCGAGCGCCGCCCGGCGCACCGCGCCGCCTTCGTAGGCGGCGAGCCTTCTCGCCTCGCGGCGCAGCCAGGGCGCGGCGGCCCCGCCGAGGGAGGCGGTCGCCGCCCATAGGTCGCTTTCGACGTTCTGGGCGCGCAGCACCAGTGGCACCCCGGCCGCGGCGGCCGCGGGCGAGGCCTCGGCGAACGCCTGGAGCTGCTCGGCGTGGACCAGGTCGAAGTGACCCGAGTGCAGGCGCCTCGCGACCTCGGCACCGACCGCCGGCAGCGCGTGACGGACGATCGAGAGGGGCCGTGCCGTGAGCAGGGAGGCGAGGCCGGCGGCCCAGCGGGTCCGGTGGCGCACTGGAACGACGACCGGCGCGCAGAAGCGGCCGAGCTCGGCCTCGATCCGGGCGAGCTCGCCGGCGGCCATTCGCCGCGGATCGTACGGAGCGACCAGCGTGATCTCGACTCCCGCCGCGTCCAGCGCCTCGAGGGTGAGGCAGACGACGAGCCGGCCGCCGTCCACCGGGGGAGCCGGCAGCTTGGTGCCGACCCAGAGGACCCTCATCCGCCTACCGCGCCGCCGCGATGCACTCGATCTCGGTGCGTGCGCCCAAGGCGAGGCCGTTCGCGCCCAGGCTCGAGCGGGCCGGCGGCTCCTTCGGAAAGAAGCGGGCGTAGACCTCGTTCATCGCCTGGAAGTCGGACATGTCGGCCAGGAAGACGGTGCACTTGACCACGTCGTCGAGCGACAGGCCGATCTGCTCGAGGAGGGTCTTGATGTTGGTCAGCGCCTGCTCGGTCTCGGGGCCGATGCCGCCGCTCACGAGCTCGAGCGTGCCGGGGCGGTTGCCGATCTGGCCCGAGAGGAAGACGAGGTTCCCGGTGCGCACCGCCGGCGAGAAGACCGGCAAGGGCGAGGGGCTGGGCGCCAGGACCTCGCGGTGCGGACCACTCGCCCCTGGAGACTCCGGCGGATCCGGATGGCCGGCGGCGGCGAGGCCGACGAGGGGCAGGACGGCGAGAGCGAGCCAGTGCATGCGGGACCTCCTTCGAGGATTGCGTTCGAGGCGAGGAGCTTATCGAATCCCGCGGTTTTCCAGCCTTCGCGCCGCGTCGGCGAGTCCCTTTGCTTGCGTGCTAGGGTCCCGGGAGACGGACCGGACGCGGGCCCATGGACAACCCCTATCTCGATCTGACCGCGGGCTTCAACGAAGGGCGGATCCGGGCCCTGATCAGCTCCGGCCAGGCCGTGGTGATCCATCGCCTGGCGATCATGAGCAAGGACGGGGACTGGGTTCTCCGGGAGGACGAGGAGGCCACGGGCCACGTGCTCCGGGTGCTCGCCGGTCGCGGTGCCCGCTACCGGTTCGGGGCACCGCTCGACCCACGGTGGCTCGCGGGGGGGTGGAGCGCGCACCTGGAGCTGTGGGACGGCGGACTCCGTCTGCGGACCGACTTCGTGTCGCGGCCGCCGCGGCTCTCCGAAGAGCGGCTCGCGGCGATGTGGCGGGACGCCGAAGCCTCGGCGATTGCCGTGGTTCCCGTGGAACCCCTCTCGGCCCTCAAGATGACCCGCCGCGAGAAGGACTACGCGGTCATCGGCGAGCTGGCTCGGCGGATGACCGACCCCCGCGCGGAGCTTCGGTACTCTCGGAGCAGCCGGGACCTGATCCGCCTCGCCGGCGAGCACCCGGAGGCCCTCGCCGAGGTTTTGCCCCAGCGGCCGCTTCTCGCCCGAATCGGCGAGGGTCGGGAGGCCCTGGACGAGGCCTTGGATCGCGAGCGGCGGACGCTGATGCGGGCCGACGAGGTGCGTCTGTCCCGCTATCGGGAGGCTGCCGAAGGGTGGGCCTCGATCTGGCCTCGCGTGGTGGAGGAGATCGCCGGCCTGCCCCTGGAGGCGGCCCACCGCCTCGTTGTCTCGCGGGCCGAGGGTGTGCTTCCCTTCGCGCCGAGGGTGGGAGCCGGCCAGTGAAGGAGGAGCTGCGCGACGAGTTCCTGAGCGACGAGGACCTGGACCTCCAGAACCTCTCCGACGAGGAGCTGACCGCCTACTGGCACCTCTGGCTCACCCAGGCCCAGGCGACCAACGACCTCGACGAGGCCCTCTACTCCCACGGCGTCTTCGAGCGAGATCCGGCCGTCCGAGACCCGCCCACCGGCTCCTCGTGACCCGCCCGCCGTTCCCCCGGCGAGAGGCTCCGCTACCGACCGTAGCGGCGCTGGCGCTGGTGGTGGGAGCGCAGGGCGCGCAGGAAGTCGATCCGGCGGAAGGCCGGCCAGTAGGTGTCGCAGAAGTAGAACTCGGAGTAGGCGCTCTGCCAGAGGAGGAACCCCGAGAGCCGGACCTCGCCCGAGGTGCGCAGGATCAGGTCCGGCTCGGGCAGCCCCGAGGTGTAGAGGTGGGGCTCGATGGCCCGGTCGTCGAACTTCTCCAGCGCCTGCTCGAGGGTGTGGCCGGTCTGGATCTGGTCGCGCAGGTAGTGGCGGAAGGCGTCGGTGATCTCCTCGCGCCCGCCGTAGGCCATGGCGATGTTGAGGTGGAACCGGTCGTAGCCGGCGGTCGCCTCCTCGACGGTGCGGATCGCGTCGCGCAGGCTCTCGGGCAGGAGCTCGATCTTGCCGATGTAGCGCACCCGCACGCCGTTCTCGTGGACCTCGAAGTGGCTCGCCAGCTCCCGGGTGCGGTCCTCGAAGAGCTGCAGCAACGACTCGACCTCCGAGGTGTCGCGGTGGAAGTTGTCGAGCGAGAAGCTCCACACCGTCACCACCGGGATCTCGGCCTGGTAGCACCAGGAGAGCACCTGCTTGAGCTTGTCGGCGCCGCGGGCGTGCCCGAAGCTGACGTGCGCGGTGCCGAGCGAGCGGGCGAAGCGCCGGTTGCCGTCCATGATGATGCCGATGTGCCGGGGCAGCTCCCAGCTCTTCATCGCGGTCTCGAGACGGCGCTCGTAGAGCTTGTAGAAGGGCCACTTGACGGCCGAGCCCACGATCGCCCAGAGGTGGCGCAAGGGCCGGTCGCGGCGGTCGGAGGGCAGGGCCTCCCGGACGGTCGAGGTGCTGCTCATGATCGAGGAAACGGGGCGTTCGCCGGCGCTCTTCCCGGTGGTCGCGCCAGAATACCACTCCGTTCGGGGTCCCGCGGCCCGAGCCACCCCCGCCCGGCTACTCCTCGATCGCCTCGAGGGCGAAGACCGGGCAGCTCTGGCAGGCCTCGATCACGCGCTCGGGGTCGATGTCCTCCGGCTCGTCCACGAAGGTCACCACCTGCCGGTCGTCGAGCACGAAGACCTCGGGCGCCAGCTTGACGCACGCGCCGGTGCCGATGCAGGCGTCGCGGTCGATCCGCACCAAGAGCCCGCTCACCCGCCGCTCGAGGATGCTCATCGCCGCTCGAGCCTACCAGCCCCGGCTCCGGGGAGGCAGCCGGGCGTCGGGCCTGACATTCGTCACGCGCCTCCGATGACCCGCGCCACTGGCACGCCCCCGCGAGCCCTGTAGAGTACGCCCCCGAGAACACCCGCGGAGCGTTCCCGTATCTACCCGCGGACACCCGTACCCCGCGATCCGACCGACGCCCGAGCGACCATGACCGAAGAGCGCCCCAGCCTCGACTCCCTGCGCATCGACCGCGAGCCCGAGCGGCCGCGGCGGCGGCGCTGGCCCTGGCTTGCGGCGCTGCTGCTGGCGCTCGCGGTCGCCGCGCTCGTCTGGTGGCGTCTCGCCGCCCCCGGCCCGCCGCGGGTAGAGACCGCCGCCGTCCGCGAGCAGGGCGGCGCCGCGCCGGCGGTGCTCGACGCCTCGGGCTACGTGACCGCCCGGCGCGAGGCGACGGTGTCGTCGAAGATCACCGGCAAGATCTCCGAGGTGCTGGTCGAGGAGGGGATGGAGGTCGCCGACGGCCAGGTGCTGGCGCGCCTCGACGACACCACCCAGCGCGCCGCGCTGCGGGTCGCCGAGGCCAACCTCGCCGCCGCCCGCCGCGCCCAGACCGAGACCGAGGTGCGCTTGAAGAAGGCTCGCCTCGACCTCGCGCGCACCGAGAACCTCCTGGCCAAGGCGGTCGTCGCCCAGGCCGACCTCGACGCGGCCCGTGCCGACGTCGACGCCTTCGAAGCCCAGCTCGCCCTCGAGCGCGAGCAGGTCGAAGGTGGCCGAGAGCCAGGTGGCGGCGCAGAGGGTGGCGCTCGACGAGACGGTGATCCGCGCGCCCTTCGCCGGCGTGGCGATCTCGAAGAACGCCCAGCCGGGCGAGATCATCTCGCCGGTCTCGGCCGGCGGCGGCTTCACCCGCACCGGCATCTGCACCGTCGTCGACATGAGCTCGCTCGAGATCGAGGTCGACGTCAGCGAGAGCTACATCCAGCGCGTGCACCCGGGGCAGCGGGTGGCGGCGGTGCTCGACGCCTACCCGGACTGGCAGATCCCCGCCCGGGTGATCACCACCATCCCGGCGGCCGACCGGGAGAAGGCGACGGTCAAGGTGCGGATCGGCTTCGACCGGCTCGACCCGCGGATCCTGCCGGACATGGGAGTGAAGGTCTCGTTCCTCTCCGAGCCCTCGGGGGGCGGCGCGGCCGAGCAGCCGCGCTCCCGGATCCTCGTGCCGCGGGCGGCGGTGCGTTCCGAGGGCAAGGAGGACGTCGTCTGGGTGGTGCAGCGGCGACCGCCTCGAGCGGCGGGTGGTCCGGCTCGGGCGCCAAGGCCGGCGACGACGTGCAGGTGCTCGCGGGCCTCGCGGCCGGGGAGCGGGTGATGGTCCGCGGGCCGGAGACGCCGACCGACGGCCTGCGAGTCGAAGTCGACGAGAAGTGACGGAGCCCTACCAGGAGCGACGATGAGCGACGACCTCTTGATCCGGATGACCGACGTCACCAAGAGCTACTTCCGCGGCCGCGAGAAGGTCGAGGTCCTGCGCCACCTCGACCTCGAGGTGCCGCGCGGCGACTTCGTCGCCCTGATGGGCCCGTCGGGCACGGGCAAGACCACGATGCTCAACCTGCTCGGCGGCCTCGACCGCCCGGACCAGGGCGAGATCGAGGTCGACGGGCAGCGGATCGACCGCATGTCGGGCAGCCGGCTCGCGGCCTGGCGGGCTCGCCACGTCGGGTTCGTCTTCCAGTTCTACAACCTGCTGCCGGTCCTCACCGCCGAGCGCAACGTCGAGCTGCCGCTGCTGCTCACCCACCTCTCGCGCGCCGAGCGCAAGCAGCACGTGGCGTCCGCCCTCGGCATCGTCGGCCTGGCCGACCGGGCCAGGCACTACCCGCGGGAGCTCTCCGGCGGCCAGGAGCAGCGCGTCGGGATCGCGCGGGCGATCGTCACGGACCCGACGTTTCTCCTCTGCGACGAGCCGACGGGCGACCTCGACCGCGCGACCGGCACCGAGATCCTCGAGCTCCTGGGGGCGCTCAACCGGGAGCACGGCAAGACTCTGGTCATGGTCACCCACGACCCGCGGGCGGCCTCCTTCGCGCGGCGCACGCTGGTGCTCGAGGAGGGTGTGCTCCGCCCGGCGGAGGTGGCGGCGTGAAGTACCTCCACCTGATCCGCAAGAACCTCGGGCGCCGCAAGGTGCGCACGATCTTCACCGTGCTCTCGATCTTCGTGGCGTTCGTGCTCTTCGTGGTCCTGGCGGCCATGCGCACCGGCTTCGAGGGCGGCGTCGAGCTGGCCGGTGCCGACCGGCTGATCACGATCCAGAAGGTCTCGATCATCCAGCCGCTGCCCCAGAGCTACGAGGCGGACATCGAGTCGGTCGCCGGCGTCCTGGACGCGACGCCCGCCACCTGGTTCGGCGGCGTCTACCAGGACAAGCGGAACTTCTTCGCCCAGATCTCGGTGGTGCCGGAGGAGTGGCTCCGCATGTACCCGGAGTACGTCCTGCCGGCCGACCAGCGCGCGGCCTGGATCGCGGACCAGACCGGCGCCATCGCCGGCCGCGCGCTGGCCGAACGGTTCGGCTGGAAGGTCGGGGACCGGATCCCGATCCAGGCGACCATCTGGCAGCGCAAGGACGGCTCGAAGACCTGGGAGTTCACCCTCGACGGCATCTACCAGGGCACCCAGAAGGGGACCGACACCACCCAGTTCTTCTTCCACCAGAAGTACCTGCAGGAGGCCCGGGCCGTCGGCGAGGGCCTGGTGGGGTGGTACGTGGTGAAGATCGCCGACCCGGAGCGGGCGCCCCAGATCGCCGACACCATCGATTCCGAGTTCGCCAACTCGCCCACCGAGACGAAGACCACCACGGAGAAGGCGTTCGTCCAGGCCTTCGCCAACCAGATCGGCAACATCGGCAAGATCGTCACCGCGATCCTGGCGGCGGTCTTCTTCACCATGCTGCTGGTGGCCGGCAACACCATGGCCCAGTCGGTGCGCGAGCGGACCGATGAGCTCGGCGTGCTCAAGACCCTCGGATTCACCGACGGCAAGGTCCTCGCCCTGGTGCTCGCCGAGGCGGTGACGATCAGCGTGCTGGGCGGCGGCCTGGGCCTCCTCGCCGGTTGGGGGATGGTGCGGGGGATGGACCTGGGCGCCTTCCTGCCCACGTTCTACGTGCGGCCGGGCGACCTCCTGGCAGGCCTGGGCCTGGTGGTGGCGGTCGGCGCGGCGGCCGGGCTCCTGCCCTCGCTCCAGGCGATGCGGCTCGACGTGGTCACGGCCCTCGGCCGGGGCCGGGCGTAGGAGACTCGATGATGACCTATCCCACCGTGTGGATCGAGCAGGTGCTCCTGGTCACCTGGACCAATCTGCGGAGCCTCCGCGGCCGCCTGGGCTCGGCGGCCACCGCCGTCGTGGGCGTCGCCGGCGTGGTGTCGGTCTTCGTGGCGGTGCTGTCGATCGCCCAGGGCTTCCGGGCCACCATGGAGGGCACCGGCGCGCCGGACCGGGCGCTGGTCATGCGCAGCGGCGCCAACGCCGAGATGAGCAGCTCCCTGTCGCGCGACGCGGTCCGGATCATCGAGAACGCGCCGGGGATCCGCCGGGTCGGCGGCAAGCCCGCGGTCTCCGCCGAGCTCTTCGTGGTGGTCGACGTGCCCAAGCGCACCACCGGGACCCAGGCCAACGTCCCGCTGCGCGGCGTCCAGCCCGGGGCGTTCCTGGTGCGCGACAACGTGAAGATCGTCGAGGGCCGCCGCTTCAGCCCGGGGCGCAAGGAGGTCATCGTGGGCACCGGCGCGGCGGCGGAGTTCGCCGGCCTCGCCGTGGGCAACACGCTCCAGTGGGGCCAGAACGAGTGGACCGTGGTCGGGCGCTTCGACGCCGGGGGCACGGTGGCCGACTCGGAGATCTGGTGCGACGTCGGCGTGCTCCAGCCGGCGTATCGGCGGGGGAGCACCTTCCAGGCGGTCTACGCCAGGCTGGTCAGCCCCGAGGCGTTCGACCGGTTCAAGGCCGCCCTCACCTCCGACCCGCGGCTCGACGTCGGGGTGGTGCGGGAGAACGAGTACTACGCCGACCAGTCGCGGGCGCTGATCGAGTTCATCACCATCGCGGGCACCCTGATCGCGGTCCTGATGGGCGTCGGCGCCGCCTTCGGCGCTCTGAATACCATGTACACCGCGGTCGCCGCCCGCACCCGCGAGATCGCCACCCTGCGGGCGCTCGGCTTCCGTCCGGGGCCGGTCGTCCTGTCGGTCCTGGCCGAGTCCCTGGCGCTCGCCCTGGTGGGCGGGCTGGTGGGCGGGATCCTCGCCTACCTGTTCTTCAACGGCTACCAGGTGGCGACCCTCAACTGGCAGAGCTTCAGCCAGGTGGCGTTCGCCTTCCGGGTCACCCCGCGGCTGCTCGGCCAGGGCATGGTCTACGCCGTGGTGATCGGCCTGGTGGGCGGTCTCTTCCCCGCGATCCGCGCCGCCCGGCTGCCGGTCGCGAGGGCGCTGCGCGAAGCTTGAAAGGACACGTGTGATGAATCGATTCCGGAGGACGTTTCCCGGCCTGTGCGCGGCCGTCACCCTGATCCTGTTGGCGCCCGCCGGCGGAGTCGCCGCCGCCGCGAAGGCGAAGCCGGCCGCCGGGCCCGCCGCCGCCGCGAAGCCGGCCGTCGATCCCGCCCTCTTCCAGGGCATGGCCTGGCGCAACATCGGCCCCTTCCGGGGCGGGCGCGCGACGGCGGTGGCCGGGGTCGCCCAGGACCCGCTGACCTACTACTTCGGCTCGAGCGGCGGCGGCGTCTGGAAGAGCGAGGACGCGGGGACCACCTGGAAGAACGTCTCGGACGGCTTCTTCGAGACCGGCTCGGTCGGGGCCCTGGCGGTCGCGCCCTCGGACCCCAACGTCGTCTACGCCGGCATGGGCGAGGCGCCGGTGCGCGGCGTCACCACCTCGCACGGCGACGGCGTCTACCGCTCGACCGACGCCGGCCGCACATGGACCCACCTGGGGCTCGACGCCACCGAGCACGTCTCGGCGATCGCCGTCGACCCGCGCGACCCCGACGTGGTCTTCGTCGCGGCCCAGGGCTCGGCCTGGAAGCCGACGCCCGAGCGCGGCGTCTACCGCTCGGCCGACGGCGGGGCCACCTGGAAGCTGGTCCTCCACGTGAGCGACAGCGCCGGGGCGAGCGACCTGGCGATGGACCCGACCAACCCGCGGATCGTCTACGCCGCCTTCTGGGACCACCAGCGCACGCCCTGGCAGATCCGTAGCGGCGGGCCGGGCAGCGGCGTCTGGAAGACGACCGACGGCGGCACCACCTGGGAGCGGCTGGGCCGGGGCGGCAGCGAGGAGAAGGGGACGCCGAGCGGCGCCGACGGCGGTGGCGCCGAAGGCGGTGGCCCGGGCGCCAAGGGCGGCCGCTTGCCCGAGCTCATGGGCAAGGTGGGCGTCGCCGTGTCGCCGGCCCGGCCGGATCGGGTGTGGGCGATGGTCGAGGCCGACGACGGTGGCCTCTTCCGCTCCGACGACGCCGGCAAGAGCTGGCACCGGGTCAACGACGAGCGCGTGCTCCGCACCCGCGCCTGGTACTACACCGACGTCTTCGCCGACCCGCGCGACCCGGAGACCGTCTGGGTGCTCAACGCGCCCGTGATGCGCTCGACCGACGGCGGCCACACCTTCCACCGGGTGCGCGTGCCCCACGGCGACAACCACGATCTGTGGCTCAACCCGAACGACCCCCGCTACCTGGTCGAGGCCAACGACGGCGGCGCCTGCGTGTCGACCAACGGCGGCGAGACCTGGTCGTCCGAGGACAACCAGCCGACCGCCCAGTTCTACCGCGTCGACACCGACGACACCTTCCCCTACCGAGTCTACGGCGGCCAGCAGGACAACTCGACGGTCGCCATCGCGAGCGCCGCGCCGGGCGGCATCACGGAGAAGGACTGGTTCGAGGTGGGCGGCTGCGAGAGCGCCCACGTGGCGTTCGACCCGGAGGACCCGAAGCTCGTCTACGCCGGCTGCTACCAGGGGATGATCACCGAGCACGACGTGGTGAGCGGCCACGAGCGCGACGTCATGGCCGAGCCCTTCCTCGGCCTCGGGACCGACCCCGACCAGCAGCCCTACCGGTTCAACTGGAACGCGCCGATCGAGGTCTCGCCCGAGGACCCGAGCGTCATCTACCACGGCGCCAACGTGCTCCTCGAGACGCGCGACCGCGGGGTCCACTGGCGCGAGATCAGCCCCGACCTGACGCGCAACGAGAAGGGCAAGCAGGGGCCGGGCGGCGCCCCGATCACCAACGAATCGGCCGGCGGCGAGGTCTACGGCACGATCTTCGCCATCGCCCCGTCGCCACTCGACGCGGGCACGATCTGGGTGGGGAGCGACGACGGGCTGGTCCACCTGACCCGGGACGGCGGCGGCCACTGGACGGACGTCACCCCGCCGGATCTGTCGGGCTTGGGCGAGGCGCAGGTGAACGCCATCGACGCCTCGCCCCACCAGCCGGGCAAGGCCTACGTCGCCGTGACCCGCTACAAGCTGGGCGACTACCGGCCGCTCGCCTTCCGGACCGAGGACTACGGCGCCACCTGGACGAAGATCGTCGGGCGGCATCCCGGACGGCCGCTGGGTGCGGGTGGTGCGCGAGGACCCGGTGCGGGCGGGCCTGCTCTACGCGGGCACCGAGCGCGGCGCCTACGTCTCGTTCGACGACGGGGGCCACTGGCAGAGCCTGCAGCTCGACCTGCCGGTGGTGCCGGTGACCGATCTCCAGGTGCGCCAGGGCGACCTGGTGGCGGCGACCCAGGGCCGGGCCTTCTGGATCCTGGACGACCTCGAGCCGCTTGCGCGAGGCCGGCGACGAGGCGGCGGGGGCGGCGCTCTACCTCTACCCGCCGGCGCGGGCGAGCCGGGCGGAGTGGGGCGGCGGCTTCGGGGGCGGCGGGACGAGGGGCAAGAACCCGCCCGCGGGGGCGGTGATCGACTATGTCCTCTCGGACGAGCTGGCGAAGTCGCTCGCCGCGCCGGCGCCGGGCGAGAAGGCGGCGGCCGACGACGACGGGCCGGCCGACGGCCTGGCGCAGAAGGAGCCGGCCGGCGCCGAGGCGGATGCCGCCCGGAAGCCCGCCAAGCCGAAGCTCGAGCTCGAGATCCTGGACCCGGAGGGCCACACCGTGCGCACCCTCTCGAACGTCCCGGAGAAGAAGAAAAAGGGCGCCGGTCCGGCCGGCGGCGGGGACGAGGAGGAGAATCCCTTCGGCGGCCGCGGACAGGATCTCCTGCCGACCAAGGCCGGGATGAACCGCTTCGTCTGGGACCTGCGCTCGGCGTCGATCACCGAGGTGCCGGGGCAGTTCGTGTTCGGCGGCCTGGGCGGACCCCGGGTGCCGCCGGGCACCTACACCCTGAAGCTCCGGTCGGGAGACCGGGAGGCGACGCGCACGCTCGAGGTGGTCGAGGACCCGCGGATCGAGACCACCGGCGCGGGCTACACGGAGGAGCACGCGGTGCTCGCGCGGGTCCGCGAGACGCTCGACGAGCTCAACCGCTCGGTGGTCCGCGAACGGAAGGTCCGCGACCAGGTCCAGCAGGCGATCGACCGGCTGGACGACGTGCCCGGTACCGAGGAGGTCGCCAAGGCGGGCAAGGACCTGGTCAAGGCGCTCGCCGATTGGGAGGGCGAGGTGGTCCAGAACAAGACCTCCAACTTCCAGGACATCATCAACTTCCCGAACCGTCTCGACGCCCAGGTCGAGTACCTCTACGGGCTGATCGACTCGTCCGGGCCGCCGGTGACCGCGGGCGCCGCGAAGCGAGCCGACGAGCTCGCCGGCCAGTGGGCCGGGAAGAAGGCGGCGCTCGACAGCCTGCTCGACCAGCGGGTTGCCGCCTTCAACCAGCTGATGCTGGACCACCAGGTGCCGGCGGTGGTCGTGCCCCCGGAGAAGGAACCGGCCGAGCGCGGATCCGGGCCCATGAAGCGCCCGAGCTCGCCCTTGTTCGCAGTCCGACCCCGCGTGAAGCGGCCGAGCTCTGTCTCGGCCGGGCGATCGGCGCGAAGGGCAACCGCCGGCAGTCCGGAGCCGGCGCAGAAGAGGCTTCCGCCTTCGCCTCCCAGGCCGAGCTCTGTCTCGGCCGGCCGGGCCGGAGGCCCGGCTCCACCGACCCCGCGTGAATCGGCCGAGCTGCGCGCGTCCCGCAGTCCGACCCCGCGTGAAGCGGCCGCTCTGTCTCGGCCGGCCGGGCCGGAGGCCCGGCTCCACCGACCCCGGCTCTGGTATTCTCCCCGGCTCACGCAGGAGGGATTCGGCGATGAACAAGGTCGTCCTGGCATACTCCGGGGGGCTCGACACCTCGGTGATCCTCAAGTGGATCCAGGAGCGCTACGGCGCCCAGGTGGTCACCTACACCGGAGACGTGGGGCAGGGGGCCGAGGAGATCGAGAAGGCCCGGACCATGGCCCGGGCGACCGGCGCGGCCGAGGTGATCGTCGAGGACCTGCGCCGCGAGTTCGTCGAGCAGTGCGTCTTCCCGGCGCTCCGGGCGAACGCGGTCTACGAGTGGTACTACCTCCTGGGCACCGCCCTCGCCCGGCCGGTCCTCGCCCGCGGCCTGGTGCGCGCGGCCGAGGCGACGGGCGCCGACGCCATCGCCCACGGCGCCACCGGCAAGGGCAACGACCAGGTGCGCTTCGAGCTCTCGGCCTACGCCTTGAAGCCCGACATCCGGGTGATCGCCCCGTGGCGGGAGTGGGAGATGCGGGGCCGGAAGGACCTCCTCGCCTACGCCCGCCGGCACGGCATCGATGCGCCCTCATCGGTGGGAGTGCCACCGCCGAGGCGCCGCCCTTCTCGATGGACGCGAACCTCGTGCACGTCTCCTACGAAGGCGGCGTGCTCGAGGACCCGTGGGCGGCGCCGCCCGCCGGCATGTACCGGATGACGGTCGATCCGGAGGAGGCGCCGGACGAGCCCGAGCGGGTGACGGTCGAGTTCCGGCGGGGCAACCCGGTGGCGATCGACGGCGAGGAGCTCGGCCCGGTCGAGCTGGTCGAGCGGGCCAACGAGCTCGCCGGGCGCCACGGCGTGGGCCGGGTCGACATCGTCGAGAACCGCTACCTGGGGATGAAGAGCCGCGGCTGCTACGAGACGCCGGGGCTCACCCTCCTCCAGCACGCCCATCGGGCGGTCGAGTCGATCACCCTCGACCGCGAGCTCCACCACCTGCGCGACGAGCTCATCCCGCGCTACGCCGAGATGGTCTACAACGGCCTCTGGTTCAGCCCCGAGCGTGAAGCCCTCCAGAGCTTCATGGACTCGGTCCAGAGCCGGGTCAACGGCGAGGCGCGGGTCAAGCTCTACAAGGGGCACTCGACGATCGAGGGCCGCCGCTCGAGGAGCCACACCCTCTACGACGAGGCGACCGCCACCTTCGAGGCCGACGACGTCTACGACCAGAAGGACGCGACCGGCTTCATCCGCCTCCGGGCCCTGCGCTTGCGGACCCTGGCGGCCAAGAGGATCTCGGAAGGAGAGTGAGGGGGGTGAGCCGCCGCCACCTGGGAGGCCGTTTCGCCGGGCCGGCGGACGAGGCGTTCGAGCGCTTCTCCTCGTCGCTCGCCGTCGACCTGCGGATGGCGGCGGAGGAGATCGCGGCGTCCGCCGCCCACGCCCGGATGCTGGGAGCGGTCGGGCTCCTGACGGCGGAGGAGGCGGAGCGGCTCGTCGCCGGGCTCGAGGCGGTGGGGCGCGAGCTCGCCGCCGGCACCTGGCGACCGGGCGACGAGCTCGAGGACGTCCACATGGCGGTCGAGGCGCGGCTGGTCGAGACGATCGGCGAGGTCGGCAAGAAGCTCCACACCGCCCGGTCGCGGAACGACCAGGTGGCGACCGACGTGCGCCTCTGGCTGAAGCGCCGGCTGGGCGAGCTCGACCGGGCGCTCGGAGAGCTCCTCGCGGCGCTCCTCGACCGGGTGGAGGCCGACGGGCGGATCCTGATGCCCGGCTACACCCACCTCCAGCGCGGCCAGCCGATCCTCCTGGGGCACCACCTCCTGGCCCACGCCTGGCCGCTGGCGCGCGACCGGGGGCGCCTCGCCGACGCCCTCCGCCGGCTCGACGAGTCGCCGCTCGGCGCCTGCGCCCTCGCCGGAACGGCGCACCCGATCGACCGCGAGGCGACCGCCGCCGAGCTCGGCTTCGCCCGGCCGGTCCCGAACGCCATGGACGCGGTCGCCGCCCGCGACCACGAGCAGGAGGTGGCGGCCGCCTGCGCGATCGCGATGGGCCACCTCTCGCGCCAGGCCGAAGAGCTGGTCCTCTGGTCGTCGGCCGAGTTCGCGTTCGTGCGCCTCGGGGAGGGCTACGCCACCGGCTCCTCGATCATGCCCCAGAAGAGGAACCCCGACGCCGCCGAGCTGGTGCGCGGCAAGGCGGCTCGGGTCGCCGGCGACCTGGTGGCGCTCTTGGCGCTCACCAAGAACCTGCCGCTCGCCTACAACCGGGACCTCCAGGAGGACCGGGAGCCGCTCTTCGAGGCGGTGGAAACGACGCTCGGCTCGGTGCGAATCATGGCGGGAGTCTGGGCGACCCTCGCCTTCCGGGCCGGCCGCTTCGAGGCCGAGCTCGCCGGCGACTTCAGCCTGGCGACCGAGCTCGCCGACTGCCTGGTGGGGGAGGGCGTGCCGTTCCGCGAGGCCCACGAGGCGGTGGGACGGCTGGTGGCGCGGCTCGAGACGCTCGGGCGGAATCTCTCGGGACTGAGCCTCGAGGAGCTGCGGGCGGTCCATCCGGCGTTTCCGGAGGACTTCGACCGCTGGCTCGACCCGCGGGCGGCGGCCGAGCGGCGGACGTCGCTCGGCGGCACGGCCTGGAGCGAGATCGAGAAGCAGGTCGCCACGCTCCGTGGGAAGCCCCCACTCGATTGAAGCGGCCGAGCTCTGCCTCGGCCGGCCGGGCCGTAGGCCCGACCCTACCGAGCTCTGCCTCGGCCGGCAGGGCCGCAGGCCCGACCCTACCGAGCTCTGTCTCGGCCGGCCGCTCTTCCGCCAGGCGATACCCTCTGCGCCCGCCGGCCGATCGTCATCCCTCGACCCATCCCCGGGCGACGTCGGCCCACGGCCCCTCCGGCTCGAGGAGGAGGAACTCCCGCCACACCGGCCTGGCTTCGTCGAGGCGGCGATGGAAGCTCAAGGCCGAGGCGAGGTCGTAGGTGACGTCGCGGTTCTCGGGGAAGCGGCGGTGGAGGTCGGCGAGGGCGGCGATGGCCCGCGCCGGGTCGACCAGGGTCCCGCCGGTGTCGGAGTAGACCAGCCCGGCCACCTGCACGGCGGCGAGCGCCCGCGGGTCTTCCGGCGCGAGCTTCGCGGCCTGGTCGGCCGCCTCGAGGGCGCCGGCTCCCTGCTGGTCGAGGGCGAGCGCCGCCACCAGGTTGAGGCGCGCCGGCAGGTAGGTCGGGTCCTGGTCCGCCGCCTGCCCGAGGAGCGCCAGGGCCTCCGTCATGTGGGCGTGGTAGTCGGGGACCTGGAAGCAGACCGAGCGTTCGCCGGCACCGCGCAGCCGCGCCCGATCGGCGAGGGTCGTCCGGTCGAGGGCGACCGGCAGGCGGTAGCGGTCGACCAGGGTGCCGTCGCAGCGCGCGAGAGCCGCCGCCGCGAGCTGGTAGTGGGCGAGCGCCAGGTCGTTCAGCACCTCGCGGCCGGCGAAGTTCTGCCGGAACGCCTGGAGGCGCTCGACGGCCTGCGGGTAGTCCCCGGCGTCGAAGGCTTTGACGCCTTCCTGGAACAGATGAATCTTGTCGGCGACCGCGCGCAGCTGGCCTTGGAGGAACCGGGCCCGTTGAGCGGGCTCGGGATGATCCGAGTCCGCGCGGCCCGGGACCTCGTTCACCCACTTCTGGAAGAAGGTCCCCTCGCCCTGGAAGAGAATCTCCGGGTCGTACCCCTCCATCATCATCGCCAAGACGCCCTGGCCATCCGCCCGGAGCTCCAGCACCTTGCGGTTTCGGCGGTCCTGGCGGAGCAGATCGACGAGATCCCGACCCTCCTCGCTGCCGTCCGCCGCCTCGCGGACCGCGAGGAACGCCGAGGCGTGCCACAGATCGCCCCCGGCGAGGTGTCGGAGCTCGTGGGCGAAGACGAATGACAGCAGCGCGTCGCCTTTCTCGGGCACGACGTCTCGGTAGCAGAGGGCGAGGCCTTCGCGATTGAGGAGCACGGTGTCGTCGGCGAGCGCCAGGGCCGACGGGGCACCGGGAACGTCGAGGATCAGGAGGGCGGCGTGCTGGCCGGTGGTGATCTCCATGCGCTCGAAGACGGTCCGGGCACGGGCGACGCGAGGCTCCGAATCCGGAACGGCGTCGTAGTGGTCCTTCCACCACGCCGAAGATGCCTGAGGGTCCTCCTTGTCCAGGATCCGGGGCGGATCCGGCTCGGCGCGGCAGCCTGCCATGGCCGCCAAGGTCACCAGGGCGAGCGCCGCCGTCCAGCGTCCGCGGCGGCCGGTCGGTCGGAGGGTTTTCGCGTTCATGGCCGAACCTCCTTCAGTACATCTGCTCCAGTGCCTCGAACACCCTCTCGAGGGATGTCAGGTCGCCCTGCGGTGGCCCCCCCGAGACTGTGAGCCGCTCGAACCTCTCCAGGGCGGCGCGGGCGCGCTCGGGAAGAGAGCCCTGGTCGATCGTCTCCGGGAACCCCACGAAGTCGGAGCGGGTGAAGAGCGCCCGGTCGCCGGCGGTCGCCGCCAGGTCCCCCGCCTCCGCCCACTTGCCGAGCGCGAGCTCTTGTCGCGCGAGCCGCCTCTCGGCCGCCGCCTCCAGCTCGTCGGCCGCGCGCCCTACCGGTCCGAAGGAGCTCGCTCGCGCCGCCCGGGAGGCCGCCTCGAGCGTCTTCATGGGCTCGCCCGTCCAGCCCGCCGTCTCGGCCAGGCCGGCGAGCCCGTCGAGGGCGTCCTCGGCCGCCTGCCGGTCCTCGGCCTCCGCCGCCACGCGGAGGTCGAGGAGCCGCGCTCCCACCCGGAACGAGAGCTGCTCCCGGCTCACCCCGCCGCCGAACGCGGCGGTCCCGGAGATCCCCGGCGGGACCGCGCGGGCCGCCCGGCCCACCTGCCCCATCCCGCGGACGAGCTCCGAGGTGGCGAGGCGAATCCCGGCCGGCGGCGGCGCCGAGCGCAGGGACCAGACCAAGGGCAGCAGCACGAGCAGAGTGAGGACCGCCGCCACCGAGGCGACGGCCCAGGAGACCCGGCGCACCGTGAACCGCCGGCCCGCCGGGAGCACCTGTCCCCGCGGCGCGTCCTCCTGGAGGAACCGGGCCGACTCGGAGAAGACTTCGTAGCAGTCCGGGCACTCGTCCAGGTGCTCCACCATGGCGCGGCGCGCCGCCGCGGACAGCCTGCCATCGAGAAAGGCCGCCAGCTCCTCGGCACTGGGACAGTCGGATCGATTCATCGCCATTCAACTCACCACTTCTTTTGGACGGACACAGCTTCGGGATTCTCCCCGTCGGCCCTCATCACGACCACCATCCCTCCGACCCACGCATCCCCCGGCCCTCCAGCTCCCGCCGCAGCCGCCGCAACAACCCCTCCACCCGCCGGTACAGCGGCTTCTGCCTCAGGTCGAGCGCCCGGGCCACGTCGGCGACCGTGAAGCCGTCCTCGAAGCGCATCCGGAGGATCACCCGGTCCTCGGCGTCGAGCTTCCCGAGCGCCCCCTCGAGGGCCGCCACCACCCGCTCGTCCTCCTCCGCCCGCTCCCGCTCCGAGAGCGCCTCGTCCGGCCGCTGCGATCGCCCCGGCGAGCATCTCCGTGCGCTCGCCGCCCTCGTGCTGACGTCCGATCGCGCGCGAGGGCAGCCGCCCGGCCATCTCCTCGAGCTCCTCCCAGGATGCCTCCACCCCGTGATTGTCGCGGAGGATCCGGCAGGCCTCGTCGAACCCGAACCCGTCCCAGTAGAGGAGCCGCTCGAGCTGCACCGCCACCGGCCCCAGCCGCCGCGCCTCGGCCGAAGAGCGCGGCCGCCCGCGCTTGGCCCGCAGGAAGTCCAGGCAGAGCCGCTGGATGACGGTGGTCAGGTAGGTGGGCAGCGAGCTCTGGCCCTGGAACTTCCGGAAGACCGCGTAGTCGTCCTCGACCAGCTTCAGCATCACCGTCGAGGCGAACTCCTCCGCCTCCTCGGAGCGCAGGTGCTGCCGCCGGCAGGTGTAGCCGATCACCCGCCGGATCAGCTCCTGCTGGGCGAGGAACTCCTGCTCGGGGGGTTGCCCACTACCGGCCGGCGGGCCCATCGGCCCAGCCTCCGCGGACTCTGAGGACGCCTGGTTCAGCTTGTGCCTCCAGCTCTGCGGCCGATTCTACCGGGAAATCCGGCCGGCTCGGTCCGTCCCAAATACGGTGCGCAGCTCATTTGATGAGTGAGTTCATAGGCAAAGTCATGAATAGAGATGTGGCAATTTCTGGAATTCGGGACAGCCATGCTACCCTCGCCGCTAGCCCCTTTACCCAGGAGCTCGGTCCTTGATCAAAACGTCTGAGACGGGAAGTACGTCCAGGGCGAGGATGACCAAGCGAGGGACTTCAGCGTCTCCCGCAGGGCTTGGCGTGACTCTTCTGCTTGCGCTCTTCGTCCTGGGAGGCTGCCTCGGGCGGGATGATTCGCGGTCAGGTGCGTCCCGGAAACCCGAGGCTGCTCTCTTTGCGAGTCTCGACAAAGCCCTGGCTCTTCGTCGACTGCCTCTGGGACGGCTGAGTCATCCTGCCCGGAGGGAGGCAAAGGAAGTCGTGCCAGCTCAAGTTGTGCTGGGGTTTGGCCCCAGTGATGAGACCTTGGAGTTTGCAAGAGCGGCCGCTGAAGTCGAGCAGTCAACTGAAGGCGCGAGCCTCACGGACAAGCTGCAGAGCGTCGGCTCCATCAGAGCGATCGAGGGCAGATTGAACGAAGCCATACTCCTGCTTCACGGCGCCGTGCTCGACACTCCCGACCGTGCCGATTTACAGAGCGACCTCGCAGCAGTCTACTTGAGCCGCTTCGAGACCAACCATCGGGCCCTGGACCTCATTTCGGCCCTGCGAAGTGCAGAACTCGCCAGGGCCCTGGACCCAGAAGCACCGGTCGTGCTTTTCAACCGTGCGGAAGCCCTCTCCAAGCTCCACCTACGAGAGCAGTCTCGGCAAGCCTGGCAAGCCTTTCTAGAGGTCGAGCCATCGGGAGAATGGGCTGAATTCGCCCAGCGCGAGCTGCGTTTGTTGGAAGCCCCTACGAGCCAGGACGAGTGGACCAGAATTGTCAGTGCGCTCAAAGAGCCAGGCGCCACGAGCGACGAGCAATTAGACCAGGTCATCCGTCGATTCCCTCATGCGGCCCGTCGCTTAGTGATGGAGGACCTTCTGCCGGCCTGGGCTGCGGCATACCTCGAGGGTCAAGCGGAGCCTGCGAGCCGCCGGCTTGATCTGGCTCGCCGACTTGCCGATGCCCTTGCATCTCAGACGGGGGATCATCTGCTGGAGGAGGCGGTCACCAAGACCGAAGTGGCCACGCTCGACCATCCCCTCCGAGCTAGGCACATCGCGCAGGGGTATCGTTTCCTCGGGCGCGGCTTCGACCTTTACTATCGGGGAAAACGGGATGAGGCCGTAAAGTGGCTTCGCTCTGCCCGGTCAGCGCTGAAATCCGAGCAGAACCCTCTTTGGGGCATGGCGGCGCTCGATCTGGCAATCATTCTTCACGACGGGAAGCCAGCAGAGGCTACCAGTCAGTTCGTAGCGTTGCTGCGAGCATTCCCCGAGGACCGCTACCCACAAGTCGCTGGTTTTTCCTACTGGATGCTGGGGACCATTGAATCCATCGTCGGTGAGAACGAGAAGGCGCTAGCCTTCTACGACTCCGCGAGCCGACTCCTCGAACCCACGGCCGGCGACTACAGCAACGGGACCCTTGCAAGCATGCATGCGGAGTCACTGAGGTTGCTCGGCCGAACAGCGGCCGCTTGGGACTTCTATCTAGCGGGTCTCTCGTTTGCCGAGCAGTCCGGGAATCCTCAAAAGTACCACGCGGCTCTGTATACGGCAACAGAAACGCTCTTTGAGCTCAATGAGCCAGATGTAGCCGAAGATCTAGGAGAAGAACTGGTCGCGAATGCCACCGGTGTAGACACTCCACTTCTCACTGCTGAGGCATGCCTCCAGCTCGGCCGAGCGAAGGCCGAGCTCGGTCGAACTGAGGCGGCCGCACATTATCTGGGACTTGCGGAGAGCCAGGCCAGACAGATCGAAGGAATCTCGCTCCAGCGACGCACTCTCGGCAATGTGCTTGCCGCAGAAGCAGAATTCCTGGTTGACAGCCATCCGGACGAGGCGATGCGGAAGCTGGATGAGGTCGTCAAGAGCAAGCTGGAAACCGGTTTCCTCTATCAACTGGCCCCTGTCCTTTTCGACCGCGGGAGAGCCGAGGTCGCACTGGGACAAGTTGACCTCGCTGAGAGAGATTTCTTGGCAGCGATCGAGGAGTATGAGCGGATCGAAGAGACCCTTCACGCCCCAGGCAATCGACGCACGGGGTTCGAGCTCGCCTCCTCTGTGTTCGACGCGATGATCGCCTTCCAGGTGGATATTCGAAAAGATCCACTCCGGGCACTGGACTTCGCCGAGCGGAGGAGAACCTGGCAGCTCTATGGCAGAAAGCCTTCTCCCATTGTGACTCCTGAGCCCCAGGCCCGAGTGGAGGAGGTGCGGCGAGTCGTACGAGCGCAACCAGTCGGAGGAAATGGGCGTGACTCGACCATTCTAGAATATGAGACGCTGCCCGATCGCCTGTTGGTCTGGAAGATGGACGAGTCGGGACTTACCTTGACTCAGAGGCGAGTTGGTCGAGGAGATATCGAGCGTCAAATCGCCCGCTTCGAGAATGCCGTAGAACGAAGGGCGACTCCCAACGAGCTTCTTCCGTTGAGCGAAGATCTCTTCAAGCTTCTGATAGAAGTCGGTGGCCAGCCACCTCCGGCAGGCTCACGGCTCGTCTTCGTTCCTGACCGAGTCCTTGCGAAGCTTCCATTCGCCGCTCTGGTCGAGCCACGAGCACACACTTACGTAATTCAGAAATGGCTACCTGTAATAGCGCTCGCCCGCCCGAGCCTATACGAGGTCAAATCTGGCTCCTCTCCGGGAGTGGATGGCACGAAAGTCTCTCTATTGGCGGTAAGTGCGCCGAGCGTCGCAGATCCCGAGTATCCGGACCTGGAGCCCCTCCGTGAGGCTGAGCACGAGGCCAAGATGGTCAGCTCGCTCTTTCCTCGGTCCCTGGTACTTTCTGGCCGAGAAGCGACCTCGGCTGCTTTTCTCGATCAAGTGTCGCGACATTCGATAGTATACTTGGCCGTCCATTCGTGGTACGAAAGTGGCGACCCGTCCGAATCAGGCCTGCTCTTTTCCAACGGAGAGGGAGGGCTGACCCTGGTGAGTCAGGATAGGATTGCCTCTCTGGATTTGACGGCAGCTCAGGTGGTCGTGCTGGCAACCTGCGGACGCTCCGAGTCGAACGCACCTGGAAGAGAGAGTGCCTCGATGAGATCGGCGGCCGCCTTCGTCCAAGCAGGAGCTGATATCGTGGTAGCCAGTCTCTGGCCAATCGAAGACGAGGCCAACGGCACGATGATGCTTGATTTCGCCTCGAGGCTTCGTGCAGGTGAAGATGTAGCGGTATCCCTGCGGGCAGCTCAGCTCGGACTTCTCAAAAGAAATGGCGGCAACGCCCCGATCGGTGAATGGGCAGGCTTCGAGGTCTTCAGGGACTTCGGAGCCAGCCGGGAGATGCGGACCTCGTTGTAGAGGGTAAAATACCGGAAGGAAGGATGACCCGACGACTGCAGCATCCGTCAAGACCGGAGACTTCACAATGGCATACACGCTCAAGATCTACTTCACCGGTGCTGGCCTGTTTCATTTCGAGGGCCACGACACGGCCTCCAATCCCACTAGTGGTTACTTTTTTCTGGCAAATGCGACGAAGAACATCGACTACCACAACAGCTTGGGATCTCAGAGGCCGGGAATCCATACTCCGCGGCTTACGGTCGCCGCACGGAACGTAGTCCCAATCGGTGGATCGAAGCTCGAGCCTTCCCAAACAATCGCTGGACCGGGCGGCCAGGTGAGTCTCGTATATGACCTCTGTGAAGAGGATGTAGTCGTCTGCCCTGGGCAAGGCACAGCCTCGGGTCTTACCGTATGTCGGGGCCGGAACCCACAGGAGCACCATACGCCTTCGGATCCGGGGGCAGACGAGGCTTGGTACGACTGGGTGCCTTTTCTCCCGGCACTGGACGCCAGGATCGACAAGATTAGGCAAGAATGCCTCCCGCCTGTAGAGCCCTCAAAGAGGTCTCCCCTGGTCTCGCGGGTGAAGTTCGAGACTGGTGTGCTCACGACCGCTGCCGTGACTCGCATCGCGGGCCGATATGTGGCATTTGAATACGTCACAGCTGCGCTTCAGCAACCTGCAAGTCAACTGCCGTGGCAATCTCTCGCCGACCTGACAGTACTCACGATCGAAGGCATCGAAGATCACCCTTCGATTTTGGAGTGTACCTCCGGTAAACTCGGCGTTGGGCAGGAAGTGCCCGGCAGCGATGAGGTCGTGGAAATCGCAATTACCAATCTCGAGGCGACCTACGCGCCTCCTAAAACCGTGCTCTTCGATTTTCTCTGGCTCTACGAGTTGTTCGACTGGAAGGAAGCGAAGCCACCCCTGGGTGAACTCATCATACCAAGGATGATGTCCGCGTCAGGAGCCGGCTTTTGTGCCTCGACAGGCACCTGCAACCCAGGTAGCGGTTAGTGTCGAAGACGAGTGGGTTCTTGGATCGACCATGGGCCAAGGAGAGATCGACGATGCGTGAGGAAGCCAAGCTGTTGGAGCTGATGACAGGGCTGGATAGCTACTCAGCAAAGAGAGTGCCAGCCCTCCTGGAGTTTGCGGACGAGAACGGGCTGGAACTGAACTATCCAAGCTGGTCCCTGTCTACGAAGGAGGGGCTGGAGCTCCTGGCGCAAACGATGGCGCGGGTCCCGGTTGCCAGGATCTTGATCGGGCCGGGTGCCGCGCTGGCTCCCAACCTCGATTTCTGTGTCGCCTTGGGAGACGATTCGCAGTTCAGGGCCTCGGGATTCCTGGTGTCAGAGGATGTCGTGGTCACGGCCGGCCACTGTTTCGACGCCAACATGACGAAGAAGATCTATGTTGGTGACCAAATCGGCAGTGGCAAAGAGGTTCTCGTGAAGGGAACGCCGGAGCGGCCGAACGATTACGCTGGGGCGCCTTACTTCGAGAATGACATCGGCGTACTTTTTCTCGAGACAAAGGTCGAGGGCGTGGATATCCCACGGCTCGCCTCGACGAACGAGTTCCAGGCCACGATGGAAGTTCGGGAGATCGGGTATGGTGAGACCGATGTGAAGGCCTCCGGTGGCTACGGTGTAAGGCGCCAGACCGGGCTGACGCCGGTCGGCTCTTGCAGCCAAGCCCAGAGGCTTGGGTCAGGAGTCTTGTGTCACTCAGAGACGGACTTCATCATTAACGCTCCAGTAGGTAAGGCCGATGCCTGTAACGGCGACAGCGGTGGACCTCTTCTTTCCGAGACAGCGGGTAAGGACGTGGTTGTTGTTGGTGTCATCTCCAGACATTCAGGACGCACTACGACGGCGTGTGGCGGGGGTAGTGTCGGAGTTCGAGTCGACAAGTTCCTGACGTGGCTTGACGCCGTGATCGCGGCCCGAAAAGGGAGCCCGCGAAAGTAGCGTATAGAACCGAAACCGAACGGGACCTCTAAACGAAACTCCCGTCTGGCGTCCCGCCCGGGTAGGTCACGCGAGTCGCCTCATCGTCGCCCGGCCGAGGATCGCTAGGGTCTCAGTGTCGAGGGCGATGCGGGCCTGGTCTGCTCGAACCACGACGAGCTTCGCCCTCATGCGCTCCGGGTTCGGAGCGCCCTGGCCTTCGACGGAGACTTCGGCGCCGCCGGCTTTGTGGAGCTGAGGCCCTGAAGAGGGAGGTCGACGGCCTCGCGGGCCGCGACCTGCGAGACCGTCCGTCGGGCGCTGCTCATCGGAGCTTCGGTAGCCGGCGCATCGTGGCACGGCCGAGGATGGCCAGGGTCTCGGTGTCGAGGGAGGTGAGGAAGAGGGCGGCGGCGTCGGAGTTGGCGGCGAGGCAGCGGTGGGCGTGGTAGTAGGCGAGGAAGTCGTCGTCGGCGCGGGCGACGTGGCCGAGGTGAGCGGTGCCGTCGTGGATCGGGACGCCGAGGCGTCGGCGGCCGGGGAGCTTCTCGGGGTTGAGGTGGAGACGGTTGCGGCTCGCCAGGGCCGAGAGCGTGGCAGCGGCGAGGAGGGCGTCCGGGCGCGTGAGGAAGGCGGCGACGGCACCGCCGCCCTCGCGGGCCGGCTCGGCGCGGCGGACGACGGCCCAGAGCGGGCCCCGGTCCGAGGGCACGCGCTCGACCTCCCACGGGCCGCGGTAGTGCGACTCCCGGCTGAGCGGCGAGGCGGCGAGCTCCGCCGCTTCCGGCCGGCGGCGGGCGCGGTCCAGGAACAGGGCGCTGAAGGCGTTCTCGGTGGGGCGGAGCGAAGACTTCGGGGCGGGACGGATGCTACCCTTCGGCTGATCGTACATGGAGCCAGTTCCTCCTGTGCGGTCGGGCCCGGGTGAGTGTGCGCTCGCTCGGGCCGTTTCTGTGTGAAGGCGCCCGGCTACCGGCCGGCGAAGCGGGGGAGCGCTGGGCGCCTTCGTGCTTGCTTGACAGTTATCTTACGTCTGGATACCGCTGTTGTCAAGGGCAACCAACGGCTCGTGTCCCGCAGCGTGGCGGAGATCGAGGCTGGATCCTCCGGCGTTCCGGAATGCGCCTCCCACTTGCCCGTTGAGGTCCCTCGACAAGCTCGGGACGACAAAGCTGGGGGCCTCGGGACGACACCGTGGGGGCCTCGGGACGACACGGTGGGGCCTCGGGACTACACGGTGGGGGGGTTGGTGCGGTCGGGGCAGCCCCGGAGTCCGGTCGTACGCAGGTCCGGCGCCGGGTGGGGTTCCGCCGGTCGCAGTTTGCCGCCGGAACCCCATCCGGTCCGGGCCGGGCCGAAGCGGCATGGCGGTCCGGGGTGCGCCTGCCACCTGCCCGTTGAGGTCCCTCGACAAGCTCGGGACGACAAAGCTGGGGGCCTCGGGACGACACCGTGGGGGCCTCGGGACGACACCGTGGGGGGTCTCGGGATGACACCGTGGGGGTCTCGGGATGAGACGGCGAGGGCTCGGGACGACACGGTGGGGGGCTCGGGACTACACGGCGGTGGGGTTGGTGCGGTCGGGGCAGCCAAGGAGTCCGATCCTACGCAGGTCCGGCGCCGGATGGGGTTCCGCCGGTCGCAGTTTGCCGCCGGAACCCCATCCGGTCCGGGCCGGTCCGAAGCGGCATGGCGGTCCGGGGGGTGAGCGCCAAAGTAAGTGGCTTGGAGTCAGAGAGTTACGGCTTGGAGGTGTTGACGAGGGGCTTGGGGGCGCCACCGCGAACGAACGTCAGCGGACGATCTCGAAGGCCTGGCGCAGGTCTCGACCGAAACGGAAGACGGCGAAGTGATGATCCAGCGTGGCCACGCGGGACAGGCCGAGGCGCAGCATCACGGCGAAGCTCGTACGATCGACGAGCGAGAACGGCTGGTCCGGGAAGTCGCGCTGCGCCGCCCAGGCCACCTCGAGGTCCGCCGCCGCGACGGGCTCGAGCGCCGCCACCCCTCCTCTCACCTCTTCCCAGAACCGTTCCGCGGCGCCGCGATGCAAGCGAGCGTTGAGCAAGAGCCAGGTGTCGACCAGCACGTGGTCACTGGTCACCAGCCGCTCGCCGGAGGTGACGATCTCGGCGGCGCGGGCATAGCTTCGGTCGCCGCGATCGGCCGCCGCATACCAGACCGAGGTATCGACGAACAGGCTCAGCGGCGAGCTCCACGTTCAGGGTGTAGCCGGGCGACGGCCTCGGCGAGCATGGCGGCTTTCTCCCGAGCCACGTCGGAGCCGCCCGAGTCTCCGAGCCCGACCACGCGCGAAGGGTCGCGGAGCGGCTCGGGCTCGCCCAGGTCCCGCGCGATCAGTCGTCGGACGTAACCCGCGAAGGAGACGCCGAGCTCGCCGGCCCGGCGTCGGGCGCGCCGGTGGACCTCGGAGTCGAGCGTGATCTGCGTCCGCGATGTCATGATGGCGACATCATACCGCATCGAGGACGATCCGACCACCCTGCTTCCTGAGGGCCGCGGCAAGGTAGGCCCGGCCGAGGATTGCCAGGATCTCGGTGTCGTGGAGTCCGGTCCGGGCCGGTCCCAAGCGGCATGGCGGCCCGGGGTGCGCCTAGCACCTGCCCGCCGAGGTCCCTCGACAGGCGCGGGACGACAGGGTTGAAAGCTCGGAGTGACAAGAGCGTCGGCGGGGTGGTTGACAAACCGGACCAAATCGGTCCAGAATGTCTCCAGTGATTGTTGAGATTGAGTCTCAATAACAACTGGACACCCGAGACGCCGCCTGCCATGCCCCCCGTCGCCCTAGCCGAGCGCGAGCAGTTCGTCCGCTACATCCGGGCCCACGGCATGCGCCTGACCCCCGAGCGGCTCGCTCTGCTCGACGAGATCTACCGCCAGCACGGCCACATCGACGCCGAGGAGATCCTCGACGGCCTGCGCACCGCCGGCCAGAAGGTCTCCCGCGCCACCGTCTACCGCAACCTCGACCTCCTGGTCGAGATCGGCCTCGTCCAGCGCCAGCGCCTCGGCCGCAACCGCTTCCTCTACGAGCACGTCCACATCGGCCAGCGCCACGACCACCTCGCCTGCCGCCGCTGCGGCCGCGTCGTCGAGTTCGTCAGCCCCTCCATCCAGGCCATGCTCGGCGAGATCTGCCGCGCCCACGGCTTCTCGCGCGACGACCGCCAGCTCCAGATCCTGGGCCTCTGCGAGGCCTGCGCCCGAGCCCTGGCGGAGGAGGCCGAGGAGCTCGAGGAAGCCACCGCTCCCGCCCCGCTGCGCGCCGTCGCCGGCGGAGCGCCAGCCTGAGAGGTCCCCATGCTCGAGTCCCTGATCGTCACCCTGCGCGAAGGCATCGAGGCCGCCCTGATGGTGGGCATCATCTACGCCTTCCTCGAGAAACAGGGCCTCCGCGCCCACCTGAAGGCCGTCTGGGCCGGTCTCGTCACCGCCGTCGTGGCGAGCCTCGCCGGCGCCTGGGCCCTCCACTCGGTGGCGATCAACGAAGAGATCTTCGAAGGTCTCCTCTACGCCGCCTCGGCCGCGATGGTCGCCTCCATGGTGGTCTGGATGTGGCGCCACTCGAAGGACGTGTCGCGCGGCATGAAGGGCACCCTCGCCCGGATCGTCGACCGCGGCAGCTCGCCCGCCGTCCTCACCGGGCTCTTCGTCTTCACCTTCCTCATGGTCTTCCGGGAAGGGATCGAGACCGCCCTCTTCCTGGCCGCCGTCTCCTTCACCACCAGCGGCCTCGCGACCCTGATGGGCTCGCTCGCCGGCCTCGCCCTCGCGGTCTGGTTCGGGGTGCTCTTCATCCGCGGCAGCGTCCGCCTCGATCTCGGCCGCTTCTTCAAGGTCACGGGCGCGGCGCTCCTGATCTTCGTCGTCCAGCTCCTCCTCGGTAGCTACCACGAGCTCTCCGAGGGCGGCTGGCTGCCGGCCAACCCCGCGACCATGGGGACGATCGGACCGCTGGTGCGCAACGAGTTCTTCTTCATCGTCGCGGTGCTCGCCCTGCCGCTTCTGGCGCTCGCCTTCCCGGGCGAGCGGCGCCGGGGGGAGCCCCCGAGCCGGCGGCGGCGGCCGCCACGAACCCCGCCCAGCGCCGGCTCGAGAAGCTCCAGGCGCGGCGCCAGGGCCGGGTGCGGGCGCTCGCCGGCGGCGTCGGGATCGCCATCGTGGCGCTCCTCGGCCTCGGCTTCACCTACACCCAGGCGGCCGGTGACCCGACCCCGGTCGAGCCCCTCGCGGTCCGAGCCGACGGCACCGTCCGCGTGCCGCTCGCCGCCCTCGGCGAGGACACCCTCCATCGCTACGGCGTGACGCTCGCCGACGGCCACCGGGTGCGCTTCATCGCCATGCATCTCGGCTCCGGCGAGGTCGTGGCCGGGCTCGACGCCTGCGTGCTCTGCGGCGCCAAGGGCTACGGCCAGCGCGGCCACGACGTCTTCTGCATGCACTGCGCGTCGATCATCTACCCGCCGTCGATCGGCCAGGGAGGGGGCTGCAACCCGATCCCCCTGAAGTTCGCGGTCGAGGGCTCCACGCTGGTGGTGGCGGCCTCGGACCTGGCCGACGCCGAGTCGACCTTCGGGTAGCCCGCGCCGGAGCCGTCATGTTCGCCCGCCTCCTGCTCGAGTCCTTCCGCCGCGGCCGCCGGGCGAAGCTCCTGGCGCTGGGCGCGGTGGCGCTCGGCACCCTGGCGGCGACCGCCCTCGGCGTCCTGGTGCTCGAGTCGGGGGACCGCTTCGCGCGCGCCCTGGCGAGCTACGGCGCCAACCTGCGGGTGGAGCCGGCCACGGGCGACACCCTGCCGGCGGCCGAGCTGGCGGGCCTCGACGACAGCTTCTGGCGCAACAACCTGGTGGCGATCGCGCCGCTCTACGAGCTGCGGGTTCGCTTCGCGCCCGCGGGCCCGGTCGGAGGCACCGCCGGCGCCGCGGGCGTCGTCGCCCCGGTCGTGGGCACCTGGTTCGACCACCGGTTGGGCCACTGGCGGGGGACCGGCCTGCCCGCGACCCGCCCGAGCCTGCCGGTCACCGGCCGCTGGCCCGCCGAGTCCGGGGCGCCGGAGATCGCCCTCGGCCGGCGCCTCGCCGCGCGGCTGGGCGTGACGGCGGGGGAGCGGGTAGGGCTCGAGCTCGGCGGGACGCGGCGGAGCGCCACGGTGGTCGGCCTGGTCGGCGGCGGCGGCGAGGAGGAGGACGCAGGCCTGGCGCCCCTCGCCCTGGTCCAGTCGCTCGCCGGGCGCCCGGGGCGGATCACCTCGGCCGAGCTCTTCGCCCTGACCGTCCCCGAGCCGCCCTTCCAGCGCAAGGACCCGAAGGCGATGAGCCGGGAGGAGTACGACGCCTGGTACTGCACCGCCTACCCCTCGGCGATCGCGCGCTCGGTGGGCGAGGCGCTGCCCTCGGGCCGGGCCGACGTGGTGCTCCAGGCGGCGGGCGCCGCGGGCGCGGTCCTTCTGCGCCTGCGGGTGGTGCTCCTCGCCCTCTCCGGCATCGCGCTCCTCGGCGCCTTCCTGGGCGTGGCGTCGACCATGACCGCCACCGTCCAGGGCCGGACGAAGGAGCTCGCGCTGCTCGCGGCCCTGGGCTCCGAGCGGCGCTGGATCGCGCGGTTCTTCCTGACCGAGGCGAGCCTGATCGGCCTCGCCGGCGGCCTCCTGGGAGGTCTCGGCGGCCTGGCCGCCGGGCGCCTGCTCGCCCGGGGGCTGTTCGACCTGAGCGCGGGCTGGAGCCCGACGCTTCTGCCTTTCGCCGTCGTCCTCGGCCTGGCGGTGGCGGTGGCGGGGACCCTTCGGCCGCTCGCCGGAGTGCTCAGGAACCCGCCCGCCCTGGTGCTGGGGGGCGGCCTGGGCGGGGGCCTCGGGAGGAGCCGGGCGTGATCGCCCGCCTGCTCCTGGGGAGCGCCCGCCGCCGGGCGGGGCACCTGGCGCTCATCGCCGTCTCGGCGACGGTCGCCGCCGCCACGGTGACCGCCGCGGTCGGCCTCGGGGAACGCCTGGCGCAGGGCGTCTCCGCCGGGTTGCACGCCGCCGGTCCGAACCTCCTGGTGCGGCCCCAGGTCGGCGGACCGCCCGTCCTGCCGGCCGCCGAGGTGGCGGACGTCCGGGCGGTGCCCGGCGTCGAGGCCGTCGCGGGCATCGCCCAAGAGGAGGCCGGGGCGCGGAGGGTAGCGGCCGGCGTCGAGCTCACCGCTCCCGGGCAGGGGGACCTGCCGGTGCTGGCGGCGACCGGCGACCTCTTCGCCCTCCACCCGGCCTGGCGGCTCGACGGCAGCCACCCCGACCCGGCCCTGAGGGCCGGCGAAGCCCTCCTGGGAGAGCGGGCGGCCGCTTCGCAGGTCCGGGGCGCCGCTTCCTCGGCCGCCGCCGGTGGCGTGGTGCTCGAGACCGTGGGCACGCTCGCGACCGGCGACGCGGCGGACCGCGGGGTGGTGGTGGGCCTGGAGGACCTGGCGCGCGCCCGGGGGACGGCGCCGGCGGTCGGACGGATCGAGGTGCGCGCGGCGCCGGGCGGGCTCGAAGCGACGGCGCGCGCGATCGAGGCCCGCGTGCCCGGGGTCGAGGCCCGGCCGCTCGCCCGGGTCACGGCGACCGAAGCGCGGGTCACCCGCAACCTCCAGCTCCTGATGAGCGGGATCGGCGCCATCTGCCTGCTCCTCGCCCTGGTGACGGTGGGCTCGGCGACCCTGGCGCTGCTCGAGGAGCGCCGCCGCGAGATGGCCCTGTTCCTCGCCCTCGGCTATACCGGGCGCTGGGTCCAGGGGCTGATGAGCGCCGAGCTCGGCCTGGTGGGGCTCGCTTCGGTGGTCGCCGGCGGGCTCGTCGGCGAAGCCGCGGCGGCTCTCCTCGCGCGCGGGCTCCTGGGCGGCGAGATCGCCTTCCGGCCGAGCCTCGCGGGGCTCGCCGCCGGCTGCCTGGCGGTCGCCCTGGTGGTGGCCGCGGCCGCGATCCTCGTGCGCCGGCGGGTGGAGCGGCTGGACGCGGCGGTGGTGCTGCAAGGCAACTGAGGGAAGAGTCGAGATGTCACCTCAGGACCAGAAGAGGGTGAATGGGCCCGGTGGAGAGCGTTCTGACGGGCGGGGGCGTCCCCTTCCCCCTCTGGGGGAGGGAAGGGGATCGAGGGGATGCGGGGGGGATCTGTCGGAGCGGCTGGACGCGGCGGTGGTGCTCCAGGGCAACTGAACGATACGACGAGGAAGAGGTGCGACCCATGGCCAGCCTGATCGAGATCGACGACGCGACCCGCCGCCACGGGCAGGTGCGAGCCCTCGACGGCGTCTCCCTGACGGTCGAGGAAGGGGAGTGGCTGGTCGTCATGGGGCCCTCCGGCTCGGGCAAGACGACCCTGCTCAACCTCCTGGCCGGCCTCGACACGCCGACCTCCGGCGAGGTCCGGGTCGCCGGGACGCCGCTCGCCGGCCTCGGCGGGCGCGAGCTCGCCCGCTTCCGGCGCGAGACGGTGGGGCTGGTCTTCCAGGAGTTCCACCTGATCCCCTACCTGAGCGCCCTTGAGAACGTGATGCTCGCCCAGTACGTCCACAGCCTGACCGACCGGGACGAGGCGCGGGCGGCGCTCGAGCGGGTGGGGCTGGCCGAGCGCCTGGAGCACCTGCCGAGCGAGCTCTCGGGCGGCGAAAAGCAGCGCCTGTGCGTGGCCCGCGCCCTGATCAACCACCCGCGGGTGATCCTCGCCGACGAGCCCACCGGCAACCTCGACGAGGCCAACGAGCAGCAGGTCCTGGAGATCCTCGCCGACCTCCACGGCCAGGGCTACACCCTGGTGGTGGTGACCCACAACGCCGAGATCGCCGCCCTCGCCGATCGGGTGGTGAAGCTCGAGCACGGCCGCCTGGTCGCCGACAGCTCGCGCGCCGAGGCGGCCGGCCCGTCGATCCAGATCGTCCACTGAGAGCCTGTGAATGAATCTCCGACCTACTGCGGGCGCCCCCGAATCGCCCCTCGCGGCGTTACGCCTCCTCGACGTAGGCCCCGCTACGCCTGCGTCGGCGCGCCTTGCGAGGGGCGCCCGGGAACGCCCTCGCGACGGCCGGAGATTTATTCACAAGCTCTGAGCCCATGGCCTTCCCGCTCCTCGCCCTGCTGCTCGCCGCCGGGCCGGCGCCGCCGGCCGGAATCCCGCCCGCGACTCGCCCGGCCGCCTTCGCCACGGTGACGCGGGAGCTCGTGCTCATGGGTACGCGCGCCCGGGTCCGGGTGACGGCCGGCGAGCGGCAACGGGCGCTCCGGGCGAGCGAGGCGGCGATCCGGGCGCTCGAGGCGACCGAGCGGCGCCTCTCGACCTGGAGCGACGGCGGCGAGCTCGCCCGCCTGAACCGCGCCCCCGTGGGCCAGCCGGTCGCGCTGTCGCCGGAGCTCGCCGCCGACCTCGCCCGTGCCGAGGAGTGCGCCCGGGCGACCGGTGGCGCCTTCGATCCGGCCGTCGGAGCGCTGGTCGCGGCCTGGGGTCTGCGGGAGGGCGGCCGCCTGCCGGGCGCCGCCGAGGTCGCCGCGGCGCGCGCCGCTTCGGCGCCGGAGAGCCTGGTGCTCGGCGCGGACGGCACCGCCGTGCGATCCCGGTCGGGGCTGCGGATCGACGAAGGGGGCTTCGGCAAGGGCGCGGGGATCGACGCGGCGCTCGCGGCCGTCGCCGGCGTCGGCGGGGTCGACGGGGCCGAGATCGACCTCGGCGGCCAGGTGGCCTTCCTGGGCGCCGCCGCGCGGGAGGTGGCGATCGCCGACCCGGCCCGCCGGGAGCGGCCGGTCGCGGTGCTGCGGGTGGCGGGCGGATCGGTCGCCACCTCGGGCAACTCGGAGCGAGGCGTGGTGGTCGAGGGGCGCCGCGTCGGCCACCTCCTCGACCCGCGCACCGGCCGCCCGGCGCCGGACTTCGGCAGCCTGACGGTCTGGGCGCCTTCCGCCTTCGAGGCCGACTGCCTCTCGACCGGCCTCTACGTCCTCGGCCCGGAGGCGGCCCTCGCCTGGGCGGCGGCCCACCCGGGCATCGAGGTGGTGGTGGCCCGCCCCGCCGCAGGAGGCGTCGTGCGGATCACCGCCTCGGCCGGTCTCGCCGACCGCCTGCGGCCGATCGATGACCGAAGCGAGGTCGAGCTGAAGCCATCCCGACGAAGGCGGGAGGGGGCGTCCCCTTCCCCCCCTCGGGGTGGGAAGGGGATCGAGGGGATGCGGGGGGGAGGCGATGAATCCAGCGTTTTGGAATAGCCGTTCGGGCGATCGCAGTCTCGATCGGTGGACGTGGGAGGGGGACCGACGACTCGCGGAGCCTCGAAGGCTGAGCAGGCTCCAGCGGTAGGAGACGGAGTCCCTAGATCAAACGCGGGAGCGGGAGCCGAAGACCGTGGAGCGGAGACTGCGGCTTCCCGCCCCCTGGATGCGTGGTCACCGCGCTTGCGCGTGGCGGCCACACGAACCACGAGGAGTATATATGTTCCGTTCTTTGAAGGACTTGAGGAGGGGCCTGCCCGGCCTCGCCGCGGCGACCCTCGCCGCGCTGCTGGCGGCGGCCTCCGGGACCGCCGCGCTCGCCGACCCGCCGGCCCCGGCGCCCGCCGCGGTGGCGGGACAAGGCGCGGCGAATGCCGGTGCCGACGAACAGGAGCTCCGCCGCGAGATCGACGAGCTCCGCCGGCGCCTCGACGTGCTGGCCGGCGAGCTCGAGCGCCTGGAGCTCGAGAAGACGGCGGTCCGCGTCGAGGGGCCCGAGCACGGCGAGCAGGGCCGACCTGGGGAGGGGGGGCCGGCGGCTTCCAAGGTCTACCGCACCAGCCAGGGCCTCTCGGTGGGCGGCTACGGCGAGGTCCTCTACCAGGGCTTCGACTCGACCCGGGACGACGGCTCGCCCACCGGCGAGCGTGCCACCCTCGATCTCGAGCGGGCGGTCTTCTACTTCGGCTACAGGTTCAACGACCGCTGGCTGTTCAACTCCGAGGTCGAGCACGAGCACGCCGCGGTGGGCGAGGAGCACGACGAAGGCGAGGTGGCGGTGGAGTTCGCCTACCTCGACTACCTCTGGCGTCCGGCGGCGAGCTTCCGCGCCGGCCTGGTGCTGGTGCCCATGGGCTTCTTGAACGAGCTCCACGAGCCCACCGTGTTCCTGGGCGCCCGGCGCCCGGACGTGGAGGACCAGATCATCCCCACGACCTGGCGCGAAAACGGCTTCGGCCTCTTCGGCACGGCCGGGCCGTTCACCTACCGCACGTACGTGATCAACGGCTTCGACGGCTCGCGCTTCGAGGACGAGGGTCTCCACGAGGGCAAGCAGGACGGCGCGGAGGCGGTGGCCGAGGACTTCGCCTGGGTCGGCCGCCTCGACTACACGCCGGTGCCCGGCGTGCTGGTGGGCGGCTCGGCCTACCTCGGCGACTCGGGCCAGGGGCTCGAGGACCGGGCGGGCCGGCGGATCGGCCTCGGCACCGCGATCTACGAGGGGCACGCCGAGTGGCGCTGGCGCGGCCTCGAGCTCCGGGCACTGGGCGCCCGGGCTGAGCTCGACGACGTGGCGCGCCTCGACCGGGCGCTGGGCCTGGCCGGCGACGAGTCGGTGGGCGACCGGCTCTCCGGCTGGTACCTCCAGGCGGGCTATGACCTGCTCGCCGGCCGGACGAGCGGCCGCCAGCTCATCCCCTACGCGCGCTGGGAAGAACTCGACACCCAGGCCTCGGTGCCGGCCGGGTTCGCCCGCAACCCGGCGAACGACAGCCGGAGCCTGACCCTGGGCCTCGCCTTCAAGCCCATCGACCAGATCGTCTTCAAGGCGGATTACCAGGACTACGACAACGAAGCGGGGACGGGATTGGATCGGGTGAATGTGGCGCTCGGCTACATTTTTTGACCGGGTCGTCGTGCCGGTCCTCGCGCTGGCGGTCCTGGGGGCGGGGGCCGGCGTGGCCCGGGCGCGGGCCTCTCTCTCGGTCGAGGAGGCGCTGCGCCTCGCCTTCCCGGGTTGCCGGATCGACCACCGCACCGTCTACCTGACGACGGGCGAGCTCGCCCGCGCCGGAGAGCTCGCCGGCGAGCGGGTGCCGAGCGCCCTCGTCCATCCCTACGTCGCGACCTGCGACGGCCGCCCGGGTGGCGTCGCCTACTTCGACACCCACCGGGTGCGCACGCTGCCCGAGACCCTGATGGTGGTGGTGGCGCCCGACGGCACGGTCGCCCGGGTCGAGGTCCTGGCCTTCCAGGAGCCGCAGGACTACCTGCCCCGGAAGGCCTGGTACGAGCAGTTTCTCGATCGCCGGCTCGATCCCGAGCTGGAGCTCAAGCAGGGCATCCGGCCGGTCACCGGTGCCACCCTCACCGCCCGCGCGACGACCGACGCCGTCCGGCGAGTGCTCGCCATCGACCGGGTGATCCGGGAGCGGGCGCCGGGGCCGGAGCCGCGGCCGGCGGCCGCCCCGGAGGCCCCGCCGTGACCCGTCTCGAGGCCTGGGCCGTGCACCTGTCGACCGCCGCCGTGGGCGGCACCGGCCTGGTCTACGCCTGGATGCGCTACCTGCTCGATCCGAGCGACCCGTACGCGGTGGTCAACCACCCGCTCCAGCCGGCGGTCCAGCACCTCCACGTGCTGGCGGCGCCGCTGCTGGTCTTCGCCGCCGGCCTCCTCTGGCGCCGGCACGCCTGGGGCCAGTGGCGCGGCGGCGTGGCCACGCGCCGCCGGAGCGGGCTCGGGATGCTCGTTGCCCTGGCGCCGATGGTGGCCTCGGGCTACCTGCTCCAGACCACGGTCACGCCGGCCTGGCACGCCGCCTGGGTGGGGCTCCACCTGGGGGCTTCGGGGCTCTGGCTGCTGGCATGGGCGGGGCACGCCGGGATCGCCTTCCGCCGGCGCTCCCGGGCCCTGTGGTAGCCTCCCCGGGTACGCTCGAAGACCGGCCGATGCGCTGTCCTCGTTGTTCTGCCGCGACCCCTCCCGGGTCGGCGACCTGCCCCGATTGCGGCTCGGAGCTCGGGCCGCCCTGTCCGGCCTGCGGGGCGCGGAGCCTCCCCGGCTTCGCCTTCTGCGGGCGTTGCGGCGCCTCGCTCGAGGCCGCTCCCGGCGAGGCCGCGCCGCCCGCCCGGGCCGAGCCCGCGCCGCGTGCCGAGCGCCGGCAGCTCACGGTCATGTTCTGCGACCTGGTGGGCTCGACCCGCCTCTCCGAGCACCTCGATCCCGAGGAGCTCCGGGAGGTCGTCCACGCCTACCAGTCGGCCTCGGCGGAGGTGATCGAGCGCTTCGACGGCCACGTCGCCCAGTACCTGGGCGACGGCCTGCTGGTCTACTTCGGCTACCCGCGGGCCCACGAGGACGACGCCGAGCGCGCCGTCAGCTCGGGGCTCGGGATCGTCGAGGCGATCGCCAGGCTCAACGAGGGCGCCCCGCAAGAGCACGGGCTCGCCCTTTCGCTGCGGATCGGCATCCACACCGGGCTGACGGTGGTCGGCGAGATCGGCTCCGGGGCGCGCCGCGAGCGCCTCGCCCTGGGCCAGACCCCGAACGTGGCGGCGCGCGTCGAGTCGCTGGCCGAGCCCGACACCGTGGTGATCACCGAGGCGACCCATCGGCTGGTGCGCGGGGCCTTCCGGAGCGTCGCCATCGGGCGCCACGAGCTGCGCGGCGTCTCCGAGCCGATCGAGGTCTTCCGGGTGTCTGGGCGAGCGCTCGGCCCACGATCGCCTCGACCTCAACCTGGGCCGCGGAGCGACCCCGTTCACCGGTCGCGAAGAGGTCCTGGGCGAGCTCCTCGCGGCCTGGGACCGGGCGTCGGGCGGCGAGCCCCAGGTGGTGGTGCTCGGGGGCGAGGCGGGCATCGGCAAGTCGCGGATGAGCGATGCCCTCGCCGAGCGGCTCAAGGGGATCCCGCACCGCAGCCGCGGCCTCTACTGCTCGCCGTTCTACCGCAACTCGGCCCTCTACCCGGTGATCGAAGCGCTGCGGGCCGAGCTCGGCTTGAGCGGCCAGGTGCCCGGGGCGGAGAAGCTCGACCGCATCGAGGCGCTGCTCACCGCGGCCGGCCTGCCGGTCGACGAGGAGTCGGTGCCGCTGTGGGCCTCGCTGCTCTCGGTGCCGCTCGACGGGCGCTACCCGGAGTCGCGGATGCCCGCGCCGCAGCGCAAGGCGGCGAGCCTCCAGGCGGTGGTCGAGTGGCTCGTCCGGCTGGCCGCGCGCGAGCCGCTGGTGCTGACGGTCCACGACCTCCACTGGGTCGACCCGTCGACCCTGGAGCTGCTCGACCTCCTGGTCGGCCTGGAGCGTCCGGCGAAGCTCCTCGTCGTGCTCTCCCATCGTCCGGACTTCGAGCCGCCCTGGCCCGAGTCGCCGCGCCTGAAGCGCCTGACCCTCGAGAAGCTCGAGCCGGCCCAGGTGGCGACCATGATTCGCAGCCTCGCCGGCGGCCGCCGCCTGCCGCCGGAGCTCGTCGCGCAGCTGGTCGCCCGCACCGACGGCGTCCCGTTGTTCGTCGAGGAGCTGACCAAGACGGTCCTCGAGTCGGACCTGCTGCGCGAGGGGCCCTCGGGCTACGATCTCGCCGAACCGCTTCCCTCGTTCGACATCCCCTCGACGCTCCAGAGCTCGCTCCTGGCGCGCCTCGATCGCCTGACCAGCGCCAAGGACGTGGCGCAGCTCGGCGCGGTGGTCGGTCGCGAGGTGTCGCGCGAGCTGCTCGCGAGGCTGTCGCCGCTCGACGAGAAGACCCTCGACCACGAGCTCGACCGGCTGGTCGAAGCCGATCTGCTGGGGCGGCGCCGGGGTGCCCTCGGCGAGGTGTTGGTCTTCCGCCACGCGTTGATCCAGGAGGCCGCCTACAAGTCTCTCCTGCGCGCCGACCGGCAGGTCTGGCACGCCCGGATCGGCGAGATCCTGGAAGAGACCTACGGCGCCGAGGACGGGCCCCGGGCCGAGCTGCTGGCGCATCACTACACCCTCGGCGGGCGGCCGGACGAGGCCGTCCGGTACTGGCACGAGGCCGGGCGCCGGGCCCTCGAGCGATCGGCGAACGTCGAGGCCGCGCGCCACATCCGGGCCGGCCTGGAGCTGGTGTCGTCCCTGGCGCAGGAAGAGGCGCGGCCGCGCCGCGAGCTCGAGCTCCAGACCGTCCTGGGCTCGGCGCTGATGGCGGTCAAGGGCTATGCCGCTTCCGAGGTGGTCGCGGTCTTCGCCCGGGCTCGCGAGCTGGCGGAGTCGGTGGGGGAGGCGCGCCAGACGTTGGGCGTGCTGATGGGCCTGGTGCGGCTGCACGGCGCGCGCGCCGACCTGGTGCGAGCCCGGGCCCACGGCGGCGAGCTCCTCCACCTCGCGACCCAAAGCGGCGCCGAGGAGTTCGTGCTCGAGGCCCATCGCTTCCTGGGCGCCATCTCGTTCCACATGGGTGCCCTGGAGAGCGCGCGCCAGCATCTCGACGAGGCGCTCGCCCTCTTCGATCCCGCCAAGCATGGCGACCACGCCTACCTCTACAACGAGGACACCGAGGTGTTCTGCCTCGACAACCTGGCGTGGACCCTCTGGCACCTGGGCTTCCCGGCGGAGGCGCTGGAACGCAACCGTGCAGCGCTGCGGCGGGCGCGCGAGCTCGACCATCCCTTCACCCTGGCCCACGCCCTGAGCTTCCGGGCCGTGCTGCTCCAGTTCCACCGCGCGGCGGAAGCGGCGCTCGCGGCGGCGGAGGAGGTGATCTTCACCTCCGAGCAGCACGGCTTTCCCCACCGGCTGGCGATGGGCCTGTTCGTCAAGGGGTGGGCGCGCGCCGAGCTGGGCGACCGCGACGAGGGCATCGCCCTCATGGACGAGGGGCTCGAGCGCTGGCGGGCGAGCGGCGCCGAGATCCTCCGGCCGTGCTTCCTGACCTACCTGGCGGGGACCTTCCTCGCGGACGGCCAGACCGAGCTGGCGCTCGAGCTGCTGGACAAGGCGGAGGTCTTGGGCGGCGTGACCGGCGAGCGCTTCCACGAGGCCGACCTCTACCGGATCCGCGGCGAAGCCCTGTGGCGCCTCGGCGGCGACGGCCGCCGCGAGGAGGCGCGCTCCAGCCTGCGGGCGGCGCTCGCGGTCGCCCGCTCCCAGGGGGCGAGGCTGCTCGAGCTGCGGACCGCGACCAGCCTGGCGCGCCTGCTGGCCGGCACGGGCTGCCCGGAGCAGGGGCGGGCGCCGCTCGCGGAAGCGCTCGACCGGTTCGGGGCCGGGTTCGACGGCGCCGACTACCGGGACGCCCGGAGCCTGATGGAGGAGCTCGCGCCGGCCGGGGGACGGAGCCCAGCGATGTGCGGCGGGAAGGCCGAGAGCCGGCCCTTCTCGATCGTCGCCCGGCTCCTCGAGCTGCGCCCCTGGGAGCTCGGCGAGTCCCGGCGCGCGGTGCCCTCGCGAACCCTGTCGCTCACGCCGGGCGGCTCGCCGCGACGGAGGAGCCGCCCGCCGGGTCCGATCCCACCGACCGCTCGCGGCCGCTGGCGGCGGGCCTCGACGTGCTCGTGGCCGGCGGCCTGGTGGAGCTGGCCGGACGACGTCTGCCGGCTGAGCGAGCGGGGCCGAACCGAGGCGGCCCGGGCGCTCGAGAAGGAGGCCGACCGGCGCTTCGAGGAGCTGCTCCTCGCCTGCGAGTCGAGCGCCGCGTACGGCCGGCTCTGCCAGCGGGTTCACGGCCTCGACCTGCGGCAGCTCGACGTCCTGGACTCCGCGCAGCTCGACTACCTGGTCGCGTGCCTCGCCCCGGAGGGCGATCGCCCGCACCGGATCCTCGACCTCGGGTGCGGCATCGGCCGCCTCGGCGAGCACCTGGCCGCCGCGACCGGGGCCTTCGTGCTGGCGGATCGACCGCGCGCCGGCGCGATCCGCCGCGCCCGGGAGCGGGCCCGCGAGGACGCCGCAGCCCGCCCTGCGGGTCGACTTCCGGCTCGGCGACCTGCGCGGACCTCGCGTGCCTCGACCGGAGGAGGCGGGCCTGTGGGACGCCGCGGTCGCGGTCGACTCGCTCTACTTCGCTCGACGATCTCGACGCCGCGATGGCCTCGAATGGCCCGCGCCTGCTGGCGCCCGGCGGCAAGGCCGCGATCTTCGCGAGCGAGCTCCTGCCCGAGGGGGCCGGGGGGCCTGGAGCGCGGGGGAGGACGCGGAGCGCATGGCCCGGAGCACCCGGATGGCCGGTGCCCTGGAGCGCCATGGCTTCAGCCTTCGAGGTCCGGGACTTCAGCGGCGCCGAGCACGCCCTCTGGCACCGGCAGCGCGTGGCGGCCCTGGCCCTCCGCGGGGCTTTCGAAGGCGAGGGGAGCGGCGAGCTCTGCCGGCATCCGGCTGGAGGAGGCGGAGCGGACGATCGAGTGGGTCGAGGCGGGGCGGGTACGCCGCTACTTCTACCGGGCGCAGACCGCCGACAGGTCGCGGGCCAGCGAGCGCCGCCTTCGCCTCCGGATAGGCGTTGATCGGCGTTCCGAGGCGCTCGGCCGGAGCGACGCGCTCGAGCACCTCCCAGAGGCCGGGGGCGAAACCGGAAGCGGGGAAGAGGTCGCGCCGGGCCGCCTCGCCCTCGATCTCCGCCGGGGGGCGGCGCCAGAGGGCTCCGGCGACCTCCGCGAGAGCCTGCCGGCAGGTCGCCCGCTCGCCGCGCCAGCGCCGGTAGCAGCGGTCGATCTGGCGCGCGGCGGCGGCCGCGGCCAGCGCGTCGCCGACGAGCGGCGAGGCGGCGAACGCCCGCGCGAAGGCCCAGGTCGGGACCAGGCCGCGCTGGGCCGCCAGGAGGGCGAGGAGCCGCTCGTCGGGAGACCGCGCCGCACCGTCTCCGTTCGCAGGCCGATCGAGCCCCAGGCGCCGGGCGAGCGAGGCGAGGGCCTCGCCGGCGCTGCCATGGTGCGCCAGCGCCGCGGCGGCCAAGGCCGCGACCCGCGCTTCCGCCAGGAGCTCGCGCTCCGGCAGCGGTGACGGGGAGTCGGAGGCCCGCCGCTTCGCCTCCTCGGCTGCCGCCGGACGCCTCGAGCCCCGCGTGGACGGCCTCCGAGGCGAGGAGAAAGCGCAGGCGGAGCCGGCGAACCAGATCCGGCGCCCCGGGGTGGAGGGCCTGGACCGCCTGCCAGGCTTCGAGCAGGGTCGGCGGCGGCTCGGGCGCCGGCTCCGACGAGCGGGAGCCGCGCGCCACCGGCGGGCGGAGGTAGGACTCCTTGAAGAAGACCGAGAACTCGGTGTCCGGCCTTCCCGCTCGGCGCTCGCCGGCCCGGGACGCCGCGGGCCGATGGCCGGCGATGGCGACCGCGACTGCCAGGGCCGCGAGCGCATCGTCGCGCTTCAGGCTGCCGCGAGCGAGGCGCCGGGAGGTCTCGGCCGCCGCACCCTCCGGGAGGCACTCGCCGGCGAGCGCCACGATCCGGCCGGGCGAGCGCTCGTCGAACGGCAGGGCCTTGACCGCGGCGACCAGGGCCGCGCCCGCCACGAGGGAGCAGGCGCGCCTCCGACTCGAGCGCCGCCACCACCGAGCGGAGCTCGACCAGCGCGACGCTGAGCGGGCGGTAGCCGAGCTCCGCGGGCCCGTGGAGGACGGCCACCTCGTCGTCGCCGTCCAGCACTCCGTCGCGGAACCACTCGAAGACCCGTCCGGCGCCCTCCATCCCGAACCGCTCGAGCTCGGCGGCCCGGAGCGCCCCGAGGCTGGCGGCGCCGATCACCCGGATTCCGGAGTCGAGGGCGTAGAGCAACTCCTTGTGGGTGACCGTGGGCACGGTGAAGTAGACGCCGTCGAGGAGGACGAGCGCGTCGGGCGCCTCCGCGACGGCCGCGAGCAGGTCGCCCCGCTCGGCCGGCGGCCGGAGCTCGACTCCGGCGAGATGGCGCCGCCGATCGGCCTCGCCGAGCCCGTGGAGCGACGGCCCGGCGAACGCGATCACCCGGGGGCTCCGGCTGCCACTGGGCTCAGCCCTGCGCATACCCGACGACCCGAGCTGAACAAGCCTCGCGCAGCGACGCAGAGTCGCAGAGACGCAACTCAGTCGGGAAGAGGCTCGACGAGACGGATGACGCCATCCTCGATCCGATCCGTGCCGAAGGTTCTCTACCCATGCCGGACCTCCCTGAGGCCCGGCACGAAGGCCCGGACCACCGAGATCCCGGGCAGCTCGGGCCGTCCGACGTCGACCCAGAAGGGCTCGTGGCCGGAGCGCTCGAGGCGCTCGACCACGGCGTCGAGATCCCGCGCCACGTCGTCGCTCGCGAGGTCGGCGACCGTCCCGAAGGGCCGGCCCCCGGCGGGCGCCAGGTAGTCCTCGAAGACGCGGTGTGCGCCGCCCTCGGGGACGAGCCGGGGCAGGTCGTCCCGCGCGCCCGAGACGTAGGCGAGGCGCGACTGGGCGGCTTCGGTCAGGGCCCGGGACAGGGCGACGGCGGGCGCCGGATGGGTGCCCGCCCCGAGCCAGACGTTCGGCAGGTCCGAGGCCACCAGGTCGACCACGAAGCTCGCCACCCCCACCTCCCAGGTGACGTCGTAGAGGCCGACCTTCATGCCGGCGGCGGCGATCGCCGCGAGGGCCTGCCGGCAGCCGGGATCGTCGACCGAAGCGGGGTCGATCGGCCGGCGCCGGACCGGCTCGCGGCGGGCGAGATGGAGGGCGTGGCGCTCGATGAGCTCGCAGAGGGCGTGGAGCAGGGCCTCCTCCCGGCAGTTGCCCGAGGCCAGGCCGTTCGAGCTGGCGTAGAACATCCGCGGCCGGAGGACCTCCGAGACCGTGAAGTCGACCTCGAGGAGCTGGCGGGGGAGCCAGGCGCGGCGACCCGTCCCGAGCGAGACCGCCGGCAGCCAGGCGATCGGCGCCGCGTCGAGGACCACCGCGCCTTCGATCCAGGGCAGCGCCGCCACCGGGATCGGGTTCGCGTAGTCCATCTCGCGCAGGGTCGCCGAGGCCTGGGGGAGGGCGCCGAGGTCCTCGGCGCACCACAGCTCGAGCGCTTCCATGACGGCGCTCACCCGGGCCGCTTCCCGGGTCGCGCCCTTGCCCTGGGACACCGAGAGGTTGCGGCTGGCGGGCCGGATCGCCTGGAAGACGGGGATCCCGATCCGGTCGAGGGCGGTGACCTCGGCGACCCGAGTGATCCCCGCCCTCCCGAGCAGCGGCTCGACCGCCGCCCAGGTCTCTTCCGGGGCGCGGATCCGGTGGGTGCCGAGGCAAAACCGCTTGCGCGCGCCGGCCGCTCGGGCGGCGGCCGGCGCGACCGCGACCTTCACGAGCTCACCCTTACCGGGCCTGTTCCTTGTCCTTGGTGGTCACGGCGGTGATCCGCCAGCCGTCCGCCATCTTCACCAGGATGGCCGCGCAGTTGTCCACCTTGTGCTTCTGGTTCTTGAAGTCCTCTTCCACGCGGTAGGTGGCGGCGGCGCGGACCTGCCCGACGAAGACGATCTGCATGTTCGAGACGGTGAGCTTGCGCGGCTGGAAGGGCGGGAAGGCCTCGAGGGTCTCGCGGAAGGAGTCGCGGTTGAAGAACTCCTCGAGCCCGTCCTCCTCTACCGTGCCGACCATCGACTCGCCGACGGCGACGTACGGGTTGGTGGCGAAGCTCTTCCACTCCTTGAGGAACTCCTGCGGATGGAGGCTCTCGAACCGCCGGACGACCTCGGCGATCGCCTTGCGGTCGGCCTCGCCGATCTCCGCGGTCGAGGTCTTGCCCTCCAGGTCGACCAGGGAGTGGGTGCCGGCGGCGGCGATGCCCACCATGCGGCTCATCCTTTGCGCGCGAGGCGCCGGCTCGAGGGCGAGCAGCCCCAGACCGTCGGCCTGCTCCTCGAAGGCTCCTTGCAGGTCGTTCGGGTTCGACGGACCCTCTGGCTTTTCGAGATCACTCACGACGTACACCCTTTCTGAAGACGATCATGGGAGCGGCGGCCCGCTTCGGGGACGACCGCCGTCGATCACTCAAGTCACTACCGGAGTGAAAATCCTAACACATCGGCCCGGGCCTCACGGGCCCTCGACCAGCGTCGTCTCGGCGAATCTCGGAATGCCGAGAGGGGAGGGCCGGAAGTTCTGGAACCGGGGTGAGTAGACGTAGATCGTCGGGCCGTACATGAGCGGCAGAAGGGGCATCTCGTCGCGCAACAGGTCGAGCAGCCGGGCCTTGTTCGCCTCGCTCGGCTGCTGGCGGAAGCGCTGCAGCGCCTCGCCGGACCCGGAGGTCGACCAGCGCGCGAGGTTGCCGTCGAAGACGATCCGGCGGCTCGGGCTGGGGATCGAGGTGGGCGAGAGGATCGCGTCGAGGAAATCCGCCGGGTCGGTCGAGTCCGCGACCCAGCCGGAGAGGGCCAGGTCGTAGTCGCCGCGCGCCGCCTCGTGGAAGTAGCGCTCCATGCTCTCGGCCTGGTGGACGGTCACCTCGACGTCGAGGGTGGCGAAGCGCTCGACGAGGTGGTCGGCGACCGCGCGCGGATGGGGCAGGTAGGGTCGGGGCCCGTAGATCAGGAGCAGCGAGAGCCGGTGGGGACGGCGGTCTTCCTCGACCTGCGAGAGCAGCCCGAGCGCCCGCTTCGGGTCGTGGGCGATGCCGTCGCGCCAGGTGCCCATCATCGGCGGCAGGAGACCGGTCGCGGTGAAGGCCATCGGGTTGTGGTAGGAGATCCGGGCCACCTCGGCGCGGTCGACGGCCAGGGCCAGGGCGCGGCGGACGCGGGCGTCGGACAGGCCGGCTCTCTCGGTGTTGAAGTAGAGGATCGCCGTGCCGCTTCCCGGCTCGAGCCACTTGCGCACGCCCCGCACCTGGGCGAGGTCCTCGCGCGACAGGACGTTCGAGAACTGCACCTCGCCGGAAGCGATCGCCGCGAGCAGGGCGCTCGGGTGGCCCTGGGAGTCGGGAGGGTAGGCGACGAACAGGATCTCCTCGATGCTGGTGGGCGTGCGGAAGTGCGGGTTGCGCTCGAGCCGGATGCGCTCGGGCGTCGAATCCGCGGCGAGCCGATAGGCGCCGGTGCCGAGGGTCTCGCGCCCCGCGGCCGAGCGCCACCTGGCAGTACTGGTGGGTGAGGGTCAGGTCGAAGCGCGCCGTCGGCCGCGCGAGCCGGAAGACGACGCGACCGTCGCGCGCCTCGACCGCGGCCTGCTCGGTGAGGCGGCCGGCGCGCGAGAGGATCTCGGCCAGGAGCTCCGCCGAGAGGGGAGTGCCGTCGGAGAAGCGGACGCCTTCGCGCACCGGGGCCGAAAGCACCTGGGCGGCGCCCTGGCCGGGCTCCGGCCGCAGGGCCTCGGCGAAGAGCACGGGCCGGGCCGGTTGCTCGACCGTCTCCGGGAGGGCGAACGGGGTCTCGAAGATCTGCTCGAGGATCGTCGCGCTCACGAAGTCGCGGCCGCCGTGCGGGTCGAGCTTGTGGACCGGGGCGAGGAGCCCGACGCGGAGGGTCTTTTTGGGGGCGGGCACGGGGGCTCCTTCGGCCATGGGGTCGGCGCTCCTGGCGGAGTGGCGTGTCGTGGCGCGCCCGTGCCACCGTCGGCGGCACGGGCTTCGCGCTTTCGAATCGGAGAATCGTCGCGAAGAGTATATCCCGGGGTCGGACGCTTCGACATGGCCGAGGCAGAGCTCGGCCGCTTCATCCGTTCGGAGCGATGAGCGGAGACGACCCCGGCTGAAGCGGCCGACCTCGCCTCGGCCGGGCGATCGGTGGATTCCGTACCGAACGGCGAAGCGGAGACGACCCCGGCGGGCCGGCGGGCTCCGGTCCCCGGGCCGAGCTCTGCCTCGGCCGGGCGGTCGGTAGGTACCACGCCGAACGGCGGACCGGAGGCGACCCCGGCCGCCGCAACCTACCCTTCCGGGGCTGTCGGCGGACGCCGACCGGTGGTAGCTTCCGAGTGCCATGGCGTCGGCCAACAGCCCCGCGCAGGCGGCGGACATCCTCCTCAGGAGCTTCGACGACTACCACCAGCGCTACCGCGCGGTCACGCGGCGCGCGCGCGAGCGCTTCGAGCGGCGGGAGTGGGAGGGGATCCACCGCGACACGGTCGAGCGGCTCGAGCTCTACGAGCGCTCGGTGGGCGAGACGGTCTCGTCGCTGCGCTCGCGGATGGGGGCCTCGGTGGCCACGCCGCAGGCCTTCGGCCCGATCAAGGCGGCCTTCACCGAGGCCATCCTGGGGCGCGACGACGTCGAGCTCGCCCAGACCTTCTTCAACTCGGTCAGCCGGAGGCTCCTGCCCCATCGCGGCCTCGAGGCGCGGATCGACTACCTGTCGCGCGACTTCCCGGTCCCGTACAAGGGCTGGGAGATGGCGAGCGCCCGCATGTACGGCGTGCACCGGGCCGATGCCGGCCTGCTGCGGAAGGTCCTGCGCGACGCCGGCCTCAGGGCGCCCTTCCAGGACCTCGAGCGGGACGTGGCGGAGGTCGCCCGGCGGCTCGAGAGGGCCGTCACCGAGAGCTTCGGCGGCCCCGAGATCGAGGCCTTCGACGTCCTGCGGCCGCTGTTCATCCGGAACAAGGCGGCCTACCTGGTGGGGCGCGCCCGGCGCGGCGCGGCGACGGTGCCGGTGGTGCTCGCGCTGCTCCACGAGGAGGGGGGCGTGCGGGTGGACGCCGTGCTCACCACCGAGGACCAGGTGAGCATCCTGTTCAGCTTCGCGCGCTGGTACTTCCACGCCGAGGTCGGCAGCCCGCGGGAGGTGATCGGCTTCCTGCACTCGATCCTGCCCAGGAAGCGGATCGCGGAGCTCTACATCTCGCTCGGCTACCACAAGCACGGCAAGAGCGAGTTCTACAGCGACCTGGCCGGCGTGATCGCGGAGACCGACGAGCGCTTCGAGCACGCGCCCGGCGAGCCCGGCCTGGTGATGTCGGTCTTCACGCTGCCGACCTACGAGTTCGTGTTCAAGGTCATCAAGGACGCCTTTCCGGCGCCGAAGAAGGTCACGCGGGAGGGGGTGAGGGAGAAGTACCGCCAGGTCCTGCACCACGACCGGGTCGGGCGCCTGGTCGACTTCCAGGAGTTCGACCACCTGCTCTTCCCGAAGGAGCGGTTCTCGCCCGAGCTCCTCGCCGAGCTCGAGGAGGTGGCGGCGAAGAACGTCTGCGTGGAGCGGGCCGGAGTCGAGATCCGTCACACCTACGTCGGGCGCCGCGTGCGCCCCCTCGACCTCTTCCTGCGCGAGGCGTCGGACGAGGAGTGCGAGGCCGCGGTCCTCGACTGGGGAGCGACGATCAAGGACCTGGCGGCGGCGAACATCTTCCCGGGCGACCTGATGCTCAAGAACTTCGGGGTCACCCGCCACGGCCGCGTGGTCTGCTACGACTACGACGAGCTGGTGGCGGTGACCGAGTGCAGCTTCCGGCGCATGCCGCCGGACCGGGACGTCTACGACGAGATGGCTGCCGAGCCCTGGTTCTCGGTCGGCGACCAGGACGTCTTCCCGGCCGAGCTCGAGCGCTTCCTGGAGCTCAAGGGGCACCTCAAGGAGGTCTTCCTCGAGCACCACGCCGACCTCTTGGACGTCGAGTTCTGGCGCTCGAGCCAGGAGCTCAACCGGCAGGGCGAGGTGATCGACTTCTTCCCCTACCCCGAGAGCGAGCGGCTCCACGCGATCACCCCCCTCTCCCTCGATCCCTCTCCCAGCCTCGAGGTGGGCGAGGGACGCCACCTCCCATGAGCGGCCCTCCTGCTGGGGTGGCCAGCTATCTTGAGTGGTTGGGGGGTAGGCGCTCCATCGGCAGGCCCGCGCACTCCCGGAGCGCCGCCTCGACGTACTTCGGGACCACCGCGCCGCGCCACTGGGCCTGGAAATCGGTGTTGTCCATCGGCGTGGCATTGCGCCGGGCGAGAGCCGCGGCCCGGGCGATCGTCTCGGCCGTGAGCTTCTGGCCGACCAGCGCCTCGACCGTCTTCTCGGCGGCGACCGGCCGCGAGGCGACGGCGCCCAGGAAGACCCGGGCGTCCTCCACCGTGCCGTCCGGAGCGGTCCGCACCGCGGCGCCCACCGAGAGCACGGCGAAGTCGATCGAGCCCCGGCGCCGGAGCTTCCAGAAGGAGCTCCGGACCCGCTCGCGGCCGGTCTCGGCCGGGACCAGAACCTCGGCCACCACCTCGTCGGGGCGCCGCGCCAGGTAGTCGATGCCGTCGTCGCGGTAGAGGCCCTCGACCGGGATCGTCCGCTCGCCGTCGGCCGCCACCAGGCGGACCCGGGCGCCGAGCGCGGCGAGCATCGGCGCCGAGTCGCTCGCGGAGTGGGCCCAGCAGCGGGGCGAGCTGGTGGCGACCCAGCAGATCTCGCCTTCTTCCTTCATGCAGTAGTCGATCGATCGGCGCCACTCTTCGGTCTGGTTGTAGTAGGTGCAGCGGGTGTCGACGCACAGGTTGCCGCCCAGGGTCCCCATGTTGCGCAAGGGGGGCGAGGACACCGACTCGAGCGCCCGCGCGAGCGCGGGGTAGCGCTCGCGGACCGCCGGGTGCTCGGCCACCTCGGTGAGGGTGGTGGTCGCGCCGATCCGCACCTCGCCCTTCTCGTGGACGCCGCGCACGCCGTGGAGGTCGGCGGCCGTCCGGAGCCCCACGATCACCTCGGCGTGCTGGTGGCGCCGCTTCATGTTGGGCCACAGGTCGGTGCCGCCCGCGACCAGCCGGGCGCGCCCCTCCACCGCCCCCTCGGCGGCCAGGATCGCCGCCGCCTCGGCGAGCGTCGGAGCGGGTCGGAAGACGAATCGCGGCAGGCGGAGCATGGCCGCGGCGAGTGTACTATGGGCCCGCCATGCCCCGCTTCGAGCGCTACGTGGGCGTCCGCTACTCGGGACGCAAGCTGCCGACCGACCCGGTGCGCTGGATCCGCGTCTTCGCGGCCCGCTCCGACCACGAGCCCTACCAGGAGTGGAGCTCGGGATCGGCGGAGGGCCGCTGGAGCCGGCGCGACCTCGCCGAGTGGCTGCTCGAGCAGCTCGCCGGCGAGGAGCCGCTCATCGTCGGGCTCGACCACGCCTTCTCCTTCCCGCAGAGCTACATGGATCGCCACGGCATCGAGAGCTGGGACCGGTTCCTCTCCGACTTCGCCGACCACTGGCCGACCCACCAGGCGAGCGTGCGCGAGCTGTTGCCCGGGAACCCGCGCGCCGGCAACCCGGACGAGCGCCGCCTGACCGGCCGCTGGTCGGGCACGCCGCGCGGCGGCGTGTTCCGCTTCGAGCTCCAGGACGGGCTCGCGAAGGCGACCCACGCCGGCCTGCCCTGGCTCGATTACCTGCGCCGCGGCGCCCAGGGTGCCCACTTCTGGCCGTTCGACGGCTTCGAGGTGCCGGCGGGGAGCTCGATGGTGGCGGAGGTGCGGCCGGGCCTGCTCGTGCACCGTTATCCGAAGGAGGGGCTGACCCGCGAGGAGAACGAGGCCTACGCGATCTGCGCCTGGCTCCAGGAGCGCGACCGCCTGGACCTGCTGGCGCCCTACTTCACGCCGCCGCTGTCCGAGGCCGAGCAGGTGCAGGCGCTGGTCGAGGGCTGGATCCTCGGGGTCTCGTAACGATCTGGCGAAGCTTCGCCTGAAACCGGCGAGGCGCCTGGAACGTCTTCGGGCGGATCAGTCGGTGGTGAGCGCCTCGGCGGCCTTCTTCTCGAGCGCCTCTTCGCGGTCGAGCATCGTCCCGGAGGCGGCGCGCAGGCCGCCCCGCAGGCGCTCCTTGAAGTCGTTGATCGCGCGGCCGTCGCCGCCCTCCTCGGGCGTCGGGACGACCAGGGTCTCGCCGAAGTCGACGTCGGGGAAGCGCTCGGGACCGAACCGGGGCTCCTCGCCCTTGGCCTTCGCCGCCAGCGCCTTGGCGATCATGTGGGGGTGGATCGGCACCTGGTCGATCCGCACGCCCACCGCGTCGAAGATCGAGTTGGCGACCGCCGGCATGATCGGCAGGAGCGGCCCCTGGCCCACCTCCTTGGCTCCGAACGGTCCCTCCGGGTCCGGGTCCTCGATGATGTAGGTGGTGATCTCGGGCATCTCGAGGAAGGTCGGGCTCTTGTACTCGAGCAGCGACGGCTCGCGGTGGACCAGGGCGTTCGAGAGGTGCTTCGGCAGGCGCCGGAAGACCTGCTCCTCCATCAGCGCCTCGCCCAGGCCCATGTAGACGCTCCCCTCGATCTGGCCCATCACCAGCACCGGGTTGATCGAGCGGCCGACGTCGTGCGCGATCCAGACGTGCTCGACCCGGAAGAGGCCGGTCTCCGGGTCGACCACGGTCTCGATCACGGCGGCGGAGTAGGAGTAGGCCGGCGACGGCCCCACTCCGGCGCCGCGGTACCGGCCCGGCGAGCGCGGCGGGATGTAGGAGCCGGTCGTCCCGAGGGTCCCGTGGACGGCCTCGGCGATCACCACCGCCTCCTGGAAGCTGAGGCCGCGCTCCGGGTCCTCGGCGTCGAACACCCGGCTCTCGGCGAAGACCAGGCGCCCCACCGGCACCTCGAGGTGGCCGGCGACCGCTCGGGCGATGAGGTCGCGCGCCCGCTCGGCCGCCTGGAGCGCGGCGTTTCCGACCATCAAGGTGACCCGCGAGGAGTAGCTCCCCAGGTCGACCGGCGTGAGATCGGTGTCGGCGACGCACAGGCGGATGTCGTCGAGGCCGATGCCCAGGATCTCGGCGACCACCGCGGCCAGCACCGAGTCCGAGCCCTGGCCGATCTCGGCCTCGCCGCAGAAGACCGCCACGCCGCCCGAGCGGTCGAGCCGCAGCTGCACCCCGGACTGCGGCATGTGGTTCCAGTAGATCGGCAGCCCCGCCCCGCAGAGGTACGAGCCGCAGGCGAGCCCCAGACCGCGGCCGTGGGGGAGCCGGCCGTAGCGCTCGCGCCAGAGCGACCCCGCGACCACGGCCTCGATGCAGCGGCCGAGGCCCATCGACCCGATCTTGAGCCAGTTGGCGGTCACCGAGTCCGCGGGCGCGAGGTTTCGCAGCCGCAGGTCCGCCGGATCGATCCCCAGCCGGTGCGCCGCCTTGTCGAGGTGCACCTCGAAGGCGAAGCGCGGCTGGGGGGTGCCGTGCCCCCGCTTGGGGCCGCACGGCGGCTTGTTGGTGAACGCCCGCAGGCCGTCGAAGCGGTAGGCCGGGAGGCGATAGGTCACCGTCTGGAGGGCGCCGGTGTAGTAGGTCGAGGCGACGCCGTAGGAGCCGTAGGCACCGCCGTCGAGGGCGGTCTCCAGGTGCTGGGCGGTCATCGAGCCGTCGCTCCGGAAACCGGTCTTGACGCGCATGAGCACCGGGTGGCGCCCGCGGTGGCAGTAGAAGACCTCCTCGCGGGTGAGGGTCACCTTCACCGGCCGTCCGAGCTTCAGCGCCATGGCCGCGGCCGCGATCTCGTGGTTGAACGGGTCGCTCTTGCCGCCGAAGCCGCCGCCCACCGGGGTCGCGATCACCCGCACGCGGGAGGCCGGCAGCTCGAGCACCTTGGCCAGCGCCCGGTGCAGGTAGTGGGGGGTCTGGGTCGAGGAGTAGACGGTGACCCGGCCCTCGTCCTCGGGCACCGCGACGGTCGCGTGCTGCTCCATGGGCAAGTGGGTGTTGCCCTCGTAGAAGACCGTGTCCTCGAGCACCAGGTCGGCCTGGGCGAGCCCGCCCTCGACGTCGCCGAAGCGCATCGAGACCAGCTTGTGGAGGTTGCCCCGGTCGCCGTAGTCGTGGATCCGCGGCTCGGGCGTCGCGATCGCCTCGTCGACCGAAGCGACCGTGGCGAGCGGCAGGTACTCGATCCGCACCGTGCGCGCCGCCTCCCAGGCCGCGTCCTCGCTGCTCGCCGCCACCGCCACCACCGGGTCGCCGACGAAGCGCACGGTCTCGGGAGTGAGGGCGTGCTCGTCCTGCGAGACCGGCAGGATCCCGAACGGGATCGGGAGGTCCGCGCCGGTCAGGAAGCCGAGGACGCCGGGGACCGCCTCGGCCTCGGAGAGATCGATGCCGGCGATCCGGGCGTGGGGCACGGTCGAGCGGACCAGGCGCATGAAAGCCATGCGCGGCAGGTGGAGATCGTCGGCGAAGCGGGTGGCGCCGGTCACCTTGGCCCGGCCGTCGACCCGCCGAAACGGAGTGCCGACCAGGTTCTTCGGCTCGCGAATCTCCGGCTTGTCAGGGACGTCTTCGCGGATCGGCTCGGCCATCCGTCGATTGTACCGGAGCCCCCGGGGTCTCTCGCTTCGAGCCTTCGGATGGTCCGGCGCGCTCCTCGCCAGGCGCGCGACCGAGGCATGGCTGCAACCATGTCGCAGGGAGCGCAACGCCGCGAGGAGGGATGCCGGGGCTGCCGAATGCCGAAGCGCTACTGGACGTCGTCCCGGCAGGCGGCCTTGAGGGCGATCGACAGGCGGTTGAAGCCGCTGTGCTCGGCGAGCACGAGCCCCTTGGTCGACGGGAACCGGATCGCCAGCGAGCCGAACGGCATGCCGGCCGGGACCACGTCCGCCGCCGAGAGGTGGAAGGTGCTCAGGTCGGTGCGGATCTCGAACGACTGGACGGCGGTGCCCGCCTCGTCGTAGATGGTGCCGATCGCGGTCGGGCTGTCGAACTCCGCGCTGCCCTGCGGCATGTCGACCACGATCCGGTAGTCGGTGCGCCCGGAGAAGGCGCCCCCGTTCAAGAAGCGGGTGCCCCACTCGGCGCACAGCTCGTTGCCCGGATCGTCGATCGAGAGGTTCGCCAGGTTGCTGCCGGTGGCGTAGTCCGTCCGCGAGTCGACGTAGAAGAAGTCACCGCTCAGCAGGTTGGACGAGGTGTCGTTCGCCGCCCCCACCACCCCCAGCACGACCAGGCCGCGGGCGATGCCGTCGGCGTCGACCGCCAGGCCGGGCACGTCGCGCAGGTTGATCGTCCGGGTGGCCCGCGCACCGAGCGAGATCTCGTCGGCCCGCTGCTCCTCGGCGCCCTCGCGGGTGAGGTAGAGGATGCGGACCGGCAGGTCCTGGTCGGTCTCGTTGTGGATGGCGAAGAGGGTATCGGGCCCCGAGGTGTTCTTCGGGTCCACCTCGTAGTACGGCACCAGCAGAACGTCCGAGGCGCCGCCGGTCGAGCGGCCGGCGAGGCTGAACGGCCCCGCGGCGGGCGCGACCGACGCCTTCACGGAGTCGGCGTAGGCCCGGAGATCGGTGATCGGGTGGTCGAGCAGACGGATCTTGACGTCGTCCTGACCGTGGGCGGCGCCGGCGGTCAGCAGGAGGATCGCGGGAAGGGCGGCAGAGAGTCGGGATCGCATGGGTTCAAGGCCTCCAGGGGCCCTGATCTGCAGGAGGTGTGCCAGGGGCCCGTGCGCGCCGTCTTGCGGGCGCCGGAGGCCGTTCCGGGGCTCGATCGGGAGTGTCGCCGACACCCGTTTCATGTCGCCGGACAGCGGCGACGGGTCGATGTAAGAATTACTCGGATCCGCCCGGAGCGGGCTCACCGTAGAGGACGGCGCGGGCGGGCTGCCAGGCCTCGCCGCGGAGGAGCGCCGCGGCGCCCTGCACCGCCTCGACGATCTTGCGGTAGCCGGTGCAGCGGCAGAGGTTCCCGGCCAGCGCCTCCTCGATCTCGCGGTCGCTGGGCGTGGGCCGGGCGGCGAGCAACGCCTTGGCCGCCATCAGGATCCCCGGCGTGCAGTAGCCGCACTGGGCGGCGCCCAGGTCGGCGAAGGCCGCCTGGAGCGGGTGGAGGCGGTTGCCTTCCTGGAGCCCCTCGACCGTCTCGATCGCGTGCCCCTCCATCTCGGCCGCCAGAACCAGGCAGGAGAGGACCGGCCGGCCGTCGAGGAGCACCGTGCAGGTGCCGCACTCGCCGAGCTCGCAGCCGTGCTTGGTGCCGGTCAGGCCGCACTCCTCGCGCAGCACCTCGAGGAGGGTGTGGTGGGTGGGGAAGACGACCGGGCGGTCTTCCCCGTTGACGGTGAGGGTCAGCGTGGTGAGGCCGGGAGCCATGGCGGGTGGATTGTGCCGCCGGGCCCCCGGGGTGTCAAGGAAGCCGGCCCGTCCGGTCGAACGGGCCGGCGAACCCTCGCCTATCGCCGCACCAGCGCCCAGCCCGCGAGGAGCAGCAGGAGCGCCAGGGCCGAGAGGCCGGTCCAGGACAGAGCCGGCACCTCCACCACCGGCGCGCCGACCACGAAGACGGTCGGGTCCGTGGCGCCGCCCACCGCCGGGTCGTCGGTCATCGCCGTCGCGTCGTTGGTGTCGTCGCCGTCGCTGTCGTAGGAGACCGTCCCCTGGTTGGAGATCGTGTGGCCCTCCGTGCCGGCCTTCACCGTGGCGGTGATGGTGAGGGTCACCGAGCCGCCGCCGGCGGCGAGCGAGCCGTTCCAGGTGACGGTGTTGGTGCCGAGGGTGGCGACGGCGGTGCCGCTCGTGGCGCTGGCGCTCACCAGGGTGAGGTCGGCGGGCAGGACGTCGGTGAATTCGTCACCCGGGTTGTCGGCCTGGTCGGCGGTCCCGTCGTTGGTCAGCGTCACCGTGTAGACGACCGTGCCGCCGGGCGTCAAGGAGCCCGAGGCCGTCTTGGTGGCGCTCACGGAGGCCCCGCCGGCGACGAATGCCGTGCAGGCGAAGTGGGTCGGCGTCACCAGCATCGACCAGGTGTGGAGGGTGCCGGTGTCGAGGAAGGCCTGGTCCGAGACCATCACCGACCAGGTGCCCTGGGTGCTCAGGCCGTCGAAGCGCGAGAGCTGGCCCACGGGGTCCTGCGCTCCAAAGCCGGCAAAGGTCGGCCAGAGCGCGTTGAAGACGGGCACCCAGGAGCCGGTGAACGGCGCGGCGCTGTTGGGCGCCTCCACCATGTCGTTGGCGGGGGTCGCCGTGAGGTCGTCGTCGATCACCATGTCCGTCAGGTCGTGGCCGGCTCCGCCGCCTCCGATCAGGCCGCCGATGAGGGAGATCAGGTCGACGCCGTACGCGCCCGTGGGCGAGCGCAGGCCAACGGTCAGATCGCCGGTGAAGGTGTGGGTGAGGCTGTCGACCCGGAAATCGAGGTCGGCGATCTGGAGGTCGTCGCTGATCGTGAGCTGGTCGAAGGCCGCGCGCGGATGGTTGTCCGGGATCGCCAGGTCGGGGGTGTGGCTGTAGGTGACGACCGGGTCGGTGCCGGCGGCGGCGCCCACGCGCAGGCTGAAGTGGGTCGCGGTGGTCCCGAGGCTGGACACGGTCGTCAGCGTGAAGTCGATGGAGCCGCCACAGGCGACGCCGGAGTCGAGCTGGATCGTGAAGGGATCGCTCGCCACGGTCGTGCCGGTGGGCGCGATCGCCCCGAAGGTCGCCGTGTCGTCGAGGATCGTCACGCCCGGCGTCGAGGTGCTGAGGGTCGCCGTCGCTCCCGTCACGGCCTTGCCAGCGCTGCGCCACGGGTTGGTCAGGGTGACCGTCAGGTCGACCGGCTCTCCCGGGTCGATGGCGCCGTTGTTGTTGCTGGCGCTGTCGTCGATCGCCACGTCGGTGGCGGGGTCGACGACGTCCAGGTAGGGCAGGTCGAAGGACTCCTGGACGCCCATGTGGGAGGCGCGGAAGGCGAACGAGAAGCCGTAGGGCGTCTTGGCGCCGTAGCCCAGGCCGCGGTCGGCGAAGCCACCCCAGATCGAGTCCTCGTCGGCGCAGGCGTTGGTCGCGCAGTCGGCGTCCAGGAGGGCGTCGCGGCCGTCGGTGAAGGTCGGGTCGATGGGCGTCATCTTGAGCCCGTCGATCACGAGCTGGAGCATGGTGTGGTTGCCGGTCGGCACGTCGCCGGCGGCGCCCGCCGGGTCGGCGATCAGCCGGCTCCGCACTTCCCACAGGCTGCTCGCCCAGATCTCGCCGACGTTGTGCACCTCCATGCCGCCGTTGGCGTCGAAGCCGAGCGGGCTCTCGGCGATGCCGCCCGAGGGATCGAGGGTCACGTCGTCGACGTCGGCCCAGGTCAGCGGGTTGATCGAGTTGTCGGTCGAGTAGGGGAAGCGGCGGATGGCGTAGAGGTAGTTGTCGGTCAAGCCGCCCAGCTTGTAGGTGGCGTAGGCGCCCGCCGGGTACTCGGCGTCCGGGTCGTCGGCGTTGGTTCCATTCAAGAGCGACAGGGCCACGAAGTCGCTCCAGCCCTCGCCCATGCCGGCGCCGGGGTCCCAGTTGAGGCCGGCGCCGTCGCCCACCAGGCGGTTGCTCACCCCGTGGGTGAGCTCGTGCATGAGGACGACTGCTGTCGAGGGCGCCGTCGCGGTCGATGGTCGGGGAAGGTGAAGCGGTACATCTGCACCCGGCCCGAGGTGCCGTCGGGCGGGGTCGTGAAGTTGGCGTTGTTGGTGCCCGAGCCGTCGTCGGCGTCGGCGAGCACCCGGTCGCCGCCGGCCCCCATGCCGCTGAAGTTGGTCTGCTGGAAGTTGCCCGCGGCTTCGTCGAAGCCGAGCTCGTAGAGCTGGTCGTGGTACCAGTTGGCGACGTAGAAGAGCTGGGTGATGGCGCCGCGGCGGAACTGGTCGATGGCGGCCGTGCCGCTCGAGCCGGCGCCGGTGCAGGTCTGGCCCACCTCGGCATCGGCCGCCGTCGTCTGGGGCGGCGGCAGGAAGTTGGTCTCGAAGTCCCGGGGCGAAGTGCCGAGGAAGTCCCGGTCGCGGCTGTTCGTGTCGGTGTTCCCGGTCGGGCGGCCGTTGCCGTCGAGCACGCTGGCGGCGACGGTGTCGCAGAGGTTGGCATCGGAGCCGCCGGAGCCCTGGTCCCGGTCCATGCACGCCAGCACGTTGTTGCCCAGGGTCTGGGTCTCGTTGGCGGTGCAGCCGCCGCCCGGGCAGTCGTCGATCCAGCCGTTCTGGCTGGCGGTGGGGTCGTAGGCCGTGTGCATGCTGACGACGGTGGGCGAGATCGCGTCGAACTGGGTGCCGTCGCCCGGGGAGAGGCTGGTGGGCGACTGGGGCGCCGGGCTGTCGGCGGGGGTCGTGCCGTCGGCCTGCACGAACACCCGGAAGCGGGCATCCTGGGCCGAGGCGGAGTCGCGGATGTCCTTGCGCCAGAGCAGGTCGCCGCTCTCGGCGTCGACCACGGCGTACCAGTCGGCGTCGCCCGAGGTGAAGACGACCAGCGACCAGGCCGGCACCACGAGGCCCGGGCCGAGCGGGAAGAAGACCTGGCGGGCGGTGACGGGCCCCGCCACGAGGTCATCCTCCTCGTCGAGCCGCAGCCGGCCTTCCGCGCCGGCCGTCGCGACGTGGAACGCGGAGGCGTCGGCGCCGTGGCCGAGGGAGCCCAGGAGGCGGGCGACGGCCTCCGGCGCCGTGAGCCGCCAGGCGGCGTCGTCCACCGCCGCGTAGGCGCGGGCGTGGGGCACCAGGAGCCCGACGATCTTCGCCAGGCGGCCTTCCCGGTCGAGGAGGAAGCGGGTCTCGCTCTGGAAGACCGGACGGCCGGCGATCCGCTGCTCCATGCGCAGCATCCGAAGGCCCGACGAGCCCCCCGGGCTGTCGCCCAGGCTGGCCATGTCGTTCACGTCGTCGGCGCTGAGCCCGAAGAGCGCACCGTGGTCCCGGAGGAAGGAGCGAGCGATCTCCTCGCTCGTCCGGCCGGGAGCCGCCGCGGTCAGGAAGCCGACCTTCATCCCGAAGGACGACGGAGCGCCGGTGACCGGTGAGAGCTCGACCTCGAGCCCCGGCTGGGCGGCGCGGGCCGCGCGGACGGCGACGGCGATCGACTGCGCCTCGCTACGGGCGGTGGCGAGGCTCATCGAGCGGGTCGCGAGGCGAGCGGCGAGCTTTCTGGCGAGCGAGGGCGACGGGTCGATCCGCGCGTCGTACATACGGAGCCTGGCCGGCCCGCCAGTCTTGGGCGGCGCCGCTGCGCTGGAGGAGAGGGGGAGCAGGCAGAGCACGACGGCACTGAGCAGGGCAGCTCGGCTGGCACGCATGGGGAGGGCCTCCGAAAAATCGAGTCGAGTTTCAGATGGGTTCCCGGCGAGGTTACTCGGTCGCTCGGCGGCGCGCAAGGGAAGGTTCGGTCATCCGGGCAAAAAAAGGGCCGGGCGGCTTTGGGAGCCGCCCGGCCGTGTCAGAGGCGGAGGCCGGGATCGGTTCACTTCCCGGGCTCGAGCGGGAGCCCGGGAAGGGACGAAGTGCTTACCAGGTGTAGCCGACCCCGAAGTCGACGATGTTGGCGTCGTAATCGTCGAAGTTGAAATCCCCTTCGTCGTACTTGATGTGGCGGTAGGCGAGGCGCACCAGGTAGCCCTGGGTGAACTTGTACTCGCCGAACGCCTTGTAGTCGTCGCGGTCGATCGGGAAGCTGCCGCTGTTGCTGTAGACGCGGTAGTCGCCGCCCACGACCAGCGCCGGGGTCGCTTGCCAGCGAACCAGGGCGTCGTAGAAGTCCGAGTCGGCCATGTAGTCGATCAAGAAGAGCTGCGAGGCCGAGCCGAAGAACACCGTCTGGTCGATCGAGCGGTCCTGGCTCACCCGGCTGTAGCCGACCGAGGCGTCCACGGTCTTCATCCGGTAGCCGACCCGGCCGAGGAACTGCTCGGTCGCGGCGTCCCAGCCGGAGTCGTGGTTCTCGTAGTCGGTCCGGCTGTAGGTGCCGTTGGCCCAGAACCCGTTGTCCAGGTTCGCCTTGCCGGTCACGCGCAGGCGCGAGCGGTCGGTGGGCGAAGCGAGCGTGAACGGACTGTCGAAGGTGCTGTCCTCGTAATCCACCGTGACGCCGTAGACCTTCGACGGCCGCCAGGCGAGATTGGCGAAGTAGCCCTGGTGGTCGGTGGTCACGTCGTCGCGGGTCTCGAGCTCGCCGCCGTCCTCGGTGGTCCTGAGCTTCGCGTCTCGGCTCTCGTAGCGCACGCCGCCGGTCACCGTCAGGGCCGACGACAGGGTGACCTCGAGGCCGGCTTCGCCGCCGTTGGTCTCGATGTCGTACTTGCCCAGGTTGTCGACTCCGGCGAACAGGAACGAGCCGTCCTGGTTGAGCTTGCGGTAGTAGTAGCCGCCGACCAGCGCGAACCGGTCGTTGAGCACGTAGTCGAGGTCGAGATCGAACAGGTCGTTGTCCCGGTCGATCGAGCCGTTGCCGGTGTCGTTCTGGTCGAGGGGCGCGCCCGTGAAGTCGATGCCGCCCGAGCGCTCGGAGGCCGAGACGTCCATGGACAGCGTCTGGAGGGTGCCCGCGGCGCGGATCGTGAGGTCCTCGGTCGGCTTGGCCACCACCCGCGCCGTGTGGCTCCAGGTGGTGTAGTCGTACGGCTGGTCGAGGAGGTAGAAGTTCAGCTCCGTCAGCCCGCCGGTGGCCTGGCCCGGGAGGAAGATCTCGATCGCGTTCTTGTACTCGCCGTATCGCTCGTCGAAGGCCAGAGTGACCTTGTCCCAGGAGTACTGGAAGGCGCCGTCGTAGTCGAACTCCCGCTCGTCGATCGGCTTGTCGAGCTCGAGCTCCAGGCGCTGGAGGTCGAGGGTCGTGGTCGACGAGCCGGTCTTGGTGTACTCGTTGAACCCGAAGTCGAGCTCGGCGCGGGGCGAGAGGTTCAGCTTGAGCTTGGCCTCGTTGCGCACCCGGTCGAAGTCGAAGGTATGGAAGTCGCCGCCGTTCGAGATCCGCTCGTTGGCGAGCGCCTCGGGCAGGATGGTGTCGTCGTAGAAGTAGGCCGACTTCCAGTGGTTGAACTGGAAGCTGTAGGTGCCGAACTTGTCCACCGCCAGGTGCAGGCTCTGGAACGGATCGTCGCCGAAATCGCTCACCGTGAGCTGGATCCGGTCGACCATGTCCTTGAGCGTGCCTTCGGGCGCCAGGGCGAAGTCCAGGTCCATCAGGCGCGGACCGTCGGAGAGGTTGAAGTCCTCCTTGTACTTGGTCTCGGTCCCGCCGACGTCGACGTTGCGGAAGCCGAGGACGAAGCGGCCGGTGGAGCTCGACCCCTCGTCCATCTGGGCGTGGGCGGCCGGGCTCGAGACCAGCCCGAGACCCAGGACCAGGGCCGGAACGAGCGCGATCGAGGTGCCGCGTGCGATTCGTTTCATGGTGGCCCTCGCTTACTTCAGGAAGAAGGGATCGAAGTTCGACCCGTGGATCGACGAGTGGCAGGTCGTGCACTGCGTCTCCAGGGTGAACCGGGAGTGGAAGCTGGGCGGCATCGTGTGGCAGCTGAAGCAGAGCTCGGCCACGCGCTGGAACTTGAGCTGGTGGCGGTTCGGCGAGCCGTGGGGATCGTGGCAGGCCACGCAGCCCTCGACCCGGACCGAGCCGTGCTCGTAGATGAAGGGACCGCTCTTGTCGGCGTGGCACTTGAAGCAGGCTTCCTGCTTGAACCCGCCGAGCCGCGCCCGGGTGGCCCGCTCGTGCGGGTTGTGGCACGAGGTGCAGTCCAGGATCCCTTCCTGCAGCCGGTGGTGCTCGTTGTACTGGAACTGCGTGAACACGTCGGCGTGGCAGTTGGTGCAGACGGCCGACTTCGGCCCGATCTTGTCCGCCGGGTCGGCGGCCAGGGTCGGTCCCGCCTTGAGCAACGCCACCGCCGACGTGCCGCTCTGGTGGACCTGGTGGCACGAGGTGCAGGAGACGCCGGCCTTGGCGTGAGGGCTCGAGGCGAAGCGCGGATGGGTCTTGGTGTGGCAGGAGAGGCAGGCCTTGTCCACGTCCGCCGCGGCGACGTCGGGGCCGAAGGCCAGGATGTTGCCGGGGCCGCCGCCCTCTTCGACGTGCTTGGCGGCGCCGGCGTGACATGAGGTGCAGCTTCCGCCCTGGACCCCGGCCTTGTTCCACTGCGGCGATTCGAGCACCGCGTGGGGGTTGTTGGCCTGGAAGGCGGTGACGCGGTCCTCGTGACAGGCGGCGCACACGGAGGAGTCGAGGGGCTCGTCCTGCTGCGCCGCGAGCGTCGAAGCGACGCCCGCGACCAGGAGGAGGAGAGCTCCCGCGACCAGGAAGGGGAGGCTGGGGGGTTGTCTTCGCATCGTCGACCTCATTCGTTGGTGGGTCGCGACGTCGGGCGCCGCGAGGGGACCGAAGATCGAATCCGGTGTCGAACCGTCGTTGCCGGTGGAGATTGCTTCAGCGCGTTTGAGCGTACCATTGCGTTGTCGATTCTCTATCTGCTCGGTGCTCTCGATTCGATCGCGTCTGATCCTAGCGATCAAGGCGGTCGAGATTGAGACCTTTTGGGGTGGGAACTCTAAAGTGCCCGGGTTGTCTTCGCGCCGTGCCGCCGAGTGGGCCCCGGCCTACCCGAACGGGTGGGCCGGGTCTCGGAACGGCGGCCGGGGGAGGGCTCAGCCGCCGCCGCCGCCGGCGGTGTCGGCACCGATCACGAGCTGCTCCTCGCGGGGCGGCGTCGGGCTGTCCTGGACCAGGAAGACGTGGCACAGCTCGCAGTCCATCGAGATCGTGTGCTGGCCGTCGGCGGTCGAGAGCTCCTCGTCGTGGCAGCGCCAGCAGCCCGGCGACTGCTCGTGGCCGATGTCCAGGGGATGGGTCTCCCAGTTGGTCTTCATCTCCGGGAAGACGCTCTTGCCGTAGACGTCCGAGGCCACCTCGGCGCCGGTCTGGACGGCGCTCTGGCGTTCGCTCCACACCTTGGGGTACCCGGTGCGGTAGAAGCGGAGGACCGCCTCCTTGACCGCCTCCATGCCCGCCTCGTGGGTCGGGTACTCACCCTGGATCGCCTCGAGGGCCTGCTTCTTGTAGAACGGCAGCTCGACCAGCTCGGGCCGCGCCTCGAGCTCCTGGTCCAGCGACTTCGAGGGCTCCTCGAACAGGTGGGTGGGGCGGTTGTGGCAGTCGATGCAGTCCATCACCCGAGCGCGGCGCTGGAGCTCGTCGGCCGGCGGCAGCTCGTCGCCCTCGCGGGTGTAGACGCGCTGCTCGCCGTCGGGGGTCGTCAGCTCGACCCAGAGCATCTCCTCGCGCTTGTCGTCCTTCGAGACGTAGCGGATCTTGTTGTCCGAGTAGATGTGCCACCAGTGGATGCCGCCGTGCTGGCCGAGGTCGAGGCGGCCGCCGCCGGTCTTGAGGATCATGGCGTTGTAGCTCGGCGTGTTCGCCTCGTCGGTGGCGAAGCGGGCGAACACCTTGATCTTGTCGCCATGGTGCTTGGCCGGCCAGTGGCACTGCTCGCAGGTCTCGCGCGCCGGACGCAGGTTGTAGATCGGGGTCTCGATCGGCCGGTGGTAGCTGTCGAGGGCGGTCTTCCAGACCTGCCGGATGCCGTCGAGCTTCGAGCGCACGAACCAGGAGGCGCCGGGGCCGATGTGGCACTGCACGCAGGCCACGCGGGAGTGGGGCGACTGCTGGTAGGCGGTGTACTCGGGCTGCATCAGATGGCAGGTCGTGCCGCAGAACTCGACCGTCTCCATGTGCTCGACCGCGAGGTACGAGCTGGCGCCGAAGATGACGCCGTTGACCCCGGTCAGCAACAGGATGACGCTCGCCACGCGCCGCAGCTGGGGGTCGTTGAAATCGAGGCGCGGATAGCGCACCCGCTCCTTGAGCGGTACGCCCTGGAGCACCAGGCGCCGGCGCCGGCGCAGCATGCCCACCGGGATGATCAGCAGGCCGAGCACGAAGAAGGCCGGCAGCACCATGTAGGCGAAGATGTTGGTGTAGGGGTTGCGGAAGCCCCCCGCCATCTCGCCGATGATGAAGATGATGATCGAGATCGCCGAGACCGTGGTCAGGACGATGCCGATGATCGTCGTCGGGTTGTTGGCGTAGTTGAACAGTCTGCCGAACAGCTCGCGGTTCCAGCGTTCCTCGGCGGGTGCCTCAGCGCTCATCGTGCCTCCTCGACGGGACGGGTGACGATACCTCGACTACTGGAAGAACCCCCACAGGATCCCTACGACCAGGGTCAGGCCGATCGCGACCGCCGCGAAGCCCCAGAACCGCACCTTTCGGAGCAGCTCCGGCGACGGCGCCGGCACCAGCCTCGCCTCGAGCTCGCCGCGTTCGACCAGCCGCCGGTACTCCGCCGGGCGCTCCTCCTTGAACCGCTCGAGCGGGATGGCGCCGACGAAGATCACCGGGTCGAGGGGGAAGCTCTCGGGCCGCAGGTGAGTGTGGAAGAAGTGGAAGACGAAGATGAAGCCCACGGCGAGGAGGGCCTCGTCGCTGTGGACGATGAAGGCCGCGTTGAGCAGCCAGCCGGGAAGCACCCGGGCGAAGAAGCTGGGGAACCAGAGCATCAGCCCGGAGGCGCCGATGATCGCGACGCCCCAGAAGACCGCGAAGTAGTCGAACTTCTCCCAGTAGGTCCAGCGGTCGAAGCGCGGCCGCGGCCCGGCGTAGAGGAAGTACTTGAGGTTGCGCCAGAGATCGCTCGCGTCCTTCGGCCGCGGAACCATCGACTTCCATCCCCAGAGCAGGCCCGGCTCCTTGTTCACGATCCCGCGCTTGGCCACCATCAGGACGTGGACCAGGAAGTAGCCGAAGGTGAGGATCGCCGCCACCCGGTGGAGCAGCCGGGACATGGCGACGCCGCCCGGGTAGGCGACCAGGGCCTGGGCCCACGCGAGGTAGTGGAACTTGAGCGGCAGGCCGGTGGCGGCGAGGGTCAGGAAGGTGATGATGACGATCGCGTGGATCCGCCGCTGGCCGGGCGTGAAGCGGCGTACCCAGGGGCCCGCCTTCGAGCGCTCGGCCGCCAGCTCGCCGCGGGCCAGGGCGACCGCCGAGCGTTGCAGCCAGAGCAGGTCGTGGAGGCCGAAGAAGCTGAACGTCGAGATCAGGAGGAGGGTCATCGCCAGCCAGACCAGGTGCAGCGCCCGGTGGCTCTTCGGGCTCTCGGGGTCGGCGTGGGGATCGAAGGAGAGGAACTTCGCCGACACCGCGCCGTGGCACTGGCCGCAGGTGGCGGCGAGGTGGGCCGGGTTGATGCTCGAGGCGGGGTCGGAGGCCGGCAGGTTGTCGTGGGGCGTGTGGCAGTCCGAGCAGATGGCGGCGGTGACGAACCCCAGGTCGGTCACCTCGCCATGGAAGCTGTCCCGGTAGCTCTGGAAGCGCTCCTCGTGGCAGTGACCGCAGGTCTCCGGGGTCTTGAGCCGGGCCGCGCGCTCCCGGGGCCGCTCGATCCGGTGGGACGAGTGGCAGGTCATGCACACCGGGCCCTGGTCGCCGCCGGCTTGCCAGAGCTTGCCGTGGGCGCTTCCCCGCCACTCCGAGAGGATGGCGGAGTGGCAGTGGCCGCAGGTCTCCGGGATGTGGCGGTGGGAGACGCGCGCCTCGGGGTCGTCGATCGGCCGGATGTCGTGCGCGCCGTGGCAGTCGCTGCACGACGGCGCCGCGGCGACCAGGCCGGAGCGCAGGAGCGCCCGGCCATGGACGCTCTCGAGGTAGCCGTCGATGAGCCCGTCGTCGGTCTCGTGGCAGTCGCCGCAGGTCGCGACCTGCTTGACCGGCGACATGGCGGAGTCGAGGTCGTCGAGGGGCAGGATGGCGTGCCCGGCGCCGTGACAGTCCTGGCAGCCGACGACCCCGCCGTGGACGCTCGCGGCGAGAGTCGGCTCCACGTCGTGACACTGGGCGCAGATCGCGTTGCCGCTGATCCGCTTCTCGGGGTGGGGGTACTCCGAGATGTCCGAGTGGCAGTCCGAGCAGCCGAGGTCGGCGTGGACCGAGGCCGGCACCGGCCCCTCGTCGTGGCACTCGGCGCAGTCGACCTGGGCGCGTGCCGGCGGAGCGGCGGGTGCCAGCAGGGCCAGAGCCGCGCCGAGCCAAAGACCGGATCTCCAGTTGGATCTCACCTCTCACCCCTCCCTTGGAGCGGGACGCGAGCTCCCCCCGGCGCGGGGCCGATCCGGGAGTCCCGATCCCGCCGCGTCATCCTATCGATCGAACGTTCGATCGACCGCCGGTTCTACTTCTGCTGCACGAGGGTCGAGTGGGTGGGGCCCTGATCGCTGTGCGCCGCGACGGGCACCGCGAGGAGGGGCAGGGAAAACAGCAGGGCGAGCAGCGCGATCGCCGCCAGGCCTACGATCAGCGAAGCAAGCTTCTTCATGATCTTGATTCCTTTTCGGGTCGCAATCGGGCGTCGCCGATCCTCCGTCGATCGCCCGCTCGGGCGGGGCGCCCTCCTCGGGCGGCCCCTTCGCCCGGCAGCATCGCACGGCACCGGAGGCCTGTAACCACCCGTGAGGCTTGAATTCGCCCACCCCGTAGGGTGGTGCCCGGGTGGCTCCGAGCCGGAACAATGGCCGCAGGAAAAGGAGGTTCCATGGACGAGCCCCGCGCGCGGCTCGAAACGCAGGTGGAGGAGCTCGCCCGCTCCCTCCGAGCGGTCGAGGAGCGGCTCGCCCTGCTCGAGGCGCGCGGCGTGCCGGCGCCGGCCACGCCGGACGAGCGGCTGTGGCCTCAGCTCGCGCGCGCCGCCGGCGCCCGAGAGCGGGAGCGTCCGGTGGCGGAAGGGGGCGGATCGCTGGCTCTCTTCGGCCGCACCCTGATCGTCCTGGGCGGCGCCTTCCTCTTCCGCGCGCTCACCGAGAGCGGCGCCCTGCCGGCGGTCCTCGGGGTCGCCCTGGGCTTCCTCTACGCCCTGGTCTGGCTGGTCTTCGCCGACCGCGCCGCGGCGCGCGGCCGGAGCCTCTCGGCCGCCTTCCACGGCGCGGCCTTCGTGGTCATCGCGCCGCCGCTCGCCTGGGAAGCGGCGAGCCGTTTCCACGTGCTCTCCGCTCCGAGCTCCGCCGCCGCCCTGGTGGCGGTGACCGCGCTCGCCCTGGGCCTCGCCTGGCGCCGCCGGCTCCAGGGGGTCGCCTGGCTGGCGAGCCTGGCCGCGATCCTCGCCGCCTGGGCCCTGATGGGAAGCGTCGAGCCGATCCTGCCGGCGGTCCTGGTGCTCGTCCTGGTGCGCACCGCCGACGACTGGCTGGCCGCCCTCGCCGGCTGGTGGGCGCTGCCGTGGGTGACCGCCGGCCTGGCCGACCTGACGGTGGCCTTCGTCGTGATGCGCGCCCTGCTGGGCGAGGAGCCGGCCGGGTGGGGCGGCCTGGCGGTCGTCCTCGCGCTCTTCGTGCTGGGCACCGGGAGCGTGGCGGTCCGCGCCTTCGACCCCTCGTGGCGGGCGCGCCGCTTCGAGGTGGCGCAGGCCGCGATGGCGACCCTGATCGGGTACGGCGCCAGCCTGCGCCTGGTGCGCGACCTGCCGGAGGCGGGCCTCGGCCTGGGGGCCGGCAGCCTGGTGGCGGGCGCCGCCTGCCTCGCCATGGGGCTCGCTCTGCTCGGCGAGCGCCCGGCGCGTCGCCACGCCTTCTTCCTGTTCGGAGCCCTCGGCCTGGTCCTGGTGCTCGGCGGGACGGCCATCGTGCTCCCCGCTCCGGAGCGCTCGATCCTCTGGGTGGCGCTCGCCGTCGCCACCGCCTGGCTGGCGTCGCGCCGCGAGAGCGTGACCCTGGGTCTCCATGCCGGGATCTACCTGCTGGCGGCGGCCTACTCCTCGGGTCTCCTGGTGGCCGCCTCCTTCGCACTCTGGGCACCGGCCGGCAGCCCATGGCCGGCGATCGCGCCGGTCGCCTGGCTGGTGCTCGGCGCCGCGGTGCTGGTCGTCTCGTTCGAGCTCCCCGCCCGCTCGCCCTGGTGGGGTCCGGTGGCGAGCCTGCCCGGCCTCGTCATCCTGGCGGTGCTCGTCTGGCTCGCGGCGGGGGCCCTGCTCCGGGTCCTGATCCCGGCGCTGGTGGGCGCTCCGGGGGCCGGCGCCGCGCCGGCCCTGGTGGCCGGCGTGCGAACCGGGGTCTTCGCGGCCGCGGCGCTCCTGCTGGCCGTGGCGTCCCACGCCCGCCGCCTGCGCGCCGCCCGCTGGCTGGTCTTCGCGGCTCTGGCCGCCGGCGGCGTCAAGCTGGTGGTCGAGGACTTCCGGGTCGCCGGCGCGGCAGAGCTGTTCGTGGCGCTCGCCCTCTACGGTGGCGCGCTGATCGCCGCGCCGCGTCTCGCCCGCCGGCGGAGCCCGACCCCCGGCGGTTCTGCGACAATGGTGGCGGAGGAGGAGCGATGAGCAGAGAATCCCTGCCCCGGAAGCTCGAGCGCTGGTACTCGGAGAGCCCCCAGCGGATCTGGCTGCACCTGGCGTTCGTCGCCGCCGCGATGGTGTTCGTGCTGATCTTGGTGTTGTAGGGATCGGTGCTGGCCGTAGCGTCGGGCCGGCCGAGACAGAGCTCGGCCGCTTCATGGGCTCGGTGCCGATCCCGGTGGGGTCTTGGTGGGTGGGCAGGATCTGGCTGCGTCTGGCTGCATCTGGCTGCATGGGGCGTTCGTCGCCGCGGCGAGGGTGTTCGTGTTGATGCTGGTGTTGTAGGGATCGGTGCTGGCCGTAGCGTCGGGCCGGCCGAGACAGAGCTCGGCCGCTTCATGGGCTCGGTGCGCTTGGGCCCGCCGATCCCGGCAGAGGCCTGGTGGGCGCGGCAGTCTCGGAACGGGCCGGTGGGTTGGCGCGGCAATCCCGGAACGGGCCTGGTGGGTCGGCGCGGCAATCCCGGAACGGGCCTGGTGGGTCGGCGCGGCAATCTCGGAACGGGCCTGGTGGGTGGGCGTGGCAATCCTGGAATGGGCCTGGTGGGTGGGCCGCCAGTGCGGAATGGGCCTGGTGGGTGGGCGCGGCAATCCCGGATGAAGCGGCCGAGCTCTGCCTCGGCCGTGCCACAGAGTCCGACCCCGGAGGGCCGGGGCTTCCCGCCCGGCGACGTACCCCTCCCCGGCAGCCGACCCCGGAGGGGTGGGGGCTCTCCCTGGGGGACGTCGAGGACCGCGCGCAACGGGACTTGGCGGAGTCCGAGCCGGTCGAGCGCGGTCCGAGCCGAGGCGCGGCTCCTCCGGCCCGCAGTTCTGGTAAGCCGCGCCGTTCCCCCGGGGAGAGCCCCCGGCCCGGCCTTACGAGCTCCCGAGCTGCCGGATCTTCAACGCCAGCCCCACCAGCACCAGCAGGATCAGCACCAGCGACACCGCCAGCCCGTGGCGGCGGAAGCCGAGCTGGTCGAGCGCGTCGTGCGCCTTCATCAGCGCCGTGCGCGCCTGCGCCACCCCCTCCTGGCGCTTCGCCTCGAACTCGCCGTCCTTGGCGTCCGAGAACGTGTGCACCAGGACCTCGAGCTGGATCTGAGAGTCGACCGCGTGGTCCACCGCGAGCGAGGCGTCCCCCACCTCCACCCCGCCGCGGCGGGCCGCGAGCAGGATGCGCTCGGCGCGGGCGGTCAGGCCGGTGAGCTCGCGCATGCCGGCGAGGAACTCCTCGCTCGTCCGGTAGCCCACCGGGGCGTCCGCCAGCGCCGGCTCGCGCGAGTGGCAGTCGCTGCACCGGCGCACCTGGCCGCGGGCGGGCTTGCCGGTGGCCGGGTCCTCGTAGGTGAAGTAGGTCCGGCCGATCCGGAACTTCTCGAACAGGCGCTTGAACTCCGGGCGGAGCGTCTTGCCGACCACCTCGCCGCCTAAGTGGATGCCGCCGGCGGCCGCTTCCTGCTGCTGGGCCTCGCTCGGCGGCAGGTTGTGGAAGGGCAGCTCGAGCGCGCGGTCGACCATCCAGTCGAAGAGATCGTCGCCCTCGAGGTGCTGCCGCTTCGCCTGGGCGAGAAGGCCGTCGCGCGTCTGCTCGTAGTGCCGCCGCACCTTCTCCGGCTCCTCGGGAGCCGGTCCGCCGAGCGGGTTGGCCGCGCCGCGCCGCATCGGTCGTCCCCTCGCCGCCGGCCAGCGGGCCGGTGCCCTCGTGGCAGAAGGCGCAGGGGATCGGCGGCAGCGGCGCCAGCATGGCGACGGTCGGCCGGATCACCGCGTGGTTGCCGTGGCAGGTGATGCATTCGGAGAAGGCGTGGAACCCGCTGAGCTTCGCCTGGGGCTCGGGGGGCTCGTGGCAGGTCCCGCAGGCGTCCGGCCCGAGGCCCTCGATCAGGTCGTTGTGCTGCTGGAACCCGGCGTGCTTGGCGCTCTTGCGGAACAGGTCGGCCTCGCGCCCGTGACACTGGCCGCACACGAAGGCGATCGAGTCGAGGCCCGGCGGCGAGGCGCCGTGGTTGCCGTGGCAGTCGTTGCACGTGGGGGCCGAGAGGTCCTCCTTCTCGAACATCGCCGCGGCGTGCACGCTCCGGCTCCAGAGGGCGTACTGGTCGACCGGCAGCGGGCGGCCGTCGTCGGTGGTGTAGCCGGCCATGTACGCGGGGTCGCCGTGGCACCGCTTGCAGGTGAGCGCGACGTTGCGCGGGTAGACCGGCGAGTCGGGGTTGTCGGGCGCCAGGATGCCGTGGACGCCGTGGCAATCGATGCAGGTCGCGACCTTGGCGTCGCCGGTCGCGAGGAGGTGCCCGTGCCGGCTGGTGGCGTACTCGCGCTCCTGATCGACCCGCGCGTCGGGCTTGAAGCGGCGCATGTAGACCGGGTCGGAGTGGCAGCGGCCGCAAAACGCCGGTACCTGGGCCTTGTCGGGCACTCCGACGAACGGCCGCGGCGCGAATCCCGGATCCATGGCGGCGTCGAGATCGCCGCCCAGCGCCGGGTCCGGGTTGCCTCCGTGGCAATCGCTGCAGGTGAGCCCGGCCGCCGCGTGGACGCCGCCGGCGAAGCCGTCGACGATCCGGTGGACGGTGTCCCGGTCGAAGAAATCGGTGCCGCCGTGGCAGATCGTGCACGAGGTCCGGGGCAGCCCGGCCGCCGGCGACGGAGCCTCGGCCGGGGCCGCACTCGGAGCCGGCGCCGGAGCGGGCGCCTGGGCGCCGGCCCGGAGCGGACCGCAGAACGCGAGCGCGAGGACGGCCAGACGGATCATCGAGCGGCGACTCATCGCGGACCCCCTTCCCGTTCCACCGCCTCGCGGTGACGCACGACGAAGGCGAACACCCCGATCAGCGCCAGCGTCGCCACGACCACCAAGACGGGGGACCAGGAGCGGTAGCCCCAGGAGGTCATGGCCACCATGTAGAGGAGCACCAGCACCCCGGCGACCGTGAACGCCCGGCTCCGGCCCTCCCGGACCACGTTGCGGTCGAGGAACGGCACCAGCAGCAGGACGAGCCCGGCGAGGCCGAAGAGCAGGATCGGGAAGACCTCGTACTCGATCCCGAGGAAGGCGCCCCCGGGCACCTTCTTCAAGGTCTGGAACATGAACATGAAGTACCACTCCGGCTTGATGTCGGCGTAGGCCGGAGCGAAGGGGTTGGCCTTCTCTCCCAGCTCCCAGGGGAAGAGCGCGGCGAGAGCGGCGAGCACCGCCAGGGCGAGGAGCCAGCCGAAGAGGTCGCGCAGCGCGTAGTGCGGCAGGAACCGCATCGGGCGCCGGCGCTTCGCCTCGTCCTCGAGCGTCGGGGGCACGCTCATGCCGTGGAGCTGGACGAGGAGCACGTGGAGCCCGAGGACCATGGTGGTGATCGCCGGCAGGATGGCCACGTGCCAGCCGTAGAAACGCGACAGGGTGGCGCCGGTCACCCGGTCGCCGCCGCGCAGGAAGCGCAGCATCCAGGGCCCGACGCCGGGGACCACGCCGGCGATCTCGGTGCCCACCTTGGTGGCGAAGAACGAGAGCTGGTTCCAGGGCAGCAGGTACCCGGAGAAGCCGAAGGCGAGGGCGAGGAACAGGGCGACGCAACCGGTCACCCAGGTCGCCTCGCGCGGCGGGCGGTAGGCCTTGGCGAAGAACACCGTCGCCAGGTGGACGAAGGCGGTGAGGATCATCAGGTTCGCCGACCAGGAATGGATCGAGCGGATCAACCAGCCGAACGGCACGCTGGTCATCAGGAACTCGACCGACTCGAAGGCGTTCTCGGCCGAGGGCCGGTAGTAGAGCATCAGCAGGATGCCGGTCGAGACCTGGACCAGGAAGAAGAACAGGGTCATGCCGCCGAAGTAGTAGATGACCGAGTAGCGGTGCACCGGCACGGTCTTGTGGGCGGCGAGCTCGCGGACCTTGTCGAGGTGCAGCCGGTCGTCGAGCCAGCGGCGGACGGACTCTCGTCGAGTGCTCATGGCGACGGGCTCACGCCTTCGACACGACGACGGTCTCGGGCTGGGACGGCGCCTTCGAGACCAGGTGGACGGTGTACTGGGCGAGCGGCTTGGGCGGCGGGCCGGCGATCACCTTGCCGGTCAGGTCGTACTCCCCGCCGTGGCAGTTGCAGTAGATGAGCTCCTTGGGCTTCTTGTACTCGACGATGCACGACAGGTGCGTGCAGGTCGCCGCGAAGGCGCGGAACTCCTGCTGGGCGACCCGGATGACGATCACCGGCTCGACCCCCAGGGAGATGATCTTGAACCCCTTGTCGACGAAATCGGGGTCGTTGACGAGGCCCGCCTCGACCTGGTTGGCCGAGGCTTCGGCGATCTCCGGCGGGCTGAGGAAGCGGACCACCGGGTAGGCGATCGCGACCAGCAGCGCGCCGACCGAGGATCCCAGGAACCAGTTGACGAACCGTCGCCGGCTCAGACCTGTTTCGGTCATGGCCCTCCCCTTCTACGGCCGGTCCGGCCGGCCGGGTTCCGTCGATCGCACGCGACGCCCGGCCGGGTCCGGACGTTCGGTCTCACCGCGCGGCGACCGCCACGAATCCATCGCTCGCTGAACGACGGTTTCTCATACGGGAGCGCCGTGCGCCACCTCTCTCCGGGCGGGTGGGCCCTACCCGGAAGGGTAGCCGTGGGACGGATGGAGCTGCTTCAATGTGGCACGCGGGGAGTGGCGCGCGCAAGCTGGGCGGGGGAGTGGGGGGGGTGGGGCCGCGGGCGGCCGGCGCTCAGCGAGCGCCGGCGGCGCGGCGGATTCGGGCGGCGCGCGGGATGAAGAAATGGTCGCGCTCGCTGGCCAGCGCTCGTTCGAGGGCACCCTCGAGATAGACCGGCTCGAGACCGGCGGCCCAGTACTCGGCGTCCATCAGGTTGGGCTGGACGGTCTCTCTGGACGTCGAGACGTGCGGCGAGCCGTCCTCGGGAATGAATTCCAGCCACCCCTCCCAGAGGCCGTCCTCGGCCTGGGCGCCGAGCGCCCGGACTCGATATCGCCGGCCTTCGGCATCGGTGACCGAACGTTTGAACTCGATCAGAAGGTGGTCTTGGCTCATCGCTCCTCCCGGAGGATTCGAGCCCCCCGGAGGCCCCGGCTGGGCCTCCTTGGAGAGAGGAGGAAGCAAGGACTCTGCCAGCCGGCGTCACTCGCCGACGTGCACCACGAGCTCGCGGCGGTGGCGGCTCCGCCGGTGCTCCCAGAGGAAGATGCCCTGCCAGGTGCCGAGCGCCAGCCGGCCCTCGACGATCGGGATGCCGAGGGAGGTGGCGGTGAGCGCCGCCTTGATGTGGGAGGGCATGTCGTCGGGCCCTTCGGCCTTGTGGGTGAAGTGCGGATCGTCCTCCGGCACCAGGCGGTCGAGCCAGCCCTCGAGGTCGCGGCGCGCCGAAGGATCGGCGTTCTCCTGGATCGTCAGGCTGGCCGAGGTGTGGCGTAGGAACAGGGTGCACAGGCCCTCGGCCACGCCGGCCTCCGAGACGGCGTCGGCGACCTGCGACGTGATCTCGTGGAGCCCGGGGCCGGAGACCTGGAGGGTGAGCGTGCGGATCATGGCGGGGGCGAATGATACAGGGTCCAATCTCGATCATCCCCCTCGCCGGGTCGTTGCGGATCAGCTCAGGGTGCCGAGCACGTACCGGACCGCGGACACCGACAGGCTGTTGCCGAGGAGGGGCCAGGCGCGTTTCGGCGGCATGTCCGGCGGCAGCGAGAAGCCGTCGGGAAAGCCCAGGAGCCGGAGGATCTCGGCCGGCGCGAAGCGGCGCAGGCCACCGCCCGCGAGCGGCAGGTACGAGCCGCTCCGCACCGGCGAGCGGCCGTAGGCGGCGGTGAAGCAGGCGGCGACCGCCGCCGGGTCCGCCGGGTCGACCACGTCGAGCGCGTGACGGTAGCGGCGGGCGAGGCGAGGGTCGAGCTCGAGCTCGGGAGCCGCCGGGCCGTCGGTCGGGTCGAGGTAGGCCGCGAGCGGCGCGCCGCCGGCCGGCGGCGCGGGCCAGGGCGCCGGGGCCGCGCCCCGCCGAGCGACCAGGTAGTAGCGCCGCCGGCGGTTGGGGACACCGAGCTCGGTCGGGCAGAGGAGGCGTTCGCGCACCCGGTAGCCGGCGGCCTCGAGCGTCTCGAGCAGGCGGGCGTGGCAGCGCGATCCGACGAAGCCCGGGACGTTTTCGAGAGCCAGCCGCGAAGGCCCGGCCGCTCCCATCTCGGGGATCCGGTCGAGCAGGGCGAGCAGGCCGCGGGCGCGCGGGTCGTCGGCGTCCCGGCCGAGCCCGCGGCGGGTGAACGGCTGGCACGGCGGAGAGAGCCACCACAGGTCGGCGCCGAAGCCGGCGAGCTCGGCGGCGTCCAGCCCCTCGACGGTCCGCGCCCGAGCGGGGTGGTCGAAGTTGCGTTCGTAGACCGCGAGGGCGACCCGGCTGACGTCGAGCGCCGCGGCGATCCGCGCGCCGGAGGGCGCCAGGGCGGCGGCGCAGCCGCCGATCCCGCAGAAGAGCTCCAGAACGATTGACCGGACGCCCCCTCCCGTGGTCGGCGGCTGGTTCGGCGGTTCGGCGCGGCCCTTCGCCATCGACCGGGAGGTTACCGAAACTCGGGTCCTCACCGCGGCGGCGGGGTGGCGCGGACCTCGACCTCGACCGGCTGGTCGAGCACGAGCTGGAGCCGCGCGCCCTGCGGCAGCACGACCTCCTGGCCCGCGCTCTTCGAGGCGATGACGGTGCCCGCGGCGGCGCCGACGATGGCGCCGATCAGCGTGCCCTTGCCCTTGTGATCCCGGTTCAGCACCCGGCCCAGGACGGCGCCGCCCACCGCGGCCCCGCCGATCGTGGCGGCGTCGCGCGCGGTCTCGTTCTCGCCCTTGGTGGCGAGCTCGGCGTCGATCGCGACCGGTGCGGAGCCGCGCGGCTCGAGGCGCCGGAAGTCGAGCACCAGGCGGGCCTGGCCGCCGACCCTGGCGAGCGGCACCGCCTCGGTCACCTCGCCGACCACCTCGGAGCCCGCGGGGACGACCTCGGTGCCGTCGACCACCAGCGGCTGCCGGAGGCGCGCGCGGACCGGGTCGCCGGCCACGCTGGTGGCGCTCGAGAGGCCGGCGAGGAGCTCGGCGTCGAAGCGGGTGCCGGCGGGCAGGGTGTAGGTACGCCCCGGCAGGCTCGCCACGCGGCCGTCGCCCTCGTCGGAGCGCTCGAGGCCCTCGTCGCCGGGGCGCCGGCGCCAGCTCTCGTCGTCCGGGTCGGGGAGCGCCGCGGGCGCCGCGGCGGTCGGATCCTCGGCGGCCGGCTCGGCTTGCGGCTCGTTGGCCGGGGCGGGCCGGGCCTCGACCGGAGCGGGGCGGGGCGCCGGGGCCGGAGCCGTCGCCCGGGCGGGCGTCCGATCCGGCGCTGCCGGGCGGCTCGCGGGCGACGGGCTCGGCGAGCGCGCCTCGAGCGCCTCCTCCCGGGCGTCGAGCTCGGCCTCGCGGCGGTCGAGCTCGCGCTGCCTCTCGGCCAGCGAGCTCGCTTCGGCGGCGGGAGCGGCCTGGCCGGCCTCGGGCGCGTCCGGCACCGCTTCGGCCGGGGCGACGGCGACGGTCCCGGGGTCCGGCGTGGCGGGCCGGGTGTCCTCGGGCGGGGGCGGCGGTGTCGCCTCGACGAAGGGGTTGCGGCCGCAGCCGCCGGCGAGCGGTACGAGACAGAGCAGGGCAAAGGCCGTCGATGGGGCGAACGAGCGGGTCGCGCGGGGTCGGCGAGTCATGGGGATCTCCTGGCTGGATGGCTGTCGCTGCCAGGAGAAAGCAACCGCGGTGCCACGGGACGAGAGCGCATCTGCGCCCTCGGCGCCGACCCCTCTGCGCTCACTCCCCGGGCGAGGAACCGTCGCCCGCCCCCCGCGGCCGTTCGCTCCGCAGGCGGGCGGTCGCCGCCAGCAGGCCCGCCAGGTAGCCGCCCAGAGGCACCACGGCGAGCACCGGCGGGGCCGCCAGGCCGGCGTCGGCGCCGAGCTGGTACGCCGCCCAGTAGCTCAAGGCGATCGGCGAGGTGAAGAAGATCGTGCCCGCCCACCGCCGCTCCCGCTCCGCCTCCTTGTGGGCGTACTCGCGCTCGCCGGAGGTGACCTGCGGGTCCTCGACCGCCGCCCAGCGGCGCCGGTCGATCTCCCGGGCGCGCAGGACCGTCGCCGCGCCGCCGAAGAGCCCGCCCGCCAGGAGCGCGACAGCCGAGACCCAGAGGCCCGTCCGGTCGAGCAACGGCAGGACGTGGACCCCGAGGCTCGCCAGGAACCCGAGCAGGAGGCCGCCGACGGCGGCGACGGCGGCGACGGTCTGGGCGCGCTCGAGCATGGCGGAATGCTATCCCGACGTCCCGCATCGCGCCCTGGTCCCGCGGTCCCTCGCCCCCCGGAAACCTCCACGCCGGGCCGGCGTATAGACGAGGGAGCGGGGCGGCCCGCTCGAACCCTGGCAGACACGACGAGGAGGCTTTCGTGAGACGACCCCTGTCCACCCGGAGCAAGCACGCCCCGCGCCTGCGCTCGACCCTGGTCTTGGCGGCGGCGTCGATCCTGGCCGGCCTGCTGGCGCCGGCGGCGGCCCGCGCGGCGGCTCCCGGCTTCGACGAGTACCACGACTTCGCGGAGGTCGAGCAGAGCCTCCATGCCTGGGCCGAGCGGCCCGAGGTGACGCTCGCCGAGATCGGCCGCTCGGCCGGCGGCCGGCCGCTCTGGGTCGCCCGGATCGCCGGCGCCGGCCCCGTGGCCCCCGACGCACGGCCCGCGGTCTTCGTCGGCGCCAACATCGCCGGCTACCACAACGCCGGCACCGAGGCGGCCCTCGACCTGATCCGCACGCTGCTCTCGGGCGACGCGGCGGAGCTCCTCGCCACCCGCACCTTCTACGTCGCGCCGGTGCTCGACCCCGACGCCCACGACGCCCTCTTCGCGGCGGTCCGCGTGCGGCGCTCCGGCAACGCCCAGAAGCTCGACCACGACCGTGACGGGCTGGTCGGCGAGGACGGGCCGGACGATCTCGACGGCGACGGCCGGATCACGCGCCTCCGGATCCCCGACCCGGCGGGCAAGTGGCTGCCCGATCCCTCCGATCCCCGCCTGATGGTGAAGGCCGATGCCATCAAGCAGCGGGCCGGTGCCTACCGGATCGTCAGCGAGGGCCGGGACGACGACGGCGACGGCGAGTACAACGAGGACCCGGCGACCGGCGTGGTGCCGGACGAGAACTTCGCCCACCAGTTCCCCTATCCGCAGCCCGAGGCCGGCCCCTGGCCGAGCTACGCCCCGGAAACCAAGGCGGTCATGGACTTCCTGCTCGCCCATCGCAACGTCGCCTTGGCCGTGGTCTACGGGCCGGCGAACAACCTGCTCGCCAAGCCCCAGAGCCTGGGTGGCGGCGGCGACCTGGGCAGTCAGAAGTTCAAGGTGCCGAAGGAGGCCGCCGACTTCCTGGGCCTCGATCCGGAGGCCGAGTACACGATCGACGAGGTCTGGGAGGTCGCCAAGGACCTGCCGTTCATCCTCCAGAACGGCATCACCAAGGACCAGGTGGCGCAGTTCCTGGGCGCCGGCCCGGCGACCAAGGTGGCCGACGACGACATGGCGGTGATCGACGACCTCGCCAAGCAGTACACCGCCCGGCTGGAGTCCGCCGGGCTGGCCAAGGACCGGCCGGCCGAGCAGTACGGCAAGGGCGGCTTCACCCCCTGGCTCTACTACCAGTACGGCGTGCTCGCCCTCGAGCTCGACGTCTGGGGCATCCCCAAGCCGGAGGCGCCCAAGCCGGCGGCTGAGGCCGGGGCCGCCGGCGCTCCGCTCACCCTCGAGCGCCTCGAGGGGATGAGCTCCGACGAGGTGATCGCCCTGGGCGAGGACGCGATCAACGCCTTCCTGCAAGACAACCACGTGCCCGCCCAGTTCGACGCCGCGCGGGTGATCGGCGCCCTCCAGTCGGGGCAGGTCACGCCGGCGAAGATGGCGGCGATGATCGGGCAGATGGGCGGCGGATCGGGCGGCGCCGCCGGCGGCAAGGACGAGGACGATCCCGCCACCAAGCGGCGGCGCGAGGTCCTCGCCTGGCTCGACGCCAACGCTCCGGGCTCGGTCGCCCCCTGGACCCCGGTCACCCTGCCGGACGGCACCCAGGCCGAGGTCGGGGGGCTCGACCCGTTCGCGGAGGTGGCGCCGCCTTACGCGCTCCTCGCCCCGGCGCTCGCCGTCCATACCCGGACCGTCCTCGACCTGGCGGCCAAGCTCGCCCGGGTCGAGATCCTGGCGCTCGAGGCCGAGCCGCTCGGGGCCGGGGTGGTGCGGGTCCACGCGGTGGCCGGCAACCGCGGCTACCTGCCGACCCACACCGCCATGGCCGAGCGGGCGAAAAACCACCTGCCGGTGCGCCTGGAGCTCGCGACCGGCGACGGCGTGGAGCTGGTCACCGGCCACGCCGCGACCAGCGCGGAGCGGCTGGAGGGCTCGACCGGCACGCTCGAGGGCACCTGGCTGGTCCGCGCCGCCCCCGGCGCGCGCGTCAAGGTGACCGTCACCTCCGACAACGCCGGGACCGACACCCGGACCGTCACCGTAGCGAAGGGAGCCTGACCATGCGCCGCAACGCGACCCCGACACCGATCCTGACGCTCGGCCTGATCCTCGGGACCCTCCTGGCGGTGGCGCCACCGGTCGCCGCCGCCGCCGCGGCCGCCCGGCCGATCGAGGCACGGGGCGAGGCGCCCCACCCGCGCTTCGACCGCCTCTACGACTACCCGGAGATGACCGGGCTGCTCCAAGGCTACGCCCGCGCCTACCCCGACTGGGTGAAGCTCGAGTCGATCGGCAAGAGCCTCGAGGGACGGGACATCTGGCTGCTGACCCTCAACAACCCGGCGACCGGCCCCGACCTCGCCAAGCCGGCGATGTACATCGACGGCAACATCCACGCCAACGAGGTCCAGGGCGCCGAGACCGCGCTCTACACCGTCGAGTTCCTGCTCGCCAACTACGGCAAGCTCGACCGGGTGAGCGAGCTGCTCGACCGGGAGGCCTTCTACGTCATCCCGATGGTCAACCCGGACGGCCGGGCGCACTGGTTCACCGGGCCGTCGACCCCGCACTTCCCGCGCACCGTGATGGTGCCGGTCGACGACGACCGCGACGGGGTCGCCGACGAGGACGGCTACGACGACCTGGACGGCGACGGCGTGATCACCCAGATGCGCAAGAAGGTGCCGCTCGGCTCGGGCACCCACCGGCTCGATCCCAAGGACCCGCGGTTGCTGGTGGCGGCCGAGAGCGGCGAGCTGGGCGACTACGTGCTCCTGGGCCCGGAGGGGTTCGACAACGACGGCGACGGCAAGGTGAACGAGGACACGGTGGGCTACGTCGACCCCAACCGCACCTGGGGCTACTTCTGGCAGCCGACCTACGTCCAGGCCGGTGCCGGCGACTATCCGCTCCAGATCCCGGAGACCCGCTCGATCGCGCTGTGGGCCCTCGACCACCCGAACATCGGGGCGGTCCAGAGCTACCACAACAACGGCCGGATGATCCTCCGCGGCCCGGGCTCGAAGCTCCAGCCGACCTACCCCGGCCCGGACGTCAAGGCCTACGACCTGATCGGCAAGGAGGGGGAGAAGCTCCTCCCCGGCTACCACTACTACGTCACCTGGAAGGACCTCTACACGACGTTCGGCGACACGACCGACCACTTCTACAACATCGCCGGCGCGATCGCCCTGACCAACGAGCTCTATGACGTGCCGGCGGACTTCGACGGCGACGGCAAGGTGAGCGACGAAGAGGAGATGAAGTTCAACGACCTGCTCACCCTCGGCCGCCAGTTCGTCGACTGGCACCCCGTCCAGCACCCGCAGTACGGCGAGGTGGAGGTCGGCGGCTACCGCCAGGACGTGGGCCGCATCCCCGAGGGCTGGGCCCTCGAGGAGGAGATCCACAGGAACAACGCCTTCGTCCTCTACCACGCCCGCCAGCTCCCCAAGCTCTCTTTCGGCGAGCCGCAGGTGACGCGCCTCGACAAGGGTCTGTGGCGGATCGAGCTGCCGGTGGTCAACGAGCGGGGCATCCCGTCGATGACGGTCATCGCCCAGAAGAACAAGCTCCACCGCCCGGACGTCGCGACGGTCGCGGGCGCCCAGGTGGTGGCGAGCGGCCTGGTCGAGGATCCGTGGCTCGACAAGGTCTCGCTCCAGGAGCACCGGCCGGAGCGCCTGATGGTGCCCGGCGTCGAGGCCTTCTCGACCCGCCGCCTCTTCTTCCTCGTCCACGGCGACGGCCCGGTGAAGGTGACCTACGACAGCCTCAAGGGGGGCAAGCTCACGACCACGGTCGCGCTGCGCGCGGCCGAGTGAGGGCCGAACGCCCCGGCTGGCGTCCCGGCGGGGGAGAGAGGTGACGAAGGTGCGGGGCCTGGCCGGGTTCGGCGAGGCCCCGCACCCTCGGTCGGCACGGCGTGGGAGGCCGCGGGCGGTCTACTCGACGGCCTTGCGGGCGTTGACCCGCCCGTGGCTGTAGAGCAGGTCGGTGCCCGGAGCGCCCAGGTCGTCGGCCGACTGCGCCAGCCGGGCCTTGAGCTGGTGGCCGTTGAGCGAGCCGCCGGCCTGGCCGTCGATGAGCGCCGCCACCCCCGAGACGATCGGGGTGGCGAAGCTGGTGCCGGCGCCGATCAGGTAGCTGTTCGGACCGCAGCCGAAGCCCGCGAAGGTCGAGCAGGCGCCGAACACCAGGCCCTGGCTCGAGGGGCTGACGACGCAACCCGGCAGGGGCGGGGTCGGGTCCGGCCCGTCGCCGCCCGGCGCGCCCACCCAGGTGCCGGAGACCCCGTAGTTCGAGTACGTCGCCAGCAGGTCGTTCCAGGCCGTGGCGTACACCGCGATGCCGCTGCCCGACTCGGCGGGCACGAAGGCGGCGTTGCCCGAGTGCTGCATGTCGAGGCCGTCGTTGCCCGAGGCCGAGACCACCAGCTTGCCCTGGCTCTCGACGTAGTTCACCGTCTTGTTGAGGGCCGCGATCAGCTGGCCGGCGCCGGGCAGGTTCTTCGGAATGCCGCCGGGCACGCCGAGGCTCATGTTGACGACGTGGACGTCGTCGAGGCTCGCGGCGTAGAGGAGCCCGGTGATGATGTCGCCGAAGCTGCCCGAGCCCGTGCAGTTGAGGACCTTGACCGCCACCACCCGGGCGTCGGGTGCGACCGCCGCGATCCCCAGGCCGTTCGAGGTGATGGTGCTGGAGACGAAGGTGCCGTGGAAGGCGAAGTCGAGGAAGGTGGTCTCGTCGACGGCGCCGCAGGGCGAGCTGCCGGCCGACAGGGCGCTCGCGCTCTCGCCGACGTCCACCCGGCCGGCCAGGTCGTTGTGCGTCGGGTCGACCCCGGTGTCGAGCACCGCGACCTTGACGTCGGGATCCCCGAACTCGCCGAGGGCCCAGGCGCCGGGCGCGTCGATGTTGCGCATGTTCCACTGGCAGGCGTAGAAGAAGGCGGTGGTCGGATCGACCGCCGGCGTGGCGGCGGGGGCCGCCTCGACCGGTCCGCTCAGGCCGGACGGATCGGGCGCCCACTGGACTGCGACGTCCTGGGTGACGCTGCGGATGCCGTGCTGGCCGCCGAGCCGGGCGGCGAAAGCGGGGTCGCTCGAGGTGGCGACGGCGTAGCCGACCTCGGGGAGCACCCGCTGGAGGGTGCCGCCGGCGGCGCTCACGCGGCCGGCGAGGTCGGAGGGGATGTGGCCCTGGGCCTCGATCAGGAAGCTGCCGGCGAAGGCCGAGCCCGGGAGCAGCGCGGCGACGGCCAGGACCGGCACCAATACGGAGAGAATGCGTCTCATCGAATCCTCCTTCAACAGGGAGAGAGTGGGATGGACCGGAGCGGGCGCGACTCGATCCGCCGAGCTCAACATCTTCTTAGAGGCAGGTTACATCAAGAGACCGTTTGCGACAACTCGGCGGCCCGCCCGCGCGCTTCGGGCCTCGTCACGCCGGGCGGCTCTGGGATAGGCTTTTCCGCCGCGATGAATCCCTCCGAGACGGTCGACCTGGTCATCGTCGGCTCCGGCCCGGCCGGCGCGTCGGCGGCCCTCCACCTGGTGCGCTCCGATCCCCGCTGGCGCGGGCGGATGGTGGTCCTCGAGCGCGCGACCCACCCGCGGGACAAGCTTTGCGGCGGGGGAGTGACCCGCTTCGGCGAGCAGGTCCTCGCCGGGCTCGGACTGGAGCTGGGCGGCCCCTCCGGACCGGTGCACGTGCCCATCACCGAGCTGCGCCTGGTCTTCGGCGACCGGGGCTACGGCCTCCACGGCGACCCGGTCTTCCGGGTCACCCGGCGGCGCGAGCTCGACGCCTGGCTCGCCGGCCGTGCCCGCGCGGAGGGGATCGAGCTGCGCGAGGACGAGACGGTGATCGGGGTCGAGCGCGTGGCCGGAGGCGTCCGCGTGCTCACCGAGCGCGGGGTCTACCGCGCCCGGGTGGTGGTCGGCGCCGACGGCTCGAAGAGCGCGGTCCGGCGCAGCCTCGGCTGGCGCTCCGGCGCGCGGCAGGCCCGCCTGCTCGAGGTGCTCACCCCGGAGCGGCCGGACGGAGGCGCGGGCCCCGGGGGCTGGCGCGGGGTCGCGGTCTTCGACTTCACGCCGCTCGCCGCGGGGCTCCGCGGCTACTACTGGGACTTCCCCAGCCTGGTCGACGGCCGGCCGATGATGAACCGGGGCGTGTTCGACAGCCGGGTCGCCGCGGGCGGGCCCGAGGCGGCGCTCAAGGCGATCCTGGCGACGTCGCTCGCACGACGCGGCCGGCGGCTGGCGGAGCTCCGCCTGGAGGGCCATCCTCTCCAGTGGTTCGAGCCCGGTACGCGGCTCGCCACGGAGGGCGTGCTCCTCGCCGGCGACGCCGCCGGGGTCGACCCGCTCCTCGGCGAGGGCATCTCGTTCGCGCTGGCCCACGGGCGGGTGGCGGCGGCGGCGGTGGCGGACGCCTTCGCGCGCGACGACTTCAGCTTCCGGAGCTACCACGAGCGCCTGCTCGCCGATCCGCTCCTCGCCCAGCTCGATCGCCGGCGGCGCCTGGCGCGCGCGGTCTACACGGCGCCCGGCCGTCGGCTGGTGGCCGCCGGATGGGGCCTGGTCCCCTGGACGCTCCGGATGCTCGACCGCCTGCGCCCCGGGGTGTTCCCGCACCCCGAGCCCCGGCTCGAGCGGCTGCGCGGCCTCGATCCCGAGGTCCTGCGGACCGGGGCGTGAAGGGCCGCGGGCGATCCGTGGAAGAATGGTTCCCGACGCAGCGCCGCCGTCGCCCTGGTCACGATCTCACCCCCGGAGCCACGCCGTCTCCCCGAGCCGTATCCCGCACTCCCGATGAGCCGCCGTCCCCGTAACCCGCTACCTCTCTGCGCGCTCCTCCTCTGCCTCGCCGCCGCCGCGCCCGCCCCGGGCCAGCCGCCGGCCGAGCGGACGGCTTCGCCCGCGGACGCCGCGACGACGGCGCCCCCGGCGCGGGCAGAGCTCTCGGTCGAGGTCACCGATCCGGACGGCAAGCCGGCCCGGGGCCTCCCGGCCGGCGACCTCGAGGTCCGGGTGGCGGGTGCCCCGGCCGCGGTGACCGCCGTGGGAAGCGGCGCTCCGGGCCGGCTCGCGATCTACTTCGACCTGCCGCTGCTCGCTTCGAAAGACGTGCTGGCAGCGGCCTCCGCCCTCTCGGAGCGGGGCGCGATCCTGGCCGGCGTGGCGCCGGTCGAGCTGGTGGTCGCCGACGACCGCGCCCGCACTCTGCTCCCGGCGAGCAAGGACCCCGAGGTGGTCGCGCAGGCGCTCGCCGGCGTCGGGGTCCGCTACGGCGGCCGGGACGCCCTGGTCGAGGTCCGCCGGGACTACCTCGAGGAGCTCCAGGGCCTCGCCGGCACGCCCGAGACCGGCCGCAGCCGGCCGGGACACCGCCTGGCGCCGGAGGTCGAGGACCGGATCGACGAGGTCACCCGCGAGGCGCTCGAGCGCGAGGCGGACCTCCTGCGGCAAGACCGCCAGCGCCTGATCGCGTGGGCGGCCGACCAGGGGCCGGTGGACGCCGCGGCGCCGGCGGGCGCGCTGCTCCTGGTGACCGGCGGGTTCGACGAGGATCCCCTCGTCTTCTACCGCGCGGCCCTCCAGGCCTACGGCCTTGACGCCCGGGCCGACCGCCTGCCGCGGCCGGTCGTCCTGCCGTCGAGCGGGGAGCTCGCCAAGGTGCTCGCGGCCTACGGCTGGCTCACCTACCCGTTCCTGCCCGGGGGCGAGGGGGGCGGCTTCGTGCCGACCCCGAAAGGGCCTGCACCCTCGATCCACGACACGCTGCCCCCCGCCGGCTCCATTCCGAGCGGCGGCAACCAGCCCGGCCGCCCGGCGCTGATCACCCCCCACCTCGGCCACCGCAAGGAGGCCGAGGAGAAGGAGACCGGCCTGCCGCCGGTGACCGCCGGCCGGGACGCCCTCGCCTCGCTCGCCGCAGCGACCGGCGGCGAGCTGGTGACCGATCTGCTCCAGGTCGGCGACCTGGCCGGGCGCCTCGGCCATCGGCAGCGCCTGGCCGTCCAGGTGCCCGGCGGCGACCCGCAGCCGGTCGAGGTGCGGCTGGCCGCCGGCGTGCGGCACGCCGACCGCTACACCGTCCACGCGCGGACCTGGGTGGCGACCGAGACGCCGGAGGCGGTCGCCGCGGTGCGCGCGCGCCAGCTCCTCGACGGCGAGCTCGTCGCACCGGGCGAGCTGCCGGTCGAGGCGGCCTTCGAGACCGCGCCTTCGGGGCTGGGCGAGGGACGGCTGACGCTGCGCCTGGGCGGCGGCGCCGACGAGGCCGCGCCCCCGCCCGGCGACCGCCTGCGGGCGACCGTGGGCGTCGAGCGCGAGGACCAGGCGCCCCTCGTCTTCCACCGCGACCTGGCGGGCGACGCCCTGCCCGAGGCCGGCCTCTACCGCATGCCGGTGACGTTGCCCGCCGGGGCGGAGACCCGGATCGCGGTGGTGGTCGAGGACCTCTCCGACCAGCGCTGGGGAACCGCCGTCGCCACCTACCTCGAGACCGCCCCCGAGACCCCGGAGGCGGACGCGACGGCGGACCTCGACCTGTTGCCGTCGCCGCAGCCGGTGCACCTGCTGGCGCCCCAGGAGCCGTTCGTGATGGGGCGGACCGAGATCCAGGCCGTGGTCTCCGACGCGCGCGTGCGCCGGGTCGATTTCCTCCTCGACGGCAAGCGGGCCGCGGTGCGGGCCGCGCCTCCCTTCCGGGCGATGCTCGACTTCGGCGACCTCCCGAGGAGCCGGCGGGTCGAGGCGGTCGCCTACGGCGAGGGCGGCGACGAGCTGGGGCGCGACACCCTGGTGGTCAACCAGGGCGGCGGCGCCTTCCGGGTGCGGATCGTCGAGCCCAAGGCGTCGGCCGGCGGCCCGGGCGCGCCGCTCACCGGGCCGGTCGAGGTCGCGGCCGAGATCGAAGTCCCGCCCGACTCGCCCGTCGAGCGGGTGGACTTCTACTGGAACACCTCGCTCGCCGCGAGCCGCTTCGCCCCGCCGTGGCGCCAGCGCCTCGTGGTGCCGGCGGACTCGCCGCAGGGCTTCGTGCGGGTGGTCGCGCGCCTCGAGGACGGGGCCACCACCGAGGACGTGGTCTTCCTCAACGAGAAGGGCACCGGCGAGCGGCTCGACGTCAACCTGGTGGAGATGTACGTGGTGGTGACCGACCGCAAGGGCCGGCCGGTCTCCGGCCTCGGGCCGGACGACTTCCGGGTGCTCGAGGAAGGCGTGCCGCAGAAGGTCGCTACCTTCAGCGACTCGAAGAGCCTGCCGCTGGCGGTCGGCCTGGCGATCGACTCCTCGGCCTCGATGTTCGTCAAGCTGCCCTCGGTCGGCCAGGCGGCGGACGAGTTCGTGCGCAAGTCGCTCCAGCCGAACGACCGGGCGTTCGTGGTCGGCTTCGGCGGCGAGCCGACCCTGGCCCAGACCACGACCTCGGACGCGGGCGCGCTGATGCGGGCGATCGACGGCCTGAAGGCCGACGGGCAGACCGCCATCTGGGCCTCGGTCGTCTACTCCCTGGTCGAGCTCCAGGGCGCGCCGGGCAAAAAGGCGGTGATCGTCTACACCGACGGCGCCGACGAGGACGAGGACTTCTCCTACACGACGGCGCTGCGCTTCGCCCGCCGGGTCGGAGTGCCGGTCTACTTCATCCTGACCAACAACGAGATCGTGCGCACCGGCGGCAAGGGGCTCGGGGTGCGGCGGTTCCTCGGCCGCGTCCGGCGCCTGGCCGACGAGGTCGGTGGGCAGGTCTACATGGTGCGGGCGGACGAGGACCTGTCGCTGGTCTACCGGGAGATCGGCCGGGAGCTGCGCAACCAGTACCTGCTGACCTATTACTCGAAGGACCTGCCGGAGGAGACCTGGCGGCGGGTCAAGGTCGAGATGACGAACCCCGACCTGCGGGCGAGGACGATCGCGGGGACGTATCGCTGACGGGGCTTCGCCCGCCGCCCGCCTACCCGAGCGTCTGCCACCACCCCTCCAGGCGCTCGACCACCTCCGCCGGCCGCTCCTCGTGGGGCAGCGCGCCCGAGTCCTCGATCCAGACCTGCCCGACGCCCGGCGCGACGCCGGCGAAGGCGTCGCTCTCGCGCTCCGTCCTCTGAAGCCCGGAGCGGCTCCAGACCGCGAGCGCCGGGACCTCGAGGGTGCGCAGCGCCATGTAGACGTTGGCCGCGAGCGCGTCGCCGAGGAAGGCCGCGGGGGCGTAGCGGGCGCCCGGCTGGTGGGCCGTCGCGTAGCCCTGGGCCGCCACCTCGGCGGCGAGCGGGTCGGCGCCGTCGCCGTAGAGCTTGCCCGTGAAGTGGCGAAGCGACGGCCGGGAGACCAGGAGGTTGAACAGGGCCTCGCCCAGCCAGGGCGCGCGGAGCGCCGCCTGGAGCCAGCGTCCGCGGGAGCGCTGGCTCTCCGCCTGGGTCAGCAGGCCGGTCGGATTGATCAGGGTGAGGGAGCGGAAGCGCTCCGGCTCGGCGGCGGCGAGCCCGAGGGCGTGGGCCGCCGAGAGCGAGGAGGCGACGACGTCGGCCGGCGCGCCGGCGAGCTCGTCGAGGACGCTCCGCAGCAGGTCCTGGTAGAGGTCCGCGTCGTAGTCGACGTCGGGCCGGTCGGAGGCGCCGAAGCCCAGCAGGTCGTAGGCGATCACTCGGTGGCCGCCTTCCGCCAGCCGGGAGAACAGCTCGCGCATCTCCCAGGCCGAGGCGGCGGCGTGGATGCCGTGGACCAGGACGACCGGTGCGGCGTCCTCGGGACCCGCCGTGTAGCTCACCACCCGGAAGCCCGACCAGGAGAGCTCGCGCGGCGTCGCGCGGAGGCTCCGGTAGAGGGGGGGCGTGTCGCGGCCGAGCCGTCGGAGCGCGACCAGGGCGGCCGCGCCGCCGGCGGCCAGGCCGGCCAGGCCGAGCGCGCGGCGCCAGCCGCGGCCGTCGCCGCTGGAAGCTCCACAGCCTTCCGACCGCTTGGCGCGCGGGCGCCGGGGAGGCCCGACAGGCGGCAGCGGAGCCGCGGCCCCCGGCGGCACGCCCGGGACCGGGTAGGCGGAAGGGTCGGTCGGGCCCCGGCGGGCGGGGCGGGTCGGCGAGTGCTCGAAGCTCATGGTGAAACCGCGGCGATGCACAGCTCGTACCGGCTGGTAACCCCGCCCGTCCACTCTCTCATGCTTCGTCGCCGCACCGCCCTCGCCGCCCTCCTCGCGCTTCTGGCAATCGTCCCCGGCGCGGTCCGCGCCGCGGGCCTCGCCGACGAGCTGGGCCGCAACGAGACCCGCGTCGTCTCGGCACCCTTCCCGATCGCTCCTGGCACGACGGTGACCGGCGCGGCGCTGCCCGAGCGCCTCGAGCGGTTGGGCTACCGGCGGGTGCACCGGATGCCCGAGGCGCCGGGCGAGTACTTCTGGGGGCGCGACCTGTTCTGGATCTTCCGCCGGCCGCAGACCCTGGCCGGCCGGAGCTGGCCGGCCGCGCTCTACGGCCTGGTCCTCGGCGGGGCCTCGGGCCGGATCGAGAGCTTCGTCGGCCCCGACCGCGAACCCCTGGCGGGCGACGCGGCGGACGGCGGATCGGAGCCCTGGATCGAGCCGGAGGTGCTCTCCGAGTCGCTCGCCGGCGACCGCGCGCCGCGGGTCCTCGTGGAGCTCGACGAGCTGCCGGAGCGGGTCTGGCGTCCGGTGCTCGCGGCCGAGGACCACCGCTTCTTCGACCACGCCGGGGTCGATGCGATCGCGCTCGCCCGGGCGCTCCTCGCCAACGTCCTCTCGGGCGGGGTGGCCCAGGGCGGCTCGACCCTCACCCAGCAGCTGGTCAAGATGCGCGACCTCTCGCCCCGGCGCACGGTCGGGCGCAAGGTCTCCGAGGCGGTCCGCGCCCTCGCCCTGGAGGCCGAGTACGACAAGCGGGAGATCCTCCAGAGCTACTTGAACCACGTCTACTTCGGACACGTCGACGGCCTGGCGATCTACGGCCTGGGCACGGCCGCCCGGGCTTTCTTCGACAAGGACGCCCGCGACCTCGACCTCGGGCAGGCCGCGCTCTTCGCCGCGATGATCCAGGGCCCGAACCGCCTGTCGCCCATCCGCCACCCGGAGGCGGCGCGGGAGCGCCAGCGCTGGGTCCTCTCGCGGCTGCGGGACCTGGGCTGGGCGGACCGGGAGACGATCGACCGGGAGGTCTCCCGCGGGCTGCCGCGCCTCCACCTGCGGGCACCCGCGCCGCCGGCCGGCCGGCGCTTCCTCGGCTGGGTCCGGGCGACGGTGGCCCGGGCCGCGCCGAGCCGCCTCGGGCGCGGGCGGGGGGTGCTCGTCCAGACCGGCATCGACCCGCTGCTCCAGGAGTGGGCCGAGGCGGCGGTCGCCTCCGGGCTCGACCGGCTGCGGCGCGAGGAGCCACGCCTCGCCGGCCGCCCGCTGTCGGCGGCCCTGGTGGCCGTGGACGGGACCCTGGGGACGGTCCTCGCCTACGTCGGCGGCGACCCGCGCGACCGGCAGGACGCCTTCGACCGCGCCCGCCAGGCCGCGCGCCAGACCGGCTCGGCGCTCAAGCCGCTGGTGCTGCTCCAGGCCTTCGACGACTGCGGGCGGCGCGAGCCGCTCTTCCCGGCGCGCCGCGTGCTCGACGAGCCGGTCGAGGTGGAGCTGCCCGGGGGGCCCTGGGCGCCCGAGAACCTGGGCCGCCGCTTCCGCGGCCCGGTGAGCGTGCGCGAGGCCCTGGTCCACTCGCTCAACGTGCCCTTCGTGCGGATCGCCCGCTGGTGCGGCTTCGCCGAGACCGCCGAGACGCTCCGCCACGCCGGCCTCGAGATCCCCGCCGACCCGCCGCCGGCCTTCGTGCTCGGCGCCCTCGGCACCCGCCCCCTGGAGCTCGCCGGAGCGTTCACGGCGTTCGACACCCTGGGGCTGGCGCTCCGGCCGCTGCCGGTGATCTCGGTGGCGCGGCCGGACGGCGCGCGGCTCGCGCGCTTCGACGGCGAGGCGGAGCGGGTGAGCTCGCCCGCCGCGGCCTACCTGGTGCGGGACCTCCTGGCCGACGCGGTCGCCCGCGGCACCGGCCGGGCGGCGGTGCTCGACGGGCTCGAGGCCTGGGGCAAGACGGGGAGCTCGTCGGACCTCCGGGACGCCTGGTTCGTGGGCGGGGCCGGTTCGGTGGTGGCGGCGGTCTGGGTGGGGGTGGACGACGACACGCCCCTCGGGCTGACCGGCGGGGCGGCGGCGGTGCCGATCTGGCGCGAGCTCATGGACCGGGCGGCGCGGGCGCGGCCGCCGCTCGAGGTCGGAGCGCCGGAGGACGTGGAGGCGCGCTGGATCCAGGACGAGTCGGGGCGGCTGGTGCGGCGCGGGCGGGAGGGTGCGCACGCCGATCTCTTCGACCGCCGCCACCTGCCGCCGCACCGGCGGCTGCTGCTGCCGGACCCGCCGATCCCGCCGGTCGAATGAGGCCGGGGTAGGACTCTGAGGCGCCGGCCTCCGTAGCGGGTGGCCCCGGCCCGGGGTCCGACTCCGCGTGAAGCGGCCGAGCTCTGCCTCGGCCGGCCGAACCTCGCGGCAGGCACCCAACGCCCCGACGCCGACCACCCCTCGGCCCTCCGCCTTTCGGTATTGCCTCTCGGTGATCCTCGGAGTACCATCGGTATGAAGAGAGATATCACCATGGCTACCACCAAGACCGCCATCTCCCTCGACGAGGATCTCCTCCGGCGCGTCGACGCGGTCGCCCAGCGAGCTCCACGAGCCGAGGAGCCGAATCCTCGCCCGGGCGGCGGAGGAGTACCTCTCCCGGCTCGAGAACCGGCAGATCCTCGAGCGCCTCGACCGCGCGTACGGCGAGGAGGTCGTAGAGCCAAGCGGCCGGGAAGAGAAGGAGCTTCGCCGCGCCCACCACCGGGGGCTCGTGAAGGGCGAGTGGTGATCCGCCAGGGCGAGGTCTACTGGGTCGATCTCGGTGCGCCCTCGGGCTCGGGGCCGGGGCTGCTTCATCCTCACGTGGTCGTCCAGAACGACCTGTTCAATCGAAGCAAGCTCCAGACGGTCGTCGTCTGCGCCCTGACCTCCAGGCTGGCCCGAGCCTCGGCGCCGGGCAACGTGCTTCTGGACGAGCGCGAAGCGGACCTCCCCAAGCGGAGCGTGGTCAACGTCACCCAGCTCTTCACCGTGGACAAGACGGACCTGGTAGAGAGGATCGGCGCGCTGGGCTCGGCGCGGCTCAAAGAGATCCTCGCCGGCATCGACCTCGTCCTCCAGCCCCGCGACGTCGACTGACCGAGCCCGCCGACCCCGCATGAAGCGGCCGGCTCGCCTCGGCCGGCCCGGAGCCCGACCCCGCATGAAGCGGCCGAGCTCCGCCTCGGCCGGCCCGGAGCCCGACCCCGCATGAAGCGGCCGAGCTCCGCCTCGGCCGGCCCGGAGCCCGACCCCGCATGAAGCGGCCGAGCTCCGCCTCGGCCGGCCGAACCTCACGGCAGGCACCAAGCCCCACCGACGCGGGATTGGCCTTATCGATCAGCCCGCTCGGGTCGAGGAGCATCACGGCTCGCGAGTGCGGCGACGCAGCTCTTCCCAGCTCATTTCCAGCCGGAGGGGATGATCGTCCATGGCACGGAGGCACTCCGCGCGGCTCATGGGCGGCCGAGGCTCGGGCCGCTCCACGCGCACGAGCAGGTAGCGCCCATCGCCCTGCTCCTGCACGTCGTACACCCTCGCCCGGCTTGGCATGAGGAAGCACGACACGTCGCCTCCTGTCGGCCCTCGTGATCATGGGGAGATCATCCCACCCGCTCATCGACGGACCAGAGCGCGAGGCGGGGCCGAGTCATCGCGACAGCCTGCCGAGCTCCTCGACCCCGCCCCGCTGCACCTACTCCCCGTCTTCGCCTTCCGCGAGCGCCTCCCGCATCTCCGCCACCAGCCGCTGCACCGCCTCCGCCCAGCCGGCGGCTGCGCGGCAGACCGAGAGGTCCTCGCGAGCGACCCCCAGCTCCGCCGGCTGCTCGGCGATCCGCTGGAGGTAGCCGGCAAGATCCGCGAGATCGGCCGCCGCGGCGGTGGCGTCGCCCCGGGGCGCGGCAAGCCCGTGGCTCGCCCCCCAGTCCCAGTAGGGGCTCGCCATGGCAACGTCGTAGAGCACGGCGCCCAGCCGGCGGAGGAGCTCCACGTGCTCGGGCTCGGTGAAGCACCAGAGGAACGTCTCGCGGAATGCGGTCTCGAGGATCGGCCGGGCGGCCGGTGCGGTGGGCGTCGCCTCGCCGCCAATCATCGCCCCACCTCCCGCAGGAGCTGCATCAGGATCCGGCCGCTTCGCCGGAGCGTCTCGTCCGGCACCGAGAGCAGGTAGTGGGCGAAGGCGAGCGGCTGGACCCGGAGGTCCGCGAGGCCGGAGAGGTGGAGGGGAAGGGTGTCGCCCCGGTAGAGGGACGTCCCTACCGGGTGCCCCTGGAGGAGCAGGTGGAGCCGCCGGTCGGCGCCGTCCTGGAAGCGGAAGCCGGGAGGCCGCTCGGCGACTGCCAGGGCCGCCGCCGCGAGGTAGGCGAGGTCCGGCGCCTGGAGGATCAGGTGAGGCTCGCGCTCGCCGGCGGCGATGCACCCCCAGCGGGGCTCGTCGCCGGCCCCGTAGAGCGCCGTCACCCGCCACGGCCCGGCGAGGTCGGCCTCCGGCGTCGCCGGCGCCGGCTCGCGCCGGGCGATCTCGCCGAGGAAGTCCTCGGAAAAGGCGTTGGGGTTGCTACACTTCGAATCACGCTGGCTCATGGCTGTCTCCATGTGTCGGCCAGGGCACGGTGGTGGGCTGCTACCCACGCCGTGCCCGCTTCGTGGCCTGGTCGATCGTTGGCGTCCGGCCGCCGGCTTCATCCGCCGGCCGGATCGCGGGCTACGAGGACGTGTCGTTGGGTCGCGAGCTGGGTTCCTGTCGTAGACCTCCTCTCTCCGGTTCGTTCGATCTACGCCAATCTTACGCCACAGGGCGACAGAAGTCAAGAGCCTCCTCAAGCATTGCGGCTCCGCGCCACAAGCTCCTCACCTCTCTGTAAACCCGTCTGTGGCACGCGGCCTCCGACCAGACTGCTGGATAGGCTGCCAGCCCGGGCTGCTGTGGCACACAGATTGCCGCTGCCCCCGCGGGCTCGCCATGTGGGCTGGACTCAGGGCCGCCGCTCGCCGGCAGAGATCAGCGAGTGCCGCAGATAGGCTGCGCGCCGAAGCCGCATTCTTGAGGAGCCCGTACTTGCACCCGGCTGTTACCCCGCGCCGCCGGCAGCCTGATCACGCGACCTTGACCTGCGAGACGACGAGAAGCTAAGCTCCTACTCCAGCGAAGCATACGCCGAGGACCGAAAGGTGAACGGAGCCGCGACTAGACGGCCCGAGTGGCCAGGTTGGCAGAAGTGAGCCGCTGCTCACACAATGGTTCGGCGACACTGCGTGGGAGCGTAGCCGTGGCCTGGGTCCGTATACCATGAGTGACAGCTTGAACGTAGACTTCAGGATCTGGTGGTGGACGCTGACGTTCATCAACGCTGGACTGGCACAATGCAAGGGGCGTAGTGGGGCCACATGGTGGGCGCTCAGCCTGTTTCTGGGCCCTCTGGCCACACTCTTGGTTGTAGTTCTTCGGCCTCTCAGTCGAGAGCCGCCAACTCAGGAGGATTCCTTCGACATCAATGACTTCCGACGGCAGTAGGCAGCGGGCCGCAGGGGATATTTCTGGAGATGGTGGAGTTGAAATCTGTGAAGCCGCCGAACCCCCGCTTGCACCGGTCGGCTGGCGCCGCCGGTGAAGCGCTTTACCGTTGGGCGGACCATGAGACGCGGAGCAGGAGCCAATTCTGGCCGTCTCAGATCGGGAGGTACCATGTTGAAGACACTTGCTCGAGCCCTTGTTCTAATCATGGTCGTGGGTCCGGTAGCCGCAGCCGACTCGTTCCCAGTCATCGGTGCCACTTACCAACTGGACCGAGCGAAGTACCCTGAGCAGATCGCGGTCTGTGTGACCCAGAGTGCGATGTCGAAGTACATTGCGGCGAAGCAGAAGAACGACACTGCTACGACGAGGCGGCTGCTCTTCGACATCGACACGATGAAAGACATCGAGAAGATGAAGAAGGCCGACGGCTGCACGCTCATCAGCAGCACATCCCAAGCGACGATACTCGAGAAGGGAGTTGAATCTCACAAGGCTCGCTTCGCTGCATTCCCACTTGAGCCAATGTGGGGGTGGTACCTCTACTTCGGCGGTCGCGTGAAGTGACGCCTCAACCATACGGTTCGCGCGCAGGCTACGCTATGCGTGAATGCCAGAAGAGGCCGCCCAACAACCGGATGCAGCTGACGAGGTCGGCGCCGCTGCAAGGCCGGCTGCGCCGCCCTCGCAGCTGATCCGGGTGTTAGGTGCAGCGAGACTTCAACGTGAGGGAGGAAGAGCGAAACGAGGCCCTTTCAGCGTTGGGGCAACTTGAGGCATGCGATTCGACCGCCTCCGGCGCCCAGGCTGAGCGGCTCTTTGTTGGCTCTACCGTAAGTTGTGTGGGTAGTCATCGCGTAAGCGTCGCTGGATACAGGTCGAGACCGCCACAATGGAAGTAGATGGCATTGCGGAAGCGGTCACGGTTGCGGAAGCCGTGGGCGGTTGCCTTGATCCACTGGATCTTGGCGTTGAGGCCTTCGGCCCGGGCGTTGGTGATGCCGAGGACGACGGCAGTAAGGATGCCTTCGAGGTGACGCTTGACCATGCGTGCGACCCGTTTGACAGGCTCCAGGCGAGAGCGAATCGCCCAGGAGTACCAACGCAGCCAGGCCTTCCTCGCCCAGGCCCGGCGGCGATAGTGCCAAAGCGTCATCGCCACCGTCTTGATCGCCCAGGCGCGGGCGGTGCGCAACGTGCTCGTGCGCAACGGCTCGAAGGCCGTCCAGCGTTCCTCCTGGAAGTGGTCGGGGTGGCTCAGCCAGAGGTACTTCGTGCCCTTGAGCCGCTCGTCGCCCTCGGCGAGCAGCGCCTTGTTCTCTTGCCGCCGCACCTGGTCGACCGCCTTGCCCAGGTGCTGGGCGACGTGGAACTTGTCGAAGGCGATCTTGCCTTCGGCGCCGGGAATGAAGTCCTCGGTCGAGGCGATGTAGGCGGCCCACATGTCCATCGTCACCGATTCGACCGCCGTCCGTGCCTCCTCGGGGAAGTCCCTGTAGAAAGAGTCCAGGCACTCTCGATCCCGGCCGTCTGCCACGTGGATGACGACGCCCCGGGTGGGATCGTGGACCACGGTGACGTACTCGTGGTGCTTCTGGAAGGAAACCTCATCGACACCCATCCGGGGAGGAAGCACGGCCTGCCGCACTCAGGACACGCCAGTCGCCCGGCGCGATGCTTCACCACCACACGGACCTCGCCTCGGCCTGCATCCAGTTCCACCTCCTCGACTCTCCACGGCTCCTCGATCCCCAAGATCTTGCTATACAGATCCTTGTCTCTCATCCGCGGAGCATATGCCGACCCCGTTCCCCTCTACCCACACAAGGTACGGAAGCGCCCCGCAACGACCTGCTGCACATCGCGATGGCGACCGTTGCCGGCGTGGATGTTTTGGTAAGCTGGAACTTTAAGCACATCGTGCGCTTAGAAAAGATTCGTCTGTACTCAGCCGTAAACCTCGAAGCCGGCTACAGGCCGCTGGAGATTTACTCCCCACGAGAGGTGGCGTCCTATGAAGACTGAGCAGCTCGATACAGTTGAGATGACAAGGCGAATCCGGGACCAGATGTACGAAGAGACCAAGGATCTTGAAGCCGGTGAGCTCCTCCAGTATTTCAAGGAGCGTAGCATGGCGGCAGCCAGGAGGGTCGAAGAGCGCGAGTCCAAAGAAGGATCGCGCCTCACCATTCGGTGAAGCGGAAAAGGTACTGCGGGCCGCGCCGCTTACCTGAAGGCCGTAAGCGAGAGCGAAGAGTTTGTGCCATCGATGTTCTTGAGCTGAGCCGAGACAAGTGCCAGGACTTCGAGGGGCCCGGAGAAGGTGCCGAGCACTTCGAGGTGGCCGGGTCTGGGTGGTGGACCGCCGGCAGGCAGGGCATCCAACGCCGCGAGCGAGCTGCCGCGCCGCCCGATCAGCCGAGCTCGAGCCAGCGGCGCAGGGCGTCTTCCGTGGCTTCCAGCTCGCCTTCGTCGCAGCGGCCGATCTCGTCGCCGATCGCCGTGCGCGGGACGGAAATGATCTTGTCCACCATGACCTGGGAGGCGGCGCGCAGACCCGTGCGCCCGCCCGGCGGCAAGGGAATCCGGAAGAGGGGAGCGTCGACGCAGTCCGAGGTGATGGGGCAGATCGTCACGCTCCGATGCATGGGGTTGAAGAGATCGGATTGGACGACCAGAGCCGGGCGGGGTTTCCCGGTGTAGGCGCCCTTCGCCGCCACGACCACGATGGCGCCGCGCTTCACTCCCAGCCCCGAGTGTCGGCGGCGTGCTCCAAGAGATCGAGTGTCTCGCGCTCGGAGGGCCGCTCGGCCACCAGGAGCGATTGGCGGCGGGCCTCCTCGGCGAGCGTCGGGACTCCTTCGTCGCCGGCCAGGCCGGAGGCGAGGATCTCTCGGACCAGCTCACTCTTGGTCGTATGCCGGCGCCGCGCCTCACGGCTGAGGGACCGGGCAAGGCCGGCATCGATCCGGAGCGTCAAGACGGAGGAGGCCTCTGCCGAGCGCTTCATTGTCATACTGTATGACAAGCAATGGGCGTCGGTCAAGTGCCTCCGGTCGGCGGCAGGGCAGCTTGGTGTAGCCTTCGAGCGCGGGCCTCGCGGCGGATCGCGGGGCGTTAGGCGCAACGAGGGGAAACGTTGAGTCCATCGCTGCTTCTTTGGGGTGTACTGTTCGGCGGAGTCGGGCTCGGCTTCTTCGTCTACGGCAAGAAGCAGCAGTCCGTCGTTCCGCTCCTCTGCGGGGTCGCCCTCATGGCAGTTCCGTATTTCATCTCGAACACAATTCTTCTCGTGATCGTCGGTGTCGCGCTCGCGGCGATTCCGTACTTCGTCAGGGATTGACGAGGTCGACGCCTCGGCGTCCGGCTTACCCGCAGCCGGCCGTTACCGCCGATCCTGCTTCTGGACCCAGCCCGCGATCTCTCGGCTGAAGCGCTCCAGGTCGTCCAGGCCCGAGGAGGCGGCGCGGAGGACGAGCTCGGGGTCGGCCTGGGCGTAGACGTGGGCGACGATGTTTCTCAGGCCGGTGGCCCGGGCCAGGGCCTGGCCGGTCGCCTCGGCGATCACGCCGTGGTCGTGGAGGCGGTGGAAGGCATCGGCCAGGTCCTTGGCCGGGGGCCAGCCTTCGTCCGCGATCAGGTGGCTGGCGATGTCGGTGCACGCCTGGACCGCGAGCATCAGGTTGAAGCAGACGAGGTCGAGGACGTCCCGGTCGTCGGCGAGGGCTTGGGCATCCGGGGGGCGATGGCTGCGGACCCGGTCGACCCGGTCGGCCAGCTCGGCGAGCTTCGCCGCGATGACGTCGCCGTCAACCATCGGCGCCTCCCGCCCGTTCGGTCGCCAGGTGATCGAGGTACCCGTCGCGCATCCGTTCGTACGCGGGGCGGTCGAGGGAGAGCTGGAGGAGGGCGCGGGTGCGGAACTCGGCCTCGGCATGGGGCTCGGCCTCGTAGATCGCGAGGCCATCCCGGTTGAGGGCGTTGAGCAGGGGGTAGCCGAGGCTCCGGCCCGGCGTGATGTCCACGACGTCCGCGTCGAGGCCCGTGGCCCGGCGGAGCTCCGCCATCAGGTCCAGGCGGTCGAGCCCCACGCCACGGAACAGCTCGATCGCGAGGTCGAGGTCGGCCTCCGGTCCCGCCGCGCCCCGGGCCCGGGAGCCGAAGAGGAGAGCGACGCGCACTTCCGGATGGCGCTCGAGCACCGAGCGGATGGCATCGAGGAGTTGTCGGTCGAGGGACATCGCAGGCAGTATAGCCGCGAGCGAGACCACGGCTCCGGGGGCGCGCCAGGCCGGCACCTGTCGAGCTCGACGGTGCCCGCTCGTCGATGAGGTGGAGCGGCAAGACATGGCCCGGCGAGCGGCTCGGGTTTGGAAGGGACGCCGATGATCGAAGGGGCTCTTCGCGCCCACTGCGGCTACGGTTCGGCTGTCCGCGCCGCCGGTGGGCGCCTCGAGGGCCAGGACGATGGTTTCGTCGGGCTCCACCACGTCATCGCCGAGCACGGTCAGCTCGGGTGCTCGGCCGCTGCATCGGGTATCCAGCGCAGAATGCTTACGGCACAGGACCCGTGCTACACTTATCCCGTGGCGAATCTCACGCTGACCATCGACGAAGGGACCCTGAAGAGGGCGCGGATTCGCGCGCTGGAGCAAGGCACGTCGGTCAACGCGGTCGTGAGGACGTTTCTGGACTCCTACGGAGGCGTCGAGGACGAACGCCGGGCTCTGCGGCGGTTCGTGGAGATCGCCGAGGGCTCCGATTCCGGCGTTCGCGGCAAGGGGCGAGGCTGGACACGCGAGGACCTCTACGAAGAGCGGCTCCGATGGCCGCGTTCGTAGACACGAACGTCGCCGTCTACGTCTACGATCACGGATCGGCGGATCGGCGCGCACGCGCGGTCGAGCTCTTCCGGTCGCCTCCCGACCGGCTCGTCGTCTCCACCCAGGTGCTTTCGGAGTTCTACTGGACGGTCACCCGGAAGCTCGACCCGCCACTCGCCGTCGACCGGGCCCTGGCGGCGTGCGGGAGCTGCCGCCCTCCCGGTCGTGGCGGTCGATCGCGAGCTGGTGCTGTCCGCGGTCGACACGGCCACCCGGCAGCAGCTCGCTCTCTGGGATGCCTTGATCGTCGAGGCCGCGGTGCGAGGCGGCTGCCAGCGTCTCTTCACCGAGGACCTCAACCACGGGCAGGAAATCCGCGGCGTCGTGGTCGAGAACCCGTTCCGGCCTGCGAGTCGGCCCGGGTGACGCAGAGCGTCGGGCCGCCCGCAAGAGCGCCACCGCCGCTGCGGCGGCCCAGCGCG
>CAWIQD010000023.1:0-13584 GCA_963837945.1 uncultured Acidobacteriota bacterium
CGGAGCAGAAGCTGACGATCTCGGGGCTGTACCGGCCGGGGTGGCACCGGTGGCCGGAGCTGGGGCAGGTGGCGTACCTGCCGCTGGCGGGTCGGTGGCTGGAGGAGGCGGGCTTCCCGGTGGGGTCGCGGGTGGTGGTCGAGGTGGTGGAGGACGGGGAGCTGGTGGTGCGGCGGGTGGAGGAGGGGGAGTCAGCCGAGGCGCGGCGGCCGGGGGACGGCTCGCCGAGGCGTGCGAGGAGCCGGAGCGGGAGGCGGCCCATGCGTAAGGAGTACACCGTCTCCTATCGTCGGTACGAGGGGACCTCGCCCTGTGCGCCGGAGTGGAAGAAGCGCCACCGCCGGCCGGAGTCGTTTCACCCGCTGATCCGCCTGTCGGGCCAGTGGCTCGCGGTCCTGGGGTTTCCGCTCGGCGCGAAGATCGACGTGGAGGCGGAGCCGGGCCGTCTGGTGCTCCAGGCGGTGCCGGACGAGCTGGCGTGCGAGGTGGCCGAGCCTTCGCCGGGAGAGGGGGAGTGGGGCCGGAGCCGGAAGACCGGCCCCCGACGCCGGGGAGGGCGATAGCGGATGGCGCGGGTGCCGGAGGCGGAGCTGGCGCGGATCAAGCGCGAGGTGGACCTCTCGGAGCTGGTGGGCCGCTCGGGGGTGGCGCTCACCCGCCGGGGCCAGGACCTGGTGGGGCTGTGCCCCTTCCACGACGACACGGAGCCGTCGCTGGTCGTCTCGCCGGCCAAGAACCTCTGGCACTGCCTCGGCGCCTGCCAGGCGGGCGGCTCGGTGATCGATTGGGTGATGCGCTTCGAGGGGGTGTCCTTCCGGCACGCGGTAGAGCTGCTGCGGAGCGACTACGCGCCCTCGGACGAGGCGCTGACGGAGACGCCGCCAAGCGCTCGCGGCGATGAAGTTCGACGCCCTGGCTTCGCCCGAGGCGGGGGACGCGGAGCTTCTCGGGCGGGTGATCGACTTCTACCACCGGACCCTCCTGGAGAGCCGGAGGCCCTGGCCTACTTGGAGCAGCGCGGCCTGTCGTCGCGGGAGGCGATCGAGCGCTTCCGCCTGGGCTACGCGAACCGGACGATGGGCTACCGGATCCCGCAGCGGCAGTGGCAGAGGGCCGCGACTGCGGGACCGGCTCCAGGCGCTCGGGGTCTGCGCGAGACCGGCCACGAGCACTTCAACGGGAGCCTGGTCGTGCCGGTCTTCGACGCGGCGGCCGGGTGGTGGAGGTCTACGGGCGCAAGATCGGCGACGACCTGGCAAGCGGATGCCGATCCATCTCTACCTGCCGGGTCCGCACCGCGGGGTCTGGAACCTGGAGGCGCTCGCGGCCTCGAAGGAGGTGATCCTCAGCGAGTCGCTGCTCGACGCGCTGACCTTCTGGTGCGCGGGCTTTCGCAACGTCACCGGTGCCTACGGCGTCGAGGGCTTCACCCGGGAGCACCTGGAGGCCTTCCACGACCTACGGGACGGAGCGGGTCTTGATCGCCTACGACCGGGACGCCGCCGGCGAGACGGCGGCGGCGAAGCTCGCGGAGCGGCTCCTGGCCGAGGGGATCGAGTGCTTCCGGGTGCAGTTTCCCCGCGGGATGGACGCCAACGAGTACGCCTTGAAGGTGACGCCGGCCGAGAAGAGCCTGGCGCTCCTGCTCCACAGCGCGACCTGGCTCGGCAAGGGCACGGCGCGACGGCGGCGGCACGGGCGGTGGAGGCCGCGAAGGAGGCGGCGCCGCGGGGCCACTGCGCCGGAGCGGCCGCGGCGGCGACGGAAGAAGAGCGGCTGAAGAAGGGAGCCAGAAGGACGAGGCGCCCCCGGCTCCTTCTTTAGCCGCCGGCGGGGAGGGGGAGCCGCCGCTAGCCTCGCCGGCGCCCGCGGCCTCTCCGGTGCCGCCGGCGCCGGCGGCCGAGTCCCGGCCGAGGTGTCCGAGCAGGAGGTGGTGATCCTGCTCGGGGACCGGCGCTACCGGGTGCGGGGCCTGGAAAGAACCTCTCCTACGACAGCTTGAAGGTCAACCTCCTGGTGGCCGCCGAGGCGCCGAGGGCTTCCACGTGGACACGCTCGACCTCTACGCGGCGCGCCAGCGCTCGGGCTTCGTCAAGCAGGCGGCGGCCGAGCTGGGGATGAAGGAGGCGTGGATCAAGAAGGATCTCGGCCAGGTGCTCTTGAAGCTCGAGGAGCTCCAGGACGAGGCGATCCGGGCGGCGCTGGCGCCGAAGGAGACGCGGGTGGAGCTGACCGAGGCCGAGCGCGCCGAGGCGCTGGAGCTTCTCCGGAGGATCTGCCGGGGCGCATCCTCGAGGACTTCGCCCGCTCGGGCGTGGTGGGGGAGGAGGTCAACAAGCTCGTCGGGTATCTCGTGGCGGTGTCGAGGAAGCTCCCCGGCCGCTCGCGGCGATCTCCGTCGAGCTCGGCGGCGGGCAAGACCTCGCTCATGGAGGCGGTGCTCGCGCTGGTGCCCGAGGAGGAGCGGGTCTCCTACTCGGCGATGACCGGGCAGAGCCTCTTCTACATGGGCGAGGAGGACTTGAAGCACAAGGTGCTCGCGATCGTCGAGGAGGAAGGGGCGGAGCGGGCTCGTACGCCTTGAAGCTCCTCCAGTCGGAAGGCGAGCTGACGATCGCCTCGACGGGCAAGGACCCCTCGTCGGGCCGGCTCGTCACCCACGAGTACCGGGTCGAGGGGCCGGTCGCGATCCTCTTGACGACGACGGCGATCGACCTCGACGAGGAGCTCCAGAACCGCTCGATCGTGCTCTCGGTCGACGAAGAGCGGGGCCAGACGCGGGCGATCCACCGCCTCCAGAGGGAGCGGCGGACCCTCGAAGGCCTCCTCGCCCGGGAGGAGCGCCAGGAGGTCCTCCGGGTGCACCGGAACGCTCAGCGCCTCTTGGAGCCCCTGGAGGTGGTCAACTCCTACGCAACCGAGCTGACCTTCCTCGACACGCGGACCCGGACCCGCCGGGACCACGAGAAGTACCTGACGCTGATCGACGTGATCGCGCTCCTCCACCAGCACCAGCGGGAGGTGAAGACGGTGGAGCGCCCCATGGGACAGGAGACCCGGGAGATCCGCTACGTCGAGGTGGAGCTCGCCGACGTCGAGCTGGCGAACCGCCTGGCTCACGAGGTCCTGGGTCGCTCGCTCGACGAGCTGCCGCCGCAGACTCGGGGCTTCCTCGGCGCGCTCGACGGGCTGGTCGAGCGCTGGGCGGGCGAGCAGGGGATCGGGCGGGAGGACGTGCGCTTCCGGGCGCGCGCGGTGCGCGAGGCGCTGGCGCTGGGGGCGACCCAGGTCAAGCTCCACCTGCGGCGGCTGGTCGAGCTCGAGTACGTCGTCATCCACACGACGGGGCAGGGCATGGGCTGGGCCTACGAGCTCGTCTACCGGGGCGAGGGGGAGGACGGGCGGCCGTTTCTTCCGGGGCTGATCGACGTCGCGACCCTCCGCGAGCGGCTGGGGTACGACGGCGAGCGGTCGGAGTCTGGCAAGGGTCGGTCGGCCCCGGAGGCGGAGCGGTCGGGGTCCGGTCGGCCCCCGGTCGGCCCCCGGTCGGGGGGTGGTCGGAGGGAGCCGGATCAGGGCAAGGCCAAGAAGCACAAGGGCTTGCGGGCCGTCGCCGGCGTGGAGGCCAAAACCACAGATCCCGGGGAGACCACAGAACCGGCGGCCCGTAGCGTAGGCCAGGGGGGCCAGCGATGAGCCGCCGGCGCCGCGGCGAGGAGCCGCCGGCCGACCCCATGAGCCTGGCCGCCCTGGTCGATGATCACCTGGCGTATCTGGAGAGCGCCCACTACTCGCCCCACACGGTGCGGCATCGCCGGAGCAACCTCCGGCAATTCTGCCGCTGGTCGGCCGAGCGCGGGATCGGTCGGCCGGTCGAGGTGACGCGGCCGGTGATCGAGCGCTACCGGCAGTGGCTCTTCCACTTCCGCCGCGACGACGGGCGGGCGCTCTCCTGGGCGAGTCAGTGCCACAAGCTGGTGGCGGTGAAGATGTACTTGAAGTGGCTCGCGCGCTCGAACGTGCTGCTCTACAACCCGGCGGCGGAGCTGGAGATGCCGCGCCGGCCGCGGCGGCTGCCGGTGGCGGTGCTGACGCTTTCCGAGGTCGAGCGGGTGCTCGCCCGGCCGGACATCCGCGAGCCCCTGGGGGTACGGGACCGGGCGATTCTCGAGACCCTCTATTCGACCGGCATGCGGCGGATGGAGATCGTGGGGCTCACGGTCTACGACGTCGACCTCGAGCGAGGGACGGTGATGATCCGGCCGGCAAGGGGGGCAAGGACCGCATGGTACCGATCGGCGAGCGGGCGCTCTCGTGGATCGAGCGCTACTTCGAGGAGGTGCGCCCCGAGCTCCTGGTGCCGCCGGACGACGGGCACCTCTTCTTGAATCAGCGGGGCCGGCCCTTCACCTTGAAGGGGATGACGATGCTCTGCCACCGGCTGGTCAAGGCCTCGGGCGTCGGCAAGGCCGGCTCGTGCCACATCTTCCGCCACACCTGCGCGACGCTGATGCTGGAGCGCGGAGCCGACATCCGCTTCATCCAGCAGATGCTCGGCCACGAGCACCTGACGACGACCGAGCTCTACACCCGGGTCTCGATCGGCAAGCTCAAAGAGGTGCACACGAAGACGCACCCCTCCGCGCGGCAGGGCCGCGCCGGCGTCCCCGAGGGCGACGCGGAGGCGGAGGACCCGGCCGAGGAGCTGCTTTCGGCCCTGGCCGCCGAGGCGCTCGATGAGGACAGCGAGGACGACGAGAGAGGAGGTGACTCGGAGACGAGCGACGCGGAGTGAGCCGACAAGACCGCGGGGGATGCGCCCCGCAACGATGAACCAGGCGGCCCGACGAGGTGCTACCAACACCCCGCCGAGCCTTGCCACTCAAAGGAGAACAGGCTCCATGAGTGACCAGAATAAGTCTACTTCCCCCCTCCAACGAACACCTGAGAGCTGGGAGCAGTGGCCGGCGTTTCGCGAGGCCCTGATGCTCCACCTGCCGCCCGACGTGGCCGACGCGATCCGCGAGATGGGCCGCGTCCTCTACGAGCTGCTCGACCACCTGGGCCTCTACGCGCCGCCCGGGAGCTGGCTCGCCGCGCGCCTCAAGGCGACGGTGGCGGAGCTGCGCTTCGCCCGCCAGTGCCTGGAGGCCCTCGCGGACGAGCGGCCCCACACCAGCTTGACCGCGGCCGAGCTCCACCTGGCCGAGCGCTGCGAGGAGTGGGCCGTGACGGCGGACGAGCTCGCCGCTGAGATCGAGCGGGCGGTGGAGGCCGAGGCGACCGAGGGATGAGAAGGCCGGGTCTCCGGGCGGGGCGCTGCGGCCCCGCCTGGCGGCGTGTCCTCCGCTCGCCCCGCCCGGAGCCCCACTCCCCACCCGCCCACCCGATCGAGGATTTCCCCCGCCCCCGGGCACGGACCGGGCCGGCGAGACGGTCCGTGGCTCCGGCTTCCTTCGGCTGTGCTCAGGACAGGCTACGGGGGCGCGGGGTGTCCGGAGCGCTCGGTGCCGTAGCGACGCCCGGCCCAAGCGGCGGCGGGGGCGGCCGTCCCTGCGCTTCGCTCCGGGCACGGGCCAGCCGCTGCGGGGCACGCCGCGCGCCGGCCCCCGCCGTCACGCGCCGTGCAGTCCTACGCTGTCCGAGAATGCGCATTCTCCGACCTGGCCCTCGGCCGCCCCCGCCTTGGCCTCGCGGCTTGACATAACGCGGGGCGTTATGTGGCAACTTGGGCCGGGCTCCAGGGTGGCGGCTGAGAGGGAAGCGGCTCCGCCCAGGGGCGCCCCCTCCGGACCTAGCGTCTGTGCCCTCCGCCTCGCCGGCCCCGTCCGTGCCCTGCCCCCCGGATGCGGCCCGGCCCCGCGGCGCTCCCCCTCGCCGACCCCCGCGCCGCCGGGCCGGCTTGACCTCGATCACCCCGCCCCGCCCGCCCTCCCTCCGGCCCCTCGGAGGGGCCTCGGGCGCCGGGTCTTCGGACGCTGCGCACGGGCCGGCTTCGCCGTCCCGTGCTCGGCCCGCCTCAGCCCCGGCGCCTGCCCCCTCCCTCCCGTAGAATCGAGCCGACCGAGAAGGAGCCCTCCATGCCGACCGAGCTTGCCACCGCCAAGCAGCGCGCCCTCCAGATCGTCGACGAGCTACCCGAGGACAGCTCCTACGAGGACATCCTGCGCGAGCTCGCCTTCGAGCGGATGATCGAGCGCGGCCTGGCCGACGCCAAGGCTGGCCGGACGATCTCCAGCGAGGAGATGAAGCGCAGGATCGAGTCGTGGGCCAAGTAGTCTGGACCGCCGAGGCCGAGCGCTGGCTCTCCGAGATCCACGACTACATCGCCGCCGACAATCCCGCCGCGGCGCAGCGCACCGTCCACGGCATCTACAAGAGGGGCCTGTCCCTCGCCGACTTCCCCGAGCGCGGCTACCGCCACACGAGCCGCAGCGGAGAGCCGCTGCGCATCCTCCTCTACGGCCACTACCGCATCGCCTACTCGATCGACGACCACCAGGACGTCACCATCCTCGGCGTCTTCCACGGGGCTCTCGACATGGAGCGCTACCTCTGAGCCCCGGCTGGGCCGGCCCCGCCCGCTCCGCTCCGTCTTTCGCCGCCTGTGCCGGGAGCCGCCGGGCGGGAGGGGGAGGCGCCGGCGGCTGAGGCGGGCCGAGCACGAGACGGCGCTCCAGCGCCGGCTCGTGCGCAGCGTCCGAAGACGCCGGCGCCATCAAGGTGGAGTCGGCCCGGTGGCGCGGGCGGGAGGCCAGGGGGAGCGCAACGGGGCCGGGCCGCATCAGGGCGGGAGGGGCCGGACGGGGCCTCCACGATCGCCTCGGCGAAGCCCCCTAGGCCCGGGGTGGGGCGCCCTCCCGAGACCCTCGAACCCTCCAACCGCCCCGATCTCGCCCACCCCAAGTTGCACATAGCGCCCGGGCGTTATGTCAAGGCTTGCCCCAAGGCGGGGGCGGGCGAGGCCGAGGTCCGATAAAGGGCGCCCTTTATCGGACCTCGGCCGGTCCGCCGCCAGGCGGACGCGCGCCCCGACGCCGCCGCTTGGGGCGGGCCTCGGCGGAGGCACGAACGCCTCGCCCACGAAGCGCCCCACCCCGGGCCGGTGCCCCGGCCACCCCCATCGCCCCCCGGAGCCCCAGGCCCGGTCCGGCCCCGGGGGCGGGGGAGATCCCGGCGAACCGGCACGGGGGCCGGGGGTCCGGGCGGGGGCAGGCCCCGGTGCCGGCCTCATCTGGCGGGAGGGGGAGAGGCGGGCGTCAGCCGGCCGGGGGGCGTCCGCCTGCCTCTGCCGGTTCAAACTTCGCCAGGGGGTGGTATAGCAAGAGGGATTTGAACCCCGGCTCTCCCTCAGCCGCTAGAATGCCGGCAAATGCCGGCGGCTAAAGGAAGAACCCTCCTGGTCCTCCTGCTCGCGGTGGCCACCGCCGCGCCCGCCGCGGCGTCGATCCCTTCTGCCCGTCACCTCGACGTCGATCCTGCAACCCTCTTGGCCGCTGCCCAGGAGCCGCCGGCGGCGCCGCCGGCCGCCGCCGAGCGGGTCGCCTTCGCCCTCTTTGAGGAGGCGCCCGGCGATCGTTTCCAGCTGTCGCCGGAGGCGCGCTCGGACGCGCGTTTCCACCTGCGACCCCCCGCGGAAACTCGCGTCTGGGCCCTCGACCTCCCCGAGCCGCTTCGCATCCGGGTCGAGCTGCCCCCAACTCGAAGAAGCTTCAAGCTTTACGAGCACCCCGGCCTCGAAATCCCCTCGGAGGGAACATTCCTCCAGCAAGATCCCTTGGGATACGTCGACGGTCCGAGCCTCCTGGCCTTCGCGAGCAACGATCCCGTCAACCGGCACGACCCGCTCGGTTTGCAGGATCTCCCCTGGATGGTGGCCAGGGAACACCAGCAGCTCGAGGAGGCCGGGATCGATCCGTATTTGTTCGGCCGGGCCAGCCCTGAGGACGCGGCCTTCATCGTTCAGAACGTCGAGAATTACGGATACTGGTGGCAGCTTGTGGGCGAGGAGACGCTCACGCTGCCTGACCGAACCGGAAAGGGCCTACTCAACCTCGGGCCCACGCTTTGGCGGGGCATCCTGGGTTTCTCGGACCTGGGGCAGCAAGGCTTCATCTGTGTGAGCGACCCGGGCGAGTGCGCCGGGCGTGTGTGGGATTCCCTGCGAGGCCTCCCAGCAGACACCGGGGCCGCGTGGAACGCCTGGGCGAACCGCCCGGCCGACGAGCACATGCGGCAGTGGGCTCGAGCAACGGTCGATACTGCGGCGGCCTTCGAGACGGGCAGATACCTTTCGCCCCGAGCGCCCACGGTGGAGTTAGCGGCCCCAAGGGGAACAGCCTGGGCGGTTGACCCCGGCTCTATCCGTTTTAGCCAGAGCAGCATCGGCCGAACCTTCAGCGAGGGCGGGACACTTCGCGAGACGATCGAGGGGCTGCGGAGCGGCGCGATATCCCCCGAACCTTTCCCTCCCATCCGCGTGTTCGAGCGCAACGGTCTCACTTTCACGCTCGACAACCGACGCCTATTTGTCTTTCAACAGGCGGGTGTTCCGATACGTACCGTTCGGGCAACCGCCGAGGAAGTCGCGGCAGAGGCATGGAAGTTCACAACACGCAACGAGGGCGTCTCGATTCGCGTACGAGGTGGGCTATGAGGCTAGCCGAACGTGCCAGGGCCGTTCAGACGCGCGAGGATCTCGCAGCCTTCGTGGCTGAGCTGAAGGCCGACCTAGACGCGAACCCGAGCGAATGGAAGAACGTGGATCTTGCGTCGTTCCTCGAAGCGATGGCCGGCTGGATTCAAGACATGGAAGGTTACTATCAGAACACAGGCCAGAAGCTCTCCGAGCTGTCGCCGTGGAAGATTGTTTCCGATGTGCTGATGGCTGCACGCATGTACGAGTAGATGGAGTCGACGCCGGTGGCCCATTCGCCGGTCCGACGAGCTTGGTCCCCGGTGGGGACTGAAGGGGTGAAGCGCTACGCGGTGCCTCGCAGCTCCATGACGGCGTGGTCGGCCCTGTCTTTGAAGAAGCTGCCCAGGCTTTCCTCGCGCTCGAGGACCTGAACGATCTCGGCGAGGTTGCACAGGATCAGCACCCGTTTCGACGCGGTTTGCCGGGCGAGCTCGACGGCCGGCTCGGTGAAGTCATTGGCGGAGATGAAGATGCCTCGGACGCTGTTCTCGGGGCGTAGGTAGAGCCTCCCCACCAACTCCCGGACCTCCGGCATGCCGACGGCCCTCTTGTACCACTTGACCTCGACGAGGTAGAGGTGGCCGGCGATCTCGACGACGCCGTCGATCTGCTCCAGCGTCTGTCCGTTCTCCTTCTGGCGTCGGAAGGGCTCCCGGAGAGAAATGCCATCGAGCTGGAAAAGCTCGTTGAGGACGGCCTCGAAGTCCCGGCCGCGCTGGTGGGGATCGAGGTCTTCCTTGAACAGCCCGTAAAGTCGCTGGCGGGCCGCCTCTCGGGCAGCATTCTTCCTCCGTAGCTCGGTGGCCTGTGCCTCCCGCTGCTCGATGTGGGCCTGCCGCTCTCGGTCCTTCTCCTGGCGCATGCGGGTGAAGGAGTCCTTGACGTCGACGATCCGGCGGATGTCGGCGACGTAGCCCTTGACGGCGGCTCGCTCCTTCTCCCAGCAGGTCGAGAAGTCCTCGAAATCGACGACACGCCGCAGCAGCTCGCGGCGCTCGCGTAGCGCCCTCTCCCCACGCTCGTTGAGCCGGGTCAAGACGGAGCGGGTGATCGCGAACTTATTGACGCTCTTGGGATTCGTCCGCACGACCTGCCAGTGGTCGCGGAGGATGTCGTCTCCGATCCCGGCGCCCTGGAAGAAGAGCATCAGATCCTTCTTCGACCGACACAACCGGGGGATGGCGTCGACGAGGAGCTGGAACAGCTCGGGCGGGTAGTGGAAGGCGATGTCCACGGTACTGCCCCGGCCGGTCCCCTTACTGTCCGGCCTGCTGGAGGACGGTATCGAGCATCTGGGAGACGAAGCGCTGCTGGCTTCGGGGGAGCTGGGAGAGCTGCTCGAGCTGCTGCTGGAGCTTGGGGGCGGGTCCGCGCTTGGCGGGTTTCTCCTCGGTGGCGCCGAGGAGCTCCTCGACGGAGACGCCGAGGGCTCGGGAGAGCTCGGGGAGGGCGGAGACGGGCACGCGTCGCCGGCCCTTCTCGAAGGAGAGGACCTGCTGCTGGGAGTAGCCGAGGATCTCGGCGAGCTGGACCTGGGTGAGGCCGCGCTCGTTGCGCAGCGCGGCGATGCGCTGGCCGAGTCTCTCGAAGAAGGTCTTCTCGTCGGGGCTCATGGTGGTCTGGGTCCTGGTCTTCGTCCGCCGCTGCACAAGCCTACCCCTGGATCTGCGGAATGGAGTTGACACTACTCCAAATAGGAGTATACTCCGTGCAGAGTTTTTCCTGGCCCAAGGGGCTTGACAAGGGTCGCGGGGGGTAGGCGGAGCCAAGGAGGACGCGCGATGACGGAGCAGAAGCTGACGATCTCGGGGCTGTACCGGCCGGGGTGGCACCGGTGGCCGGAGCTGGGGCAGGTGGCGTACCTGCCGCTCGCGGGTCGGTGGCTGACGGAGGCGGGCTTTCCGGTGGGGGCGCGGGTGACGGTCGAGGCGGTCGAGGACGGCCGGCTGGTGGTGCCCCGGGTGGACGAGGGGGAGGAGCCGGCGCGGTGGCCGGCGGGGCGGCCGCGGAGGCGGAGGAGCCGGAGCAGGAGGCGGTCCATGGGTAAGGAGTACACCGTCTCCTATCGCCGCTACGAGGGGACGTCGTCCTGCGCCCCGGAGTGGAAGAAGCGCCATCGCCGGCCGGAGACGTTTCACCCCCTGATCCGCCTGTCGGGCCGGTGGCTCGCGGGCCTGGGGTTTCCGCTCGGGGCGAAGATCGAGGTGGAGGCGGAGCCGGGCCGGCTGGTGCTCCAGGCGTGCCGGACGGGCGGCGTGCGAGGTGGCCGAGCTCGCGGGGAGGGGTGGGGCCGGAGCCGGGAGGGCCCCCGCCGCCGGGGAGGAGGAGTAGCCGGTGGCGCGGATCCCGGAGGAGGAGCTGCGGCGGCTGAAGCGCGAGGTGGACCTCGCGCGGCTCGTGCGCCGCCGGGGGTGGGCTCAAGGCCCCGGGGCGAGGACCTGATGGGCCTGTGCCCCTTCCACGACGACACGGAGCCGTCGCTGGTCGTCTCGCCCGGAAGAACCTCTGGCACTGCCTGGGGGCCTGCGGGGCGGGCGGCTCGGTCGTCGACTGGGTGATGAGGCTCCGAGGGCGTCAGCTTCCGCCACGCGGTCGAGCTGCTGCGGGGGCGACCACGCGCCGCTCGGCGAGGCGCTGCGGCGACGCCGGTCAAGCACTCGGTGGCGCGGAAGCTCGCGCCGCCGGTCGCCTCGACGCCGAGGACGCCGAGCTGCTCGTGCAGGTCGTCGCTACTACCAGGAGACGCTCCTGGGATCGCCGGAGGCCCTGGAGTACCTGGAGCAGCGGGGCCTCCCGGACGCGGGAGCTGATCTCCCGCTTCCGGCTGGGCTTCGCCGACCGGACGCTCGGGCTGCGGCTGCCGGCAGAGGCAGGAAGCAGGGCCGGGAGATCCGCGGGCCGCCTCCAGCGCCTCGGGGTCTTCCGCGAGAGCGGCCACGAGCACTTCAACGGCTCGCTGGTGATCCCGGTCTTCGACCGCGGCGGCCGGGTGGTCGAGCTCTACGGCCGGAAGATCAGCGACGACCTGCGCAAGGGCACGCCGGTGCACCTCTACCTGCCCGGCCCGCACCGCGGGGTCTTGAACCTCGCGGCTCCAGGGCGCGGAGGAGGTGATCCTCTGCGAGTCGCTGATCGACGCGCTGACCTTCTGGCGCGCCGGCTTCCGGAACGTCACCGCCGCCTACGGGGTGAACGGCTTCACCGAGGAGCACCGGGCGGCCTTCCAGGAGCACGGGTCCGGCGGGTGCTCGTCGCCTACGACCGGGACGACGCCGGCGACAAGGCGGCGGCGAAGCTCGCCGAGCGCTCCTGGCCGAGGGCCTCGGGGTCTTCCGGGTGCAGTTTCCCCGCGGGATGGACGCCAACGAGTACGCGCTCGACGGCCGCCGGCCGGAAGGCCCTGGCGCTGGTGCTGCCGGGCGGCCTGGCTGGCAGGGCCGGCAGCGACGGCGGCGGCACGGGCGGAGGAGGCCGCGGAGCGAGGCGGCGCCGGGGGGGGCGAACACCGTTCGCCGCGAGCGGCCGCGGCCGCCCACTCCGGCGGCTGAAGAAGAGAGCGAGGACGAGGCGCCCGCCGGCTCCTCCTTTAGCCGCCGGGCGGGGGGGGGCGAGCGCAGCCGCTAGCCCCGCCGGCGCCCGCGGCCTCTCCAGTAGCCGCCGGCGTCCGGCGCGCCGAGTCCGGCGGCCGGAGCTGCCCGAGCCGGGAGGCCGGTGATCGCGTCTTCGGGGACCGGCGCTACCGGGTGCGCGGCTGGGAGGAGAACCTCTCCTACGAGCACCTGAAGGTCCTGGTCCGGGTGGCCCGCGGGCGACGTCTTCTTCGTCGACTCGGTGGATCTCGTCGCGGCCAAGAAGCGGCGGGCCTTCCTCCAGCAGGCGGCGGCCGAGCTGGGGTGAAGGAGGCGGTGGTCAAGGCCGACCTCGGCCGGCTCCCGGCGAGCTCGAGGCCCTCCAGGACGCGGCTGATCCGGGAGGCGCTCGAGCGCCGAAGGGGACGCCCCGCGGCGCTGACCGAGGAGGAGCGCGAGGCCCTGGAGCTGCTGCGGGACCCGAGGCTCCTCGAGCGCATCGTCGCCGACTTCCACCGCTGCGGCGTGGTGGGCGAGGAGACCAACACCCTCGTCGGCTACCTCGCCGCGACGTCGAGGAAGCTCGACGAGCCGCTGGCGGTGATCGTCCAGTCGACCTCGGCGGCGGGCAAGTCCTCGCTCTGGACGCGATCCTGGCCCTGGTGCCCGAGGAGGAGCGGGTGGCCTACTCGGCGATGACCGGCCAGAGCCTCTTCTACATGGGCGAGACGGACCTCGCGCACAAGGTGCTCGCGATGGCCGAGGAGGAGGGCGCCGAGCGGGCGGCCTACGCCTTGAAGCTCCTCCAGTCGGAAGGCGAGCTGACGATCGCCTCGACGGGCAAGGACCCCCAGTCGGGCCGGCTCGTGACCCACGAGTACCGGGTCGAGGGGCCGGTCGCGATCTTTCTCACGACGACCGCGGCCGAGGTGGACGAGGAGCTGCTGAACCGCTGCCTGGTGCTCTCGGTCTCGGAGAGCCGCGAGCAGACGCGGGCGATCCACGAGATCCAGCGCGAGCGCCGGACGCTCGCGGGCCTGGCGGCCCGGCGCGAGCGCGAGCAGGTGCTCCGCCGCCACCGAAACGCCCAGCGGCTCCTCCGGCCGCTCGCCGTCGTGAACCCCTACGCCCGAGCTGACCTTCCTCGACACCCGGACGCGGACCCGGCGGGACCACGAGAAGTACCTCACCCTGATCGACACGATCGCTCTGCTCCACCAGCACCAGCGGGAGGTCAAGCGCCACGGCGAGGGCCAGGGACGGAGCTGCGCTACGTCGAGGTGGAGCTCGCCGACGTCGAGGCCGCCAACCGCCTGG
>CAWIQD010000024.1:0-91873 GCA_963837945.1 uncultured Acidobacteriota bacterium
TCGGCCGTCCCGGTTGGCTGCAACCTCGGTCGCAATCTCCTTGAGCCTTGCGCTCATTTCGGCGCGCGTGGGCAGCTCCGCAACGGCGTCCACGACGCGAGCCGCGCTCCTCAGGTTCGCCTCCGCAGGCTCGAGTCGCGACCATCCCGGAGGAAGCCCGGCGACAGCCGCCTGCTCGAGGGCATAGAGGATCCGCGCTTCGAAGACCGTCCGCGCTCTGATCATGAATCCCCCTTCGGGCTCTTCCCCTCGATCACCGGCATGATCGAAATCGCCCCGAACCCCTCGGTGCGCCGGATGCCGATGCCCTCCCCGGCTGCAGCGGCGAGGGCTCGAAGCTCGCCCTCGGCACCATTTGCCGGTCTGCGCAGAAGATAGGACGACCCGGCCCGGACCGCCACCACGTCGCCTTTCGGCAGTCGGTGGGCGCTGTTCCAGCCCGCGATGAGCTGACTCCTGGCGAACACTCCGTCGAAGCTCTCGCGATTGAGCCCAAGGTCTTCGGGGACGACGCTTCTCGATAGCCGAGGTGCGGGTCCACGAGAATCGCCGGGGTCAGCAGGTCGATCCGCAAGGCAACTCCCTCGGGCCACCGGACGGGGATCTCCGGAGCTTCCGGGAAGAGCCCCACGCCACCGTCCTGGCCCCCATAGGGTGAGAGCACACAGTCCAGGTAGCCGAGCGCTCCCTTGCGCCGACCCACCCGGAGTCGGAAGCTCTCGCCTACGGCCAACTCCGATCCGGCCAGGAGCAGCGCCATGTCCTCCGATCTCTCGGCGCGAAGGTATCCGCGGAGCCTCCGCCCCTCGGGGAGCACCTGGTAGGCGAAGAGCGAGCCCTCGCGCACGGTCTGGCTCTCGGGCTCGATCCGGTTGTGTGGACTGACCAGCAGAGTCTGGCACTGGTCTTCGCGGACCCCGACGAAGCCTTGTGTCCACGGGATGAGCCGTCCCGAGCAGTCTTCCTGTCGGCAACGGACCTTATCCGGCTGCTCGATCAGGTCGACGAACCCATGCCCCCGGGGTACGTCTCCCGGGTGGAGCTTGCAGGTGCGGCGGGCGAGCGAGGCAGGCAGCCCCGCGACGCGGCCGGCCCGCGGATAGAGGTAACCGAAACGGACGCCGCCGGAAAGGAAGACCCCAGCAACGCCTCCGCCTCACGATCACCTCGCCAGCGCGCCGCCAGGGCTCCCCGGAGCGTGCTCCCAGGGACGAAGAGGAGACGGGAAGCAAGTTTCCCACGTCCGGCCGGCCGCCGAGGGCAAGCTCTCCCACCACCACGCCATCGACGGCAAGGAGCGTCGGGGCGCCTCCACCACCGGCCCGTTCGGGGACAGGAAGTGCCTCCGAATCCGAGACGCTTGCCGGGCGCGACCCGGCCGGTTTCGCGCCCTGGGCAAGCGACTCGACGGCCTCGCGCCAGCTCTCGAAGAAGGGCGCGAGGTCGGCAGCGACGATCCGGAAACGGCAGGTTCCCAGGCCCCGGCGACGGCCACCTCCGATCTCTCGAATGAAACGCAGCGCTCCGATCAGCAGCGCGACGTGGAGGGGAGCCACATCGGGACGGGAGCCGTCGAGCCGCAGGCTGGACGCAAGCTCGAGCTCCCCGACGGCTTCCTCGATAGCGAAGAGGTGCTCTTCCTCCGCCCTGCCGCTCGCCTCTTCGATCGCTGTGCGGGCCCGGTGGCGGGTCAGGAGTCCGGCACCGCCAGGGCCAGCTCTCCGAGACGGCGCCGCTCTTCCGGGGAGCTGAGGGCCCCGCCCTGCGCCTCGAGCAGCAGCCGTGCCGGCTCGAGGGACACGGCGCCTTCCCGGCGGTTGGAGCCGGTCAGGACGCAGAGCGGACACGGCGGGCCCTCTCGCGTCACGCCACATAAGGTGCCCGGAGGCTCGCCATCGCCAGGGCTCAGGGTGCCGTCGCACACCTCGATCTCGAGAGCCCGTGCCAGGCGGCGTAGGGCATCGGCGACCAGGCCCCGGAGGGTCGATCCCGGAACGAAGGGCAAACCGAGCCCGTCACTGCGCACCAGGTCGTCGAGATGGCGGCCCGCCGCCTGGCCGCTTCCCACCCGCCAGCTGTCTTCGAACGTGAGCGTCACGTCGATCCGCATCTCAGGCTCCTCCGTTCCCAGTGCCCAGGTCGGCGAGCTGGAGAGCGTCTGCGATCCGGAGCCGGGCCACCTCGCTCGACCGGCCCTCGCCCTCCTCGTCCACGATCGAGACGAGGCTGCCCTGCGGCTCGGTGGCGAGGTCGAAAGGCTCGCCATCTTGGACCTGACGAGCCAGCCAGAAGACCAGCTCCTCGTGAACGCGCTTCGGCACGCCCCAGACTGTGTGGAGAGGAGTGTGCGGGCCGTCGTCGCGCGGCGAGAGGATCTCCCGCAGGACGCCGCGCTGGGTCGGCGAGACCTTCGAGCGCAGCCTGCCCGCCAGGTCGAAGAGGCGACGGAGCTCCGGAGGGCTGAACGGCCCGGAAGCCCCGTAGGACCAGATGCGCCCTCCCGCTCCGTGCCTCCGCAGCATGTCTCGCTCGGCACGGAGGGACTGCACGTGGGTCCCCTTGACCCGATGGAAGTCGATGGCCGCGTCGACTTCGCCGGCGCGGCACCGCACCTTGGCGCGGTAGAGGAGCTCCTCGGCCAGGTCGTGCGCCGCGCGGAACGGGAACCCCGGCCGCGAGATGAGCACACCCGCCGCCATGCCCCGGGCCTCCCCTCCGTGCTGAACCCAGAACCGCTCCACGAGCTCCAGGGCGAAGGCGAGCCCGAAGCGGGCAGGCAGCGCGGCCACCAGGTCGTCGCCACCCGCGATCAAGACCTGGACCGCCAGCTCCTGGGCTCCCGGGAAGAGAGCGTCGAGGGCGCCTTCGAGGGCCTCTCGCATGGTCCTGTGGACGAAGCTGTGAGAGGGCTCCGTAGTCCGACCATCCGAGACCTTCGAACCACTCTCCGAGACGGTTGCCGTCCGCCACGACCACCGCGAGATCGTCACCGTCCGTGAACTCGCGCAAGTCGGCAGGCGTCGCCTGTCTTAGAAGGCGCTCGCTGAACGGCGGCACCGGGATTGCCACTCGCCCCACAGGTCGAGACGGAACCTCGGGGTGGGCTTCCCGTCCCCTTTGTAGCTTCGGCCAGCTCACGGAGGGCGGCGAGCATTCGCCGCTTGCGCTCGCAGATCGGGCCCACCCAGCGGCGGCGGTCCAGTTCGGCGCCCGGCACGCTTTCGGTGTCCGCCGCCTCTGGCCGCAGCTCTCGCAGCGCTTGAGGAACGGCATCGAGGCGAGCTGCCGCGCTCCGGTCTGGGCTCTCGCTTGGCGGCGGTGAGCTTCGCCTCGAGCCGCGCCTGGGCCGTTTCGAACGGCTCCCCGGTCTCGAAGACGACGACGGTCAAGCCCTCGCTGCCGGTCACCTCGAGAAACGCGTTCCGAACTCTGGTCTCGAAGGCGGTGGCCTGGCCACGTGCTTTCTTCCCCGCCCAGCGAGCCAGGAAGTTGCCGCCTCCGGAGAAACCCAGCTCGCCCCCGCTCGCCTTCACCAAGTGCGGCACTACGCCGCGGTCGAACGCGTCGACCAAGGCGCTCGCACCGCGCATCTCGAGAAGCCGCGGCGAACCAAAGACGTAGTCCTGGATCGCCCGCACGTCACCTCGCACGTAGCTCGTCATGCTTCTCCCTTCGGGCTCTCGGCGCCTCGGCCGGCGGCCTCGTGGAGTCCATTCCCCACAGGTAGGACACGGTCCTCGATCTCTTGGGTGAGCAGGGGCCGGCACTCCTGCGGCTCGTCCCCCCGCGCAACGGCTGCGAGGCGGGCGCTCCAGAGATCGAGATCCCCGGAGGACGGGGCCCCCTTCCTGAGACGGTCCACGGCCTGGGGTACGAGCTCTTCGACGAGGGTACAGAGGTAGTGGTGGAGCCCTCGGGCGAGGTCCTCGGAGATCGGTGCGAGCCAGTGCGTCGTTTTGTGGCGGAGATCGCGGAACTCGTCGCGGCACGAACGCAACTCGTGCGGGATTACGGGTTCCACGAGACTCGCCCTGAGCCGTGGAAGCAACGCCTCTACCCGTGGCCTCGCCGTCCTGGCAAGCCTGATCTGGCTTGCGAGCTCCCGTTCCAGTCGAATCCCTTTCCCGTCGAGGAGCTTGACCGCCTTGGTCGAGCTACCAAAAGCGAGAAATGCGACCCAGCGCCGGAGCAGTCGGGGCCAGACGATCGGCTCGCCTGCCCGAGTCGAGGGCGCCACCCCGGCCAGCTCCTCGACGATCGCGTCGGTCTCTCCCTCCCCGTCACCTTCGAGCCGTAAGAGCTCCAGGCTCGGACCGGCGTGGGCGTAGAACAGAAATGACATCAGCGACTCCATCGTCCCGTAGAGTCGCATGTAGGCTTCTCGCGGCTGCCGCTCGAGGCGCTCGTCGTTCCACCACATCAGTGTGTCCGCGAAGTAGGCCAGGGGTACTGCCGGGTCTTCGAAGATCCGATCTTCGGCCAGAGCCTTGATGATGTCGTCAGGCTCGTCGGTCTTCCGGGGCCAAAGAGTGCCAAGCACTTCAAGCGCCGGTGGCACGGGAAGACCGTGGCACCGGGCGACGGCGTCGAGAGCGTCGGCGTAGAACCCTTCGCTCCAGAGTTGGTAGGCGCCAGCCACCGTCTCGAGGGCTTGGAAGCGCATCGCCTCGGCCGCCGCGCTCTCCGAGCCGAGCACGTCCTGGACTTCCTGGTGCTTCGCCGTGGCGGCGAGACGGGTCGCCATCCGCTTCGCTTCCTCGAATCGCCGCGCGTCGAGGGCGCGAGCGAGGTCTCTCGTCTCACGGAGCTGGAAAAGTTGGTAGGGGTCCCTCAGCCTGCGCGGCCGGAGCCTCGTCCCGGGCCAGGGCCTGCGCAGGACCGGGTCGTACTGATCAAAGTCGACATACGAGGTCGTGACCTCCAGGTGGGCCGCGGCCAGGATAGCACCGCCGATCATGGACTTCTTGCCTCCTGTCACGTCCACGACGATCTCGTCCTTCGCGAGGGATGGATGGCCTTCGACCACCCTTCGAACCGCGCGGAACACCGACTCCGGCAGATCGCGCACCTCAGGCTGCTCCACCTCGCGGAACGGCCTGGTCCCCAGGAGGGCCCGACAGGAGTCCCACAGCCGCTCCAGCTCGTTCAGGTAGTCCACGTCGAGCGACTCCTCGATGAGCAGGGCCACGCCCTTGGGAGCGTGGTAGGCCACGCTCAGGAGGAGAGGCTCCGGCGAGTGGCCCACCGGCAGGATCAGGAGGGCGGGCACTTCCACCCGCGAGGCGCTCCGGTCGGCGACTCCCTGCTGGCGGGCCTCCGCCAGCTCTCGCTCCAGGATGCTCGGAGCCCTCCATGAGCCTCCGGCGGCAACGTAGCCGTATCTGACTGCCTCTTGGAGATTGCGAAGGGTCTTCCGCGCCGAGTCGACGTGGAGCTCGCGAGCCAGCCTCTCATAGTCGTCCTGGACGGTGCTCATGGCCTCAGAGGTTCCTCCGGTTGGTCACCCAGACCTCGTACTGCTTGGTCACCTGGTTGAGCTGCAGGTACTCGATCGCCACCGGCTCGTGGGCCAGGCCCTGGCCCATCGCAACGCCCAGGGCCACCGGCCCGGCGACCAGAAGCCGGGCGCTTCGGTGCCCGCGAAGGGCGCTTCTCACCTGGTCCACCGCCCCCGGCAGATCTCCGGGTCCGACCTCCGCCTCCAGGGTGATGACGCGCCACGCCTCGGCGGGCTCGGGCGGAACGTAGCGTTCACCACATCGGACGAAGACCTGGATCGGGTCCGCTTCCATCCGCCTATCCGAGCCTCCATGGCTCTGCCCTCGGCGCAGCCGTTCCGGCGACGAAAATCGCGCTCTCCGACCGGGCGTCCACGTGACCGATGGTCCGTTTGGGGTCGAAAGAGCGAAGCCACCTCGAGTAGGCCAGGTGGAGCCAGATGGGTCCGGCTCCCGAGACCACCACCGGTCCCGCCGGTGGGTGGCCCTCGGGCCGCGGGAGAGCCGGTAGGTGAACCGTGAGGTCGGGCGGCAGAAAATGATCCGGCGCGGTGAGTTCCAGCTCCAGCACGGCGCTTCGCCCCCCGGGGCGGCAGCGCCATCGGGCCGACAGACAGCCCGCGACCTCTTGAGAGACCTCTCCACTGAGCGTACCCGGCACCGTCACCAGACCGGACGGGGTCTTCGGATCGAAGACCACGACCTCGGCCGCCGGGCAACGGTCCAGGATGCGGTGGAGCGCGGCCGCATAGGCCCAGATCGGCGCTCGTCCTCCTAGTAGAACCTCGCCTCGTTGTGCCCGGCGTTCGACGACGGGTGCCAGCCCCGCGAGATCCGGGAGGTCGTCCACGGTCCAGTCCCGCGGGAGTCGCAGATCCACGTAGGCTGGCGGCTGCCGGCGGCTGCGCAGAGCGAGGAGGCGCTCCACCAACTTCCCGACCACCTCGTGGTTGACGGCATTGCCGGGCTCGGCCGCGTCCGCACGGAAGCTCGCACCGAGAATCCCCTCCTCGGCGATCCGGATGCCCGGCTCACCCTCTCGCCACAGCGACCCGACGCGGCCCACGAGCTCGAGGCCTGCCCTCCTTCCTGCGCGCACCCAGGACTCCATCCCTTCCTCCCGCTCCTTTGCCTCGTCCTCGAAAGTCCTGGCCACGACCAAGAAGTGGCTGGCAGTGGCGGAAGAGGAGGTCGTTCGAGGCGGAGTGCTTTCCGCCGACGTCGACCAGGACCAGCTCGAGCCGTTGCCGACAGCGCTCGATCCACTTCGAGATCGTTTCCACGGTGACGCTACTCCAGCTCCCCTTGACCCGTGCCTTGAGCGGCTCACGCAAGCCGGGTGCGTGGAAGAGGTACCGCCCCGTGCCGTCCGGGCTGCCTTTGACGACGTAGACGAGGGGCGCGTCCTGATGGAGCTGAAGAGCTTGGTCCAGCAGGTGGAGGAAGGTGGTCTTGCCGCTGTTCGCCGGGCCGACGACGGCCACCGCAGGCGCGAGCACCCCCTCAGGCGCCCAGCGAGCGACCGAAAACGAGCCGTTGGAGGTGGTCGCGTCCATCATTGCGATATCCGAGGGGGGAGGCTCAGCCGACATTTCAGCAGAGCCGCCGATGCCTGTCAACTGCGAAACATGTACATGAGACGAAGAGTCTCTCGGGAGCGCCGCGGGGCTCGATCCCGGCGAAATCCTTCCCCGCGCGGGGTCACTCAGAAATGAGAGGGGCTCCCCGTGCACGCGGTCGTCGCCTACGACATCCCCTCGGACAAGAAGCGGCAAAAGACGGCCGAGCTGCTGTTGATGGTCATACCGCGGGTCCAGGAGAGCGTCTTCGAAGGCGACGTTCCCGAGGGCGTTCTCGGGCGCACCGTCAAGAAGATCCTCCCCCTCCTCGACCCCCAGACCGACAGTCTCCGTGTCTATCACCTGTGCGCCTCGTGCGCCGGGAAGGTGGACCTCTACGGCCGCAACCCGTCGATCGAGGCCGGGCCGGTCCGCGTTCTCTGACGGCCGCCGGAGGAACCATGAGTTTTCTCGAGGATCTCGCGTCGATCTCGACCCTGAAGGGCGCCTGGCAGGCGGTCGCCTCCAAGCGTGGCATGGCCGGCATCGACCGGGTGGGAATCGGCGACTTCGCCTCGGACCTCGACAGCAGTCTGCGCCGGCTGGCTGACGAGATCGCCTCCGGGCGCTACCGGACGCTGCCCGTGCTGCGTATCCGGCCCCGCTTCCTGGCGGCGGCGAGCGCGCCCTGGTGGTGCCCACCGTCCGCGATCGTGTTCGTCCAGCGGGCGATCTCGGGCCTGCTGTCTCCCAAGATCGACCCCGACCTGCCACCCGCCTGCCGAGCCTTCCGCAAGGGCGCCTCGGCTCGCGCCGCCGCCGACGACGTGGACGCTTGGATCTCCGAAGGCTCCCTTGGGTGCTGCGCACCGACGTCAAGGCATTCTTCGACTCCATTCGCCCCGAGCCGTCCTCGAGCGCTTGCCGCCTACGTCGACCCGGACGGCCTCCACTTCCTCGACCGGCTGCTCCGGCAGAAGGTCTATGATCACGACCAGATCAGCGACATGGTCGGGCATCGCTCAGGGCTCGCCGCTCTCGCCACTGCTGGCCAACCTCTACCTCAAAGAAGTCGACGAGGTCTTGAGCGCGGACCTTCCCCGCTACGTCCGCTACTGCGATGACCTCCTTGCCTTGACGTCGACGAAGCGGGCGCGGGCGCGGCGCAGGATCGGCTCGTGGCCCTTCTCGCTCCGCTCGGGCTCGCTCTCAACGCGGAGCAAGACGCGCGTCTGCCGGGTCGAAGACGGATTCACGTTTCTCGGCTTCCACTTCGGGCCCACCGGCCGCGGGCCGGCGATCAAGGCCGTGGCCGCTCTCCAGGCCGCCTGGAGGAGCTCGCCGGCGGCCGACGAGCCCGACCCAGCCGAGATGGACGCTGTCTAGCGTGGCTGGAACTCTTACTTCGGCGACCACCCGGAGGTTGGACTGGCTCGCTCGCCGGTCCTGGCTCTCCTCGCGCAGCTGGGGCCCAAGGCGCGGACGTGCCCGGGCCTGCACGACGCGAGGCCGGACCTCAAAGGCCCGGTCACCCGACCCGTGGCGCGCGAGCTCGCCCGAGCCTGGACGCCGCGGGCGCCCGGAGCAGGATGGCTCGGAGGGCGACGCGAGCGGCTCCCGGCCGGCCGGGGCGCTGGACGACTGGGCCGAGGCCCTCGCGACTGGCCTGGGCGAGTCCGTGGGTCTCGGTCGTCTCGCGGGCTCCCGCGAGGAGCGGCCGGCCCTGGCGGCGGAGGCGCTCGCCGAGCGGGGACGCTACGACCTCGCGAAGGCGGCTCGCCGCTGCCGCGCGTTGAACGATCCCCGCCGCCGCACCGGCCGAGCCCGCCGACGCGGCCCCGGACGAGCGGGACCCCGCCTCCTCGACTGCTCTTCCAGGGCCGCGAGGGCGTCCATGCGGTCCAGGCGGTCGGCCGCTCCGGCCGACGCCGCTACGTGCCCGTCCACCGGCCGATTGCGCGCGAGGACTGGGAGGCCCATTTCCGCGGGGAGGCCACCCTGGCCCTGCCCCTCGTCCGCGCGGGCGAACCTGTCTCCTGGGCGTCCTCGACGTCGACCTCGAGCGCCGTGCCCTGGAGGAGCCCGGCGCCGCCGACCACCTGCTCGGCCGCGCCCTCTCGGTGGCCCTGCGCCTGCCACGAGCTCTCCCGCCGCGGCTGTGGCTCGCTCCTCGAGGCCAGCGGCGCCAAGGGCTACCACGTCTGGATCCGCCTGGCGGAGCCCGCGCCGTGCTTCCGGCTACGCCGCTTCCTGCTCGACGTCGTGCGGGCGATCGGCGCTCTGCCCGAGGCCGTGCGGGTGGAGGAGCTTCCGAACCGAGACCACGTCCGGGACGACGTAGTGGGGCCGCTCGTCAAGCTCCCCCTCGGGGTGCACCCGAAGACCGGGCGGCGCTGCAGCTCCTCGACGAGCAGGGGGAGCCCCTCGGCGGAGCCCTTCGCGGCGCTGCGGGAGCTGCCACGGGTGCCGGTCGGGGTGCTCGAGCGCCGGCGCTCCCCGAGGGCGAGGCCTCGCCGGCCCGTCCCGAGCCCTCCATCGGCCCCCGCGGCGCCGCAATCCTCGACGGCTGCCACGTCCTCGGCTACCTCGAGCGGAAAGCGCGGGACACCTCCTACCTCGACCACCGAGAGCGCTGACCCTCCTATGCGTGCTCGGCCATCTCGGCGACGAAGGGCGCCGGCGCTCCACGCGATCATCGCCCACACGTACAACTACAGCGCCGCCACCACAGATCGCCACATCGACCGCCTCCCCGAGTGGCCGATGTCGTGCCCCAAGGTGCGCGAGCTCCACCCCGAGGCCGCCGCCGTGGCGCGTGCGTGCTCGTGCCGGTTCGACCTGCGGGGCAGGGGCTACCCGACTCCTGCTCCTCGCCCTCGACCGGCGGGAGATCCCCGCCTTCCGCGACCGGTGGGTGGAACCCGAGGCCCCGGCGAAGGAGGCCGCGACCGGCGAAGAGGAGTCGGCCCGCAACCTCCGCCGCCAGGAGGCGGAGGCCCTCCTCGCCAAGCTGAGCGAGCTCAAGCGCCACCGGAGGGGATCGAGGCCTCCCTCGCCCGCGTCGTCCGCGACTCTCACCGCCTCTTCGACGCCGCGGCGAGCGACGAGCTCGAAGTCGCCCTCGGGCACCCTGCGCGGCGTGCGCCGGAGGCCGGCGAGGTCCAAGGTCCGCGGATTCCGTGATCGAGGTCTGAAGCGATGAACGTCGTCTATCTCACCACCCTGGCACCCATGTCCGGCGCAAGGGGGAACGGCTCGAAGTCTGGAACGGCGACCGCAAGGTGGCCGACCTGCGCCTGTTCGAGGTGGACCGCCTGGTCTTATGGGTCCGTGCAGCTCACCTCCCAGGCGATCGGGCTGCTGCTCGACCGCGGCATCGACGTCTGCTTCCTCACCATCCGCGGCCGGCTCCGCGGGTCGCTCGTCTCCGGCGCCTCGCGCAACGTCTTTCTCCGACTGGCCCAGTTCGAGCGCTGGAAAGACGAGGCGTTTCGCGTCGCCTTCAGCCGGGAGGTAGTGGCGGCAAGCTGACCGTCCAGCGCGGGTGCTCGCCCGTTTCGAGCCGCAACCACCCGGGCCGGCCGGGCGCGGAGGCGTGGAGGAGCTGGACAGTGCTCGAGCGGGTGGCGGGGGCCGGCGACGTGGACGAGCTGCGGGGCCTGGAGGGAGCGGGAGCGGCCGCCTATTTCGGCAGTTCGGCAAGATGCTCTCGACCGTGGGGTTTCCGGGCAGGAAGCGCAGGCCGGCGACCGATCCGGCCAACAGCCTGCTCAGCTTGGGCTACGTGATGGTGGGCAACGAGCTCGGCTCGCTGCTCGAGGCCCGGGGGTTCGATCCGGCGATCGGCTTTCTCCACGGCGTGCGCTACGGGCGGCAGCTCGCTGGCTCTCGATGTGGTGGAGGTGTTTCGCCAGCCGGTGGTGGACCGGCTGGCTCTGCGTCTGCTCAACCGGGGGCAGGTCAAGCCGGAGGAGTTCGAGGGTGGCGAGAAGGGGCTGCGCCTCCGGCCCGAGGCCCTCAAGCGCTACTTCGAGCTCTACGAGGAGCAGCTTCGGGCGCCGAGCGAGGGAGCTGAGTCTCCGTCGTGGCGCGAGCGGCTCAAGCACCAGGTCGAGTCGGTGCGGGAGATGGTGATGGGCGGGCAGGTCGCGCCGTTCTACCAGTGGCGCGGCTGAGGCGCGGGGCCGGCGCACCACTGCCACGTCTCAGCACTTGCTGGAAGGGCGGCCTGTGCGCTAACCTCCGGGCAGGCCCAAAACCGGGGGAGGTTAGCGCAGGCCCCGAAAACGGCCGAAGCTCATTGAAATCAGAGGGTTTCGGAGAATCGGCCGGTTCCGGCCTCGCCGATCTTCACCCGCGCCGAAGCCCAAACCGGGGAGGTTAGCGGAACCGCCCTCGCAACCCACTGAGCGCCAAGGACTTGAGAGGGGTGGAGTGGAAATCGGCGAGGGACCCTTCGGGGGATTGCGACACGGAGCCGTCGGTCGTCGCATCACTGCCTACCTTCGTGGAAATCGGCGAGGGACCCTTCGGGGGATTGCGACATGCATTGCAGTCGCATCAGCGTAGATCTGCTTCGCGTGGAAATCGGCGAGGGACCCTTCGGGGGATTGCGACACTTCAACTGCTGGCCGTTTGCACGCTTGGCCTCCGTCGGTGGAAATCGGCGAGGGACCCTTCGGGGGATTGCGACATGCGCGTACCATTAGTCCTGGCGTCGGCGAGCTGCTCGGTGTGGAAATCGGCGAGGGACCCTTCGGGGGATTGCGACCGATCGAGCACCAGGTCGGCCGAGCTCCGCCAGGTCTGCTCGGTGGAAATCGGCGAGGGACCCTTCGGGGGATTGCGACACGTTCAGCGCTCGGTCGTCGAACGCCCTCCGTGATCGTGGAAATCGGCGAGGGACCCTTCGGGGGATTGCGACATCGTTCCGCCAGCGTCGCTGTGACCTGCTGCTCCGTGGAAATCGGCGAGGGACCCTTCGGGGGATTGCGACAGAGACGCGTGCATCCGGCGAGCATCCGCCGCCTCGCGTGGAAATCGGCGAGGGACCCTTCGGGGGATTGCGACACAGCACGCGTCGGACTCTGCGCCCGCACGGCTGCGGTGGAAATCGGCGAGGGACCCTTCGGGGGATTGCGACATCGGTGTACTGTCTGGCATCGATGCGTTACCTCCTGTCAGTGGAAATCGGCGAGGGACCCTTCGGGGGATTGCGACACGACTTGCGGCCGACGGTGATCGCGACCAGTACCATCGAAGTGGAAATCGGCGAGGGACCCTTCGGGGGATTGCGACGCTCTAGAGCCGCCGTGAACATCCGGCGGCTTCGGCCGCGTGGAAATCGGCGAGGGACCCTTCGGGGGATTGCGACATCTGACGTACTTTCGCGGCTATCGACGCACCTCATGGTGGAAATCGGCGAGGGACCCTTCGGGGGATTGCGACAGCTGCCCGTCGAGTCCGATGATGTCATGATCGAGCACCGTGGAAATCGGCGAGGGACCCTTCGGGGGATTGCGACTTCAGCAACGACCGCCGGCAGTTGTTCGGTCCTCATGTGGAAATCGGCGAGGGACCCTTCGGGGGATTGCGACATTTGACGAAGTCCAGACCTGTTTTATTCGCACCTCCGGCTCCAGTGGAAATCGGCGAGGGACCCTTCGGGGGATTGCGACATGCTTCGACGACGGCTTCGTGACAACCTCCTTCCTTGGTGGAAATCGGCGAGGGACCCTTCGGGGGATTGCGACGCTGCAGGTACTGAGTCGACGATGCATCGCATCCAGCGGTGGAAATCGGCGAGGGACCCTTCGGGGGATTGCGACATTCCGAAGTTCGCCGGGAACGCGGCAGCCGATCGCGTGGAAATCGGCGAGGGACCCTTCGGGGGATTGCGACATTTCGTGACGCTGATCTCCGTCCGGAATGCATGATCTGAGTGGAAATCGGCGAGGGACCCTTCGGGGGATTGCGACTCGCAATTCCTCTGACGCTAGAACATCGCGAGGATCGGCGTGGAAATCGGCGAGGGACCCTTCGGGGGATTGCGACGGCCGACGACGCACCATGATGCACTCGACCGGTGTCCTGTGGAAATCGGCGAGGGACCCTTCGGGGGATTGCGACATTGCAGTCATGAAGATCATCGGCGACCTCCGTGTTGACTGTGGAAATCGGCGAGGGACCCTTCGGGGGATTGCGACCACAGAAATTGTCGTCGGGAACACCCACCGGATTGACGTGGAAATCGGCGAGGGACCCTTCGGGGGATTGCGACATGATGACGAGGATCGGGTGATAGCACCACCATCATGACGTGGAAATCGGCGAGGGACCCTTCGGGGGATTGCGACATGAAACATCCTTCTTTCCCCCGACTGCCATGATTAGAGTGGAAATCGGCGAGGGACCCTTCGGGGGATTGCGACATTGGGGCGACAATGGACTCGTCCATGTCGAAGTCAGAGGTGGAAATCGGCGAGGGACCCTTCGGGGGATTGCGACATCCGCTTGGTCCTGGCATGTTGCGTTGCTCCCTTCGTGGAAATCGGCGAGGGACCCTTCGGGGGATTGCGACATGTTGGTGCGGTCCATCGGAGTCTCCTTTATCTGCCGTGGAAATCGGCGAGGGACCCTTCGGGGGATTGCGACATATACCCCCGCACGGAGTCAGTAACGTTGACCCCGTTAGTGGAAATCGGCGAGGGACCCTTCGGGGGATTGCGACATCCGACGGTACCGAGATGAAGCCGGACATGGACGTCTCTGTGGAAATCGGCGAGGGACCCTTCGGGGGATTGCGACACTCGCGTACTGCCTTCGGGGTCCCCGATGGCGTACTGGTGGAAATCGGCGAGGGACCCTTCGGGGGATTGCGACACTGCGCGGAGAAGCTACTGCATAGCTTCCCTCCTTAGTCTGTGGAAATCGGCGAGGGACCCTTCGGGGGATTGCGACATCCCAGTCCACGCTGGGCACGCGACCGTCCGAGTGGGTGCAGATCGGCGAGGCACGTCCGCCGGACTTCGTTGCTCGTAGACAGGTGAGCCCGAGAGGTGGCGGACGGCGGGGCCCGGCCTCTGGCCTCGTGGCCTGGGTCGGGTCAGGTCAGGCCAGGTGCTGTCCTGACGGGGTGTTGGCAGATCGGCGGCTCTCGGGCGGCGGGGCAGAACCGGGCCGAGGCGCCGCTCCGGCGGCGGCTGGTCGCTCTCGAGACGGGTGAGCGCCCAAAGCGGCTACTCGCCGCCGCGCTTCCGGAGCTCTCGTCTCGCCGCCCGGATCAGGCGATCCCGCGACCACCCGGAGACGCTCAGGTCGGAGCGCTCCGCCGCTCGGCGCAGGAGCTCCAGGTCCGACTCCCTCATCCGCAGTCGAATCGCCGCCTCGAACCGCTCGGTGGGCCTCTTCTTGGGGCGAGCCATGGCCGGACTGTAGGCCGATACGATCAGCCCGTCAACCCTTGACAAAGGCTTGTTTTTCGGCCTACAATAACCAGATGGTCGATGACCTGATTCGGGGTGATGGCGCGGGGCGGGAAGGCGGCTCCGGGAGGACCTGTCCCGCGTGCGAGACCCCGGTGATCAAGTACGGCAAGACGGCCGCCGGGCGCCAGCGGTACTGGTGTCGGAGTTGCCGCAGCACCACGTCGGACGCCGCTCCTCGATCGCCGATCCATCCCATGCGGATTCCGCTCGAGCGCGCGGTGCTGTGCCTGCGGCTCCTGGTCGAGGGCAGCAGCATCCGGGCGGCCGAGCGGATCACCGGCACCCACCGGGACACGATCGGTCGGCTGCTGCTCCTGGCCGGGGGGCGGTGCGAGAGGCTCCTCGCCGAGCTGGTGACGGACGTCGAGGTCCACGACGTCGAGACCTCCGAGCTCTGGGCCTTCGTGGGGATGAAGGAGACGACCCGGGAGCGGCTGGGCTTGGGCGACCCGCGGGTGGGCGACGCCTACGCGTTTCTCGCCATGGAGCGAGATTCGAAGCTGATCCTCGCCTGGCACCTGGGCCGGCGCACGGCCGAGCACACGGACGCGTTCGCCGAGAAGCTCGGCCGCGCGACCGCCGGCCGTTTCCAGCTCACGACCAGTGGGCTCGCGGCCTATCGCGAGGCCGTGAGCTTCCACTTGGGCGAACGCACGGACTACGCGACGCTGGTCAAGGAGGTCGGACCGGGGAAGGGCTCGGACGAGGGCCGCCGGCTGCCTCCGCGGATCGTGGGCGTGAAGAAGAACCGCGTCCATGGCGATCCGGATCCGGCGCGGGTTTGCACGTCTCACGCCGAGCGCGGAGCGCTGACGTTCCGGATGCAGTCGCGGCGCTTCACGCGGCGGACGAACGCCTTCTCGAAGTCTTGGAGGCACCACCGTGCGGCCCTGGCGCTCCAGCTCGCTCACTACAACCTCTGCTGGATGCACGCCTCCATCCGCATGACGCCGGCCATGAAGGCCGGGGTCGTCGGGAGGCCCTGGAAGCTTGAGGAGCTCCTGGCCGACGGGGGATCAGGGCCCGCGAGCGGGCTCTGATTTCGCCTCGTCGATTCCCGCGAGCTCGCGGCACATTTTCCGGGCGAGCTCGTGGAGCTCCTGGGCGTAGCGAGCCGCGAAGGCGCGCAGCCGCGGGCTCGGGCTCCAGTGACCTCGCTGGTCACGCGGCTCGGCGAGCTCTCGGAGGTCTTCGACGCACGCCATCACGTCGGCGACGACCGCCTCGGTCCACGCGGCGTGCTCATCGCGGCTCGGATCGGGGCCGGTCTGCCAGGTATCCCAGCGCACGTAGTCGGCGAGGATCTTGCCGACCTGCTCGACGGCCCGCCGGTCGCTCGGGTCCTCGAAGCGCCAGAGGAGAGCCTGACGCATGGCGGTCGGCAGAGGCGGATAGGGCTCGCCCTCGTCATCGACGACCCGGACCATCACAACAGGCGCCTGTCCCGGAAGGAGGCCCAGCGCTGGGCGCCGCCGAGGATGATGTGGTCCGCGAGCCGGACTCCCACGGCCTCGCACGCCTCCGCCAGGCGCCGGGTGAAGCGGATGTCTTCTATGGTCGGGGACGGATCGCCCGACGGGTGCGTGTGGAAGACGACCACGCTCTCCGCCGCGCGGTCGAGGGCGAGAGCGATGATCTGGCGCGGCTCGACCGAGGCTCTCGTCAGCGTGCCGCGGAACAGCTCCGCCATGCCCACGAGCCGCCGCCGGGTGTCGAGGAAGAGGGCGCCCATCACCTCCTGGTCTCGGAGGACGTAGCGCAGCGCCAAGTAGCGGGCCACCTCGTCTGGCCGCCCCATGGGCTCTCGCTCGGGGACCTCGGCCCGGGCGAGGCGCCGGGCGAGCTCGAGCGCGGCGAGGACCGAGGCGGCCTTCACCTCGCCCAGGCCGCGGCGCTGGAGGGCCTCGGGGCGGATGCCCACCAGGCCGGGGAGCCCGGAGGTCTCCTCGAGGATCTCGCGGGCGAGCTCCAGGGAGCAGACGTCGCGCGAGCCGTGGCCCAGGACGAGGGCGAGCACTTCGGGGTCGGAAAGGGCTTCGCCACCGCTCCGAAGCAGGCGCTGGCGCGGGCGCTCGTCGGGGGGCATCTCCCGGATGAGGCTCGGGAGACCGCTTCTGGAGGGTCGGGCCCTGGGACGCCGGCGGGCCATCAGCCGTCCTCCCGGCCGTCGGCCCACTCGGCCCAGTCGGCGAAAGCCGCGGCGAAGTGGCGCTCCAGCTCTTCGGGCGTCCAGGCGAGGGCCCGGTCGGCGCCGGCGAAGGCGCTGTCCGAGCCCGGCGAGTCCGCCGAGTCCTCGGCGCCGTGGCCCACGACCCAGCAGCGGGTCGCCTCGGCCGCGAAGAGAATCCGGAAGCGCTCGCGGTCGCCGCCCTCGAGGCCCGTCTCGGCGGGCGGGAGGCAAGAGAGAGTCTCGGCCGCGAGGTGCAGAAGGCCGAGACCGATGGAGAGGGTGACCCGAAGCTCGTCGTTCGTCGGGTCGGCGGGCGCGATACGATCCCTCAAGCTGCTCATGAGGCACGCTCCTCGTGAGTGGTCAGGCCCGGCGGGTCGCTAGCGGCTTCCCGCCGGGCCGCTCCGTGGTTTCCGGGCTCGCATGGCCCCGGCTGTTCGGCCCAACCTACCCCGCCGTCAAGGCCCAGAGGTAGCCAACACGCCTTTGGGACAGCACTCCTCGTCGCAAGTAGTTGCTCGAAGGGTACGTCTTGCGCTAACCTCCGGGGAGGCCGAAAACGTGGGGAGGTTAGCGCAGACCCCGGAAAGCGTCGAAGCTCTTTGAAATCAGAGGGTTACCGAGATTCGTCCGGTTCTGGCCTCGCCGGTCTTGCCCCTCGCCGAGGCCCAGTCTGGGGAGGTTAGCGGAAATGGCCTTCCAACTCACTGAGCCACAAGGACTTGGGAGGGGTGGAGTGGAAACCGGCGAGGAACCTTTCGAGGGATTGCGACACGAGGCTGCCGAAGATGAGGGTGACTAAGCTCATGAGTGGAAACCGGCGAGGAACCTTTCGAGGGATTGCGACATTCTACCGACTCTTTTCAGAGTCTAGGATTTCGCTGTGGAAACCGGCGAGGAACCTTTCGAGGGATTGCGACTGCTCGGAGACGGGATTCATGCACTCTTGCCCTCCGTGGAAACCGGCGAGGAACCTTTCGAGGGATTGCGACCATTGCGCGACTCCGGCCGCCGCTGTCAGGCTTTCGTGGAAACCGGCGAGGAACCTTTCGAGGGATTGCGACTACGTCCCTGGCCATCCCTCTCGGCGAACCTGTGGAAACCGGCGAGGAACCTTTCGAGGGATTGCGACCAGTGAGCGTCGACGTCATCCTTTCTCCGTGGAAACGCAGGTTTCGAGGTGGAAACCGGCGAGGAACCTTTCGAGGGATTGCGACATGTAGCGTGCCGACGATCGAGCTCAGTGCATAGCTCGGGTGGAAACCGGCGAGGAACCTTTCGAGGGATTGCGACATTGAACTGCGACTCGTCCGCACGAGTCATCTTCCGCTGTGGAAACCGGCGAGGAACCTTTCGAGGGATTGCGACATGTCTGGGCGTGACGGTCAATCTCCGACTCCTCCTCCGTGGAAACCGGCGAGGAACCTTTCGAGGGATTGCGACCATTGCTCGATGCCGGCGTCGCTTTCCGAATTCGAGTGGAAACCGGCGAGGAACCTTTCGAGGGATTGCGACTGTACGACGCCGCGGCCGTTGGTCTCGGCGATCCGGGTGGAAACCGGCGAGGAACCTTTCGAGGGATTGCGACACTGAAACGTGTCGTCGAGGAATCGGCTATCCTCGCCTGGGTGGAAACCGGCGAGGAACCTTTCGAGGGATTGCGACATCTTCAGGACACGTCGCGTTCGTGAAGTCGTCGGCTCCTTGTGGAAACCGGCGAGGAACCTTTCGAGGGATTGCGACATGTCCGGAGTCGGTTCGAGGTCGGCATCGTCACCCTGCGTGGAAACCGGCGAGGAACCTTTCGAGGGATTGCGACATGTCGACTCCTGACCGGCTGACGGGCTGCGATATCCTGGGTGGAAACCGGCGAGGAACCTTTCGAGGGATTGCGACGTGATGCACGTCGATCCGATGCAGTCACTGCCGTCTCCGGGGTGGAAACCGGCGAGGAACCTTTCGAGGGATTGCGACATCGTCCGACAGGTCGCAGGGCGACTCGTTAGGTGGAAACCGGCGAGGAACCTTTCGAGGGATTGCGACATGTCGATTCCTGACTCGCTCCGGATGTCGTATGTCCTGTGGAAACCGGCGAGGAACCTTTCGAGGGATTGCGACATGAGAGTCTCCGCGCAGGATGCCGTCTCGTCGAGTGGAAACCGGCGAGGAACCTTTCGAGGGATTGCGACACTCGAACTCGTCGTCACAGGCCACTGGCGCGTGCTGTGGAAACCGGCGAGGAACCTTTCGAGGGATTGCGACATCTCGACGGAACTTGCGCGATCCCGTCGATGCAGTGGAAACCGGCGAGGAACCTTTCGAGGGATTGCGACATCTCAGACGCTGCGTCGCTGGCATCGCTCGCTGCGTGGAAACCGGCGAGGAACCTTTCGAGGGATTGCGACATCTCGTGGCTTGCATGTCTTCCAATCCTGCTCGACGTGGAAACCGGCGAGGAACCTTTCGAGGGATTGCGACACTGGATGATCGCTTGTGTTCGTTGATCCTCGTCGAGGTGGAAACCGGCGAGGAACCTTTCGAGGGATTGCGACTTCAGCGAGGCTTCGCATGACTTAGCATCCTCCGGGTGGAAACCGGCGAGGAACCTTTCGAGGGATTGCGACATTTGCGGCTCCTGCCGAGAGCTCGTTACCCGAAGTGGAAACCGGCGAGGAACCTTTCGAGGGATTGCGACACTTGACGTGGTCAGGCCGCGAGTCGCCTACTGCGTGGAAACCGGCGAGGAACCTTTCGAGGGATTGCGACATCTCTGGCACCGCTCGGCGACGGCAGCTCCGTTCATGCGATACCTTGTGGAAACCGGCGAGGAACCTTTCGAGGGATTGCGACCCGATGACTGCCAGAGTCTTCCAGAACATCTGCGTTCCGTGGAAACCGGCGAGGAACCTTTCGAGGGATTGCGACATGTCGTCCTGCGCCTGCGTCGGCTTAGTCGCAGTGTGGAAACCGGCGAGGAACCTTTCGAGGGATTGCGACATTCCGGGCAGTACGCTTTTCTCAGCCTCAACCTTGGGTGGAAACCGGCGAGGAACCTTTCGAGGGATTGCGACATCGCTCGAGTCGATTCATCTTGGCCTCCTTAAGTGGAAACCGGCGAGGAACCTTTCGAGGGATTGCGACATTCTACGATCCCGGCTCACTCTTACACGCCCTCCTGTGGAAACCGGCGAGGAACCTTTCGAGGGATTGCGACACGGTCGAGGTCTCGTCGGTGACATGGCCAGTTCTCCACGTGGAAACCGGCGAGGAACCTTTCGAGGGATTGCGACATACAGGAACTCCCTGTCGACGAGCATGGAGGTCCGAGTGGAAACCGGCGAGGAACCTTTCGAGGGATTGCGACATCCGAAGGACTGCCCTCGGCCGCGTCGTCGCTGTCTAAGTGGAAACCGGCGAGGAACCTTTCGAGGGATTGCGACACTTGCTGCTGCACCCATGGTGCCGCAGCAGACCAGTCGGTGGAAACCGGCGAGGAACCTTTCGAGGGATTGCGACAGCTCTTCCGGGACGCATCCCGAGAAATTCCAACCGATCGTGGAAACCGGCGAGGAACCTTTCGAGGGATTGCGACCTTACCTGGCGAAGCGGAGGCCATGCTCTGCGGTCGGGTGGAAACCGGCGAGGAACCTTTCGAGGGATTGCGACATTTTTTTCTGCCTCGAGAAGACAAGCGGCTTGCTGTGTGGAAACCGGCGAGGAACCTTTCGAGGGATTGCGACCGTTGTCTCCAACCGCTCTCCTCCACTCCGTCCACTGAGTGGAAACCGGCGAGGAACCTTTCGAGGGATTGCGACCCATTTCAAGAGAGACCAGTTGACACTGACCCCTCCCGTGGAAACCGGCGAGGAACCTTTCGAGGGATTGCGACACAATCGTGCGACGGAGAGATCGAAGTGGAGGACTTTCGCCGTGGAAACCGGCGAGGAACCTTTCGAGGGATTGCGACAGAGACTTGCAGGAATTGGATCATACCATCCTCCTTTTGGGTGGAAACCGGCGAGGAACCTTTCGAGGGATTGCGACTGGTCAGGGCCTAGGTAGCGGCCGTCGCCGTCGAAGTGGAAACCGGCGAGGAACCTTTCGAGGGATTGCGACAGCTCAACGATGAGTAGTTTCACGACGTCCTCCCGCGGTGGAAACCGGCGAGGAACCTTTCGAGGGATTGCGACATTGTGCCATCCGGGTGTAGTCCACGCCGTCGCCGGCGCTGGAAACCGGCGAGGAACCTTTCGAGGGATTGCGACGAGCGCTGGGCGAGCGGTCGATGGTTCCACGTCGAGGTGGAAACCGGCGAGGAACCTTTCGAGGGATTGCGAGCGGTGAGGGTGAGCGCCGCGGCGCTCGCAGTGGTGATGACTGGCCGAGGCCCAGGAAGAGAAGGCGAGCGGAGCGGCGGTCCGACGCGCGTGGTTCGTTCAGCGTCGGAGCGGTTTTCGGGCGTTCTGGCGAGGCACAGCCGGATTCGAGGATGGAGCGCGGTGATTCCGCCGGCCTGGCGTGTACACCTCGTCTACGCCATTCTCGCCCTCGCCAGATACCTCCGCACCCTCGCGGCCCGCCGGGACTTCATTGCGGAGGCCCTGGACGACGAGACGCTGGTCCTCTTCGGCCGCACCCAGATGCGTCGCCTGGCGGGGGCCGGCTGAGCCCCTGCTCCCCGACCGGCCGGAACGGCTGATCCCGCCCCGGCCTTCACCATCTTCCCCGCATCGGGCGGGGAGGCGAGTCCATCTCCGCTCTGCTCGATCGGGCTCGTCCTGAAAGCTCTGGGACCTCACCTCGTCGCGTCGATGGAATCCAGGAGCCGTAAGGCTTCGGCCCGGTCCCCCTTCGCGGCGCGTGCCCGGAACCGCGTCTCGGCATCGAACTCGGCCAGGGCCTGGGTCGAGAGCTCTTCGACGAGGCGGTTCAGGCTGATCTTTCGACGGCGGGCGAGGTCTCGCAGTCGCTCGTGGGTGTCGTCGGGCAGTCGGATGGTCATCGTTCCCATGCGTCCATCTCCTGGAGAAGTGCCTCGGGCTCGAGTACGCGGAGGTCGGGAAACCGCAGCTCGGTCGCTCGGAAGTCGCGGGCGGCGAGTCCGGCGCCTCTCGGGTTTGACTTTCCGCCGCGTCTCCGCTAGGCTCGTTCCAACGAAGCCGCTTCCCGGCCCCGTCCTCCGCGGAGGCGCGAGGTCACGGGTCACCGGGAGCGAAACGAAAGCGGCCCGGGCGAGCTCGAACCTCACCCGGGCCTGACCCGCGAAAGGAGAAAGCACCTCCAATGCGAGCCGAGACAGAGAGTAGCAGGACTTCGTCCCCCGCCCGTCGTTCTTCCAGCTTCACCGCGCCGGCCAACGCCTTCTCGGCCGCGTTCCTCGACGCCGCCCGGCGCCGGCGGGACGCGGCCGAGCCGGAGGACGCCCCGCGCGCTCCGGCGCTCGCCGCCGGCGCGCTCGCCGCCGGGCCCTTCGAGGTCGAGGCGGTGCCGGCCGGCTCGGGGCGGCTCTGGGCGGTGGTCCGCCGGGGCGAGCGGGTGGCCGAAGGGCACCCGGCCGTGGCGGTCTTCCTGGAGCGGACGGCCGCCCTCCTGGCGGCGGCGGTGCTGCCGGCGGAGGCGTCGCCCAATCACCTCCAGGTCGGGGAGAAGGCGAAGCGCCTGGGCCTGCCGGTGCACGACGGCCGGCGCCACCTGGGGCACCTCGCCCGGCCCCACGAGCACTTCGCGCGGGACCTCCACGCCGCCCGGACGCTCGCGGCCCGCCCGGACTCGCTGGTGCTCCTGGCCGAGGCGCTCGACTACGAGACCCTGGTCCTCTTCGGCCGGGCGCTCATGCGCCGGCTGGAGCGGGCCGGCTGAGGCGCCGGGCGCTCGGCCACCGGCCGGGGCGGGCGCGACCCCGCCCCGGCCGGGTTCTTCCGGTCGTCGGCGCGAGGATACGTCGCTGGGGCCACCCGCTCTTTACGGCAGCAGATCGGCGACGGCGACCGGTCCCCGGAGGGCCGCCGAGGAGAGCTGCTCGCCGTGGGCCGCGACCCGGTGCTCGGTGAAGCCGTCGCCTTCGGGCGCTCTGAAGACCTCCAGGCGACCCTCCGCCACGTTCACCAGCCAGACCTCCGGAATGCCGTGTCGCGCGTAGAGCGGGAGCTTGCGGTGGCGGTCGAAGGCGAGGCTCGAGTCCGCGACCTCCACCACGAGGGCGGCGGTCGCCGGGTGGGCCCCGAGGTAGTCCCGGGGGCGACCTGCGACGACCGCCACGTCGGGCTCCGGCTCGGAGTCCTGCCCGAGCGCCAGAGGGAGCTGGACCCGGAGACAGTACCCCTCGGCCAGCGCCGCGTCGAGGGCCTCGTAGACCAGCTGGATCGTGCCGGCGTGCCGCGCGTTCTGCGGTGTCATCTCCAGGATCTCCCCCTCGATCAACTCGAGCCGCTCGTCTTCCTGGAAGACGCCCTGCTCGATCAAGCGGTCGTACTCCTCGCGGGTCCACTTGCGGGGCTGGTTGACGGCGACGCTCACAGCTCGGTCTCCTCGGTTGATCAGTATAGCGGCGAGCGTGTTGCCCTACGGAGGGATCCCTCGACTCGCTGCGCTCGCTCGGGATGACAAGGGGGGGGCGGCGCTCGCTCGGGATGACGGCGAGGGAGCTCGCCGTCAGAACGGGTTGCCGACGGCCAGGTAGAAGTGGAAGCGGGTGGTGGCGCCGGGGTCGGGGTCGAGCTGGTAGCCGAAGCCGGCGCGCACGGGGCCGATCGGCGAGACGTAGCGCACGGCGACTCCGACGCCGGTCTTGACGTCGCGCGGGTCGACGTCGCGCCAGTCGGGCCAGACGTTGCCCGCGTCCACCCACAGCACGCCGCCGACCGGCCCCCAGACCGGGAAGCGGTAGTCGAGGTTCGCGAGCAGCAGGCCGTTGCCGCCGCGGCCGCGGCCGTCGGCGAAGAGGGTCGTGCCCGGGATGCCGAGCTCGTCCTTGCCGTAGGCCCGGTGGCTGAAGTCGCCGCCGGCGAAGAAGCGCTCGTCGATCGGGATCTTCAGGTTCGGCGGCTCGGGGGGCTGCGGCGCGCCCGAGGGCGTGGTGGTGTTGTTCTTGGTCGCGTCGACGAGCGGCGCGATGGCGCCGAAGCGGATGCTCCCCGCCAGGTGCCCGAAGCCGAGCGGCAGGTAGCGGGTGTGCTGGAGGAAGGTCTTGAGGAAGTTCGCGTCGGTCAGCCCCGGGATCGGGAACGCCCACTGGAAGCGGGCGCTGGCGCTCCAGCCGCGGGTCGGGTCGATCGGGTCGTTGCGCCGGTCGACCAGGATGTTGGGGACGACCGAGGAGATGTGGATGTCCTGGTCGCGCCGCTCGATGATCTGGGTCGGGTCGGTGATCTGCTGGGAGGCGGCGACGGTCAGGGTGGAGTTGATGATCCGGTAGTCGAAGGCGAGGCCGTAGCGCCAGACGTCCTCCTGCTTGACCGCCTCGGCCTGGGTGACGATCCGGTCGACGTCGTAGCTCGGCAGCTCCTCCTGCTGGAAGGCCACGTTGTAGACCAGCGGGATGTGCCAGCGGGTCAGGTCCGGCTGGTCGAGGGCGACCCGGGCGAGGCGCTCCTTCTGGCCGTAGCGCAGGTCGGTCTGGAGGGTGAAGGCGCGGCCGAAGAGGTTGCCCTGGCGGTAGCCGACGAGCCCGGCGAAGCCGGTGTCCGTGTCGTAGCCGAGGCCGTAGCTCACCCGCCGCGTGCGCCCCTCCTGGACCCGGATCACGACGTCGCGCTCCTGCTCGGAGAGGTCGGACGGCCCGAGCTCCACCTGGGCGCGCGAGAAGATCCCGAGGCCGTAGAGGTCGCGCTCCGCCTCGAGGAGCCGCGTCGGGCTGACCGGCTCGCCGGGGTCGAGGTCCACCGCGTGCTCGATCACGTCGTCGTCGGTCTTGACGTTGCCCCGGACGATCACCCGGTCGACCCGGGTCTGCGGCCCCTCGATCACCTGGATCGTCAGGTCGACCAGGCTGTGGTCGGCGTTCCAGGTCTCGGTCGAGGAGACCTGGGTCGAGAGGTATCCCTTCTCCTCGTAGCGCCCGCGGATCTGGCGCAGGCTGTCCTCGAGCAGGAGCGGATGGAACGGCCCGCCGGCGTGGAGCGGCAGGTCCTTGCGCAGGTCGTCCTCCGAGAGCGCCTCGACGCCCTGGAAGGAGAGGTCGACCAGCTGGCGGCGCATCCCCTCCTCGATCGGCACCCTGAGCGTCAGGTTGCGGCCGTCGGCCTGGACGTCCGGCGGGCCGACCTTGTAGCTGGCGTACCCCTGGAGGGCGTAGAAGGAGCGCACGTTTTCGAGGTCGTCCTGGAGCACCGCGTCGACCAGCTTGCCGCTGCCCAGGGTGAGGAGTCGCTTGGGCTTGGTCTCCATGAGCTCGGCGAGCTTGCCGTCGCTCACCTGCCGGTTGCCGTCGAAGCGGATCTCCTGGAGGGTGTAGACCGGGCCGGGCTCGACCCGGAAGGTGAGCCGGAGCGCGCCGTCCGCCGTCGTCTCGTCCCAGGTGACCGCGACCTTCCAGTGCCCCTTCTCCTGGTAGTAGCGCTTGACCCGGTCGGCCGCCTGGAGCACCAGCGCCTCGTCGTAGCCGTCCTCGCCGAGGAACGGCAGCAGGTCGTTTTTCTCGAGCTCCTTGCGCGCGACGCCCACGATCTCCACCGTCACCAGCGGGCCGAGGGTCACCGGGTAGGCGAGGTCGACCCGGTGGCCCTCGCGGTCCTGGGTCTCCTTGGCCTCGCCGACCTGCGCCTTGCGGTACTTCTGCTTGACCAGCCAGGCCTGGAGGCGCTCGGCGTCGTCGTCGACGGTGTCGCGGAGGTAGGGCTCGCCGGGGCGGGCGCGGAGCTGCTCGACGAGGGTCGCGGGCCGGAACGAGCCCAGCTCGCCCTCGAAGCTCACCGTGCCGATCGTCGAGCGCGCTCCGGCCGCGACCTCGAAGGTCACCACCGAGCGCTTGGTCTCGTCGTTCGTGTCGACGGCGAGGTGGACCCGGGCGGAGAAGTAGCCGCGCTTCTCGAACAGGTCCTGGAGGCGGTAGACGCTCCTGAGCAGCCGGCTCTCGATCAACGGCTGGCCGGCGGCGACCAGCAGCTCGCTCTCGAGGTCGTGGCGGTCGAGCTTGCCGGTCTCGCCCACGACCGAGACCTCGTCGACCTGCACCGCGGCCCAGACCGCCACCACCACGACCACCTGCTCGGCCGCCGGGTCGGAATCGACCGGCACGGCGGGCGGCGCGAGCCGCTCGCCCGGCTCGGCGGGACGGGTGTAGAGCTCCACCTCGTAGGCCGCGCCGGTCGCCTGGAGGTTGCGCAGGGTCCGGCGCACCCCGCGGTCGGTGAGCCGCGTGCCCGGCTCGATCGCGATCAGCTGGCGCAGCTCGCCGGCCGGCCCGAGCGGGGCGTCGCTTCGCACCTCGATGCGGGCGACGACCGGCCCGCGGCCGGCGACCGGCCCGGGCAGCGCCGGCGGCGCCTCGTCCCCCGCCACGACCACGTCGGGCGGCTCGACGGTCTCGACCGGCGGCTCGCGGGGCGGGATCGCCGGGCCCTCGACCGTCGTCGCGTCCTCGGGAGAGAGGACCGGGGCCGGCTCGGGCGCCGGCGGCGGCGCCTGGTCCTGGGTCGGATCGGGGGCCTGAGCCCGGGCCTGATCCTGGTCCTGGCCCCGGGCCGGGGCGCCCGCCAGCAGCAGCGCGGCGAGGAGCCCGGGAGCCGAGCTCCGGAGCAGGAGCCGGAGTGCGCCGCGCGCCGTCATCAGAACCTCTTGTCCCAGCGGGCGTCGATCCGGTAGGTGTCCTGGGCGGTGGCGGTGAAGACCAGGGTCAGGTGGCGGTCGATCTGCCACTCCACCTGGAGGAAGCTCTGCTGCTGGGTCGAGGGCTGCTCGGTGTAGGTGACGAAGACGCTCTTCGAGAGCCGCTTGCCGACGGTCACGCCGACGCCGGAGATCGAGCCGCCGGTGGTGGTGCCGACCGGGCTGATGCGGAACTTGTCGAAGCCGAACAGGTTGTTGACCCGCTCGGAGACGACCGAGGCCGCCTGGCCGGCGAGGAAGGTCTCCGCGCTGAACCCCTCGGGGCTGCTCGCCGAGGCCGGCAGGCTCCCGGTGGCCGGCAGGTTGCCGGTGTCGCCGAGCGGCTGGCCGGTGGTCAGCAGGCCGACGATGTCGAGGTCGGCGAGCGGGGGGTTGGACGAGACCTTGGCCTGGAGGGTGTCGAGCTTGCCCGAGAGGTTCAGCGTGATGTCGTACTCGCGCACCGTGGTGGTGGCCACGAGGTCGATGATCGGGTCGATCTGCGCCGGGTTGGCGAAGGTGATCCGGGCGCGCTCGACCTCGAACTCGTCGTCGGCGTAGACCAGGGTGCCGCCGCGCTCGAACTCGACCGTGCCGAAGAGCACCGGCCGCGCGATGGTGCCGCGGACGGTGAGGTCCGCGGCGCCCTTGAGGTCGGCCAGGTTGTTGCGCACCCGCACGTCGCCCTGCGGCGCCTCGACGCTGATCGCGAGCTGGGTGCTGGTCTCGATCTCGTTGGTCGCCGCCACCTGCAGGCGCTCGGCCCGGAGCGCCCGGCGCATCAGCTGGAGCAGGCCGATCTCGACGTCCTTGACGTAGAAGGCCCGGTCGAGCTGCACCACCCCGCGCACCAGCCGTCCGTCCGGCGTCGAGAGCAGCGAGAGGGCGGCGTCGGCCTGGAACCAGAAGCCCTCCGGGTAGCGCAGGCTGACGTTCTCGGCCGAGGCCTGGAGCCGGTAGTCGGGCCCGTGCTCGCCGTAGAGGCCGACCCGGCCCGAGGCCTGCACGCTGCCGCCGCCCACCCGCGCCTCGAGGTGGTCGAGGACGAGCTGTCTCGGATAGAAGAGCACCACCGCGCTCAGGTCCTCGAGCGACTGCGGAAAGCCCTCGAAGACCAGGCTCGCGTCGCGCAGCTCCCCCTCGCCGTTGAGCGCCGGCTCGGCGAGGGTGCCGCGGACCGTCGCCAGCACGTCGATGGTGCCGGTCAGGCCGGCCTGGGGCAAGAACAGCTCGGCCCAGTCGGTCGAGACGCTCCCCTGGAGACGGAGGTCGAGTGGCAGCTCCCCCTCGAGCCCGACGCTGCCGTGCACGAAGAGCTCGCTCTCGGTGCCCTGCTCCTTCAAGTAGAGCGAGTCGACCGCCAGGGCCGTCCCGGTGTAGCGCACCACCACCGGCTCGGCGTTGACCAGCGAGCGGCCTTCGTAGTGGAGGTTCAGGCTCGCCAGCTCGAGACGCACCAGGAGCTTCTCGGGGTCGCCGAGGTCGCCGGCCACCTTCAGCTCGCCGTCGAGATCGCCGTGGAAGTCGGCGGGCACGGCCGGCACCAGGGCCCGGACCGCGTCGCCCAGGTGCCGGCTCGCCAGGTGGAAGGCCAGGTCCGCGCGCTCGGTGGTCAGCGCCCCGCCGCCGTCGATCGACAGGACGTCCGGGACGCCGCCGCCGGCGGTCAGCCGCTCGCCGTCCCAGGAGAGCTCGAGCCGGGCGACCCCGTCCTCCCCCACCGGGTGCCCGGCCAGGGTGAGGCCCTCGCTGGTCACCGTCGCGTCGGCCCGCGGGCGCTCGAGCGTGCCGCCGATCGACCCTTCGAGCGCCAGGCGGCCCTCGACCTCGCCGGGCAGGGCGGAGGCGAAGGGCTCCTTGTCGAGGTCGATCGAGGGCGCCCCGACCCGGAAGTCGAGGGCGCCGCTCGCGAAGTCGAGGGTGCCCTCGCCGCGGACCTCGCCGGCGCCGGTGTGGACCACCGCCCGCTGCACCTCGAGGTGGTCGGCGTCGAACGAGAGGTCGGCGATCAAGCAGGTCGGTCTCGAGGCCCGCGAGGGTGGCCGGCTCGATCTCCAGGTCCGCGGTGCCGGCGGGGGCGTCGAGGGAGCCTCCCAGGGTCAGCCGGCCGGAGATCGGCCCGGAGATCGGCAGCTCGACGGGGAGCCACGCCGCCAAGCGCTCGTCGCTCGGCCAGGCGGCCGCGTCCACCGTCAGCTCGAAGGGGACGATGCCCACGCCCTCCTCGAAGGGCACCGAGCCGGCGACCATCAGGGCGCCGCCCTGGTGCGAGGCCTCGAGCAGCAGGTGGCGCAGGCCGTCGGTGCTCACCCGGGCCGAGCCGTCGACCGTCTCGGCGACGAGGCCGGGGCTCTCGACGTCGGCGAGCTTGAACGACACGTCGGTGATCACCACGCCGGGCCGGATGGTGAGCGTGCCCTGCGCCTCGCCGTGGCCCGCGGTGGGCAGCCAGGCGGGCCGCGCCTCCGCCGGGTCCACCGGCACCAGGTTCGCGAGCTGCCCGACGTCGCGGGTCGAGAGCTCGTAGCGGTAGTCGCCGCTGCCGGCGGAGATGTCGAACGAGCCCTCGGCGTGGATCACCTGGGAGCCGGACGCCGAGACCAGCCGCAGCGCCCGCGTGCGCACGACGCCGCGGTCGATCTCGAGCGGCACCTGGCCGGCGAGCGCCAGGCCCGGCCCGACGACGTCCTGGCGCACCGAGCGGACCTCCAGGTCGGCCCAGCCGCTCCCCGCCTCCGGGTCGTCGGTCGTCAAGCGGTAGCTCACCTCGCCGCTCACCCGCCCGTGGAGGCCCTCGAGCGGCAGGTCCTGGTCGGCGATCAGCTGCGGCAGGCCGAGGTCCGAGACCTGGAGGTCGACCTGGAGAGCCGTCGGCTCGGCCCCGAAGTCGCCGGTCACCAGCCCGGAGAAGGAGCCCCCCGCGTACGCCGCGTAGGCGATCTCGTAGCGCATGCCGTCCGGGACGACGCGCAGCTTGCCCGAGACGTCGGAGAGCACCCGGCGGTCCTGGACCAGGCGGCGCGACGAGAGCCCGCCCTCGACCGCCCAGCCCTCGGGCCGCCAGAGCAGGCTGCCGTCGAAGCGGAAGGGGCCGGAGACCGGCGGCTCCTCGGCGTCGAGATACCCGAGGTCGGCGGCGAGCGCGACCTGGCCCTCCGCCGAGAGCTCGAGGTCCAGGCGCCGCGTCTCCTCCGGCACGAGGAGCGTGCCGTGGGCGGTGAGCCGGAGGTCCGGCCCGGTCAGCCGGGACTCGACGATCTCGACCCGCTCGGGTCCGACCCGCACCTTGCCCGAGAAGGCCGCCACGTAGTGCTTCCCCGGCGGCAGCGTCACCTCCACCTCCTGGGCGGTGGCGAGCCCTTCGAGCTCGTTGCCGCCCTGGCCGCCGGTGCCGACGAGGCGGGCGAAGACCGCCTGGGCCCGGAGGTCGAACGGCAGCTCGAGCGTGTCGAGGTGGAAGCGCCCCTGCTCGGCGACCACGGCGCCGATCCGCACCTGCACCCGCCCGCCGCCGCCCTGGCCGGTGCCGAAACGGGGCAGGTTGTTCGAGCCGTCCTCGCGCACCTCGAGGTAGACCTCGGGGCGCTCGACGAAGACCTGGGTGATCTCGATCCGCGGCCGGTTCCAGCTCTCCCAGCCCTCGATCCGGGCGTGCAGGGTGAGCTGGGGGACGCGGGCCACGGGCGGCGCTCCGGGCCGGTCGCCCGGGATCACCACGTCGTCGAGCTCGATCGAGATCGGGTAGAGGGTCCAGTGGACGGCGCCCACCGAGAGGTCGCGCCCGAAGTAGCTCGAGAGGCGGGCCACGAGGAGGCCGCGGGCCCTCTCGCGCGCGCCTGGGCTCTGGAGCCAGACGTAGGCGCCGGCCACCACCAGGACCAGGAGGACCAGCAGGTAGACGACGCTGCGCAGCAGGCAGCCGCGGGCGCACCCGGTCCTCTGCCGGCGCGGGCCCTCGTCGCCGAGGCGCTCCGGGGCCTCCTCCCCGCCCGTGCCGGGCCGGGTGAGCTCCTCGTCGCTCATCCGCTCGAGCCCGGCGCGGGATCCGGTCCGGGGTCCCTCTCCGGGTCGGAGTCCAGGTCCCTATCCAGATCGGGATCCAGGTCGGAGTTGGCGCCCGGCGCCCGGTCGTCGTCCGGGGACCGGAAGTGCGGATCCCCCGACAGCCCGCCCCAGCGCAGCTTGCCCCGGAGGCTGTCGAAGAAGGTGCGCGACGTCGTCTTGACGAGCTGGACGTGGCGAGCCGAGCGCGCGACCGAGATCCGGTCCCGGTAGCCCATGGTCGTCCCCTCCTGGCCGTCGAGGGTCAGGTAGACCTCCTCGCGGGGCGTCTCGAGGACGATCTCGATCTGCTCGTCGTCGGGCACCACGACCGGCCGCTGGGAGAGGGTGTGGGGGCAGATCGGGGTGATCACGGCGACCGGCAGCAGGGGGTAGATGATCGGCCCGCCCGCCGACAGGTTGTAGGCGGTCGAGCCCGTCGGGGTGGAGATGATCAGGCCGTCGGCCCGGTAGCGGGCGACCGAGAGGCGGTCGACCGAGACGTCGAGCTCGATGATCCGGGCGAGCGCGCTCTTGGCGATCACCGCGTCGTTGAGCACCTGGAACCGGGCCGAGCCGCCGCCGGAGCGCCGGAGCTCGACGTCGAACAGGCCGCGCTTCTCGATCCGGTAGTCCCCGGCGAGCACCTTCACGAGGTTGGGGTAGAGCTCGCCGCGCCCGACCTCGGTCAGGAAGCCCAGGTGCCCCAGGTTGACGCCCAGGATCGGCGCCTCCTGCTTCAGGCTGCGGGCGACCGAGAGCATGGTGCCGTCGCCGCCCAGGACCACCACCAGGTCGTAGGCGCCGGCGGGATCGAAGGTCTCGACGCCGGCGGGCGCGCCGGAGCGCAGCGCGGCGCCGTCGAGCGCCGCCTCGAGCCCCCGCGCCACCAGCCAGACGGCGAGCTCGTGGGCGGTGTGGACCGCCTCCCGGCTGGTCGCCTTCGGGACCACCCCGATGCGCCGGAAGGGGCTCATGGCGCCGGCCACCGGAAGAGGGCGAAGGCCTCGCGGTTGCCGCCCGCGCCCGGCACCTCCGAGTCGACGGTGGCTTCGACCTCGAGGCCGAGACCGGCCAGGGCCTCCACCGTCGTCTCGATCGCCCGGCGCCGGACCTCGGGGTCGCGCACGATGCCCCCCTTGCCGACCTGGCCGCGGCCGGCCTCGAACTGCGGCTTGACCAGGGTGAGCAGGCGGCCGCCGGGCCGGGCGAGGTGCGGCAGGAGCGCCGGCACGACCTTGGCGAGAGAGATGAACGAGACGTCGACGGTGACCAGATCCGCGGGCTCGGGCAGCGCGTCCGGCGCGAGATAGCGAACGTTCGTCCGTTCCATGACCACCACCCGCGAATCGTTGCGCAACCGGTAGTCGAGCTGCCCGTAGCCGACGTCGACGGCGTACACGCGGACGGCGCCGCGCGCGAGCAGGCAGTCGGTGAACCCCCCGGTCGAGGCGCCGACGTCCATGCACACCCGCCCGCGCGCGTCGACACCCAGGGCGTCGAGCGCCGCCGCCAGCTTCCTGCCGGCGCGCGAGACGTAGGGCTCGGACCGCTCGAGGACCTCGAGGCGGGAGCCCTCGTCGACTCGCGTGCCGGGTTTGTCGACCCGCCGTCCCTCCACTTGCACCGTCCCTGCCATCACCGCCCGGCGCGCCCGCTCGCGACTGGCGAAGAGACCGCGCTGGACGAGGAGCTGATCGAGTCGCACCGCTGGCAGAGTCCGGCCCTACCCCGCCGGGCCCGGGCGGCCGATCACGGTACCGGGGAGAGCCTCGTCGACGAGCATGATCGGGATGTCGGAGACGATCGGGTAGACGAGCCCCGAGTCGGGAGAGTAGAGGCCCTGCTCGACCTCCGGCTCCTCGTCCCGGAAGTGCTCCCGGAACTTCTCCACCAGGGCCTTGCGCGTCTCCTCGGGAAGATCGACGAGCTCCAGCTCGCCCTTGGTCTGGGGGCAGACGAGGATTTCGAGCAGCTCGGGGTCGACGGCCATTTTCGGGTCTCCTGACGGCGAATCAGCGTAGCACAGGGCCTGCGGTCGTGGAGAGGGGCTACGGAGACGCCCGGCGCCACGTCCAGAGCAGCGCCAGGGTCTCCTCGCCCGGGTTGTGGCCGTAGAGGCCGGCGTTCGACAGGTGGTAGAGGATCAGGCCCAGGTCCTGCGCGGCGCCGAGGCGCAGGTCGAGCTCGAGGCCCGAGCGGAACTCGACCGCGCCGCCCAGGTCCTTGCCGTCCCCCTGGTGGTACAGGCCCCCCCCCGATTGGGGAACCAGCCGCCAGCGCTCGCCGAGCGGCAGCTCGAGGCGGAACCCGGCGTAGCCGAAGGCGCCGTGCTGGTCGGTGGCCATCGCACCCAGGGCCGGCCCGAGGCGCCAGGCGAAGGGCGCGGAGCCCTGCCAGAAGGGCCGGAAGCGGAGCTCGAGGCCGAGCTCGTCGGTGGCGTCGGTCTCGCCGGCGTCGAACCGCCCGGCCCAGACCCCGACCTCGGTGAGCGCGGGCCCGGCGGGCTCGGCCCGCGCGCCGGACGGTGCGAAGAGGCCGAGGGCGCCGGCGGCGAGCAGGGCGAGCACGGCGAGCTTGGACGGGACGGAGCGCATCTGGGTTCACCCCCTGACGATCGGTGGAGCGAGGATTCTACTCGGGCTCGGGCCGCGACGGCCGGGCCCCGGCGAGGGGGTCGGGCGTCGCCGCCAGCCCGGAGCGCCCCCAGACCGCGAGGAGCTTGCCCCGGAAGGAGACGACCATCTCCGCCGCGCCGAGGTGCCCTCCCGCGTTCGAGCGGTAGTGGACGATCACCGCCCCGTCCGGGTGCGCCGCGATCCAGGCGGGCACGCCGGCGGCGGCGAGCTCGGCGAAGGGCCGCTCGATCCGGCCCAGGAAGTGGAGCTCTCCCCGGTACTCGCCGACGTGCGCGATCGGCCGGCCGCGCACCTGCGCCTGGCCGACGTACTCGGCGACCGGGCGCAGGTCGTAGGACCGGGTCATCGCGGGCGCGAGCGCCAGGTGGAGGCCGGCGATCAGGACCGCGGTCGAGACGGCGAGGAGCCGGTGGGCGCGCGCCGCCCCGCGGACCAGGAGGAGCGCGACCCAGCCGCTCGCCGCCAGGAGCGCGAGACCGCTCCCCGGCGAGACCGCGGCGGCCCAGCCGGGCAGGCCCGGACGCCCCGCCAGGACGGGGGCCGCGAGCAGGGCGCCGCCCGCGATCGCGGGCAGGAGCAGCGGCAGCGCGAGGTCCCGCGGACGCACCCGCGCCTCGTCCGCGAGCAGCCGGGCGGCGAGGAGCGCGGCGGGCGGCAGGAGCGGCAGCAGGTACTGGGGCTGCTTGCCGCTGACCAGCGAGAAGAGGACGAACGAGGGCACGGTCGCGGCGGCGACGAAGCGCACCCCGCCCTCGGCCACGAGACCGCGGGCCCGCCGCGCCGCCCGCCAGAGCGGCGGCCAGAGGGCGAAGGGATAGAGGATCACCGGCAGGAGCGGCAGGTACCACCACCAGCCCCGGCGGTGCGCGAAGGAGCTCGCCAGGCGGCCGGAGGTCTGGCCCACGAAGATCGCGTGGGCGTAGGCGGGGCCGCCGGCGAAGGCCGCGGGCAGGGCCCAGGCGCCGGCGATCGCGGCGCCCAGGGCGGTCGCGCCGAGGAGCGCGCCGTACCACCGAGCGGGCCGGGGCGGGGGCGCTCCGCGCTGCGCCGCGACGGCGCGCGCCCACCAGGGGCCGGCGAGCGCCGGCGGCAGCACGTGGAGCAGGATGACCGGCCCCTTGGCGAGCACTCCCAGGCCGATCGCCAGGCCGACCAGCCACCACGAGCCCCGAACGCCGCGGGCGGCGCGCACCAGGGCGAGCTCGGCGAGCAGGGCGCAGGCGGCGAGCAGCGGGTCGAAGAGCAGCAGGGTGCCGATCGCGGCCCACAGGACGAAGCCGACGAGGATCGTCGCCGCGCGGCCGGCGAGGTCGCGGCGCCCGGGCCAGAGCTCGCGGGCCAGGGCCGCGGTCAGCATCAGGCCGGCCGCGCCCGAGAGCGCCGGCACCAGGCGGGCCCACCACTCCGCGACGCCGAAGACCGCCCAGCCCGCCTGGATCAACCAGAAGAGGAGCGGCGGCTTGTCGCTGTAGGACAGGCCGTTCAGGTGGGGAACCAGGAAGCTCCCGGTGTGCCACATCTCCCAGGCGACCGACAGGTAGCGCGTCTCGTCGACCGGGGCGGCGGGACGGGTAGCGAGCGCGACCGCCGTGACGACGCCCCACAGGACGAGGGGCAGCCGGAGGGCCGCGAGGAGGCCCTGGCTCCCGGGCTCGAGGGTCCCGGGCTCTGAGATCGGGGTGTCGGGCGAGGTCATGCCGGGCGGCGGCGATCCGCAGGGGTGGGTGGGCGACGGCCACGCGCTGCCGTCAGATCGGGCATAATCGCACGTCCCCCGACCCGACCGCCACTTGCGCCGGGCGCGGGCCGCGAGCCGGGTGGGCGGGGGCGCCCTGCGAGAGGACCACGTCCGTGAGCGAGCCCGAGGTCTCCATCGTCGTCCCGGCCTACAACGAGGCGGAGAGCCTGCCGGTGCTCGCCCGGGAGATCCGCGAGGCCTTGGGCGGCGCCGGGATCGCGTACGAGGTCCTCTTCGTCGACGACGGCTCGACCGACTCGACCCCCGAGGTGCTCGCCCGCCTGGCGGCCGAGGACCGGGCGATCCGGGTGCTGCGCCAGCGCCCGAACCGAGGCCAGTCGGCGGCGCTCGCGGGCGGCTGGCGGCTGGCGCGCGCGCCGGTCGTGGTGACCCTCGACGCCGATCTCCAGAACGACCCGGCGGACATCCCGCGCCTGCTCCAGGCCCTCGCCGGCTTCGACGTGGTCTCCGGCGTGCGCGTGAAGCGCCAGGACAACTGGCTGCGGCGCCTCTCCTCGCGGATCGCCAACGGCGTGCGCAACCGCTTGACCGGCGAGTCGGTCACCGACGTCGGCTGCACGCTCCGGGCCTGCCGGACGGAGCTCCTGCGCGAGCTGCCGATGTTCACCGGCATGCACCGCTTCCTGCCCACCCTCCTCAAGCTCGCGGGCGCGCGCATCACGGAGGTCCCGGTCGGCCACCGGCCGCGGCGCTTCGGCACGACCAAGTACGGCATCCACAACCGCCTCTGGCGCGGCCTCGTCGACCTCGCGGCGGTGCGCTGGATGCAGAAGCGCTGGATCGACACGGGGCGGGTCGAAGAGGTGACGCCGCCCCCCGGCGAGCCGCGGGGAGTCACTCCGCTCCCGGCAGGACCTCGAAGCCGGCGATCCGGAAGTGGTGGTCGAAGGTGAAGGCTCGGCGGAGCTTGCGCCGCTCCATGAGGACGAACGAGACGCAGTCGGTGAAGCTCACGTCCTGGTCGTGGTAGGTCTCGAAGGAGGCGAGGGCGGCGAGCTCTGCCTCGGCGTCGGGGCGAATCAGCTCGAGGGCGCGCGACGTATACAGCCGGCGAACGACATCTGCCGCGAAGTGGTGGCCGGCCCGGCGCCCGATGAGCGTCACGGCCTCGTCGATCACGAAATTGCTCGTCACGCAGCGCTCCCCCGAGCGGCCGATCTCCGCCCAGAAGCCGGAAGCGGCGGCGTGGTGCTGGTCCTTCGCCAGGTGCCGGCCCAGGAAGGCGCCGGTGTCGACGAAGATCAACCCCGCTCCCCGTAGAGATAACGGTCGTGCTCTCGAGAGAGGTCTGGAGGTACCGGGCCTTCGAAGACCGGAACCTCCGCGAACAGAGGATCGTCCTGCCAGTCCCGCCGCGCATCCAGCCTCCGCTCCAGGGTCTCGCGGATGAGCTCGGCGAGCGAGATTCCCAGCCTACTCGCGATCTCCTGAGCCCGGAGCTTCAGGTCCTCCGGCAGCATGATGGTGGTTCTCGTCATCGGTCGTGCTCCTAGTGGTCTGATTCACAAATCCCTTGTCTTTCGTTGCGGTGCCGCGCGGCCGGATACCAGGCGCCGCGACGCAGGCGATGCCGAGCCATCGTCGAGGAGCGGCAACGCCGTAGGCGGCCGCGCGCCGCCGCAACCCGAAGGGCGCAGGGGGATTGCGGGCGTCTCCTGCGTTGCTCGTCGTCGACGATGCTACGGCATCGCCTCCTCCTCTCGCCTTGGATCCACTCCGCAAGACCCCTGCGCGAAAGATAAGGGATTCGTGAATCAGACCACTAGTGGTCGACCGCCATAATATCACCGCCATAACCAAGCTGGCGGCCCGAAATAGGGCTGGCTCGGGGCCCTACTCGAACTCTTTGACCGGCGGCGCCTGGTCGCGGCCGACGCGGCCGGTTTCGATCTCGGCCTGGAAGTAGTTCTCGCCCCGGATGGGCGCGCCGGCGAAGCGGCGGAGCATGGCGATCTGGCCGACGTGCGAGAGGGCGTCGGCGATGGGTCCGCGGAAGATCTTCTCCGCCGGCAGGCAGCCCTCGTCGGCGGCGGCCAGCGCCTGGTCGAGGCGCTCGAGGGCGGCGAAGAAGCGCTCGACCTCCTCGTCCCAGGAGAGCGGCTCGGCGCCGGTCCAGCGGTACTCCCCCCGGCTCATCCGGAACGCCCAGTCGAGGAGGTCGCCCACGTGGGCCAGGATCTCGACCGGCGTGCGGGTCGTCTCGCCGGCCCGGAAGGCGGCGAAGGTGGCGGGCGCGCCGCGGAGCGCCTTGCCGCCGCGGTAGGCGAGGGTGGCGACGGTGTGACGGAGCAGCTCGATCTTGGGGTCGGGCCGATCGCGTGGGGCGCGGGAGGTGGGCTCGCTCATGCCCCGATCATCTCCCGGCCCGCGCCGCTCGCTCAATCGCTCGGGCGGAGCCCGGCGTCATACTGCGACGAAGTGTCGGGCCACCCTCCCGGGCATTCGTTCGAGGCCCTGGTCGGCGTTCCGGGTGCGCTTGCAGACGCGACTGAAGTCCGAGACGCTGATGGCTTGCGCCTCGAGAAGGTCGAGCCAGAGGTCGAACGGGTGCGCGACCCTCCCGCGGCCGAGCCCGCCAGGGCCGTGAGGGCTGCTCGTCGGTCGGACGTCACGAAGATTGCGTCGTGGCCATGCACCAGGGCCCAGGCAATGGCTTCGTGCTCTGCGAGGTTCGTGGTCTGCCTTTCCTCACCGTGCAGATCGAACAACACTTCCTCGGCAGGGTCTCCGCTGCCCACGAGAACCCCGAAGACTTCGATTTCCGTGGCCGAGGAGACCAATAACCGTCCGCTCGGGTACGCACTCAGGTCCTCGGATAGCTTGAGGTCGGAAAGGACGTCAAGGGGACCATCGTCGATGATCCAGCGCACCTTCTCAAGCCCAGGTCACGATGTCGCGACCGCGGCCCGCCGAGATCACGCCGGTCGTCGCCGCCTCCGACGCGAGAGCCGCGATCACGCCTTGCGCGATCGGGGAGACCTCGCCCGCCGGCGGAAAGACCTCTGCCTCCCGTTCGAGCTGCCGGGCACTCGAGCTCTGGCCGGGTGTCCTTTCGAACGCCGCGCTCCAGTCGTGATCTTCGCTTTGGGTCGCGCGATCGAGCGCCTCGGCTGTCACTGGCTTGATGAGACCGCAGTTCTTGGCGTGCCAGATCGCTCCACGAATGGAGAAGCCCCATCGCCGTGCGAGCTCCTCGACTTTGCGCTCCGGCTCTCGGATCCGACGACCGTCCCCGGCTCGGAACCAGTGCTGGACCTCGTCCCGGGGCGCCAGAAACGCCGGCGCGAAGGCCCGAGCCCGCTGTTCCGTCGCCGTGTGAAAGTTCCCGGTGCCCTCGGCCCAGGATAGCTGGGTGGTGAGATCGCGATCCCCCGAGTCATGAAGCAGGTGACACAGCTCGTGCGCGAGAAGAGCCCGGCGGCTCAGAACGGACCGAGACCTGGGGGAACGATCATTGAGCAAGATGACCGGGAGAGCTTCCCGTTCCCAAAGGCTCGCGGCATCCAAGCTCGCGGAGGAGAGCTCGGCTCGCGCAACGTGGACTCCGGCCTCCGTCAACAGCCGTTCGAGCTCCAGGATGGGGCCGGGCCGCGGAAACAGCGACCACCGGGCCGTTTGGCCCATCTGATAGCCCTGCTTCCAGGGTTCGACTCGCTCCCCAACCGGTCTCGGATCGCGTAGATCGGCGAGCCGGATCGGGCGGCCGACCTGACTCGCCAGGAACCCGCCGATCCGGCTCAGCTCTGCGGCCAGGGACAGCGTGCGCAGGTCGTCCGACGTCAGCGCGACGCCCGCCGCGGCACGGAACCGTGCGACGCTCCGCCGGGGACTGCGATCTGCTCCGCTGGCCAGGGTGCCACTGTCAACGGCCAGCCCTCGGCAGATCGCCTCGAGCTTCCGACGGATGGATTGGCGATCCGGCCTCGATGTCCTGGAGGCGATCGGCCGTGACACCCGACCACTGGGCGACTCGCTCGATCGAGGCACCGAAGTCTTCCCGCCGGTGGCGCAAGCGATCCGCCAAGGAGTCGATTCGGCTCTGGAGCTGAACAGTCATCCGGGTCGTCCTGCTGGAGGTGGCCAGCGGGCGAAGGCCACCCAATGAGTCTAACAGCTCGTGGTGAAATGTGCCGTCACCAACCCTCTCCTCCTACCCCGACGCCGTCTCGGCAATCAGCCCGTCCGGGCCCCGTCGGTGAGGCTCAGTGGGCGGCACCTCCTTGAAACGGCCCGCGCCGCTCGCGGGCTGAAGGGCCGCCCGCTCCACCGCCCGCGCGCGGGCGACGCTCTCGGCGATCACCTTGGCGTAGTAGCGGGGCATCGAGGCCTGGACCGCGGGGGCGATCGCGGCCGGGTCGGCGGTGGCTCCGGGCGCCAGGCCGTCGAAGGCGGCGATCCGGCCGTCCTCGAGCAGCGGGCGCACCCAGGTCAGGGGCTCGCTCGCCACGTCGGTGACCGTCGCGGCGCGGATCGCTCCGGCCGGGTCGAAGGCGACGCCGACGCCCAGCGGGCCGTGCTCGGACGCGGTCCAGAGGAACACGACCGAGCCCACCAGTGCGCCGCCCGCGTCGCGGCCGACGTAGAGCTGGAGCTCGTCGGAGTTCGGGCTCCAGCCGGTCGCCTCGCGGACCCGCCGGGCGACGTCCGCCGTCAAGTCCTTGGCGAAGAGATTGGTCGCGCCGGGGAGGACTTGCTGGACGAAGGCGCTCTTCTTGACCAGCTGCACGTTGGGAGTGATGTGGGCGAAAGCGGGCGCGGCCAGGAGGCTCGCGGCGGCGGCCAGGACCGGGAGGATCGACCGGCCGGCGAAGAAACCGGTGTTACGCATGGGAGGGCTCCTTGGGGGATCGCTGAAACCAGCACTGCGTCAGGGTGAGAACGAGGACGACGAGGTAGACCAGGCCCATCGCCAGGCCGCCGGCGACCGCGAGCGTCGCCCAGGCGACGCCCCACGCGGGCGCGAGGTGGGCGCCCCAGAGGCCGACGAAGTCCGCCGCCGGCGCCGCGAAGGCGAGGAGGACCAGAGCCGAGCGCACCCGCGAGCCGAGCTCGAGCCCCATCGCGATCGCCGCCAGGGCGAGGGCGCAGAGGGCGTAGGCCGGCACGTGGACGTGGGTGTCCTGGACCAGGAGCTCGCGCTCGACGTGGTGCTCCCCGCGGTCGAGGTCGGCGAGCGAGATCGGGTGCTCGCCGGCCGGCCCGGCCGCGGCCGTGCCGGACACCTGAGCGCCCCGGGGGGCGAGCTGCCGCGCGACGCCGGCCGGCGTGAACGAGGAGAAGTCCTTCACCTGCCAGGCGCCGAAGAGGTCCGCGGCGCCCAGCAGCAGGAGGAACAGGGTGACGGCGAGCCGCAGCTCGAACGGCCCGCGCGGTAGACCGCCCAGCGCGAGGGCGGCGGCGGCTCTCGGCCTCTCCGGCATCAGAAGAGGAACACCGTCTGGAGGGTGGCGGAGAGGAAGTCGCTCCGGCCGACGCCCGCCTCCCCGGAGCGGAAGACGTCCCGGTCCGAGCGGTCGTAGCGCAGGTCGAGGCGCACCTGGAGCTCGGGGATCTTGAGCGAGCTGTGGGCGAGGTAGCGGAAGACGCCGTAGAAGCCGCCGCCCACCAGGTACTGCGGCGAGACGGTGAGCGAGCGCAGCGTCTGCGCCGTGCCGGTGCGGGCGCCGTCCTGGTCGTCGAGATAATCGGCCCGCACCGTGCCGGCCCAGGGGCCGCCGAAGCGGTGGTGGACGAAGAGGGTCTGGGCGAGCCAGCGGGCCGTTCCGCCGTCCTCGGCGAGACCCTGCTCGCGGCCGGCGACCGACTCGCCGCCCCAGACCCAGCTCCGGACCGGCTGGAACAGAAGGGTCCCGACGACGGTCGTGCGGTCGTGACGGGTGTCGTCGGGCTGCTCGGGGCCGTCGATCACGCCGAGGCCGACGTGGGCGGCGAGCGACGGGCTCCAGAGGCCGTAGAGGGCGAAGGTCTTGGCGTGGTTGTCGTCGCTGTCGAGGTCCCAGCCGTTGGCGACGATCGCCCACCCCTCGAGCTCGGGCGAGAAGGCCTGGTGGAGCTGGAGACCGGTGAACTTCACGGGCCGCGCGAAGCCGAAGGTGAAGGACTCGGTCGCCTGGAGGTTCAAAGGCGCGTCGTCGCGCTCGATGGCGAGCGGCGAGTCGAGCTTGCCGAAGGAGACGTCGAGCCCCGAGACGGCGGCGGGCCGCCAGGTGAGGATCAGGTTGTCGATCTCGGTCTCGGTGCCGCCCTCGTCGCCCGCCCGTCCTCCTCGAGGAAGGGCGACGGCGCCTCGCGGGCGGTGGTGAGCTGGCCGAAGACGGTGAAGCGGTCGGTGATCGCCTTGTAGGCGGCGAGCGCCAGGACGCCGGCGGCGAAGCTGTTGTCGTGGGTGTCGCGCTCGTAGGAGAGATCGGCGACGCCGAAGCCGTTCAGCTGGAGCCGGTGGCTCGAGTCCGAGCCGAAGCCTCCGGCGGCCCGGCCTTCGTCGATCGACTGGGCATTGATCGGGATCTCTCCCGAGTCCTGCTGGGCGCCGGCCGCGGCCGGCAGGGCGAGCGCGAAGAGAACGCAACCGCTCGCCAGCGCGGCACGGCGCCGGATAGGGTGATGCATGGCAACCTCCCGGGTTGTCGTCGGAGCGTGGGACGCTCCGAGCTGTCGAAGATCTGTGCGACGAAACGGGAGGTCAGGCGCGCGGCGGCGGGACCGCCGGCTCTCGGCAGGGGGCCGGTCCGGCGACCAGACGAAGGGGAGTCACCGGCTCCGCCACCACCGGTGCGGCGGTCCAGGCGAGGCTCGGGAGGACCGCCGGGGGCGCCGCCACCGATCCCAAGGGGAGCTGGGGCGGCGGGCAGTCGCTCAGGTGCGGAGCGCCCATGGCGCGCGCCCGGGCGCAGCGCAGGGCGCAGGCGGTGTCCATGCCGCCCATCCGGCAGCACGGCGCGAGGCGGAAGGTCGCGGGGGCGACGGCCACGCTCGCCAGGACGGGAAGCAGCAGGCTCGCGACGAGGAGGAGGGAAGCGAACCGCATCGGTCGAAGGATATCAGGGGCCGCCGGGAGGGTCCCGCGGCCACCCGATGAGTCCCGGCGGGCCCGGGAGCGGTTCAGGGCCCGTCCTCACTCCCCCGGGTCGGGGACGAGGAGGCGCTCGACCGAGCGGGCGTGGCCGGTCGACTCGTCGACGTCGACCACGGCGGCGGCCAGGCGGACGTCGTGCTTGGCCACCTGGAAGGGCGCCGGGGTGCCGGTCAAGAAGCGGTGGAGCACCTTGTCCGGGCGCATGCCGATGATCGACTCGTACGGGCCGGTCATGCCGACGTCGGTGACCAGGGCGGTGCCGCCGGGCAGCACGCGCTCGTCGGCGGTGGGCACGTGGGTATGGGTGCCGAAGACCGCCGAGACCCGGCCGTCGAGGTAGAAGGCGATCGCCTGCTTCTCGCTGGTCGCCTCGGCGTGGAAGTCGACGATCACGACACGCGGGGCCGGCTGGCGCGCGGCGAGGTCCGCGAGGATCCGGTCGGCGGTGCGGAAGGGGTCGTCGAGCGGGTCCATGAACACCCGCCCCTGGAGGTTGATGACGGCCACCGGCACGCCGGCCGGGGTCTCGCCGACGTGGACGCCGACGCCGGGGTTGCCCGCCGGGTAGTTCGCGGGGCGCAGCAGGGCGCGGCCCGAGCGGCGCGCGAGCAGGTCGCCGACCTCCTTCTTGTCCCAGATGTGGTTGCCCGAGCTGTAGCAGTCGATCGGTAGCTCCTCGAGCTCGGCGAGCACGCCGGCGGTGACCCCGAAGCCGCCGGCGGCGTTCTCGACGTTGACGATCACGTAGTCCGCGCGGTGGCGATCGATCAGGCCGTCGAGCAGGCGGGCGAGGACGCGCCGGCCCGGCTTGCCGATGACGTCGCCGACGAAGAGGACGTTCATCGGAGGGGTTTCCTCCGCCTCAGGCTGTCAGAGCTGTCGCGCTGCAACCTGGGCTGCACCCGCCTCGCGCAGAGGCGCAGAGGCGCAGAGGCGCGGTTCCGTCGGGAAGGTCATGGACGAGTCGATGGATACCATGCGGGATCCGAGGTGCACCGAAGATCAGGAGCAGGCATGTGTCGCTTCACCTCGTGGCCTCGTGTCGTGTGCTCGATTGCGATGACCGTTCCTCCTCTGCATCTCTGCGTCTCCGCGCCTCTGCGCGAGCAGCTCGTCGCTCGAGCCGTGCAAGATGTGCGGCACGGAAAGGGCTACCTCGCATACTCGATCGACCGGGTCTCGCGGATCACGTTGACCTTGATCTGGCCCGGGTAGGTGAGCTCGGACTCGATCTTCTTCGCCACGTCCTTCGACAGCATGATCGCCTCCTCGTCCGAGATCCGGCCGCTGTCGACGATGATCCGGATCTCCCGGCCGGCCTGGATCGCGAACGTCTTCTGCACGCCCTTGAAGCCGGCGGCGATCTCCTCGAGCTTCTCGAGCCGCTTGACGTAGGTCTCGAGCACCTCCCGGCGCGCCCCGGGGCGGGCGGCCGACAGCGCGTCGGCGGCGGTGACCAGGATCGCCTCGACGGTCTCCGGGTCGTAGTCGCCGTGGTGGCAGGCCATCGCGTGGACCACCTCGTCGGTCTCGCCGTAGCGCCGGAGCAGGTCCATGCCGATCTCGAGGTGGGTGCCGTCGACCTCCCGGTCGACCGCCTTGCCGACGTCGTGGAACAGCCCGGCGCGGCGCGCGACCTGGACGTTCGCCTTGAGCTCGCCCGCCATGATGCCGGCGAGGAAGGCGACCTCCTTCGAGTGGTGGAGCACGTTCTGCCCGTACGACGTCCGGAAGCGCAGGCGGCCCATGAGCTTGACCAGCTCGGGATGGACCTCGGGGATGTTGAGCTCGAGCATCGCCGACTCGCCCTCCTCGACGATCAGCTCCTCGAACTCCGCCTTGACCTTCTCCACCACCTCCTCGATCCGGGCCGGGTGGATCCGGCCGTCGGCGATCAGGCGCTCGAGCGCCACCCGCGCGATCTCGCGGCGGAAGGGGTCGAAGCCGGACAGGATGACCGCCTCGGGGGTGTCGTCGACGATCAGGTCGATGCCGGTGGCGGCCTCGAGCGCCCGGATGTTGCGCCCCTCGCGGCCGATGATGCGGCCCTTCATCTCGTCGGACGGCAGGACCACGACCGAGACGGTCGTCTCCGAGACGTAGTCCGAGGCGGAACGCTGCACCGCCATGCCGATGATGCGCTGGGCGTGGCGCTGCGCCTGCTCGCGCGCCTCGTCCTCGATCCGCTTGACCGCGTGGGCGGCGTCCATCCGAGCCTCGTTCTCCATGACCCGGATGAGCTCGTCCTTGGCCTGCTGGGCGGTGAGCCCCGCGATCTGCTCGAGCTTGCCCCGTTCCTCGGCGAGCAGCGAGTCGATCTCCTGCTGCCGGCGCGCCGAGAGGCGGTCGCGCTCCTGAACCTCGCGCTCGCGCGTCTGGGCCTCCCGCTCCCGCGTGTCGAGCTGGTCGAGCCGCTTGTCGAGGGTGTCTTCCTTCTGGGTGAGCCGGCGCTCGAGCGCCTCGAGCTCGTCGCGCCGCTTGCGCGACGCCCTCTCGAACTCGCTGCGCGCCTGGAGCAGCTTCTCCTTGGCGACGATCTCCGCCTCGCGCAGCCTCGAGTCGCTCGAGCGCTCCGCCTCCTCGAGGATCTTCGCGGCCTGGCGGCGCGCACGAGCGTTCACGCGCTTCGCCTGCCGGCGGAGCACGAGCCACCAGAGCAACGGAATCGCGACCACCAGGGCGATCGCGATCCCCATCAGTACGGTGCTATCCAACGTGCCACCCCCTCGTCCTGCCGGGATGGGGGTGCGGGTGGTCCGGAGCTTCCTCCGTCACGTGGAGGGATAAATGAGCTGCATCCCCCGCGCAGCCGTGTGGACTGCCGCGCCTAGAACCTTAAGCGCCAAGTGGGTGTCCGCGCCACCGGCCATCAGCGTCCCCGTTCGAGCGGGGCTGGCACAGTCCGGCGGGTGAAGACTCCCTAGTTGTATATGTTGGTTCTACCATGGGTTGGCCCATCACGAACCACGCAGGGGATGCAAACTCTTCGACCTTCGTCATATCTCTAGGACGGCCACCGGTGGATCAACCTCGAGCTGCCTCGGTCAATTCCCCGGCGAGCGCCGCCACCTTCTCCTGGATCTCGACCCGTTCCCCTTCCGACAAGCGCTTGGTCTGGAACAGTTCGTCCGCCAAGTTGAGAGCCGCCAGGATCGCGATCTTGGCCGTGTCCACCGTCGAGACCTTCTCGGAGATCTCACGCATCTTCCGATCGACGACGGCCGCCAGCTCCTGGAGGTACTCCTGATCGTCGCTCCCGCGTACAGGATAGACCGAGCCGAAGATCTCGATGTCCGTCGTCTGAGGCTCGTGCGCCATACGCCGAGAGTCCTTCCCCGCCCGCCAAGTGTCGAGCTGACAGGGACTTGTCCGATAGGCACTATAGCACAGGCGGGGGCTCCCCGAAGAGGCCTCCGGGCGAGGGCGGAGCGGGCTGTGGCGGCCGCGCGGCGCCCGGCGGCCCGGGACCGGAGAGGTCACCGGGCGCCTCCCGCCACGGCTACGACCCCGAGACGACGAAGGGGATCGAGGCTTTCGCCGACTGGCCCTGGATGCTCGCCACCAGGGTGTACTCGCCGGCCGCCAGGCCGTTCGGCTGGAGCTTCAGGACGAGCTGGGTCTCGTCCGCGGTCGCCGCCGGGGTCCGTCCGACGAAGGAGATCGTCGGTCCCTTCACCACCTGGCCGTCGGCGCCCCGGAACTCGGTCTCGAGCGGGATCGAGCCGTCGCCCAGGTTGTAGCCGACGAGGACGAACTGGGCCTCGCCGTTCGGGGTGACCACCGGCCTGGCGGCGGGCATGAAGGGTTTGCCGTCGACGACGAACGGGAAGGGGCGCTTGGCCCGCTCCTCGCTCCCCGCCGCCTCCTGGACCTTGAGCCACTTGTCGCTCGGCTCGGGGAAGAGCGGCATCGCGAGCATCGGCGCGCCGGCGCCGAACTCGGGAACGGTCAGGGGCATCGAGCGGGTGCTCGTGCGTCCGGTCTGGGCGTCGCGCACCAGGACCCGGAGCTGGTACTGGCCGGCCGGCACGTCGAGGTCGCCGAAGAACTTGATGCCGCTTTCGGCGATCGCCGGCCGTACCTTGGTCAGGTCGAGGCCGATGTTCTGCGACAGGAAGTCCGCCACGGTCCCGTCCTGGGCGATGGCGTAGGCGTAGAGCTCCAGGAACAGCTTGTCGCCCTTGGTCTGGGCGAGCACCTTCGGGCCGTCGATCTCGACGATCACCGGCACGTAGCCGCGGCCGGCCTCGGCGTGGAAGGGGGCCGCCAGCACCGAGGTCTGGAGCGCGCCCGCGTGGTCGCCCGAGAGGATCTCGTCCGCCGCCTCGAAGCGCTTTTCGAGCGGGCTGCGCTGGTCGAACGGCTTGGGAGCGTAGAAGCCCGGCCGGTAGACCACGCGGGTGCCGCGCGGCGCGTGCTTGAGCTCGACGCGCAGCTTGTGGAAGTCGCCGTCGAGCTTCAAGTCTTCGGGCTGGAAGGAGAGCACGTAGGTGACCGAGGTGCGCTGGAGCATCTCGCCCATCGCCGCGCCCAGGTCGTTGAAGTTGCGGTACATCTCGCCGCCGGTCTGGTTGGCCATCATGAACAGGCTGTCCTGGCCGCTGGCCTGGCCTGGGCGTCGCGCCCGGCGCGCAGGCCGCCGATGTCCACCGCTTCGATCGTGCAGTCGGAGCGCCGGAACTCCTCGAGCATCTTCTCGACCGCGCTCAGGGTGCCGGTCGAGCCGTAGCGCTCCTCGGAGTCGACCCGCCAGGTCTCCCCGGCGTTGACCTGGGCCGCGATCTCCATCTGGCGCTTGGCGTCCTGGCTGCCGGTGACGACCGAGGCGTCGAACCCCTCGGAGAGGTAGACGACGTACTTGCGCCCCTCGGCCTCGTGGAGGACCTTCGCCAGGTCCTCGAACGCCGTGGTCAGGGCCGCGACCCGGCCCTGCGCCTCGCCCCGGTCGGCCCGGTTGAAGCCGATCGAGAGATCCTGGATGTTGGCGGCGAACTCGGCGTCCCCGGAGACTCCGCCCTTCCCCTGGATGCCGCCGCTCTGGGCCCCCGGGCCGCCGTGGGTGAGCTCGGGGTCGTAGACCAGGGCGAGCGGGTCGGCAGCGGCCTTGCGGTACTGCGGCAGGCCCAGGGTCTGGATCGCCGCTTCGATCTGCTGGCGATCGCTGGTGAAGCCGAGGACGAGCTGGAGCGAGCGCTGGCTCGAGTAGGTGGCGACCGCCACCAGGTCCGACGGATGGAGGCGGGTGCTCACCAGGTGCTCGGCCGCCTCCCGCGCCTTGGTCACGGCCGTCGGGTCCGAGTAGGTGAAGTCGAAGAGCATCAGGAAGTGGCGCCGCGCCGAGAGCGGGACCTGGTCGAGCGGCAGGCTCTTGTCCGGTCCGTACTCCTTGAGGTCGACCATGTCGAAGCCGGTGATCTTCTGCTGCTTGCGCCCGTCGTAGAGCTCGAAGTCGCCGGCGGTCAGCCCGCGGACCGGCTCGCCGTCGTTGATCACCTGCACCGGCACCTCGACGGTGGTCACCTCGACGGTCTCACCGAACTGCTGGTCCTGCTTGGACTTGCCCCGGTCCTTCTGGGCGAGCAGCGGCGCCGACAGGACCGCTGCGACGACCAGGAAGAGGGCAAGGGACTGCTCGAGGCTGCGGGTCATGACGGCTCTCCGAATCTCGTTTTGGCGGACCGGTCTCAGTTGGGCACGCTGAAGGGGATCGAGCTTCGTCGCTCGAGGCCGCCGCCGGGCTGCTGAAGCGCGACGTTCAAAGTATACGTCCCGCCGGCCAGGTCGTTCACGCTGAAGCGGGCGACGAGCTTGTCGAGCCCGCCGATTCCGGTCACCGTCCGCTCGACGAGCTTGAGCTTGCCGCCCTCCACCGGCTGTCCGTTCGAGCCGACCACGGTCCCCGTCAGCTCGACGTCACCCTTGGCGAGGTTGTAGGCGACCAGGACCAGCTCGTTGTCCTCGCCCGGCTGGATCACCGGCTTGGCGGCGGGGATGTACGGCGACCCGTTGACGGTGAACGGGTAGACGACGCTCTCGTTGCTGGCGCCCTGCTGCTCGCGCACCAGGAACCAACGCCCCTGGGGCTCGGGGAAGAAGGGGGGCAAGAGCTCGGTCCCGGTGGTGCCGAAGTTCGGCACCGTGACCGGCACGCTCTTGACCCCGGTGCGGCCGGTCTGGGTGTTGCGCACCAGGACGCGGACCAGGTAGCTGCCGGGGTCCAGGCTCAGATGGCCATAGTACTTGAGACCCGTCTCGCTCATCTGGCTGCGGCCCTGGTCCGTGAGATCGAGGCTCACGCGCTGCGAGAAGAAATCCTTCATCTCGCCCTTGTCGTTGCTCACGTAGGCGTAGAACTCGGCGCTCACGCCGGCGCCCTTGTTGCCGGCCATCAGCTTGCCGCCCGCGACCTCGATGATCACCGGCAGATAGGCGCGGGTGTCGGTGGCCCGGAACGGCGCGGTCAGCACGTTCACGTCGAGGTCCTCGCGAGGCGCCGCGCTGGCGATGGCGTCCGAGGCGAGGAGGCTCTTCTCCAGGGGATGGAGGTCCTGGTAGGGGCGCGGAGCGAAGTAGCCCGCGCGGTAGGCGAGCTGCGTGCCGCGGTGCTGATCGCCGTGGCGCAGCTTGACCACCAGCCGGTGGTAGGCGCCGTCGGGCTCGATGCCCTTGGGCCGGATCGACAGCAGGTAGGTCACCGTCGAGCGCTCGAGCACGTCCTCGAGCTCGGAGCCGAAGTCGTTGGAGTTCTCGAAGAGCTCGCCGCCGGTCTCGTTGGCCATGTAGAAGAGGGCGTCCTGGCCCACGGTGCGAGCGCGACGGTCCTCCGCCGACTCCGAGCCCAGGCCGCCGATGTCGACCGCCTGGATCGCGCTGCCCGACCGCTCGAAGGTCTGGAGCATGTCGTTGACCTGGCCCTGGAGCGCGGTGTTGCCGTAGATGTCGTCGGTGTCCACGAACTGCGACTGCCCGGTGAGGAGGTTTTGCCGGTCCTCCTGCGCCTTCGGGTCGAACGGGTCGGGACCGCGCCCGAGCATCAGCCGGCCGTCGAACCCCTCCGAGAACAGGATCACGTTCTTGCGGCCTTCGACCGAGGAGAGGGCGTGGGCGACCTCCTCGAGCCCCGCCGCCCAGGAGCTCACCCGCCCGCGCTGGTAGCTCTTCTCCCACTTGCCGATCTCTCTGGCGATCACGTGGAGGTACGCCTGGACCTCCTGGTCTCCGAGGCCGGAGAACTTCCCCTGGTTGTTCTCGCCGCCGGAGAAAGCGGTGCTCGCGACCACCTTGTCCGGGTCGTCGATCATGAAGCGCAGCGGGTCGACCTGCCCCTTCCGGTCCAGGAGCTGGGGCGCGCCCAGGGTGTCGATCGCCCGTGCGAGCTGGGCCCGGTCGGGCGTGAAGGTGACGAGCAGCCGCGGTCCGAGGTCGATCGAGTAGGTGGCGACCGCCGCCAGGTCGGTCGGGTGAAGGTAGTCGAGCACGAAGTGCTCGGCGGCCCGTCGCGCCTGGACCACCGCCGCCGGGCTCGAGAAGGTGAGGTCGAAGAGCAGCAGGAAGTGGCGCCGGGCGGCGGCGGGGACCGCGGCCTCGATCGAGGACGGGCCGCGCAGCATGTCCGGCTCGAGCGCCGCGAGGTCGACGACGTCGAAGCTGGTGACGTCCTGCTCACGAGACTGGTCGAACACCTGGAAGTCCTGCTGGGTCAGGCCACGGACCGGCTTGCCGTCGCGCGTGGTGACGTTGACCGGGATCTGGACCTCGACGACGTCCGTGGAGCCTTCGAAGGAAGCCTCCTGCGCCCGCGCGGCGGAGACCGCGGGCCCCGCGAGGCCCGCGAGCAGCACGAGGATCCAACCGATCGGGGAAAGGGGGAGTCGCTTGCCGGACAGATTCATCGCCATGAGTGCCTCCAAGCCAAGATGGGTACCGCCTGTTCACCTGCGAAGCTCGATCCTCCACGCCCCCGGCGAGCCGGGCCCACCGGCGGCGCTCATCGCCCCTGCCGCGGCGCGCCGAGGAGCAGCGCGGCGAGCTTCCTGGCTTCGGGGTCGGTGGCGTCCAGCTTCAGCGCCCTCTCGACGTAGTGGAGCGCCGTGTCCCGATCGCCCAGGGCCAGGTAGACCTTGGCGAGACCCACGTGCACCGCCGGCAGCTCGCTGTTGCGCTCGTACGCCTTACGCATATAGTCCAGCGCGCCCTTCGGATCGTTCTGCGCCAGCGCCTGCTCGCCCCGGTAGATGTAGAGGAACGGGTTGGCCGCGTGCTCCTTCTCGAGGCGCGCCAGGAGCCGTTCGGCGTCGGCCCCGCGGCCGAGCGTCTGGTAGGCCCGGGCGCTGTTGGTCAGCAGGGCGACGCTCGACGGGTTCTCCTCGAGGCCGTGCTCGAAGTCGGCCAGCGCCTCCTCGACCTTGCCCTGGCGCAGCAGCACCACGCCGTGGTTGTTGATCGCCTTGTCGAAGTCGGGCGCCAGCCGGACCGCCATGCCGGTCAGATCGAGGGCCTCGTCGAGGTCGCCGCGCAGCAGCGCCTCGGCGCCCAGGTTGTTGAAGTAGTGGGCCGCGGCCTTCAAGTCGTCGATCGGGTTGAAGTCCCGGTAGGACTTGGCCTTGTAGGGCAGGAAGTCGAAGGTCTGGAGCTTGCCGTCGACCCGCATGCCGGCGACGATGTGACCGTGGCTCACCACCGTCCCCTCGTCGTAGTTCCAGCGCTGGTAGTCCCGGACCTCGACGTAGAACGGGTTGAGCCGGTAGCGGCGGGCGATGCCGACGAACAGGTTGACGAAGGAGAGGCAGTTGCCCTCCTTCGCCTCGAAGGTCTGGCGGGCGTCGCGCGTCGGCTCGATCGCGTAGCGCAGGCCGACCCAGCCGAAGATGAAATCGGTCACCTGCTCGGTCCGCCGGGGCTCGCTCGAGGCGGGGTGGACCCGGCCCTCGGTGGCGGCCAGGATCGAGTCGTCGATCTCGAAGGGCACCGGCAGGCGCGCGGCGTCCTCGGCACCGAGCCGTTCGGTGTACTCTTTTCGGAGGTACTGGACCGAGTTGAAGGCCCGGGGCGGCGGGAGCTGCGAGCAGCCTGCCGAGAGGGCCGCGAGAGCGAGCAGGGCGAGAGCGCGCCGTCGAGCCGGAGGGTTACGTCGAGTGGAGGTCCGGAACGCCATCTGGTGAATTGAAGAGTCTACCAGCTCCGGGGGCCTGCAGGAACCTCGCCAGGCGCCCGCCGGCGGCGGACGATCGCCCGGACGCCCTGGGGACGGGAGCTGAGACGATTCCGAAGGCCGTCGGCCACGAGGCCGAATCCAAGAGCTTGGATTTCCGGCCTCAAATTTTTGGATTCCGGGCCGCCCCGCACGCCCCGGAAAGGCGACGCGGAGCGGCCTAACTGGCTCGTTTCGTTACGGTTACGAGGCTCTGTCGCACGAGCCGCCGGGGTGGCAAGTCGATTGCTTGACCTGTGGCAGAGTGACCGCTAGACTCAACGCAACCTACACGCGAGACCCGATTTCCGGTCTCTGGCTGGACCGGGGGCAGGAGTGTATGCGGAACCGACTCGTCGGCCGTCGTGGCGGCGGGGAACTCATGAACCCTGTTAGGAGGAAGACACATGAGTCGATTTTCTGATTGGCGGCGTACCTTCGCCCTGGCAGTCGTGTTGCTGCTGGCGAGCGCGGGGATGGCTGCCGCCCAGCAACAGCAAGGCAACCTCTACGGGACGGTCAAGGACACCCAGGGAGCGGCGCTCCCCGGCGTGACCGTCGAGCTGACCGGGATCGGGGCGCCTTTGGTCCAGGTCACCAACGCTCAGGGACAGTTCCGGTTCCTGAACCTGGACCCGGGCGTGTACCACCTGACGGCGAGCCTCGAGGGCTTCTCCACCGTCGAGTACAAAGAGGTGAGCATCGGGGTCGGCCGTAACACCACCCTCGAGATCACCCTTTCGCCGGCGGTCGAGGAGGTCATCACCGTCACCTCGGAGAGCCCGCTCCTCGACGAGCGCAAGGTCTCCCGCGGCACCACGGTCTCCCAGATCGAGCTGGAGAAGATCCCGACCGCCCGCGACCCGTGGGCGATCGTCACGCAGACCCCGGGCGTCCTCTCCGACCGGATCAACGTCGGCGGTGACCAGTCCGGCCAGCAGGCCGTGTTCACGGCTCCCGGCGTCTCCGACAACGAGAACAGCTTCGCGGTCGACGGCGTCACGATCACCGACATGGCCGCCATCGGCTCCTCGCCGACCTACTACGACTTCGACCAGTTCGAAGAGGTCCAGGTCTCCACCGGCGGCACCGACGTCGAGAAGGCCTCGGCGGGCGCCTCCCTCAACCTGGTCACCAAGCGCGGCTCGAACAACCCGCGCGGCTCGGCCCGGTTCCTGAAGACGGACCACCGCCGGCAGTTCGACCTGCTCGAGCAGGCGAACAGCGACATCTCCGGCGACCTCGAGAACGGCGACGGCAACGGCGGCTTCCACACCCAGACGCTCGCCGACACGCCGGGCAACGGCATCAACAACATCCTCGACCTCGGCTTCGAGGCCGGCGGACCGATCCTCAAGGACAAGCTCTGGGTCTGGGGCTCCTACGGCAAGAACGACATCAAAGAGTTCAATGCCAGCGGCAACCCGGACAACACGGTGCTCGAGAACTCGGCGATCAAGCTCAACGGCCAGCCGCTCGCGGCCAACTCGATCGTCGCCTCCTGGAACCGTGGCGACAAGATCAAGGACGGCCGCACCGCGCTGTCCAACCGGGCGCTCGATTCGTCGTGGAACCAGACCGGCCCGACCGAGATCTGGAAGATCGAGGACACGCACGTCTTCTCCTCGGACTTCTACCTCACCGGCCAGTACTCCTACGTCGACGGCGGCTTCGCCCTCCAGTCGAAGGGCGGGAGCTTCCCGGCCGGCCTCAGGACCACGGACGTCGGCCTCGCCGTCGACAACGGCGAGCCGATCTGGGACACTGACGGCCTCTGGCACAACGGCTTCTACAGCGGCGGCACGGACCGCAACGCCGACCAGTACCAGGTCGACGGCTCCTACTTCTTCAACACCGGCAACCTCAACCACGAGCTGAAGTTCGGCGTCTCCTACCGGAAGTTCGACGCGCTGTCCGCCTTCGGCTACCCGGGCGGCCGCAACGCCTCGGACATCACCTGCGAGGCCCTCAGCCTCTGCGGCGTGCTGACCCAGTTCGGCTACCCCGGCGACGACCTGGTGGTCGTCTACCGCGGTTCGACGGGCCCGCCGTCGACGCAGAAGTACACCGCGGCCTGGCTGCAGGACACGCTGACCACCGGCAACTGGACGATCAACGCCGGCTTGCGTTACGACAAGCAGACGGGCACGAACGCTGCGACGACCCTGCCTTCGAACCCGCTGTTCCCGGCTCTGCTGCCGGCGCTCAACTACGGCGGTGCCGACGCGCCGTTCGACTGGAACACGTTCTCCCCCCGCGTGGGCGTGACCTACGCCCTCGGGGCCGAGCGCAAGACCCTGCTCCGGGCCAGCTACTCCCGGTTCGCCGAGCAGCTCCAGACGGGCAACATCACCCGCCTCAACCCCCTGGGCCCGGCGTACGCGACGCTCGCCTTCGCCGACGCCAACGGGAACAACCGCTACGACGTCGGAGAGGCTGCCAAGGTCTTCGACTTCACTGGCTTCGATCCCGCGAACCCGGGGAGCCTCGAGAACCCGAACATGACGGACTCGGACCTCAAGCCGGCGACGACGGACGAGATCCTGGCCGGGGTCGAGCACGCCTTCCTGCCGGAGTTCGTGGTCGGCCTGGACTTCACGTACCGCAAGACCAGCGACATCGCGGACGGCCGGCTGCTCATCACCGACGCCAACGGCGTCACGCGGGCGGCGACCCGGGACGACTACGTGTTCTTCAAGACCGTCTCCAGCGGGGATGACCTCAACAATGACGGCTCTCCGGACGTGCCGTTCCTGCCCGACGGCACGCCGTGGTCGCGGGACTACTACCAGCTCGATAAGTCCGTCAGCCGGACCGGCGGCACTCTCCTGACCAACGGCGATTCATCGGTGGATTACATGGGCGTGGCGTTGAGCCTGACCAAGCGCCTGTCGAACCGCTGGATGGCCCGCGGTTACTTCCAGTACGGTGACCAGAGCTGGAACATCGGGTCCGAGACCCACCGCTTCGACAGCCCGAACGTCGATTCGGCGCTCCAGGACAAGGACGGCGAGACCTACATCGTCCAGTCCGCGGGCTCCGGCCCGTTCGGCGACGTGCTGATCCAGTCGAGCTGGTCGGCCAACGTCAACGGCCTCTACCAGGTGGCCCCGGATCGTCCGTGGGGCTTCAACATCGCCGGCAACCTGTTCACCCGGGAGGGCTATGCGTTGCCGTACGACTTCCAGGTCAGCGTTCCGAACACCGGCAACGTCGACTCCGCGGTGGTCAATCACGTCGACTCCATCCGGGCGCCCAACGTCTACTCGTTGGACCTGCGCCTCGAGAAGGACATGGCGTTCACCGACAACCTGAGCGGCATCCTGTCGCTCGACGCGTTCAACGTGACGAACCAGAACACGGTCCTGCAGCGCAACCGTAGTCTGGAGGCAACGCGTGCCAACTTCGTCACCCAGACGCTGGCGCCGCGTATCTATCGTCTCGGCTTCCGCCTGAACTGGCGCTGAGCCGGCGCGATCCAGTAGTCTCGACCGCCGGGGGGGCAACCCCCCGGCGGTTTTGTTTTTCGGCCCGCCCCAGAACCCGGCGGCCGGCATAAATCCTGCTCGCCGAAGGTTGCAAGCGGGGGAGCACTGGCCCGAAACGGGATGCGGCGCTCCCCGAATCGACGATTCCCCCGAGAAGGAGAGCACGATGCAACCGAAGATTTGGAAGACGGCCCTGCCCGTCGCCGCCCTCCTCCTGCTGCTCGCGGCGCTGCCCGCCGCCGCGCAGGACTGGGCCGGGCACGGACGGGCGAGCGGTCGCGTGACCGACCAGGACGACAACCCGATCGCGGGCGCCAAGATCACGCTGCATCTCCCCGGCCGTCCCGATGCCGGCCCGCCGCCGGTCACCACCGACAAGAAGGGACGCTGGAGCCTTCTCGGCCTGACCGGGACAACCTGGACCGTCGTGATCCAGGCCGAGGGGTACAAGGACTCGGAGGGAAGCTTCGACGTCGACGAGTACGAGGTCACGCCGCCCCTGGTCGTCAAGCTCGAACGGAATCCCTTCGACTCCGTCCAGCAGGGCCAGGACCTGATCGACCAGGGCAAGTACGACGAGGCCCGGGCGAAGTTCGAGAAGGCCCTGCCCGACATGGGCGACCACCAGAAGGCCCAGGTCCACGCCTTGATCGGCACGACCTACTATCAGCAGAAGAGCTACGAACAGGCGCGCGCCGAGTACGAGAAGGCGCTTCCCGGGCTCGAAGACAAGGAGAAGACCGGGGTGCTGCTGCGCCTGGGCGACTCCTACGCGCAGCAGCACCAGGCCGCCAAGGCTCGCGAGGTCTACGAGCAGAGCCTGCCGGCTCTACCAGCCGATCAGCAGGCTCCGGTGCTGCTCGCGATCGCCCGCTCCTACGACCAGGAGGGCAACCGCGACCAGGCGGTCGCCACGGTCAAGAGAATCCTCGACGCCTCGCCGGACAACGTCCAGGCGCTGCAGCTCATCGCCGACCTCCTGAGCCGCGAGGGCAAGGAGGACGAGGCCCAGGCCTACCTCGACAAGATCCCCGCGACCGAGAAGCTGCCGCCCGACATGCTCCTCAACCAGGGCATCCGGTTCTACAACGAAGCCAAGGGCGACGAGAAGAAGCTGGCCCAGGCGATGGACAACTTTCAGCGCGTGATCGAGCAGAACCCGAACATGGGCGACGCCTACTACTACCGGGGCCTCGTCTACCTGAACCAGGGCAAGAACGACCTGGCCAAGGCCGACTTCCAGAAGCTCTTGGAGCTCGAGCCGAACAGCGAGCACGCCAAGGACGCCAAGGACTTCCTCAAGTACCTCCAGTCGCCCTCGCGATGATCCGGGCCGCTTCGCCAGGCGCCAGGAGCCTGCGCGGCAGAGGTCCAGGGCCGCGCAGGCTCCTGGTGCTCGGCCTTCTGGTGGCAGCGTGCGCCGGCGCCTGGGCTTGTGACGGCGCTCCGGCCGCGAGCGGGGAGAGCTCCGCCGGCCCCTCGGGGACCTCCGGGGCGGCGACCTCGACACCGGCGAGCTCGCAGCCGGCGCCCCCCGCGGCTCGCCGGGAGACGCCGGCTGCCGCCACGCAACCCGCCGAGCCGGTGGCGAACGTCCTCCTGATCACGATCGATACCCTGAGGGCCGACTCCCTCGGTTTCTCGAGCCATGGCCGGGTCAAGACGCCGACCATCGACCGGCTGGCCGCCACGGGGAGCGCCTTCGCCGACGCCCACGCCCAGAACGTCGTCACCCTGCCCTCCCACACGAACATCCTGACCGGTCTCTACCCGTACCAGCACGGCGTGCGCGACAACCAGGGGTTCGTCTTGAGCGCGGACGTCCCGACCTTGGCCACCCGTCTCCACCAGGCCGGCTTCGCGACCGCCGCGGTCGTCGGCGCCTTCCCCCTCGATGGCCGCTTCGGTCTCGGCCGCGGCTTCGATCTCTACGACGACCAGTACGGCGAGGGCGCCGAGGAGGACCAGTTCCGCGAGCTCCAGCGGCCGGGCGACGAGGTGGTGGCGCGCGGCGAGGCCTGGTGGCAGGCGCACCGCGGCGCGCGACGATTTCTCTGGATCCACCTCTACGACGCCCACACTCCCTACGATCCCCCCGAGCCGTACGCGTCGCGCTACGCCGACAACCCCTACCTCGGCGAGGTCGCCGCCATCGACCATTACCTCACCCCGTTCCTGCAGCCGTTCCTGGAGGGCCGGGAGGAACCGACGCTGATCGTCTTCACCGGCGATCACGGCGAGGGCCTCGGGGACCACGGGGAGGAGAGCCACGGTCTCTTCGCCTACGAGCCTACACTCCACATTCCCCTCGTCCTCTGGGGACCGGGCATCGCCGCCGGCGCCTCCGACCGGCCGGCGCGGCACGTCGACATCGTCCCCACGGTCCTCGACGCCCTCGGCCTGCCGGAGCCCAAGGACCTCCCGGGGAGCTCGCTGCTTCGGCCGCCGCCCCCGGATCCGGCCCGAAACGCCTCCTACTTCGAGGCCCTCTCGGCCAACCTGAACCGGGGCTGGGCGCCCCTGCGGGGCGTCATCGCGGAAGGGTACAAGCTCGTCGTGCTGCCGATCCCGGAGCTCTACGACCTCCACAAGGATCCCGAGGAGACGCACAACCTCTTCGCGACCGACAGCCGGCACGCTCACGAGCTGGCCCGGCTGTTGCCGGCCGAGTCGGTCTGGCCGCCGCGCCAGGGACAGGTCTCGGACCAGGAGGCCGCGGCCCTTCAGAGCTTGGGCTACCTCTCGGGCAAGGTCCGGCGCAAGTCGACGTACACGGCGGCGGACGATCCCAAGAACCTGGTCGGGGTCGACCAGGACTTCCACCGCTTCATCGACCTGTTCCAGAAGCGCCAGTGGCAGGAGGCGACGGCCCTCATCCAGAAGATCGTGGCGGTCCAGCCCGACATGGGGATCGGCTACAACTACTACGCCCAGGTCCTCCTTTCCCAGGGCATGGACCGGAAGGCGCTCGAGGTCCTGGCGCGGGCTCACGAGCGCGGGGTGGCGACCCAATCGGCGGAGCGCCAGTACGGGTTGCTCCTGGCGGAGCTCGGCCGGCCCGAAGAGGGGGTGGAGATCCTCCGGCCGCTGGCGGCTTCCGGGGATCCCGATACTCTGAACGCCCTGGGGGTGGCGCTCCTCGCCGCCGGCCACGGGGACGAGGCGAAAGCCGCGTTCAACGACGTCTTCGCCCACGACCCGCGCAACCCCGGCGCCCACCAGAACCTCGCCTTCGCCGCCCTGAAGACCCAGGACTGGCCGACCGCCGAGAGCGAGGCACGCAAGGCCCTCGCCCTCAACGAGAACCTGCCCCGGTGCTGGAACTTCCTGGGCGTCGCCCTCTTCAACCTCGGCCGGGTCCACGACAGCCTCGACGCCTGGGACCGGGCGGCCACGCTCCAGCCGCGCAACCCGGACCTCTTGTTCAACCTGGGCCTGGTGGCCTCCCAGGCCGGCGAGACCGCGCGCGCCAGAAAGGCCCTCGAACAGTTCCTCGCCGTCGCTCCGCCCGAGCAATACGGCCCGGACCGGGCCAAGGTCCGGGCCCTCCTGCGCAAGCTCGGATCAGAACCCGGCTCGTGACCCGCGTCGTTCGTTCTCGCCGCCTCGCCGGCCTCGCCCTGGCCGCGACCCTCGTCGCCCTGGCGGGGTGCCATCGGGGCGGGGCCGACAGCGGCGCCGCCGAGGCGCGGGTTCCCGACGGCACCCCGGTGATCTTGATCTCGGTCGACACCCTGCGCTCGGACCACCTGCCGATGTACGGCTACGAGAAGATCCAGACCCCGGCGCTCGACGCCCTGCGGGCGGACTCGATCCTGTTCCGCCACGCCTTCAGCCACGTACCGCTGACCCTGCCCTCGCACGCGTCGATGCTCACCGGGCTCCGGCCGGACCAGCACGGCCTGCGCGGCAACCTCGGCTACCACCTGGACGCGGCGAAGCATCCGTGGCTGCCCCGGATCCTCAAGCGGCACGGGTACCGGACGGGCGCCGCGGTCTCCGCCTTCGTGCTGCGCGGGCCCACCGGCATCTCCGCCGACTTCGACTTCTACGACGACCACATCCGCCGGAGCAGCTGGAACCTCGCCAGCGCCCAGCGCCAGGGCGACGAGACCCTGGCGGCGGTCGAGCCTTGGGTCGCGTCGGTCCACGACCAGCCCTTCTTCCTCTTCTTCCACATCTACGAGCCCCACCGCCCCTGGGACCCGCCGGAGCCCTTCGCCTCGCGCTACCCGCTCGGCTACGACGCCGAGATCGCGTCGGCCGACGCCGTCGTCGGCCGGCTGCTCGACCAGCTCGAGCGCCTCGGCGTCTACGACCGGGCGATCATCTTCTTCGTCTCCGATCACGGCGAGGGCCTCGGAGAGCACGGCTACCAGGAGCACGGGCCGCTGCTCTACCGCGAGGCGCTCGAGGTGCCGATGCTCGTGAAGCTCCCCGGCGGCGCGCGCGGCGGAACGACCCGCGACGCTCCGGCTCAGCTCACCGACCTGGTGCCGACCGTGCTCTCCCTGCTGGGCATCGCGGCGCCCGAGGGCCTCGCCGGCCGCTCGCTCCTGAGCGCGGACCAGGCCGCGGACGAGGCCCAGCGGCCGATCTTCGCCGAGACCCAGTTTCCCCGCATCCACTTCGGTTGGAGCGAGCTCACCTCGGTGATCGACTACCCGTATCACCTGATCCAGGGCCCCGACCCGGAGCTCTACGACCTCGAGAGCGACCCCGGGGAAACGCACAACGTCATCCGCCAGGAGCGCCGGACCTACGCCAGGCTGCGCGACGACCTGAAGCAGTACGACGGCGCGTTCCAGCCACCGGACCAGACCGACGACCCCGCGGTGCGTGCTCAGCTCGCCGCCCTCGGCTACGTCGGCTCGGTGGGCAACCGGAGCTCCGAGTCCCTCGCCGACCCGAAGTCGAGACTCCAGGTTCTCCACGACCTCGGCAAGGGTCTGGACCTGTCCGAAGCCGGCGATTTCGAGCCGGCGGTCGAGCTCTACCGGCGGGTTCTCGAGCAGGAGCCTCAGCTCGTCGATGCCTGGGAGTACCTGGGCAACAGCCTCCTGCGCATGGGGCGGGCTGAGGAGGCGCTCGACGCCTTCGACCACCAGATCAAGCTCTCCGGCGGCTCGCCCTATGCGTCCTTCACGATGGCCCAGTGCCTGGTGCGGCTCGGGCGCTACGGCGAGGCGAAGAACCTCGCCCTCCTCGCCGCCGGGGAGTACCACCAGGCCTACGACCTGCTGGCCCAGATCGCGATCAAGCAGGGAGACTTCGCCGCCGCCGAGACCTACGTCGAGAAGGCGCTCGCCGACGACCCCGACCAGCCCGCCTTCCGGATCACCCACGCCGAGCTGCTCCTGCGCCAGGGCCACCCCGACCAGGCCCTGAAGGTCACGCAGGACGTGGACGCGGCGGTGCGTGGCGAGCACTTCGACTCCGAGCTCATCCACGGCCTCTACTACATCCAGGGAGAGTCCTACGCCCAGCTCGGCCGGGGGGCCGAGGCGATCGCGGCACTGCGCCGGGAGATCGGGCTCTTCCCCCACGAGCTGGCCGCCTATACCCGGCTGGCGGTCGTCTACGCGCTCTCCGGCCAGGGAGGCCAGGTGGGCGACGTGCTGCACCGGCTGGTCGAGAGCAACGACAATCCCGCCGCCTACGCCGAGGCGGCCCACACCCTCCAAGTGCTGGGTGACTCGGCCTCCGCCCGGAAGCTGCTGGAGGCCGCCCGACGCCGCTGGCCGGACGCTCCGGCTCTCCGGGAGAAGACGGGTTGAGACCGCGGGCGACCGTCCTCGCTCTCTTGCTCCTGACGGGTTCCGCCGTACAGGCCTCGCCCAATGGGACCGTTCCCGACCCTCCGGTAGCTCCTCCGGCGATCGCCCGAGCGCCTCGCGAGGCGTCCTCGGGGCTCGAGGCCCTCGAGCTCCGGCTCGCCGGGAACGCCGAGCTCCAGGCTCGCACCCTGGCACCCCTGGCCGCCGGGCTCCTGGCGCCCGACCCTGCGCGGCGCGAGGCCGCCGCGAGCGAGCTCACCGCCCTCGCCCGGGCGCGCGGCCTGCGCCTCACCCGGCGCGGCGGACCGTGGGGCGACGACGACCTCCAGAGCCTGGTCTCGCTGCTCCTGGTCGATCCCGTCCGCTTCCTCAGGGACGACGTCTTCCGGGCCCGCGTGACCTCGCTCCTGCCTCGCGCGCTGGCCCCGGAGACCGCTCCGGGCCTCGTCGCCCAGACCCTCGACCACCTCTACGCCGACGTGGGCGGCTTCAGCTTCGCCGACTCGGAAGCGATCGAGGTGGCCTGGGGCGCCGCGCCCCGTTCGAGCGCGTCCCGCGAGGCCCGCTTCGCGGCCGGCGAGCTCCGCTTCCCCGACGAGCTCGACGATCCGATCGCGGCCACGATCTTCTCGTTCCCCTCGAGCGTTTTCGCCCCCGAGGACGTTCGCCCCCTGCTCGCCGCGCTCCGAAGCCTCGACCCGCGCCGCACCCTGGTCGCCCTCGCCGACTCGCCCATGGCCCGGAGCCTCGCCGCGACGGCGCGCGAGCTCGACGTCCACCTCGTCGAGACCTACGGGCGCCCGTACTCCCCCTGGCCCCGCGATCCGTTCAGCACCGCGGTGCGCGGCGACGGCGGTCTCGCCCTGGTCTCGCGGCCGTATCGGCAGAGGGGCCGGGAGGCGGACTCCGACATGGCGCGCGAGCTGGTCCAGTCCCTGCCCGCGAAGCTCGACGAGAGATGGGGCGAGCCGGTCTGGGAGGAAGCCCCGATCCCCTTCCACAACGGCCACGTCCTCATGGCCGGCGGCGCGGCCTGGATCTCGCTCCACTCCTTGGAGCTCCAGATCCTTCGCGGGCTCGATCTCGAGCGGGTCCCGGTGGCGAGCTTCGCGAGCGCCGCGGGGATCGACCGGTACCTGGCGGCGGCCCGCCGGGCGATGGCCGAGATGGCGGACCTCTACGGCAAGCCGGTTCACCTGGTCCACCCGTTGCCCGAGCGCGGCACGGCGGCCGAGCGCGCCGCCCTCATGAGGCGGATCGGCGGCGGCGCCGGCTTCGACCTCGACTCGTTCCTCACCTTCCTGCCCGGCGAGGGGGGCCGCCTCCACGCCCTGGTGGGCGACGTCGGCGCGGGGCGCCGCCTGCTCCAGGGGCTCGACGCCTCCGGCTGGCGGGCCCTCCGCGAAACCTATGGCCTGGCACCGGCCGGCACCGAGCTCGCCTCCCAGCTCCTCGCCTATCAGGCCGGTGCCCGCGCCGCCGGCCTCCAGGGCTTTCTCGACCTGATCGCGGAACACTTGACGAGCTCGGGCCTCGTGGTCGGCCGGCTCCCTCTCCTCCTGGTCCCGGTCGACCTGCTCGCCGGCTCGCGAGACCTCTCCTACCCCGACTTCGTCCTCGGCTGGAACAACGTCGTGGTCGAGGTGCACGACGGCAAGCCCGCGGCCGAGGGCTTCGCCTCGCTCCTGCCGAGCGGCGACCGACTCGCCCGCGAGACCTACGCCCGGGCGGGGACCGAGCTCGAGCTGCTGCCCCCGCTGGTGGCGAGCGTCGTCCACAACGGAGGCTATCGCTGCGCCTCGAACCAGGTGCGGATTCCGCGCCGCCCGCAGCCGGCGGCGAGCCCGCCTCCCGGGAATTCCGATCCGGGACCCTGAGACTGCTAAGATCCGCTCGTGCGGGAAGCCATCGTGAACGATCAGGCGGTCCTCGAGGAAGGTCCGCGGGGGGGCGCCGCGCCGCGCGAGCTCGCCCCTCGGGTGGTCTCCTCCCCGGGCCTGCTGCGGCGCCTGATCCTGCGGGAGAGCCCCCGCAAGGTGAAGGTCAACGCCGCCCTGCGCTTCTACCACGAGGTGCTGGGGCTCGATCACTTGCACTACGGGCTGTGGAACGGCGAGCCCCGCAACCTCGAAGGGCTCAAGGCCGCCCAGCACCGCTTCTCGTGCCACCTGCGCGAGTGGATCCCCGACGACGTGCGGAGCATCCTCGACGTGGGCTGCGGCACCGGATCGACCTCGTTGCTCCTCAAGGAGGCCGGCTTCCGGGTGGAAGGCCTGTCGCCCGACCCGTACCACCGCGACATCTTCGCCCGGCGGGTGGCGGAGCCGTTCCACCTGCGCCGGTTCCAGGAGTTCGAGCCTCCGCGGATCTACGACCTGGTGCTCATGAGCGAGTCGGCGCAGTACATCTGGCTCGATCGGATCTTCCCCGCGGTGCGGCGCTCGGGTGCGCCCGGCGGCTACCTGCTGGTGGCCGACTACTTCACCGTCAACGGCTGTCACGGAGCCCTCGCCAAGAGCGGTCACCCCCTCGACGCCTTCCTCGAGCGGGCCGAGGACTGCGGCCTCCTGCTCGAACGCAGCGAGGACGTCACCGAGGCGGTGGCGCCCACTCTCGCCCTGGCCCGGAGCTGGCTCGAGGCCTACGTCGAGCCCTGCCTGAGCATGGCCTCGGACTCCCTCGCCTCCCGTCACCCGCACGTGGCCCGGCTCGGCAGATGGCTCTTCCGGAGCCGGATCGCGAAGATGTTCGAGCTCAAGAGGCTCGTCGACTGCGAGGAGTTCCGGCGTAACAAGCGCTACTTTTTCTTGCTGTTCCGTCTGCCCCGCCGCTAAGAGCTCAGGAACGGCGCCTCCCCGATCCAACACCTACGCTCCCGAGATTCAGCCGTCATGAGCCGATCGACGTACGCCGCCTCGCTCTTCCTCGCCGCCCTCCTGGCCATGACGGGCCTCTCCCGGGCGCAGCAGCCGCCGGCGCAACCGTCTCCGGCTCCCGCTCCGACTGCCGCGAACGGCTCCGCGCGGGACCCGAAGGCGATCCTCGACCAGGCCGTCGCCGAGGTCGCGGCGGGCCACCTGAAGGAGGCCGTGGCACTCCTCGAGCCCCTTCGCGACCGGCCCGACACCCCGGTATCGGTGCTCGCCACCTTGGGCGCGCTCTACCTCCAGGTCAACCGGGCCGGCGACGCCTTCACGATCCTCGAGCCCATGGCCAAGGAGAAGAACGCCAACGCCGGGGTGCTCTACAACGCCGGCAAGGCCGCGGCGTTCGTCGGCAAGATCCTCGAAGCCGAATCCTTCTACGAGCGCTCGGTCGCTCTCGAGCCGAACACGCCCGCCTCTCGGGAAGCTCGGTCTGCTCCGCGGTCAGGAGAACCGGTTCCGCCAGGCCCTCGTGCTTCTGCTGCCCTGGGCCCGGAGCCACCCGGACGACACCGAGGCGCGCCTGGCCGCGGCCTTCGCGGCGATCCGCCTCGAGCGGCCGCGAGACGCCGAGGAGCTCCTCTCGGGCCTGCCGCAGACCGATTCGCGCGTCCGCCTCGCCCAGGGCAACCTCCTGCTGCTCGAGAACGATGCCGACGGAGCGATCACCGCTCTCCGGCCGCTGGTCGAGGGCTCGGAGGCCCAGGGGTCGAACGCTCTCGCGGACGACGCTCGCCGTCTCCTGGCCGATGCCTACCTCGGGGCCGGCAAGCCCGAGGACGCCGTCGCCACGTTGAAAGGCCACCTGGGAGGACCTCCGTCCCACCTGACGATGGCGCGCGCCCAGTACCAGGCGGGCGATCACGAGGGGGCGATCGAGACGCTCACCCCGTTCGCCGAGCTGATCCTCCAGCACTCTCCCGACGAAGCCGACCCCCGGTGGCCGATGGCGGCCGAGGCCGCTCTGGACTACGGCCGCTGGCTGCTGGCCGCCGGCCGGGCCGGGGCCGCCGTGCCCTACTTCCGCGTGGTCACCCAGGTACGGCCCGGCGACCAGGACGCCTGGCAGGGCCTCGGGCAGGCGCTCACGGCGACCGGGGAGCGCGACGCCGGACAGAAGGCGCTCGCGAAGTCCCAGGAGCTCGCGAAGCAGGGGGGCGACGCCTCCCGGCAGGTCCCCGAGCGGGTCGCGGACCCCACCGGCGCCGAGGTCGAGCGGGCGCGCGAGCTGCTCGGCGAGGGCAAGGCCCGGGACGCGCTGCAGCTCCTCCACTCGGAGATCGTCCTCGCGCCCAGGGACGTCCGGCCCCGCCTGCTGGCCTCGAGAACCCTGCTGCTGCTGGGGCGCGCCCAAGAGGCTCTCCAGGCGGCCCAGCAGGCACTCGACCTGGAGCCGGCCAATCCGGACGCCCTCTACCAGCGGGGCACCGTCGAGATGTCCCTGAAGGACCTGGACGCCGCCGAGGCCGACCTGCGGCAAGCCCTGAAGCTCGCGCCCGACCACCTGCCGGCGATGGACGACCTGGCGGTGCTGCTCATGGTCGAGGGCAAGCGGGACGAGGCCCGGGAGCTGCTCCGGAAGGTCCTGGAGATCCGGCCCGACGACTCCCAGGCCAAGGCGAACCTGGCCAAGCTCGAAGCGAAGAACCCGTCGTAGGTGAAGGCCCTCGGTAGAGCACGATCCGCCGGATCGCCCGGCACCCTCGAGGCGCGCAGGCCCGTGGCCCCGATCACCACGGCGGCCGCCCTGGCCGCCGCCGGCGCCTTCGCGCTGCTGCGTCTCGCCCTCGCTCCGACCTTCGAGCTCCTGCCCCAGAGCGCCTACTACTTCACGGCCTACGCCGAGCACCTGGCACTCTCCTACTACGACCATCCGCCGATGGTCGGCTGGCTGCTCCGCGCGGGAGCCGAGCTCTTCGGGCGGACGACCTTCGGCGTCCACCTCACCCTCTGGCTCGCGACGCTCGGAACCCAGCTCGCTTTTCTCTGGGTCGCCCGCCGGGTGCTGGGGCCGGCCAAGGGTGCCTTCGCCCTGGCGCTCCTCGCCTCGACCACGATGGTCGCCCTGCTCTCCTTCGTCGCCGTCCCGGACGTTCCGCTCCTGCTCTTCTGGACCCTCGCCGTCGGAGCCCTCGACCGGGCTCTCGTCGGGGCGGCCCCGGGGGAGGACGCGGTCGGGCCGGCGCCGGGGCGACCCGGCGCCTGGCTCGCCGCCGGCCTCGCCATGGGCCTCGCGCTGCTCGCGAAGTACACGGCCCTCTATCTCCAGGGCGGCCTCGTCCTCTTCCTCCTGGTCTCGCGCCCGCACCGGCGCCTGCTGCGCACCCCCTGGCCCTACGCCTCGCTGGCGCTCGCCCATGTCGTCTGCCTGCCGGTGTATCTCTGGAACGCGCGCCACGGCTTCGCGTCGTTCCTCTTCCAGTCGGCCGGGCGGGCGGAGGAGATCCGCTTCGATCCGGGCGACCTGCTGGGATTCCTGGCGGGCCAGGCGGCGGTCCTGCTGCCAGTGCTCTTCGTCGCCTTCCTGGTGAGCGCCTGGCGCGGCACGCGGAGGCTCGCGCCGGGCGGCGGCGCGGCGCGGGAGCCCAGAACCCTCCTGCTGCTCTGCCTCTCTCTTCCCCTCCTCGCCACCTGTGTCGTCCTCGCGCCTTTCGCCTGGGTCAAGATGAACTGGGCGATGCCGGCCTACGTCGCCGGCGTGCTCCTGGCGGCCCCGGCGATGGGGCGGCGGGCCTGGCGCTGGCAGCTCGGGACGGCGGTCGTCGTCCACCTGCTGCTCGCCGTCGAGCTGGTCGCCTACCCGGTGCTGCCGACGAACGAGGAGGCGTGGTTCGGCTGGGACGAGCTCGCGGCCCGAGTGGAGGCGCAGGCGGCGGGCCATCCCGGCGCCTTCGTCTTCGCCGGCGACAACTACCGCACGACGGCGGAGCTGCGCTTCTACGGTCCGCGCCACGGCCTGACCCGCGCCTACGGCATGGACGTGATCGGCTGGAACGCCCTGGGCTACGAGTACGTGGGGGAGGACCTCGGGGACCTGGCCGGACGCGACGCCCTCTTCCTGCGCTCCGAGCCCCTCTCCGGCCCGAGCGCCGAGACGCAGCGCTACCTGGCCCAGGCCCGGCGCTACTTCGCGGCCGTCCGGGAGGTCGAGCCGATCGCGATCCGCCGGCACGGCCGGGTCGTCCGGCGCTTCCGCGTGTTCTTCTGCGCCGGGTACCGCGGTCCGGACGCACCGCGACCGGGAGGGGGCGTCCATTGATACCATCCCGAGCCGTGATGCGCGCCGGCCGTCGTCTCCTCGCTCGCACCTTTCCCGCCTCGCTCCTGCTCGTCGCCGCCCTCGCCGCACTCGGGTGCGGCGGCCGGCGGGACCCCCTGGAGGCGGTACCCGAGGGGCGGCCGGTCGTCCTCGTCTCCATCGACACCTTGCGCTCCGACCATCTGCCGGCGTACGGCTACGATCGGGTGGAGACCCCGGCGATCGATGCGCTCCGCGCCGACGGCATCCTCTACGAGCGGGCCTACAGCGAGGTGCCCCTCACCCTGCCCTCCCACGCTTCGATCCTCACCGGCCTCCTGCCGCCCGCCCACGGCGTGCGCGACAACGCCGGCTATCGCCTGAGCGAAGCGGTGGGGCCGACGCTCGCCCAGCGCCTCCACGACGCCGGCTACGCGACGGGCGCCGCGGTGTCGTCCTACGTGCTGCGTCACGAGACCGGCCTCGCTCGAGGGTTCGACCTCTACGACGACCACGTCGCGCCGGGGCACGAGAAGACGATCGGTGAGATCCAGCGGCCCGGGCCCGAGACGCTCCAGGCGGTGCTGCCCTGGCTGCGCTCGGCGGTCCACCGCCCGTTCTTCCTCTTCTTCCACATCTACGAGCCCCACACGCCGCGCGACCCGCCGGAGCGCTTCGCCGCCCGCTACGGCAAGACCTACGACGGCGAGGTGGCGGCGGCCGACGCGGTGGTCGGGCAGCTCGTCGACGAGCTCAAGGTCCTCGACCTCTACGACCGCTCGACGATCGTCCTGCTGGCGGATCACGGCGAGGGCCTGGGCGACCACGGCGAGGACGAGCACGGCGTGCTCCTCTACCGCGAGAGCCTGCAGGTGCCGCTGATCGTCAAGCTCCCCGGCTCGGCCGGCGCCGGGGCCTCGGTGGCCACGCCCGCCGAGCTCGTCGACGTGGCGCCGACGATCCTCGCTCTCGCCGGCGCCGAGGTGCCCGCCTCGCTCCCCGGCACCTCGCTCCTCGCGCTCGCCGAGGCGGCGCGGCGCTCGGCGGGCGACGGCGACCGAGCCGAGCCCCGGGCGCTCTACTCCGAGTCGTTCCACGCCCGGCTGCGCTTCGGCTGGAGCGGCCTGACCTCGGTCATCCGGGGCCGCTACCAGTACATCGAGGGGAGCGACCGGGAGCTCTACGACCTGGCCGCCGACCCGGGCGAGACGAAGAACGTGCTGCGCTCCGAGCGCCAGGTCTACGCCTCCCTGCGCGACGCCCTCCACGGCTTCGATTCCGAGCTCCAGCAGCCGTTCGAAGAGGACGCGGAGACACGTTCTGCCCTCGCCGCGCTCGGCTACCTGGGCGGCGTCGCCTCCGGCCCGGGCGAGGGACCGCGTGCCGACCCCAAGACCATGCTCCCGGCCCTCGACGGGCTGCGCACCGGGGTCGAGATGGTCTCGCGCGGCGACAACGAGCGCGCCGTGCCGTTGCTCCGCGAGGCGACCCGCCAGATTCCCCGCTCGATCGACGCCTGGCAGTTCCTGGGGCTGGCCCTCGACCGCCTGGGGCACGAAGAGGAGGCCCTGGCCGACTACCGGCGGGCGTTCGATCTCTCGAACGGCTCGCCGCTCCTCGCCAAGCCGCTCGCCCGGGTGTCGCTCCAGCTCGGGCACCTGGACGACGCGGTCCAGTTCCTGCGCCTGGCCGTCGACCAGGAGCCGGACGACATGGCGCTGCGCCTCCTCGAGGCCCGGACGCTCCTCGTCTCGGGCCACCCGCAGGACGCCCTCGAGGCCGCCGGCAAGGCGGTCGAGATGGCGCCCGGGTCGGCCGACGCCCGCTACCTGCGCGGAGCCGCGGAGGTGGCTGCGGGCAAGCTCGCCGACGCGGAGCGCGACCTGCGCCAGGCGCTGGAGCTCGCTCCCGACCATCCGGCGGCGCTCAACGACCTGGCGGTGCTCCTGCTGGAGCAGGGCCGGCGCGACGAGGCCCGGAGCCTCCTCGAGCACCTGGTCCGGATCCAGCCGGGCAACCAGGCCGCGCGCCGGGACCTGGCCTATCTCGAGCGCTAGAAGCCGACGAGGCCCAGCTCGTCCAGACTATCCTCGCATCCCCAAAGGCAAGCGTCGGTCCTCGTAGTTTCGCAGGGTAGCGTCCAAGGCGCTCAGGAAGCGCTGCTGCCCGTCAGTTGCACCCGATATCCACGTATTGGGTTTCGTTGTCCCCGAAGTAATCTCCGTGCCTGATGTTTCCGCGAGAGGCAACCAGAAAGATTTTGTGGTGTCCTGCGGGCAACTGCTTGGAGGTCGTCTCGCCCCCGGAGAAGCCGTTGGCACCATCGTCGAATGTCCAGGCGTAGGTTTCGACCTCACCAGTCGTACAGCTGGCGTCGAGAGCGCAGTACCCGCCGCACGTGCATGCCACATCGAAGCAGGCCGTGATGCCTCCACTTGCTTCTGCCGGCGACGGCGCGCTGGCTGACAGCACCAGAATCGAAAGGGAGGACAAGAGAACGAGAAGAACTGAGCGCTTCATTGGCATTGTCTCCTAATGTAGTTAACTATGTCTTTCATTATACACGCACTCATGGGGGAAAAGTCAAGGCCCGCTACCTGCGCGGAGCCGCGGAGGTGGGTGCGGGCAAGCTCGCCGACGCGGAGCGCGACCTGCGCCAGGCGCTGGAGCTCGCTCCCAACCATCCGGCGGCGCTCAACGACCTGGCGGTGCTCCTGCTCGAGCAGGGCCGGCGCGACGAGGCCCGGAGCCTCCTCGAGCACCTGGTCCGGATCCAGCCGGGCAACCAGGCCGCCCGCCGGGACCTGGCCTATCTCGAGGGCCACTGAGGCTGCGCACCGGGCCGGCCTACTTCGCCCGGTCCACCGGCGACTCCTCCCAGGGGCTCCGCACCGGCTTGCCCTGCTCGTAGAGCGTGAGCCACCGGTGGTTGCGCGCGATCACCTCGGGGCGCCCGCGCGGCTCGATCTCTCCGAGCACGCGACGCTGCCAGGCGACGGCTTCGGCGAATCGGCCCGCCTCGGCGTACGCCATCGCCACCGTCTCGGCGCGCTCCTCGTTCGGCTCGCGACGGAAGGCGTCCTCGGCGAGCCGCACCGCCTCGGCTCCGTCGCGGGCCGCCGGGTCGGGGGCGGTCGCCAGCAGCCGGCCGAGCAGATGGGAGAGGACCAGGTTGCCGGGCAGGGCGACGAGATCGCTCTCGAGCGCCTTGCGGGCGTCGACGTACTCGCCGCCCAGGATCAGGGCCATCGCCCGCCCGAAGCGGGTGTCGGCGTCCTCCGGCGCCAGCTCCACGACCCGGGAGAAGCTCCTGGGCCGCCGCGCGAAAGCGGCCCAGGCGGCCCAGGAGCTTCGCGAGCTCGAGGTGCGCGGCCCGGGAGTCGGGCAGGAGCTCGGTGGCCCGCCGGAAGTGCGCGGCCGCGCCCTGGGAGTCGCCCGTCTGATCGAGGGCGCGGGCGAGATCGAGCTCGGCCTTCCCGGTGAGCTCGACCTCGTCCGGCCGGAGCTGGCCGAGAAGCGCCTCGAGCTCCTGGGCGGCGCGCGGGAGCTCGGCCGCGCGAAGCAGAGCCTCGGCCCACCGCAAGTGGGCGGCGTGGTCGAGCGGATCGATCTCGACCGTCTTGCCGTAGTGCTCGGCCGCCTCCTGCCACCGGCCCTCCTCCGCCAGGGCGCTCGCCAGGTTGTACTGGGCGTTGCGGTAGGCGGGGTCGAGCTCGATCGCCTTCTCGAACCGCTCGACGGCCTCGTCCCTCCGGCCGGCCTGGATCAGTGCGGAGCCCAGGTTGTACTGGTTCACGGCGTCGTCCGGAGCGACCTCGACCGCCTTGCGGTACTCGCGGAGGGCAATGTCCAGGAGCCCCTTTTGGAGCGCGTTGTTGCCCCGTTTCGCGTGGATCGCGGCCCCCTTGAGAAGGCCGCTGAGCTGATCCATACGGGGGTCGGAGAAGCGCGCGTCATGGCCGTGGGCGAGAGCCAGGTGCTCTTTCGCGCGGGCCAGATCGCCGGTGTCGCGGTACGCCACGCCGAGCTGGTACTGGATGGCGTCGGCCGACGGCTGGAGCTCGAGCGCCCTCTCGAAGAGCGTGATCGCGTCCCCCGGCTGCTTCCGCCGCACGGCGACCGTGCCGAGACCCTGGAGAGCCGCCGCCGATTTCGGCTGGAGCTCCAAGGCCGCCCGGTAGCTCTGCTCGGCTCCGTCGAGCTCGCCCCGCGCGAGCTGTACCTGGCCGAGGCGGATCAGGGTCGCCACGTCGGGCCCCAGGTCGCGCGCCCGGGCGAAGCTCGCTTCGGCCTCCTCCATGCGGCCTTGGCGCCGGTAGAGGAAGCCCAGGTAGTACGGCCACGAGGGGTCAGCGGGGGCCAGCCTCTCGGCGTCGGCGAGCGCCGGCTCGGCGGCGTCCGCCAGGTCGTAGAGCAGGTACAGGCTCCCCATCCGCCCGTAGGCGGCCGCCAGCTCGGCGTCGGAAGCGTTCCCCGTAGCGACCCGTTCCGCGAGATCCTGGCGCTCGATCCGGAGCTGCTCCTGGTCCTCCGGCTCGAGGTTGCCGATCGGCGGCGCGGGCACCGGCTCGAGGCCCGGCCGCGGCGGGGCCAGCGGGGTGGCGGCCTCGCCGGCGGCAACGCGCGGAGCCTCCGGGGCCTGGTCGCCGGCCACCGCCCGGGCCGCGGAGAGGGCGAAGACGAGGAACGGGACGAAGGCCGCGGCGCAAAGAGCCCTCATGGCGCCGGCGCCCCGCCGCCCTCGTAGAGCGTCGCGTAGCGCCCGGCCTCGAGCCGCGTCCATTGCTCGCTCCGCCCGTCGGGCCAGTCCACCCGCAACCCGGTGACGTCGGCGGCTCCACCCGCCTTGGGGCCCAGGCCGAAGAGCACCCGCGGATCGTTCGAGGAGCCGTAGCTGCCGCAGGTCCTCGCCTCGCGGTAGAGCGTGGGCGCGCCCTTCCGGTAGAGGACGGCGCGCGCGCCCAGCATGTCGCGCACGCCACCCCCGCCGCCGGCCGCTCCGACCAGGCGCAGGCCGAGCCAGGGCTCGTCCTGGGCGACCTGGTCGACGAGGAGGCGCGCGGGGCCGGCGCTGTTGGCGACCAGGAGGTCCGAGTCGCCATCCTCGTCCACGTCGCCCATGGCGACGCCGCGGCTCACCTCCGAAAGCCGGAAGACCTTGCCGGCCTCGTCCGTGACCTCCTCGAAGCGGCCGCCACCCAGGTTGTGGTAGAGGCTGTTGGTCTGGTGGAGGGCGTAGGCGTCGCCGGCGCGCACCTCGTCCCAGAGGAGCGTCACCGCCCCGTTGGCGACGAAGAGGTCCTGGAGGCCGTCGCCGTCGTAGTCGACGAGCGCGGTGCCGAAGCCGGTGAAGCGCCAGGAGGGCGTGCCCAGACCGGTCTGCTGCGAGCGATCCTCGAAGATGGCGTGCCCGTCGTTCAGGTAGACCGTGTTGGTCTCGTGCGCGAGGTGGGTCATGAACAGGTCTTCGGTGCCGTTGCCGTCGAGGTCCCCGGTCACCACCCCCATGCTCGCCTCGGGCTGGCCCATGGCGTTGACCGAGCAACCGCCCAGCAGCGCGCCGTTCTGGAAGGTGCCGTCGTGCTGGTTGAGCCAGAGCTGGTTGGGCAGGCCGTCGTTGGCCACGTAGAGGTCCACCCAGCCGTCGCCGTCGAAGTCCGCCGCCGTGGCGCCGAGCGCCGGGCCGAACTCCGACGCGATCCCGGAGCTCGCGGTCACGTCCTCGAAGGTGCCGTCGCCCCGATTGTGAAACAGACGGTCGGGCTCCGGCTCGAAGGCCGATGGGCCACAGTAGTCGCGGGCGCCCGCGGGCGTGCTGCACGGCTTGTCGGTGGCGGCGCGGAAGTCCACGTAGTTGCCCACGAAGAGGTCCAGCCGGCCGTCGCGGTCGTAGTCGAAGAAGACCGCCGGCACGCTCCAGCGGGGGTCGTCCGTACCGCTCCTCGCGGTCGCGTCCTCGAACGTGCCGTCGCCCCGGTTGTGGAGCATCTGGTTCGAGCCGCCGTAGTTGGTGACGTAGAGGTCCACCCAGCCGTCGCCGTCATAGTCGCCGGCGGCGACCCCCATGCCGTAGCCGGTGCCCAGGGCGCCGCTCCGGGAGGTGACGTCGGTGAAGTGGACGACCTGGGTGCCGTCGGGCGCGAGCGTAGGTGTCGTTGCGGTACAGGCGGTCGCTCAGGGGCACCGGGTACTTCGGGGGGAACGTGGCGTCGGCCACCGTCTTGCCCTTGCCGAGCATCGTGCCCTGGACCATGTAGACGTCGAGGTCGCCGTCGCCGTCGTAGTCGACCAGCGCCGCCCCCTGGCCCATCATCTCGGCGAAGTCGAGCTCGCCGGACATGCCGTTGAAGTGCACGAAGTCGAGCCCCGTCTCGGCCGCCCGGTCGACGAACAGGTCGCCCGGCGGGGAGGGCGCGGCGGCCCCGAGCAGCGCGGCGGTGAGCGGCGCGAGCAGGAGCCGGCGAAGCGGCCGGAAGACGGGGGCGCGGCGCATCGACTACGACCCGATGCCGCCCAGAATGCGTTGCGCCTCGCCGCGCTCGGCGGCGTAGCCCGCCTCGGGCGCCGCCGCCAGGAAACGGCCCAGGGCCTTGCGCGCGGTGCCCGCGTCGCCGATCCTGGCCGCGACCGAGCCCAGGTTGAACAGGACGTCGAGGTTGTCCGGATCGAGGGTCGCGGCGCGCTTCCAGGCCTCGACCGCGGTCTTCGGATCGCCGAGGTTGAAGTAGGCGATCGCCAGGTTGTTCCAGGCGTTGGGCCGGCGGCCCTCGAGGGCCAGGGCGCGGCGGGCGGCGTCGCGCGCTTCGGCGTAGCGCCGGCGCTGGATCGCCACGAAGGAGAGGGTCTCGAGCGGCCGCGGGTCCCGGGGCCGGGCGCCGGCCGCCTTCTCGAGGACGGAGGTCGCCTCGTCGTAGCGCCCGAGCGCGGCGTACGCCAGGGCGAGGGCGTTCTCGGTGTCGGCGTCGGAGGCGTCCGGGTCCACCGTCTCGAGCAGCTTCACCGCTTCGGCCGGGCGCCCGGCCCGCACCAGGCTCAAGCCGAGCTGCTGGCGCAACGCGGCGTTGGCGGCGCCGGCCCGGTCGGCCGCTTCGAGGAGCGCCAGGGCTCCGGCGTTGTCGTCGCGCTGGAGGAGGATCCGCGTGAGGTACTCGTAGGCCACCGTCATCGTCGGGCGGGCCGCCACGATCTCGCGGCCCAGCCGCACCGCCTCATCGTACCTCCCCGCGGTGTAGAGCTGCACCATCGAGTTGAGCTTGCGGTCGAGCTCGATCAGGTTCTTGGGGTCGTCCTCCGGGCCGTAGGCGGCCTTGCCGGGGGCCGAGCCGCCGAGGTAGCCCAGGCTCCGGAGCTCGGCCGCCTCCTCCGGCGCGACCGTGCCCGCGGCCGGCGGCCAGACCGACTCGCGGGGGAGCGTCGCGGCCAGCTCGTGGGCCTCGCGCGGGCGGTCCTGGAAGAGGTTCCGGGTCTCCCCGGGGTCGGCCGCCAGGTCGTAGAGCTCCGGGATCGGCAGCTCGATCAGCTTGACGTGGCGCCGGATCACGCCGCGCAGCGGCGCGGCGCCGAACTCGAGGTTGGGCGAGAGCGATTCGAAGTAGGCCGTGCGCGAGGAGTCGGCGGGGCCGACCAGCGAGCGGCCCGGCAGATCGGCGGGCGGGGCGACGCCCAGCAGAGCGAGCGCGGTGGGCATCAGGTCGACGTGCTGGGCGAGGCGGCCGTCGCTTCCCGGCTCGACGCCCGGGCCCCAGAGGACCATCGGCACCCTCAGGGTCGGCTCGTAGGCGAAGAAGCTGTGGGTCGCCTCGCCGTGCTCGCCCAGGGCCTCGCCGTGATCGGCGGTGAACACGATCAGGGTGGGCGCCTCCCGGCCCGCCAGGAAGCCGTCGAGGAGCGGCGCCAGGTAGGAGTCGACCGCCGCCACCTCCCCGAGGTAGGGCTGGCCCCCGGCGAAGCGCGCGGGCGGAGCGTACGGGGCGTGCGGATCGAAGAGATGGAGCCAGAGGAAGCGCCGGCGGCCCCGGTTCTCCCGCCACCAGCGGCTGCCGCGCTCCACCACCTCGCTGCCCGGCCGCTCGGGGTAGGTGAACAGATGCTCGCCCTGGCCTTCCCTGCCGCCGCCGAAGTCGTCGTCGTAGACGTCGAAGCCGCGGTCGAGGCCGTAGCGCGAGTCGAGGGCGAAGGAGCCGACGACGGCGGCGGTGGCGTAGCCGGCGGCGTGCAGCACCGTCGCCAGCGTCGGGACGTCCGGGCCGAGCTTGAAGCCGCCGTTGTTCCTCACGCCGTGCTGGTAGGGATAGAGGCCGGTCAGGATGTTGGTGTGGGAGGGCAGAGTGACCACGTTCTGGGCGTGGGCGTCGGTGAAGACGCGGCCGGCGGCGGCCAGCCGGTCGAGGGCCGGGGTCGCGACCTCGGTGTTGCCGGCGAAACCGAGGGCATCGGAGCGCAGGGTGTCGACGGTGATCAGGAGGAGGTTCTCGGGCGGGCCCGCCGGGGCGGCAGCGGGGGACGAGGCGGCCGGGGCCGGGTCGGCGCTCCCGCCCCCCTCGCGGTCCGCCGGCCGGTCCGTGCAGCCCGCCAGGACGAGCAGGGCGGCGAGCGCCGCCCACGCCCTCACGAGCCTCCCCCGTCGAGGGCGTCGAGGGCCCGGCGGAACCACTCGCTGCCGAGCTCGACGTAGTGGCTGGCGCCCGGGATCTGGACGTAGGTCACGTGCTCGAAGCCTTCCTTCTCCATCGCCCGGTAGGTCGCGCCGGTCTGCAGGCGGTTGAAGTCGACCTCGCCGGTCACCAGGACGAAACGGCTCGCGCGGCGCAGCCGGTCGAGCGCCGGCGGGACCGGGAAATCGGCCGACCAGTGGGTGCCCGGCCGGTCGGGCACCGGGATGTCGCGGAAGTAGTTGCAGCCGAACCAGGAGATCTCGCCGTGGAAGACCTCCGGGTACGTCATCGCGATCTCGCTCGCCAGCCGGCCGCCCCCGGAGTACCCCGCGACGTAGATCCGCGCCGGGTCGAGGTCGTAGAGCTCGGCCATGTTCGCCGCCGCGTCGAGGGCGAGGTCGACCCGATCCCAGGCCGCGCGGACGTTGCTCGCCGCGTTGGCGCCCACCCACAGCAGGTGCCGCTCGCTCAAGCTCGTCTCGACGCCGGGGTCGTCGGGACCGCCCGAGGAGCCGGGGCTCACCCAGACCACCAGGCCCCAGGGCGACGGCGAGCCCGCGGAGGGCCGGTAGCCGTCCGGCACGTAGACCTCGAAGGTCTCCTGGGCGAGGTCGTAGCGGCCGCCGCTGGGGTCGACCTTCCGCACCGCGTCGAGGGTGCCGCCGAAGCGCTCGACGAAGACCTCGATCGCCGACAGCGGGCTGCGCTCGGTGAACCGGGTGCGGAAGGTGCCGGTGCGCCCCGGCTCGGGCGGCACGACCGGCTCCGGGCGCAGGTGGAGCTTCTCGGCGAGCGGCTTGTCCTGGGCGAGCAGGTCGGAGAGCTCGCCGGCGACCGCGTCCGGCTCCGCGGCGAGCCGCGCCACGAACCGGCGCGCCTCGGCGCCGCGGCCGGCGCCGTCTGCCAGGGCGCTCAGGAGCTGGCGGGTGCGCTCGCGCCCGGGAGCGAGCACCAGGGCGGCCTCGAGCGCCCGCTCGGCCTTCGCCTCGTCGCCCTCCAGGAACCGGGTCCGTGCGATCAGCTCGAGCGTCTGCGCCCGGTCGTCCGCCGACAGCCCGCCGGGCGCCCTCACCGCCTTCCAGTACTCCTCGCGGGCGTCGGCCGGCCGCCCCTGCGCGAGGAGCGCGTCGCCCTTTTCGACCCAGACCTTCAGGGTCAGGGGGCCGCCCTCCCAGAAGGCGGGCGTCACGATCTCGATCGACTGGAGGCGGACCTCGACCGGCTCCGCGACCACGCCCTCGGCGACCCGGACGAAGCCGCGGGCCGGCAGGTACCCGGGGGCTTCGATCGCGATCCGCCACAGCCCCGGCGCCAGCAGCAGCTGGGACCACTCGCCGTCGGCCTTCGTGGTCGTGGGCGCCGGCCCCTGGTCGGGCGCATCGTCGGGATGGAGGCTCACCCGGGCCCCGGCCACCGGCTTGCCGTCGTCGTTGAGCACCACGCCGTGGGCGCGCCCCTGGCCGCGCCACTCCTGGGCGGCGGCCGGAGCGGCGAGCGCGAGGGCCACCACCAGGCATCGCGTCGCACCTGTGCAATGTCGTCTCATCCTCCAAAGCTACCAGCTTCCCCTGCCGGCCGGCGACTTGCCCGCACCCGGCCGGCATAGGAGAATGGCGCCAGTTCGAGCAGGGAGCAAGGAGAACAAGCCATGGACGACCGCTCGTTCAGGTCCGTCGCAGAGATGTTCCATCACCGGGTCGAGTCGACCCCCGACGCGGAGGCGATGTACGGCCGCCTCCGCCCCGGAACCGGCTGGTACTCCCTCACCTGGCGCGAGACCGCGGAGCGCTCGCGCAGGCGGGCCTGCGGCCTGCTGGCCCTGGCCGGCGAGACCGGCCTCGAGCGCGGCTCGCGGGTGGCGATCCTGGCGACCACCAGCCCCGACTGGGTGATCGCGGACCTCGCGATCCTCGCCGCGGGCGCCGCCACGACGACGGTCTACACCTCCAACACCGCCGAGGAGTGCGCCCACATCCTCGGCGATTCGTCGTCCGTCGTCTGCTTCGTCGAGGACGCCGAGCAGGCGGCGAAGCTGCTCGAGGTGCGCGCCGACCTGCCCGCGTTGCGCCGGGTGGTCGTCCTCGCCGGAGCGCCGCCCGAGCCCTCGGAGTGGTTCCTCACCCTCGAGGAGCTCGAGGCGACGGGCGAGGCGTGGGACGCCGAGCACCCCGGCGGCTACGAGGAGTCCTGGCGGGCGGTGGGTCCCGAAGACCTCGCGACCCTGATCTACACCTCGGGCACCACCGGCAAGCCCAAGGGCGTCATGCTGACCCACGACAACTGGGTCTTCGAGGCCGAGAGCGTCGCCTCGCTCGGCCTCTTCCACGAGCGCGAGCGGCTCTTCCTCTTCCTGCCGCTCGCCCACTCCTTCGCCAAGGTGGTCGAGGTGTGCAGCATCCGGCTGGGCGCGATCGCCGCGGTCGACGGCAACCTCGACGAGCTGATCGACAACGTCGCGTCCTTCCGGCCCGCGGTCGTGCCCGCCGTGCCGCGGATCTTCGAGAAGATCTACGCCAAGGTGGTCTCGGGAGCCCAGGAGGCCGGCGGCTTGAAGCTCAAGATCTTCGACTGGGCCCTGGGCGTCGGCCGCGAGGTCTCGAAGCTCCGCCAGGCGGGCCGCGAGCCGTCCGGGTGGCTCGCCCTCACCCACCGCGTCGCGGACAAGCTCGTCTTCTCCAAGCTCAAGGCCCGTTTCGGCGGGCGGATCAAGTACTTCGTCTCGGGCGGCGCGCCGCTCGCGCGCGAGATCGCCGAGTTCTTCCACGCCGCCGACATCCTGGTGATCGAGGGATACGGCCTCACCGAGTCGTCGGCGGCGAGCTTCGTCAACCGGCCCGAGAGCTACAAGTTCGGGACCGTCGGGCCGCCGGTGCCCGGCACCTCGGTGCGGATCGCCGAGGACGGCGAGGTGCTGATCGGCGGCCGCGGCGTGATGCGCGGCTACCACGACCTGCCCGAGGCGACCGCCGAGGCCCTCGACGCCGACGGCTGGCTGCACACCGGCGACATCGGCGAGCTCGACGCCGACGGCTTCCTGAAGATCACCGACCGCAAGAAGGACCTGATCGTCACCGCCGGCGGCAAGAACGTGGCGCCGCAGTACGTCGAGAACCTGATCAAGTCCTCGTCGTCGTGGGTCTCCCAGGTGGTCATGCTGGGCGATCGGCGGCCCTACTGCGTGGCCCTGGTGACGATCAACGGCGAGACCGTCGGCAAGTGGGCGGCCGAGCAGGGCCTGGGCGAGCTCTCGTACGGCGAGCTGGCGGCGCGCCCGGAGGTCCACGACCTCGTCTGGCGCGACGTCGAGGAGGTCAACCGGCGCCTCGCCTCCTACGAGTCGATCAAGAAGATCCACCTGCTCGACCGCGACTTCGCCCAGGAGACCGGCGAGCTGACACCCAAGATGTCGGTCAAGCGCAAGGTCGTCGAGCGCACCTGGGCCCCGGTGCTCGAACGCCTGTACGCCGAAGGCCCGTGACCGCGCGGCCGGTCCGTCGTTGACACGTCCGGACCCCTCTGCTACCTTTCTCGACTCCCTCCGGTCGCTTCGGAGGGAGCAGATCCAGGCCCGTAGCTCAGTTGGTTAGAGCGCTACGTTGACATCGTAGAGGTCAGCGGTTCGAGTCCGCTCGGGCCTACCAGCGATTTCGGAACGCACGCGCCCCCGGCCGGGCTTTCCAGCTCGACCGTCGGGCGCTTGGCGGGTGAGAGATGCACAGGCGCGTAGCTCAGTTGGTTAGAGCGCTACCTTCACACGGTAGAGGTCAGCGGTTCGAGCCCGCTCGCGCCTACCAGCGCCCGCTCCCCGCCGGGGCTGCTTCCGCGGCCCCCTGCACCACTCGTTAGCCCACCCCCTCGCTGCCGGGGAGTCGAGTCATGGTTCAAGATGCCCTACCTCTGACCTTGCCCGACGGAAGCGTCAAGTCCGTCGCGTCCGGCACCACGCCGCTCGAGGTCGCCGCCGGCATCGGGCCGGGCCTCGCCAAGGCGGCCGTCGGGGCCGAGCTCGACGGCCGAACGGTCGACCTGCGCCAGCCGCTCGCGCTCGGCGGCGCGGTTCCGGATCTTCACCACCAAGAGCCCGGAGGCGGGCGAGTTCATCCGCCACAGCGCCGAGCACGTCCTCGCCGACGCGGTCAAGCGCTTGTGGCCGGACGTCGAGATCGACGTCGGGCGCCAGGACCACTCGGAGAAGTTCCAGTACGACTTCCGCTTCCCGCGCGCCTTCACCCCGGAGGACCTCGAGCGGATCGAGGCCACGATGCGCGAGATCCTCGCCGAGGGGAGCGACTTCGAGCGCCGCGAGGTCTCGCGCGAGGAGGCCGAGCGGATCTTCCGCGAGATGGGCGAGAACCTGAAGGTCGAGCGCCTCGGCGACATCCCCGAGGGCGAGACGATCACGGTCTACAAGCACGGCGGCTTCCAGGACCTCTGCCGCGGCCCGCACGTGCGCTCGGCCTCCCAGATCGGGGCGGTCAAGCTCCTCGGAGCCTCGGGCGCCTACTTCCGGGGCGACGAGTCGAACGAGATGCTCCAGCGGATCTACGGCACGGCGTTCGGCTCGAAGAGGGAGCTCGAGGAGTACCTCGAGCGCCAGGAGCAGGCGCGCGCCCGCGACCACCGGAAGCTCGGCGCCGAGCTCGACCTCTTCAGCTTCAACCCGCACGCTCCGGCCTCGCCCTTCTTCCACCCGCGGGGGGCGGTCGTCTACAACGGCCTGGTCGACTACATCCGCGAAAAGCTCCGCGACGGCGGCTACGGCGAGGTGATCACGCCGCAGATCCTCGACGTCGAGCTCTGGCACACCTCCGGGCACTGGGCGAACTACAAGGACGACATGTTCTTCACCCGGTCGGAGGAGCGGCGAGCTCGCGGTCAAGCCGATGAACTGCCCGACCCACTGCCTGATCTACGGCACGCGCCTGCGCTCGTACCGCGATCTGCCGATCCGCTACGCCGACTTCGGGCGCCTGCACCGGAACGAGAGGAGCGGCGTCACCGCCGGCCTCGTCCGGGTGCGCAGCTTCAGCCAGGACGACGCCCACATCTTCTGTACCGAAGAGCAGATCGGCGAGGAGGTGGCGGCGGTGGCGCGGACCATCCTCGGCATCTACCGCGACTTCCGCTTCTCGGACGTCAAGGTCGAGCTGTCGACCCGGCCGGAGAAGTCGATCGGCACGGCCGAGCAGTGGGTGCACGCCGAGCGCACGTTGAAGGCCGCGCTCGAAGCGGAGCTCGGCGGCGGCTACGAGGTCAACGAGGGCGAGGGCGCCTTCTACGGCCCGAAGATCGACTTCCAGGTCTCCGACGCGCTCGGCCGCTGGTGGCAGCTCGGCACCATCCAGCTCGACTACCAGATGCCCGAGCGCTTCGGCCTGGCCTACGTCGGCGCCGACGGCTCCGAGCACCGGCCGGTGATGATCCACCGCGCCATGCTCGGCTCGATCGAGCGCTTCCTGGGCATCCTCGTCGAGCACACCGCCGGCGCCTTCCCGGTCTGGCTGGCGCCGGTCCAGGCGGTGGTCCTGCCGCTCTCGGAGAAGTTCCTCGGCTACGGCGAGCAGGTCGTCGAGCGCCTCGCGGCGGCCGGCCTGCGCGCCGAGCTCGACACCCGCGACGAGAAGCTCGGCTTCAAGATCCGCGAGGCCCAGCTCCAGAAGGTGCCCTACATGCTCGTGGTCGGCGGCCGCGAAGAGGAGTCGGGCACCGTCTCCGTGCGCCTGCGCACCGAGGAGGACCTCGGCTCGATGAGCGTCGACGAGATCCTCGCCCGGATCGAAGACCGCACCGCCCGCCGCGGCGACGAGCTGTAGGGCGGCGGGCGCACCCTCCGAAGGGCGCGCTCGGGCCACCGCCTCGTTCAAACGACCTCGGCGCAGCCGAGCAGGCCACCCCGTTCGGGCGGAATCTCCTCCCTTCCGTCCGTCGAACCCCCTGTGCGACGGGAAACGCTTCGGTGGTATCGTGACGGCTCACCTGCTGGAGAGGAAAGTGGCGGTGAGGCGGACGCCGAAGGCCTTCGTCGCGCCGTGGTCTCGATGGACGTCGTGGGCGTTCGAGAGAGTCGCAGGGCCCAGTGGACCCGGACCGCGGGAGCGGCGGCGCTGCTCTCGCTTCTCGTCCTCCTCGCCCCAGAGGTATCCCCTCGCCGTCCGGTGCTGACCCTCTTCCAGGCCGGCGAATCGGCCGCCGCGACCGCGCCCTTCGGATTCGGCCCCTCGATCCTTCCGGACTCGGCGCTCTCGATCGATCCGAACGCCGACGCGCGGACGCTGATCGGCCTGGCGGCGGAGGCCGACCGCACACTGAAGGCCGATCCCGGATCCGTCGACGCCGCCACCACGCGGGCCGTCGCGCTCGAGCGGCTCCACCTGCCGCTACGTCGCCCGGCAGGCGTGGGAGAGGGTGATCGACCTGGCCGCGGGGACGGATCGGGGGGAGGAGGCCCGGGAGCACCTCGAGGCGCTCGGAGGAAGAGCCGTCCGCCGACGACGTGTGGGCGGCAGACCGGGCCGAGCTGTTCACCGCCCTGGCCGGCGACGACGCGGCGCGAGCCCGGGAGCTCGTGGATCGTCACCGGCAAGAGGTCCGCAGGTGGGTCGAGGACGAGGTGCTCCCCGACTGGGGCAGGGCGTCGGAGGACGGCGACCCCGCCCGCGCCGCGCGGTCGCTCGACGCCGCCCGGCGCCTGGCGGCAATCCTCGAGCGCGCTCACCGGCGACCACCTGACCGTCGATTCGGTGGCCGCCATCGATCGCGCGACGGGCATCCATCGCTGGCAGCTCGCCCAGGGCCACGCGCTCTACGGCGATGCGCGAAAGCTCCACGAGCAACAGGACTACGAGCACGCCGGACCAGGTTTCGAGCGCGCCGCAGTCGACCTCGAGGACGGCGGGAGCCCCTTCGCCCTCTGGCCGCGGCTCTACCTGGCGATCGAGGAGTACCACGCGCCCGACCTCCCCAAGGCCCTCGCCAGGCTGCGGACACTCGGGACCTTGTACGAGCCCGAGCGCTACGCCATCTTCGACGGCTACGTTCACTGGATCCGCTACCTGGTGCTCGGCCGGTCCGGTCCCGCCCCCATTTCCCTCCCCGACTGCGAGATCGCAGCGCGGCGCTTCCGGCAGGCTGGAGAGCTCGAGAACGGGGTCGCCATGGAGAATTCGGTTGCCGAGGCTCTCGGGCAGAGCGGCGACCTGGAAGGCGCCTGGCAGCATCTCGGCCTGGCCTTCGCGGAACGAGGCTCTTTGGGAACCGGCCGCCACGCCGAGAACACGCTCTGGGTAGCGATCGATACCCTTCGAGCCGGAGACCAACCGGCCGCGGCGCTACCCCTGGTCGACGAGTATCTGGAAGAGGCCGAGCGCCGGGGAAATGCCCTGGGGTTGAGTCTGGCGCTCCGTAAGCAGGGCGAGCTCCTGACTGACCTGGGCGCGAGCGAGAGGGCGTTGACCGCCCATCTGGATCGTGCCCAGGAGGTCGGCGAGTCCATTCCAGACGCCGCCCTCCGAAAAGTCGTCGAGAGTGAGGCCCTGATTGCCCGAGGTCGCGGCCGGTGCACGTCTGACCCCGTTTCCGGGATCGACGACTTCGACCGGGCGGAGCGGTTCGTGCTCGCCTCCGGGTATCACCACCTCCAGATCCAGATCCTCGCGGGAAGGGGACGGTGCCGGCAGGCTCTAGGTGATGCGGTGGGCGCCGAAGCAGATCTCGCACAAGCCCTTTCCGAGGTCGAAGCGCAACGCGGTCTGATCCATGACCCAGACCTGCGGACCTTCTACCTCGACCAAGCGCGAGCCGTGCTCGAGAGCCGTGTCGGCCTCGCCCTCGCGCGGGGCGACGGCGAAGGGGCCTTCGCTACTGTCGAGCGGCTGCGCGCACCGGTGCTCCTGGAGACCATGAGCGCGGCCCTTCCCGGCGTGGAAGCGGATGGTATCTCCCGCTCCCTCCCGCAAGGCACCGCCCTCGTCGAGCTGTTGAGCCTGCGCGCGAGGTCGTCGCGTGGGTCTCTCCGGCGGGGAGACCTCCCTCGTCCGGATCCCGCTTCCGCGACGGCGGCTCGCGGAGGACGTCCGGACCCTCCGCCAAGCGATCGCACGCGGAGAGTCGCCACCCTCCTCGGGCATCGAGAAGCGGTCTGGTCGCAGCCCTGCTGCCGGCGCTTGGAACATCCAGCACAGCGGTCCTGGTCCCCGACGGCCCCCTGTTCGAGATGCCTTTCGCAGCCCTAAGAGATCCAGCGACGGGGCGCTTTCTCGCCGAAAGGTTCGCCCTCGCGACGGTGCCGAGCGCCCGAGCGCTTCGTCGCTCTGGAGGAGCGGGCGCGACACCTCGCCGGCAACCGCCCGCAACGCGCGCTGGCGATCGGCGGAGTCCCCTTCGCCCGCCGTCTGTTCCCGACCCTCGAGCCCCTGCCGAGCAGCGCTGTCCGAAGCTCGCGCCGTCGCCGCCGCCTACCCGGCGGGTGAGCTCGCTCGTCGGGCTGGACGCAACGCCCGAGCGGTTCCTGGCAGACGCCCCGTCCTTCGACGTGATCCACTTGGCGACTCACGCCGTGGACTTCCCTGAAGACCCGACGATGGCGAGCCTGCTCCTGGCCCCCGGCCCCGGAAGTGCGAACGACGGCATTCTCCCCGCTCGAGATCTCCGTTTTCCGAGCCCGCTCTCGGCACGAGTCGTCGTCCTGGCTGCTTGCCGGACCGCGGAGGGAAGGATCTCGGCTTCCGAGGGCCCCCTGAACCTGGCGCGCCCCTTCCTGGCGGCGGGCGCTCCGAGCGTCGTCGCTACGCTGTGGGCACTCGACGATGCGACTTCCCTGGCCTTCTCCGAGCGGTTCCACGCGGCCCTCGCCGCCGGCGCCGCCCCGATCGACGCGTTCCACTCGGCCCAGCTCGACCTTCTCCGCAGCCCCGACCCGCGACTCTCCGCGCCCCGCAGTTGGGCCGGCCTCGTGCTCATCGGTGCGACGGCACGGCGCGAGGCCATTGACTCACCGACCCTCGAAAGGATCAATCCGATGGCAAAAGCGAGGCCGCGAAGCAAGGAAAGCAAGCCCTATCCTCTCCGGATCGTCTTTCCGGAGTCCTCTACCTCGTGCCGGAGTGCGACGCCGAGGGCAAGCCCGCAAAGCTCTGGGTGCTGGTGCCCGACCTCAGAAGTCCGAAGCTTCTACCGGACCTCCAGGGCCACCAGGTCTCCTACAGCTTCAACAGGTCCCGCCGCACGATCCGCATATTCGGGTTCCGATGAGCTGCGACATTGCTGGAGAGGGCCACGCACTCCTGTCGGGACAGGCGATGGCAAAGCGCCACGTACAAGAGGCCGAGCAATGGCACCACGTTCGGCTCGATGACCTCGACTGGCGGCTCGAAGCCGATTCGAAAGAGGAGCAGACCCTCACGATCATGAACAATCCGATCCGACCACCTCGGCCCAATCCTGGGGACCAGCCGCTCTTCGGTTGGACCATTCCTCTGGACAAGGTCGCCAAGGGGCTGGTGCCTCACGGCGTTCCGGCACCCAGGCTCGCCGGCGAGCTGTTCGAGGAGCCTTACTATCCGAGACGCACTCCCTGGATCTGTTCGCGCTTCGTGTTCGACCGGGGTCTCGTCGAGACGAAATCGCTCATGACGAACAGCTCTGGAGACCCGATGCTGATCGAGTTCCCGGTCTATGTCAGAGGCAAGTCCGTTTGCTGTCAGGCTGTCGCTGCCGAGGTTCAGCTCTCCCTCTCGGTACATGGCGATGTCGAGCTGCGTCCCGACTCGCCTCGATGGTTGCGGCCCTGGCCCGGGGTCAGTCAAGGTGACCAATGGCCACAAGAGCGACGAGGTGCTCGTCTACGTGGAGAACATGCCACTCCACCCCGAGAGGGAAGCTTCCCACGGTCACTTCGGCGTGTTCTACGCGCTCTACGACGACGTGAGCGAGTTCAGGGCGTTCCCCGAGCCGATGCCGTCCATCCAGAGCCCTACGGGCGACAGAAGATGGTAGCGAGAACTTATCCGCACACCATCCAATGCTCGCCGGCCGCTTCGACCTACCCGTCCGGAACACGCGAGTAGAGAACCAAGCCGAGGTATCCGCCGCCCTTGCAACCGGTCCGCCCTCCGCTATCATCGCCAGCTCGCGCCCTGTGCGCCCGACGCCTGCATCTACATCCGAGACACCGAGGAACGTCACCATGCCGAAACAGAAGACCCACCGGGGCGCCGCGAAGCGCTTCAAGGTGACCGCCGGCGGCAAGGTCAAGCGCGGTCACTCGATGCGCAGCCACATCCTGACCAAGAAGAGCACCAAGCGGAAGCGGAAGCTCCGCAAGAGCGCCTTGATCTCCCCCGCCTTCGCCAAGGAGATCCGCGGGATGCTCCACAAGTAGCGGCTCTCCGCAGCCAGCTGACGATTCCCGAGCCGCCGGTGGAACGGACCTGTCCACCGGGGCTTCGGCCGGCCCCCGCCACGCTGCGGCCGGCCCCGACCGCTCCCGCCGCGGAGCAGAAACGAGGCCCGAAGAGATGGCACGTGTCAAGCGCGGTCCCCACCGCAAGGAAAAGCGCAAGAGAGTACTGAAGCTCGCCAAGGGCTTCTACGGCACCAAGTCCAACGCCTACCGGATCGCCAAGCAGGCGGTCGACCGGGCGCTCAAGTTCGCCTACCGCGACCGGCGCCAGAAGAAGCGCCAGTTCCGTAGCCTCTGGATCGTGCGAATCAACGCCGCGTCGCGCGAGAACGGCCTCTCCTACAACCGCCTGATCTCGGGCCTGCGCCTGGCCGGCCTGGACCTCAACCGCAAGGTCCTCGCCGACATCGCGGTGCACGATCCGGAGGGTTTCGCCGCCGTCGTCGAGGTGGCCAAAGAGTCGCTGACCGACGAGGCCGGGGTCAAGGTGCGTCCGTCGCGCCCCGCCTCGAAGCGCCCGGAGCGACCGGCCGAGCCGGGCCGGACCGACGCCAAGAAGGCGCGGCGCAAGGCCGACGAGGCCGAGGCCGAGCCGGCGGCGCCGAAGAAGCCCAAGAAGGCCAAGGCCGCGCCCAAGGCGAAGCCGAAGGCGGAAGCAAAGCCGAAGGCCAAGCCCAAGGCCAAGCCGAAGGCCGAAGCGAAGCCGAAGGCCGAGGCCAAGGCCGCCCCCAAGGCCGCCTCGAAGCCCGAGAAGAAGCCCGCCGAGGCCGCCCCCGAGGCCGGCACCGCCGAGACCAAGGCCGACCTCGAGGCCCTGACCGTGGCCGAGCTCTGGGAGCTCGCGGAGGCGCGCGGCCTCGACAAGGACTCGATCGAGGGCACCGGCGCCCACGGCAACGTGGTCAAGGCCGATCTCGTCAAGGCCCTGGCGGGGTAGCCCGATGGGCCCCGGCCCGATCGGCCCGACCGGCCCCGACGGCGAGACCGGCGCCGCGACCCCGTCGCCCGCCGAGCTCGTCGCCCGATTCGCGGCCGAAGCGGCGGAGACCTCCGACCGGGCGGCCTACGAGGCGCTCCGCCTGCGCTGGGTCGGACGCAAGCAGGGCATCGTCCGCGACCTCCTGGCGAAGATCGGCCAGGTTCCGCCCGCGGAGCGCAAGGACTACGGCCAGGCGGTCAACCGGCTGAAGGTCGCGGTCGAGGAGCGGCTCGGCGCGCTCGAGGCGGAGGTCGAGGCGCGGGAGAAGGCCGCCGCGGCCGGCCGCGAGCGCCTCGACGTCACCTTGCCCGGTCGCCGCCCCCACCTCGGCTCGCTCCATCCGGTCACGCAGGTCACCCGCGAGATCGTCGAGATCTTCGCCGCCCTGGGCTACAGCGTCGCCGAGGGACCCGAGGTCGAGGACGACTACCACAACTTCACCGCCCTCAACATGCCCGAGGGCCACCCGGCCCGCGACACCCAGGACACCTTCTTCGTCCAGGGCGGAGACGGGGTGGGGCGCCTCCTGCGCACCCACACCTCGCCGGTCCAGATCCGCACCATGCTCTCGCGGCGGCCCCCGATCCGGGTGATCATCCCGGGGCGCGTCTACAGGAACGACAACGACCTCCGGCACTCGCCGATGTTCCACCAGATGGAGTGCCTGGCGATCGCCGAGGGCCTCACCGTGGGCGATCTCAAGGGCACCCTCGAAGCCTTCATCCATCGCCTGTTCTCCGCCGATACGGGGGTGCGCCTGCGGCCGAGCTACTTCCCCTTCACGGAGCCTTCGGCGGAGGTGGACATCACCTGCCCCTTCTGCCGGGGGAAGGGCTGCGCCACCTGCTCGGACACCGGCTGGATGGAGATCCTGGGCTCCGGGATGGTCGATCCGCGGGTGCTCCGCGAGTGCGGCATCGATCCGGAGGTCTACAGCGGCTTCGCCTACGGCCTGGGGCTCGACCGCGTGGCGATGATCCGCTACGGCATCCCCAACATCCGCCAGCTCTTCGACAACGACGAGCGCCTGCTGCGCCAGGTGCGCTAGTCGCCATGCTCTTCTCCTGCGAGTGGCTCTCCGACTACGTCGACCTGCCGGCCGATCCGGAGGAGCTCGCCCGCCGCCTGACCGGGGCGGGGCTGGCGGTCGAAGGCGTCGAGGAGACCGCGTCCGGCGACACCGTGCTCGACGTCGACGTGACCACCAACCGGGTCGACGCCATGAACCACCTCGGCGTGGCGCGGGAGGTCGCGGTCCTGACCGGCCGCGAGCTCACCGCGCCGGAGGTCGCGCTGGCCGAGGCGCCGGAGCCGACGTCCGAAGCCGTGCGGATCGAGATCGAGGCGCCGGAGCTCTGCTCGCGCTACGCCGCCCGGGTGATCCGCGGCGTGACCGTGGGGCCGTCTCCCGAGTGGCTCGGCCGGCGCCTCCGCGCGATCGGCCTGCGCCCGATCAACAACGTCGTCGACGTCACCAACTACGTGCTCTGGGAGACGGGCCAGCCGCTCCACGGCTTCGACCTGGCGAAGATCGACGGCGACCCGATCCCGATGATCCGGGTGCGCGAGGCGCGGCCCGGCGAGCGCCTCGTCACCCTCGACGGCGCGGAGCGCAAGCTCGCCCCCGGCATGCTGGTGATCGCCGACGCCCGCCGTCCGGTCGCCCTCGCCGGCGTCATGGGCGGGGCCGCGAGCGAGGTCACCGGCGCCACCCGGGACGTCCTGCTCGAGAGCGCCTGGTTCGACCCGGCCTCCGTCCGCTCGACCGCCAAGGCGCTCGGCATGCACACCGACGCCTCCCACCGCTTCGAGCGCGGGGTCGACCCCGAGCTCCAGGCGCGCGCCGCCCGCCGCGCCGCCGCCCTGATCGCCGAGCTCGGCGGCGGCCGGGTGCTCGCCGGCACGCTCGACGTCCTGGCCCCCGATCGCGAGCGCCGTCACGCCCGGCCGGCGATCCTCCTCGACCTCGACCGGCTGGACGCCTTCGGCGGGGTCCCCGTCCCCGAGGGCAAGCCCACCGAGTGGCTCCGGGGCCTGGGCTTCGAGGTCGAGCCGGCGGCCGAACGCAAGCTCTCGGTCACCGTGCCGCCCTGGCGCCTGGGCGACGTCTCGGAGGCCGCGGACCTCTACGAGGAGGTGCTCCGGATCCTGGGCCTCGACCTGATCCCCTCGACCCTGCCCGCCCTGGGCGAGCCGGACGCCCCGCCGACCCCCCGCCAGCGCCTGCGCGCCCGCGTGCGCCGAGTGCTCGCGGCCTCCGGCTTCGCCGAGGCGATCGACTACGCCTTCTACTCGGACGAGGACGCGGCCGCCTTCCCCGCCCTGGGCGAGGGCGCCGCGGACGAGGCGCCGGTCCGGCTCGAGAACCCGCTCTCCGAGCTCTACGCGGTGATGCGCCGCTCGCTCCTGCCCGGGCTCGTCGCGAGCGCCCGCTTCAACACTCGCCGGGGCGCGGGTGCCGTGCGGCTCTTCGAGCTGGGCACCGTCTTCGGGCGCGGCGAGGACGGCGAGGTCACCGAGCGCGAGAGCGTGGGGCTGGTCTGCGGCGGCACCCTGGGTACGCCCTGGGAGGGGACCGAGGCGCTCGACCTCTTCCACCTGAAGGGAGTGCTCGAGGCGGTGGCGGCGGACGCGGGGCTCGAGGCGGCGGGACCGAACGGGCTCCTCGCCCGGCCGGCCCGGCTCGCCGGCCTGCGCGACGGCGCCGCCGCCGAGCTCCGGGTCGGCGGCCGGCGGCGGGGCATCCTCGGCCGCGTGGCCGCAAGCGACGAGGCGTTCCCGCTCTGGGTCGCCGAGATCGAGCTCGCGGCCCTCGAGGTGCCCGCCGACGAGCTGGAGCGGTCCCTCGAGGTCGTGCCGCCGCCCCGTCTGCCGGGGATCGAGGTCGACCTCACCCTCACCCACTCCCTCGACGTCCCGTGGGCCGAGATCGAGGCCGCGATCCGCGAGGCCGCGGCCCCCGAGCTCGCCCGCTTCGGCCTCAAGGACCGCTACCGCGGAGAGGGCGTTCCCCCGGGCGCGGTCAACACGACGATCGCCTTCCTCTATCATGGCGGCGAGCGACAGCTCACCCAGGACGAGGTCAACACTCACCAGCAGGCGCTCTCCCGGCGACTCGCGGAGCGCTTCGGCGAGGAGACCGGACGATGAGCGACGACAGCTCGAAGACCTGGCTCGACACCCTGGAGGCCGCGGTCCACCAGGCGGCCGAGACGATCGAGCGCCTGCGCACGGAACGCGACGAGCTCGCCACTCGAGTCGAGGAGCTCGAAGGCCGGATCGAGGGGCTCGCGGGAGGCGAAGCTCCCTCGGGAGGCGCCGCCGCGGCCGCCTGGCAGGCGGAGCGCCAGGAGATCCGCCGCCGGGTCCAGAAGCTCGCCGACCGCCTCGAAGGCCTCCTGGAAGACGACGAATAGACCCCGGCCCAACACCCGCGGAGCAGGGTGGCGGCGTCCCCTTCCCCCGGTCAATACCGCGGCACGGAGGGATCGATCACCCGGCTCCAGGCTTCGATGCCGCCGGCCAGGTTGACTGCCCGGAAGTCCCGGCGGCGCAGGAACGAGGTCGCCTGGGCCGAGCGCACCCCGGTGTGGCAGTAGGCGACGACCAGCTCGCCGCGGGTCGAGCTCCCCGACCCGGCTCCCGAGCTCCGGCAGGGGGATGAGGGTCGAGCCCTCGATCCGGCAGAGCTCGTACTCGAGCGGGTTGCGCACGTCGAGCAGCGTCAGGCGCCGGCCCTCGTCGAGCCACTTGGCGAGGCGGCGAACGTCGATCTCGAACGGCATCTCGGCCTCGGACCCGTCCCCGGCGCCCGGCTCGGCACCGGCTCTCCTCCCCCGCCTCCTCGGCCTGCCCGCCGCCCACGCCGCAGAACTCCTCGTAGTCGATCAGGCCGGTCTGGGTGGGGTGCTCCGAACACACCGGGCACTCCGGGTTCTTGGCCAGCCGTAGCTCCCGGAACGAGAGCTTCCAGGCGTCGAACAGGACGAGGCGCCCGACCACCGGCTCGCCGCGGCCGAGGATCAGCTTGATCGCCTCGTTCGCCTGGAGCGCGCCGATCATGCCCGGCAGCACGCCCAGCACCCCGCCTTCGGCGCACGAGGGCACCAGCCCCGGCGGCGGCGGCTCGGCGAAGAGGCAGCGGTAGCACGGGCCGTGCGCCCCCCAGAAGACCCCGACCTGGCCCTCGAAGCGGAAGATCGAGCCGTAGACGTTCGGCTTGCCCAGCAGCACGCAGGCGTCGTTGACCAGGTAGCGGGTCGGGAAGTTGTCGGTGCCGTCCACCACCACGTCGTAGGGCTCGAGGATCTCGAGCGCGTTGTCGGAGGTGAGGCGGGTCTCGTGGGCCACCACCTCGACGTGGGGGTTGACCTCGCCGAGGCGCTCGCGGGCGGCGTCGAGCTTCTTGCGGCCCACGTCCGAGGCGCCGTGGAGCACCTGGCGCTGGAGGTTCGACTCGTCGACCACGTCGAAGTCGACGAGCCCCAGCGTCCCCACGCCGGCGGCCGCCAGGTAGAGGCCGAGCGGCGAGCCGAGGCCGCCGGCTCCCACCACCAGGACGCGCGCGGCCTTCAGACGGCGCTGCCCCTCGGGGCCCACCTCGGGCAGGATCAGGTGGCGGCTGTAGCGGCGCCGCTCGGCCGGCTCGAGCTCCGGGAGCTCGCGGCCGGCCAGCAGATCGTCGAGCTCGCGGCCCCCGGATCGCCCGCCGCCGTCGGGAGCCCCGCCGGCGATCGCCGGCACGATCAGAAGGGTCTCGCCCGGCGCGACGGGCGTGGCGCTCCGCTCGAGGTCGCGGACGTTCGAGTCCCCCTTGAACACGTGGACGAAAGCGCGCAGCGAGCCGTCCGCCGCCACCAGGTGCGGGCCGATCTCCGGGTGGCGCCGCACCAGGTCGGCGAGCGCCTCGCCCACCGTCGCGCCGGAGACCGGCACCTCCGCGCGCTCGCCCGTGAAGCGCCGTAGCGCGGTGGGGATCTGGACCATGACGCTCATCGGGTCTCGGGCTCCTCCTCGCGGCTCTCCATCGCCTCTTCGACGAACCGGCTGCCGTCGCCGGCGAGCCGCCAGCTCCGCGGCCGCCCGGCGATCCCGGCCGCCACCGGCACGATCAGGTAGCTCACGCCCGGCCAGGCGCCCTCGAGGTCGGTCGGGCTCGGCTCGGCGGGATGGTCGGGGTGGGAATGGTAGTA
>CAWIQD010000025.1:0-255000 GCA_963837945.1 uncultured Acidobacteriota bacterium
TACCGGGTGCTCAAGGACGGTGGATGAGCGAGGCTCGACCCGGAACGGCGCCGCGGGCCGCGACCATGCGCGCCATGGTGCTCGAGGCCCCGGGCGAGCCGCTGGTGGCGCGCGAGCTGCCGGTGCCCGAGCCGGGGCCCGAGCAGGTGCTCCTGCGGGTGGCGGCCTGCGCCGTCTGCCGGACCGATCTCCACATCGTCGACGGCGATCTCGCTGAGCCCAAGCTGCCGCTGGTCCTGGGCCACGAGATCGTCGGCCGGGTCGAGGCGGTGGGCTCGGCGGCCGAGGGCTTCGCGCCCGGCGAGCGGGTGGGCGTGCCCTGGCTCGGCCGGACCTGCATGGCGTGCCGCTACTGCCTCTCGGGCCGAGAGAACCTCTGCCCCGACGCGCGCTTCACCGGCTACGACCTCGACGGCGGCTACGCCGAGTACACGGTGGCCGACCACCGCTTCGCCTTCCCGCTGCCGGAGAGCTACGACGACGCCCACGCGGCGCCGCTCCTCTGCGCCGGCCTGATCGGCTACCGGACGCTGCGCCTGGCGGACGAGTCGAGCGCGGGCGGCGCTCGCCGGCTGGGGCTCTACGGCTTCGGCGCCGCGGCCCACCTGGTCGCCCAGGTGGCGGTCCACCAGGGCCGGGAGGTCTACGCCTTCACCCGCCCGGGCGACACCGACGGCCAGCGCTTCGCCTACGCCTGCGGCGCGAGCTGGGCGGGCGGCTCGGACCAGGCGCCGCCCGAGGAGCTCGACGCGGCGCTCGTCTTCGCGCCGGTCGGCGCCCTGGTGCCCGAGGCGCTGCGGCACCTGGTCCGGGGCGGCGTGGTGGTCTCGGGCGGCATCCACATGAGCGACATCCCGTCGTTCCCCTACCGCGACCTGTGGCAGGAACGGGTGATCCGCTCGGTCGCCAACCTCACCCGCGAGGACGCCCGCCGCTTCCTCGAGATCGCCCCCGAGGTGCCGGTCGTGACCCACACCCGGACCTACCCGCTCGAGGCGGCGAACCAGGCCCTGGCCGACCTGCGGGAGGGCCGGTTCGAGGGCGCCGCCGTGCTCGAAATGGGTCGCCGCTGAACCCTCGACCCGAGGATCGGGTGGGGGCGTCCCCTTCCCCCCCTGGGGGTGGGAAGGGGATCGAGGGGATGCGGGGGGGATCAGGTCACCCCCGCGGGGTGAAGCCCATCCGGTCGAAGAGGCCCGGCAGCTCGTCGACTCCGGGGCTCGCGCCGGGGAGCACGTAGTGGCGGGTGACGCCGGTCGCCTCCTGGCGGATCCAGACCTCGATCCGGGAGGTCGAGAGCTTGACCAGCGTCGGCCAGAGGTAGCCGTTCGGCTTGGGGCCGACGATGCGCACGAAGAGCTCCGAGCGGCCGGCGACGGCGCCGCTCACGCAGACCGTCTCGGGGAGGCAGGCGGGCTCGGGCCGGCCCTCCCGGGCGTCGTCGCCGATCGCCACCTTGAAGGCAAAGCCCGGCACCGCCGGCGAGGTGAAGAAGCCGTCGCCGCCGCCACCGGGATCGCCCGCCGCCCGCCCCGAGTCGGGGTCCTGCTCGAGGCTCGAGACGTCGACCGCCTCGAAGTCCGATCCCTTGACCCGGCGCAGCTCGGTCACCAGCTCCTCGTCGTCCCAGCGCCCGTCGGGCACGCCGGAGAGGAACCAGGCGCCGCCGTTGTCGGCGAGCATCATGCCGTAGCGCTGGAGGGCGCGGAGGATGACCCGCACCCGCGGTGAGAAGCCGGAGAGGTCGAAGTCCGCGCGCAGGCGGAAGCGCTCGCCCATCGGCGGGAAGCGCGCGGCGCCGAGCGACGAGGCGTCGTGGCGGGCCGGCCACACGTGGTCGCTCCGGGTGTCGGGCGCGGTGAAGCGCAGTGCGTGGCGGATCTCGCCCGCCGCCACCTCGTCGTAGCGCACGAGGCCGGGGAGGATCGCGAGGCCCGCGGCGTCGGCCGAGGTCCAGCCGTCCGGGCGCAGCGCGTTCGAGCCGAGGTCGAAGACCGCCCCCGAGCCGGCGGTCCAGGACGAGCCGCCACCGGCCGGACGGGCGTCGAAGAGCTCGTAGAGGCGGCAGGCGTCGCGGTCGAGGACCAGCACGTGGCGGTCGCCGTCCGAGCCGGCGCCGCCCTCGATCGGCGCCTCGGGCGGGATCGGGTAGGGCCCGGGGTCGCTCTCGCCGGCGTAGTCGAACGCGACCGGCACCTTCGGCTGCGCGCCGGACACCACGACATAGGGGATGCCGATCGGCGCGCCCTCGTAGACCGTGCCGAAGTCCGGATGCACCCCGACCCCGGCGCCGATGGCGGCCACGTAGTCGTCCGAGGCGGGGTCGAGGGGCAGCGCGTCCACCCGCGCGTTCCAGATGCTGTCGGCCGGCAACACCGGGCAGCCGGCGAGCGACTGCGCCCGGGCGGCGGGCGGGCAGGCGGCGACCCCGAGGGCGAGCAGGGCGAAGAGAGGGCGCGACACCATGAAGGTCAGCTTACATGTAACGTTCGGGGCCTCTTTTGCGTAGAGGTCTCCATGAGCCTCCTCAAGCTCGCCGTGCGGAATCTCGCCAAGACCCCGTTCGTCACCGCCGTCGCCGTCCTCTCCCTGGCGCTCGGCATCGGCGCCAACGCCGCGATCTTCTCGCTCTTCGACCAGGTCCTCCTGCGGCCGCTGCCGGTCGAGAAGCCCGAGCGGCTGGTCAACCTCTCGGCCCCGGGGCCCAAGCCGGGCTCGCAGTCGTGCAACCAGGCGGGGGACTGCGACGCGGTCTTCAGCTACGCCATGTTCCGGGACCTCCAGGAGGCCCCTGGCGGCTCGGCCGGGTTCAGCGGCCTCGCCGGCCACCGGGCGTTCGGCGCCAACCTCGCGACCGGCGACAAGACGATCCACGGCGAGGGGATGCTGGTGTCGGGCTCGTACTTCCAGGTGCTCGGCCTCGAGCCGGCCCTCGGGCGGCTGATCGCGCCCGACGACGACAAGGCGCCCGGGCAGAACCCGGTCGTGGTCCTCTCCCACCGCTTCTGGACGCGCGAGCTCGGCGCGGATCCGGCGGTCGTGGGCAAGAGCCTGGTGGTCAACGGCCGGAGCTTCGCCGTACTGGGCGTGGCGCCCGAGGGCTTCGAGGGCACGACCCTCGGAACCCGGCCCGACGTCTTCGCGCCGCTCTCGATGCGCTCGACGCTCGAGTCGTTCTTCGGGGACAAGGACTACGAGAACCGGCGGGTCTACTGGGTCTACGTCTTCGGCCGGCTGCGCCCGGGGGTCTCGGCGGAGCGGGCCGCGCGCGCAGCTCAACGTCGCCTACCACGCCCTGATCAACGACGTCGAGGCGCCGCTCCAGGAGGGCATGAGCGACGAGACGATGAAGCGCTTCCGGGCCAGGGAGGTCGTGCTCGAGGACGGCCGCCGCGGGCAAAGCAACATCCACGGCGAGTCGCGCGCTCCGCTGGTCCTGCTCCTGGCGGTCGCCGGGGTGGTGCTCGTCATCGCTTGCGCCAACATCGCCAACCTGCTCCTCGCCCGCGGCGCGGCCCGCGCCCAGGAGATGGCGATCCGCAACTCGCTCGGCGCCGGCCGGCGGCGCCTGCTGGCCCAGCTCCTCACCGAGTCGACGGTGCTCGCCCTCTCGGGCGGCCTCGCCGGCCTCGTGGTCGCCCGCTGGACGCTGGCGGCGATCGGGGCGCTGCTGCCCACCGACGCCGCCGCCACCGTCCACCTGGAGCTCAGCCTGCCGATGGTGCTCTTCGCCGCGACCCTGGCGATCGCGACCGGCATTCTCTTCGGCCTCTACCCCGCGCTCCACGCGACCCGCCCCGACCTGGTCACCGCCCTCAAGGGGAGCGCCGGCCAGCCGTCGGGCGCCCGCGCCGCGGCGCGCTTCCGGACCTCGCTCGTGACCGCCCAGATCGCCCTCTCGATGGCGCTCCTGATCGCGGCCGGGCTGTTCATCAAGAGCCTGGTCAACGTCAGCCGCGTCGACCTGGGGCTCGACGAGGACAACCTGGTCACCTTCTCGATCTCGCCGGCGCTCAACGGCTACGACTTCCCCCGGAGCCACGCGCTGTTCGAGCGCGCCGGGGAGGATCTCGCGGCCCTGCCGGGCGTCGCTTCGGTCGCCGGCGCCCTGGTGCCCGTCCTGGGGGGCGACAGCTGGGGCAGCAGCGTCCACGTGGAAGGCTTCGAGGCCGGCCCGGACGCCGACACCGACGCGCGGTACAACGAGGTCACCCCGGGCTTCTTCGAGACCCTGGGCGTGCCGCTGCTCGCGGGGCGGGACTTCACCGCCGCCGACTCCGAGAAGGCGCCGAAGGTGGCGATCGTCAACGAGGCGTTCGCCGAGAAGTTCCACCTGGGAGGCCGCGCGGCGGTGGGCAAATGGATGGCGGACGGCCGCAAGGACGAGCTCGACACGCAGATCGTGGGGCTGGTCGCGAACGCCAAGTACAACTCGGTCAAGGACGAGATCCCACCGCTCTTCTACGTCCCCGTCACCCAGGGCAACGAGCTCGGGTACCTGAGCTTCTACCTGCGCGCCCGGAGCTCTCCGGAGACGGTGATGCAGGCCGTGCCGGCCGTCGTCGGGCGGCTCGACCCGAACCTCCCGGTCGAGGACCTCGAGACCCTGCGCCAGGTGGCGCGCGAGAACGTCTTCCTCGACCGGCTGATCACGACCCTCTCGGCCGCCTTCGCGGTCCTCGCCACGCTCCTCGCGGCGATCGGCCTCTACGGTGTCCTCGCCTACTCGGTGGCGCAGCGCACGCGGGAGATCGGCGTGCGCATGGCGCTCGGCGCCGGCGGCGATCACGTGCGACGGATGGTCCTGCGGCAGATGGGCCGGATGCTCGCCGTCGGCGGCGCCGTCGGGGTCGCGGCGGCCCTCGGCGTGGGCCGGGCCGCCCGCTCGCTCCTCTACGAGCTGGGAGGCGACGACCCGGTGGTCCTGGTCGCCGGCGTGGCGGTCTTGGCGGCCGTGGCGCTCACCGCCGCCTACCTGCCGGCCCGCCGCGCGTCGCAGGTCGACCCGATGCAGGCGCTGCGCTACGAGTAGCCGCCGGCCGTGATCAGCCTGGTTTAGTACACTCCGCGCATGGCCGCCCTCGAGGGACTGGGAGCCGCCCTCCGCCGGCTCCGAATGCATCGCGCCCTCAGTCAGACCGACCTCGCTCGCCAGGCGGGGATTACGAAAGCCATGCTCAGCAAGTACGAACGTGGCCGCCAGCAACCCGCCCTGGGCACGCTCGAGCGAATCCTCGATGCCATGGAGGCGCGCCTCGGCGATCTCGAGCTCGCCATGGGAGAGGAGCAAGATCGCCGCGGCCGACGAGAGGGTTCCGCCGGCCGTGGCGCCGCTCCGGGCCGAGGCGCCCGCCAGGTCGTCTTCTCCGCGCCCCCCAGCCTCCCCGCCGCGACCCAGGCCAAGCTCGCCGACGTCGCCCGCAGCTTTGGTGACTTCCTCTACCTCCTCGGCGAGAGCAGCAGCCGGCCAGAGTCGCCGTCCGCTTCAAGCGACGAAGACTGACGTCGCCGGTAGTCTCGGCTCTTGCGCTACCGCTCCTGTGCGCGGCCGGCGGGGTTGCGTCGTTGCGAAGGGTAGGTTATACTCCAGGCAAGTTCGTCGTCTCATGAAGTCGAGCGGTTGCCGGTTTCCGCGAACCGGCGGCCGGCGCCGAGGAGATCGAGGAGATGTCGTTCAAGAATCCGTCGGTACCAAGCAGGCACTTGCCAGCCGTCGCCATCATCGCGTTGACGGTCACGGCCATCTCAATCTCGGTCGCCCCGGCCTCCGCCCAGCCCCCGGCTCGAGACCTCCGCCCGATCTTCGCCCTGCGCGCGGCGAGCTCGGCGCCGGAGCTCGCGGTCTCGTTCGAGGAGAGCGCCGTCGCGGTGACGGAGGTCACGGCCGGCGGCGACGTCGTGTTCTTCAGTGTCGCCCGTGAGCCGCAAGGTTTTTTCCAGCGCGTGGTGAGACGAGTGGGGGTGGTGGCCGCGGACGCGCTCGGGGAGGCCCGGCTCGAGCCCGATCCCCCCGGGGTGCCCCTCAAGTCGGTCTGGGCGGTGGTCGACCTCGCGACGGGCCGCTACGGCGTGGCGGCTCCGGCGGGGTTCTCCCTGCGCGAGGTTCCCTTTCCGGGCAAGGCCCTCGAAGCGGGTGCCCCGGGGATCGTCAACCGGCTGCGCAACCAGGCGGACGCGGTCGACCTGCTCGTCGTCCGGCCGGGCGTCGGGGCCTGGACCCTCAGCACGTGGGACCTGGCCTCCGAGGACCACGACGGGGAGGACAACGACCAGGTTCTGGCGAGCCTCGGAGACCTCCAGGCCGTCGAGGCTTCGGGACCTCCTCCCCCGGAGCGGTTCGCTCGGGATGACGTCGTGGTCGTCATCCTTCCCGAGACGCTGCGCTACTACGCGACAAGACTCGTCGGCCCGCCGGCGGTGAGGGCACCGTGAAGGCTCCGAGGTGGTCTGCCGGTCTCCTGCTCCTCGGGCTCGGCCTGGCCGGTCCGGGCGAGCTCCGGGCCGAGCACCCGAACCATGCGCGGGGGTTCGTGCCCGGCCATGCCTTCCAGTCAGGCGACATCGAGCACGTGAACCTCGAGAACGGGAATCTCAACCTGACCCTCCCGATCGGCCCGAGCTACCCCCTGGGGCCGAGCCTCTCCTATGGCCTCACCCTCACCTACAGCGGCAATCTCTGGACGTGGGAGGAGGAGACCGACCCGCTGACGGGCGAGACCTACCTCCAGGCCGAGCCCCGTCCGTTTTCGAACGCCGGCCTGGGTTGGGACCTGGATCTCACCCGCCTGATCTCGGCGGGGGACCCCGGCAACGAGAGCAAGGCACTCTCCTACCAGACTCCCGACCAGGCCCTCCACGAGCTCCATCCCGGCCGGCTCCATCCCGACGGCCAGTCCTTCGACGGCCTCCAGTTCACCCAGGACGGCAGCTACGTCCGGTACTCCCCGAGCGCGGGGCGGGTCGAGACGCCCGACGGCACGATCCGCACCTTCGGCCCGGACGGGATCTCCCGGGTCGAGGACCGCTACGGTCACTACCTGGCCGTCCAGTACCTCGCGCGCGACGCCCAGGGCGACCCGCTCGACTGGAAGCTCACCGACTCCTACGGGCGCGAGCACCACGTGCTGTTCGCCCGGCGCCACGGGCGGCTGGTGGTGACCGAGGTGCGCCTCGCGCGGTTCGGCGGCGGCAGTCCGGCGGTCTACGCCTTCCACTACGCGGACCCGGACCCTTCGCTCCCGCGCGCCTGCAACGAGCCGGTCTCGTGCAGCAACAGCTCGGGCTTCTGCGGCGACCGGAGCAACGTGACGGTGCCACTGCTGACCGAGGTCGCCCTGCCGGATGGCTCGAGCTTCAAGATGCCGGTCGACAACTATCACATCGACTCGTCCGCCCAATGCAGCGAACGGGCGATCAACGGCCAGCTCGAGCGGCTCGAGCTGCCGACCGGCGGCGCCTTCGAGTGGGACTGGCAGGTGTGGGTGTTCCCCAAGGCTTCCGGGAACCTTGGCGGCGTGCTCCACGGGAGATATCCGGGCAACCCCTTCTCGCTCTCCGTGGGCCTCGCCGAGCGCCGGTGGATGAAGCCGGACGGTGGGGAGCTCGGAGCCTGGATCTACAGTCCCAAGCTCCAGCAGGATCCGACGGACCCGGACGCCCGGGAGCTCGTGGTGACGGTCACGACCAGGCCGCCGGGCGACAGCTCGAAGCACTACTTCAGCGTCTACCCTGGGCACGACGATCCGACGATCTCCGACCCGCCGGGCGGCTGGACGAAGGACGAGTATGGCCTGCCCTTCACCCGCCGGGTGACGGACGGCACCAGCCCGGCGCGCTACCTCTCGAGCCAGGTCTTCGACAAGGCCGGCACCCTCCTGCGCACCACCTACGTGCGCTACGAGCGGAGCGGCTCGACCCCGGCCAACCCGCGCCTCGTCTCGGAGCGCACCGTCTACGCCGACGACGCCGGCCGCCACGCGGACCTCGCGATGTCCGGCTTCGACGGCCTCGGCCACTACCGGACGCAGACCTACTCGGGCAACTTCACCGGTGCCAACGCCCGGACCGTCACCACCGACTTCAACCCGGGCCGGAGCGTCTCGAACGTCCCCGGTGCCGGCGAGCCCTGGATCCTGGGCACCTACGACCTGCGGCAGACGACCGAGGGGGGCCGGACGGTGACCGAGGAGGCGGACTTCGAGGCGGCGACCGGCTTCCTCCACCGCCTGCGCCGCCGCGTGGGCGCCGCCTGCGGCGGCCACGACGTGGTGGTCGAGCGGACCCGCTTCAGGACACCGTCGGGCCAGAGCCCGATTCCCGAGGCCGGCTTCGTCGACCAGGAGGCCTTCTACGGCGGCGACGGCCAGACGCTCGGGTGCGGCGGCCTCGCCGGCCTCGCCCTCCCGGCCCAGCCGGTCTACCGCCAGAAGCACACCTACACCTGCGGGAGCCTCGCGACCAGCCGCTGGTTCACCCCGGGAGGGGTCGCCCTCTCCTTCTTCTCCCTCGACCAGGACGTCGACTGCTCGACCGGCCTGGTCGCCAAGAGCCGGGACCCGTCGGGCCTCGCGACGACGTTGACCTATGACAGCTCGGGGCGGTTGACGAAGGCGGATCTGCCGGCCGGCGAGGGCGCCGACACCGTCTACACCTACAGCAACCGCTCAGCGACCCTACCGGCCCGGGTGACGATCCAGGAGAAGGACGGCGCGACGGTCTTGACTGAGGGCCAGGTGCGCTTCGACGACTTCGGGCGGGCCGCCGAGGAGCGCCGGACGATGCCCGACGGCACGACCGCCGTCCAGTCGACCGCCTGGAACAGCCGCGGCTGGATCGACCAGCGAAGCGAGTGGCACCAGGACGGGGCCACCGCGCCCCAGACCCTCTTCCGCCAGTACGACCCCTTCGGCCGGCCGGGGACCGTCACTCTGCCCGACGGCCGGGTGGTGAGCCTCGACTACTCCGGGGTCGGAAGCCGGAGCGTCACCGTCCAGGTGGCGACCTCCCTCGCCTCGGCGACGAAGGAGCCGATCCTCGCCGGCGCCACCACCACCGAGGTCTACGACCGCTTCGGGCGCCTGGCGCGGCTGACCGAGCCCGGCGGCGTCCGGACCTCCTACACCTACGGCCCGCAAGACGAGCTCACCCTGGTCCAGCAAAACGATCTCGGCTCGCCCGTCCAGACCCGGAGCTTCGCCTACGACGGCCGGGGCTTCCTCACCTCCGAGACCCATCCCGAGCTCGGCACCGCCGTCACCTACTCCGGCTACGACCCCCTGGGCAACCCGGGGGAGATCAGCCGCGGCGACCAAGACCTCTCCTACGCCTACGACGCCGCGGCGCGACTGACGAAGATCACGGGGCCCGGCTGCACGGACCCCGACACCCACCTCGCCGTCGATTGCATCTGGAAGAGCTGGACCTACGCCACGGCCAACTTCCAGGCCGGCCACTGGAGCAACGGCAAGCTCGCCGCCGCCTCGCGCTTGAACCGCCTGCCCTACCCGCCGGCCCCGTCGATCGTCATCGAGCCCACGGTCACCGAGAGCTACACCTACGGTGGCGTGGGCGGCCGGATCTCCCACGTCACGACCCGGGTCGAGAAGGTCGGCGACCCGGATCTCGGCACCCAGCCGGTCTTCGGCTACAGTCTCGCCTACGATGCCCTGGGCGAGGTGACGAGCCGCACCTACCCCGACTGCTCCTACCTCCATTGCTCCGAGGCGACGGCCTCCCACGTCGTGACCCAGGGCTTCACCGCGGGGCTCCTCACCTCGGTGCCGCAGTTTGCCTCCGCGATCACCTATCACCCGAACGGCCTCTGGGCGCACGTGGTGCACACGAACGGCGTGACCGACGTCCAGGAGGCGGACGTCTCGGGGCTCGCCCGGCCGGGGCGGCTGTCGACGAGCGGGGCTTCCGAGAACTTCGACTCCGGCGCCATCGCCTATGATGGGGCGGGAAACGTGACCAAGATGGGCGCCGACCGCTATGTCTACGACCTCCTCTCCCGGGTCGGGGAGGCCCAGGTCGAGGTGCCGCACGCGGGCTGCGGCCAGGTGACGCTGGTCCAGGGCAAGACCGACACGACGACCAAGACCTACCAGAGCTGCGGCACGGTCCAGGCGGGCCCGAGCTACACCGTGGGGGGGACCGGGAACGTCACCCTGACGGCCGGCCACGAGGTGGTCTTCGCGAGCGGCTTCTCGGTCGCCTCGGGCGGGCGCCTCGCGGCCGGCGTCGACCCCGCCCTCGACCCGGCGGGCCAGCCGACCGCGGCCGGGCAGACCTACACCTTCGACCGTTTCGGAAACCTGACCCAGGTAGTCACGTCTCACGAGGGCCAGGCGGACCCGCCGGCCACCATCGGCACCTTCTCGAACACCAACCGCTTGAGCGCCGGCGGCTACGACGACGCGGGCAACCTGGTCTCCTTCCCCGGGGTTGCCTGGTCGTACGACCCCTTCAACATGATGACCCAGGAGGCGAGCTCCATCGGCAGCCACTTCGACTTCGTCTACGGCCCCGGCGACGAGCGGCTCTGGACGATCGACTGGTCGGCCGGCGCCGCGCCCTCCAACTGGCGGGAGACCTGGACCCTCCGCGACCTCGACGGCTCGCCGCTGCGCCAGTACGTCTCGATCGGCGGCAACAACGCCCGGGCCAACTGGCAGGCGGCCAACCCGGACTTTCCGCGAGACTACGCCTGGCGCGGCGGCTCGCTCCTCGCCTCCGTCACCCAGGCCGGCGTCACCCGCCACGACCACCTCGACCACCTGGGATCGCCCCGGATCGTCACCGACGCCGCCGGCAAGACCCTCGCCCGCCACCTGTACTTCCCCTTCGGCCAGGAAGCCACCGACCCGGACCAGGACAACCTCGCCCTCAAGTTTACGGGCCACGAAAGAGACGACCTCGACCCCGGCGGCACGAGCTACGACCTGGACTACATGCATGCTCGGTACTACTCGCCGCTGGTGGGGAGGTTCCTCAGCTTCGATCCGGTCGGCGGCACGGAGTTCAACGCACAAACTTGGAACCGCTACAGCTACGCCGTTGGCAATCCGTTGAAGTACACCGATCCGACGGGCGAGTCTCCGTGGGACGTCGTCGGCCAGATCGGCCAGGATTACCTGCAATGCCTGATCAATGGAGGCTGCGACTCGATCGAGGTTGTCGATCAGGGGCCCGGCTTTAATCCACTCACTGGAGTCCAAGGGCTTGGGAACCTGATATCGGGAAGTGCCTTCACCCTGGGGCTCTCTGGCGCCCTCGGAGGCGACCCAACTCGTGACTTCACCCTTTCCTCAGGTGAGCGAATGTTGAGCTCAATTCCAGCAGGTCTCGCCCAGACGAGCGGAGATGCGATCTCCGGCTTTGGTGATGTTCTCAGCTTCGGGCTTACCGATCTGTATCGAACCGAGGCCGGGTTGGAGAATACGATCAATGAAGACTCCGGCGCGTACCTCACCGGTGAGGTGGCCGGGGTGGTTCATGGGATCGCTCTTAGCAGTCTATCAGTCGCAAGAGCTGCCGGAGTCCAGACGAAGATAGCCATACACGAAGCTCATCACGTCTTTCCGCGTCTGGGTGGTCGTCGGCTGGCGCACATACAGCTCAACATTTGGCGAGCCGGCGTCAAGGGTAGCGGAAGAGCGTTCCGTATTGCCCTTCCTTGGAGGTGAGGTGATGGGAGCCGAGGTCAGCATCACGAAGGGCTCCGATCTCACTCGAATCAACGAGGTCATTCATGACTACTGGTTCGACCTCGATGACGTGACGTTCAACGAAGCCGTTGCGATCCTCGAGATCCGCTTCTCCCGCCCATCGGTCGAGGCTCACACGCCGGCCAGAGGGTGGTCGCTGCTGCGCCGGATAGAGATCCCTTACGTAGAGAGCTTTCTCCGGATCCATCATGTCCAGAGGTGGGCCTTGGAAGACACCCAGCGCATCGGCTCTTACGATTTCAACGAGCTGCGTTTCGACGTTACGAATCACCGGATTCAGGTAACCACCGGTGTGCCCCTCTACCTCTCTGCCAACGTCGAGAGATTGGAGGTCTCGGTTCTCGTCACAGACAACGTGGTGAAGACAGAGAAGCGTCTGGCATTCTTCACATGAAGCGATCTCGGCCGCAGGAGCTGGCGGTATCGGGGTCGCGCCTACCCGGCGAGCCGCTGGATCTGCTTCTTGGTGAGGAAGGCGTCGAGAAGCTTATTGACGACGAGATCGTCGTCGTCGGGGAGGGCCTCGACCGCCTGAAACTGCCGTGGGAGCTCGCGGTCTTCGAAGCGGGCCTTGGCAGCCCCTTCCGTCGCCCTCTCGATCAGGTATTCGCCCGAGACGCCGACGGCGTCGGCGAGGCGACGGCCTCCCACGTCGTGACCCAGGGTTCCACCGCGGGGCTCCTCACCTCGGTGCCGCAGTTTGCCTCCGCGATCACCTATCACCCGAACGGCCTCTGGGCGCACGTGGTGCACACGAACGGCGTGACCGACGTCCAGGAGGCGGACGTCTCGGGGCTCGGTCGCCCGGGGCGCCTGTCGACCACCGGGGCCTCGGACAACTTCGACTCCGGCGCCATCGCCTATGATGGGGCGGGAAACGTGACGAAGATGGGCGCCGACCGCTATGTCTACGACCTCCTGTCGCGGGTGAGCGAGGCTGCCGTCGAGGTGCCGCACGAGAGCTGCGGTCAGCTCACCGTGGTCCAGGGCAAGACCGACACGACGACCAAGAGCTACCAGAGCTGCGGCACGGTCCAGGCCGGCCTGGGTTACACCGTGGGCTCGGGTGGCAACGTCACCCTCACGGCCGGCCACCAGGTGGTCTTCGCGAGCGGCTTCTCGGTCGCCTCGGGCGGGCGTCTCGCGGCCGGCGTCGATCCGGCCCTCGACCCGCCGGGCCAGCCGACCGCGGCCGGGCAGACCTACACCTTCGACCGCTTCGGAAACCTGACCCAGATCACGACCTCCCGCGAGGGCCACGCGGACGAGGTCCAGGGCATCGGCACCTTCTCGAACACCAACCGGCTGAGCGCCGGCGGCTACGACGACGCGGGCAACTTGATCTCGTTCCCCGGGGTCTCCTGGACGTACGACCCCTTCAACATGATGACCCAGGAGGCGAGCTCCGCCGGCAGCCACTTCGACTTCGTCTACGGCCCGGGCGACGAGCGGCTCTGGACGATCGACTGGTCGGGGCGGGACGGCGCCGATCCGTCCAACTGGCGCGAGACCTGGACGCTGCGGGACCTGGACGGCTCGCCGCTACGCCAGTACGTCTCGATCGGCGGCAACAACGCCAAGGCCAACTGGCAGGCAGCCAACCCCAACTTCCCGCGGGACTACGCCTGGCGCGGCGGCTCGCTCCTCGCCTCCGTCACCCAGGCCGGCCTCACCCGCCACGACCACCTCGACCACCTGGGCTCGCCCCGGATCGTCACCGACGCCGCCGGCAAGACCCTCGCCCTCCACCTCTACTTCCCCTTCGGCCAAGAGGCCACCGAACCTGACCAGGACGACCTCGCCCTCAAGTTTACCGGCCACGAGAGAGACGACCTCGACTCGGGAGGCACGAGCTACGACCTGGACTACATGCATGCTCGGTACTACTCGCCGCTGGTGGGGAGGTTCCTATCGGTTGACGTGCTCGGTGGTGTTCCCGGCCTGCCTCCTCAGAGCTGGGATCGCTACAGCTATGTTCTTGGGAATCCGGTGAAGTACATTGACCCCACTGGCGAGTATCCGTCTGACATCATCGGCCAGATCGGCCAGGACTACCTACAGTGCCTGATCAACGGAGGGTGCGAGTACATCCAGGTGAATGATCAGGCACGAGGCTTCAATCCATTCACCGGCGTCCAGGGGCTTGGGGATCTCATCACCGGTCGGCTCTCCTTCAACATGAACGTCAGTGGCCTGCCGCGTCGCAACGGCCTCGATACCGGGCGGAACGAGTTTCGGCTGAACTTCATCGAGCGCGGGCTCAGTACCCTTCCCATCAAGGGAACGCAGTTCGGTATGTGTGTTGAGAAGAATCGATTCGACTTTGGTGCGATTACGGCCTTTAGTATAGGAAACCCACTTCTGAATAAGCTTGCAGGGAGCACGGGGCGAATGGGATTCGGTGGATTGGGACCGCACCCCACGACGTGGGAACACAAGCTCGGTGCCAGGCTCGCTAGGACCTTCGACAACCCTGCGTTTAGCCGCGTGGGTAAGTTTGCTGGAAGAGCTGCACTTGGGGTTACGGTTTTCGAGGGCTTCTACGACATCGGCACGATCGGGCGCTGCGCGGTCGTGACTGGTGGCAACTGATGTCAGTCCATGGGATCACTTTGACCGCCGCTATCCTGGTCATCTCTGCTGCGGCGGTCCTCGTTTGGCTCTTTGGGCGACGCGCCGACGCTCGAAGAGCCAGTCGCTTCAGTGAGAGGTCGGCTGCAGGTGCTGCTGGGCTCTGGCAAGATTTCTACCGCGAGAGTGGCGTATCTCTCGACAGCGTACAATCGGCTCTTCACTTGATTAGTCAGGCCACAGCCGTACCCGAGGAGAAACTCCGCCCGGCGGATCGGTTTACAGTAGAGCTCGCCCCGGAGCATGGATGGGAGTTCGACGATGGCCTCGCCGAAATCACCTGGTACGTCGAGTCGAGAAGCAAGGGAAGCAGTCAAGGCATCGAGACTGTGGACGACCTGATTCGAATTCTAGACCGCATTGAGCATCCGACTGCGAGAGGTGCCAGCCAAGTTTGAGCCACCACTCTCAGCGCGGCTGGCGCAGCGTGTCCGTGACCGCCGGGCCTGGCTCACTCCTGAGCGCGGGCCTTAATCTCCAGTACGTTCCCGGCCGAGGCTTGGCGCTTTACGGGTTCTCAACGCCGAACAACACAGCGTCGGTGGGCTTCGATGTCGGAGGATCGATCACTGTCAATGGCGCGGTCGGCAGTGGTCCTTGGAGCGGCGACTTCATGACAGCGATGGGGTCTTACTTGGCAGCGACCTTCGGAGGCTTCGGATCTCCATCTGAGCAACCTGGAATTGGGTGGCATGGCCTCCAAGGCGGGGTCACTTTCGGCGCACCGGTTGGTGTGGGAGCGACGATGACGACATATCACAAGGTCGTAGACCTGAGTTTCCTCGTGCCTTGGTGTCAATAGCTCTCATGGAGCAAGCTGCCGTCAGTGGGTGGACCTTGGTGCTGATCCTCCTGTTCTTCGCCTCTTGCGGAGTCGGAGCGGTTGGTCACTTGGTCCTATATCTCTTTCTCAGAGGAAGTGGCGTCAAGGTCACCAGATTCTTGTCGAACGTCCCGTTCTATTCGGTCATTGTCTACTTCAGGCAGGGGCCCAACGTCCGCACGAAAGTACTCGATATCTTCGCCTTCATCGTCGCACTCAGTGTGCCAACGCTGATCGTAACGGCTCTACTTCTCTTTCCGGAGATGCTCGGCGCACCAGCGCCGCCCATGTGAGAGCGGTCTGCCCTCGCCGCCCTCTGCGCCTCGGCACAGGGCTACCCGGCCAACCGCTGGATCTGCTTCTTGGGGAGGAAGGCGTCGAGGAGCTTCTTGACGACGAGCTTGTCGTCGTCGGGGAGGGACTCGACCTCCTGAAACTGCCGTAGCAGCTCGCGGCCTTCGAAGCGGGCCTTGGCGACCTCTTCGGTGGTGCCTTGCGTCGAGTAATCGCTCGGGGTGACGAGACAAGCCAGACTGGCCCCTACCGTGCGCCGTGGGCCCTACGGGCCTGGGCGTCGCGGATGAGGCCGTCGACGACGAAACGGCCTCTGGGCCCGGGTGGCCCACACGAACGGCGTGACCGACGTCCAGGAGGCGGACGTCTCGGGGCTCGGTCGCCCGGGGAGCCTCTCGACGACCGGGGCCTCGGACAACTTCGACTCCGGCGCCATCGCCTATGATGGGGCGGGAAACGTGACGAAGATGGGCGCCGACCGCTATGTCTACGACCTCCTGTCGCGGGTGAGCGAGGCTGCCGTCGAGGTGCCGCACGAGAGCTGCGGTCAGCTCACCGTGGTCCAGGGCAAGACCGACACGACTTCCTCCTTCGAGAGACGCCTCGTCATCCGTCCACCTCCTGCCGGGCACCGTACCCGGTCGAGGCACTTGCGGATGGCCACGCCCCTCAGCTACCGGAGGGGTCGTAAAACTTCGCGTCCACTAAGGAGGATTTTCGCCGCTGCCGTGTCATCACCCTCACGGCCGGCCACCAGGTGGTCTTCGCGAGCGGCTTCTCGGTCGCCTCGGGCGGGCGTCTCGCGGCCGGCGTCGATCCGGCCCTCGACCCGCCGGGCCAGCCGACCGCGGCCGGGCAGACCTACACCTTCGACCGCTTCGGAAACCTGACCCAGATCACGACCTCCCGCGAGGGCCACGCGGACGAGGTCCAGGGCATCGGCACCTTCTCGAACAGCAACCGGTTGAGCGGCGGCGGCTACGACGACGCGGGCAACTTGATCTCGTTCCCCGGGGTCTCCTGGACGTACGACCCCTTCAACATGATGACCCAGGAGGCGAGCTCCGCCGGCAGCCACTTCGACTTCGTCTACGGCCCGGGCGACGAGCGGCTCTGGACGATCGACTGGTCGGGGCGGGACGGCGCCGATCCATCGAACTGGCGCGAGACCTGGACCCTCCGGGACCTCGACGGCTCGCCGCTACGCCAGTACCGCTCGATCGGCGGCAACAACGCCCGGGCCAACTGGCAGGCGGCCAACCCCGACTTCCCCCTGGACTACGCCTGGCGCGGCGGCTCGCTCCTCGCCTCCGTCACTCAGGCCGGCATCACCCGCCATTTCCACCTCGACCACCTGGGCTCGCCACGGATCGTCACCGACGCCGCCGGCAAGACCCTCGCCCGCCACCTCTACTTCCCCTTCGGCCAAGAGGCCACCGAACCTGACCAGGACGACCTCGCCCTCAAGTTTACCGGCCACGAGAGAGACGACCTCGACTCGGGAGGCACGAGCTACGACCTCGACTACATGCATGCTCGGTACTACTCGCCGCTGGTGGGGAGGTTCCTCAGCTTCGACCCGGTGGGTGGCTCGCCGAACTGGCCGCAATCCTGGAACAGGTACAGCTATACGATCGGAAACCCGTTGAAGTACACCGATCCGAAGGGCCTGGATCTCTTCGGCCTATTTGAGGACGTCTTGCGCTTCATACCGTACTGGGAAAGCATCACAGTCATCGGTGATGCTCCTGGTTACGACCCGCTGACCGGAGTCGTCGGCCTGCAAAGTCTGATAAGTGGCAGGTCGTTCCTCGACGGCGTCGACAGTCTCGACATCAAGCGGTACCCCACACCGACCATCGGGGCGGCGCCACCTGCGAAGCCCAACGCGCCGGCCCGACCGGACTACGTCACCTTTACTCTCAGCGGGACCCTTCCCCCTACACCGTACACGGGTACAATCTTTGGAGTCAGCGCTACGCTAACGCTAGACAAGTATGGCAATCTCTATTTCGGCATCGGGGGCAACGCCGGCAAGAACCTTGGGTTCCTAGGCGCGACCCTGGTCGCTGGTGGCTTCAACGACTCGGCGAACTTCACTGAGGCTCAGATGGAGTCGAGTCTCTCTGGAATCACAAACAATTTCTCTCTAGGATCCGGCATTGTCTTTGGCTGGAGCCGCTCGGGTCTCAGCGGCCCAAAGTCTGCTGAGTTTGGACTCGCCTTCATGCCGACGATCGGTGTGAGCACAGTTTATAGTTGGCCACTCTTAAACCTTGGGATTCGGTGGTAACGCCGATGCTTCTGATTGCGGCGACTAAAGTGGGCCCTATTGTAGCGTCATTCGTCTTGCTGTATTTTGGAATCCAAGCGGTCCTTCAAGCCAAGCGTTGGCGAGAGCTTTTCATGCAGCATTATAACAAAAACCCTGGCCTTTACCGATCCATGTTCTATGGCGACTGGATCACAAAGCGACCACGTATGCACATACTCATGATCCGCATAGGTGGAGTGCTGTTCATACTCATGGCGTGCTTCGTATTCCTCGTGTCCGCTTTCAGCGAGAGGTTGGCGCCGAATGGGTAACCTGGATCCCCATACCGACGAGCCACATGCGCCGTACATCACGCAACCAACCGCAGCCCGCACACCCAACGGTTTTCCGAGAAACTCAATGGCCAGTAAACAGATACCCTTCCCATGGGGTGGTGATTCGATGGGTGAGATCACCGGCAGAATGACAGCTGCCATCTTCTATGCAATGCTCCTAGTTTATGTGGGCATTCAACTCATCCTGAACGCGCGGAGAGCTAGCCACCTCGCAATAGAATATTATCAAAAACATCCGCTCCCTCATAAGGCGTTCTTTTTCGGAGACTGGATCGCCAATAGGCCGCGCCTACATATCTCGTTGATCCGTCTCGGTGGGTTGTCGGCGATCATAATGGCACTGCTCTTGTTTCTCGCTGTTTGTGTTGCAGCTTCGGATCGATAGCTGGCTCGTCAGGAATCTTGGGAGACCGGATAGTAGTAACAGCGCCGGCTGGCATGGACCTCAGGTGGAATCAGTGGCGGCATTCCACTGGGCGCCGGCGTCACGCTTACCAGATATAAGAAGTTGCTCGATTTGACCCGTTTTCTACAGTCGTCGAGCCCTCGAAATACGTAAGTCCTTTGTTTGTGTAACTTGACCTGGCCGATTTTGGGAAAAGGGCTCAATCCTGGTGCCAACTAGCGGCACTACCAGCGTTGACAGTAAGCAGCTCGTAAGCTATCCTCCGGATGTCAACCGGAGGCGCGCCATGTTCTTCCGACAGAAGACGGTCAAGGGCTACACCTACCTCCAGATCGTCGAAAACCGCTGGGAGAAGGGCCGGAGCCGCCAGCGGGTACTCGCCACCCTCGGCCGGCTCGACCAGCTCCGCCAGGAGGGGCGCCTGGAGGTTCTCCTCGAGTCCGGCGCCCGCTTCGCCGAGTCGATGCTGGTGCTCTCCGAGGTGCGCCGCGGCGAGCTCGCCACGAGCCCCGCGCGCCGGATCGGCCCGCCGAAGGTCTTCGAGCGGCTCTGGCACGAGACCGGCTGCGCCGAGGTGATCCGGGAGCTGCTCGCGGGCCGCGCCTTCGAGTTCCCCGTCGAGCGGGCGATCTTCCTCGAGGTCCTCCACCGCCTGGTCGCGCCCGGCTCGGACCGCGCCGCTGTCGCGTGGCGCCGGCCGTATGCCATCGAGGGCGTCCAGGAGCTCGAGCTCCACCACGCCTACCGGGCGATGGCCTGGCTCGGCGAGCCGCTGCGGGAGGAGAGGCCCGCCGACGCCCTCGCTCCCCGGTGTACGAAAGACCGGATCGAGGAGGCTCTCTTCGCCCGGGACCGGAATCTCTTCTCCTCGCTCCAGCTCGTCTTCTTCGACACGACCTCGATCTACTTCGAGGGCGAGGGCGGCCAGAGCCTCGGCCGGCGGGGCTACAGCAAGGACCACCGGCCGGACCTGAAGCAGATGATCGTGGGCATGGTGCTCGACCAGGAGGGGCGGCCGATCTCGTGCGAGCTTCTCCCCGGCAACACGAGCGACGTGATGACCTGGGTGCCGGTCGCCAAGCGGCTCCGGACGCGCTTCGGGATCGGCCGGGTCTGCCTGATCGCCGACCGGGGGATGATCCAGAAGACGACCTTGGAGGCGCTGGAGGCCGACGGCTGGGACTACATCGTCGGCGCCCGGATGCGGAGCCAGAAGGAGGTGCGTGACGAGGTCCTGGGCCGGGGCGGACGCTTCCGCCAGGTCGTGGGGCCGCGCAAGAACGCCAAGGACCCCTCGCCGCTCGAGGTCAAGGAGGTGTGGGTCGGCGAGCGGCGCTACATCGTCTGCCGCAACGAGGAGCAGGCAAGGAAGGACGCCGCCGACCGCGAGGCGATCTTGGCCGCCCTCGAAGACCAGCTCCACGGCGGGGCGACCTCGCTGGTCGGCAACCGCGGCTTCCGGCGCTACCTCTCGGCCGAGGGCGAAGGCTTCCACATCGACCCGGGCAAGATCGAGCGCGACCGCCGCTACGACGGCAAGTGGGTGTTGCGCACCACGACCGACCTCGACGCGGCCGACGTCGCCTGGGCCTACAAGCAGCTCTGGACGGTCGAGGAGATCTTCCGCACCATGAAGTCGTTGCTCGAAACCCGCCCGATCTGGCACCACCTCGACGAGACGATCCGCGGCCACGTCTTCTGCTCGTTTCTGGCCCTGCGCCTGCGCTTCGAGCTCGAGAGCCGCCTCGCCGAGCGGGGCGAGAGCTTCGAGTGGGCCTCGATCCTCCGGGATCTCAACGAGGTCACCGAGGTCGAGGTCGCCAAGCACGGCACCCGCTTCGTCCTACGCTCCGAGGCCCCGGGCTCGGCCGGCAAGGTCTTCCAGGCCGCCGGCGTCGCCCTGCCTCCCACGATTCGGAAGGTGAGCTGAGCGAGGCCGGCCGGGGCCCAAACCTCGATTCCATGGTGCCAACGCCGAAGTGCGTGCACGTAAGTGGCACGGAATCAAGGAGTTACGAGTTGGCGGTGTTGAAGATGGGTTTGAGCTTCCTCACGCCTTGGTGTCCGTGATGGGCGAAGCGACGACACCCTTGACCGCTTCGACGGTCGTCCTGATGCTCTGCTTTGCTGCCTCAGTCTTCGGCGTGTCAGTTGGGAACTTCGTTCTCTACTTGATGCTGAATGCCAGAGGAATGAGGATCCCGTTCTTACTGTCTTGTTTACTTTTTTATCCGAGCTTCCTATACTTCAGGAACAGACAGGAAATCGGATCCAGGTTCTTGGATATTCTTGCGGTTTCGGTCATCGTGAGCGCACCTGTAGCCGCTCTAAGTGCAGTTCTTCTCTTTCCGGAAATGGTTGGACGCTAGTAGGATGGAGGTTCGAAGGCTGATGTGCCGGCCACACGGAAATGGAGAGAGAGGTGCCTGAAGACAAGGGATGGCTCATCGTCTTCTGGCTGGCCTCGATGGTCGCCTTTGGCTACGGCGCAAGGGCCGGAGCAGCAGCTCTATACCGCCGAGTCGGCCCAAGCCACTTCGCGTGGTTTTGGCTTCGTGTTCTTGGGATTCCTCGTACCGAGCCGAACTGCGTTCGGTTCTCCCAAGTCGTCTGTGTAGTTGCGATGGTCTTCTTAACCTGCATGGTGGCGGTTATTCTACTCCTCGGAGTAGAAAGCTGAAGCTGCGAATTGTATGGAGGTCCTTGGAGGCTCCTTCTTGCTCGTGGGCCTTGGCGGCATGGGGTTCGGCCATCGCGCGTTCCTGGGGGCTCATGCCGAGGTTGCGCGAGCTCGTTCGCCCAGCGCAGGAGGGATCCTTCCCGGTCCACGGACTCAAGGAGAGGTCTCCGGCCAGGCCTGGTCCGACTGTTCCAGCGCTCGCTTGACCTTCATGCCCAGTAGCGGTAAGATGGCGGAAAGCCCCGGGACGGAGCCCGCCGCCGGCGGGCGTCTCGCCGGACCCCAGAAACGGCCCGAGCGAGCTTGCACCTCGCCCGGGCCTGCTCCGCAAGGAGGAACAGGCTCCATGCAGAACGAGTCGAAGGGTACCACCGACGGCACCTCCGCTTCCTCGCAGTCTTCCCCGACCACCCTCTCGAAGACCGCGCGCCGCGGCGGCTCGCCGGCGCCGCGCGAGAGCGCCTTCAGCGCCCTCTTCCTGGAGCGGGCGCGGCGGCGGGACGACGCCGCCGAGCTCGCGGCGTCGACGCTCAGCCGCCTCGCCGGCTTCGCCGGCCACTGGGAGGTGGAGGAGGTGCCGGCCGGGCGCGGTGTGCTCTGGGCCGTCGTGCGCCGGGACGAGCCGGCGCGATCGACTGGGAAGGGCGGCGGGGCGCGCCTCGCCTTCCTCCGCCGCCAGGAGGCGCAGCTCGCCGCGGCGGCCCTGGCGGCCCTCGCCGTGCCGAACCACCTCGCGCTCAACGAGCGGCGCAAGAGCCGGGAGCGGAGCGGCCTCGGCCACCCGGTCCACGACGGCGCCCGGCACCTGGGCCACGCGAGCCCGGCGCTCGTGCCGGTCCGGGAGTCGTTCCTCGCTGCCTACCACGCCGTGCGCTGCCTCGCCGCGAACCCGGAGGCGGCGGCCCTCTTGGTGGAGGCCCTGGACCTCGAGAGCCTCGGGCTCCTCGGGCGGGCGATCCTGCGCCGGCTCGGCTGATTCGCCTCACGCCCCGAGGTGGCGGGGGCGTTCGACTCGCTGGCCCTTGTTGGCTTTCAAGGCTACCTTGTTGTTGATTACGACTTCGTTGTATCCTGGAATCGCCTTCTCGTGGTAGGGCATCGCGAGTCTTCCTTCCACTCTCGGTGCCCGGCGTGGCCGGGGCGGCGATCAGGAGGGATTCGGCGCCCCGGCCCCTTTTCGCTGGGGCTACGGCGGCCTCGACGATTGTCCCGGACCGCCGCCGCCAGGCACCGAGCTGGGAGAGAGGCGGCCCGCTGGAAGGTACCCGTCGTCCTTGCGAACTTGCATGACTCGTGATACTCAGGGAGAGGCCAAACACCGTGGCGCAAGGCTCTAGCCCTGGCGGGGGACGCCGCCGGCCGACGGCGGAGGAGCTCGAGGCGGTCCTCGAGGCGTCGCAAGCGCGGGTGATGGAGGTGCTCGACCGCTTCTCGATCGACGAGGAGGTGGGTACGCGGCTGGTGACCGACGCCCTCACCGCCCTCGCCCTCGAGCCCACCGAGGGCCCGAGCGTGGCCGGCCTCGGGACACTCCTCGTCGATGCCGTCGAGGCAGCCGCCACCCAGGAGCACTGGAGCCACTTCGAACGGAGGGAAGGCGATGTGGTCCACTAATCGACACCCGGCTCACCCCGGCGGAGAAGAGCTCGAGGCGTTCGCCCTGGGCCAGGCCGCCGCACCGGAGGCGGCCCGCGAACACCTGGAGGCCGGCTGCCCACACTGCCTGGCGCGGCTCCGCGCCGGCCTCCTCGGCGACCCGACGCCCCTCCGGCGCTCGGTCCGCCGAACGATCCTCGCCGGCTACGGCGCGCCGGCCCCCGCCAACGGCGGCCCGCCGGAAGCCTCCTTCCGGGACCTCGGCCGGCGCCTGGCGGCGGTGGCCATGCTGGTGGATTACGAGGAGCGGGCGGGCTCGGCCCTGCTTCACGAGCTCCTCACCCGCCCCGCCGAAGAGCGGCGCGAGGTGATCCGGACCGAGCGTCGCTTCCAGGCCCTGGGGCTGGCCCGCTATCTCGCCGCGCGCTCGCGCGAGGAGGTGTTCCACGACGTCCAGCAGGCGGTCGAGCTAGGCGCGCTGGCCCGCGAGGTGGCCGACCGGCTGGAGGAGGCGGGCTATCTGCCGGGCCTCGCCCGCGATGCCCAGGCCCTCGCCTGGGGCGCCCTGGGCAACGCCTATCGGGTGGCGACGGATCTCTTCGAGGCCGAGCGCGCCCTGCGCACTGGACTCGCCTACGCCTCGGACGGGAGCGGCCACCCCATGGTGGAGGCGGAGGTCCTGAGCCTCTTGGGCTCGCTCCGGGTGGACCAGACCCGGTTCGAGGAGTCCGTCCGAGTGCTGGAGCGAGCGCAGGCGATCTACCACCGGCATGGAGCGACGCAGGCGGAGGCGAAGGTAGTAGTGAAGCTCGCCAAGGCGGCCGGGGAGGGGGGCGACCCCGAGGCGGCGGTGCGCCTCCTGGAGCGGGCCGAGGCAGTGATCGACCCACACGAGAATGTTGAGCTGCTGCGTTTGGCGCGGCACGCCCGGTCCGATTGGCTCGCCGAGGCGGGGCGCGCGGGGGAGGCCCGAGCGGTCTTCGAGGAGCTGAAGCCCGATTGGCTGGCGAACGAGACGAGCCTGGACCGCGCGCTGCGCCTCGACTGGCTCGAAGCCGTGATCGCCCGGGCGGAGGGCGATCTGCCGCACGCCGAGGCGAAGCTCCGGGAGGTCCAGGCCGCCTTCGGGGGCCAGGAGCTCTTCTACGACTATGCCCTGGTGAGCCTGGACCTCGCGGCCCTCCTTCTCGAGCAGGATCGCATGAGCGAGGTCCGGGAAGCTCGCCGAGGCCATGCTGCCAGTCTTCGAGTCCCGCCAGATCCACCGCCACGCCCTGGCGGCACTGGCCCTGGTGGAGCGGGCCGCGGCGGCCGAGACGGTGAGTCTCGCGCTAGTTCGCGAGGTGGCCCGTTACCTCCGCCACGCCCGGCGCAATCCCCACCTGCCCTTCCGGCCGTCCGCAGCCTAGCAGCGCCTACGGCAGCCTTGCCGCCGCCCGGATCCTCGCCGTGCGGGGCCGCTCCTGCCGAGACCGGCCCCTTGCCTGTGCTCCAGGGTCATTGAGTGCCGCGGATACTCGCGATGCGGCCCGGTAAGCCCGCGGTTCCTCTTGGGCTGGACCGATCAGCCGTGTCGAAGTACCGCAGTTTGAGATCCTCCTCGTCTCCAGCATTACAGTAAGGCGCACACCGGTACCAGGAAGGCGCAACTGCTTTCTGGGGACTATCGTCCCTTGGAACCCCACTGACGGGGACCGCAAGACCCGCGCGGCGACCTCGGTGACCGTGGTGGCCTCCGAGTCCACGCGCAAGGAGAGGAGGATCACGAGTGTCAAAGATCAGAGTAGTGGCCGGTACGTTTTTGGTTGCCTTCATCCTCGCTGGGCCCACGGCGTTCGCGCAGCCGGAAGCCGGACGACACGACGACGACCTCACGAAGCCATGGATGGAGCTCGTAAACATGCTCGACCAGGGATTTCTCTCCTGGTGCCATGGAGTGTCTGCTGCTGTGGTGCGGGCGGCTGGCTTCACGTCCAGACCGGAACCTGCGACAGTCGTCGGCACCGGGAGCGCCTCCGCCGGCTCGGGGACCTGCGAGATGGCCTGCACGGAGTCGCGTGGGACGCTTGACCCTGACGGCTAAGCGCCTCTGCGGAGTGCTCTGGCCGCGAGGGGCCGACGGCCGCGAGGAGTCGGCCCCTCGCTTCGACGTCCTCATCCTCCAGAAGAGAGATCAACGAGCGGGGAGATCGCCGACCACCTTACCGAGACGCCTAGAAGCGATGTCTTCCCCTACTTGACGGACCCCGGCGGCGGGTCTACGATCTCGGTGTCTCGCAATTTCGCAGCGGCGCGCCTCTTGAACTGCGCCGCGTGGTCATGTCCTGGAGATCGACCTCGCCCATGCCACGACCGATTCAGCATCCGACCCCGCGCCGGCTGGCCGCTTTCGTGGCCGGCGCTGAGGAGCCCGACGAGGGCGCCGCCTTCCGCAGCCACCTCCTAGAAGGCCGCTGCCTCCACTGCCTGCGGGAGGCGAACCGCATCCTGGCCGTTGCACGCGAGATGACGGCCGAGACGGCGCGCTCCGGTCTCGTGTCAGCGCCTGGAACGGAGGCGCGCCACACCGCTCTCGAGCGGGCCGCCCGCCAGGTGGAGCGCCGGGCCTTCCTCCACGAGGTGGAGCTCGCCCTGGCGCCGGAGCTCGTGGCCGAGCTGCTCCTCCTGTCTCCGGCGGAGCGCCGCGAAGCCGTGCGCGATGCGGAAAAACTTCGCCTCCTTGGCTTCGCCGAGCACCTGGTGGAGCGCTCCAGGGCCGAGGTCTTCGAGGACGTGGCCCGCGCGGTCGAGCTCGGTCGCCTGGCGGTAGAGGTGGCGGACTGCCTGGAGACGGCGGTTTACGGCCGGCGCGAGGTCGCCGGAGTCCAGAGCCGCGCCTGGGCCGCGCTGGGTAACGCCCTCCGGGCGAGCACCGACCTGGTGGCGGCGAACCGGGCGCTGACGACCGCCGAGCGCCTGCTCGACGCCGCGGACGGGGACCCGGAGAACCGCATGGAGCTCTTGAGCTTGCTCGGCTCGCTCCGGGTCCAGCAATGCCGCTACGAAGAGGCCGTCTCGCTCCTCACCGAAGCCCTCGCGCTCAGCCGGCGCCAGGCCAGCCGACACGCGGAGGCGAAGCTTCTGGTCGAAGCTGGCGAAGGCTCTCGGAGAGTCGGGCGATGCTGCCGGAGCAGCTCGCGCCCTGGAGCAAGCAGACCCGCTGCTGGACCCGAAGGCCGACCAAACTCTGCACCTGGTCGCTCGACATGCCCGTGCCGACTGGCTGGTCGAGAGCGGCCGCGCCGCCGAGGCGGCGGAGCTCTTCGAGAATCTCGCTCCCGCGTGGGCCGCCCACTTCCGAGGCTTCGCCCAGGTCCAACGCCTCACCTGGCTCAGCGCTTGGATCGCCTGGGGCCAGGGCGACCTCGCTCGGGCCGAAGACGAGCTCCTCGCCGTCCAGGCCGCGTTCCGCGAGCACGAGGCGGATTACGACTACGCCCTGGTGAGCCTCGACCTCGCCACCTTCTACCTCGAGCAGGGGCGGACCGCCGACGTGCGGCGGTTGGCCGAGGAGATGCTCCCCATCTTCCGCTCGCGCGAGATCCACCGCCACGCCCTCACCGCCCTGGTGCTGATCCAGCGTTCGATTCAGGCGGAAACGGTCACCGTTGCGCTGCTGCGCCACGTAGCGAGATACCTCCAGCGGGCGCGCGCCAATCCGTACCTCGCCTACGAGTCGCCGGGGTGAGCGGCCGGCCGCCGATCCCGCGGGTTTCGAAGGAGGGGCCCGAGCCGGGCCAGGGCCACCTGTCGCGGCAGCTCTTGGACGAGTACGTCGCCGGCCGCGCGACACCGCTCGATCTCGTCGAGACGATCGCCCGCCACCTCGAGCGCGATTGTTGCACCGGTTGCCGCGAGGCACTGGCACGGACCTCCAGCGCCACCCTCGTGGCCCGCGCCGCCGAGCGCTTCCGGGCCCGGGCGGCCGAGCTCGCCCGCGAGGCCGAGGCGCTGCCCGCCCTCCTCGCCGAGCTCGAGCCCCTGGGCTCGTCCGGCGTCTTCCTCCAGGCGGGCACCGAGCGCCGCTTCCACACGGCGGCGTTCGTGACCCACCAGCTCGCCCTCGCCTGGGAAGCCCTCGGGGCCGATGCCCTCCAGGTGGCGGGCGAGGGCCTCGAGCTCGCCTTCCTCGCGGCTCTTCGCCTGGACCCTGGCCGCTACGGCCGCCTCGTCGTGCGGCGGCTCGAGGCCGAGTGCTGGCTCCTGCGGGCGCTCCTGGCCGTCGCGCGCGGCCTGCCGGCGGCCGAGGCCGCCGACAGCCTCGACCGCGCCCACCGGCTGGTCGTCCAGAGCCTGCGCTCGGACCGCCTGATCGCGACCTATCTCCTCGCCCAGGGCCGCGAGCGGCTGTGGGCGGGGCGAGCCGAGGAGGCACGGCCTTTCTTCGCGGAGGCCACCCGGCTGGGCCCGGACGCCGGGGATTCCGGGGTGGCCGCCGAGGCCGTCCTCGCCCGGCTGGAGCGCGAGGCGGGGCGGCCAGAGGCCGCCGCGGTTCGGCTGCGGGCGGTGGCCACGCGGTGGTCCCGAGGGCCGACCGGTCGAACCGAGTGGGCCGCCGCCCGGGAGCTGGTGGTCGCGCTGGTAGAGGCTTGCGAGCCGGAGGAGGCCGCCGCCTTCCTCGCCGCCTGGGGAGGAGACGTCGAGGCGCCCAGTACCGCACGCGCCGAGCTGCTCCTTCTCCGTGGCCTCCTCTTCTCCCGCCTGCGGCGGCCTGAAACGGCGCGGCGCTTCCTCGAAGCGGCCTGGAGAGAGCTTCTCCGCCGGGGCCAGGCCCTCGACGCCGCCCTGGTGGCGGCCGAGCGAGCACGAATCGAGCTGGCCGACGGCCGGTCCGATCCACTCGCCCTCCCGGGCTTGGCGGACGAGCTGCCGGAGCTCCTCATGGCTGGCGAGCTCGCCGGCGTAGACCGCGAGGCGATCGCCCGCTTCGCGCGCGCCCTCGGGCGCGGTACGCTAACCTCGAGCGATGTCTCCGCGTTCGAGCAGACCCTCCTCCGGGCCGGGCCGCCGAGGCAAGACCTCCGGCAAGCCCAGGGAGCCGGCCATGCCCCGGCGCCGTGACCCCCAGGAGACCTTCCCCACCCAGGAGCTCGTCGAGCTGGTCGAGAGCCTCGAGAGCGAGCTCGACGCGATCTACAGCGCCCACTGCCTCACGAGTGCCCAGGCCGAAGCGGTGCTCTTCGAGAGCATGACCGCGCTCGGCCTGCGCTGGCACAAGATCGCCGACCGCCGCGCCTGGCTCCGGGACCGGGTAGAGCGCCGCTCGCAAGCCCTGGGCGCCGAGCCGGACGACGAGGAGGCCGCCAATTGAGGAGGTTCGCGAGAAAACGAACGGCGAGACCCGACGACTCGCTGCCTGACGAGCACCTGAGCGTCGAGCTCCTCGAAGGGCTCGCCGCCGGGGCCTGCTCGCCGCCCGAGGTTCTGGGGCGCGCCGTCGGCCATCTCGCGGCCCGGTGCACGACGTGCCGCCGGATTCTGGCCGCTTACCCCGCCCGCACGCCGCTCGCGCGGGCGGCGGGCGAGAGCTTCTACCATGACTCGAGCCGCCGGGCGGTCGGCCGGGTCCTCGATCTCGAAGCGGAGCGCGAGGCGGCCGAAGCCGCGCTGCTCGACGAGCTTCTGAGCCTGCCAACCGTCGGCGAGGGGGTCGCCCGGGTGGCGGCCGATCCGCGGTTTCAGAGCTGGGGACTCGCGTCGGTGCTGCTCGACCACGCGGAGCGGGATCTCGACGAGGCACCCGAGGACGCCTTGCTCTGGGTGCTCCTTGCCGCCGCCGTCGCAGAGGCTCTCGATCCAGCGCTCTATGGCGAGGGCGTGGTAGAGGAGATGCGCGCCGTCTCCGGCGTGATGCTCGCGCGGGTCGTTCTCGAGGCCGACCGGGATCCGGAAGCGGCGCGACTGGAGCTCGCCCGGGCCGAGACACGCCGACCGCTGGCAGCGGACCCGGAGCTGGTCGAGATCGAGGCCGAGCTGGTGCGCCTGCGCCTGCTCCTCGCCGAGGGCGCGTGGGACGAGGTGATCGAGCGCGCAGAGCGGCTCGACCGCCTCGCGGCTCGCCGCCACCTGAGCGAGCACCGCCTGGCCGCCATTCGCGTCGGAGCCGCGGCACTCTCGGGCGCCGGCCGGCTCGACGGTGCAGCGGCCGCCTACCGCGTGCTCCGCGCGGTGCTCGCCGGCTACGGCGAGGCTCCCGAGATGGAACGGGCCGTGCGCCTCGATCTCGCGGCAACTCTGGTGCGAGCGGATCGCTTCTCCGAGGCCGAGGTCGAGCTCGAAGCCCTCGGGCCCGCGCACCCGGTCTTCGACGGCCCCGGGTTCCGCGCGCGGCGCGCCTGGTGGAGCGGAGTCGTGGCGGCGGGCCTCGGGAGACGAGAGGAAGCCGACGAGCTCCTGGCCGCCGCGTCGCGAGGTCTTGCGGCCGCAGGCTTGCCTCGGGAGTCCTTCCTCGCCCTCCTCGACAGGCTCGAGCTGCTTGCCGGCGCCGGCTCGCTGGACCACGCCGACGGGGTGCTGGATGAAGCAGCCTCTCTCCACAGCTCGGCGACCTTCCCCGCCAGGGCCTCGAGCCTCCTCCTCCACCTCCAGCTCCGCGCCTGGACCGGCCGGCTGACAGAGGCGGACCTCGAGGCCGCCCGACAGATCTTCCAGGCGCCAGCGAGAACGCGGCGCGCGGGATCGCGCCCGAGGGCTTGAATCGGAACCAGATAGGGGTAGGGAGGGCAGGTTGGATTCCCTGCCCCCCCTCCCTCCGAACCGGACGTGCGGATCTCCCGCATCCGGCTCTCCGGTTGGTGGTTCACCTACGAGAGGACTGCGAGTCCGAGGCATAGGCGGCTTCGAGGCTGAACAGCCCATGCTCGGCGAAGAAGGCGTTGGGCCAGCGCTGGTGGTCGCGACCGCGGCCCCGGCCTCGGCCTCGGCGACGCTTGCGTAAGATGCTGCGCAGGCGCATGCGGATCCACCGGTCGAGCGGCCGGAAGGTCGTCGGGTGGCTGTAGCGGTAGTACTCGTACCAGCCACGCAACGTCCGGCTGATGTCCCAGGTGATCCGATCGAGGCTGTGACCGTTGGTGCGCCGGGTCTTGCGGCGCAGGGTGTCCTTGAGCTTCCGGAGGCTCTTGTCGCGAGGCCATTGGTATCCCCGTTCGAAGTGGTACCCCAGGAAGTCGAAGCCACCCCGCTCGGTGGCATCCACCACCGCCGTCTTGTCCGGGTGAAGGCTCAGGCCCTCCTGGGCCGTCCACACCTCTACCAGGGCAAGCGCCCGGCGGGCCTCGGTCTCGCTCCGACACAGGATCACGAAGTCGTCGGCGTAGCGCACCATCTCGAAGCCCTCGCGGGCCAGAAGATGGTCCAGCGGGTCGAGGTAGATGTTGGCCAGTAGGGGGCTGATCACCGCGCCTTGCGGGGTTCCCCGCTCGGGCGTCCAGCTCTCCAGTCCGTCCAGTACCTCTTGCTCGAGAAAGGACTCGATCAGGGCGAGCACTCGCCCGTCCGATACCCTCTCACGCACCCGCGCCAGCAGGCGCTCCGGATCGATCGTGTCGAAGTACCGGCGCAGGTCGGCGTCCACCACCCAGGTGTGGCCCGAGTCGAGGAGCTCCTCGACCCGCTCCAGCGCTTCCCGGCACCCGCGCCCCGGGCGGAAGCCGTAGCTGTGCTCGGCGAAATCCCGCTCGAAGATCGGCTCCAGGACCAGGCGCAACGCGCCCTGCACCACCCGGTCGCGCACCGTCGGAATCCCCAGGGGCCGCTTCTCGCGGCTCCCCGGCTTGGGAATCCACCGCCGGCGAACCGCCTGCGGGCGGTAGCTACCGTCCCGCAAGGACGCCGACAGCGTCTCCACCTCCTCCTCCAGGCGCGATCCGTAGTGATCCACGGTGACGTGATCTACCCCCGCGGCGCCCCCGTTGCGCTCGACTCTCTCGAACGCGCGCAGGAGCGTCTGCTTCCGGTAGACCTTGTCGATCAGGCTGAACCACGTCCCTCCTCGGACCCCGGTCTCCAGGGCCCGCAGCATGCGCTCCGTCCAGACCGAGGGTTCGGCCCAGCCCCATCGGGACCGGGCCTCTCCGGCGGGATTAGGGGCTCGCCCCACTCGCGCCGGGGTCTCGTCTCTCGTCCTGTCCGTCACACATCCACCTTCCTGCTTCCCTTCGCTCCACGCCCATTACGGCGTTTCCTCGCTACTATGGAAGCTCTGACTCCTGCCGCCCTGCTTCTCCTCGTGGACGACAGGTCTCCCCGCTTACGGTGCCTGGCCGTCGCGATCATTCCGTCCCCAACCACCTGTAGGCCCCCCGCCCACGCTTTCGCACGCTACCCCTCAGCGCGACGGGCACCCCGGCTCTCCCGGGTCCGGGCTTCGCCATTCGCTTGCAGGCTCGCCGAGTCCTACCGGCCGAATCGGGTTCGTTGCCTACGGACTGATCGCTCATCTCCTCCTACTCCCCACCCCGCCTCGCGGCGACACAGTCAGAGTCAATTACAGGCCGGAGAGCGTATGCCTGGAGAGGACTCGCACCTCTCTGACCATGCACCCTCGCGGGCGTACAGGCAGGCCGCGCTCCAGCGGCCACGGGAGCGGCGCGACAGCGACGCCGGCTCGATCGGCCCTACCGCGGTGGGCGACCGCCGGCCGTGATCCGGCCGTCGGCGGCGACGGCGCCGGGCAGCTCGAGGCCCTCGGAGAGGGCGAGCGCGGACTCGAAGAGCAGGGCGCGCTCGCGCAGCAGGCGCCGGAGCGTCCGGCGGCGGCGCACCCGGGTCAGGCGCACCTTCAAGGCATGGTAGGTCTCGGCGGCGAGGCGTAGGTAGCGTAGCGCCTCCCAGCCGCCCACCGAGCAGAGCAGGAAGGTCACCACCCCGGCCAGCCAGGGCGCCGCCGGCACCCGGTGCGGGTAGAGCTGGTGGAGGTTGACCGCGCCCCGGGCCACCAGCAGCGCGGCGACCAGCCAGACCAGCGGGAAGACCACCGCGCCCAGGAGCAGCTTGAGCGTGGCCTCGTCCTTGAGCTTCGCCCCCAGCCGGCGCCCCGCCGCCCCGAGCCCCAGGGCGACCGGCGTGTTGACCGCCGCGCCCAAGACCAGGAGCGGCGGCAGGGCGAGGTAGACCGCCGCCGCCCGGGCGACGAGCGCGAGCCCCTTCCAGGGCGAGCCGAGGTCCGCCTCGGCGTCGAGCTCGTGGTCCTCGAGGTCGAGGGCGGTGAGCATCCGATCGTAGCGCCGCACCCGCTCCTCGAGCCGCGCGGTCTCCCGCGGGTTGTCCCGGCGCAACGCCAGGTAGCCCCGGCGCACGCGGGCCAGGCCGAGCACCCGCTCGTGGAGGCTCGGCGGCCCGGGGCGCGCGCGGCCGCGGGCCGAGCGCTCGGCGCGCATCAGCTTGCGGAGCCGGTGCATCAGGTGGTGGATCTCCCAGCTCTCGGTGGTTTGCACCACCTCCTCGAGCTCCGCCTCGATGCGCGCGGTGAGCGCCCGCTCCCGGGCCCGCCGCTCCTCGTCGCCGGCCGGCGGCGACACGAGCTCGGCCGGCAGCTCGACCGGCGGGTGGAACTCCACCAGCGCCTTCGAGCCGAAGAGGTTCTTGCGGTTGTAGTGGAGCCCCACCGGCAGCAGCACCGGCCGCGGCCGCTCGGCCGGCGCGAGCTCCGACGCGCGCAGGTACAGCCGGGCCGCGCCCGGTCGCAGAGCGAGCAGGTGGGGCTGGTCGTGGCTGTCGCCCTCGGGGAAGAGGGCGGCGAAGGAGCCGCCGGCCACCGCCTCCGCCAGGGCGTCGAGGCTCCGGCGGTTGGCCTCGCGCCGTGCCGCCTCGGCCCCCCCGGCCTCCTCGCCCCGGGGGGCGTCCTGGGGCCGGTAGATCGGCACCGTCCCGAGCACCCGGAGGATCCGACCGAGGACCGGCCAGGCGAGAAGTCCGTGGCGCGCGCCGAAGACCACCCGGCGCGGGAAGTGGGCGAGGATCAGCGCCGGATCGAGCAGCCCGTTCGGGTGCCAGGCGACCAGCACCCCGCCGCCGGCGGACGGCACGCGCTCGAGGCCCACGACCTCGATCCGCAGGAAGAAGAGGTGGAGCAGCCGCCGCACGGCGAGCGTCACCAGGCGCGCCGCCCGGGGCACGCTCGTCCGGGCCGCCGGCTCCGAGGCGGCCGGAGGGTCGGGGACCTCCAGCGGGACCGTCACGAGATTCCGAGCCGGAGTCTACCTCGCCGGCGCGCCGCGGCCGGGGCTCAGCCGGTAGCGGTCTCGCCCCGGCGGCCCCGCCGCGCCGCCATCCGGCTGGCCGCGGCGAGCGTCGCCTCGCGGGCGTCGTCGAACAGGGTGTAGAAGACCGGCACCACCAGCAGGGTGAGAAGGGTCGCCGTCGTCATGCCGCCGATCAGGGTGAGCCCGAAGCTGGTGTAGGAGAGGCCGATCGAGGTGGCGCCGCCCAGGGTCAGCGGGATCATGCCGCAGATGGTGGTGAGCGCGGTCATCATGATCGGCCGGAAGCGGCGCTCGGAGGCGAGCAGGATCGCGCGGCGCCGCTCGTGGCCCTCCTGGCGCAGGCGGTTGACGTAGTCGACGAGCACGATGCCGTTGTTGACCACCACGCCGATCAGGAGCACCGCCCCGACCATGCCGAGGACGTCGAGGTTCTTGCGCATCGCGAGGTGGATCCAGGCGACCCCGATCGAAGCGAGCGGGATGGTGAAGAGGATCGACAGCGGCAGCAGGAAGCTCTCGAAGAGGAAGCCCATCAGGAGGTAGATGAAGACGATCGAGAGGAGCGCGGCGAAGAGCAGGCCCTTGACGTCCTCGTCCAGCCCCTCGGGGCCGCCGCCGGTGTCGAAGGCGATCCCCTCCGGCAGGTCGATGCCGGCGGCGAGCGCTTCGAGCCGCTCGCGCGCCGTCTCCTCGCGGCCCTCCTCGAGCTCCAGGGTGATGGTGCGCGAGATCCGCTTGTCGCGCCGCCGGATGGTCTCGGGCGCCTCCAGGTAGCGCACGTCGGTGACCGACGAGAGCGGCACGAGGCCGCCCGCGGCGGTGGGGACCGCGAAGTCCGAGAGCTCGGCCAGGCTCTTCCTGTCCGCCTCCCGGAAGCGCACGCGCACCGGCACCTCCCGGCCTTCCCGCGTGTAGCGCGGCAGAGCCTGGCCGCGCAGGGCGTAGCCCACCACGCCGGCGAGCGCCTGCGGGCTCACCCCCTGGTGCTGGGCGCGCGTGCGGTCGACCACCAGCGCGAGCTCGTTGGGGCTCGACTCGCCGGACCGCTTGACGCCGAGCACGCCCGGCACCTTGCGGAACACCCCCTCGAGGCGCTCGGCGACGTCCTCGAGCTCGGCCGCGTCGTCGCCGGTCAGGGTGAAGGTCTGGCTGGAGGCGGTCGCCTCGTCCTTGGCCTCGTCCTCGTCGCCCAGGTAGAACTTGACCCCGGCCCGCTCGGGCAGCGCGTCGCGCAACCGCTCGGCGGCCTGGCGCGGGGTGACCTCGGAGGTCCTGGGCGAGGTGAACCAGCCCTGGATCTCGCCGCTGCCGCTCTTCCTGGCGATCACCAGGTAGCCGTCGAGGCCGAGCTCGCCCCGCATCCGCTCGAGCACCTTTTCGGCGTCGAGGAAGTAGGCCTTGCCCTCGTCGAAGGTGAGCGTGTCGGGCAGCTCGACGTCGAGCTCGAAGGCCGGCTGCTCGTCCTCCTGCACCGGCACCACGCGCACCGCCTTGACGTGGAAGATCGCCCACACCGAGACGAGGAGCGCGAAGAGCACCAGGACCACGTCGAGCCGGCGCCCCAGGCAGACGCCCAGGAGGCGCCCGTAGAGCCGGTTGAGGTTGCCGAAGGTCGCCTCGTAGGCGTGGCGCAGCACCGTGTTCATCCGCTCGTGGCCGGCCCGCACCCCGCCCCAGGCGGCGCCCAGCACGCCTCGCCGGCCGCCGGCGCCCGCGCGCCTCGTGGGCAGGGTCACGTAGACCGCGAGCGGCACCACGATCAGGGCCACCAGGAGCGAGGCCAGGAGCGAGACCGAGATCGGGATCGCCAGGCGCTGGAGAAAGAACTGCCCGCCCCCTTCGACCAGCGACACCGGCACGAAGACCGCGACGGTCGTCAGGGTCGCCATGGTGATCGCGAGCGCCATCTCGCCCGAGCCCTTGACGCAGGCCTCCCAGTGGGGCACGCCGTCTCTGTGGAGGCGGAAGATGTTCTCGGCCACCACCACCGAGTTGTCGACCAGCAGGCCGACAGAGATCATCAGCCCGAGCAGGCTGAAGACGTTGAGCGTCTCGCCGGCGAAGTACATCACCGTCAGGCCGAGGAGGATCGAGAGCGGGATCGACAGCGTGATGATGAGCGTCATGCGCAGCCGGCGCAGGAAGAAAAAGAGCACCGCGACGGCAAAGAGCGCGCCGACCTTGCCGCTCGAGAGCAGGACGCCCAGCGATTCGAGGATCGCCCGGCCCTGGTCGAAGAACATCTTCACCCCGACCCCGGCCAGGCGCGGATCGCGTCCCATGCGCTCGATCTCGGCGTTGATCCGGCGGGCGACCTCGATGGTGTTGGCCTGCCCCTCCTTGAGCACGAAGAGAGCGTAGGCCGGGCGGCTGTTGGCCCGGATCATGTAGCGCCGCTCCGGCTCGGCGTAGGAGACCTTCGCCACGTCGCCCAGGCGCACGTTCTCCGCCACCGGCCGGTTCTCGAGCTCCTCCAGGCTGCCGTAGCGGGCCACCGAGCGCAGCAGCAGCTTCTTGCCGCCGGCCAGGACGTGCCCCGAGGCGAGGGTGAAGTTGTCGCCCGAGAGCTCCCGGCCGAGCTGGTAGACGTTCAGGCCCGCGGCCTCGGTGGCGCGGCGGTCGAGCTCGATCAGGATCTCCTTCTCCTGGAGCCCCTGGATCTCGACCGACGCCACCCCGTCGATGCGCTCGAGGGGCCGGCGCACCTGGTACTCGATCAGGTTGTAGACGTCGGTGAGCGCCGGGTCGACGGTGATCCCGATGATCGAGATCGGGAAGCTCGCCGGGTCCTCCTTGCGGATGAACACCTGCTCGACGTCGTCCGGCATCCGGGCTCGCGCCCGCTCGACCCGGTCCCGCACCTCGCGGTAGGCCACGTCCATGTCCGTGCCCTGCTTGAACAGCAGGAACACGCCGGCGCGCCCGGTCGACGCCGAGGAGCTCACCAGGTCGAGGCCGCGCACGGTCGAGACCTCCTCCTCGAGCGGCAGCACGATCTTGTCGGTCACCTCCTGGGCCGGAGCGTCGCGCCAGGGGACGCTCACGTAGAGGTGGGGCTCGCTCCAGCCGGACGGGATCAGCTCGAGCGGGATGAGCCGGGTCGCCACCAGCCCGACCACCACCGAGGTGGCGAGCAGGACCAGCACGCTCACCCGGCGGGTGAGCGAGAAGCGCGGCAGGAAGCTCTCCCAGCGCTCGGAGCGCGGACCCTGGGCGCTCACGGCTCGGCCGTCCGCTCGCGGGCGAAGCCCGGCGCCTCGCCGGCGGCCTCGGCCGTCTCGCGCGGCGGCTCCGGCTCGGCCTCGGTCCGCCGCCCGAGGAGCCGTGCCTGGAGCCGGTCGAAGAGGTGGTAGATCACCGGGATCACGACCAGGGTCAGCAGCGTCGAGGTCACCAGGCCGCCGATCACGGCGAGCGCCATCGGGGTCCGGATCTCGGCGCCGTCGCCGACTCCGAGCGCCATCGGCAGGAGCCCGAGCACCGTGGTCGCGGTGGTCATCACGATCGGGCGCAGGCGCACCCGGCCGGCGGTGACGATCGCCTCCTCGACCGCGAGGCCCCGGCGGCGGAGCACGTTGACGTAGTCGACCAGGACGATGGCGTTGTTGACCACGATCCCGGCGAGCATGATCATGCCGAGGAAGACCACCACCGAGAGGCTCACCCCGAGCGCGGCGAGCACCAGGCCGGTGCCGAAGAAGGCGAGCGGGATGGTGAACATGATGACCAGCGGGTGGACCAGGTTTTCGAACTGCGCCGCCATGATCACGTAGACCAGGAAGATCGACAGGCCCAGGGCGAGCCAGAGGCTCGAGCGGCTTCTCTCCCACTCCTCGTTCTGGCCCGAGATCTCGAAGCGCATGTCTTCCGGCCAGTCGATCGCCGAGCCGAGGCGGCGCTCGATCGCCGCGACCGCCGAGCCGAGCGAGCCCGAGGCGATGTTGGCCGCCACCACCGCCGCGCGCCGGCCGTCGATCCGCCGCACCTCGCTCGGCCCCTCGCCGAGCGAGACGCGCGCCACCGCGCCCAGGCGGATCGGCCGCTCGGCGCCCGGGTTGACCACCATCTCCTCGACGTCGCGGACCGTCTCGCGGTCGTCCTGCTCGAGGCGCACGACCACCGGGATGCGCCGGTCCCGGCGGTTGAAGCGGGTGGCCTCGTAGCCCTTCACCTGGTTTCTCACCTGCTCGGCCACCTGGCGCAGGTCGAGGCCGAAGCGGGCGAGGCGCTGCCGGTCGTAGACGATCTGCACCTCGGGCGCGCCGCTCTTGAGCGTGGTCTCGACGTCGGCGAGCTCGGGCAGCGCGGCCATCTCCTGGCGCACCCGGCCGGCCATCGCCTTCAAGCGCGCCAGGTCGTCGCCCTCGACCTCCACCTCGATCGGCGTCTTCGAGGAGAAGAGGACCGGTCGCGTGACCCGCTCGTCGAGGTCGGGCACCGCGGCCAGGCGCTCGCGGATCGCGCCCACCACCCGGCGCTCGGTCGCCGGGTCCGAGGAGTCGAGCAGCACCTTGAAGCGGGCGCTGTGCTCGCCCTCGTCGGAGCGCTGGGTGTTGGCGGCGTCGAAGCCGAAGGTGACGAGGAGCGACTCGATGTGGCCGACGTCGCGGCGGATCTCCTCGGCCACCGGCTCGAGCGTCGCCCGCGTCTCCTCGACCGGGGTGCCCACCGGCAGGGCGAGCTCGAAGGTGACCTCCCCCTGGTGGACCTCGGGCAAGAGCTCGGTGCCGAGGCCCGCGAAGAGGTAGACGGTCAGCGCCAGGATCGCGGCCGTCCCCGCCACCACCCAGCCGGCGTGGGCGAGAGCCGAGCGGGCGAGGCGCGGGTAGGCCTCCTGGGCGCCGGACATCGCCCGCTCGGCCGCGCCGAGGGCCGGCCGGAGCAGCCACCCCACGGCGCGCGCCACCGGCCGCCCGGCCGCCAGCCAGAGCCAGGTCACCCCCACCACCAGGAGGAGCAGCAGCTTGCCCAGGATCTCGAGCGGCAGCCCGACCGCCAGGCGCAGCAGGGCGTAGGGGGCGATCAGGATCCTCGCCCACAGGTGCTCGCGCGCGAGATCGTGGCGCAGCACCGCGAGGCTCCCGAGCTTCCGGAAGCCGATTCCCTCGCCGTGCGCCAGCCGGGCGAGATCGACTCCCCGGCGGCTTGCCAGCATCGGGATCAGGAAGAGAGCGACGACCAGCGAGGCGAAGAGCGAGATCACCACCGCCAGGCCCAGGTCGCCGAAGGCCTGGCCGGCGATCCCCTCGACGAAGACCATCGGGAAGAAGACGGCGATCGTGGTGAGCGTCGAGGCGGTGACCGCGCCACGCACCTCGCCCGTGCCGCGCACCGCCGCGCCTTCGAGGCCGTCGCCTTCCTCGCGGCAGCGGAAGATCGACTCGAGGACCACGATCGAGGAGTCGACCAGCATCCCGATGCCGAGCGCCAGGCCGCCGAGCGACATGATGTTGAGCGACACCCCGAGCAGGTGGAGGGGCGCGAAGGTGACCGCCAGCGAGACCGGGATCGAGAGCGCGATGATCAGCGTCGAGCGGACGTTGGCGAGGAACAGGAAGAGCACCGCCACCGCCAGCAGGCCGCCCACGACCGCCGCCGACTTGACGTCCGCGATCGAGCCGCGGATGAAGACGGAGCGGTCGGCGACCACCCCGAGGCGCACGCCCTCCTGGTCGAAGAGCGCCTGGGCGAGGCCCGCCTTCTCGTCGCGTCCGCCCGCCTTGCCGGGCTTGCCGGGCTTGCCCGCCTTGGCCGCCCGGCCGGCCGGAGCCCTCGCCGCCGCGCCCGCTTCGCGGATCGTGCCGAGCGCCGTCTTCACCCGCTCGGCCAGGTCCACGATGTTGGCGTCGGCCTCCTTGTAGACGTCGATCTGGACGCTCTCGCGGCCGTCGGTCTCGGTGACGATCTCCCGGTCCTTGTTCGAGCGCACCACCCGGCCGAGGTCGCGGATCCTGACGTCCCGGCCGCCCTCGGAGGTGACGATGGTGTCGGCGATCTGGGGCAGGTCCTGGTACTCGTTCAAGGTGCGCACCATGTACTCGGTCGCGCCCTCCTCGATCGTGCCGCCGGCGACGTTGACGTTCTCCTGAGCGAGGCGGTCGATCACCGCGCCGATCGGGGTGCCGGTCGCGCGGAGCTTCGCCTCATCGAGCAGGACGTGGACCTCCTCTTCGAGGCCGCCGCGCACGCGCACCGCCGCCACCCCCTTGATCGGCTCGAGGGCCCGGCGCACCTGGAGCTCGGCGATCCGGCGCAGGCGCCGGAGGCCCTCGTCGCCCGCGAAGCGGTCCCCGGAGCCGCCCGCCGTGCCGGCCGAGGCGAGCGACAGCTCCATGACCGGATCGAGCGACGGGTCGTAGTGGAGGATCAGCGGCTTGTCCGCCTCGGCGGGCAGGAGCACCTGGTCGAGGCGCTCGAGGGTGTCCTCGGTGGCCTGCGAGACGTCGCTGTCCCAGGCGAGCTCGAGCACCACGTCCGAGAGGCCGGCACGGCTCACCGACGAGATCCGGCGCAGCCCCCCGACGATGCCCAGCGCCTCCTCGATCGGCCGCGAGACGTCGTTCTCCACCTCTTCGGGAGCGGCGCCCGGGTACTGGGTGCGCACCGTGATCGTCGGGTAGGTGAGCTCCGGCATCAGGGTGACCGGCAGCCGGGCACAGGAGAAGACGCCGAAGACCACCGCCGCCAGGAACACCATGAACACGCCCACCGGCCGCCGGGTGGCGAAGGAGCCGATCTCGCCCGGCGTGTCGCGCGCGTCGCTCACCGCTCGGGCGTCCGACCCGGTTGCGAAGCCGCCTCCGGGCCCGCCTCGGCCACCGCGGACGGCCGCTCGAGCACCCGCACCCGCGCCCCGTCCTTCAAGCCGGCCTGCCCGGAGACGACCAGGCGGTCGCCGGCTGCGAGCACCTCGCCCGCCGGCTCGACGTGGACCTTGTCCTCGAGGGCGGGCTCCACGAGCACCCGCTCGACGCTCGCGCCGGCCAGGCGGTAGACGAAGACCTGGTCCTGGTCGTAGACCAGCGCCCGCTTGGGCACCAGGAGCGCCTGCGGGTGGACGTCGGTGACCAGGGCCACGTCGACGTAGAGGCCGGGTCGGAGACCCCGCCAGTCCGGGATGCCGACCGTCACCTTGACCGTGCCGCTCTTGGGGTCGACCACCGGCGAGAGGCGCCGGACGACGGCCTGGTAGGCGGCGCCGCCCAGGGCGGGCGCGGTGAGCCGGGCCGGCAGGCCGGCGCGGAGCTTGGGAAGCTCCTTCTCCGGCACGTAGACCCGGGCCACCAGGGTGTCGAAGTCGACCACGTCGAAGAGGTGTTGGTTCACGGTCACCGTGTCGCCCAGGGCGACCAGCCGGTGGGTGACCGTGCCGGAGATCGGCGAGCGCACGACGGTGTAGGAGAGCTGGCGCTCGGCCTCTTGCTTGGCGAGCCGGAGCTGGTCGAGCTCGTAGGTCGCGTCGTTGAACGCCTGTTCGGGGATCAGCTGGTCGGCCCACAGGCGCTGCTGGCGGTCGTACTCGCGCTGGGCCTTGGCGAGCTGGCTCTCGACCTTGGCGAGCGCCGTCTGCTGCTCGGCGTCCTCGAGGCGCAGGAGCACCTGACCCTTGGTCACCCGCGCCCCCTCCTCGGCCAGCAGCTCGGTCACCTGGCGCGCGGCCTGGGCGTAGACCTCGACCGCCTGCTCGGCCTCGAGGTTGGCCGAGAAGCGGAGCACCTCCTCGATCGGGCCGCGCCCGAGCGCCGCCACCTCCACCGGCACCGCCTCGTCGGTCTTGACGGCGCCACCGGCGGCGGCGCTCTTCGCGTCGGCGGGCGGATCGCTCGCGTGGCCGTCCTTGGCGGTGCAGCCGACGAACCCGAGAGCGGCGAGGGCGAGGAGGGTAGCGGTGACGATTGGGAACGGCAGGGCTTTCAACGCGGGATCTCCCAGCGGCGGGCCAGGGGCACACAGACCCCTCTCGGACCCTACGTCCGCCGCCTGGGGTTTCTTACGGAGGAGGGCGAAGGAAGTTCTCGCGACGCCGGCCGGTCACCAGCCGCGGGGCGTCTCCACCCCGTCGCCTTCGGTGGGCCGGTGGCCCGGCTTGTCGATGATCTGCACGCTCGTCGCCTGGGGACCCTTCTCCCCCATCTCCTCGGCGAAGCGCACCTGGGTGCCCACCTCCAGGCGCTCGAAATCGTGATCGAGCACCGCGTGCTCGTGGAAGTAGACCTCCCGTCCGTCGGAGGTCCGGAGGAAACCGTAGCCCTCGTCGGAGAGCTTGCGCTCGACGAACGCGATCGGCTCCGCGTGGGTCTTGACCTCCCCCCGCTGGCGCTCGGCGAGCTCCTTGACCTGGCGCTCGGCGGTCTCGAAGGCGTCGATCAGCACCGAACGGAGCTCCCGCTTCGGGCCGCCCTCGCGCGGCCTCTTGTCGACCACCACCTCGTGATCGGGCGGCACGGTGAGGTCGATCAGGATGCGGTAGGGATTGCCGGTGTCGGCGGTCGCGTTGGGCCGCTCGACCGCCACGCGGCACTGGATGATGTGGTCGCAGAAGCGCTCGAGCTTGTCGACCTTCTCGCGGACCAGGTCCTCGATCCACAGGGGGTTGGGGCCGCCCTTGTACTGGATCTCCAGGGGTACTTGCATCGGGGCCTCCTTCGCTTCCTGTTTCGTCCCCCCAGTCCGGCGAAGGTGCAATGCCGATGCCGGAGGCCCCGGCGCAGGCGGCTCGTCGCCCCCGGGAAGCATTTCGACATCTTCGAAGAGAACGTGGCGCGGCCGGCCCCCGTAGACCCGGGTACGCAGCCTCATCCCTCGACGCCCGCAGGCGGGGAGCCTTCCGTCGCCCGCCCTTCGGGCTCGAGACGATCCTCCGATCCGAAAGGAGCTGACGAGCATGGCCGAAACCAGGAAGCCCGCAAGCCGACGATCCCGTGTCACCGATCCGGAGTCCCCGACGCGGCACCTCACCGAGCGTCTCAAGGCCGAGCGCATCCAGGGCGCCGCGGCGAGCGCCCGGATCGACGAGCGCCTGAAGGCCGAGCGCATCCAGGGGCTGCTCGCGGAGCTACCCGGCTGGCGCCTGGCCACCGGCGGCTCGGCCCTCGAGCGCGTCCACCGCTTCCCGTCGCCGCGCGCGGCGGCGGCCTTCGTCGCCCTGGCCGCCGAGATCGGCGCGGCCGACGGCTACCTGCCCGAGCTCGACCTGCGCCGCCGGGAGGTCACGGTGCGGGTCGCCGCCGACCCCGCCGACGGCCTCACCCGGCGCGACTTCGACCGCGCCCGGCGCTTCTCGGCCTTCGCGTAGGCGTCTCGCCTCGGTGGCGGACTGCACGCCCGCTCGGGCCTGAGGGAAGGCCGATCCATGGTCCGTTTCTTAGAAGTCGAGCATCAGATCTCGAAGCGAGATCGTCGCCCCTCGGGCCGCCCTGAGGGGCAGAAAGGAGATGACCATGGCCATCGTGACCGTAGAGGTCGACATCGACCCGACCGGCGCCATCGTCGCGACCCCGAACCCCGTGTTCGTGGCCTCCGGCGACCGGCTCGCGTTCCACATCAGGACCAACCAGAGCGAGGGCAAGAAGCTCAACGTCAGCTTCCCCGGAGGCACGAACAGTCCATTCGGTGCCCGCAACACCGTCGTGACCATCGCAGCCCGGCGATGCCTGAGCGCCGGCAACGGGGTCAACTGGCCTCCGGGAGTCAACCGGTCGACCGTCACCCTCACGATCAGCGGCAGCCCGGTGATCGCAACGCTCGAGGTGGAGGTGGTCCGCGAGGAGAACCTCAGAGCGGCGGGCGAAGACAGACCAGCGGTTTGCCCCCAGCTGGTTCAGAACCTCTACCTTGCCGGCACACCCATCGGTAGGCAGGGCTTCGCCGACCTGACGCCGATCGCGGTGAGTGGGAAGTCCACCGATTGCGGGCCCACCGCAGTCTCCGCCGGTCCGACCTGGGGAACCTGGGAGAACTCCGAGCAGCAGGCGGTCAACTCCGCTCTCGCGCGTGTGCGCAGCGCCTGCGAGCTGCAGTGCCACGGCGATTGCGGAGACGGCAAGAGGTGCGTCTACTCCGAGAGCCGTTCGGCCGTGCCGGACATCGAGGAGCACGTCGACGAGAACAGGAACCACACCTACCGCGCCAGGGCGACCTCCGAGGGCTCCTGCCAGTGTGAGTGAGTAGAGGCTCGCCGGGTCCACAGTCCTGCGGTGCTTCGGGCTCGTGGACCAGCAGAAGAAGTGGTGGCCGAGTTGCCAGCCAGCCGGAGGACTCGGAGCGTACCGAGCCCTCCGGCGACCGTTCTTGGACGTTACGTCGTCTCCAGCCGGCGGGCGAGCGCGCGGCCGAGGACCGGGATCTCCTCCCGGCCCGCGGCCTCGACGGCCAGGGCGAAGGACTCCGGCCGGGCGACCAGCGTGCGGACCACGTGCAGGTGCTCGGCGATCCGGGGCTCGTGCCGGGCCAGGTGCCCCACGCAGCGCCCGCCGTCGTGGAGCGGCACCCCCAGGCGCTTCGCCTTCTCGCCGATCGCGAGGTGATTGGGCACGGCGAGCGCCGGGAGCACCGCTGCCACCAGCAGGGCGTCCGGGCGGTGGCGGGTGAGCGCCACGGCTTCGGCGCCGGCGGCGAGCGACTCGCCACGGCGTACGACGCCCCACGCGGTGCCGTGGCGAAGGTGCACCTCCTCCACCTCCCACGGCCCGGCCCAGAAGGCGCCGCCCGGGAGAACCGGCGGGCTCACGAACGGCTCGTCCCCGAGCCGCGTGGCCTCGAGCAGGAAGCTCGCGGAGAAGGCGTTCGACGGGACGGACGACGACGGACTGCTACTCTTCGCGGTGTTGCGCATTGGAGCGTTGACCTCCTGTGCGTGACGGGCCCGGGCGAGTTGCTGCTCGCTCGGGCCGCTTGGTTCAATGGTGCGAGAGCGTCGGCGGCGCCGAGAGCTTCGCGACTTGAGCGAATCCTAGCGGGTTGAAAGGCGCAAGTCAAGCGGAAGTTCGAGATGCGAACAACCATCGACCTGAGCGACGAGCAACGAAGCCACCTGCGGAAGCTGGCCCTGCAACGAGGAGAGAAGGGCATCTCTGCGATCGTGCAGGAGGCCCTCGAGCACTACCTCGGCGTAGAGGAGCGAGAACAATCGGCCAAGGACCGGGCGCTGGCAGCGCTCGGATCGTTGTCGGACGAGGCGGCCGACCGGCTCGAAGACGATGTGCGGAGGCTTCGGTGGAGCTGGCGGTGAGCGTCGTCGCTCTCGGTGCTACGCTGTTCACCGATGAGCCAGAGAGAGACATCCCTCCCTGACTGGGAGCGGTGGTTGGCCGCCGAACGGCGTCCGGTCGTCGTGCTCGACGGCGTCGCGACCGGAATCCGTCAGCTCCGCCGGGCGGCGCCTCTCGAGGTCGAGACGGTCGAGGGCCTCGTGGTGCCCACCCTCCCGGAGATGGCGCGGATCAAGGCGTGGCTCCTCGCCACCCGCAACACGGTGCGCGACTACCTCGACCTCGTGGTCCTGCTGGAGAGGCTCGGTGACGATGGCGCGGCCGCGGCCCTCTCCACTCTCGACAGCCTCTATGCGCAGCCGAGCACTTCGGTTACCGCGGAGGTGGTAGAGCGCCTGGCCTCGGCCGCGCCGACCGATCTCGCTCATGTCGAGCTCTCCTCCTACAAGGGCCTGGTGCCTCCGTGGAGCGACTGGGAGCACGTCGCGGCGAGAGGCCGGCACTTCGCGGAGCTCCTCGCCGGCGAGCTCCTGGGGGGAGCGCCGCCATGACCTCGAAGCTCGAACACTCGCGCGCGCTGTGGAACCGCTCCCATCTCGATCTCCGGAGCGAAGAGACCCTGGCCCAGATCCTCGATCGCGGCGATCTCGAGGACTGGCGCGAGCTCTATCGCCTGGCGCGGGAGGACGCGGAGCTCCGCCGCCGTCTCGTGCGCGTGGTCTACCGCGTCCCGCTCGGCTACCCCTACTTCTGGCGGAGCGCGCTGCGCTCCCTGGGCGAACCCGTCGAGCTCGACGCGCCGGTGCCCGAAGATCCCGGCTGGGCGTGAGGGGCGCTACCTCCGGTCCGCGAGCGATCCTCGTTCACACGATAGGCCCGTAGATCGACTCGCGACGCGGTGGCCGTATGTCCCTTGCGCCCCGGCCCGCCGTCGGGCCGCGATAGGATCAGCCTATGCCTGACGATGCAGCGAGCGGGCCAGGGTGGGCACCGCGCCCCTTCTTGCGCCAGGTCAAGCTGACGAACTACAAGAGCATTGCGGAATGCCACGTGAAGCTGCGCCCGCTGACGCTCCTGGTCGGCCGCAACGGGGCCGGCAAGAGCAACTTCCTCGATGCGCTCCGGTTCGTGGTCGACGCCCTCCGGACCTCGCTCGATCACGCCCTTCGCGACCGAGGCGGCATCGACGACGTCCGGCGGCGCAGTACCGGCCACCCGCGGAACTTCTCCATTGGCCTCCAGGTGACCCTTCGCGGCGGGCGCGTCGCGAGCTACTGGTTTGAGGTCGCCGCGAGAAGGGGTGGCGCGTACGCTGTCAAGTGGGAACGGGTGGCGGTCCGAGATCAATATGGAGAAGTCATCGACCACTACGTTCGGGAGGAGGGCGGGCTCCTTTCCTCCAGCATCGACACTATGCCACCGGTCCTCGAAGACCGTCTCTTCCTGGTCAACGCTGCCGGCCTCCCTGCATTCCGGGAGGTCTACGACCAGCTCATCGCCATGGGCTTCTACAACCTCAATCCGAAGGTGATGAAGGAGCTCCAGCAACCCGACGCCGGGGAGCTCCTCCATGCCGACGGAGCCAATTTGGCCAGCGTGGTCGCCCGGCTGAGAAAGGACGAGCCGGCGGTGTTGGATCGCATCCAGGAGTACCTCTCCGCCATCGTGCCCGAGCTCACCGAGGTCGACCGGGTGGCGCTGGGACCGCGCGAGACCTTGCAATTCTGGCAGAAGGTCAAGGGCTCCGAGCATCCCTGGAAGTTCTATGCGTCGAGCATGTCCGATGGCACGCTCCGCGCGCTCGGAGCACTCATCGCGGTGGCCCAGCTCTCCGATCGGAAGCAACCGGTTCGCCTGGTCGGCATCGAGGAGCCGGAGACCGCCCTCCACCCCGCGGCGGCCGGGGCACTGATGGACGCCCTCCGCGAAGCGGCGAGCCGCACCCAAGTGCTCCTGACGACCCACAGCCCCGACCTACTCGACCAGATCGAGATTGCCCAAGACGGCTTGCTCGTCGTGGTCTCGGAGGAGGGGACCACGAAGATCGCTCCCGCGGACCCGGCCAGTCTCGACGCGATCCGGAGCCACCTTTACCCGCCGGGCTCGCTGCTCCGGATGGATCAGCTCCAGCCCGATCGCGCCAATCTCGACGAACAGCTCGCGCTGGACCTGTTCGCGACGGGCGTCGAGGCGGCGTGACGGCTCTGCGGATCGTTCCGATCGTCGAGGGCCACGGCGAGGTGGCGGCGGTCCGCCACCTGCTGAATCGAATTTGGTACGAGCTTCTCGAAGGCGACGCGCTCGAGATCCTGCAGCCGATCCGGCAGCCGAGGTTCTCACTGGTCAAGCCCGACGATCTGCTCCGCGCGGTCCGGTTGGCTCGACTCAAGCTGCGCGAGGGCCGGAGGAACGAGAGCGAAGGTGGTGAGGTTTCTGAGTTCGTCCTTCTCCTGATCGATGCCGAAGAGGACGCTCCTTGCCTGCTCGCGCCGCGGCTCGTCGAGATGGTCCGGAACGAGGAGCCGGAGGTCGATTTCGCCTGCGTGCTCGCCACCCCGGAGTATGAGACGTGGTTCGTGTGCGCGGCGGAATCGCTCGGTGGCCATCTGGCGCTACCGAACGCCGACACGATCCCAGCCAACCCCGAAACGACACGCTCGAAGAAGGCCTGGCTCCAGCGGTATTTCCGGGGCACCTATAGCCCGACTGTGGACCAGCCCCGTCTCACTGCCGCGATGGACCTCGCTCTCTGCCGCGAGCGGTGCCCCTCGTTCGACAAGCTGTGCCGGGAGCTCGAAACCAGGTCGAGCTTGGCGCGTTCAACCCCCTGACGAGCACCTGTAGTGTGAGCGGTCGCCGCGGCGGCGGGAGGGCGTCTCCCGCCTCTCGCGCACATTCGATACACTGCGCCGAAGCTCGAGCCCCGGGCGGCCCTCGGCGGCGACCCGGGCGGACAACCACGGAAGGAGAATCGACGGTGGCTTTCGAGGTCTATCTCTACAACGTTCCCAAGGTCTCCGAGGATGGCAAGAAGGCCCTCCCGATCCCCGGGCACCAGACGCACGAGTTCGACGAGCTGGAGAAGGCGACGAAGTTCGCCGCCGAGCACAAGGACGAGTTCGACCGCGTCATGCTCCTGCGCCACGAGGCCGAGGAGCAGAAGCTCGTGAAGCGCTACCGCGAGGGCATCCACGAGGACGCCGAGGAGATCGTCCGGCATTAACGGGCCCGGCCGGGCCCGCCGGCCGACCGAGCCCCGGGCCCGCTACCCGCCGGTCATGGCGGTGCGGAGCAGCCAGCCCACCCAGAAGGCGAGGACGGCGAAGCCGACCAGGGTGACGAGCGACGAGAGGACGGCTCGGCGGTTGCCGTAGTGGTAGCGGACGATCGCGAAGACGCTCGCCGTGGCGAGGAGGGCGAAGAGGACGTAGAGGACGATGGCGAAGACCATGGCGGGGCGCCTCCTCCCTGTCAGTCGCTCCCGAGCACGCCGTGGAAGGTCCGCCCTTCGGCCGCCATCGTCACGAGCAGCGGCGCCGGCGCCAGCCGCTCGCCGTAGCGCTCGGCGTAGCCGCGCAGCGTCTCGACCACCGCGGCGATCCCCAGCCGGTCGGCGGCCTTCAGGATGCCGCCCCGGAAGGGCGGGAAGCCGAACCCGAAGATCACCCCGACGTCGATGTCCACCGGGTTCTCGATCACGCCGTCCTCGATCGTGCGGGCGACCTCGTTGAGCATCTGGAGCCAGCAGCGCTCGACGATCTCGGCGGCCGGCACCTCGCTCGGCTTCCAGCCCAGGAGCTCGTAGACCTTCGGGTCGGGGCGCTTGTCCTTGCCCGAGTAGTCGTAGAAGCCCTTCCCCGCCTTGCGGCCCTTGCGGCCGTCCTCGATCATCCGGGCGAGGACCGGCGGCGGCGCCACGCGGTCCCCCAGGTAGGGCAGCATCACCTCGGCGGCGTGGTGGGCGATGTCGAGGCCCACCTCGTCCAAGAGCTCGAGGGGGCCGACCGGCCAGCCCCAGCTGCGGAGCGCCCGGTCGATGGCCTCGATCGACGCGCCCTCGGTGAGGATCCAGGCCGCCTCGTTGACGAACGGCCCGAGCACCCGGCTGGTGAAGAAGCCCGGGCCGTCGCCCACCACGATCACGGTCTTGCCCATCTCGCGGCCGACCGCAACGGTCGTCGCCAGGGTCTCCTCCGAGGTCGCCGGATGGCGGATCACCTCGAGGAGCGGCATCTTGTGGACCGGCGAGAAGAAGTGCATTCCGACGATGTTTTCCGGCCGGCGGGAAGCTTCGGCGAGGCGGGCGATCGGCAGGGTCGAGGTGTTCGAGGCGAAGATCAGGCGCTCGGGAGCGACCGCCTCGATCTCGCGGATCACCGCGTGCTTGACCGTCCAGATCCTCGAACACCGCCTCGATCACGAAGTCGGTCTGCTCGAACGGCCGGTCCTCGGTGGTGGTGTGGAGGCGGGCCATGGCGGTCTTCATCTCGACCTCGCTCATCCGGTGCCGGCGGACCCGCTCGCCGAAGACCTTGGAGATCCCCTGGAGGCCGCGCGCCAGGCTCTCCTCGTCGCGGTCCTTGACCACCACCTGCCGGCCCTTGCCGGAGAGCACCTGGGCGATGCCGCCGCCCATGAGACCGGCGCCCAGGACGCCGATCCGCTCGACCGGACGCCCCGCCCGGGCGAGCTTCGCCGCCCGGCCCTCGACGTCGTTCTTCATGAAGAAGATGCCGATCAGGTTCTTGGCGACCTCGGAGGTGACCAGGCGGGTGAAGGCTCCGGCTTCGAGATCCAAGGCGCGCTCGAGCGGCAGCTCCATGCCTTGGCGGACGACGTCGAGGGCCACGAGCGGCGCCGGGTAGTGGCCGCCGGTCTTCTCCATCACCTGCTCGCGGGCCTTGCCGTAGACGAGCTTCTTGGCGCCCGGCATGCGCGCCGCGAGCTCCGCCGCCCGCTTGGCGAGGGGCTTCTTGCCCCGCCGCACCGCCCGCTCGCCCTCCTCGACGAAGCGCAGCGCCGCCCGGCGCAGGTCCTGAGGAGCGCAGGCCTCGTCCACCAGCCCCAGGCGCCGGGCCTTGCGGGCATCGACCCGCTTGCCGGTCAAGATCAGGTCCAGGGCGTCGGGCACGCCGATCAGCCGGGGCAAGCGCTGGGTGCCCCCGAGCCCCGGGATGAGGCCGAGCTGGACCTCGGGCAGGCCCAGGCGGGTCTTCTCGGTGTCGGCGGCGACCCGGAAGTCGCAGGCCATGGCGAGCTCGAGGCCGCCGCCCAGGCAGGCGCCCTCGATCGCCGCCACCGTCGGGCAGGCGAGCGCCCCGAGGCGGCGGGTGAAGGCGTGGCCGCGCTCGAGCAGAGCGAGGACTTGGCTTTCGTCGGTCAGCTCGCCCAGCTCCTCGATGTCGGCGCCGGCCACGAAGCTGCCCGCCTTGCCCGAGAGGACGACGACGCCCCGGAGGGCGCCCGTCTCGATCCGATTCTCGATCGCCGCGAGCTGCTCCTCGAACCAGCCGAACATGCGGCTCGACAGGGTGTTGACCTTCTTGGCCGGGTCGTCGAGCACCAGCCAGGCGACGCCGCCGCTGATCGTGAGCTTCCCGGGGTCGGTGGTCGGAGGGGTCTCCAGAATGGCCATGTCGTGTCCTTTCTCGGAGCCTCTCGCGAGCGCCGCGGGCACGCCGGCCAGGGTAGTGCGAGCTGAGGAGGACGGGAGCACGAGGGCGCGGCGAGCGGGCAGACACTCCCACGAGAGCGCCTGTGCTCCATGCTAGAGACCGATGCCGCAGTGTGTCAAGAACGATCGGCGCCAGCGGCGAACAGGGCCGTCTCGCCGCCGAGGGTCGCGAGGCGCAGGCCGAGGCGGGTGGCGAGGGCCGCCTGGCCGAAGAGGAAGGCGAGCGCCACGCCGAGCCAGCTCGCGGGGCCGGCCTGCGGGGCGACGAGGGCGTAGACGCCGAGCAGGACCAGCCCGGCGACCGCCAAGCCCCAGTAGAGACCGAGGGTGCGAAGCGGGTGCTCGAGGACGAAGGCGAGCCCCGTCCAGGCGGCGGCGAGGGCGCTGCGCCGGCCCTCGGTGACGACGGCGATCCGGGCATAGTCGAAGACCACGCGGACCAGGGTCAGGAGGGCCACCACCAGGGCCGCTCCGAGGAGCACCCAGAGGAGGACCGTGCGCTCGGAGGTGACGTCGCGCGTCGCCCGCTCGAGGGCGTGGAAGCCGGCGCGGGCCAGGCGGAAGATGCCGTAGTAGAGCACCCCCGAGAGCGCCGCCAGGCGCAGGAAGCGGAAGAAGTAGCGCCCGGAGGCCCCGAAGAAGCCGGCGAGGGTCCACGGTTCGCGGCCGGCCACGCCGTCCTCTCCGCCCGCTCCCGGCGGCCGCGCCAGCCGCTCGAGGACGCCGCCCAGGAGCAGCACCCAGACGAGGGCGTAGCCGAGACCGGTCCAGAGGAGCGCCGGCTCGACCTCGAAGAGCCGCCCGCTCCACCAGCTCTCGAGGTTGCGGAAGAAGGCGCCGGCGCCGGCGACCTCGGGGGCGAAGGTCTCGACCACCCCACGGGCGTCGCTCGCGAGCTCGCCCTGCCACCGGGTGTCGAAGCCCTGGGCCAGTCGCTCGCCGACCAGGCTGCGGCCGACCGAGTCCTGGATCGCCTGGCCGACCGTCACGGCGAGGGGCAGGGCGACCAGCAGGTTCACGGCCCAGAGGAGGGCGAGGAGGCCCGGCGCGCCGGCGGCGCGCGCGAGGCCCTCGCGGATGGCGCGGAAGGTTCCGATCATGGCCGAACCGGATCCCCCCCGCATCCCCTCGATCCCCTTCCCACCCCCAAGGGGGGAAGGGGACGGTCGATCGGATCCCCCCCGCATCCCCTCGATCCCCTTCCCACCCCCAAGGGGGGAAGGGGACGGTCGATCGGATCCCCCCCGCATCCCCTCGATCCCCTTCCCACCCCCAAGGGGGGAAGGGGACGGTCGATCGGATCCCCCCCGCATCCCCTCGATCCCCTTCCCACCCCCAAGGGGGGAAGGGGACGCCCCCTCTCGTTGCTGTCCATTGATCACCTTGTCCTCCATGCTCAACCGAAGAAGGCGAAGGTCTGGAGGAGGTCCTGGGCCCAGATCATCCACTTCGAGGCCCATTTCACCGCCGCGAGGTGCCCGCCGGGGTGGACCAGCCGGCTGTTGTTGGTCCGGTCGAGATCGAGGAGCAGCACCGCGTCCGGATCGACCACGGCGTGGTGGAGCTTCGCCGGCCCCTGGTGGACGAAGAGCTTCCAGCGCGCCCGGCCGTCCCAGTGGCGCCGGATCTCGGAGCCGTCGTCGAAGACCAGGAGCACGTCGACCGGGAAGACCCCCTGGCCGAGCCGCCGCACCACGACCTCGCTCCGGTAGGAGCGCGGCTCGGCGTCCGGACCCTTCTCCCGGTAGACCAGCTCGCCCCCCTTCCTCACCATGCCCTCCGCCTCGGCGGAGTAGCTCGCCGCGCGGTCGACGGCGTAGTCGAAGGTCACGTCGTCCCGGTAGACCTGGTCGAAGAACCCGTCGAGGTCCTCGCCCCGGCGCTCGCGGGCCACGCGGTCGGCGATCTCGATGAACCCCTCGGGCGTCGGATGGCCGAGCTCGTAGCGGTGGAAGAAGGTGGAGAGGATCTGCCGGAGCGTCCCCCAGCCCAGGTGGCGCTCGAGGGTGTCGAGCCAGAGGGCGGTCTTGGCGTAGGTGATGCTCGCGTGGGTCTTCGGGTAGTAGAGATAGGTCGGCGTCGCCGGCACGTCGCTCGTCGCGTCGCGGCGGTAGCGGTCGAGGCGGTCGCCCGCCACGTCGCGCGGCGAGCGGATCCCCGGGAAGACGACCGGCAGGAAGCCCCGCCAGGAGGTGCCGGGCGGCCGGAGATAGCGCTCCTCGAGCGCTTCCTCGCCATACTCCTGCCGGTAGACCCGGGCGGTCGAGAAGGTGTTCAGGCCCTCGTCGATCCAGGCGTTCTCGAACTCGTTGTCGCCCACCAGGGCGTACCAGAACTGGTGGCCGCACTCGTGGATCGTCACCCCCTCGGGCGAGCCGCCGGCGGGCGGGTTGAACAGGCGCGAGCCGGCGGTGAAGAGCGTCGGGTACTCCATGCCGCCGGCGCCGCTCTCCCAGGCCGGGTCGACGATCGTCAGGTGCGAGTAGGGGTAGGCGCCGTACCAGGTGCCGTAGTCCTGCAAGCAGGCCTTGGTCGCCGCGAAGTGGCGCGCCACCTGGCCCTCGTGCTCGGGCTGGTAGAGGAGGCGCAGGTCGACCGGTGGCAGCCCGGGCGCCGCGAAGCGGTCGGTCGCCACCCGGAAGTCGGGGCTCGCCGTCCAGGTGAAGTCGTGGACGTCGGCCTGGACGAAGCGGTGGGTGACGGCGCCGCCGGCGGCCGGGCGGGTCTCCGTCTCGCGGCCGGTCGCCCCGACCACGAACCGTTCGGGCAGGGTGAGCGAGACGTCGTAGACCCCGTAGTCGGAGAAGAACTCGGTGTTGGCGTGGAACTGGTGGCAGTTCCAGCCCCGAGCGCCCTCGAAGACCCCGAGCTTCGGGAACCACTGGGCGATCAGGTAGAAGTCGCCCCGGTGGCCGGTGCGGGCGAAGGTGCGCGGCACCTTGGCGTGCCAGGCGATCGCCAGGCGCACCGCCGCGCCGGGCGCCACCGCCGCGGGCAGCGGCACCGCCAGCACCGTCCGGTCCTCCCGGTTGCCGTCGTCGGGGGCGACGAAGCGGGCCGCGGGCCGGAGCTCGGCGCCGGGCGAGCCTTCGGCCGCGAGGAGGCGGATCGAGTCCACCTCGATCCAGCCCCAGTCCTCTTGGCGCAGGTCCTCCGGCAGGTCGCGGGCGAGGCGGCTTTCCCGGAGCCAGGTCGAGTGCGTGTTGCGGAAGGCGTTCCAGTAGAGGTGGAACCGGAGCTCGCCGGCGGGGGCGTCCTGGACGTTGCGCCAGGTCGCGACCTCGCTGCCGGTGACCCGGCGGGTCGCGGGGTCGAGGCGGGCCTCGATGGTGTAGCTCGCGTTGCGCGGTGAGGAGAGCCGACCGGGAGCCGGCGCCGCGGCCAGCGGGGCGGCCAGCGCCAGGAGGAGGACGGAGGCGGCAATCGGGAGTCGGCGCTCGGTCATCGCGCGGCCATCGGGGGCGCTCGGCGCCCGCTCGGGGCGTGGTTCCGGCAGGGGCCGTCCGACTATACCCGAGGGGTGGCGAGAGACCCGATTCGGCGGTGATAGGGTGGCCGCTCCATTTTCGGGGGGAGCCGGATGGCCCAGCTCTCGAAGACGCGACGCCTCAAGAAGGACCTCGGCCTGTTCGACGTCTACGCCGTCGCCACGGGGACCACCCTGTCGGCGGGCTTCTTCTTGCTCCCGGGCCTCGCCGCCGAGGAGGCCGGGCCGGGCTTGGTCGCCTCCTACCTGCTCGCGGCGGTGCCCCTGGTGCCGGCGATGTTCAGCGTCGCCGAGCTGGGCACGGCGATGCCGCGGGCGGGCGGCGTCTACTACTTCCTCGACCGCAGCCTGGGGCCGATGGTGGGGACCGTCGGCGGGCTCGGCACCTGGCTCGCCCTGATGCTCAAGGTGGCCTTCGCCCTGGTCGGCATGGGGGCCTATGTCGGGCTGTTCGTGGCCGACCTGCCGATCACCGAGGTGGCGGTGGCCGTCGCCCTGGCGCTCGGTGCCCTCAACCTGTTCGGCGCCAAGAAGAGCGGCCGACTCCAGTCCTTCCTGGTCGTCGGGTTGATGGCGATCCTGGTGCTCTTCGTGGGCGACGGGCTGCCGCAGATCCGGCCCGAGCACTTCGCCGGCTTCTTCGACGCCGGAGCCGGGGCGATCGCGGGCACCGCCGGGCTGGTCTACATCAGCTACGTCGGGGTGACCCACATCGCCAGCCTGTCGGAGGAGGTGCGCGACCCGGAGCGGAACCTGCCGCTCGGGATCTTCCTCGCCCTGGGCACCGCGGTCGTGGTCTACGGCCTGGGCACGGCGGTGATGGTCGGCGTGGTGCCGATGGGCGAGCTCGCCGGGGACCTGACGCCGGTCGCCACCGCGGCCGGCCGGATGGTCGGGCGCGCCGGCACGATCGCGGTCTCGGTGGCGGCGCTCCTCGCCTTCACCTCGGTGGCCAACGCCGGCACCCTCTCGGCGTCGCGCTACCCGCTCGCCATGAGCCGCGACCACCTGCTGCCCCGGATCTTCCGGCGCCTGGCGTTCGGCGCCTCGCCGGCGGTCGCCGTGCTCACGACGGTGGCGGCGATCGTCGCGATCCTGGTGCTCCTCGACCCGGCGAAGATCGCCAAGCTGGCGAGCGCCTTCCAGCTGCTCATGTTCGCCCTGATCTGCCTGGCGGTGATCGTCATGCGCGAGAGCCGGATCGAGTCCTACGACCCGGGCTTCCGCTCACCGCTCTACCCGTGGATGCAGATCGCGGGGATCGTGACGCCGCTCTGGCTGATCTCGGAGATGGGCGGCCTGACGATCGCCGTCTCGCTCGGGTTCGTGGTCGCCGGGGTGGTGCTCTACCTGGGCTACGGCCGGTCGCGGGTGGCGCGGACCGGCGCCATCTACCACGTCTTCACCCGCCTGGGCGAGACCGGGCTCGACGCCGGGCTCGACCCGGAGCTGCGGCTCATCCTGCGCGAGAAGGGGCTCCGCGAGGAGGACCCGTTCGACGAGGTGGTGGCGGCGGCGGCCCTCGTCGAGGCCGAGGGGCACCTGGGCTTCGAGGATCTCGCCCGCCGGGTCTCCGGGATCCTGGCCAGGGACCTGCCCGCCACCGAGGACGAGCTGGCGAAGGGCTTCCTCGAGGGCACCCGGATCGGCCTGACACCGGTCGCCCACGGGGTCTCGCTGCCCCATCTGCGCCTGTTCGGCATCGACCGGCCGCGGATGGTCATGGTGCGCTCGGCCGCGGGCATTCGGGTCGACGTGGCGGACGTCCACGGTGTCCACGCCCCCGACGAGCCGAGCCACGCCCTGTTCTTCCTGGTGAGCCCGGAGGAGCACCCGAGACAGCACCTCCGGATCCTCGCCCAGATCGCCGAGCGGGTCGACGACGACGGCTTCATGGCCGCCTGGCGCGGCGCGCGCAACGAGCAGCTGCTCAAGGAGACCCTGCTCGCCGAGGAGCGCTACTTCAAGCTCCGCCTGGCGCGCGGCGGACCCGGGGCGAGCCTCGTCGGGCGGGCGCTGCGCGACCTGGACCTGCCCGAGGGGGTGCTGGTCGCCCTGGTGCGCCGCGGCGGCCGGCTCCTCGTGCCCCGCGGCAGCACGGTCCTCGAGGAGGGCGACCGGCTGACGGTGATCGGCGGCGAGGCCGAGATCGCCCGGCTGCGCTCGGAGCTCGGAGCTACTGGGCCTTCTTCTCGTTGAAGGTCACGGTGCCCTGCGTGCCCTCGTCCTCGGTGGCGAAGATCATCAGCTGCACGGTGCGCCCCGCCGAATCCTCCGTCGCACTCAGGGTCGTGCCCCGGCCCGTCTGGTTCGAGAACGTGTTGCGCCCGGTCACCTTCAGGCCGGAGTCGGCGAGCGCCTCGTCGAAGTACGAGACCACGTCGTCGACGGAGTCGTCGGTCGTGAAGGTGAAGCCGCCGGAGACCTCACCGTCGGTCGTCGACATGTAGGTGCCCGTGGGCTCGACGCCCTGGTAGCGGGGCACCCAGCCGGGGATCTCCTCGGCGCCGCCGCTGCCGACGCGGAAGCGGGTCTTGCCGTCCTTGCCGCGCACCGTCAGGGCACCGCCACCCTCCTTGTCGCCCTGCATGCCGACGGTCATCTCCTCGTCGCCCGACTTGATGCCGAGGTTGCCGTTCTGGATGTCGGACAGGTTGACCGTGGTCTCCTTGCCGGTCTTCTTCTCGCGGACGGTGAAGGTGTGGGCGTCCTCGTCCTTCGAGACCAGCTCGTAGTCCGGGTTGGCCTTGATCGCGTACTCGGCGACTGTCATGGCGGCGTAGGAGGGGTCCTTCTCCGACTTCTCGGCGAAGTTCTTGACCTTGTGGGCGCCCCAGCTGACGAACACCGCGACGCACAGAAGGCCGATCAGGAGGATGCCGCCGCAGCCGATGCCGATCCATGCGAGCGCCGGCAGGCCTTTCTTCTTCGGAGCCGCCGGCGGCGGCGCGTAGCCCTGGGGGGAGCCGGCCGGGGGCGGTGGGGGTGGAGTCGTCGGGTATTCGCCGTTGCTCATGGTGGGACCTCCTCTTCGGGAAAGGGAACGACCGGGGACGCTATCACGGGGCCGGCCCGCGCGGACTCCCCCGCGGGGTGAGCGGGCGGGGCCGGCCAGCGGATACAATCCGGCCACCGCGCGGCGCTCGGTAACCTCAGGGTACCGAGGAACCGGCAGGGGGCGTCCCTCTCCCCCCGCGAGGGTGGGGAGGGACGAGGTTGGGAGAGGGATCGAGGGTGAGAGGGGCGATCCGAAGAACCGAGAGAGGAACGGCGACGATGGCCAGCGACGGCAAGCGAGACACCCAGGTCCTGGGGGACCGCAGGAAGGCCCTGGAAGAGGCGTTTTTCTCCCGCCACGAACGGGAGCTGGTGGAGAGGTTCCGCAATCAGGCGGCGGCGCGCGAGCGGCGCGAGGCGCTCGCCCACGCCTCGGGAATCTCGGACCCGGAGGTCCTCGAGCGCCTGCTCGCCCTGGAGATCGGCCCCGAGACCCTGGCGGCCCTGTCGCTGGCTCCGCTGGTGGTGGTGGCCTGGGCCGACCGCTCGGTCGAGGCGCCGGAGCGCGAGGCGGTGTCGGAGGCCGCCCGCGAGGCCGGCGTGGTCCCCGGCTCGCCCGCCGCGGAGCTGCTCGACGGCTGGCTCGCGAAGCGGCCCGGCCCGGAGCTGATGGCGGCCTGGAAAGCGTACGTCGGGGCGCTCGCCGCGGGGCTCGGCGAGAGCGGCCGGCGGCGCCTGCGCGAGGATCTCCTGGCCGGCGCGCGCCGGGTCGCCGAGAGCGCCGGTGGGTTCCTCGGGATGGGAAAGGTCTCCGAGGCCGAGCGCGAGAAGCTCGAGGAGCTCGAGCAGGCGTTCGGGTAGGGCGGGCCGCCCGGCCGCCCTACGCCTCCGGCTCCGGCTCCTCGAGGCTCTGGACGATCTGGGTCACCTCGACCTCGGCCCGCCGGATCTTCGCCCGGCAGACCTCGAGCAGCTCGGCCGCCCGGCGAAGCTCCTCGGCCAGCGAGTCGACGTCGATCTCCTCGCCCTCGACCCGCCGGAGGATCCCCTCGAGCTCCTCGAGGGCCTCCCCGAAGGCCGGGCTCTCGGCCCGGGACGGGGCTTCCGGCTCTTCCTTCGTCTTTGTCGTCTCGCTCATGTCGTCTCTCCTCCGCCGCTGCCGGTGACCCGGCTCACCAGGGTACCGCCGGCGAGCCGGCTTGTGATCTCCTCGCCGGGCGCGGTCTCCTCGGGCCGGCGGAGCGCGCGCCCGGAGGGTCCGCGGGTGATGCTGAAGCCCCGCTCGAGGGTGCGCTGGGGCGCGAGCTCGTGGGTCAGGCGCTCGACGCCCGCCAGGCCCGCCTCCACCTCCCGCAGCCGGCTCCGGGCCGCCGCCGCCAGCCGCCGGGCGAGGAGGTCCGGCTCGCCGCGCCGGCGCGCGAGGAGCCGCGGGGCGACGGCGACCAGGCGCTGGGCGATCCCCGAGACCTCGCCGCGCGCCTCGCGCAGGCGGAGCCGCCCGGTGCGCCCGAGGGCCCGGGAGATCTCGCCCAGGCGCGCGCCGGCCGTCGCCAGGCGGGTACGGGCCAGGGCGACTCCCCGCTCGGCGCTGCCCAGCGCCTCCCGCCCGCGGCGCAACCGCTCGAGGGCCTCGCGCCGGAGGTCCCGGGCGACGAGCCCCAGGCGCTGGTCCGAGCGGACCACCCGCTCGATCAGGAACTCGGCCGCCTTGGTCGGGGTCTTGAGCGCGGTGTGGGCCACCAGGTCGGCGATCGCCTGGTCGATCTCGTGGCCCAGGCCGGTGAGCACCGGAAAGGGCGCCGTCGCCACCGCCTCGGCCAACGGCCGGCTGTCGAAGACCGCGAGATCGGTGCGCGAGCCGCCTCCGCGGACGAGGATCGCGCAGTCGACGCCCGAACCGTGGAGGGCGGCGAGCGCCGAGACCAGCTCGCGCTCGGCGTCCTTCCCCTGGACCGAGGCGTGGACGAAGGTCACCCGGAAGCCGTAGCCGCTCTCGCCGAGGGTGGACAGGAAGTCGTGGTAGGCGGCGCTGCCGTGGGAGGTGACGAGGGCGATCGCCAGGGGAAGCTCGGAGAGGACGAACGCCTTGTTGCGCTCCATCAGGCCGGCGCGGGCCAGCGCTTCGAGGGTCTCCTGGCGCCGCCGGGCGAGCAGACCGGCGGTGAACAGCGGATCGACCTCCTTGACGATCAGCTGCAGCCGTCCGCCCGGGGGGTAGAAGTCGACGCCGCCCCGGCAGCGCATGGTGAGGCCCTCGGCGATCGCCTGGCCGGAGTCCGCCAGCAGCCGCCGGACCCGCTGGTGGTCGGTGCGCCAGACGACGCAGTCGAGCTTGGCGACGATCTCGTCGCCCTCGCCCTTCTCCACCAGCTCGAAGTAGAGGTGGCCGCGCTGCGCTCTCGCGCACGCGCTGGACCTCGCCCGCCACCCAGAGCGAAGCGAAGGCGCTGGTCAAGAAGGTCTTGACCTCCTCGCACAGGTCCGAGACCGCGTAGGTCTCCTCGGCAAACGGCAGGGTCATCCCGACGGGGAGTCTACTAGGAGCCGTTGGTTGCCGGCCTCGTCGATCGGCCGGCCGAGGCGGAGCTCGGCCGCTTCATGGGGTCGGTGCCGGCCTCGTCGATCGGCCGGCCGAGGCGGAGCTCGGCCGCTTCATGGGGTCGGTGCCGCCTCGTCGATCGCCCGGCCGAGGCGGAGCTGGCCGCTTCATGCGTTCGGTGCCGGCCTTCTCGATCGCCCGGCCGAGGCAGAGCTCGGCCGCTTCATGGGGTCGGTGCCGGCCTCGTCGATCGGCCGGCCGAGGCAGAGCTCGGCCGCTTCACGAGGTCGGTGCGCGCCGTGAGGGGGCGCCCACTTCGCCTCAGAGCCTGTGAAGAAATCTCCGCCCGTCGCGAGGGCGTCATCCGGGCGCCCCTCGCAAGGCGCGCCGACGCAGGCGTAGCAGGGACTCCGTCGAGGAGGCGCAACGTCGCGAGGGGTGATTCGGGGGCGCCCGCAGCAGGGCCGGAGATTTTTTCACAGGCTCTCAGTGGTAGCCCTTCAAGTCCGCGGAGTTGTCGAGGGGCATGCCTTCGACCCACTCGAGCGCCCGCTTGTCGTTCATGGTCAGCTTGGCCATGAAGTTGTGGGCCTCGTCGCGGCTGGTGAACAGGCGCCAGATGAAGGTGTGGCCCGCCGGGGCGGTGAAGTAGGTGAACTGGTGGGTGCCCTCGGAGAGGTCGAAGCCGAGGTTGCCCTCGCCGTTGACCCCGACGCAGGCCATGCCGATCGCCTTGTTGGCGAGGGTCAGGGCTTTGAGCGCGTCCTCGAAGTCGCTCAGCTCCTCCTTCGACAGCGGCGAGTGGAAGAGCGCGATCCGGGAGGCGTCCTCCTCGGCGAGGACGTTGTGCGCGATGTCGTGGCGCTCCATCGCCTCGCGCGTCTCCTCGGTGGTGATGAAGACGTCGTCCGTGCCCTTGACCTTGTAGGTCACGGCGAAGACGCTCTCCTCGATGCGCGGGAAGCTCTCGGCGAGGATGCTCTCGTCCTCGGTGGTGAAGTAGTACAGGCGGTTCAGGGTGCGGCGCGCACTCATGGTCGGGACCTTCCTCCGGTGGTGGCTCGGGAGCGGCTCGCGGGGAGGAGCCGCTCTCGACAACGGGGCGAGGGGTTTACCGAATTCCCGGCCGCGCGGGGGCGGCCGCCGAGGCCTGCCCGAAGCCGAGATACGAGTCGAGCCGGGCCGCCTCCTCGGGCGAGAGGTCCGCGGCGGGCAGGTGGAAGACCGAGCCGGGGGGCGGCAGCGGCAGCGCCACCCGCGAGAGCGAGCGGTCGAGGCCGTCGCAGTCGAGGCCCAGGAAGACCGCCATCTGCGAGCAGAGGGTGACGACGCTGTTGGCGAGCTTCGACTGGATGGCGATCTCGATCTGCTGGGGCAGGGTCAAGGCGGTCACGTCCCAGCCGTCGGCGACCCGCGCGAAGCGGATCCGGCCGTCGACCCGGAGCGTCTGGGGCGGCACGACGACCAGGTCCTCCATCCGCGACGACGTGCCGCTCGCGGTCACGAAGTCGGCCACCAGGTCGCCCTTGCCCAGGAGGGAGAGGCCCACCGAAGCCTGGTAGCTGCCGTCGCCCAGGGGCTGGAGGGCGAGCGAGTGGTTGCGGACGACGACCGCGTTCGACGGCGAGGAGAGCTGGATGGTGATCGGACCCTGCTGGACCGGTGCCATCTCGGAGTCGTCCATCCGGTAGGTCCGGTTGAGGCTCTCGAACTCGAACGACCGGGGAGCCGAGGCCGCCCCGGGGGCGGCGGCCCCCAGCGCCGGAACCAGGCCGGCCACCAGCGCGGCACCGGCGATGCCCAGAAGCACTCGTCTCGTCTCGATCATCGCGTCAGCTCTCCGAACGTCCCCACGTAATCGGCTCCGCGGTTGTTCCAACCCGCGGCGCCTCCGGCCGATTCCGGATCCCGCCCCGCCGAGCCCCGGGCGGGGTCCGATCGACCGCTACTGGTATACGCCCCGGGCCGTCCGCACGTCGAGGCCGCGGGGCCGGACCTTGACCGCCACCTCGTGGTAGCCGGGGCCGATCCCCGCCGGCGGCGGGAAGGCGAGCAGGTAGCGGCTGCGCAGCTCCTCCTCGATCTCCTTGTAGACGCTCGAGAGCTCGCTCGCCTGGTCGATGAAGAACCAGCGGCCGCCGGTCTCGGTGGCGAGCTCCCGGAGCTTCTTCTTCGCGCTCACGTCCATCGTGGAGACGCCCAGGCCGACGGTGTAGATCGCCACGCCGCTCCGGCGCGCGTACTCGAGCACGTCGCGGTAGGCGTAGGTGCTCTTGGTGTCGTCGCCGTCCGAGAGCAGGACCAGGGCGCGCTGGCCGGGAAAGCCGCGGAAGTAGTAGAGGCTCGTCACCACCGCGTCGTGGAGCGCCGTCCAGCCGACCGCGCGCAGCTGCGACGAGCGAGTCGGCGACCGCGTCGATGTCGGTGGTCGGCGGGATGAGCAGGATCGGCTGGTCGGCGAAGCCGACGGCGAAGGCGTGGTCCTTGACCCCGAGCACGTGGAACAGGAAGTCCCGCGCGGCCTTCTGCGCCTCGACCAGCGACGACGCCATGGAGCCCGAGGTGTCGATGGTGATCCCCACCGTCAGCGGCAGGTTCTCGACCGCCTCGAAGCGGCTGAGGGTGACCGGCTGGCCCTCCATCGAGACCTCGAAGTCGTCGGCGGCGAGGCCCTTGACCGGCCGGCCGGCCCGGTCGGTGACCGCGGCGTAGAGCTCCACCAGGTCGACGTCGACCTGCTCGACGTAGTCCGGCGCGTTGAGCAGGCGCACGTCCTCGGCGCTGTGGCCGTCGTCGAGCGTCGCCTTGACCGAGAGGTAGGAGAGCCCGCCGGCCTCCGGCACCCGGACGCGCGCCTGCCACGGCGGGTGCTCGAGCCGGGCCACCTCGTCGCTGCCCACCTGGAAGACCACGGACTCGACCCGCCGGCCCTCGGGCACCACCACCTGGGCGCGCACGTCGACGTCGCCGTGGAGCGCCGCGCCGGTGGGCGGATCGGTGATGCGCACCGCGAGGGCGCCCCGCGGCTGGTTGATCACCACCTCGTCGGCGGCCACCGGCTGCTCGGAGGCGTCGAGCCCCTCTGCCCGCACCACCTGCTCGGTCGGGAACCGGGCGAGGCGCAGCTCGGCCGAGTAGGGTGCGCGGTTGTCGGTGAGCTGGGCCTCGCCGTCCACCGAGAAGACCACCTTCTCGATCCGCTGGCCGGTGACCACGACGTCGGCGCGCCAGGTGTTGAGCACCACGTCGGAGGCGGGCGGCACGAGCACCAGGCTGTCCTTGCCCGCGATCTGCTGCCCGGCGAGCGACTGCCCGAGGGCGACGATCGCCTCTTCCGGAACCGGTGGCTCGGGCACCTCCTGGGGGCCGGACGGGGCCCGGAACCCGACGACGCGGTAGACCGCGCGCCCGCCGACCTCGTCGGTCACCCGGAAGCGGGCGAGATAGACCTGGTCCGGGCGCAGGAGCTGGTCGAAGACCAGGGCGAGCGGCTTGCCCTCGGGCGGCGGCGGCAGGACGAAGCGGACGCGGAAGTCGTCGAACACGGCGTCGCCCTGCTCGATCACCCCTTCGACCACCAGGCGCAGCTCCCGCTCGCCCTCGCCCTTCTCGGACGGTGCGGTCTCGAGGGCCGAGGCCGCGGGCAGCCGCAGGCTGAAGCGGGCGACCAGGCGCTGGCCCTGGCGTTCCGGGAAGACGACCGCGGCGGGGCCGGCCTCGAGCGCCGGCGGGCGCTCGGGCGCGGGCTCCGCGAGCACCCCCTGGACCCAGGCGGCGAGGTCGGCGGGCGGGGCGAGGAAGCGGCGGTAGTGCTCGGCGTCCGGCCGGCCTCGGCGGTAGTGGTGGAGGCCCTCGATGCCGGTCGCCCGGTCGACGTCCCGCGCCTCCTTGCACGACTGGAGGTCGAAGCGCCTGGCGTTGAACAGCCGGCCGTTGCCCTCCTCCCACTGCTCGAGGTAGTACTCCATCTCCGAGATGTAGAGCGCGCGCTTGTCGTCGTACGGCGTCCAGAGCTTCCACGGGCGCCCCGCGCCCGGCTTGAAGACCACGATCTCATCGCGCACCTTGGGGTCGGTCTCGGGCGGGTCCCACGACCAGATCTCGAGCGGCTCGAAGGTCTCTCCGCAGTCGACGACCAGGCGCTCGGTCGGGGTGCCGCGCACGAAGAGCAGGCGGGCCCGGACGTCGCGCGGCGAGAGGAACTCCGAGCGCACCAGGGCGCGCCGGCGCTCGATCGCCCGGGCGAGCTCGTCGGCGGTGATGCCCGGCGCCGAGGCCGCCGAGAGGAACGAGTCGATGAAGTCGGCGCGGGCGGCCTCGTCCATCTCGGCGAGCGAGGCCCGCTCGCCCTCGCCCAGGAGCCAGGCGGGGCCGTCGAGGAAGAAGGCGCGCTGCTCCTCGGGCCAGAGCGAGGGCGGATCGGCCGCGGCGAGCCGCGGCGCGCCGAGCGCGAGGAGGGCGAGGACGGCGACGAGCGTACGCGAGGGGAGGCTCATGGGATCGCCATTGTGAACGCAAGCCGGGTGCCATGGGTAGCCGCCCCGCTTTCGGGTACGATGGCCGCCATGCCGAGACGGGTCAACGAGCCGATCGCGATGTGGGAGGCGGGGGACCAGGTGCAGGGGTTCGCCCTGCTCGCCAAGAAGGAGATGCGCCAGGACAGGAACGGCAAGGACTACCTGGACATGGTCCTCGCCGACGGCACGGGGAGCATCTCGGCCAAGGTCTGGTCGGATACGCCGGCGCTGCACGGCGACTACGCCGCGCACGGCTTCGTGGCCTTCCGGGGCCTGGTCAAGAGCTACAAGGACCAGCTCCAGATCGCGATCGAGGAGTGCCGGGCGACGACCGACGCGGACCGCCAGCTCGGCTTCGACGAGACGCGGCTCATCCCGTCCACCCCCGAGGACATCGGCGACCTCTGGCAGCGCCTCACCGCCATCTATCCGGAGCGGATCGAGAAGCCGCTGCTCGCCCGCCTGGCGGCGGAGGCCCTGGCGCTCCACGGCGCCGCCCTGCGCGAGCACCCGGCCGCCAAGGCCATGCACCACGCCTACCTGGGGGGACTTCTCGAGCACACGGTCTCGATGGCCGAGCTGGCGATCCTGGTCGCCGGCCACTACGCCGAGCTCGACCGCGACCTGCTGCTCGTAGGGGTGCTCTTCCACGACCTCGGGAAGGTCTACGAGCTCGGCGCGATGCCGGCCAACGACTACACCCTGGCCGGCCGCCTGGTCGGCCACGTGGTGATCGGCCGCGACCTGCTGCGCGAGCGCACCGCCGCGATCCCCGACTTCCCCGCCGACGTGGCCCTCCACCTCGAGCACCTGGTCCTCTCGCACCAGGGGCGCCGCGAGTACGGCGCGCCGGTCGAGCCGATGACCCTCGAGGCCCTGGTGCTCCACTTCATCGACGACCTCGACTCGAAGATCAACCAGTTCCGCAACCAGCGCCGCCAGAGCCCGGCGGAGGTCCAGTACCTGCGCGGGCTGGGGCGCTACGTCTACCTGCCGGCGGACGCCGAGGACACCGGCGCCGAGACGGGAGGCGAGGCGGAACCGGCCGCGGCCGGCGACGACGGCGAGGACGAGCCCGAGCTGTTCTGAGGCATCTCGCCGGCCGGTCTCCGGGAGCTGCCGGGCTCGTGGGTTGACTAAGTCTCATGACCAAGTCATACTCCGCCTCATGAGCATCGTCAACATTCACCAGGCGAAGACCCATCTCTCCCGGCTGGTGGACGAGGCCGTCCACGGCGGCGAGGTGATCATCGCGCGGGCCAACAAGCCCATGGTCAAGCTGGTTCCGGTCGAAGAGGCCCGGCCCCGCCGCCGGCTCGGCACGGCGGCCGGCCAGGTCTGGATCTCCGAGGACTTCGACGCACCCGTCCCCGATTTCGATGAGTACCGGTGACGGCAGGTACCTCCTCGATACCCACACGTTTCTCTGGATGAGCAGCGCTCCGGCGCGGCTCGGCCCCCTGGCCCGCGAGCGGATCGAGGCTCCGGCGGGAGAGCTCTACCTGAGCGTGGCGAGCGTCTGGGAGATGGCGATCAAGCGAAGCCTCGGCAAGCTCGAGCTTCCCGAGGCCTTGCCCGCCTTTCTCGAAGAGCAGCTCGCCGCGACCCGCACGAACCTCCTCGCCGTCCGCTCGGAGCATGCTCTCCGGGTCGAGACGCTTCCTTGGCATCACAGAGATCCCTTCGACCGCCTCCTGGTCGCCCAGGCCCAGTTCGAGAATCTGGTCCTCTTGAGCCGCGACCCGTCCTTCGACGCCTACCCCGTCGAGCGGATCTGGTAGCTCTGGCGGCTCCGGGATCTCACGAGCTGCCGATGAAGATGCCGGTCAAGAAGACCAGCACGCCGCCCACCACCACCTGGAAGGCCGCCGACAGGAGCGGCGTGTCCATGTAGCGGTGGCGGATGTAGGAGATCGCCGCCAGCTCGGCCGCCACCACCGCGACCGAAACGCCGGTGGCATACAGGAAGTCGGGAATCATGTAGGGCAGCGTGTGGCCGAGGCCGCCCAGGGCGGTCATGAGGCCGCAGACCACGCCGCGGATCCAGGGGTGCCCACGGCCGGTCAGGGCGCCGTCGTCCGAGAGCGCCTCGGCGAACCCCATGCTGATCCCGGCGCCCACCGAGGCGGCGAGGCCGACGAGCAGCGCGTCGTGGCTGCTGTGGGTGGCGAAGGCGGCGGCGAAGAGCGGCGCCAGGGTCGAGACCGAGCCGTCCATCAGCCCGGCCAGGCCGGGCTGGACGACCTGGAGCACGAACAGCCGCCGGCGAGTCGCCTCCTCCTCCTCGCGCGCGGCGGGGGTGAGCTTGCGCTCGAGCAGCTCGCCGGCGAGCGACTCGTGCCGGCTTTCCTCGTCCGCCAGGTCGTCGAGGAGCTTCCTGACGCCGGCGTCGGTCGACTTGAGGGCGGCGCGGCGGTAGAAGCGCTTGGCCTCGAGCTCCATCACCTCGACCTGGTGGCGGACGGCGTCGAGGCCGCGGGGCCAGACCATCCACGGCGCCTTGTGGCGCACGAACCCCTTGACGTCCTCGCGCCGCACGAGCGGGATGTGCTCACCGAAGCGCGCCCGGTAGAGCTCGGTCAGGCGGCGGCGGTGGCCGATCTCCTCGTCGCGCATGCGCTCGAAGACCGCGGCGGTCGCCGGGTACTTCTCGCGCAGCCCGGCGGCGAAATCGTCGTAGATCCGGGAGTCTTCCTCCTCGGCGGTGATCGCCAGGGCGAGGATCTCCCGCTCGGTGAGACTCTTGAACGGGCGGGCCATGGCCCAGTCTAGCCCGCGTGGCACCGGGTCTGCATCGCGTCCGGCGCGAGACGCGCCAATGGGCGGGGGACCAACGACTCATGACGCCGGAAACATTCAGGCGCCTCGTCGGTCTGAGGCGAAGCTTCTCTAGATGAAAATCCTCCAATGAAGATCCTCGGCATCAGCGGGTTCGAAGGGGCGGCTCCGTTCAAGCGCCGGCACTGGCCGGGGCTCGACCCCCGCGAGTACCGGATCGGCCAGGGCTTCGACGCCGCGGCCGCCCTGGTGGTCGACGGCGAGCTGGTGGCGGCCGCGGCCGAGGAGCGCTTCGACCGCGTCAAGCACTCCGCGGCCTTCCCGGCGGGCGCCATCGCCTACTGCCTGGCCGAGGCCGGGCTCGCGCCGGACGGGATCGACGAGCTCGCCCACGGGTTCGACTACGGGCCGTACCGCGCGGCCTATCAGCTCGACCCGCTCTCGGCCGAGCTCTACCGCGAGGTGCTCTCTCCTGAGGCGGTACGCTCGCAGGTCGTCCGCCACTTGGGCGCATGCTTCGCGGACCGCGTGCGCCACGTCGAGCACCACCTGGCCCACGCCGCGAGCGCCTACTTCGCCTCCGGCTGGGACGAGTGCCTGGTGGCCGTCGTCGACGGCATGGGCGAAACCCAGGGCGCCTCGATCTATCGGGCCGGCCCGAGGGCGCACGACGGCGACGTGGGGCTCGAGAAGCTCGCCGAGATCTCGGCCCGCGACTCGATCGGGATCCTCTACTCGGTGGTCACCCTGCACCTGGGGTTCGAGTTCAACAGCGGCGAGTACAAGATCATGGGCCTCGCCCCCTACGGCGACCCGGGGCGCTTCCGCGACGCCTTCTCCCGGATGGTCGAGCGGCTGCCGGACGGCACCCTGCGGATTCCGCCCCTGCACCTCAACCGCACGCGCGAGGAGCGCGCGACCTACGCCGCGACCCGGCGCCTGCTCGCGGCCGAGCTCGTCTTGCCGCGCGCGCCGGACGACCCGATCGGCGACGAGCACCGCGACGTGGCGGCGGCGCTCCAGGAGTGCCTCGACCTCGCGATGCTCCACGTCTGCGGCCACTTCGCCCGCGCGACCGGCCTCGGGCGGCTGGCGATGGCCGGCGGCGTGGCGCTCAACTGCACGGCGAACGGCAAGCTCCAGCGCTCGGGCCGGATCGAAGAGCTCTTCGTGCAGCCGGCGGCGGGCGACGACGGCGCCGCGCTCGGGGCCGCGCTGGTCGGCGCGGCCCGCCGCGGGGAGGCCGAGAGCCGGAGAATCCTGGTGCCGTTCTACGGGCCGGCGCCGGCGCCGGACGAGATCGAGCGGGCGCTCGAGGCGCACCGGGGGGAGATCGAGGTGGAGCGCCTGGAGGGCCTCGCGGCGACCGCCGCCGCCGCGGCCGACGAGATCGCCCGCGGCCGGGTGATCGCCTGGTGCCGCGGCCGCATGGAGTTCGGCCCCCGGGCGCTCGGCCACCGGAGCATCCTGGCGGACCCCGGTGGGCCGGACATGCGCGACCGGATCAACGCCCTGATCAAGAAGCGGGAGTCCTTCCGGCCGTTCGCCCCGGCGGTGACGGTGCGCGAGGTGAGCCGGTGGTTCGAGGTGGCGGCGGAGACCGAGCTGCCCTTCATGATCTCGACCGTCGCCGTGCGCCCGGAGCACCGCTCGGCGCTCCCCGCCGTCACCCACGTCGACGGCTCGGCCCGGGTGCAGACGGTCTCGCCCGCCGACAACGGCGACTTCCACGCCGTGCTGGTCGCGGTCGGCGAGCGGACCGGCCGCGAGATGGTCCTGAACACCAGCTTCAACGTCCGCGGCCAGCCGATCGTCGCGACGCCGCGCGAGGCGATCGAGACCTTCCTCGCCTCCGGCCTCGACGTCCTCTTCCTGGAGGACCTGGCGATCCGCCGTGCCGGCGCGGGGAGCTCGTAGCGCCCCCCCCCGGGAGCCGGGTTTCCGGCGCACGGGAGGCGCCGCGGGCTGGTAGTCTTGCGAGCCCCATGGCCGAGAAGCCCAAGCCCACCGTCACCAGCCTGCGCCGCGCCTTCCGCGAGATCATCTGGCCGCGCCGCAAGCTCGTGCTCGTCGGGCTGCTCCTGATCCTGGTCAACCGGCTGAGCGGGCTGGTCCTGCCCGCCTCCAGCAAGTACCTGATCGACGACGTCCTGCGCGGCGGCAAGGCGACCCTGCTCTGGCCGCTCCTGGGCGCCGTCGCGGTCGCCGTCACCCTCCAGGCGGGCACCTCCTTCCTGCTCACCCGGCTCCTCTCGGTCGAGGCCCAGCTGCTGATCGCGAAGCTCCGCTCCCAGGTCCAGCAGCACGTCCTCCGGCTGCCGGTCCGGAGCTTCGAGAACACCAAGTCGGGCGAGCTCGTCTCGCGCATCATGGACGACGTCGAAGGGGTCCGGAACCTGGTGGGCACCGGGCTCGTGCAGCTCGTCGGCGGCGTGCTGACCGCGGTCGTGGCGCTCGGCTTCCTGATCCACCTGCAGCCGATCCTGACCGTGCTGACGATCGTCCCGCTGGCGCTCTTCGGGCTGGTGTCGACCCGCGCCTTCCAGACGCTGCGCCCGGCGTTTCGCGAGCGGGGCGCGATCCGCGCCGAGGTCACCGGGCGACTGACCGAGGCGCTGGGCGGCATCCGCGTGATCAAGGGGTTCCACGCCATCGAGAAGGAGGGCCAGATCTTCGAGTCCGGCGTGCTCAGGATCTTCGACAACGTCCGGACCACGCTCACCACCTCGGCGGCGGTGACCAGCCTCGGCACCTTCTTCATGGGGCTCGCCGGCGTGCTCATCATGGGCTACGGCGGCCGGCTGATCCTCCAGGGGCGCCTGACCGTGGGCGAGCTCTTCAGCTTCACCCTGTTCCTCGGCTTCCTGGTCGCCCCGATCGTCCAGCTCGCCAACATCGGCACCCAGATGACCGAGGCCTTCGCCGGGCTCGACCGCACGGCCGAGCTCCTCGGCCAGCCGGGCGAGGACGACGACCCGCGGCGCACGGTCGAGATGCCGGCGGTCGCCGGGCACGTCCGGTTCGAGGACGTCTCCTTCGCCTACGAGGCGGACAAGCCGGTGCTGCGCCACATCGACTTCGAGGCGCCGCCGGGCACCGTGATCGCGCTGGTCGGCAGCTCGGGCTCGGGCAAGTCGACGCTCGCCGCGCTCGCCGCCTCGTTCCTCACTCCGGACGAGGGGCGCGTGCGGGTCGACGGCGTCGACCTGGCCGAGGTGCGGCTCGCCTCCTACCGCAGCCAGCTCGGCCTGGTGCTCCAGGACGACTTCCTGTTCGACGGCACGATCCGCGAGAACCTCCTCTTCGCCCGCGCCGACGCGACGCCCGAGGAGGTCGACGAGGCGGCGCGCCGGGCCTTCGTCAGCGAGTTCACCGACCGCTTCCCCAACGGTCTCGAGACGGTGATCGGCGAGCGCGGCATCAAGCTCTCGGGCGGCCAGCGCCAGCGGGTGACGATCGCTCGCGCGATCCTCGCCGAGCCGCGCATCCTGATCCTCGACGAGGCGACCTCGAGCCTCGACACCGAGAGCGAGGCGTTCATCCAGCAGAGCCTCCAGGAGCTGCTCCGGGCGCGCACCACCTTCGTCATCGCCCACCGCCTGTCGACCATCCGGCGGGCGGACCTGATCCTGGTGATCGAGAAGGGCCAGATCGTCGAGCGCGGCCGCCACGACGACCTGATGAAGGCCGGCGGCCGCTACCACAAGCTCTACACCGTCCAGGCCCGGATCTGACGAGCGCGGCGGGGCCGAGGTCTACGGCTCGCGCTTCCCCATGCACCTCGACGAGCGCTGGGCGCCGGAGCCGGACCTCCTGTTTGGTGCGGGAAGAGCGCCGTCGTCCCCGGCTTCTGGATCGACGTCGCCTGGCTCTGGCGCGACGGGCTCCCCGCCAGCCTCGCGTGCCTCCGCGAGATCCTCGGCGGCCTCTGAGATCGCCAGATGCGGGAGGGAACACGTCTCCCGGGGGATCGCACAGCCTCTGCTACGATGCCCTGAAATGACCAGCGTAGCCAGCCCGCTCAAGTTGACGTACGAAGACCTCCGCCACATGCCGGAGGACGGGAAGCGTCACGAGCTCATCGGGGGGGAGCATCACGTGACGCCGTCACCCGCCTCCAAGCACCAGTTCGTCGTCTCCAACCTCTCGCGGATCCTGGGTACCTTCGTCCACGAGCACCTGCTGGGGCGCCTGGTCGCGGCTCCGCTCGACGTCGTCCTGACCGACACCGACGTGGTAGAGCCGGACCTCCTCTTCATCGCGCGCGCGCACCTCGCCCGGATCACCGAAGCAAACCTCCAGGGCCCGCCCGACCTGGCGGTGGAGATCCTCTCGGAGTCGACCCGCCGGCGCGACGAGGTGACGAAGCGCCACCTGTACGAGCGCCACGGCGTGCCCGAGTACTGGATCGTCGACCCGGTATTGGAAACCGTCAAGGTCTTCCGCCCCGGCGGCGACGGCCGCTACCGGCGCGCCGCCGAGCTCTCCCTCGAAACTGGCGACGTCCTCGAGAGCCCCCTCTTCCCCGGCCTCGAGATCCCCCTGGCCGAGCTCTTCGCGTAGCCGCGCCCCAGCTCTCCACCACCCGCTGTTCGTCGTTCCACCTCCACCGTTTCTCTTCGATACCGTCGTCCGGCGCGGTAGGGGCACGCGCGGAGTCCGGTGGCACGGAGGCTCGGTGCCGGGAGGGGTTCCGCCGGTCGCAGTCCGCCGCCGGAACCCCTCGCGGTCCGAGCCGGCCCCGAACGGCATGCCGGTCCGGAGTCCGAGACCTCCCCCCGGCCTGTAACCTCTCGCCCCGTCCCGGCGTAAAGCTCGATACCGGCCCCTGCTGCGGGGCGAATCGGACCACCGTCGACGACGAGGGAAGATGCCATGGACCTCCTGCTCAAGCAGCTCCGCTACGTCCTCCGGAGCCTCGGGCGCGCGCCCGCCTTCACCCTGACCTCGGTGCTCACCCTGGCCCTCGGCATCGGCGCCACCGTCGCCGTCTTCAGCGTCGTCCACGGCGTGCTCTTGAAACCGCTGCCGTTCGCGCGGCCGGACCGCCTGGTGGGCGTCTGGCACGAGGCGCCGGGGCTGGGCTGGAAGCAGCTCAACCAGGCCCCCGCCCTCTACCTCACCTATCGCGAGGAGAGCCAGACCTTCGTCGACACCGGCCTGTGGGACAACGGCCGGGTGACCGTGACCGGCCGGGCCGAGCCGGAGGTCGTCCAGGCGATGCGGGTGACCGACGGCACCCTGCCACTCCTGGGAATCGAGCCCGAGCTCGGCCGCCTCTTCACCCGCGAGGACGACTCCCCCGGCACGCCCGAGACCGTGGTGCTCGCCAACGGCTACTGGCGCCGCCATTTCGGCGGCGATCCGGGGGTCCTCGGCCAGGCGCTGAGTGTCGACGGCGAGCCGCGCACGGTGATCGGAGTCCTGCCGGCCGACACCCGCTTCCTCGACTACCACCCGGACCTCTACCTGCCCTTCCGCCTCGACCGCAAGGAGATCTTCTTCGGCAACTTCAGCTACCAGGGGGTCGCGCGCCTGCGCGACGGCGTGAGCGTGGAGCAGGCGAACGCCGACGTCGCGCGCATGATCCCGATGGCCATCGACCGCTTCCCGATGCCGCCCGGGTTCAGCAAGGAGATGGTCGTGCAGGCCCGCCTCGGCCCCGACGTCCACCTCTTGAAGCAGGACGTCGTGGGGGACGTGGGCAAGGTCCTCTGGGTGCTCTTCGGCACCGTGGGGATCGTGCTCCTCGTCGCCTGCGCCAACGTCGCCAACCTCCTCCTGGTGCGCGCCGAGGCCCGCCACCAGCAGCTCGCCCTGCGCGCCGCCCTGGGGGCCGGCCGGCGCTCGCTCGCCCGCGAGCTCCTCCTCGAGAGCCTGGTCCTCGGCTTGGCCGGCGGCGTCGCCGGCGTCGGCCTCGCCTCGGCCGGCCTGCGCCTGCTCGTGGCGCTCGATCCGCGGGGCCTGCCCCGGCTCGACGAGATCACTCTCGACCCGACGGTGCTCGCCTTCGCCCTCGCCCTCTCGGTCGTCGCGCCGCTCGTCTTCGGTCTCCTGCCCGTCGCCCGCCTCAAGCTCGCCGACATGGTGGCGGCCCTCAAGGAGGAAGGCCGCTCGGGCACCGGCGGCACCCGCAGCCGCCGCGCCCGCGACCTGCTGGTGGCCTCCCAGGTCGCCCTCGCCCTGGTGCTGATGATCGGCTCCGGCCTCATGGTGCGGAGCTTCCTCGCCCTGCGCGACGTCCGACCCGGGCTTCACCGATCCCGAGCAGGTGCTCACCCTGCGCGCACCGATCCCCGAGGCCGAGGTCGCCAAGCCGGCCGAGGTGGCCCTGATGCACGAGCAGATCCTCGAGAAGCTCCGCCACCTGCCGGGCGTCGTCTCGGCGGGGATGAGCTCCTCGGTGACCATGGACCGGCACGACTCGAACGATCCGATCTTCGTCGAGGACCACCCCCTGCCCGAGGGACAGATCCCGCCGCTGCGGCGCTACAAGTGGGTCGCCCCCGGCTACTTCGAGACCATGGGCAACCCGCTCCTCGCCGGCCGCGGCATCTCGTGGGCGGACGTCCACGAGCGCCGCCAACGTGGCGGTCGTCACCGCCAACTTCGCCCGCGAGTTCTGGAAAGGCCCGGCCGCCGCGGTGGGCAAGCGGATCCGGATCAACCCCGACTCGCCCTGGCGCGAGATCGTCGGGGTCGTGGGCGACGTCCGCGACGACGGCGTCGACCGGGACGCGGTGAGCGTCGTCTACTGGCCGATGGCCATCGCCGAGTTCTGGACCGAGGACCTCTACGTGCCGCGCTCGATGGCCTACGTGCTGCGCTCGCCGCGCGCCGGGTCGGCGAGCCTCCTCTCCGAGGCGCGCTCGGCCGTCTGGTCGGTCGACCCTCGGCTGCCGGTGGCCGAGGTCCAGACCCTCGACGAGATCCTCTCCCACTCGATGGCGCGGACCTCCTTCACCCTCGTGATGCTCGCCATCGCCGCGATCACCGCCCTGCTGCTCGGCGGCGTGGGGATCTACGGCGTCACCTCCTACGTGGTCGCCCAGCGCAACCGCGAGATCGGGGTGCGCATGGCGCTCGGCGCCCAGCGCCGAGACGTCCGCCGCCTGGTCCTCCGGCATGGCCTCGCGCTCGCCGCGGTCGGCGTCGGGGTCGGGCTGGTCGCGGCCTTCGCGCTCACCCGGCTGATGGCCACGCTGCTCTACGGCGTGGCGCCCGTCGACCCGCTGACCTTCGCGGCCGGCGGCGCCGGCGCGGCTCTGCTCGCCCTCCTGGCGAGCTGGCTCCCGGCGCGGCGCGCGGCGCGGGTCGACCCGCTCGAGACCCTGCGCTGAGCCCGCGGGAGGGGCCCGGAGCTCACCTCGGAACGACCGGGCGGGGTGCCGGGCAGAACGGATCGCGGCGCTTGGCCTCGCCCGCCACCACGCTGGCGGGTGCCTCGCGCCAGATCTCTCCCAAGGCGCGGCGGAAGTTGCCGCCCAGGACGAGCTCGACCGAGCGCTTCGAAAAGCCGCGGCGCAGGAGGCCGTCGGTGATCTGGAAGAGACGGGCGACCGGATCGAGACCCGGGATGTCGTAGAACGGGTTGATCCGCCCCGTCCCGGGCTTGATCTCGGTGACGTCGGTGTCGCTGCCCACCCCGAGGTGCTCGACGCCCACGAGCCGCGCCACGTGCACGTAGTGGTCGAGCACGTCCTCGATCGTCGGGTGCGCCTTGTGGCTCACGAACGCGCGGACCACGGTGATCCCCATGACGCCGCCCGAAGCCGCCATCGCGCGGATCACCCGGTCCGACTTGCAGCGCGGGTGGCCGGGCACCAGCGCCTTGCAGTTCGAATGGGTCACCAGCACCGGCCGCCGGGAGGCGGCGATGGCGTCGAGGCTGGTGCGCTCGCCGCAGTGGGCGACGTCGACGGCCATGCCCAGGCGGTTCATCTCGGCCACGACCTCGGCGCCGAACCGGGTGAGCCCGCGGTCCCCCCGGACGTAGGCCCCGCTGCCCAGACGGTTGGCCGAGTTGTAGGTGAGCAGCGAGACCCGCTGTCCCAGGGCGTAGAAGGCCTGCACGTCGAGGACGGTCCGGAAGTGATTGGCGTTCTGGAAGCCGAGGATGATGCCGACGTCGCCCTCCTTGGGCACCCGGTCGAGATCGGAGGGCGCGTCGATCCTGGAGAGAAAGCACCCCGTGGCCCCCAGCAGGTGGTTCCAGCCGGCCATCCAGCGCAGGGCCGCGCTGTAGGCGTCGCGCTGGCTGGTGTCGACCGCGGGATAGAACACGTTGACGCCCGAGCGCTCGAGCAGGCGGTAGTCGGGCTCGCGGAACCGGCTCGGCCGCTCGAACCATCCGAAGAGCTCGTCCCAGTCGAGGGTCAGCAGACCGAGCATGTCGATCGCCGTCGAGCCCAGCACCAGGTCCGCGGCCGCGGTCGAGATCTCGATCTCCCGGTCCCGCTGATCGGCGAACAGCCGCACGCGGCCGAGGTTGATCATCGGCGCGGCGACCAGACCCGCCCCGGCAAGAATTCCACTCTTGAGGAATTGTCTACGATTCATGGTCGCTCGGATCGGGGAGCGAGCCGGCGGCCGGACGCGCGCGGGCTCGGGCGGCCACGCGCCGGCAAATGAGCCATGGAGCGCGCGCCGCCGCGCTCCCGTTCCTGCAAGGCACCGGCCACGCCCGGTATTCCACGCGCCGAGGAGCCCCTCCTGGCATGGCGCTTGCTCGATTGACGGGGGTCGGGGGACACGATCGAAGAGATGACGGTCATGCGTGCCAGAAAGCGACTCCTCCTCGTAGGGCTCCTGGCGGCGGCGTGCAGCACGACGTCGCACCCCGCTCCCGAACCCTCGAGCGCCGAGCCGCCGGCGGTCGCCGCCGCGCCCGCGCCCTCTTCTACGGTTCCCGCGGTGGACGTGACCCGTGAGCGCGAGGAGCAGGTCGAGCGCGTAGCGGTCGCCGAGCCGACCAGCCAGGAGCAGGACGACAGTGTGGTCGAGGTTCGCTTCGACCCGGGCACGACCACGCTCGCCGACGGCTCGCGCAGCCGCCTCGACGAGATGTACCGGCGCCTGCTGGCGGACCGCTCGACCTACTACCTCGAGCTCCAGGGCCACACCGACGGGACCGGCAGCGAGGCGGCGAACCTGCGGATCTCCGAGCTGCGGGCCAAGACCGTCGAGCGCTACCTCCACCGCCGGCGGGGCGTGCCGCTCGACGCGATGGGTGTCGTGCCGCTCGGCTCGGCGGCTCCCGTCGCCGACGACTCCACCGCCGAAGGGCGGGCGCAGAACCGCCGGGTCACGGTGGTCGTCGTCCGCACCCCCGCCCCACCGATCTCGGACTGACGCCCCCCTTCCCCGGGTTCCCCGGCTTTTGGCGTTCCGGTGACCTCGCCGGCCCCGCGGTGAGGGATTCCCCGCCGCCACTTCGTTCCTCTCTCCACCTGGAAGGGCCGCGGCCGGCGACCGGCCGGACGCGCCCGACCGGGGCGACACCAGAGAGGAGATTCCATGGCGACACGAGGTTCGGACAAGCTCAAGCAGCAGATCGGCGCGCGGTGCACCTTCGAGGAGGCAGATCTCGAGAAGGTGATCTCGGTCCTCCGGGAGAACGACTACAAGATCATCGACTGGGAGTGCAAGGGGCAGCCCCGGCCGGACGCCTTCGCGGGCACCGTCGAGGTCGACGGCAAGCGCCTGGGCAAGGCGACCGAGCTGATCAGCACCAAGCTGGGGCTCCGGCTCGGGATCGAGATCTTCCCGTACGGCATCCCGATCCCGGACATCTACCGGATCCGCTTCCAGAGCCTGGGTCACTGAGGGCACGACGTTGCACGGGGACGCCGCCGGGCCGACCGGCCGCTTCAGGATCCTCCAGATCCATCCGACGCGGCGCTGCAACCTGCGCTGCCTGCACTGCTACTCCTCCTCGGGTCCCGAGCAGGACGCCCGGCTCGAGCCGGGGCTGGTGCGGCGGCTGCTCTCCGACGCCCGCGACGAGGGTTACACGGTGGTGGGCTTCTCGGGCGGCGAGCCGCTGCTCTACCCCGAGCTCCACGAGGTGCTGGAGCACGCCAAGTCGCTCGGTCTCACCACCACCGTCACCACGAACGGCATGTTGCTCGACGAGCGCCGGCTGGACGCGCTCGCCGGCGTGACCGACCTGCTGGCGATCAGCCTCGACGGCGTCCCCGAGTCCCACGACCGTTTCCGCGCCTCGTCGCGCGCCTTCGAGACCATGGCCTCACGGCTCGACGGGGTGCGGCGCTCCGGGCTTCCCTTCGGATTCATCTTCACCCTCACCCAGTACAACCTGGACGAGCTCGACTGGGTGGCCGGTTTCTGCCTCGAGCAGGGCGCCAGGCTCCTCCAGATCCATCCCCTGGAGCTCGCCGGCCGCGCCCGAGAGAATCTAGCGGACGAGCGGCCCGACGCCACCGAGGCAGCCTGGGCCTACGTCGCGGCGCTCGAGCTCCAGCGCTCGGTCGGCACGCGCCTACGCGTGCAGCTCGACCTCGCCGACCGCGAGGTCCTGCGGGCCGAACCCTCGCGGGCCTTCGCCGAGCCCGAGGCGGAGGCGGACGGGCCGGTGCCGCTCGCCCGGCAGCTCTCGCCGCTGATCGTCGAGACCGACGGCACGCTCGTGCCGGTGCAGTACGGCTTTCCACGCCGCTATGTCCTGGGCGACATCCGCCGGGAGACCCTCGCCACCTGCGCCGAGCGCTGGCGCCATCACCTGGGGGCGGAGTTCCGGGCGCTCTGCCGCCGGACCTTTGACGAGCTGGTGAGCGAGGAAGCCCTGCCCGTGACGAACTGGTACGAGCGGATCGCCCGCCAGGCGGCGGACGAGGATGTTTCGGGACCCCGGACCCGGCTGATCGCGCTCCCGCTCGCGTGCTGATCGCCACTCGAGGCCTCCTGTATCCTCGGACGGTCCCGAACCGGTCCGGAGCCGCGGGATCGCCCTCCGATGAAGCGCCTCCTCACCAAGCTCCTCCTCGTCTCGTGCACGCTCCTCGCGAGCGGAGCTCTCGGCTGCGGCACCGCGCCGAAGCTGAACGTGCTCCTGATCGTCTCGGACGCCTTGCGGGCGGACGTCCTGAGCTGTTACGGCGGACCGGCCGCCACCCCCAACATCTGCGGCATCGCCCGGCGCGGCGCGCTCTTCGAGCACGCCTTCTCCGCGGCCCCATGGACGCTGCCTTCCTCGGTGGCGATCTTTACGGGCCAGTACCCCGCGGTCTTCCGCCGGACGGACGACTCCGAAGCCGAAGGGAAGTACTACGTCGTCCCGCCCGGCGAGACCTTGCTCGCCGAGCGGCTGCGCGATCGCGGCTATCGGGTCCAAGGCGTCTTCGAGAACGGCGTCGCCCTCCAGGCGCAGGCGCTCCAGGGCATCGAGCTACCCAGGCCCGGCCCGCGACGAGTCGGCGAGATACTCGAGCGCCTGGGACGGCTCGATCCGCCCCTGGGGTTCGTCGAGCGGGACGAGCGCTACCGCCCCCTCGCATGGAGCCTGTCGGCCCTGGTCGCCGCCGACGAGCCGTTCTTCCAGGTCCACTGGATCGACGATCCCCACGCGCCGTATCGCCCGCCCGAGCCGTTCCTCGATCGGGCGGACGCCTCCGGCCTGCCCCGGACGCTCGCCTACTACACCGGCCTGGGACACATCAACCGCCCGACTCATGGCTTCCGGAAGCTGCGCGCCGAGGTGGGCAAACTCTCCGCTGAGGAGATCGAGTTCCTGCGCACCCTCTACCGCCGGGAGGTCGAGAGCGTGGATGAGCGCGTGGGCTTCCTGCTCGAGGCCCTGCGCCGCTCCGGCGCCGCGGACCACACGGTGGTGATCTTCACTTCCGACCACGGCGAGGCCTTCGGCGATCATGGCGAGTTTCTCCACGGGGTTGCGCTTTACACGGAGCTCGTGCACGTGCCGCTGCTCATCGCCGGGCCCGGCGTCGAGCCCGGCCGGCGGATCTCCCGGCCGGTCTCTCACGTGGATCTGGTCCCGACCCTGGCCGAGTGGCTCGGCGTGGACGGGTTCTCCGGCACCCCGGGGCGGAGCCTCCAGGGCCTCTTGAGGGGCCAGCCGACCGCACGACGCCGACGGCTCCTCTTCGTGGCGAGCCCCGACCGCCTGGAGCGCGAGTCGGTGATCCGCGGGCGGTATCAGCTCATCGGCGGCACCGCCGACCAGCCACCCGAGCTCTGCGATTACATCGCCGATCCGGGCGAGCGCGACGACCTGGCGGACCGGAGCCCGGAGGTCGCCGCGAGCCTCCAGGCCGGCCTCGCCGAGCTGCACGAAGCGGTGGGACGCCTGCGCGCCGCCCGCGCCGGCGACGCGCCGCCCGAGGAGCTCGAGCGGATCCGCCGGGAGACCCTCGATGAGCTCCGGGCGGTCGGGTACCTCGACTGACCGGCCTCCCGCGCCTTCCGACCTACCCACCCGGGCGGGCTGCCGAGGGGGCTCGCGACGGAGCCCGGCGGCCCCAAATCGCCGTCTCTCAGGGGGGTGCCGAAGCGTGCCTTGACACCCCTCGGGACCGTCGCTATCCTCACCCCCGCTCCAAAGGGTAGGTCGACAACGCGATCTCTGAAGAACTCGGGACCAGGATAGCTGGCAGCAGCACCGGGCCCGCCGGCGGACGACGGGCGAACGACGTCTGTGGCTCAGATCTTCCCAGAGAAGGCCAACAAGGTGCCCTTGATGCTGGTCATCGGGGTGGTGCTGGGTGGTGCGCTCGCGACGCTCTTCGCCTGGTACTACTTCTCGCCCTGGTACACCGACGTCGGCTACCGGCCCGAGCAGCCCGTCGCCTACAGCCACAAGCTCCACGCCGGCGACCTGAAGCTCGACTGCCGCTACTGCCACGTGGGCGTCGAGGTGTCGGCGGTGGCCTCGGTGCCGCCCACCCAGGTGTGCATGAACTGCCACCGGCTGGTGGGCCAGGACCTGGCGAGCCTCGAGCCGCTGCGCCAGAGCTTCTCGACCGGCGACCCGATGCGCTGGGTGCGGGTCCACAAGCTGCCGGACTACGCCTACTTCGACCACAGCATGCACATCCGCTCCGGCGTCGGCTGCTCCACCTGCCACGGCGACGTCCGGTCGATGGAGGTGATCACCCAGGCCAAGCCGCTGTCGATGGGCTGGTGCCTCGAGTGCCACCGTGACCCGGCGCCCTTCCTGCGCCGGCCGGACCAGATCACGAACACGGAGTGGAAGGCCCCTCCGGACCAGATCGAGTACGCCCGCCGGGTGATCGAGGAGCGGCACATCCGGCCCCCCGTCGCCTGCACCGGCTGCCACCGCTGAGAGGGAAGATGACGGACGCGGATCACGACACGGTACAGGAAGCCGGCGCGCCGACCGGCAAGCGCTACTGGCGAAGCGTCGAGCGGCTGCTCGACTCGCCGGGCGTCGATCCCGGTCTCCGCGACCGGATCCGGGGCGAGATCGCCTCCGGCGAGCGCGGAGACGGGCGGAACTGGCTCGAGCGGGAGTTCCCGGTCGGCGCCTCGGAGATCCCCAAGGGCGTCACCCGCCGGACCCTGCTCGGCCTGATGGGCGCCTCCTTCGGCCTCGCGGGCCTGACCGCGTGCCGCCGCCCGGAAGCGCACATCGTGCCCTACGTCCACCCTCCCGAGGGGCGGATCGTCGGCCTGCCCGAGCGCTACGCCTCGACCATGCCGCTCGGCACCCACGCGTTCGGTGTGGTGGTCGAGAGCCACGAGGGCCGCCCGACCAAGATCGAGGGCAACGAGCTCCACCCGGCCTCCGGCGGCGCCGCTTCGACCTGGATGCAGGCGGCGATCCTCGACCTCTACGACCCGGACCGCCTGCGGGCGGTGAGGCACACCCCCGGCGCCGGGACCGCGCAGGCCGAGGAGGGGAAGGAGGCGACCTGGGACGACTTCGCCAAGTCGTGGGCCCAGGTGGCCGCCGGGGCGGGCGACGGCGCGCGCCTGGCGCTCCTCACCGAGGCCCACGCCTCGCCGACCACGGCGCGCCTCGCCCGCCGCTTCGCCGAGCGCTTCCCGGCGGCGCGCCGGGTGACCTGGGAGCCGGCCGGCGAGGAGAGCGTGTTCGCCGGCATCGAGCAGGCGACCGGACGCCCGATGCGGCCGGTCCACCACTTCGAGCACGCCACGACCATTCTCGCCCTCGACGCCGACCCGCTCCTGACCGAAGGGGAGGCGCTCGCCAACGCCCGCGGATTCGCGCGCGGCCGCCGGGCGGGCGAGTCGGGGCGGATGAACCGGCTCTACGCGGTCGAGCCGGCGCTCTCGTTGACCGGCGCCAACGCCGACCACCGGGTGCGGCTCGCGGCCTCGCGGATTGCCGCCTTCGCCGCCGAGCTCGGCCGGCGCCTGGGCGCGGCGGAAGGGGCGGGCGGCGCGGGCGGCACCCTGCCCGCCGAGGCGCGCGCGCGGCTCGACGTCATCGCCGAGGACCTCCGCGCCGCCGGGTCCGGCGCCCTGGTGATCGCCGGCCGCCGGCAGCCGCCCGCGGTCCACGCGATGGTCCACCGGATCAACGCGGCGCTCGGCGCGGTGGGGACCACGGTCACCCTCCACGAGCCGGACGACGTCGCCTGGGGGCGCGTGGCGGACCTGGCCGAGCTCGCCCAGGCGATGGCCACGGGCCGGATCGAGACACTGGTCGTCCTGGGCGGCAACCCGGCCTACGACGCGCCGGGCGAGCTCGACTTCGCCGACGCCTTGCGCAAGGTCCCCCACCTGGTCCACCTGACGTCGCGGCCGAACGAGACCTCGGCCGGCGCCGAGTGGGCCCTGCCGCGGAGCCACTTCCTCGAAGCCTGGGGGGACGCCCGCTCGGCCGACGGCACGGCGAGCGTCGTCCAGCCGCTGATCGCGCCGCTCTTCGACGCGAAGAGCGACGTCGAGGTCCTCGCCATCCTGGTGGGCGAGACGGCCGGCCCGGACGCGACCGGCGCTCCCGCGGGGACCAAGGCCGGCTACGACCTGGTGCGCGAGACCTGGGGCGCGAGCCTCCCCGCGGCGATCGACCTCGGGTCGGCCTGGCGCAAGGTCCTCCACGACGGCGTCGCCCCGGCCGGCGCGGGCCCGGCACCCACTCCCGCGGCCGCGCTCCCTGGACGCCCCGCGCCGCCGCCCCCGGGGCCGGTCGCGGGCGGCCTCGAGGTCGTCTTCCTCCTCTCGCCGTCGGTCCACGACGGGCGCTGGGCGAACAACGCCTGGCTCCAGGAGCAGCCGGACCCGCTCACCCGCATCTCGTGGGGCAACGCCGCCCTGCGTGTCGCGGGCGACGGCCGACCAGCTCGGCGTCGACAGCGGCGACGTCGTGCGCCTGAGCTCCGGCGACCGGTCGATCGAGGCGCCGGTCTGGGTGCAGCCCGGCACCGCCGACGGCACGGTGGCGATCGAGCTCGGCTACGGCCGCACCGCGGCGGGCCGGGTGGGCGACGGCGTCGGCGCGAACGCCTATCCCCTGATGGGCGCCCACGCCGGCCTCTTCGCGACCGGCGTCCAGGTGGCGAAGACCGGCCGCCGCGAGGCCCTGGCGCAGACCCAGGAGCACTGGTCGATGGAGGGCCGGGACGTGGTGCGCGAGGCGAGCCTCGCCGAGTACCGGGCGAAGCCCGGGCTCTTCCGGGGCGAGCCGGGCGAGCGCGGCGAGACGGCCGAAGCCCACGAGCCGCCCGCGCTCTGGCGCGAGCCGCAGTCCTACGCCGAGGGCCACCAGTGGGCGATGACCATCGACCTCGCCACCTGCACCGGCTGCAACGCCTGCGTCGCGGCCTGCCAGGCGGAGAACAACATCCCGGTGGTCGGCAAGAAGCAGGTGGCCAACGGCCGCGAGATGCTCTGGCTGCGCGTCGACCGCTACTTCTCCGGCCCCGACGAGGCCGAGCCCGAGGTGGTCTTCCAGACCGTCCCCTGCATGCACTGCGAGAACGCCCCCTGCGAGGAGGTGTGCCCGGTGGCGGCGACGGTCCACGACCCCGAAGGCATCAACGCCATGGTCTACAACCGCTGCATCGGCACGCGGTACTGCTCGAACAACTGCCCCTACAAGGTCCGCCGCTTCAACTTCTTCAACTACACCAAGGACCTCCCGGAGCTGGTGCAGCTCGCGATGAACCCCGAGGTCACGGTGCGCTCGCGCGGCGTGATGGAGAAGTGCACCTACTGCATCCAGCGGATCGAGGAGGGCAAGATCCGGGCGAAGCGCGCCGACCGGCCGCTCGCGGACGGCGAGATCAAGACCGCCTGCCAGCAGACCTGCCCCGCCGACGCCATCGTCTTCGGCGACAAGAACGACCCCGCGAGCCGCGTCTCGAAAGAACGCCGCGACCCGAGGAACTACACCCTCCTCGCCGCGCTCAACAACCGCCCCCGGACCACCTACCAGGCCAAGCTCAGAAACCCCAACCCCCAGTGGGGCAAAGCATGAGCGGGACCGCGCCGAGGAGGGCACCGAACGCCGATCTCCCCTCTCCCCAGGCCGAGGCGAGGTGCAACGCACCGAGGCTCCCAGCCCCGGAGGCCGTGCCCGACGTCACAACCGCCGGTCGAACGCAGGCGTGGAGGCTGCGTCGCTCTCCGCCGGCGCAGTCCGCCGCCGGAGAGCGACCCGCCGCCGCGCCGTCGCCAGCTCCATGACGGTCCTCCTGGCAACAACGTGCTTGGGCGCGGCCCTGGCCCTGACGGCTTGCACCCGCGGCTCCACCTCGTCCCGGCCGCCCATCCACCTGAACCCGAACATGGACGACCAGCCCAAAGCCAAGTCCCAGTCCGAGAGCCCCTTCTTCGCCGACGGCAAGACCGAGCGCGACCCCGTCCCCGGCACCGTCGCCCGCGGCGAGCTCTACCCCAACGCCGCCCTCCACACCGGCAAGACCACCGCCGGCGACCCGGTCGCCCACGGCCCGATCCCGGTCGACCCCGAGCTCTTGTCCCGCGGCGCCGAGCGCTACGCCATCTACTGCCAGCCCTGCCATGCCGAGAACGGCTCCGGCCAGAGCATGCTCCGCGAGCGAGCGGGGGTCGCCACCGCCGACCTCACCCAGGAGCGCCTGGTCCAGGCCCCGGACGGCTACATCTTCGACGTCATCACCCACGGCTTCGGCCTGATGCCCTCGTACGCCTACCAGGTGCCGGTCGCCGACCGCTGGGCGATCATCGCCCACGTCCGCGAGCTCCAGGCCGCGGCGGCCGCGAGCGGCGGGGCGGCCGCCGGCACCGCGCCGACGCCCGCGCCTCCGGCGGCCGGGGGCGAGGCCACCCAAGGAGAGGCCCCGTGAGCGCCAAGAAGGTCTTCCTCCTGGTGGTCCTGCTGATCGTGGCCGGCCTGGTCGTCGCCAAGGCCGCCCAGGTGTTCAACGCCCGCCTCGCCTACCAGTCGCCGATCGAGGTCCGCCAAGCGCCGCCCACGCCCCACGCCCAGGCCCTCGAGGCGCGGGCCGCGAAGGAGGCCGAGGCGGCCAAGACCAAGCCCTACGTGGAGGCCGAGTACCGGCGCTTCCCGGTGATCGGCAGCCGGGTGGCGATCTGGATCGTCGCCCAGATCAAGCTGCTCTTCGCCGCCTTCGTCCTGGCGGTGCCGCTGTTCGCCCTGATCATCGAGTTCATCGGGTACCGCACGAAGGACCCGCGCTACGACAAGCTGGCCTACGAGTTCATCAGCCTGCTGTCGCCCGCCTTCGCCCTGACCGCGGCGTTCGGCGGTGTCTTGACCTTCATGCTCATCATCCTGTACCCGAAGTTCACCAACTACCTGATGTCGGTCTTCTCGCCGACCTTCCTGCCCTACGTGCTGCTGCTCTTCGCCGAGGCGGCGTTCTTCTACACCTACTACTACTCGTGGGGGAAGGTCGGGGCGCGCGTCCACCTCTTCCTGGGGCTGATGCTCAACCTCGTCGGCACCGGCATCATGTTCATCGCCAACGCCTGGCTGACCTTCATGATGACCCCCAACGGGGTGTCGGAGAAGGGCGCCGTCCTCTCGACCTGGGACGCGGTCCACAACTACACCTGGATGCCGATCAACGTCCACCGGCTGATCGCCAACGTCGCCTTCGGCGGCTCGGTGGCGGGCGCCTACGCCGCGTTTCAGTTCTTGAAGGCGAAGACCGACGAGGAGCGCGCCCACTACGACTGGATGGGCTACATCGGCAACTTCATCGCCATCGCGGCGCTGCTGCCGCTGCCCTTCGCCGGCTACTGGCTGGCCTCGGAGATCTACGCCTTCTCGCAGACCATGGGCCTGACGATGATGGGCGGCGCGTTCTCCTGGCTCTTCATCATCCAGGCGATCCTGATCGGCAACCTCTTCCTGGCCGCCAACTACTACCTCTGGCTGGGCATGGGGCGGATCGAAGGCGCCGAGCGCTTCCGCGGCTACATCAAGTACCTGCTGGCGCTGATCACCCTCTGCTTCGCGGTCTGGGCGACGCCCCACTCGATCCTCTCGACGGTCAAGGAGATCCAGCAGATGGGCGGGGCGACCCACCCGGTCCTGGGCTACCTGGGGGTGATGAGCGCGAAGAACACGGCGGTCAACATCCTGATCCTGACCACCTACGTTTCGTTCCTCCTCTACCGGCGCGGCGGCAAGATCCCCACCGTCTCGTGGGCCAAGATCGGCAACCTCGTCCAGTTCCTGATCTTCGTCGCCGCCTCGTCGATCGTCATCTTCTACGGCATCTACGGCTACTTCGTGGAGGCCAAGGTGCGGATCGGCTTCTCGGTCTACCAGGTGGGCTCGGTCTTGGGCGCGATGATCCTGGTGACCGGGATCGACATCTTCCTGCTGCGCGGCGCCAAGAAGATCGGCGAGACCCGGTGGGGCCAGATCCCGGCCCGCGCCCAGTACGTGCTCATCTTCCTCGCCGTCACCTTCACCTGGCTCATGGGCCTGATGGGCTACGTGCGCTCCGGGCTGCGGCTCGACTGGCACGTCTTCGGGGTCGTCCGCGACACCTCGCCGGACGCCTTCACGCCGACCCTGGGCTTCGCCACCACGGTGGTGTCGGTGACGGTGCTCATCTTCTTCCTGTTCATCGGCTTCATCTTCTGGCTCGCCGCCCTGTCGCACAGGAAGGCCGCGACGCCCGTCGAGGCGCCCGCGGCGGGCCCCGAGGGCGGGGACCTCTCGCCCTCCGAGTCGCCGTCATGAAGATCCCGATCACCCTCCGGATCGCGGTGCTGACCGTGGCCACCACGGGCTTCTACACCTACGTCGGACAGCTGGTACCGCAGAAAGAGGTCCATCCGCCCAAGGTCACCCAGATGGCCGAGGACCTGACCAGCGACCAGATGGCGGCGATCGGCGACAAGATCTTCCACGGCAAGGGGCTGTGCTCGACCTGTCACACCATCGGCCAGACCGGCGGGACGCTGCGCTTCCCCGATCTCGCGGGCGTCGCCGAGCGCGCCAAGCACCGGGTGCCGGGCTTCTCGCAGCTCGACTACTTCGCCCAGACCCTCTACCGGCCGAACGCCTTCATCGTGCCCGGCTTCAACCCCGGCATGCCGGAGATCGACAAGCCGCCGGTGGGCCTCTCCGACGACGAGATCAAGGCGGTCATCGCCTTCCTCCAGACCCAGGGCGGCAAGCCGACGATCACCATGGCGGTCCAGCTCCCCTACGCCGCCGGCTCCCCGGGGCCGGGCGAGACCGGCGGCTCGCCGACCGAGGCCGGCGTCGAGGCCACGGCGGCGCAGAAGGGGAACGGATGAGCCTCTTCGTCCTGATTCCGGTGATCTTGGCGCTCGTGGCCCTGCGCTTCCTGCCGGTGAAGATCGGCATGCTCGGCTGGTTCTTCGCCTGGCTGGTGGCGGTCTTCGTGGTGCTGCGCTACGGCTTCACGGTGCCGATTCCGCTCTCGGTGGTCAAGATCTACATGGGGATCCTGACCTTGGCGCTCGTCGCCTACGTGACCTCGGACCGCAAGCGCCTCCGGGAGTTCTGGGGCCCGCTCGCGAACCTCATGACCGAGCGCCGCTGGCTGCCGCTCCTGGTCGTCGTGGTGCTCGCCATCCCGGCCGTCGTGGCGGCCAACATCTACCTCGGCCTGACCGCGCCGCCGGTGCCGCCGAGCTTCGGCCGCACGGTCCACCCGGCGCCGCCCGACCAGATCGTGGTGCACGACCAGACGGTCAACCTGATCACCGCTCAGAACCCGTACCGCAAGCTCGAGCAGAGCGACCCCAAGGCCTTCCGCGAGCATGTCGAGGCGGGCCGCACGGTCTACTACCACAACTGCTTCTACTGCCACGGCGACCTGATGCGCGGCGAGGGGATGTTCGCCCACGGCTTGAACCCGATCCCGACCAACTTCCAGGACCCGGGCACGATCGCCCAGCTCCAGGAGTCGTTCCTCTTCTGGCGCATCTCGAAGGGCGGCCCCGGCCTGCCGGAGGAGGGCGGTCCGTGGGCCTCGGCGATGCCCGAGTGGGAGCGCTTCCTCTCCCAGGACGACATGTGGAACGTCATCCTGTTCGTCTACGACTTCACCGGCCAGCGGCCGCGCGCCCGCACCGAGGCGGGAGGGGAGTGAGGTGACGAGACTCCGCGCCATCGCCCCGTGGGTAGGGCTCGCCGCCTTCGCCGCCCTGTCGGCCGCCGGCTTCGCCGCCCCCACCACGGCCCAGGCACCGAAGCCGGATCTCGGCACCGACGCCCAGCGCCAGGCGGGCCAGAAGGTCTACGCCCAGTACTGCGCCCAGTGCCACGGCGACGACGGCGCCGGCGACGGCATCGCGGCGGCCCGCCTCCAGCCGCGGCCGCGCGACTTCACCTCCGGCAAGTTCAAGTTCCGCTCGACGCCGACCGGCTACCTGCCGACCGACGACGACCTGCGCAGGACGATCCGCAACGGCCTGCCCTACACCGGCATGGCGAACTTCGACACCCTGCTGTCCGACGAGCAGGTGACCGACGTCATCGAGTACTTGAAGACCTTCTCGGCCGACTTCAAGGATCCGCAGGCCTACGCCGCGCCGATCGACATCCCCGGCGCGCCGAAGCTCGGCGCCGACGCCGAGGAGGTCGGCTACAAGACCTTCGTCGAGATCGGCTGCGCCCGCTGCCACGGCGAGAAGGGCCGCGGCGACGGCCCGTCGGCGCCCACCCTGCGCGACGACTGGGGCCGCTTCATCCGCCCGGCCGACCTCACCATGCCCTGGACCTTCCGCGGCGGCGATCGGCCGGAGGACATCTTCCGCTCGATCTCGACCGGCCTCACCGGCACCCCGATGGCCGGGTTCGCCGACGGCCTGACGGTCGAGCAGCGCTGGCAGATCGTCGGCTGGATCCTGGCCCAGGCCGGCAAGCGGGTCGACGACCCCTACGCCGACCTGGTGAGCGCCGTGCCGGTGGCCGATCTCTCGGCGCTCGACCAGGCCAAGGACGTGACCGCCGCCAAGAAGCTCTTCGCCGACGCCCCGGCGGCTCTCTTCCCGGTGATCGGCCAGATCATGCAGCCGGGCCGCGAGCTCCACCCCTCGGTCGTCGCGGTCGAGATGCGGGCGATCTACAGCAGCGACGAGATCGCCTTCGCGGTCTCCTGGCACGACCTGCGAGCCGACACGGGGGGGCACAACGCGCCCGACCTCCAGGCGCCGCCCTTCGAGCAGCAAAAGGACCCGTTCGGACCGGCGAGCGCCCCCGAGACGGCCGCGGCGGAGCCTGCGGCCGGCGGCGAGTCGGGCGGCGGCTTCTGGGGCGCCGCGCCGCCCTCGGGCGCCGAGTCCGCTCCGACCACGGCCCTGCCCCCCAGCGAGTTCTCCGACGCCCTCGCGGTGCAGTTCCCCATCGAGCTCCGACCCGGCGTGCGCATGCCCTACTTCCTGTTCGGCGACTCGCAGTACCCGGTCGAGCTCTGGTACGTCGACCTCGCCCACGGCGAGCGGGCCGAGATCTACCAGGGCCAGGGGAGCGACGCGCTCGAGGCCGGCAAGGGCGTGGCGCCCGAAGTCCTCTCCGGCTACGACCACGGCGAGTGGACGGTCGTCTTCCGGCGCGACCGGCAGCCCTCGCAGGGCATCCGGTTCGACGAGGCCACCTACGTGCCGGTCGCCTTCTCCGTCTGGGACGGCCTGGCCGGCGAGCGCGGCTCGAAGCGCGGCCTCACCGCCTGGCACTACGTCTACGTCGAGCCGAGCGAGAAGCCCTCGGTCGTCGCCCCCATGGCCAAGGCGGGCCTGACGGTGCTCGGCCTGGAGCTCCTGGTCGTGGCTCTCGTCCGGCGCCGCAAGAAGCGCCAGGCCGCGAAAGGCACTCCATGATCCGACGCACCCCTGACCTGAACCTCCACCCAGGAGAAGTCTGATGTACGAGACGATCTACGTCCCCGTCGACAACTCGGGCCACTCGAACCGCGCCATCGACCAGGCCATCGGCCTCGGCACGAGCTACGGCTCGAAGGTGGTGGGCTGCCACGTCTACGCGGCCCGCATGCACGACTACCGCTTCAAGCAGATGGAGTACACGCTGCCCGAGGAGTACCTGGTCGAGACCGAGCTCGCCCGCCAGAGGAAGATTCACGACTCGCTGATCACCATGGGGCTCGAGCTGATCTCGGACTGCTACCTGCAGTCGCTCGACGAGCGCTGCCGGGCGGCGGGAATCGAGTGCGAGCGCCGGATGATGGACGGCAAGCACTCGGCCGAGATCTTGAAGGACCTGGCGGAGTCGGACGTCGACCTGGTGATCCTCGGCGCGGTCGGGATCGGCCGCACCAAGGACGCCCAGATCGGCTCGGTCTGCGCCCGGGTGGCGCGCGAGACGACCCGGGACACCTGGGTGGTCAAGCACGTGCCGGCCGAGGGTCCGGCTGAGGACCAGGCGCCGCGCGACACGGTGATGGTCGGGGTCGACGGCAGCCCGGAATCCTTCGGGGCGCTCGAGATCGGCATCGACCTGGCACGCCGCTTCGGCAAGCGGCTCGAGATCGTCTCGGTCTACGACCCCTACCTCCACTACGCGGCCTTCCGGGGGATCGCCGAGGTGCTGACCGACAAGGCGGCCAAGGTCTTCCGCTTCGAGGAGCAGAACCAGCTCCACGAGGAGATCATCGACACCGGCCTGGCCGAGATCTACCAGTCGCACCTGAACGTGGCCGACACCCTGGCCCGCGAGCAGGGGGCGGAGCCCGAGAAGACGCTCCTCGACGGCAAGGCCTACCAGAAGATCCTCGACCACGCGCGCAAGGTCGAGCCCTGGCTGCTGGTGATCGGCCGGGTGGGCGTGCACTCGGGGGAGGGCGAGGAGGCGCTCGGCTCGAACGCCGAGAACCTGCTGCGCCTGGCGCCCTGCGACGTGCTCCTCACCAACCGGCGGGTGGTGCCCGAGCTCGACGTCAAGGCCGCGGAGTCGATCCACTGGACCCCGGAGGCCGAGGAGCGCATGGGCCGGGTGCCCGAGCAGGTCCTGGGCATCGCGCGCACCGCGATCCTGCGGCTCGCGATCGAGAAGGGGCACAGCGTCGTCTCCTCGGACCTCGTGACCGAGGCGATGGACCGCTTCATGCCCAAGGCGACCGCCCAGGCCACCGAGCGCCTGGCCGAGGCTCTGGCCTTCGAGCGCGCGCGCCGCGAGCAGGTCTCGATCTGCCGCGCCTGCGGCGTCGCGGCGCGCGTGCCGGACCCGGTGCGCTGCACGGTCTGCGGCGCCGCGGACTTCGAGGTCGTCTCGCCGGAGGTGCTCGACCGGATCGCCGAGGCGGAGGGCGGCGTGACCGAGGAGCGGACCTACGACGGGCGCAAGCTCGCCTGGACCCAGGACGCGAGGAAGGCCCTGCGCGCGATCGGCGACCGCTACCAGCGCCGGCGCGCCAAGGCGCGGATCGAGAAGACCGCCCACGGCCAGCGGCTGGAGACGATCACCCTCGAGATGGCGAAGCGCTTCATCGAGGAGGAGACCGGCGTCCTCTATGACGCCGCGACGGCCGAAGAGGCCGCGGACTACGGGGCGGACGAGGAGATCGCGGCCGGCGCCGTGGAGGAGAGCGCGGCCGAGGACTCCCCGAGCCTGATCGCCCGGGACCCCCAGAACAACCCGCTCCTCTCGCGGTTCGACTGGACCGGCGACGCCCTCGAGCGGGTCTTCCGGGTGCCGGCCGGCTTCATGCGCGACAAGACCCAGCACCGGATCGAGGACCTGGCCGCCGAGCGCCGGGCGGAGACGATCGACCTCGCGCTGGTCGAGGCCGGGATCGAAGAGGGCCGCCGGATGATGGCCGAGATGCTCGGCCAGGCGGAGGCCAAGAAGGGCGCCGAGAGCGCCGCCGCGAAGCCCGGCAACGGCGGGGGGAAAGGCCACGGTCCGGACCAGGGTCGGGCCGCCGCGGCCTGTCCGGTCGAGCACGAGGGCGCCGGGGTCCGGAGCGCCGAGGCCACCCGGACGACCCTCAACGAGGTCTCGGTGATGAGCGAGCGGGAGAAGGCGCGGCGGGAGATGAGCTCGTAGGAACCGCCCGTCGGACCGTCCGGTGGGCCGGAGGCCCGCCCTACACTTGCCCTCCTACCGCTTCTGCCGCCCGGACGACATCCCGCTCCTGGTGCGGGCGGTCAACGAGTGCTACGCCGTCCACTTCCCGGGCGCCGGCGCGATGACCGTCGACTCCTTCCGGCGCGAGATGAAGGAGCTCGACCTCTGGCCGTCGAGCTGTCTGGTGGCCCTCTCGGGGCCGGACCCGATCGCGGTCCTGACCGGCACCAAGCGCGAGGCGGCGACGCTCGTCTCGCGGATCGGCGTGCGCCCCGGGGAGGAGGGCCGCGGCCACGGCGGGCACCTGGTGACCTCGCTCTCCCAGAAGCTCGCCGTCCTGGGCCCGCCCCGCCTCGAGGCCGAGGTGCCGGCCGCGCTGCCGCGGGTGGAGCGCTTCTTCGCGCGCCTGGGCTGGCGGCGCGAGGCCGCCTTCACCGACTGGCGCCGGCCCGGGGGCGGAGGGCTCGAGCCGGTGCCCGAGGGCCTGGTCTCCCCGGTGACGGTGGACGAGCTGGCGGCGGCCGGCGTGCTCGAGGTGGCGGAGGGGGCGGCCTGGGTGCGCACCCGGCCGAGCCTTCTCGCCCGCCGCGAGAGCCTCCGCGGCCTCGCGATCGCCGGGGCCGACCGGATCGAGGCATGGCTGCTCTACGCCGAGCCGGAGGCGGGGTTCCGGCTGGAAGTCGTCGGCTGGGGCGCCGCGCCGGACCGATCGGATCACCGAGAGATCCTTCTCGCCGCCCTCCTCCGCCACCTGGTCCACGAGGGGGCCTCGGAGGTCGAGCTCGCCCGCTCGAGCGTCGAGGAGACGCCGGAACCGCTCCTCCGAGTCCTGGGCTTCGAGCCCGAAGCCGAGTACCATCGCTACGCCACCGAGGCCACCCCACGATGACCCCCCGACGCAGCCAACGAACCCATGAACCGGCCGAGCTCCCCCTCCGCCCACGGAGTCCGACCCCGCATGAAGCGGCCGAGCTCCGCCTCGGCCGGCCGGGCCGAAGGCCCGACCCTACCGAGCTCCGCCTCGGCCGACGGAGTCCGACCCGTTGAAGACCTACCACGACATCGCCGGCGACGGCGGCTCCGACGTCCTCGGGCAGGTCCAGGCGCTCCACCGCGCCATCGGCGACGCCCTCTCCGGCGTCCGCCACGTCCTCGCCGTCGGCTCGGGCAAGGGCGGCGTCGGCAAGAGCACGCTCACCATGGCGCTCGCTCGCTCCTTCGCCCGCCAGGGGCGCCGCGTGGCGATCCTCGACGCCGACTTCAACGGCCCCTGCCAGGCGCGCCTCGCGGGGCTCGAAGGCGCCCCCTGGGTGCCCGGCGAGCGCGGCCTGGTGCCACCCCGGCGCCCGGACGGGATCGCGGTCGTCTCCTTCGGTAGCCTCCTCGCCGAGGCCGCCCCGCTCACCTTCGAGACGGTCTCGAAGGGCGAGCAGCAGACCTGGCGCGCGACCCGCGAGTTCGCCCTCCTGGGCCAGCTCCTCTCGGCCGTCGACTGGGGCGAGCTCGACCTCCTCCTCGTCGACCTGCCGCCGGGCGCCGAGCGGACGGTCCAGTACGCCGAGTACCTGGCGCCCCTCGACGACCCGCCGGGGCGTCTGACCGGGCGCCTGGCCTTCGTCATGGTCACGGTGCCGTCGGACCTCGCCCGCGGGGTCGTGGCGCGCTCGCTCTCCGCCCTCGACCAGGCGCGGGGCCGTCTCCTCGGCTACGTCGAGAACATGGCCGGCTACTACTGCCGCGAGTGCGGCTCCGTCCGGCCGCTCTTCCCGGAGCCCACCGTGGCGCTCGCCGCCCCGTGCCTCGCCCGGCTGCCGTTCGACCCCGAGCTCGCCCTGCTCTGCGACCGCGGCTGGCCGGAGGGCGAGCACCCCGAGGCCGCCCACCACGCCGATACCCTGGCCGAAACCCTCTGGACCCAGTTGACGCTGCCGAGCTCCGCCTCGGCCGACCGGGCCGCAGGCCCGACCCTACCGAGCTTCGCCTCGGCCGACGAAGTCCGACCCCGCATGAAGCGGCCGAGCTCTGCCTCGGCCGGGGCGGGCGGGGGAAAGGAACCCACCGCATGAAATTCCTCTGCGTCACCTGCGACGAACCGATGAAGCTCGAAGGCGTCGAGGCCTCGGGCGGCGGCTCCCTCTCGGTCGTCTACGCCTGCCCCACCTGCGACCACAAGATCGCCATGCTCACCAACTCGCTCGAGACCGAGATGGTCCAGTCGTTGGGCGTCAGGATCGGTCCGGCCGGACCCGCGTCCGGAGCGGCGGCCGGCGGCGCCGAGAAGGCGGCGAGCGGCTGCCCCTTCTCCGGCATGGTGCAGGAGATGGAGGCCGAGGCCGCCCGCGCCGCCGACGCCTCGGGGGGGCCCGCCTGGACTCCCGACGCCCTCGCCCGCCTGGCCAACATCCCGGACTTCGTCCGCCCGATGGCGAAGCAGGGCATCGAGCACTACGCCCGCACCCACGGCCACGGGACGATCAATGAAGAGGTGCTGGAGGCGGCGCGGGGGAAGTTCGGGATGTGACGGCCCGACCTCGCGGCAAACGTGCTATAGAATCATCGCGATCAAACGGAAGCGCTCAGGGGCCGGTGCCTCTCGCGGTCTTCAAAACCGTTGTTCCGGGCCGGAAGCGGCTCGGAGGGTGGGTTCGATTCCCATGCGCTTCCGCCAGTCCCCACCCTCCTCACTCTTCGCGCAGGACCACGGAAGGATCTGTCGACAGGACTCTCCAAGCGGAGAAGAGCACCGCGGGAGCCGCGGCCAAAGCAACGAGCAGGCACGCCCCGACGGCGATCCAGGGATCGGCCGGCGTGACGCGAGGAAGCTGGGACCGGAGAACCCGCCCGAAGGCCCAGCCTCCGGCGAGGCCCAGGACCAGGCCGGGAACCAGGAGCGCTGCAGCCTGGGTCACGACCCCCCGAGCCACGTCCCGCCGCTGTGCCCCCAACGCCGAGCGGATCCCCATCTCGTGCCTGCGCCGGGCGACCGAGTAGGCCATCACGCCGTACAGCCCGATGCCCGCCAAGACCACTCCTCCCAGTGTGAAGAGAGCGGACAGGATGAGGTTCAGACGACTCCGAGAGAGTGGACCACCAAGGATCTCCTTCATAGTCCGCTCGTCCTGGATCGGCAGCTTGGGATCGAGCTCACGGATCGCCGAGCGTACGGCGTCGGTCAGGCGGTGGGGTCCGACTGACGTCCGGAGCACCAGGCGCATGCCGCGCCGGACGTTCTGGGCAAAGGGGATGTACATCTCGGGCCAGGGAGCGCTCGCATAGCCGAACCTCCGGGAGTCCCCGACGACGCCGACCACGGTCCATTGCGGCAGGTCCGAGCCTGGGGGTTGTGAGCCATACGACGGATCCCAGAAGACCAGGCGCTGCCCCACGGGTTCGCTTCCCGGCCAGAACCGCTTCGCCATCGCCTCGTTGATCAGGGCGACGCGCAATGCTCCGGGCACGTCGCGCTCCGAGAACCACCGCCCCTCGATCAGCGGGACCCCCAGGGTCCGGAAGTAGCCAGGGGTCACCGCCTCGTTGGCGGCCTGCTTGGCGTCTTCCGCTCCCGGCACCGGCGGGCGACCCACGATCCGGAACGGCGTGAGAGCCGGCGCCTCTCCTTCGAGGGCGCTCGTCGCTCCCGCGGCCCGGACGTCCGGGATCCTCTCGAGGCGCGCGAGCGCCGCCTCGAAGAACTGCCCCTTCCGGTCTTCGTCGCGGTACCTGGATCCGGGGAGCTGGATCTTCAGGGTGAGAAGGTTCTCGGCCCGGTATCCGGGATTGGTACCGAGAGCCAGGTACAGGTTCTTGGCCATCAAGCCAGTGCCGACGAGGAGCACAAGGGTCAGCGCCACCTGGGAGACGACCAGGACGCCTTGGAGGCGGCTCAGGCGCGAGCTGAACGAGGCCCTCGGAGCCTGCTCACGGAGCACCTGGGCCAGGTCCGAGCGCCAGATCCGTAGAAGCGGCACCAAGCCGGCCAGGGCCGCGGCGCCGAAGGCCAGCACGGCGGTCAGCAGCACGCTCCGTCCCGTCAGATGGACGCTAGCGAGGCGTGCCATCTCCGGAGGATGGAAGGCGGCGACCACTCGGAGAACCGCGAGCGCGAGCCCCAGTCCCAGGACGCCGCCCAGCGCGCCCAGGGTTCCGATCTCGACGGCGAAACGCCGGACGAGCGCCGCCCGGCCCGCCCCAAGGCTCACGCGCACCGCGCTCTCCCGCTCTCGGGCCAGCCCGCGAACCAACATCAAGTTGGTCACGTTGACGCAGGCGATCAAGATCAGAAGCCCGGCCGCCACGAAGAGTATCCGAACGAGGGGATGCACGTCCCCCACGAGCTCTTGCACCACGGGCACGAGGCGGGTGCGGTAGCCGGCGTCGGACCTCGGGTACGTTCTCGCGAGGCGCTCCATGATCGCGTCCATCTCGCCTTGCGCCGCCGCGAGCGAGACACCGGGCGCGAGACGTGCAACCACCAGTAGCCAGCGAAATTCTCGTTCGGCGGGGGGTGCCGAGAGGGACTCCAGGGGTACCCAGTAGTCCGCCCACGCCGGGAACCGGAAGCCAGGGGGCATCACTCCGATCACCGTGTACGGGGTACCGTCCATGTCGATGGCTCGGCCCAGGATCCCTCGATCGCTCCCATACCTGTCGCGCCAGAGGCGGTTGCCGAGGAGGATGACTTTGCCCCCCTTCTCGGCGTCTTCCCGGGAGAACCCCCGGCCCAGCCAGGGTCGGGTACCCATGACCTCTAGGAAGCTCCCCGATACAGGAGCGCCGTAGGCCTGCTCCGGCTCGTCGCCGTCCAAGAAGGTGGCCAAGGTCTGGGTCATGGCCGCCATGCCGCCGAAGGAAGTGGCCTGGTCCCGCCAGTCCCCGAAGTCCGGAAGAGACGTGCGCTCCAGGTCGCTTCCCTGTGCGGCTTGCTCCAGCCAAATGGAGGTGAGGCGACCGGGCTCCGCGAAGGGGAGCGCGCCCCGGATCACGGCGTCGTAGATCCCGAGGACCATCGAGTTGGCCGCGATCCCGAAGGCCAACGTCAGCACGACCGCGAGGCTGAAGCTGCGGTCGCGGACAAGCCCGCGGAGCTCAGTCTTCACAAGCTCCTCCTCCTCCGGCGCCAAGCCCCGGAATCCGCAAGGTCCTGGTGCGCAAGGCGTAGAGGTTCGCCGGCCCCCCGGCCCAGAGAAAGTGGAGCACCGGGCCCGCGAAGGCGAGGCCCATGTAATCCCCGGCTGCTCGCCACCGCGACCTCTGAGCGGCGCAGGAGGGGCGCTCCGAAACTCGCAGAGGCGCACCGAAGCTCACGCCATCGTCCTCAGAGGTCGCTGCGAAGAGGTCCCAGCACACCTCGTCGCCTTCAGTCCGGGCCTCGACCCAGCTCACGGCGACGGTCCTTCCCGGACCCACGGCAACCGTCGGTTCCATCAGGCTCGCGCCACCGCCCACCTCGGCGATCGTCTCCGGCCGACTCCACCCCTCCCCGTTGTCGAGGGATCGTCGGAAGGTGAGCTCGTACATCTCGCCCAGCTTGCGGATCCAAGCGACGAGGAGGCGGTCGCGGGCAGGCGAGCCGCACCGTCGAACGGCAAAGCCGGGAGGCTGGTGGGCCCCCTGCCCGGCGATCTTCTGGACCTCCGAGTAGCTCGTTCCCCCGCTGGCGACCCGAACCAACGAGAGATCGGCCGGCGCTTCCTCGCTCCTGCCGTCGACCGAGACCACCGGGAAGACGACCGTCCCGTCCGACAAGATCGCCGGGCTGGAGACGTTGAACCCTCCGGCCAGGACGGCGCCTTCGAGAGGCTCGCCAAAAGGACGGTGGGCTCCGGGGGACATCGAAAGGCTCGCGACCACACCAGGCTCCGCGCGGATGGACTGGAGCCCCAATAGCCAAAGCCTGCCCCGGCTCAGCGCGCGCGAGTCGTCCACCACGAGAGCCGTATGGTCGAAGGAGCTACCCTTGCCTAACGGCACTCGTACTGGACCGCCCCACGTGTCGCCGCCGTTCTCCGAGTGGAAGACCTCCACCGGGCGAGGTGACCTAGCGGTGTCGATGCAGGAGAGGTACAGACTTCCATCCACGCCGAACGCGAGCCAGGGGTCCATGCCACCTCTCGGCCTGTCCCAGCCGACGGGGGGAGTTTCGCTCCAGGTCCGTCCTCCGTCGCGGGAGACGAAGGCGCTGCAGCGACTTCCGCGGGACCGCGAGAACTCGATCGCCGTCGCCACCAGGTGGTCTAGATGCTTCGGGTCCACGACCAGATAGGGCTCGACAAAGTACCGGTCCGGCCCGGCCCCGGCTACGGTGACGAGCTCTCCTACTCTTCTGCCCGACTCAGCTCGCGGTTGTGTCCCGGCAGCTCCGGCGCACGCGCAGACAACTCCCGCCTCCAGCAGCAGAACCCCTGCGAGCAAGGCCTGGCGCCGGCGCCCCGCGCGGGGATTGAGTCGATCCTGCATCACGTTGACCTTATTATACGACTGTGCTAAGATTCGCCTGACCGCAGGTTGTTAGTTCCGGATGCGCCGTCGTGACATCGTGCGGTGCGGGCTGGCGGCAACCCGAGTGTCCGTTCTCGGTAAGTGCAAACGAATGTTACCTAGGAGATCACAGTTCCTCGTCGCGCGCGCGTTGCTGAGATTCATCAAGCTCGACTTCGCGCTCCGTCGCTCGACCTTCCACCAGATCCACCGAGCGGTGACCCTCGAGGCGAACAGCTACGAAGTCGATCCTCCGTCGCCCGAGCAGCAGCGGCTCGTCCGCAGGACGCTCCAGGCAGTCCAGACGGCGACGCGCTACTACTACCGCAGTCGCGAGGACTGCTTGCCTAAATCCCTCGCCCTCTATTCTCTCTTGCGATCCCAACGTGTCCCCGCTCAGCTCATCATCGCCGTGCGGAGATACCCCTTCGGGGCCCACGCCTGGGTGGAGCATCAAGGCACTCCCCTGGGTGAGCTCAGGCCCGATCTGGGAGGGTTCCACGTGTTGACGAAGGCCTGAGACACGCTGATGAACACCGTCTTCGGCCTCATCGACCTCCAGGGGAGGGCCCTCCCGACGGAGCGCTTCGGCCGAATGCGAACGTCGGCGCTTCAGCTTCGGCAAGGTCCCTGCGCGGAACGGGTCGCGCCGACCGCCGCCCTGGCGGCCCTGGGGGATCGCGGCTCTCTCGCAGAGGGAGGCCCTTCGCAGGCCACGGTCGTCTTTGAGGGTCGACTGGACAACCGGCGCGAACTCGCCAAGGAGCTGGCACTCGACCCTCCCGGATCCGCCGCGGATCTCGTCCTCGCCGCCTACGACGCTTGGGGCAAGGGTTGCGTGGATCGGCTGGTCGGAGCGTTCACGCTCGCGGTCTGGGACCCCCATCGACGTCGGCTCGTCTGCGCTCGGGACGCGCTGGGAATCAAGACGCTGTTCTACCGTCTCTACAAGGGGCGGGTGGCCTTCGCTTCGCAGCTCAGGCAGGTGCTGGCGATCCTCGATTCAGCTCCTCCGCTGGACGAGAAGTATCTCGCGGTCTTCCTCCAGGAAGGCGTGCCCGCGCTCGATGCGACGCCCTATCGGGGGATTCAAAAGCTCAGGCTGGGGCATCTTCTGCAGGTCGACCTGGATTCCGGAGAGGGTCGCGAAGAGCGCTTCTGGCGCCCGGAGGAGCTTCGACCGGTCGTCTACTCGGACCCGTGGGATTACGCCTCGCATTTTCTCGAGATCTTCCGCGAGGCGGTGAGGGCCTCTCTCGAGTCAGAGGGCCCTGTCTGGTGTGATCTCTCCGGCGGCCTGGACTCTTCGTCCATCGCCTGCGTGGCCCAGGAGCTGATCCGGTCCGGCCAGGTCGAGACCGCGGATTTCGCGACCTTCACCGTCCTCTTTTCCGATCCCGACCCGACGACGGAGCCCTACGTCCAGACCGTACTGGACAAGTACCCCAGCAAGGCCCATTTCCTTCGAGCCCGGGCGAGCTGCGCCTTCGAGGAGATGGAAGAAGGGGCGACTTTCTACGACGAGCCAAACCAACAGATCCGTTTCTATGGCATCCTGAAAAGCCAACGGGAGCTGATGGAGAACCACTCGGCCCAGGTGCTGCTCCGCGGCATCGGAGCCGAGCTCGCCGTTCTCCCGGAGAGGCCCCTCCCACTCCACCTGCCCGGTCTTCTGCGCGCCGGCCGGCTCGTGAAGCTCACCCGCGAGCTGTCAGCCTGGCAGCGAGGCCTCGCCCTGCCTCTACTCAACCTCATCCTCCGCTACGTGTTCCGGCCCTTGGTGAGCCCGCCGCTGAACAAGTATTACGAGACGTCCCGGACGCTGCCGGACTGGATCGCGCCGGAGTTCGCGCAGAGGCTGGGGCTCCGCTCCCGAGCGAATCGCGGCTGGATGCCCAAAGTCTTCGACGACATCGGGAATCAATGGCACTACGAGAAGGTCGGCCGAGGCACGTGCTACCTCGACCGGGGGTTCGGCGAGGCGATTTGCGAGAGTCGGCATCCGTTCCTCTACAAGCCATTGATCGAGCTCTGCCTGTCGATCCCGTACGAGCAGAAGGTCGTCCCCGGCCATTTCAAGCCCCTCTTGCGCAGGGCGATGCTGGGGATCCTTCCAGACCGGGTCCGGCTTCGGATCGACAAGAGCAACATGGTCCCGTGGGTGGTCAACTCTATCGCTCGACAGTGGCCCCGGGTGGCGCCGCTCTTCGAGGACTCCGTCCTCGGATCGCTGGGACTCGTCGACAGCCGGAAGCTCTCACAGATGCTCCACGATTTGGGCTTCGGCAAGTCCAGGCGGACCACCCTCTTGAGCTCCGCCGTGGCCCTCGAGATCTGGCTTCGGCAGGCCCTGAAGGGAACCCTTGCGCGACCGGCCGCACCGACAGTTCGAACACGAGCCCCTCGACTCGCAGCTTCTCATGAATGAACCCCTCGGTGATCATGATCGTTCCTAACTTCTGAGTCTTCGGAGAGGTCGCCGGTTTCGGCGGCCTTAGATCTAGGAAGATTAGCTCCGAAGGAGCCGATCTCTTCTTCGATCACCTGCTGGCCCGCTCCGAGCCGCCAGCGCCTGCAACTTCCTTTTCGCACGATCGATCGCAGGTGGACCGGGCGCGTCCTGCCCCATCCTTTTGCGATCTCTCGAATCCAAAAAGAAAGGAGGTGATCCCCCTCTCATGGAATCGTTCTCGAAGAAGCGTCGTGACGCGTACGTGGCGCCCGAGATGGTGGAGTACGGCGCCGTGCTCGACCTCACCGGTAGCACCTGAGGGACGGTGTGAGACTACTACAACGGCGGTGAGCACGATAAGCCCAAGACTTTCTTCCCCGAGGAAGAGCTGGAAAGGCTCTTCGGAAAGGACGAGAGCTAGGGCGCATCGCCGTGATGCGACAGGCGGTCTGCCTGTCCTCGACCCTCAGTTCGCTGTCAGTACCCAGGTCACCCTCGCGGTGGCCCTTGCGCGTATCTCTTCGCGCATGCCGTGAGGCGTCGTCCTGTGGACCACGACCTCCGGCAATCCAAGACGAGCTGCATCGCCGTCGGCCCACGGCCGGGCACACGACTCGGACGTGGGTCGACGGCACAGCTCCATGGTTAGGTACGGACCGACGACCGTGAGATCGCCCAAGCTTCGGCAGACGTGGCGCATCCTCGACCTACGCCTGCCCAGGTGGCCGGTCGTAGGGGGGACGACAGCGCTTGGCGTCTTCACCTTGGCTCGGACGGTGATGCCACTGATCGTCGCGCAGATAGTAGATCGGACTCTGCAGCACGAGGGGGCCGGGCACCTCCTGTCGTGGTGCTCGATCTTTGCGGCGGTAGCGGTGCTCTCCACTCTCAGCCGGGAGAGTGCAACGGCCGCCTTCGACTATGCCACTCAGCGCACCTCGCTGCGTCTCCGCGACACACTGCTCGATCATCTCCAGCGGCTGCCAATTCGGGAGCTCGACCGCCGTCCTTCCGGTGGTCTGGCCGCGCTCTTCATGGCCGACGTCCCGAAGGTGGCGAGCTTCTTCCAGCCCCTCGCGCACGACCTGGTCACGAGTGGGCTCCAGCTTATCACCGTCCTCTTGGTCGTGAGCTGGAAGTACGGTTCGACGATCTTCCTGATGCTGCTCCTCGTTCCCGTCTACCTGGCCGTGCCCGCCCTCTTGAGGCGTCCAGCCCGTCGGGCCGCCCTGAGGGTCGCCGAAGCCGAGGCCGACGTCCACGCGGAGGTCAAGGAGTCCTTGGATCTCATCTGGGACATCAAGGCATTCAATCGGGAGGGCTGGAACCGATCTCGGCTGGCCGCGACCTTCCGCAAAGTGCTCGACCGCAAGGTGTGGTCAAGCCTGGTCACCTCTCTCTACGGTGTGGACCACGCCGCCTACGGAATCACTGTGGCGCTCCTCTACTGGGTGGGCGGACGCGCTGTGCTGGCCGGGCGAATGTCGGTCGGAGATCTCGTCGCGCTGGTCTGGTTCCTCACTCTGGTCTCCAGCCCCATCGCCGGTCTCAACCGCGTTCAGAGTCAGCTCCAGACGTTCCATGCATCGGCGGCGAGGATCGCGAGCATCTTGGAGCTTCCTACAGAGCCCGTGGAGCCCAGGACACCTACGTTCCAACCGCGGAGCGCCATGGCCCTCGAGCTCCAAGACGTCAGCTTCCGCTACGACGGCCGAAGCGAGGGCGCGCTGGACGCCGTGTCGTGCCGGATCGAGGCCGGCGAGCGAGTCGCGGTCGTGGGACCGAGCGGCGCCGGTAAGAGCACGCTCGTACAGCTCATCCTCCGGCTCCGCGAGCCCGACGCGGGAAGAATCCTCGTCGACGGCCGCGACCTTCGCGACGACGGGATCGAACGTCTCCGTCAGAGGATCGGAGTCGTCTTCCAGGAGCCCAGGCTATTTTCCGTCAGCTTGCGGGAGAACATCCTGCTTGGGAACCTCCAGGCTACCGACGAGGAGATCTGGGAGGCCGCCAGGATCGCGAACGTCGACGAACTCATCTCCGGTCTTCCCGAAGGTCTCGACACGATCCCTGGCGAGGCGGGCGCCGGCCTCTCGGTGGGCCAGAAGCAACGGATCGCCATCGCCAGGGCCTTGGTCAGAAACCCGAGGCTCCTCATCCTCGACGAGGCAACTTCAGCCCTGGACTCCGAGTCCGAAAGCCGCGTCCGCGAGGCGATCGGCCGAGCGATGAAGGACCGGACGGTGATCGTCGTCGCACATCGCCTCAACTGGGTCGCCCGATGTGACCGGATCCTGGTCCTCGACGGCGGCAAGCTCGTTGCGGAGGGTCACCACGAGGAGCTCCTGAGGCGGAGCCCTTTGTACGAGCGACTGGTCCAGCAGTACGTTGGGGTGCAGGGCCTCTCCGCAGCGGGCGACGGCCCGCCCGCGGAGACCCGGCAGCCGCTTCGGCCGAGGGCACTCTGAGCTGGACCTCGGGCCTCGCACCCGATCATGAGCCCGAAAGGAGCACAGGTGAGTCTACAGAACCGGCGCTACCGAGTCGCAGACCATGTCGAGCTCACGGTGATCGACGGTGCCGCCATCGTCCTCGATGGACGGCGCGGGAAGTACCTGGGCCTGAACGAAGTGGCGACGAGGATCCTGACCGGCCTCAAGGACGACGGCGATCCCGAGAGGGTCCTGGAATGTCTTCTCGGCGACTACGATGCGCCGGAGGCCCAGGTTCGAGCGGACGTCGAAAGGATGGTTCGCGAACTCGAGGAGAAGGGGCTGGTCGAGCTCGAGCCGAGCGAAACCTAGGCGGCGCACCCCTTACCCGATGCCCAGCCGCGCCAGGAGCTCGGCGATCGCCTGGTGGCTGTCGCCGTAGGCGGCCCAGACCTCCGCGGCCCAGGTTTCAATCGCCCGGTTGCGCACCTCGCCGGGGGGTGCCGCCAGCACCTGGCTCGCCTCGGTCGAGCCTCGCGCCTCGGGGAGCGCGAGCCGGGGCCACTGCCGCTTGCGCCGGGCGAGGAGAATGTGGACGCGCTGCGCCTCGCGCCCGGTGAAGCCCCGCTCGAAGTGCAGGTAGAGGCTCGCGAGAGAGAAAGCGAGTGCCATCGGCCGGGTCCCCTCGTCGGCGTGCCGCAGCGCCCAGGTGCCCACGAGGATCTGGTGGAGGAAGGCCGGATCGCCGAGGCCAAGCGTGTAGGCCTGGAGCTCCTCGTAGGCCCCTTGCTCCGTCGCTGACACCTCCGCCGAGCCGGCCGGCCTCGTCGCGGCCACCGGCTCAGGATCCGCCGGACGGGATCGCGGCCAGGGCTTCGGCGGTCTCGTGGATCGCCCTGAGAACGTTGGCCGCCGACTCCGCGATCAGCACGTAGGCGAGCTTCCTGCCGACGTCCAGGGCGCTCACCGCCCGGAGCTCCGCGACCAGGCCGTCGAGCCCTGCCGCCTCCTCGCGAAGCTGGCCGACGATGCGCTCGCCGCGGGCGCGCAGCACCGAAGGCGCCGCCCCGGCGGCCAGGAGGTCGTCCATTTCCGAGAGGTCGTGGATCACGTCGTGCTTCGCGCCGAGGAGCGATTGGCAGACCGCCTCGGTGCGCGCCCGGTGCTCGGCGCTCATCATCACGGCGTCGAGCTCGCCCTGGACGTAGCTCGCGTTCTCGAGCATCGCCATGGCCGCGGCGTGGGCCTTCGCCATGAAGTCGTTCACGGGCCGCAGGCTATCGCAATCTCCCCCGTCGAAGGTCTCCGGGGCCGCGCCACCCCACTCTGGCCAGCCTTCCGGTATACTCGAAGCGTTGCTCCCTGGCCCGCTGGGCCAACCTCCGGTGGCTCTTCGACGGATGTATGCTCCGGCCGGAGGTCGATCGATCGGTCGGACGGAGCCCGTCATGAAGAATCGATTTTCAACCCGTCCCGCGATCCTCGCGAGGTTCCTCGCCCTCGGCGCTCTCCTCGGCGCGGCGCCCGCCCTCCTCGCCCAGCCCGCCTCGCTGGTGAAGGACATCGCGACGACGGGAGTCCAGCCGCTTCCTTTTTTCTTCTTCCCCTCGCCCATCGTCGAACTGGACGGCATCGCTTACTTCTTTGACGACGACGGCGTTCACGGCCAGGAGCTCTGGCGCTCGGACGGCACCGACGCCGGCACCGGGATGGTCAAGGACGTCTGCCCCGGCGAATGCTCGTCCGAGCTCGCCTCCGAGCTCGTCATTCACTCCGGCAGCCTGTATTTCGTGGCCGACGACGGCGTCCACGGGCGCGAGCTCTGGCGAAGCGACGGCACGGACCCCGGCACCCGGCTCGTGGCGGACGCCTTGCCGGGGCCCTACGGCTCCCGCCCCGAGTGGCTTACCAGCCTGGGCGATCTCCTCCTCTTCACCGCCGGCGACCTGGATCACGGGCGCGAGCTCTGGGCCAGCGACGGCACCGCCGGCGGCACCGAAATGGTGAAGGACATCCGCGCGGACGGCTCCTCGGAGCCGGCCTCGTTCGCGGCGTGGAACGGCGTGGCGTGGTTCGTGGCCGACGACGGCGTCCACGGGGAGGAGCTCTGGACCAGCGACGGCAGCGCCGGAGGGACACACCTGGTCAGGGACATTCACCCGGGGGCCGACGGCGGCGTCTATCCGGACCAGAGCCCCCGAGGGCACTTCCGGGCTCCGGAGCCTCTCGGCGGATACCTCCTGTTCCCGGCCGACGACGGCGTCCACGGGGAGGAGCTCTGGCGAAGCGACGGCACCGAGGCCGGCACCACCCTCCTCGCCGACATCCACGGCGGCTCCTCCGGATCGTCTCCTTTCGACCTCACCGTCTACGCCGGAGAGGTCTATTTCCAGGCGGATCAGAGTGGCATCGGCCAGGAGCTCTGGAAGACCGACGGCACCACCGGCGGCACCGTGCTCGTCCGCGACATCGATCCCGGGTTCTCGGGCAGCAATCCGCAGTCGTTCACGGCGGCAGGAGGCAAGCTCTTCTTCGCCGCCGGCACCTCGGCCGCGGGCGAAGAGCTCTGGACCACCGATGGCACCGGCGCCGGCACTACCATGGTCGCGGACGTCCGGCCAGGCCCGGACAGCGGCCTGTATGCCTTCCCCGGCGGCGGGCTCGAGGCCTTCGGCGACCGCGTGCTGTTCGAGGGCGATGACGGCACCCACAGCCTCGAGCCCTGGGTGAGCGACGGCACCGAGGCCGGCACTCATCTCGTCCGAGACCTCAACCCCGGAGCCGCCTGGGCCTTCGACTACTTCCAGCGCCCGCTGGTGAGCCTGACGCTGGCAGCCCGTGCCCTCTTCTTCGCCGCTACGGACGCCTCGGGCTGGCGGCTCTGGGCAACGGACGGCACCGAGGCCGGCTCCGAGCTCGTCCAGGGCATCGAGCCGCAGCACTCGTCTATCCCGAGGCTCTACGCCTTCGAGCTGACCTACACGGCGGACGTGGCCGCCACGTTCTTCTTCCAGGCGACGGATCACGTCCACGGCGAGGAGCTGTGGGCGAGCGACGGGACGAGCGCGAACACCCGCATGGTCAAAGACATCGACGCGACGCCGCTCCACGGCTCCTATCCCCAGGAGCTCACGGCCTTGGGCGGGAAGCTCCTCTTCGCGGCGCGGCCCCCTTCAGGGGACGACTACCAGCTCTGGATCAGCGACGGCTCGGAGGCCGGCACGGTGCCCATCGCCTCGACCACCAGCACCGGTCCGGTGGATCCCCGTACTCTCACCCGCTTCGGCGACGCGGTCTACTTCTCCGCCTTCGATGCCTCGGACCACCCCTCGCTCTGGCGAAGCGACGGCACCGACGCCGGCACCCAGCCGTTTCCCTACGGGGCACCGCTCCCCTACGGCAACGAGCTCGCCCCCTTCGGCAACCGGCTCTTCGTGGCGCTTGCGGCCGCGCTCTGGACGACCCGGGGCGATGCGGCCTCGACGGAAAAGCTGGCCGACGTGGAGGCGGACGACCTGACCCCCTCGGCCTCTCTCCTCTTCTTCGCCGGAACCGACTCTGCCACCGGCACCGAGCTCTGGGTGAGCGACGGCACCGCCGGCGGCACCCACCGAGTCCTCGACCTCTTGCCCGGAGTCGCGGGCTCGATCGACCCCTATCCGGCATTCCTCACCGTCCCCCGCCCGGACAAGCCGCCGATCGCCGCCCTCGCGACGCGGAACCTGGCCTTCTTCGCCGCCGACGACGGGCTGCACGGGCGCGAGCTCTGGGCGAGCGATGGCACGCCCGGCGGCACCCACCTGGTGCTCGACGTGCGGCCGGGGGCCGCCGGCTCGGAGCCGCGCTACCTGACGGTGGTCGGCGAGCACGTCTTCTTCACCTCCGACGACGGCGTCCACGGCGCGGAGCTCTGGGTGAGCGACGGGACCGCCGGCGGCACCTTCATGGTGCTCGACGTCGAGGACGGCGCGGCCTCCTCGGTGCCTGCCTCGCTCGCCCGCGTCTGGGGCGAGCTCGTCTTCTCGGCCTGGCGCTCCGACGTGGGCAGGGAGCTCTGGCGCTCGGACGGCACGCCCGGCGGTACCTCCTTGATCCAGGACGTCAACCCCGGCGCCGGCTCCTCGAGCCCGGAGCACCTCACCCTCTCCGGCGGTCGGCTCTTCTTCACCGCCAACGACGGCACCACCGGCTTCGAGCTCTGGGCCCTGCCCGTCGCCGCACCCGCCCTCTCGGTCACGAAGGAGCTCGGCGGGGCGCCGATCGAGGGGCGGACGGTGACCTACGCCCTCCGGCTCACGAACCCCGGCACCTTCGCCTCCGCCGACGACCCGGGCGACGAGCTCGTGGACGTGCTCCCGGCGGGCCTCGAGCTCCTCGCGGCGAGCGCCGACGCCGGCACGGTCGAGGCCGATCCGGCGAGCCGCACCGTGCGCTGGAACGGATCGGTCCCGGCCGGCGGCACGGTCACCGTCACGGTCGAGGCGCGGATCGAGCCGGGCACGGTGGGCGAGACGCTGGTCAACCAGGCGACGGCGGCCTTCGACGAAGACGGTGACGGCACGAGCGAGGGGACCGCCTTGAGCGACGACCCGGCCACCGGCCCGGCCGGCGACCCGACGGCGCTGGTGGTGCTCCCCGCCTCGGTGGTCGAGGTGCCGGCGCTCTCGCCGGGCGGCCTCGCCCTCCTGGGCCTCCTCCTGGCCGCTGCGGGAGGTCTCGCCCTCCGGCGGTGAGCCCGGGGCACGCCCGAGGCGCAGCGACCCCTGGCGCGGACCGAGACCTCAGAGCCCGCGGCGATCCAGACGTCGTTGGTCGGCAGCGGTGGTCCGGCTCGCCGAAGCTCACCGTGGGCATGCCCACCCACGCCGCTTAATCGACGAGCTCTGTGAGCCTTACGTCCCCGTGCTGAAAGTGGCCAGCTTGATCCTCTCGAGCAATTCCGCCAGGGCATCGGGCTGTTCCGACGGCGTGAAATGGCCGCAATCCGTGATCGTCTCGGCCCGCACCTGCGCCACGCCCGCCGTTCGCAGGCCTTCCACGTACCTCTCGATCGGCAGCCCGGGCTGATCGCCGCGAACTACCGTGACGGGGACCGTGCTCGGCCGGCCGGCGTACGCTTCGTTGACCCGCTCGTCTTCCGGAAACGCTCGGTACCAATCGAAGCCCGCTCGAAGAGCAGCCGGACGCCGATATGCGGCGTACAGGCCATCTCGCACGGAGCGCGGGATTCCCTTGGGCCCGGCAAGAATGTCGAAGAAGTAATCGAAGTACGCCTCCACGTGGCCGGCGACGAGGATCTCGGGAAGATCCGGTATGGCGTGGAAGCCGAAATGCCAGATGTGCGGGTTCGCGACCACCTCCGGCCACGGCTCGACTCCAGGGATCGCCACGTTCATGATGACGGCATGGGCAAGCTCCGTCGGGAACGCCCGCAGGTAGGCATAGGCGATCTGGCCGCCGACGTCGTGGCCGACGAGCGTCACGTTCCGTAACCCCAGACCGCCGACCACCCCGCGGATCGTCTCGGCGAGCGTCGCCTTGTCACCGCGGGGAGCTGCCTGCTCGGACCCTCCGATTCCCGGCAGATCGACGGCGGCAACCCGGCCACTCCGTGCCAGGCGCTGCATCACGAGCTCGAAGACCGACCAGTCTTCGGGCCAGCCGTGGAGCAACAAGATGTCCGATCCCTGCGACTCCCCGGCCTCGACGACGTGCAGGGAGAGTCCGTGCGTCACCACCCGCCTATGGCGAAGCACCTTCGACGTCCTGTCGGCCTCTGTCATCGCTACTCTTCACGGGCCGCGGCGAGCCCCCTGGCCTCCGAGGCGAACCGCACGAGGGAGCCTCCGATCGCCCCCTCGAGAGATCGGACCCGGCATCACGGTCTGCGACCGTGCAGGTTTCGCGATCCTAGCGTCATCATCCCAAGGCGCTCCACAAACATAGCGTCGTGTGACGGGCGATCGCCCGGTAGTCACGATCCGGGCTCAGGAGCTCGGCGTCGAGATCGATGCAGGTCTGGGCGACCACGCAGTCGACGGCACCGCGGACGGTCACGCCACGACGGCGCAGGGTCCGGAACAGGCGCGCCGCACGGACGTGGCAATCGAGCGTGGGGTGGATGAGTGGCAGGGCGGTGAGCACCATCTCCGCCTCTCGAAAACCGCGCTCCGTGCGGAACCCCTGGAGGACCTCGGTGACGATGATCGGGAGAGCGGTCAGATCCTCTTCCTCCTCGAGAGCGGCATCCAGGCGCTGGACATGAGGTGCCTCGGCACCGTTGAAGTAGTCGGCCCAGGCGTTGGAGTCGACGAGCATCATGGGCGAGGGGCGCGGGAGGCCCGCCACGCATCGACGTCACCCTCCCAGGCGAGCTTCCCGCGCAACTTCCGGATCGACCGGTAGAGCTCACCCTTCTCCACCAACCGCCGGAGCGCTATGTCCACCACCTCGCGCTTGGTCCGCGCTCCCGTAAGGTCCATCGCCTGCCGGACGAGGCGATCATCGAGCTCGATGTTCGTCCTTCCCATGGCACCTCCAAAGCGCATCATACACCTGATCGATCAGACTTGGTGTATCCGCTCACCCGATCTGAGCCTCCTCCTGGCCGCTGCGGGAGGTCTCGCCCTCCGGCGCTGAGCCGGGGTCACCTCTCGGCGTGCCTCGCGGCTCCCCGGGCGCCTCACTCCTCCAGGACCCAGGCGGGGTTCCACACGATCTCCCAAAGGTGCCCGTCGGGGTCCTGGAAGTAGCCCGCGTAGCCGCCCCAGAAGGTCTCGTGGGCGGGCTTGACGATGACCGCCTCGGCCCTCCTCGCGCGCTCCATGATCGCGTCCACCTCGGCCTTGGAGGCTACGTTGTGCCCGATCGTGAGCTCCGTGGGGCTCGCGGCGCCCTCCGGCAGGCCCGAGTCGTGGGCGATGCTCGCCCGCGGCCAGATCGCCAGCTTGAGACCGGTCTGCAGCTCGAAGAACGCGACCGCGCCGTGGTCGAGCTCCGTCCCGACGATGCCCGGGGTCGGGAAGCCCAGTCCGTCGCGGTAGAAGCGCAGCGCCCGTTCCAGGTCGTCGACGCCGAGGGTGATCACGGTGATTCTGGGCTTCATGGGCTGGCTCCTGGGTTCAGCGCGTCGATCCGCTCGGGCAATCCCGCCAGGGCGGCGGGCTGCTCCGGCCCGCCTCCTGCGCGGCGAGCCTCCTGACCTCCGCGGCGAACCGACTGAGGGAGTCGCGGATCCTCGTCGCGAGCTCCGGGGTCGCGACGATCTCCTCCACCGTCAGGCTCTTGCCGAGCAATGGGATCGTCGTCGACGCACTTTCGACGTGGATGCCCGACATGGTCTCGAGCACGGTCGCGAGCGTCTGCTGGGCGCGGATCGACCGGGCGCTCGCGTTGAGCAGCATGAAGGGCTTCGCGACGAAGGCGTCCGTGGCGACCAGCCAGTCGAAGGCGTTCTTCAGCGCCCCGGGATAGCCGCCGGCGTACTCGGGGGTCGAGACGACGATCCCCTCCGCCGCGCGCATCTCCCGGACCCATCGCTCCACCGCCGGAACCCGAGACACGTCCACGTCGGCATTGAACGGCGGCAGCTCCCCGAGGCTCGAGGTCAGGCTCATCGCCGCCTCGGCCGGCGCGAGATGGAGCGCGGCGCTCAAGAGCCGAGTGTTGGTCGAGGCCGCTCGCAAGCTTCCCGAAATGCCCAGGATTCCTATCGGACTCCTCCTCCCCTCGCCGTACCCCTCACAGCGGGCGATCGACCAGGACGACCGTACACCTTTTCTAGGGATTGAACGTCGGAATGCACGGCCCCCTGGCCTGCAATTCTCGCCGAGGCCGGCCCCCAGGGGAGTCTGGAGCTAACCGAAGAGCCGCGGGTTCGTCCCCTGGCAGCACCTTGCGTTCGCTCATCCATTCGACGATCGAGGGATCGCTCAGTAGTCCGCTCGAACCGCCGGGCTGGACGGACCGTCCGTGCACTCCTCCCATCGCTCCAGCCTCCGATAGTACTCGACCGTTCCTGGCCAGCGGTAGAGGTACCAGAGAAGGAAGCATACAACTGCAACCGCCCGGACCACGTCGACCACGACCGACGAACCTGACCGACCGTCGACCATGAACGCTAGGAGGACAGCCATCGGCAGCGCAGGGCGTGCCCACTTCCTCTCCTTCCATATGGCATAGGAGACCGAGAGCGCGATCGCACCCACGAGATTCGCGAACAATATTTCAAGCCATGGGGAGGTAACGAAGCCGCCCAAACCCAAAACGGCCTCGATGTCGCTCATGACAATGACTACGCCGATCGAGAAAAGAGCGACGCCCAGGTACGACATTAGAATCGGTCGCCTCTGTTCTTTTGGCATCCTCGGAAAGGCAGGAGAACGCCTCCGTCTCGTGGACGTTGGAGGCTCGCGCACGAGAGGCACGTGGCAATCTACGCACTCGGTGTAGCCATCGCGGTACTCACTGCCGCATGAGGGACAGTACATTCGGCGTTACTCCGCGATCGACGTCAATCTCTCGTCCGCACAACGTGGTCTCCCGCTCGCCGGCAACCGGCGATGCCGGCTGGTGGGGGCGTCGGTAGAGAGCGTTGGTCCATAAGACTTGGGGCGGTGAACTGCAAAGCCATTCCGGTGGTTGGCGCTTCGGTAAGGCAATATGATATCGAGATCTTCGCTATCTCGCACGGTGCGAACGTGAAGGACCAATGTAGCCGCTGGGCTTCCTCTAGCAGGCTCGTCTTCATGGCTTCGAGTGTACCACCGCTGCCTGACGCAGCTTCCATTTCTGCCGGCGAGCGCGGCGCCAGCGGGCCGTTCGACGGGCGGCTCAGGGGCTCGATGGCATCTGCAAGGTCGTCCACTTTGGGGACCTGAGCGGTCGATACACCTGATGGGACGCCGTTGACGCCCCGCAGCAGCCGCTTGCGCCTGGCATCGAGGCCTCTTCCTCGTTCCTTGTGGGACGGTGCGGTCGCGGCAGTTGCGGGGTCCGGCGGTACGCAGGCGTGGCGCCGGGTGGGGTTCCGCCGGTCGCAGTCTGCCGCCGGAACCCCACCCGGTCCGCGCCGGTCCCGAGCGGCATGCCGGCCCGGAGTACACGACGCCGCGCCCTGGCCAACGCAAAAAATGACCCCCTATTCGCCAGTTTGACGACCAGTCTAGCGGTCTGATTCACGAATCCCTTGTCTTTCGTTGCGGTGCCGCGTGGCCGGATACCAGGCGCCGCGACGCAAAGGGATTCGTGAATCAGACCACTAGCAAGTCCCCGTCCGCCCGCTCCGGCTCCGCCGGAAGCGGCGACCCCACCCACCACCCTTCCCCCAAAGCTTCGCCGCCGACTTCCTCGGCGAGCTCGCCCACCGCGACCCCGCGCCCGCCACCCCCGAGGCCGATGCCGCCGAGGACCTCGGCATCTGCCGAGCGGCAGTCGGGTGGGCCGCGAAGGCGCGAGAGGTGGCGGCGGAGATGGGCGATGCGGTCGAGGATAGAGCGCACGACGGAGGCGAGTGAAGCGATGGGCCCGGCTCCGTGCGGGGCCGGGCCCGTCTTGTCGAGGCCTAACGGTTGGGAGCCGGCCGCGACGTTGGGCCGGCCGAGTCGGAGCTCGGCCGCTTCACGCGGGGTCGGACTTCGTTGGGCTCGGGTGTGGCATCATCGGGGACCCGATGAGCCTTCCCCGCAGCCTGGACGACTTCGCGCGGCCGGTGCCGGCCGGCGAGGCGGCGACCGCGCCCGCCTCGGCTGCGATCGAGGCGATCCCTCACGTCGTCGCCTGGAACCTGACCCAGCGCTGCAACCTCGCCTGCGCCCACTGCTACATCGCGGCCGGGCCCTGGCACGGAGCCGGCGGCGAGCTCACGACCGACGAGTGCCGCCGGATCGCCGACGAGATCCTGGCGGAGAACCCGGCGCCGCTCTTCATCCTCTCGGGCGGCGAGCCGCTCCTGCGCGACGACCTCGAGGAGATCGCGGCCCACGCCCGAGCCGGCGGTGCCACGGTCGTCGTCGGGACCAACGGCACCCGCCTGACCCCCGCGCGCATCGCCTCGCTCCAGGCGGCCGGGGTGAGCGGCATCGCGATCTCGGTCGACTCGCTCGACCCCCGCTATCACGACCGCTTCCGCCACGGCGACGGCGCCCTCTCGGACACGCTCTCGGCTGCCCGGCACCTCGCCGAGGCCGAGCTCGACTTCATCGTCCAGACCTCGCTCACCCGCGGCAACCGGGCCGAGCTCTCACGCCTCGTCGCCTGGGCGGCCGAGGCCGGCGCCGTCTGCTTCAACCTCTACTTCCTGGTCGAGACCGGCCGCGGCGAGGGGATGCACGGGCTCTCGCCCGAGGAGAACGAGGAGGTGCTCGCCGAGCTGGTCGAGCTCCAGCGCGCCTACCGCGGGCGGATGATGATCCGCTCGAAGTGCCAGCCGCAGATCATGCGCCTGGTCCTCGAACGCGACCCCGACTCGCCCCTCGGCCACTACGCGACGCGCTGCCCGTGCGGGGTCCAGTACTGCCGGATCACCCCCGAGGGGAAGGTCACGCCCTGCCCCTACACGCCGGCGGTGGCGGGCGACCTCCGCCGCCAGGGGTTCGCCGAGGTCTGGCGCGGCTCGGAGGTCTTCCGGGCGATCCGCACGGGCGAGCTCGGCGGCAAGTGCGGCCGCTGCGCCTACCGGGAGGTCTGCGGCGGCTGCCGGGCGCGGGCCTACGCCGCCTCGGGCGACCTGCTCGCGGCCGACGACTCCTGCGCCTACCAGCCGGCCGCGGCCGAGGCCGACGCGCCGCCGCTCCGGAGCTCCCGCGAGGCGACCTACGGCGAGGCGGCGGAGACGACCCTCGCGTGGTCCGAGGCGGCGCGGGCGCGGATCGACGGGATCCCCTCCTTCGTCCGCGGAGTGGTCGCCCGGCGCGTCGAGGACGTCGCCCGCCGCGAGGGGCTTCCGGAGGTCACGACCGAGCTCCTCGACCGGATCCGCCGCGAGCTGCCGGTCGACTTCTCGAAGCGGCTGCCGTTCTTCGCCCGCGGGAAGTCCTGAGCGGGCCGGTTCCCGGCATTCCTGCGTCGGCTGCCATGCGCTATACTGCATTACTCTATGAGACTGACCCCGGCGCGCTTCGTCGCGGCGGCCCTCCTGGCCGGCGCCTCGGTTCTCGCGGCCTCCTGCGGCGGCGGCTCGGGCGGCAGCCCGACCGACCCCTCCGCCAACCTTTCGCTGACCGCCGTCGAGTACCTCTCCTTCGACCTGATCAACGAGGATCGCCAGGTCAACGGGGTCGACCCGCAGCTCACCTTCGACCCGCAGCTCGCCGACATCGCGCGCGCCTACAGCGAGGAGATGCGGGACCAGGGCTTCTTCTCGCACGTCGACCCGGCGGGGCACGACGTCGCCTTCCGGCTCCAGACCGGCGGCGTGAGCTATGGCGTGGCCGCCGAGAACCTGGCCCAGGTCATCCACAGCTCGGACCCGGCGCGCTACGCCAACGAGCGCTTCCTGGGCAATCCGCCGCACCGGGCCAACATCCTCGACCCACGGATGAGCCGGGCAGGCGTGGGCGTGGCTTTCGACGGCACGACCTACTGGATCACGCAGCTCTTCACAGGTCCCTGAGCGCGGCCCGGCGCCGGCCTTCCCGGGCGCGGTATATTCCGCACCGTGAACCGGCACCTCGGAGGCAGGACGGACCCCACCCGCCCGTCGCTCGCCGAAGTTCACGAGTCGGTGGAGATCCCCCGCCGCTTCTCCTTCTGGCGCCGCTTCTTCGCCTTCAGCGGGCCGGCCTACCTGGTCAGCGTCGGCTACATGGACCCGGGCAACTGGGCCACCGACATCGCCGCCGGCTCGAAGTTCGGCTACGCCCTGCTCTGGGTGCTGCTGATGTCGAACCTGATGGCGGTGCTGCTCCAGAGCCTCGCCGCCCGCCTCGGGATCGCGAGCGGCCGCGACCTGGCCCAGGCCTGCCGGACGATGTACCGGCCCGCGGTCTCCTGGGTGCTCTGGATCCTCGCCGAGGTGGCGATCGCCGCCTGCGACCTGGCCGAGGTGCTGGGCTCGGCGATCGGCCTGCAGCTGCTCTTCGGCATGCCGCTGCTGCTGGCGGTGTTCGTGACCGCGCTCGACACCTTCCTCCTGCTGCTGCTCCACTCCCGGGGCGTGCGCTGGATGGAGGCGTTCATCATCGTGCTGATCGTGACGATCGGCATCTGCCTGGGCATCGAGGTCTTCCTCTCGAACCCGCAGTGGGGCGCGATGGCCGGAGGGCTCGCGCCCTCGCTGCCGGGCGAGAGCGCGCTCTACCTCGCGATCGGCATCCTCGGTGCCACGGTGATGCCGCACAACCTCTATCTGCACTCGGCCTTGGTGCAGAGCCGGCGCTTCTCGCGCACCCCCGCGGGCATCTGGAACGGCATCCGGCTCAACGTCATCGACTCGATGGTGGCGCTCAACGGCGCCTTCCTGGTCAACGCCGCGCTGCTGGTGATGGCGGCCGCCACGTTCTACAGCGCCGGCCTCTTCGACGTCGCGGAGATCCAGGACGCGCACCGCCTGCTCGAGCCGCTCCTGGGCGCCCACCTGGCGCCGGTCGCCTTCGCCATCGCCCTGATCGCCGCCGGCCAGAGCTCGACCATCACCGGCACGCTCGCCGGCCAGGTGGTGATGGAGGGGTTCGTCCACATTCGGCTGCGCCCGATCGCCCGCCGGCTCCTCACCCGCTCGCTCGCGATCGTGCCCGCGGTGGTGACCATCCTCGTCTTCGGAGAGCGGGCGACGGGCGACCTCTTGGTCCTTTCCCAGGTGGTCTTGTCGCTCCAGCTCTCCTTCGCGGCCATCCCGCTCATCCACCTGGTCTCGGACCGGCGCTGGATGGGGCCGTACCGGATCGGTCCGTTCCTCCAGGGGCTCGCCTGGCTGGTGGGCGGCGTGATCGCCGCGCTCAACCTGTGGCTCTGCTGGGACGAGGTCGGCTCCTGGCTGGGCGCCGCTTCCGGCGGCTACCGGGTGCTGGTCTGGGCGACGGCCGTGCCGCTCGGCCTGGCGCTCGCGGGGCTCCTCGTCTACGTGACGGTGGTGCCGATCGTCGAGCGCCTGCGCGGGACCGGGCTGGTCAGCGCAGGAGGGGTCCACGGGCCGGCGATCCTGCCCGAGCTCGTGCCCCGGAGGACGCCCCGCCGGATCGCCGTGGCGGTCGATTTCTCGGACGCCGACCCCGCCGCCCTCTCCTACGCCGTGACGCTCGCCCAGGCGGCCGGCCGCGGCGGCCAGGTGCTGCTCTTCCACGTCGTCGAGTCGGGCGGCGCCCGGGTGATGGGGGCCGACCTGCGGGACCGGGAGTCGCGCGAGGACCGCGAGCGGCTGGAGCTCTACGCCACCGAGCTCGCCGAGCACGGCGTGGAGGCGGACGTCGATCTCGGCTTCGGCGATCCGGCGGACGAGCTGGCCGCGCTCGTCGAGGTGCACAAGCCCGACCTGGTGGTGTTCGGCAGCCACGGCCACCGGACGGTGGGCGACCTGGTCCACGGCACCGCGGTGGAGCGTTTCCGCCACCGCGTGGGGGTGCCGGTGCTGGTGGTGCCGGCCCACGGCTGGGCCGCCTCGCCGGGCGCTCCACCCGCTAGCCCTTGACCACCCCCATCGGCCGGAGCCGCGCCACCTTGCGGCTGATCCCGGCCCGGTGGGCCACCTCGACCACGTCGGCCACGTCCTTGTAGGCCTCGGGCATCTCCTCGGCGACCGTCGCCTTGCCGGCGGCCATCACCACCACCCCGCGCGCCTCGAGCTCGGCGAAGAGCGAGCGGCCACGGGCCTTCTTCTTCGCCTGGTGGCGGCTCATCCGGCGGCCGGCGCCGTGGCACGAGGAGCCGAAGGTCTCGCGGTAGGCAGCGTCGCTCCCGACGAGGACGTAGGAGTAGCGCCCCATGTCGCCGGGCACGAGCACCGGCTGGCCGACCGCACGGTAGGCCGCGGGCACGTCCGGGTGGCCCGGTGGATAGGCGCGGGTCGCGCCCTTCCGGTGGACGCAGAGGCGCCGCTCCCGGCCGTCGATCTCGAAGGTCTCGAGCTTCGCGATGTTGTGGCAGACGTCGTAGACCACCTCGACGCCGGTTGCCTCCGGGGCGAGGCCGAGCCCCTCGGCCAGGCTCTTGCGCGCCCAGTGGCTCATCACCTGGCGATTGGCGAAGGCGTAGTTCGCCGCCGCCGCCATCGCGCCCAGGTAGCGCCGGCCCTCGGGCGAGCCGATCGGGGCGCAGCAGAGCTGCTTGTCCGGCAGCTCGATGCCGTAGCGCTCCGCGGCCTCGACCATGACCTTCAGGTGGTCGGTGCAGACCTGGTGGCCGAGCCCGCGCGAGCCGGAGTGGATGAGGATCGTCACCTGGCCTGCCGCGAGGCCGAAGGCGCCGGCGGCCTCCGGGTCGTAGATCTCGTCGACGTACTGGAGCTCGGCGAAGTGGTTGCCCGAGCCCAGGGTACCGAGCTGGCCGGCGCCGCGGTCGAAGGCTCGGCTCGAGACGAGCTCGGCGTCGGCACCGGCGAGGCGGCCCCCCTCCTCCAGGTGCGCGAGGTCCTCGGGGCCCCCGAACCCCTCTTCGACCGCCCAGCGGGCGCCCCCGGTAAGCACGCGGCCGAGCTCCTCTGCCGACAGGCGGAGGTCGCGCCGGCCGACTCCCACGCCGGTCGGGATGTTCTCGAAGAAGCGAGCGACGACCTCGCGGATCCGGGGCTCGACGTCGGCGCGGCTCAGACCTGAGCGCAGGAGGCGGACGCCTCAGTTGATGTCGTAGCCGACCCCGCCGGGGGAGATCACCCCTTCCTCGGCGTCCATCGCGGCCACGCCGCCGATCGGGAAGCCGTAGCCCCAGTGGATGTCGGGCATGGCGATCGAGGAGCGGACGATCCCCGGCAGGTGGGCGACGTTCGCCACCTGCTGGAGGCTCTGGTCGGCGCGGATCTCCTCCATCATCGCGCCGCTCGAGAAGACGAGCCCCTCGACCCGCATCTTCCCCTGGCGCGGGATCCGCCAGCGCACGTCGTCGATCCGCTCGATCTCGAGCATGGTCTCACCTCGTCTCGTCGTGCTCGGGCCTGGGGCGGGGGCGTCCGGTCAAATGTCGAAAATCACCTTGCCGTGCCAGCCGGCCTCGTCCTCCCCCACCTCCAGCCCATGGTACGTCACCCCCTTGATGACCACCTTCAGCGGGTGGCGGTCCGGATCGAACGGCTCGCCCACGGTGCGCGCCGCGAGGTGGAGGCCGGTCTCGGACTCCGTCAAGCGCACCTCCGCCCGGGCGAAGAGCAGGCCGTCGACGTCGAAGCGGTAGACCAGCTCGCCCAGCCACTCGACCAGCAGCTGCTCCGGGCTGGACGCCTCGACCTCGAGCTCGTGGGCCTCGGCCGGCTCGACCGTCCGACGGTCGGTGACGGTGTCGGTGAACGCCTGGAGAGCCACCGCGTAGAGCCCTTCGCGCGACGGCGCCGAGAGCGCCACGGCGACGTCCGCCGTGTGGTCCAGGAAGGTGTAGGGCACGTCGGGAGGCACTATACACTCGGCGCCGGAGGAGCCATCGACGATGACCCGCGAAGACCTGCTCGCCGTCGCCCGGGGGGACCGGGAGCCCGACACACTGCTCACCGGACTCCGGCTCGTCAACGTGTTCTCGGGCGAGATCGAAGAGACCGAGATCGCCCTGGCCGGCGGCCGCGTGGCCGGCGTCGGCCGCGGCTACCGCGCCCCCGATCGGGAGGGGGGGCGGGTCGACCTGGGCGGTCGCTACGTCTGCCCGGGCCTCGTCGACGCCCACGTCCACATCGAGAGCTCGCTGGTGCGGCCGGCCGAGTTCGCCCGCGCGGTCGTCCCCCGCGGCGTCACCACCGTGGTCACGGACCCGCACGAGATCGCCAACGTCTGCGGCCTCGAGGGCATCCGCTTCATGCTCCGGGACTCGGGTACCGTGCCGCTCAGCGTCTTCGTCAACGCCTCCTCCTGCGTGCCGGCGACCGACCTGGGCACCGCCGGGGCCGCCCTCGGAGCCGAGGAGCTCGCCTCGCTCCTCGGGGAGCCCCGGGTGCTGGGGCTCGCCGAGGTCATGAACTTCCCCGGCGTGATCGGCGGCGCGCCGGAGGTGATGGCCAAGCTCGAGGCGTTCGCCGGCCGCCCGATCGACGGCCACGCGCCGGGTGTGTCCGGGGCCGCCTTGAACGCCTACGTCGGCGCCGGCATCAGCTCGGACCACGAGGCGACGACCCTCGGCGAGGCGCGGGAGAAGCTCCGGCTGGGGATGACCGTCTTCCTGCGCGAGGCGACCAACGCCCGGAACCTCGAGGCGCTGCTGCCGCTGGTCGACCGCTGGAGCGAGCCCTACCTCTGCTTCGCGACCGACGACCGGGTGCCCTCGGACCTGCTCGACGACGGGTCGATCGACCACCTGGTGAGGATGGCGGTCGCGCGCGGGGTCGAGCCCATGGCGGCGATCCGCATGGCGACGATCAATCCGGCCCGCCACTACCGTCTGGCGGACCGGGGTGCGGTGGCGCCGGGGCGCCGCGCCGACCTGGTGGTCGTCTCCGACCTCGGGGACCTGCGGGCCGAGGAGGTGTGGGTGGCGGGCGAGCGCGTGGCCGCGGGGGGGCGGGCGCTGTTCGAGGCACCGCCGGCCGAGGCGGCCTCGGTCACCGGTACGGTGCACCTGGCGCCGGGCGCCCTCGACTTCCGGATCCCGGCTCCGGCTTCGGCCCCACTCGAGATCGAGGCGCTGCCGCCCGAAGTGCGGGTGATCGGCGCGATCCCGGACCAGATCCTCACCCGGCGGCTCTCCGCCACGGCGCGGGTCGAGGACGGCGCCCTCGTCGCCGACCCGGAGCGCGACCTCGCCAAGATCGCCGTCGTCGAGCGCCACACGGGCTCCGGCCGGATCGGCAAGGGGTTCGTCTCCGGGGTGGGCCTGACGGCCGGCGCCCTCGCCGGCACCTTCGCCCACGACCATCACAACCTGGTGGTGATCGGCGTCGACGACCGGTCGATGGCGACCGCGGCGCGGGCGGTGGCCGAGGCGGGCGGCGGGCTGGCGGTCGCGCGCGGCGGCGAGGTGCTCGAGCTCGTCGCCCTGCCGATCGGCGGCCTGATGTCCGACCGCCCGGTCGAAGAGGTGCGCGCCGGCATGGACCGCCTCCTCGCCGCGGCCCGCGAGCTGGGCTCGACGCTCCACGACCCGTTCATGGCGATGAGCTTCCTGACCCTGGAGGTGATCCCGACGCTCAAGATCACCGACCGCGGGCTGGTCGACGTCGACCGCTTCGAATTGGTACCCCTCGTCGTTTAGGCGCTTCTAGGGCGGGGGCATCCAGTCAATCGTTCCCTTTCCCCCCCGTGGGGTGGAAAGGAGACCGAGGGGATGCGGGGGGGCGTCCGGTCAACAGGCACCGTCGGGTGCCCCGCGCCTCGTTCGCCCGGCCGAGACAGAGCTCGGCCCGAAGACCTCTTGCGTCAGGGATCGGCTCTCGCCTCCGAAGGGTCGCTCGATGCCCGCCTGTGGGATCGCCCGGCCGAGACAGAGCTCGGCCGCTTCATGGGCTCGGAGTGACTCCGCAGCCAGGAAGCAGGATGGGAGGGGGCGTCCGGTCAGCCGACCGCCAACCCGAGCTGCCGGGCGAGCCAGGCGAGGTCGTCGCCGGCGGCGGGCAGGGAGGCGACGATCCGGCCGGCGCGTTCGGCGACCCAGGGGTCGGCGCGCGGGGTCTCGACCGCGCCCTCCTCGGCCGCGAACAGGGCGAGCCAGGTCTCGCGGCTCTTGCGACCGTAATCCTCGAGCGCCTGTTCCGTGCCGCCGTGGCGCAGGACGTCGACCAGGTCGACCGCCAGCTCGTGGGCTTCGGCGAGGCCCAGGTTCATGCTGTGCACGCCGACCGGCGGCGCGAGGTGGGCGGAGTCGCCCGCCAGCCACACGCCGCCCTGCCCGAAGCTCCCGGCCAACCGGCGCTCGAACTGCACCGCCACCGACCAGTCGAGGTCGCCGATCGAGCCCTCGAACCAGGGAGCCCGCTTGCCGATCAGGGTGACGAGGTCGTCCTTCGAGAGGTAGGGGTAGGCCTGGCGGCCGACCTGCACCGCGAGCCGGCTCTTGTCCGGCCGCGCCACGGTGAGGGTCGAGGTCTCGATCTGGAAGCTCCAGCGGTACCGCCCGCCGCCCAGGGGCCAGAGCACGCTGGTCGTGCCCCCGTCGAGCACCACCCGGACCTCGTCCATGTCCCGCGCCGCGGCCGGCCCCTCGGCGTGGAACTCGAACACCGCGTAGAGCTCGCTCTCGCCCTGGGCGTCGAACCCCGTGCCGAGCGCCCGCCGGACGCCGGAGCGATGGCCGTCGGCGCCGACGACGAAGCGAGTGGTGATGGCGGTCTCGGACTCGACCACCCAGACGGTGGTGGCCACGCTGTAGCCCGTCGACTCCTTGGCCAGCTCCTCGACGGTCGCGACCGGGCGCTCGTCGCCCAGCGCCAGCTCGGCGAGGCGGTGGTTCCAGCGCACCCGCAGCTTGTGCTTCTCGAGGCGCTGCTCGAGCGCGGTCTCGAGCGCCTTTTGCGGCAGCACCAGGACGAAGGGGAAGGGGGCGGCGAGATCGGTCAGGGAGGCCTCGGCCCGGCGCCCGTCGCGATCGTAGAACGCCACCCGGTCGATCCGGTGCCCCTGGGCGACGAGGTCCGGGGCCAGGCCCACTTCGTCGAGCAGCTCGAGGGTGCGGGGGTGAAGCGCCAGGGCGTAGCTCCGCGCGGCCGTCCGCCACTCCTCGTCGATCACCTCGACGCGCACGCCGCGATCGGCCAGCACCAGGGCGGCGAGCAGGCCGACCGGCCCGGCGCCCACCACCAGCACCTCGGTCTCCTTCTTCCTCATGGTCGCAACCTCCGTCCCTCGTCGGCCATCCGTTCAACGCACATAGGAGCGCAGGCGCTTGCGCACCTGGCCGGGATCGATCCGTGGATAGGCCGCTCGAACCGCCGGGAGCTGAAAATAGAGGATAGCACCCACGGCGATCGCGATGAGCGGCCAGGAATGGACCCTGAAGCCCCGCACCGTCTCGGTGGAGAGGAAGACGTAGGCCGAAAAGCGGGCGCGCTCGTGGCGCTTGATGAGGAGCAGGCCGACGATCGGCGCGACCACCAGGTAGACGAAGGTGTCCCACCAGGAGTGGTTGCCGAAGTTGAGCACCCGGGTGCCGGCGGCGAGGGCCACCAGGTGGGCCAAGGGCGCGAGCGTGATGAAGGCGGTCACCAGCCGGGCCCCGAGGGGCACCGGCGGCCGGGGAGGGCCGAGGGCGGCTTCGCCGGGCTCGGCGGCGTCGGCCGCTACGGCCTCGGGTTCGAGCTCGGGTTCGGGTTCCGATACGACGTGGGCCGGGTCGCTCATGGTCCGCTCCTCGTGCCTGCGTGGAGGCTCTTGGCGATCCGGAAGCCGGCGTCGTCGAAGCGCGCGTCCGGCGGCTCCGCACGCCGGCGCGAGCAGGAGATCGCGGCGAGATCGTCCCGGAAGGAGCCGCCGCGGAGGATCCGGCGCGCGCGGGCCGGCTCGCCGCCGGGATCCTCTGCGGCGAGCGGATAGGGGCGCTCCGCCGAGGCGGTCCACTCCCAGACGCCGCCGAGCATGCCGTGGAGGCCGAAGCCGTTGGCCCGCTTGGCGTCGAGCGGCGGCACCGTCCGGCCGCTGTTGCCCCGGTGCCAGACGTGCGCCTCGGCCTCGGCCGCGCTCTCGCCGCAAGAACCAGCGCCCCGGCGCCCCCACGCGGCAGGCGTGCTCCCACTCGACCTCGGTGGGCAGGCGGAGAGGCTTCCTGGCCACGCCGGCGTACCAGGCGCAGTAGGCGGCCGCGTCCTCGAAGGAGACTCCGACCGCCGGGTCGCGGTCGCCGGGCGAGGCCCGAGAGCGCACGAAGCCCGGATCGAAGGCCTCGAGCTGCTCGTTGGTCACCGGCAGCTTGCTCAGGTAGAAGGGCTCGACCGACGCCGTGAAGCGGGGCGAGGCGCCCTCCTCGTCACCGCCCACGGTCACCTCGCCGCCGGGCACGAGCCAGAGGATCGGCCGCGGGTACGACGTGTAGTAGTCGGCCGGGCTATTGCCAGAAACTGCCACCCTTCTCCTTCGACTTCTCGCTCTCCTTGCCGGCCAGCCACTTCTGGAACTCCTCCGGGGTCTCGATCGTCACGTAGCCGCGCATGCGGTAGTGGCCGAGGCCGCAGAGCTGGGCGCAGGCGATCTCGTACTGGTACTCCGGGTTGCCCGTGCGCTCGCGCATCTCGGCGGTGGTCACGGTCGGGGTGAAGTGCGTGGGGATGTAGATGCCCGGGATCGCGTCCTGCTTGACCCGGAACTCGTCGAGCATGAAGCTGTGGATCACGTCCTTCGACGAGAGGTGGACGACGACCGGCTTGTCGACCGGCAGGTGGAGCTGGTTGACGGTCGTGATGTCGTCGTCGCCCGCCGGGTCGTTCGGATCGAGGCCCAGGGGGTTGGTCTGGTCGTCGACGAGCTTCGGGTCGGCGCGCCCGAAGACGCCGTCGGGGCCCGGGTAGTGGATGTTCCAGGCGAACTGCTGGGCGACGACGCGCACCTGGACCGACTGGTCCGGGGGCGGGAAGGCGTCCGCGTGCCAGTGCCAGAACGGGATCGAGAAGCCGATCAGCAGGACCGCCTCGGCGATGGCCACGCCGATCTCCGCGTAGCGCGAGGCATGGCTCTGGACCCCGGTGTAGGAGGCCTTCGGGTGGCGGCTCTGGCGGAAGCGGACGAGCATGTAGAGGAACAGGCCGAGCCAGCCGACGAAGAGGACCGCCATCAGGATGTGGATGTAGGCCATGAGGTGGTCCATCTGGGCACCGTTGGCCGACGCCACCTCCGGCAGGCCGAGCAGGTGTTCGATCATCGTGCGACTCCCCCTGGATGCGAGGTGTGCTGGACGAGCTTCAAGCCCCGATGACGATCCAGGTTCGGATCGGAGAGCTTGCGCGCCCGGCGGCGCAGGGCGATCACCATGGCGGCGACGCCCCCGAGCAGGCAGTAGACGAGCGCCCCCATGAACAGCACCGAGGCCTTGGCTCCGTCGATCATGGCGTTGTCGGCCGCGCCGTAGCACACCGGACAGGCCCAGGCGGCGGTGCCCGGCGCGGCGGCGAGGAGGCACGCCGAGGCGGCGGCGAGCCGTCGGAGAAGGCGTCTCGTCATAGGTAGCTCACGTCTTTCATCTTCTTCAGGAACCAGCGGCCGTAGACCGCCAGCGCGATCGCCACGACGACCGCGAGGACGCCGAGGGCGACGTACAGGGCGCCGGCGCCCGCCGCCGCCTGCCGGAACGACCAGACGGCGAAGCCCACCGAGCCCAGGAGGGCGAGGGCGACGAAGAGCACGTGGAAGAACTTGAGCGACATGGTGTCCTCAGAGCCGGATGATGTCGAGGTTGGTGAGCAGAGGCCCGAAGAGCACCGCCAGGAAGAAGACCACGGTGAAGACGAGCACGGCGTAGATCAGCTTCTTCTCCGAGATCAGGTGCATGAAGTAGCTGGCGACGAGCGAGCCCTTGACCGTGGCGATGAACAGGGCCACCGCGATCGCCGCCGGCGTCGGCAGGTGGAGGTAGGAGACGGCGACGGTGATCAGGGTCAGCGCCATCAGGGTGACGAAGACCAGGATGTAGGCCTTGACGTGCTTGTCGATGTCGACTTCGTGATCCGTCTTTTCCGCGTTCATCGTGACCTTCCTCACAGCAGGTAGAGGACCGGGAACAGGAAGATCCAGACCAGGTCCACGAAGTGCCAGAACAGGCCGGCCACCTCCACCCGGTTGGTGAACTGCTCGGGCGCCGTCTTCCACATCTTCGAGCCCGGCAGGAGCAGGTAGAGGTTGACCACCATGCCGCAGAGCACGTGGAGGGCGTGGAGCCCGGTCATGGTGAAGTAGACCGCCAGGAACACGCTGGTGGCGGGGAACTGGTGCTCGTGGAAGTGGCTCCCGTACTCGATCCCCTTGAACACCAGGAAGAGGGCGCCCAGGGCGACCGTGGAGCTCATGTAGACCCGGAACTTGCGGAGGTTCTTGCGCATGAGCGAGGCCCACGACATGACCATGGTCACGCTCGAGCTGATCAGGACGATCGTGTTCAGGGTGGCGAGCGGCACGTTGAGCTCGCTCGAGCCCCGCGGCCAGGTCTCGGCCCCCACGCGCAGCAGGATGTAGCTCGCGAACAGGGCGCCGAAGAGCATCACCTCGGACGCCAGGAACAGCCAGATGCCGACCTTCGGGTTGTTGAGGCCGGTGTCCGGCCGCGCCTCCACCGTGTACGGGATCGCTGAGGACATGGGGTCGCTCTCCTCCTCTCGGGCCTCTCGAGACTACTCGGCCGGCACCGGCTCGGGCTCGGGCGGCAGACCGCCGCCGGAGCCTTCGGGCCCGCCGGGCTCGAACTGGGGGGTGAAGTCCTTGGCGGCTCCCGGCACGCTGTACTCGTAGGGGCCGCGGTAGACCCGGGGCGGCGTCAGGAAGTTGCCGTGGGGCGGCGGCGAAGGCGTCGCCCACTCCAGGGTCGTGGCCTGCCAGGCGTTGTCCTTCGCCGGCCTGCCGTGCTTGATGCTCCAGAAGAAGTTGACGATGAAGGCGATCTGGACGAGCCCCATGATCCAGGCGGACCAGGCGATCAGGTGGTTCAGGTAGAGCGGTGCTCTGGGCGTGCTGGTAGTCGGCGCCGCCGTTGAACAGGCGCCGCTGCACCCCGTGCATGCCCTGGATGAGCATCGGGAAGAAGATCAGGTTCATGCAGACGAAGCTCGGCCAGAAGTGGAGCTGGCCGAGCCAGTCGCTCATCCGGCGGCCGGTCGCCTTGGGGAACCAGTAGTAGATGCCGGCGAAGATGGCGAAGATCGTGCCCGGCGCGACCACGTAGTGGAAGTGGCCGATCACGTAGTAGGTGTCGTGCAGGTGGATGTCGGTCGCCGAGAGGCCGAGCGGCAGCCCGGTCAGCCCGCCGATGCCGAACATCGGGAGGAAGGCGAGGGCGAAGAGCATGGGCGTGGTGAAGCGGATCGAGCCCCCCACAGCGAAAGGATCAGGCAGGTCAGGATGACCACCGACGGGATCGAGATGATCATCGTCGTGGTCTGGAAGAAGGCGTCATCACCGTGCCCATGCCGGTCAGGAACATGTGGTGCGCCCAGACGATGAACGACATGAAGCCGATGCCCAGGACCGAGTAGACCATCGGCTTGTAGCCCCAGAGCGGCTTGCGGGTGTTGTTGGCGATGATCTCGGCGACGATGCCCATGGCCGGGAGGATCAGCACGTAGACCTCCGGGTGGGCCAGGAACCAGAACAGGTGCTGCCAGAGCAGCGGGCTGCCGCCGCCGGAGACCTTGAGCGCCTGGCCGGTGACCACCAGGCCGCTCGGCAGGAAGAAGCTGGTGCCGGCCACGCGGTCCATGAGCTGCATGACCGACGCGGCCTCGAGCGGCGGGAAGGCCAGCAGCAGCAGGAAGCCGGTGACGAACTGCGACCAGACGAAGAACGGCAGGCGCATGAAGGTCAGCCCCGGCGCCCGGAGCTGGATGATGGTGGTGATGAAGTTGACCGAGCCCAGCAGCGACGAGGTGATCAGGCAGACCATGCCGAAGAGCCAGACCGTCTGGCCCATCGGGTTGATCACCGACAGCGGCGGGTAGGAGGTCCAGCCGGACTGGGCCGCGCCGCCGGGCACGAAGAAGCTCGCCAGCATGATCACGCCGCCCAGGAAGTAGACCCAGTAGCTCGCCATGTTGAGCCGCGGGAAGGCCATGTCCGGCGCGCCGATCTGGAGCGGCACGACGAAGTTGCCGAAGCCGCCGAAGGCGAGCGGCACGATGCCCAGGAAGACCATGATCGTGCCGTGCATGGCGCCGAGCTGGTTGTAGAAGTCGGGCGCCATCGCGCCGCCGGGCATGCGGGTGTCCCCGAGCCACTTGCCGAGGACCGGCAGCGGCAGCCCCGGGTAGGCGATCTGCCAGCGCATCATCATCATCAGGCAGAAGCCGAAGAGCAGGAAGAGAAAGCCGGTGATCGTGTACTGGACGCCGATCACCTTGTGGTCGACGGAGAAGACGTACTTGCGCCAGAACCCGAGCTCGTGATGATCGAGCGGGTGCTCGAGGCTGTGCGGGTGCTTCTCGGCTTCGGCCATGGTCCTGGGTCCTCCCTGGCCCGTCCGGGGCCTGGATCTCTGACTCGGATCGGGATCGATCGAGCTCGACCTCGAAGGGGAGCGGCGGCGCCGGCCGCCGCCCCCCGGGTGCTTCACCGCCGTCCTACTTCGGGCCCTGGAGCTGGAAGTCGACGGTCTTCGTCTCGCCGGAGCCGACGGTCACCTTCTGCTCCTGGGTGCCGAGCTTCTCCTGCCAGGCCTCGATCGTGTAGGTGCCGGCCGGGACCTTGATCGAGTACTTCCCGTCCTTCTCGGTGACGTCGAAGTACGGATGCGTCATCACCGCCACGTAGGCGCTCATCCACGGGTGGACGTCGCACTTGACCGGGAACTGGAGCTCCGGCGTGTTCAAGGTGATCTGCTTCTCCTTGAGGGACGCCGGCATGCCGAGGTTGAACTCCCGGTTCTTCTGCGGCAGACCGTGGACGTTGTGCAGCACGCCGTCCGCGTTCCAGAACTCGAGTGGCTGGCCGGCCATCACGCCGACCACGTGGGGCTCGTACATGCAGCCGTTCTGCTCGATGACGACCGGCTTCGAGGGCGGCGTGTAGTCGCCCTGGGCGAAGCTGTCCTTGACCTGGACGAGCATGTTGGCGACGGTGTTGCCGTCGCCCAGGACCAGAGCCTGGACCGGGACCGGCCCGTCGTGCTTCTGGGCGCAGGTCGGATCGGCGTCCATGTTGATCGTCGGGAGGTTGGGCACCTGGCCGGTGTAGGTGATGGTGCCGGTGATCGTGGCGTCGCCCTTCTGCAGGTCGGCGATGGCCTCGTAGCCGGAGCCCAGCGTGGGCTTCTCGGCCTCGGCGCCGGCCGCGGGCTGCGCCTGACCCTGGGCCGCTGCGCCGGTGTCTCCGGCCGGAGGCGCCTCCTGCTTGGCCGAGCCGCCGCAACCGGCGGCCAGCAGGGCGCCCAGGGTCGCCGTGAGGGCGAGGGCGCTGTAGAGGGAGCTTCTGGATCGCATCGCGTGTGTCTCCTTTCAGGGGTGATCCCACGATCCGCCGACAGGCACTCTCCCGAGGCGGAACGCATGCAGTCGCGCGAAGGGGATCCCTCGGCCGGCTGTCGGGGATACAGGGCTACATGTTCTCAAACGACAAGGACTCGGGCAAGCGGGGGTCGGCCACCGGCACCAGGGCCGGGCGCCGCATCAGCAACCCCAGGGTGCCGAGGAACAGGCCTCCCACCGCCACCAGGGCGAGAAGGTCCAGCCAGCTCGGCCGGAACCCGCTCCCGGCCCCGGGGACCGAGAGGGACGGCACGACCAGCCAGTAGACGTCGACGTAGTGCATCGCGAGCAGCCAGGCCGCCCCGATCCCGATGGTCAGGCGGTGCCGCTTGACGTCGCGCGAGAGCAGGAAGAAGAAGGGCAGCACGAAGTTGCCCAGCGCCAGGGCCACCGAGAAGGCGAGCCAGCCGCGGCCCAGCCGCTCGGCGAACCAGACCGTCTCCTCCGGCATGTTGCCGTACCAGATCAGCATGTACTGGGAGAAGGCGATGTAGGCCCAGAAGGCCACGAAGCTGAACAGGAGCTTGCCCAGGTCGTGGTAGTGCTCCGGGGTGATCACCCCGGCGAGCGGCCCGCGGCGCTCGAGCGCGATGGCGAGCAGGATCACCAGGGCGAAGATCGCCACCGTCGAGCCGGCGTAGACGTAGACCCCGAAGATGGTCGAGTACCAGTGGGGGTCGAGCGACATGATCCAGTCGAACGAGGCGAGGGTCAGGGTGACGGCGAAGACCACCAGGGCGGGCGCCGCGAAGCTCTGCAGGCGGCGGGTGACGTTCGGGTCCCCGGTCGCGTCCTGGGCGAGCGAGCGCTTCCGGAACCACCAGCCCATGACGCCCCAGGCGGCCAGGTAGAGGGCGGCGCGGGCGTAGAAGAAGCCGGGGTTCAAGAACAGCGCCTTGGCCCCCAGGTGGGCGTCGCCCCGCATCCAGCTGAAGAGCTTCGGCCCTCCCACCGCGACCGGCAGGAAGAGCACCGCGAAGAGCGGCAGGGTGCCCATCACGTGCTCGCCCAGGCGCCGGACGGCGACGCTCCAGCCGGAGCGGGTCGCGAACTGGAGGAGGACGAAGAACAGGCCGCCCAGGGCCACGGTCAGGAAGTAGAGGTAGGCGACCAGGTAGGCGCCGTAGAAGCGCTCGCTGCCGCGCCCGAGGAGCCAGCCGGCGGCGAGGGCGCCCAGGCCGACGGCCGCCGCCACCCAGGCCCCCCGGACGAACGGGTGGCTCGCCGGCAGACTGACCTCGGCGGGCGAGATCCCGATCCCGTCGCGATGCGCGCTCACGTCAGCCCCCCTCCTCGATCACGCCGTGGCGGCGGGTGCCGTCGTCGCCCGAGCCGATCAGCTCGACCCGGCTCGCCCCCAGGTCCGCCAGGAGCTTCAGGGTCTCCTCGCGGTCGAAGCGGGGATCGGCCGCCTCCACCGACAGGAAGAAGCGGTCGTCGCTCGCGCGCTCGAAGGCGGCCGACTCGAAGAGCGGGTGATGGTGGTGCGGCAGGCGCGAGAGGACCAGGAAGCCGCCGAGCGACCCCAGGGCGCCGCCGAGGACCCCGCACTCGAACATGATCGGCACGAAAGCCTGCCAGGAGAAGAACGGCTTGCCGCTGATCACCAGCGGGTAGGCGCGGGTCGCCACCCACCACTGCAGCAGCATGCCGCCGGCCGCGCCCGAGAGCCCGAGGACCAGGACGAAGAGCGGCACCAGGCTGCGCTTGAGCCCCATCGCCCGCTCCAGGCCGTGGACCGGGAACGGGCTGTGGGCGTCGAACGCCTTGTAGCCGGCGTCGCGGACGCCGCGGCACGCCGCGAGCAGCCGATCGGGCGCGGTGAACTCGGCGAGGGCGCCCCAGGGGCCCGTGGTGGTGGTCGTCTCAGCCATCGCGCCGGTACCCTTCCCACCCTTCCGGCAGCGGCGAGCCGCCCGGCGTGCCCGGGAACTCCTTCTCCGGCCGGGCTTCGGGCCCCAGGCCGTGGGCCTGCGCCTCCGGCAGCACGCCCTTGACCTCGGACATGGCGACCATCGGCACGAAGCGCACGAAGAGGGTGAACATGGTGAAGAACAGCCCGAAGCTGCCGAGCAGCGTCGCGACGTCCCAGAAGGTCGGGCGGAAGTAGCCCCACGAGGAGGGCAGCCAGTCCCGGTGCAGCGAGGTGACCACGATCACGAAGCGCTCGAACCACATGCCGATGTTGACCAGGATCGAGACCACGAAGAGCACCGGGATCGAGGTGCGCGCCTTCTTGATCCAGAACACCTGGGGCGAGAGCACGTTGCACGAGATCATGATCCAGAAGGCCCAGGCGTAAGGGCCGCCGGCCCGGTTGAGCGTGGTGAAGAGCTCGTAGCGGTTGCCGCTGTACCAGGAGCTGAAGAACTCGGTCAGGTAGGCCACGCCGACCATCGTGCCGGTCAGCAGGATGAGCTTCGCCATGCGGTCGAAGTGGAGCAGGGTGATCAGGTGCTCGAGCTTGAAGGCCACCCGGCAGACGACCATCAGGGTCACCACCATCGCCATGCCGGAGAAGATGGCGCCGGCCACGAAGTAGGGCGGGAAGATCGTCGAGTGCCAGCCGGGGAGCTGGGCGACCGCGAAGTCGAACGACACCACCGAGTGGACCGAGAAGACGAGCGGGGTGGCGAGCCCGGCGAGGAGCAGGTAGGCGCGCTCGTAGTGCAGCCAGTGGCGCGCCGAGCTGCGCCAGCCGAGGGCGAAGAGACCGTAGGCCAACCGGCGCACCCGGCTCTTCGCCCGGTCGCGCATGGTGGCGAGGTCGGGCACCAGGCCCACGTACCAGAAGATGAGGGAGACCAGGCCGTAGATCGAGACCGCGAAGACGTCCCACATGAGCGGGCTTCTGAACTGCGGCCACATGCTCATCTGGTTGGGCACCGGGAACATCCAGTAGTCGAGCCAGGGGCGCCCGGTGTGGATGCCCGGGAAGGTCAAGGCGCACATGACCGCGAACAGGGTCATCGCCTCGGCGGCGCGATTGATCGAGGTGCGCCAGCGCTGGCGCAGGAGGAAGAGGACCGCCGAGATCAGGGTGCCGGCGTGGCCGATGCCGACCCAGAAGACGAAGTTGACGATCGGCCAGCCCCAGGCGACCGGGATGTTGTTGCCCCAGATCCCGACGCCCTCCCAGATCAGCCAGGCGATCGAGATGCCGAACATCCCGAGCATCGAGGCCGAGACGGCGAGCACCACCCACCAGCCGAGCGGCGGCTTCCACTCGACGGGGCGCGCCACGGCCTCGGTGACCCCGTGGAATCCGGGGTCCCCGGTGATCAGGAGTGGGCGCTCCTCGACCGGATCGACATCCGGGATCACGCCCGCCCTACCCGTGTGTGGGAGCTCAGCCAGTGCCATAAAGACCGCAAGGGTATAGCACCGGCCGAGCCACCCCGTCAACCGGGACGAGGGACCGCGCCCCACCCTCGCGGGTAGATCGGCGCCCGCTCCCGAGGGCGGGTGCCGAGCGGCGGGGCGAAGACTATGCCTCCGTCTCCTCACTCGAGCCGAAACGGCGCGGGCGGGGGCGTCCCTTTCCCTCTCCGGGGGAGGGAAGGGGATCGAGGGGTTGCGGGGGGGATCCGGTCAGGATCCTTCGGGCGGCCCGCCGGCCGCTCGCGATGCAGTCCGGGATGCCGAGACCGTGAAAGGCGCAGCCGGCGAGGGCGATCCCCGGCGGCAGCGCCGCCTCGAGGGCACCGACCCGCTGGGCGCGCCCCAGGACGTAGCGCGGGTTGGCGTCGAGGAAGCGATGGACCCGGATGAGGACGGGCTCGCCCGAGAGCCCCAGCAGATCCGCGAGCTCGTCGCGCACGAGGGCCACGAGCTCGGCGTCGCCGAGGCGGGCCCGGGCGCCGTCGCGCGAGCCGCCGACGTAGGCCCGCAGCAGCACCCGGCCCTCGGGAGCGCGCCCCGGGAACTTGCTCGACGAGAAGGTGCAGGCGGTGGTCGCCAGGCCCTCGCCCGCCGGCGCCAGGAAGCCGACCCCGTCGAGCGGGTGGCGGACCGCCCGGCGGGGGTAGCCGAGCGAGACGGTGGCGGTCGACGCCACCGGCAGCTCGCCGAGGCCGGCCGCGAGTCCCGGATTCGAGCCGGCGAGGAGCCCGGCCGCCGCCGTCGCCGGCAGGGCGAGGACGACACCGCCGGCCGCGAGCCCGGCGCCGCCGGCGAGCCGCAGGCGCCAGGTCGCCCCTCCGGCCGCCGCCGGCTCGGCCCGCTCGAGCGCCTCGGCCGCCGCGCCCGGCCGCAGCTCCACGCCGCGAGCCCGGAGCCGACCGACGAGGCTGTCGACCAGCTCCCCCACCCCTCCCGCCAGGGAGACGCGGGCGCCCCCCGCCTCGCCGCCGGGACGCGCCGCGGCCGCCCTGCGCGCGCCGCGGATCAGGCTGCCGTGGCGCCGTTCGAGAGCGGCCAGGCGGGGGAAGGCCGCGTCGAGCGAGAGGCGGTCGGGGGAGGTGGCGTGAATGCCCGCGAGCAGAGGGCCGGCCACTCGCTCGAGGTACTCGGCTCCCAGGCGGCGCCGGACGAAGTGGCCGACGCTCTCCTCGCCACCTTCGGCGCGCCGGGGGAGGACCAGGTCCGCCAGGAGCCGCGCCTTGCCCGGCCAGGACAGGAGCGGCGAGGCCAGCACCGGGGCGAGGCGGGTCGGTACCACGAGGTGGAGGCCGGCCGGGAGCGGGACGAGGCGGCGGTTGCGGACCGCGTAGACCCGCCCGGGCAGGGTGGGCACGAGCCGCTCCTCGAGGCCGAGCTCGCGGACCAGATCGAGGCCCGCCCGGTTGTGGCGCGCGAAGGAGTCGGGGCCCGCTTCGAGCAGGAACCCGTCCTGGCGCTCGGTCGCAATCTTGCCGCCGAAGCGCTCCGCGGCCTCGACCAGGGTGACCGCGTGGTCCCCGCTCGAAAGCTCCAGGGCGGCGGCGAGCCCCGCGATCCCACCGCCTACGACCAAGAAGGTGCGGCCCACTAGTGGCCCTCGCCCTCTGCCCCACGCACCAGGTCGGCGAGGGCGTCGATGAGCTCCGGACAGGCGTTGAGGGAGCGCGTGCGCTCGAGGTGGAGGCCGAGCTCCGCCGCTCGCGCCCGGGCCTCGACGTCGAGGTCGTAGAGCACCTCGACGTGGTCGGAGACGAAGCCCACGGGGGCGACCAGGACGGCGCGGCGGCCGCCCTCGGCGAGCTCCCCGAGCACCTCGGCGAGGGACGGGCCCGAGCCAGGCGCCGGGGCGCGCGCCGGCGCTCTGGTAGGCGACCCGCCAGGCCGGCGCCTCCGCGCTCGCCGCCACCGCCCGGGCGCTCTCGCGCACCTGGCGGTCGTAGGGGTCGCCCTCGGCGAGGACCGATTCCGGGAGGCTGTGGGCGGTGAAGACCACCTCGAGACCGGCGCGCTCGTCCGGGGAGAAGGCCTCCCGCGCCCGCCGGACCTCGCCGGCCAGGGCGGCCACGAAGCCAGGGTGGTCGTGCCAGCTCGCGACCCGCGCGACCGCGAGCCCCCGCGCGGTCGGCGCGTTGGGCGCGGCCGCCGCGAGCGCCTCGTCGAGGGCCCGGAAGTAGGCGCCCACCGAGACCGCCGAGTACTGGGGAGCGAGGCAGAGGGCCACCAGGCGCTCGCAGCCGGCGGCCACGATCTCCTCGACCGTCCGCCGGATGTAGGGGTGCCAGTGGCGCATGCCGACGAACACCCGCCACGGGCCGCGGCCGGCCCCCTCCTCTGCCCCGCCGGCTTGCGGCGGTCGATCGAGCCTCGCCTCGAGGGCCGCCGCCTGCTCCCGGGTGCGCTCGAGGAGCGGCGATCCGCCGCCGATCGCCCGGTAGCGCTCACGGACCTCCGCGACGAGCTCCGGCGGCGTCGCCCGGCCACCCCGGACGTCGAGGAGGAACGGCTCCACGTCCTCCAGCCGGGAGGGGCCGCCGTAGGCCATCAGGAGGACGGCACGCCGGGCACTGGAGCTCCTGTCCACGGTGGAGTCGATCAGAGCCAGGGAGTGAGGGGGTCGTCCGGGGGCCGGTGGAGCGCGGTCAGGATCGGCGTGTCGAGGGCGGTGAAGCGTCGCGCCTCGGTCCCGCGGAGCTCGCGGACCAGGTCCGAGAAGCGGGCCAGGTCGGAGGTCTCGTAGACCACGACGAACTCCTGGTCCTGGAGCCCGAAGGAGTAGAGCAGCAGCTGCCGGACGTCGGCGAACTCGCGGCCCACGCGGATGTGCTCGCCCATCATGTCCCGGCGCTCGCCGTCGGGGCGCAGGTACCAGTCCGCCGTCTTGGCGAACGGATAGACCACGAGGTGGGGCGCGCGCTCGCCGGCGACCGCGTCGATCTCCCGGTCCGAGCCGCGGCGCCCGGTGTAGGGCGACGGGCGGGTGAGACCCCAGAAGGTCGGGCCGGGTACGAGCGCCGGCCGGCGGCGGTGGGTCGCCCGGGCGAAGGCCCCGAAGAAGCGCCCGGGGGCCGCGGCGTCGGCCGCCGGCAGCGCGCTCCAGACCAGGAGATCGAGGTCCCCGCGGGTCGGGTAGAGCTGGTAGAGCTCGACCCGCGGCGCCGCCACCCGCAGCTCGCCCAGCCAGCTCTCGAGGAGCTCCCGGCGCGCGGAGACGCCGAGGGAGAAGAACGCCTCGCCGAGGCGGAACGAGGCGAAGTGGCTCAGAGTGCGCTCGGCCATGGGGGCCGTGATCCTACCAGCTCAGAGGCTTCGCCCCAGAGCGACGAGATCGTTCCGGCGGACCTCGGCTCCGGCGGCTGGAAGTCCCCTGCTCCCGCCCGGTTCTCGAGCCTGCCATTCGGCGCGGCTGGAACACCGGCCCGCCGCTATACTCCACCCGCCGTGGCCGACCTGCGCGTCTTCGACCGCCTCTCCGACGCCGTCGGCTGGACCCCGCTGGTCCGGCTCGGCCCCTCGGTCCCCGGCGTCTCCTCCGAGATCTTCGCCAAGATCGAGCTGATGAACCCGATGGGCTCGGTCAAGGACCGGATCGCCCGCTACATCCTGGAGAAGGCGCTCGCCGAGGGCCGTCTGGCGCCGGGCGACGTGGTGGTCGAGAGCTCCTCGGGCAACACCGCCATGGGGCTCGCCATGATGGCGACCCTCCACGGCCTACGTTGCAAGCTGGTGGTGCGCCGCCAGACCAGCAAGGAGAAGCTCGACGCCCTGCGGGCGATGGGCGTGGAGCTGGTGCTGGTCGACGGCGCCCTCCCCCCCGAGCACCCGGAGAGCTACAACCGCAAGGCCCGCCAGGTCGCCGCCGAGACCCCGCGCGCCTTCTTCCCGGATCAGCACAACAACCGGGAGAACAACGAGGCCCACTACCGCACGACCGGCCCGGAGATCTGGCGACAGATGGAGGGGCGGATCGACTACTTCGTCGCCGGCATCGGCACCGGCGGCACGGTCTCGGGGGTGGCGCGCTACCTGAAGGAGCAGGACCCGCGGATCCGGGTGGTGGCGATCGACGTCGCGGGCTCGGTCTTCACCGAGCACTTCCGGACCGGGCGCCACGGCGCGCCCGCGCCCTACCTGCTCGAAGGCCTGGGCGACGAGGAGATGATCGGCTGCCCCGAGCTCGAGCGGATCGACGAGATGCTGCAGGTCGCCGACGCCGACGCCTTCCGGGCCACCCGCGAGCTCGCTCGGACCGAGGCGATCTTCGCCGGCGGCTCGAGCGGCGCCGCGCTCTGGGGCGTGCGCACCGTCGCCGCCGGCCTCGAGCGCCCGGCCCGGATCGTCACCCTCTTCCCCGACTCCGGCTACCGCTACCTCTCGACCATCTACAACGACGACTGGATGCGCGCCCACGGCTTCGAGCCCGCCTGAGCCGGCGCCGCGCCTCCGCGACCCTCGAACCGGGTGCGGACCCGGCCGACCGACGTGTCCGCTTCACCGATGGGTTAGGCCTCACTGCGTGTCTCCGACTCGGAAGGATCGACTCGAAATGCTAATTGAGTTCTTGTCCGGGTCTTTGGCGTTCGCGAAGCTATAGCCATTGGCTTGATGTACCGCTCCAAACTTGAGTCCGCTCTTCTGGGCTTCCGTAACAAACGCCTCAACGTCTCGAACGTGAAAAGACAGCTTTACGCCGACCTGACCCAGCTTGACAGACCTGGCGGCTTGATGAATGAGTATGTCGGCGCCACCACCCGGAGCTTGAAGTTCAATAAGACCCTCTATCACTTCACCTGCGGTCTTGAATCCAAAGTGCTTGCTATAGAACGAAGCGGTCCTCTTCATGTCTCGTGCATAGATGATGACAGTACCAAGCTGTGCATTCATGGGGTGCGTCCTCTGGGCGATTCCTAGGAGCTGCGAGGGCTACCTGTGAGGCCTGACGTGACTGAGCTGTGCGGCGCCGCTAGGCGCCCGCTCCAGCGAGGGGCTACCCGGCTCTCTTGGGGACCTCACGGATGATTGCCCTGAGAGCCTCGTTCACTGCACTATCCGTACTGAAAGCTTCTGCAACATCTGGATCCAGCTTGGCGAGATTCGTGCCGCCACGGTAGGCTGCTGCGTACTTACCCCGAACGCCTCCAGACCCGGCCGCCGCGCCGCGATCGTCTACAGCTTGATCGCCTCGGCTCGCCTCCACGACCCCGACCCCTTCGCTGCGCGCGGCATGAATCTCTTTTTCGTTATGGGGCTCTCCCGGTTCTCCAAAGCTAGCTCGTTGCTTCCGCCAGTACCGTAGCACTGGATGGTCCACTGGGAGATCTTCGCGGCGCCTATGTCGAATCTGGTATAGTCGAGTCGTGAGCGAGTGGGACAAGCCACTTTATTGGCTGCACGGCGAGGTGAAGACGCCGCCGTTCTCATCAGCGGCGCGCATGGACGCTGGCGTGCTACTACGGAGGCTCCAGCAGGGCCGCAAGCTGTCGATGCCGCACTCCCGGCCAATGCCGGCCATCGGACCACGATGCCCCGAGCTTCGGATCCGAGATGAGCGCCAGACCTGGAGGATCTTCTACCGAATCGACAGCAACGCTGTCCTGATCGCCGCGGTCGCCAAGAAGAAGACCCAGAAGACGCCGAAGGCAATCCTCGACGCCTGCAAGCGACGCCTCGCTCAGTACGACCAGGATTTTGAGGAGACGACCTGATGAAGCCCGAACAGAAGAGACGTCTAGAAGCGCGGGGCTGGAGAATCGGATCAGCCGAGGAGTTCCTCGAGCTGACGCCCGACGAAGCGGCCATGGTCGAGCTCAGGCTCAAGCTCGCCGACGCCGTCAAGCTCCTCCGCAAGGACAAGAACATCACGCAAACCCAGCTCGCCAAGCTGATGGGCTCGAGCCAGAGCCGCGTCGCGAAACTCGAAGCCGCAGTGGACTCGGTGTCTTTGGACCTGCTGATTCGTTCATTCCTTGCGATGGGCGCCACTACCGACGACCTCGCAGAGGTCATCGGCAGCTCGAAGGCGCTTCAAGCCCCATAACGGTGTTGCGGGTGAGCAGTCTGGCCACAGGCCGGGTCCGCGCTGGCGATCCACTTGGTACCCCAAGCGCTCGAAGGCGCGAACGGTCTGCCCGCTCACCGGCTGCCGGCGGAGCCGGCTGCCCGGTGCAGCGGGTTGGTTGGCCGGCCTTCACGCGGTTTTCAGCTCTTCGCGAATGACACGCCGCAATGTTGCCTCCAGAGGTTCGTGTGCCTCTTCGATGTACTCTCGGAGTGCCGTGTTGATGAGGCTCTGGTAGTTGCCTCCGCCGGCTGCATGAACTTGCTGCTTGAACCACTCGACTACGTCCTCGTCCAGACGGATCGTGATTCGCGTCTTCCCCTTGGGAACCGGAACTACCGAACCACGCTTGGCGTGCCCAAAGTCGTATTCTCTTCTCATTGCCCTGCCTCGTAGCGGCGCCGCTCTGCGCCAATTGCTTTCCGGGCCGAGATCAGGCGAATTCGCTCCCCTCTCCAGGTGTAAGCGACGACGAGCACACGCTGGTGCGGATCCAGCCCCATGGTGACCCACCGCTGTTCACCCGGCGCATCTGGGTCCTCTACGGTGAGGGCCAGATCGTCTTCAAGGACCACGGCGGCGTCGGCAAAGTCGACGCCATGCTTCCGGAGGTTCTCAGCCGCCTTCCGCTCGTCCCACTCAAACTCCACGCCCGAAGTGTATGCACAGGCGTGCGCAGAAGTCAACATGGAAAGCTGCGGCGGTCACCTTCGTCTCGAGACCGGCCAACGGAGTTGCGCCTCACCGGCGGCGACGCCGCCCGGAGCAGGCGCTTGGTTCTACGCCTCTTCACGCAAACTGAAGCCGCCGCCCCTTGGGCTCTGGCACAGATCGCCCGAACTCCTTTGCAGTTGAGATCCAGAGCTCGATGGCCTCTTGACAGTGTGCCAATGCTGCATCCGCGGTGTCCCCATGAGCCGCGCAGCCTGGAAGCTCTGGCACCTCGGCAACGAAAGCATCGTCCTCGTCACTCCAATAGATGATGATCTCGTATTTATTCATCAATCCTCGCTCCCGAGTCCGTATCGCAACAGGATCTTGCGGACCTGCCGAACTTGGTACGGCTTGGCCTTGCCACTCTCCCGCTGCAAGTTGATCAGCTCCTCTACGCCACGCTTGACGAACAGGTGATGGCTGCTGCTCGTGCGCTCCTCAAAGCCGAGGTTCCGCAGGAGGTTACAGAGGTCCGCGAACCGGATGTTGGCATCTGATCGACCCAGTAGAACCTGCCGCAGGACCTTGTCTTGCTTCGCCACGACGCCATTCTACCAGCGGCCACCGAAGACGCGCCACCGCGCCCCGCTTCCAGCGGCGCATCCACCACGCTCTTCTCGGGCCGTAGAACGGTGTTGCCGGTGAGCAGCACGCGAAGCGTGCCCGCTCCACCGGCTTGGTTCAGCGGCGTAGGCGACTGTACCAGTACCGTGGTCGTCGTTTGTGGTGTGCAACGGCGACAATCTCGATACCGCCTTCTGCCTCGCGATAGATGATGTTGTAGGGAAACCTGTGAAGGATGTATCGTCGGGTGCCGGCCTCGAAAAGGGGCCAGATTCCGGGTGCTCCTGCGATGACGGTGACTGCCCTCTCAGTCTCCCGCAGGAATGCCTCTGCTGCTTGCAGACTTCGCTCGAGATACCACTCAAGCGCGTCCTCCAACTCCCGACTTGCTTCCGGAAAGTACTCAACCCGCCCGGTGCGCACTCAGCCTCGCAACGAGCCGGTCCCGGACTTCGGTCCAGGGGATCGTTTCCACCTCACCGGCGTCCAGGGCAGCCACGCGAGCAGCGACTTCTTGCCGCCACGCCGACTCGATGTCCGCCTCCTCCACAGGCTCAAGGCTGTTCAAGAGGGCTCCGGCGACCTCTGCGCGGTCTGCCTCTGGGAGGGTGAGCGCTTTCTTCAGGACGGCCTGGGCGTTTCGTTCCATGTCGCAATTCTACTACACAAGGAAGGTAGCGGACGGAACCAGCCACCGTTGGTCACACGCCGCTAACGTGATTGAGCTCACCGGCGCCGCCCCCACCAGAGCCCCGCAGACGCGCTCCACGCAGCGCACACCCATAGGTGCTGATCCCGGGCAAAACGTTTCCCGGCGGCGTCCGGTGCAGCGAGGGGTTACGCGGGAATCCGCGCATGCTCATGCAGGAACTCAGGAGCAAGGTCAGCTCCGTTGGGCCAGACTAGAGTATGGACATCCGGATTAACCTTGAACTGAGCAAAGACTTTGGGATCCTTCAGTGGTTCGAAAACTGGACCATCGAGCTCATTGGAGAGATCTATCTCGCCCTCTGAGCCATCGTTAAACCGGACCCATAAGACGAAGTCTCGGACTAACCTGGCATCGGTGACTCGGATCATCATGGCTACTCCAGCGGTGGGATTCGGACGAGAGGCTCGCGACGGCGGGCACGGTCCCAGTTGGCCTGCAGTTCGTCCTCGTGGAGGTCATACCACTCCAGGACGTGGCGGAGTGCTCGGCGGGGAAACTGCCCCTGCACCACACCATCCCGAAGAGTGACCGTGATGCCGTATTCCCCGTAGTCGGCGTGGAAATGCGCCGGCTCATGGTCTCGGTAGTACATGGCGATCACGATCCCGAGGAAGCGGCTGAGTTCTGGCACCGCCCAAGTCTACCACGGCAGCCTGATTGGCTCCGCCCAACGGCTCTTCCACTCACCGGCGGCGTCAGCCGTCCGGTGCAGTGGATTGGTTAGGCCCTGGTGGGCGAAACTGAATCAACCTCCGAACCAGCTCGTCGCCCTCAATATGGCTCAAACGGTGGCGAACGGACTCGACAAGCGTTCTGGCCGGAAGCGAGAGTCTGCTGGTCGTCACGATCAGACCGCGCGATGCTCGCTTGAGGTCAACGTCCGCTAGGAGCTGCTTGATGATTGGCTCGCCGACCTTACGGGGCGGACTGTACCGCTTGCACTGCACTATGACACGTTCAACAGCTATGGGGTGCTCCAAGTAGGCGGTGATATCTACACCACCATCTCTCCCCGGCTCGCACAGCCGCACATCTTTGTATCCGAGCTTCTCGAGTAGCTGGGCAACAAGTTGCTCGAATTCACGCGGGGTAACGCTGAGCATATCGGATGGCCTTGAGGCTAGGTACTCAAGGATGCGACAGTCTGTCACCACCTCGACCAACGGCTCCGTGCAGTCGACGGGCCGCGGGTAGAATCCGGCGAGTCGGCTCAGGCTATCGCTGTCGCCGAACGCGAGGAAGACTTCAAACCAGTGCGAACATGACAGGCCAGCGACTTCACCCTGGCCTTCGAGAGTCTTCCATTCATCCTCGGATAGGTACGGATACCAACTTGACGTCAAGCGGAGCGGAGACAACGGCAGGCGTTTGTGGTAATCGAAGCCATCCTTGATGGAAAGGAAGATCTGAGTGCCTTCACGAGCAGCGACTGTCGTTGATTCGGCGTGGACGAGATACGCCGTCAGACCGTTGTCCGCTGACTTCGCGTGTCCTGCAAATCGCAGAAACACGAAGGCCTCGGCCGCTCCTTCCGGGTGTATGATCCCGAGCACTTGTGGCCTTCCGGTCAGCTGATCTTCACCGAAATCCGGAGAATAGCCCCTTGCCTTCAGGAGTCTGGCTACGGCCTCGTCGTCGTACGAGACCGCGTACTTGGTCTGCATGTTCGGGAGTAGCCTCCGAGTGTAGAGGGCCTAACGACCCAGCTCAGCGACCGACGCCGGAAACGCCCGGTCGGCTGCAACCATCGCTGCCAAATTACCTGAACCGTCCGACTGCAAAGCGGGGCGGCGGTTCGCTGCAGCGCTCTGGTTAGGCAATTTTCGTGGGAGTGAACTCATAATGCTCACAAACAATATCGAACACGTCATCGTAAGTCTGAACGAAAAAGTGACGATGCTTCAGGGTAACCTTCCCGCCAAGCTCACGCACCCAATCGGACTCCAGAATCTCCTCGAAACTCGCGTCCCAGTCCCACTTCGTGGAATCTAATTCAACACACCGGAATGCTAGAACTCCGCTAAACCGGAGCGCATATCCCGAAAAATCAACATCGAGCGGCTGCTGAGCAACACGCGACACTGAGCCTTCCAGCACAAGCGTTCGTGTGCAATCCTCCACAATCACGCGATCAAGGTAAATGGCGTCACGCCCGTGGAGAACTCCGTAAGCTGTCTCAATGGGGACGCGCTTCATATTGCCTAACCATTGTGTGAGCAGCGGCTCACTTCTGCCAACCTGGCCACTCGGGCCGTTTAGTCGCGGCTCCGTTCACCTTTCGGTCCTCGGCGTATGCTTCGCTGGAGTAGGAGCTTAGCTTCTCGTCTCTCGCAGGTCAAGGTCCCGTGATTAGGCTGCCGGCGGCGCGGGGTAACAGCCGGGTGCAAGGACGGGCTCCTCGGGAATGAAGCTTCGGCGCGCAGCCTATCTGCGCACCCGCTGATCTCTGCTGGTGAGCTGCGGCCCTGAGTCCAGCCCACCTGGCGAGCGCGCGTGGGAAGGGGCCATCTGTGCCAAAGCAGCCGGGATGGCGGCCTATCCAGCGGTCTGGTCCACGGCCGCGTGCCACCAACGGGTTTACAGAGAGTCGGCGGGGCTCCGCACGCCCATCCCGCCTTTGTTGAGGACGTGCGTGTAGATCATCGTGGTTCGCACGCTCCGGTGGCCGAGGAGCTCCTGAACGGTGCGAATGTCGTAGCCACTCTCCAGGAGATGGGTGGCAAACGAATGCAGCTTATGCCGAGCTCGGCATAAGCTGCCGATACTGGAAGTCGAGGTCCTTGACGCGCAGCTGCAATCCCTCCCTCAGCCGTAGCCCAGAGCCATAGAGAATAAGCACGACGAGCCGACCCGGGCCCTGGAGGTGTTCAAGCGCCTGCTGCACCTCGGTTCGAGTCAGCACCACCGGAACCTTCCGGTGCCGCTTCGCCCGGACGGCGTCGAGGTCGCCGAGCTCGCAGCCGAGGACGTAGCGGTAGAGAAAGAGCAGGGCGCTCAGGGCCTGGTTCTGGGTGGAGGCGCTGACGTGGCGGTGGGTGGCCAGGTGCGTGAGGAAGGCGGTGACCTCGTGCTCGGCCGGGAGTGGCCGGGCTCTGTAGAGGAGGACGCGATCCGCGAGCGAGATCTCCCGCCGGAGTGTTTGAAGGGCCTCTTGACTTCTCCTCGCTCTTGGCGTAAGGTGGGCGGTAGATCGAAGGAGCTGGAGAGAGGAGGACGACGACAGGAAGCGAGCTGAACCGCAGCGCCACGACTCGTACATCCACGAAGCCCGCGATCCGGCCGCGCTTACCAGGTGCTGGTCGAAGCCGCGTCGCCGGACGCCACGATGCACCAGGCCACGAAGCGGGCACGGCGGTGGGATGACGCCCACCGCCGCGCCCTGGCCGACACATGGAGAAAGCCCCATGAGTCAGCGTGATCCGAAGTGTAGCAACCGCAGTGTCCCTACAACAACCTCGACGCCCGCGACAGGCGGTGCCCACCTTGGGGATGAGGAGAGGGTCGGAGAGAAGGTGGGGGGACCCGGTCGCGCGGGGGCGCCCTCTCCTCCCCCTGGGGGTGAGGAGAGGGTCGGGGAAGGAGGGGGGACCCAGTCGCTCCGCCTTTTCCCCCGACTTCCTCGCCGCGCTCGCCCGGCGCGAGCCGGCGCCGGCGACGCCGGAGGCCGATCTCGCCGGGCCGTGGCGGGTGACGGCGCTCTACGGGGCGGGCGACGAGCCGCGCTGGGGCTGTATCGCCGCCGGCGAGCGCGAGCCGCTGCTGGTGCTCCAGGCGCCGGACCTCGCCTACCTCGCGGCAGCGGCCCTGGCCGTGGCCGAGCGGCCTCCCGGCTTCCGCTTCCAGGACGGCGCCGACCGGCGGCTCCACCTGCTCCTCCAGGGGCACGGCCGGTAGGGACGTCCCTCTATCGGGGCGACACCCTTCCCCTCCACCTCTCGGGCCTCGCCGACCTCCGGCTCCAGCCGCTCGCCTTCGCGCACTACCTGCTCTCGGTGCCGGACGAGACGCTCCGCCGGAGCGGCCGGATCTTGATGGAGCTTCTCCGGGAGGCCGGCCGATGAGTGCGGGCGAAGGTCGCTCCGCCGCGCCGGCCACCCGGCCCTACCTCGAGACGGCCTTCCGCGAGACCTTCCTGTGGTGCCTCGCCGAGCCCGCGCACGTGGAGCTTCTCCGCCAGCTCGGCCGCGTGCTCTACGACGTCGCCATGGAGAGCCCCTACTGGGACTGGGGAGCGAGCCACGGGCTCGGCTCGGCGCGCGGGGATGCCACCGCCGCCGCGGCCGATCTCGAGGATCTCGCCGGCTATCTCCAGCGGCTCGCCGAGCAGCCGGCGGAGCTGGGCGTTGCGGACCAGGACCTCGGGGTGTGCCGGGCCGCGGCCGGCTGGGCCGGGAGAGTGCGGCGGCTGGTGGCGCAAATGCGCGAGGTCGTCGGCGGGGGCGGGAGGGAGGGCGACGAGGACGAATAGCGCCGGCGGGCCCGGCCTCCGCTCCGGGGCCGGGCCCGTGATCGCCAAGGCCCGAGCGTTCGGAGCCAGCCCCGAAGCCCGGCCGGCCGAGGCGGAGCTCGGCCGCTTCATCCGGGGTTGCCTGCGCCGCAAGGCTTCGAGCCCACGACAAGGGGACCGCTCGATGTCCTCCGAGCCGTTCGGCCGGCCGAGGCGGAGCTCGGCCGCTTCATCCGGGGTTGCCTGCGCCGCAAGACTTCGAGCCCACGACAAGGGGACCGCTCGACGTCCTCCGAGCCGTTCGGCCGGCCGAGGCGGAGCTCGGCCGCTTCATCCGGGGTTGCCTGCGCCGCAAGACTTCGAGCCCACGACAAGGGGACCGCTCGACGTCCTCCGAGCCGTTCGAGAGGTCGGGCAGATCAAGGGGAGTCCTTTGCCAAAGGAGAATGGCTAAACTGGGCCCGCGAACGTCAGCTCGGCGACCGCCGACCCCAGCGTGGCCGACAACGCGCAATCGGCCCTCGCGACCGTCAGCGCCGTGGGGCCGCCACCTGGACCTCGGGAGATCCCGACCCTCTCCCCGTGGACGCTCGCGGCCCTGGCGCTGCTGCTCGCCACCCTCGGAAGCATCGGCCTGGCCCGCCGGCGCGAGATGTAGGGAAATGGACCAGGGAATGGACCAGGGCAACGCCAAGTGCCCGACCTCCGTCGCCCCGCTGCGGCATGGCCAAGCCGATGGGTTGAGAGGCACTCCGATCCCAAGAAGGAAAGAGCCCCAGGAGCGTCGCCCCTGGGGCTCTTTCGTCCAACACGGGAGGGGGTGCCGGCCGCGGCAAAGGCGAGCACCCCCCCACCGGGTCACGTCACGGATGGGTGTGACTGTGACCGTGGGCGTAGGCGCCCGCGGACTGCGTGGCGCCGGCGAGGGCCACGAAGAACACGATCACGGAGACGACCCAGCTGTTCCACGACATGTTCAGCGCGGTCTGCGAGAAGCCGAGCAGCCACGGCGAGAAGAAGAGCCAGACCGCCGCGGCCACGTTGACCCATTCGGTCCGCTGGTTGCCGAAGCTGAACAGCGCCACGACGGCGATGATGACGCCCAGGATCCAGGCGTTCCAGGCGCCGGCGGTGCCGACGCCGGTGAGCAGCGCCCAGGGTGAAACGAACAGCCAGATACCGGCCACGACGTTGACCCAGTCGGTCCAGTGCCGGGCCTCGGTGGTCCTCCGAGGGGTGCGAGTGATAGCCATCGATGTACCTCCTTTTACAAGACTTCAGTGATCTCCCCCTGATTCCAACTCCTTTTCGAGTCCCCCGAGTACCGGCTATAGATGGTTGCAAGCACCGTTCCGGGCCGGGGGGGGGCGGCGACGGGTGGGAGACGCTCGGAGTCGAGGTTTCTCCACTTCGGCTCGGGCTGCGCCCGATCCTCCGGTCGAAACGACAAGGAAGAGGGGTCCATGGGGAGTCGACGTCGCCTCCGATGGGACGGTCGGTGCGCGTTGCGGGGATCGCCCGGCCGAGACGGAGCTCGGCCCGGGGACCGGGGTGCGCCGCCGGCCGGTATCGCCTCCGATGGGCCGATCGGTGCAGGTTGAGAGGATCGCCCGGCCGAGACAGAGCTCGGCCGCTTCATGGGATCGGAGTCCGAGGCCGTCGATCCACCCCTCCTCCCCATCACGCGGTACCGGGAGTCCGACCCCGGAGGGCCGGGGGGGCCCGCCCGGCGACGTCACGGGCCGCGCACTCGATGGCCTTTCGGAGTCCGAGCCCGCCGAAGCGCGGACCGTGCCGAGGCGCGACTCCTGCGCCCCACCTTCCGACCAAGTCGCGCCGTTCGCAAGGGCGGGCCCCCCCGGCCCGGCCCGCCTTCGCCTCAGAACCCGGCCCGGTACAGCATCCAGTACACCACTACCCCGGTCACCGACACGTACAGCCAGATCGGCAGCGTCCAGCGGGCGATCGCCCGGTGCTTCGTGAAGCGGCGGCGCAGGGCGCGGAAGAGCGTGATCGACGCGAGAAACGGCACCACCGCCGCGAGCACCGTGTGCGTCGCCAGGATCGTCAGGTAGACCGTGCGCGCCGCGCCCGTGCCGGGGAATCGGTGCGTCCCCGTCTGGGCGTGGTAGACCAGGTAGCTGGTCAGGAACAGGATCGAGCAGCCGAAGGCCGAGAGCATCACCGCCCGGTGCGCCCGCCACAGGCGGCGCCGGATGAGCAGCCAGCCGACGACCAGGAGCACGGCGGCCGTCGCGTTGAGCGAGGCGTTCACCGCCGGCAGGTCGGAGAGCTCGATCACGTCGGTCCTACATGGCGGCCGGAAGGTCGTTCATATGGGCCATGAACGCCCGCGAAGGGCGCGCAGCTCCTCGAAGAGCTCCCGGACCGCGTCGATCCCGTAGTCCGGAAAATTTACGGGGTTGTCCCAGAACTCGTCCAGCCCGGTCGCGCCCCAGCGCTCGTAGGCCGCCACCTTGACCATCAGCTGGAGCTTGTCGCAGGCGTGGACCAGGCGAGCCTCCAGGCTCTCTGCCGCCCGGTACTCGGCGACCAGCTCGCCCGCCCGCCCCGCCATCGGCCCGAGAAGCTCCTCGATCACCTCGCGCTCGGCCGCCTCCTTCGCCCCGGGAGCGTAGTAGCGGTCCGCGACCCGTGGCACGTCGCCGGTGCGCACTTCCGCCAGGTCGTGGACCATGGCGATCTCGATCGCCCGCGCGGGGTCGAGCCCGGCCACGCGGCCGGCGAGCGCCCAGACCAGGAAGGCGACGTGCCAGGTGTGCTCGGTGACCGACTCGGGGTCGGAGATCCCGCGCAGCAGGAACCCCATCCGGGGCACCCGGTCGAGCGTCTGGAGCTCGAGCAGGGTCTCGAGCAGGGTCTCGTTGGGATGCAAGCGCCGCCGCCCTACTTGCCCGGGATCCCCAGCAGGCCGCGGGTGCCGTAGTCGCCCAACGTCAGGACCACCATGAAGACGAGCCAGAGGAGCGCGCCGACCACGATCAGCTTGGTGAGCGGCGTCGAGTGCCGCACGCCCATGAACACCGCCACCACCAGGCTCGCCTTGGCGACCGCGATGCCCATGGCGACGATGTTGTTCCAGGCGCCGAAGTCGAAGTAGGCGACGACGACGGTGAGGAAGGTCAGGGTGAGCAGGGCGCCGAAGACCAGGAAGTAGTTGCGCTTGCGCTCGATGTGGACGGCCATGGGGTGTCTCCTAGCGCCCGACGTGGAAACCGATCAAGTAGAGCAGGGGGAACAGGAAGATCCAGATGATGTCGACGAAGTGCCAGTACAGGCCCACGATCTCGACCGGGTTGTGGTAATCGGCGTTGAAGCGCCCCTTCCAGGCCGGGAAGCAGAGCCAGATGAGGAGGAACGAGCCGATCACCATGTGCGCGGCGTGGAGCCCGGTCATCCCGAAGTAGAGGTTGAAGAACATCTCCGCGTGCTCGGCGTTGCCCCCTTCCTCGAACTGGAAGTGCGGGCCGGGCACCAGGTGGTGCTCCCACTTGCTGTGGTACTCGTACGCCTTGATCCCGAGGAACACGCCGCCGAACAGCAGGGTCAGAAGGAGGAACAGGACGATCGTCTTCCTCTGGCCGAGCTGCGACGCCCGGACCGCGAGCGCCATGGTCAGCGAGCTGGTGATCAGCACCCCGGTGTTGATGCCGCCCAGGACCACGTCGAGCTCGTGGCTCGCGAGCGCGAAGTCGTGCGGGAAGCTCGAGCGGTAGACGATGTAGGCCAGGAACAGGCCGCCGAAGAACATCACCTCGGTGACCAGGAAGATCCACATCCCGAGGTTCGACGCCTCGCGCTGCTGGTCGTAGCTCTCGAAGTGGTGGGCGAGCGACCCGCCGTGGGTGGTTTCAGGCAACGTCGTGCTCCTTCACTTCCCGGTCCTCGGCCGTCGCCTGCTCCGGGTAGAGGCGGTCGTACTCGTACGGCCCGTGGGTGACGACCGGCGCCGTCTCGAAGTTGTAGGTGGGCGGCGGCGACGAGGTCTCCCACTCGAGACCGGTGGCGCCCCAGGGGTTCGGGCCGGCCCAGCGGCCGCGCTTGCCGAGCGAGGCGACGAAGTAGAACAGCGGCAGCAGCAGGCCGATGCCGAGCACCGAGGCGCCCGCCGTCGACAGGACGTTGAGCACCTGGAACTCCGGCGGGTAGCTCCAGTAGCGCCGCGGCATGCCGAGGAACCCGAGGATGAACTGCGGGAAGAAGGTCAGGTTGAACCCGACGAACACGACGATCGCCGAGACCTGCGACCAGAACCGGTTGTAGAGCCGTCCGGTCATCTTCGGCCACCAGTAGTGCAAGCCGCCCAGGTAGCCGAGGATCGCGCCGCCCACCATGATGTAGTGGAAGTGCGCGACCACGAAGTAGGTGTCGTGGACGTAGATGTCGATGCCCAGCGTGCCGAGCATCACCCCGGTCAGCCCGCCGATCGTGAACAGGCCGATGAACCCCAGGGCGTAGAGCATCGGCGTGTCGTAGGAGATCGACCCGCGGTGCAGGGTCGCCGTCCAGTTGAACACCTTCACCGCCGACGGGATGGCGACCAGCATGGTGAGCACCGAGAACACCGTCGAGGCGTAGACCGACTGGCCCGAGGTGAACATGTGGTGGCCCCAGACGAGGAAGCCGAGGACCGCGATGGCGAGCGAGGCGAAGGCGACGAACTTGTAGCCGAAGATCCGCTTCCTCGAGAAGGCCGCGATCAGCTCCGAGACCACCCCCATCGACGGCAGGATCATGATGTAGACCGCCGGGTGGGAGTAGAACCAGAAGAGGTGCTGGAAGAGCACCGGGTCGCCGCCGAGCTTGGGGTCGAAGATGCCGATGTGGAAGGCCCGCTCGGCGATCAGGAGCAGCAGGGCGATGGCGAGCACCGGGGTGCCCAGGACGATGATCAGGCTGGTCGCGTACGTCGACCAGATGAAGAGCGGCAACCGGAACCAGGAGAGCCCCGGCGCCCGCATCCGGTGGATCGTGACGATGAAGTTGAGGCCCGTGAAGATCGACGAGAACCCGGCCGTGAAGCCGGCCATGGCGGTCGGGATCACGTAGCTGTTCGAGTAGGTGGTCGAGAACGGCGCGTAGAACGTCCAGCCGGTGTCGACGCCGCCTTTCACCATGGCGTAGAGGGCGAAGATGCCCGCCAGGTTGTAGACGTACCAGCTCGCCAGGTTGAGCTTCGGGAAGGCGAGGTCCTTCGCCCCGATCATGATCGGCACCAGGAAGTTGCCGAGCACCGCCGGGATCGACGGGATCAGGAAGAAGAAGATCATCACCACGCCGTGCATGGTGAACAGCCGGTTGTAGGTGTCCGCCGAGAAGAGGTCCCCCTCGGGGGTCAGCAGCTCGAGACGGATCATCCCGGCGAACAGGCCGCCGACCACGAAGAAGATGCTGATCGAGATCAGGTAGAGGATCGCGATCCGCTTGTGGTCGCGGGTCAGGAGCCACGACTTCAAGCCGTGCTCGGCGTTCAGGTAGTTGTTGACGGGCGGCGGCGCCATGGCGACGTCGGTACGCATCGAGGGACGGCTCATCGACCCTGACCTCCGGGCGTTGTGGGCGCGGCGGCGGTGGCGCCGGCCGCTGCTGGTCCGGCGGGGCCGGAGGCGGCCGCCTCCTTGCCCAGGGACTTGACGTACTGGACGAGCTGGAGGAGCTGGTCCTCGGTCACCTGGCCCTGGAAGCTGGGCATCACCGGCTGGAAGCCGGCGACCACCTTGGCCTTGGGATCGAGGATCGACTCGCGGACGTAGCTCTCGTCGGCCACCACCGTGCGGCCGTCGGCGAGCTGGACCGTGCTGCCGAAGACGCCCGCGAGGTTCGGCCCGCGCGCCCGCACCCCCGCGCGGTGGCAGGTGACGCAGGCGAGGCTCGCGAACAGCTCCTCACCGCTCGCTCCGGGCCCGGAGCCCGGCGGCCCCTGGGCGAGCCAGGCCTCGTAGTCCGCCGGGTCCATGACGTAGACCGTGCCGCCCATCTTGGAGTGCTCGGTGCCGCAGTACTCGGCGCAGAACAGGTGGTACTGGCCCGGCCGGGTCGCCTGGAACCAGAGCGTGGTGTAGCGGCCGGGCAGGACGTCGGCCTTGATCCGGAAGGCGGGCACGAAGAAGGCGTGGATCACGTCCTCCGAGATCATGGTCAGCTTGATCGGCTGCCCCACCGGCACGTGGAGCTCGTTGATCTCGCGCTTGCCCGACGGGTGCTGGACCTTCCACATCCACTGCTTGGCGGTGACGAAGTACTCGACGGCGTTCGACGGCGGGTCCGACTGGGCGAAGAAGACCTTGACCCCCCAGCCGAACATCACCAGCACGATCACCAGCGGGATCACCGACCAGACGATCTCGAGGGTCGTCGAGCCGTGGTCGGAGTGGCCGATCTCGTCCGCCTCCGCGGCGCTGGTAGCGGATGAAGAAGAAGAAGATGGCGACCGCGATCAGCAGCGCGAAGAAGGCGCTGATCGCGACCCAGGTCCACCACAGCGCGTCGACCTGGCCGGCGACCGTCGACGCCCGCTCGGGGAGGAGAGGAAAACTGTCGGGCATCTCAGGCTTCCCCCATGGAGGTCCGGTGTCGCCCGCGGCGCCAGCTCACGAGGAAGAACAGCCCGAGGGCGGCGAGCGTCAGGACGCCGCCCAGGCGGACGATGTTCAGGATCGCGGCGCTGTAGCGGCCGGTCGTGGGGTCGTAGGTGCAGCAGTAGAGGATCACCCGGTCGACGAGCGAGCCGATCTTGTCGCCCGACGCCTCGACCAAGCCCAGGCGGACGTCCCGGGGCGGGTACTCGACGCCGTAGTAGTAGCGCGCCACCTTGCCCGCCGGGGTCAGCACCACGATGCCCGCGGCGTGGGCGTACTGGTCCTTCTCCGGCAAGTAGTTGTAGCGGAAGCCGATGGCGTCCATCACGGCGTGGATCTGCGGTGGGTCGCCGGTCAGGAAGTGGAAGCCGGAGGCGGCTCCGGAGCGGTCGTAGCCGCGCAACGTCCGCGCCTTGGCGGCCCGCGCCATCGCCGGCGTCTCCTTGGGGTCGAACGAGACCACGACGACCTCGAAGTCCTGGCCGGCGTCGAGCTCCATCGTGTCGAGGCTGGAGGCGACGCCCGAGAGCACCAGGCTGCAGAGCATCGGGCAGTGGTAGTAGGCCGGCACCAGGAGGATCGGCTTGTTCCGGCCGAGCTCGGCCAAGGTCACGTCCCGGCCCGTCTCGTCCCGGAAGCGGGTGGCGAGCGGCACGGCGGCGCCCAGCTTCTGCTCGAAGTCGACTCCCGCGACCGCGTTCGGCTTGGCGCCCTTCTGATAGGTCCCGATGTCCTGGGGGCGGGGCGGACCGAACTGGGCGGCCGCCGGCAGCCCGGCGGCGAGGAGCAGCGCGGCGCCGGCGAGCACCCGGAGGACAAAGGTCTGAGGCATGGGGAAACGGCTGTTCATCGATTCCTTCCGTCGGTCGTGGCCGGGGGCGGCGAGAGCTCGTTGCCGCCGATCGTGCCCGCGGGTCCCGGGGAGTCGCCGGGCTCGGGCATGCCGGCGCGGGTCGGGATGGACGGGGCGGGGCCGGCGCCGGAGCTCAGGCCCTGGGAGAGGACGATCTGCATCGCCCGCTCGATCGGGATGCGGGCGTAGCCGTCCCCCTTCGCGACCAGGCTGTAGCCCTCGAGCAGGGCGTGCTCCTCGGCGCGCATGGCCGCGAGGTCCTTCTCCGGCGTCACCTGCAGGCGCGGCCCGGGCGGGCCCGGAGGGCGGGTGGCCTCGGGGATCGGCGGCGGCGGCGGATTCTTGGCCTGCATGTAGCTCTCCATGCCGCGGAAGAGGAACCACACGAGGAGGATCGACACCGCCGTGACGGCGGCGAGGCCGATGCCGGTCCCGACCACCGCCTTCATGTTGATCTCGCGGTCGTAGGACTCGAGCGGCTGCGAGTCCTGGCCCAGCTCCTGGCCCTTCTTCTCAGTGTCCGCCATCGACGAAGGCCTCCTCGAGGTAGGGGTCCCGGACCGGCAGGAGCGGCCGCGTCTTGAGCTCCCGGACGAACAGCCAGAGCCACAGCCCGCCGAGCGCGAGCGGCGCCACCACGTCCTGCCAGGAGAGGGTCAGCGCGCCCGCCGAGAGGGCGGGGACGACGTTCCAGTAGAGGTCGACCCAGTGCATCACCAGGAGCAGCCCGGCCACCCAGGCGAGGAGCCCCGCGTCCCGCTTCAAGTCGCGCGAGAGCAGGAGCAGGAACGGCAGGGCGAAGTGGAGCAGCGCGATCGCCAGCCCCACCCACTGCCAGCCCCCGTGGAGGCGGTCGTGGTACCAGATCACCTCTTCCGGGATGTTGCCCGACCAGACGATCAGGAGCTGCGAGACCGAGAAGTAGGCCCACAGCATGGTGAACGCGAGCAGCAGCTTGCCGTAGTCGTGGAAGTGGCGCTGGACCAGGACCTCGTCCATCGGGTCGCGGCGCGAGAGGAAGAGCGAGACGAGGATCAGGAAGGCGAGCGCGGCGACGCCCTGGCCGCCGAGGAACCAGATCCCGTACATGGTCGAGTACCAGTGCGGGTTGACCGTCATCAGCCAGTCGACCGAAGCGAGGGTGATGGTGACCGTGTAGAGCACCAGCCCGGGCGCCGCGACCCGGCGCATCTTGCGGATCAGCTCGGGGTCGCCGGTCGCGTCCTGGCGCCGGGACCAGCCGGAGAGGGCGTAGGCGAGGGCGAGCCAGACGGCGAAGAAGAGGAGCGCCCGCAAGCCCCAGCCCCAGGGGTTCATGTACGGCGCCCGGTGCGCGAGCACCGGGTCGTCGCCGAACGGCCGGGCCCACGGGTAGAGCCTCGCGAGGCCGAAGAGGAGCGGCACGAAGAGCACGCCGAGCGGCAGCAGCGTCCGCGACGCGGCCTCGAAGATGCGCCGCACCGGCAGGCCCCAGGCGCCGCCCGAGAGGTGGTGGACCATCGACAGGGCGAGCGACCCCAGGGCGATCGTCAGCCAGAACGTCCAGCCGACCAGGTAGGCCCGGAAGAAGACGTCCCGGCTGGTGAAGAAGCCGACCACGAGGAGCACCGCGCCCACCAGCCCGACGACCAGGCCGAGGTTGCCGACCCGGTCGAGGGCGGGGGGAGCGGACCAGTCCCGGGTCCGAAACGTTGACTCGCGATCGTTCATCGGTTTGGCGACTCGGCGTCGGGGGCAGCCTCGGCGGGCGCGCCGGCGTGCGGCGCGTTCCCCGGAGGCGGCTCCATGGTGGTGTCGGTGAGCTCCTCGGGCAGGGCGCCGGCGGCCTCGGCCTCGCTCCGCTCCCGGGCGGAGAGGGCGCCGAGCGGCGCGTGCTGCGAGAGCTGGAGGGCCCGGATGTAGGCCACGATCGCCCAGCGCTCCGCCACCGGGACCTGCGCGGCGTAGGAGGGCATCTGGCCGAAACCGTGGGTGATCACGTCGAAGAAGTAGCCGTCGGGCGCCTGGCGCAGGCGGTCCTGGTGGTAGGTGGGCGGCTGCTTGTAGCCGCGCCGGACCACCATGCCCTGGCCGGTGCCCACGCGGTCGTGGCATGGCGAGCAGAAGGTGTTGAAGTCGTCCCGGCCGCGCTCGAGGGTCCGCATCGTCACCCGCATCGGGATCTCGGCGACCGGCTTCTCGTCCGGGCCGAAGCCGGTGGTGAAGACGGTGTCGGGGTCGAGCTCGCCGCGGGCGACGGTGTGATCCGGCGGCTGCCGGGCCGAGCTCGCGTCGGGGAAGAAGCTGCTCTTCTCGAGCGGCTCGTACTTGGGCTGGTCGTGCATGTCGACGCGGCAGCCGGCGAAAACCAGCGCCGCAGCCAGCAGAGCCAGGACCGGGCCGGATCGCCTCACGGCTCCACCTCCGTCACCGCCACCGGCCTCAAGCTCTCGAGGAACCGAGTCGTCGCGTGGCGGTCGAACTTCTCGTCCGCGGCCTCGATCGCCAGGAAGAAGCCGTCGCGGGAGGCCGACTGGAAGGCCGGCACGTTGAACACCGGGTGGTAGGGCTCGGGCAGGCGGTTGAGCGCCAGCATCCCGACCACCCCGAAGATCGAGGCGAACAGGATGGTGCAGCTCGAAGGTCACGACGATGAAGGCGACCCAGGAGTTGTAGGGCCGCCCGCCGACGTTGATCGGGTAGCTCACCGCCGAGACCCAGTACTGGAGGCCGTAGCCGGTCAGCGCCCCGAGGATGCCGCCGATCAAGACGATCAGCGGCACCTTCGAGCGCTTGAAGCCCATGGCGTGGATGACCTCCTCGCTCGGGTAGGGCATGTAGGCGTCGGCCCGCCGGTAGCCGGCCTCGCGCACCGCGTGGGCGGCGGCGACCAGCTCCTCCTCGCCGGCGAACTCGGCGAGCAGCCCGTAGATCTCGTCCGGCCGCCTCTCGCTCATGTGCCCACCACCTTCTCGACGCTGTCCGGCATCTCGTCCCTCTTGCCGGCCACCAGGCCGCGGATCTCGAACATCGAGATCATCGGCAGGAGCCGGATGAAGAGGAACATCAGGGCGAGGAAGAAGCCCAGGGTGCCGATGTAGAGGGTCCAGTCCCAGATCGTGCCGGCGTACATGTCCCAGGACGACGGCAGGAAGTCGCGGTGGAGGCTCGTGACGACGATGACGAAGCGCTCGAGCCACATGCCGATGTTGACGACGATCGACACGATGAACAGGAGCACCGGGGTCGAGCGGACCTTCTTGAACCAGAGGCTCTGGGCCAGGACGATGTTGCAGGCGATCAGGGTCCAGTAGCTGTACCAGTACGGGCCGGTCACCCGGTTCTTCATCATGAACCACTCGAACTGGTTGCCGCTGTACCAGGCGATGAAGCGCCTCGATGCATGTAGCCGTAGCCGACGATCAGGCCGGTCGCGAGCATGACCTTGGCCATGTTCTCGAGGTGGCGCTCGGTGATGAAGTCCTGCAGGCCGTAGAGCGCCGCGGATCGGGATCACCAGGGTGAGCACCATGGCGAAGCCGGAGTAGATGGCCCCGGCGACGAAGTAGGGCGGGAAGATCGTCGAGTGCCAGCCCGGCACCTGGCGCGACGGCGAAGTCGAAGCTGACGACGCGTGTGGACCGAGAGCACCAGCGGCGTCGCCAGGCCGGCGAGCAGCAGGTAGGCGATCTCGTAGCTGTGCCAGTGCCGCGCCGAGCCGCGCCAGCCGAACGACATGATGCCGTAGAGCGACCTTGGCGAAGCGCTTCTTCGCCGGTCGCGCATGCTCGCCAGGTCGGGGATCAGGCCGACGTACCAGAAGAGCAGCGACACGGTGCCGTAGGTCGAGACCGCGAAGACGTCCCAGATCAGCGGGCTGCGGAACTGCGGCCAGATCGCCATCGTGTTCGGGTACGGGAAGCAGCCAGTAGAAGAGCCAGGGCCGGCCGAGGTGGAGCAGCGGGAACATGCCGGCGCAGGCGACGGCGAAGAGCGTCATCGCCTCGGCGAAGCGGTTGATCGAGGTGCGCCAGTTCTGCCGGAAGAGCAGCAGGATCGCCGAGATCAGCGTGCCGGCGTGGCCGATGCCGATCCACCAGACGAAGTTGACGATCGCGAAGCCCCAGGCGACCGGGATGTTGAGACCCCAGATCCCGACGCCCTTGGTGATCAGCCAGGTGATCGAGGCGAGCATCATCATGACGACGCAGAAGGCGACGCCGATCGCCGCCGAACCACCAGCAGCGGCGTGCCGGCCGAGGACGATGCCGGAGATCCGGTCGGTGATCGAGGCGTGGTCCGTGCCCGCCGCCGGATCACCGGCGGCGGCGTAGGGCTTCTGTCGGCGCCACCTGGTGCCGTCGACTGCCATGACGTAGGCGTTCCTCACGGCTCTCGAGAGCCGGGGTTCGGGTTGCGCACCGCGGCGAGATAGGTGGTGCGCGGCCGGGTGTTGAGCTCGGCGAGCAAGGCGTAGTCGAGCGGCTCGGCCTTGCAGCTGCGTGACCCGCGGCCTCCGGGTCGTTGAGGTCGCCGAAGATCGATCGCGCCGGACGGGCAGGCCTGCTGGCACGCGGTCACGCATCTCGCCGTCGCGGATCTGGTCGCGCGTCCCGCTGCCGGCGACCTTGGCGTCGATCCGCGCGTGGCTGATGCGCTGCACGCAGTAGGTGCACTTCTCCATGACGCCGCGGCATCCGGACGGTGACGTCCGGGTTGCGCACCAGCTTCAGCGACCTCGACGTGCTAGTCGGCGTACTTGAGGAAGTTGAAGCGCCGCACCTTGTAGGGGCAGTTGTTCGAGCAGTAGCGGGTGCCGACGCAGCGGTTGTAGACCATGTCGTTCAGCCCCTCGGAGCTGTGCACGGTCGCGCCCACCGGGCAGACCACCTCGCACGGGCGCCTGTCTCGCACTGCTGCAGGGCACCGGCTGGTGGTGGATGGCGGAGATCGCCTCGGCGCCGTCGCCCTCGAAGTAGCGGTCGATGCGGATCCAGTGCATCTCCCGGCCGCGGAGCACCTGCTCCTTGCCGACCACCGGGATGTTGTTCTCGCTCTGGCAGGCGATGACGCAGGCGTTGCAGCCGGTGCAGGCGTTGAGGTCGATCGCCATGCCCCACTTGTAGTCGGGGTACTCGAAGCCGGGATAGAACGTGATCTCCGGCCCCGGGCCCTCCTCCGCCATCTCCTCGATGACCTTCGGGTCGGCGACGTACTCGGCGAGGGTGGCGCTCGCTGCGCGAGGTTGCGCCCCTCCATCGAGTGGTGGTCCTGGGTGGTCGCCATCAGGTAGCGGCCGCGCACCCGGGCGAGGCCGGCCGTCGTCTGCCACAGGGCCGCGCGGGTCCGGAGCGGGTAGACGTCGACCCCGACGCCGTTGCCCACCTTGCCGGCGCGGGTGCGGCCGTAGCCGAAGTGGACCGTGGCCGCGCCGTCGGCGTGCCCCGGAACGACCCACACCGGCAGCTCCACCGAGCGCTCTGCGACCGTCACGCGTACCTTGGGGCGCTTGTGAAGAGCTCGGGCTCGATGTCGTGGACCCCGAGGGCCGCGGCCGTGTTCGGGCTCATGAGCAGGGCGTTGTCCCAGGTCAGGCGGGTCGCCGGCTTGGGCAGCTCCTGGAGCCAGCCGTTGTTGGCGAAGCTGCCGTCCCAGATCGTCGGGTCGGGCCGCAGGGCGAGCTCGACGCTGCCTTCGCCGGCGCGCTCGGAGGCGAGGCGCCGGACTTGCGCGCGGCCGCCGCCGCGACGCCGCCGGCCGCGACCTGCTTGGGCGCGAGCGCCGTCCCCGGCACGACGCCGTCGTGGAGCACGCGGCGCCAGGCGCGCTCGAAGTCTCCGCCCGGCAGCCCCTTGCCCTGCCAGTGCTCGCGCACCAGGTCGTAGGCGGTGGCGTCGGTGCGGTCGGTGAGCTGCGCCAGGATCTCGTGGAACGTGTGGCCCTTGTAGAGCGGGTCGATCAGCGGCTGGACGATCGCCGCCGTGCCGTCGACCGAGCGCAGGTCGCCCCAGCTCTCGAGGTAGTGGGCCTGGGGCAGGTGCCACTGGCAGTACTGGGCGGTCTCGTCGGCGTAGAGGCCGACGTGGATCCGGGTCTCCGCCTTGACCACCGCCTCGGCGAAGGCGAGGTCCGCCGGGGCGTCGAAGACCGGGTTGACGCCCAGGATGAGCAGCACCTCGACGTCGCCGGCGTGGAGCGCCTCGACGAGCGCGGCCAGGGACTCGGCCTCGTCGACCGGCCGGGCGGCGACCGGCTCGGTGTAGACGACCGTCTCGCCGGCCGCCCCCAGCGCCTGGTTGACCGCGTGAGCGAGCGCGTGGACCGCCGGCGGCGCGCCGTCGCCCGCCACCACCAGCGCGCGGCCACCGTGGGCGCGGAGGTCGGCGGCGACGGCGCCGACCCAGCGGCCGGCCTCGCCGTCGAGCCGCTCGACGCCCGCGCCGGACGAGGCGCCGGGCACCCCCAGCTCGGCGGCGAGCGCGAGCGCGAAGCGGGCGATCTCCGAGGGCGAGAGCGCCAGGCGGTGGTCGGCCGAGGCGCCGGTGTTCGACGGGCAGCTCTCGACCACGTAGAGGCGGTTCATCGCCGCCCGGTCGGGCTTGCCGGTGGCGGCCCCGGCGCCGGCGCGGCGCCGGTCGGCCCACTCGCGGGCGTAGCGCACCGCCCCGGGGCCCTGGGTGAGGAAGTCGGAGTCGAGCGCCACGACGACGTCGGCCTTCGTGAGGTCGTAGCGCACCTCGACCGGCTCGCCGAAGGCGGCGACCGCGCCGCGGTAGACGTTGTGACGGCCGGCGGGCTCCCACTGGTGCCAGCGCGCCTCGGGCAGGTCGGTGAGGATCGCCTCGAGCTGGGCGGCGAGGGTCGGCGAGGTGACGCTGCCGGTCAGGATCCTGAGCCCCGAGCCCTTGAGCGAGCGCAGCGCCTGGATGCGCGGCTTGAAGTCGTCCTTGAAGTCGCTCCAGGTGCGGATCTGCCCGAGGTGGGTGAGCACGCCCGAGCGGTCCGGGTCGTAGAGGCCGAGCACCGACGCCTGGGCGAAGAGATCGGTGCCGCCGCCCGGGTTGGCCGGGTGGAGGCCGTTGCCCTCGATCTTGGTCGGGCGCCCCTCGTGGCTCTCGGCGAGCACACCCTGGGCGTAGCCGCCCATCGGGAAGGCGGTGGCGAAGAAGAGCGGCCGGCCGGGGGTGATCTCCTCGGGCTGATGGACGTAGGGGACGATCTCCTCGTGCGGCTGGCGGGTGCAGGCGGTCAGGCCGGCGAGCGCCAGCGAGGCGCTCGAGAGCTGCAGGAAGCGGCGCCGCGACACGCCCTCGTCCCACTCCGAGGCGAGCCGCGGGAACTCGCGGTGGAGCATGTCCTTGAAGCCCTCGGTGCCGGCGAGCTCCTCGAGGCTGCGCCAGAACCGCCTGCCGCGGGCGCCGGCGAGGCGCTCCCGGACGGCCTCGATCTCGAGTGCCGGCCGGTCGCCGCCGTCCGCGCCCGCCGGCTCGCCGTCGGAGCAGCCGCAGCCCGGGCCGCAGGCCTCGTGGGCCTCGCTCTTGATGATCTTGAAACGCTCGCCAGCCATCGGATCGCCCCCCTCTCCCTCGATCCCTCTCCCACCCTCGCGGGGGGAGAGGGAGGCCCCCTCCCGCTCGTGGGTCTCTTGCTCTGTCGGAAGACTCGGGTCGTTCGTCATGAGATCGCTCGGGTCAGAACTCTCTTCGTTCGTTTGGCTACCGGCCGGCAGCGCCCCGTCTCCCTTACCGGTGGCACGTCGAGCAGGAGGTGAGGGAGTGGATGTCGTACTCCTTGACCAGCTTCGGTCCGAGCTCCGCTTGGGCCACCGGCGGCTCCCAGCCCATCGTGTAGACCTCCTCGCGGGGCCGCACGTACTTCTCCGGGTGGCGGTGGCAGGCGAGGCACCACTCCATCTGCAGCGTGGCGTTCTGGTACATCAACGGCATCTGGTCGACCCGGCCGTGGCAGCTCTCGCACCCGATCCCCTTGGCGACGTGGATGCTGTGGTTGAAGTAGACGAAGTCCGGCAGGTCGTTGATGCGCGTCCACTGGAGCGGCTCGCCGGTGCGAAAGCTTTCGCGCACCGGCTCGAGCATCGGGCTGTCGTTCCAGATCAGCTTGTGGCAGTTCATGCAGGTCGCGGTCGGCGGGATGCCGGCGAAGGACGAGGTCTCGACCGTCGTGTGGCAGTAGCGGCAGTTGATCCCGATGTGGGCCACGTGGTGGTTGTGGCTGAACGGCACCGGCTGCTTGAAGACCTCTCGCTGCTTGGTGACGAACGGCGAACGTTGGAGGCGGTCGAGGGCGAGCCCCCCGGCGACCACCAGGAAGGCCAGGATCACCAGGCTGCCCTTGGCGAGGCTGTTGGCGCTTCGGGGAAAAAGCTGTGGCATGGGTTAGGCGATCTCCCGGCGGGTCGGCGAGAACCACGGACCGCGCGACTTCGGCGAAGTCGCCGGGCCGCAACACGCTTTGTGAAAATTTTCACAAGCCCGGGCAAAGGCCCACGGCCCGGGGGGAGCGATTGTTACCGAGGCCGTGACGATCTGTCAACGGCGGGCCGCGAGGCGCCGCCGAGACGGGCAGTCTACCCCGGAGGGTAGGAGCCGGCCCGCCCGGTCGGAGGTCCGTGGGGATATACTCCGGAATCCCGGCGCCGGCCGGCGCGTTGGTCCGCGAGGATGCCCCGGCGGCCGCGGTCCCGGCCGAGCGACCCGATGCCCGAGAGAACCCTGATGAAGAACGCCGCCCTCTCCTCCGAGGCGCGGACCGGCGCCCTGGCGCCGGCGCGCGCCACCCTCTACCTCGAGCTGACCAAGCCCCGCATCACCTTCATGGTCATGCTGACCGCGGCGGCCGGCTTCGTGCTCGCACAAGGGGCGCCGGGAGCGGCGGGAGCCGGTCCGCTGCCGCTCGCCCTCTTCTTCCACGCCCTGGTCGGAACCGGCCTGGTGGCGGCCTGCGGCTCGGCGCTCAACCAGGTGATCGAGCGCGAGCACGACGCCAAGATGCGGCGCACGGCGGAGCGCCCGCTGCCCTCCGGCCGTCTCGATCCGGACCGTGCCCTCGCCTTCAGCGTGGCGCTCGGCGTGGGCGGCCTCGTCTACCTGGCGCTCGCGGTCAACCTGCTGACCGCCCTGCTGGGAGCGGCGACCCTCGCCGCCTACGTCTTCGTCTACACGCCGCTCAAGCGGGTGACCTCCTTCGCCACGGTGATCGGCGCCGCCCCGGGCGCCATGCCGCCGGTGATGGGCTGGGCGGCCTACTCCGGGCACCTCGGGACGGGCGCCTGGGCGCTCTTCGGCATCCTGTTCTTCTGGCAGCTCCCCCACTTCCTGGCCATCGCCTGGATGTACCGGTCCGACTACGCCCTCGCCGGCTACCCGATGCTGCCGGTGATCGAGCCGGACGGCGCCTCGACCGCCCGCCAGGCGGTGCTCTGGGCCGCCGCGCTCGTGCCCCTGTCGCTGGTGCCCACGGCGCTCGGGCTCACCGGCGCGGTCTACGCCGTGGGCGCCCTCGCCCTCGGTCTCGGCTACCTCGCGGCGAGCGTCACCTTCGGCCGGCGGCGCACCGGCGTCTCCGGCCGTCGCCTGCTGCTCGCCTCGATCGTCTACCTGCCCGGGATCCTGGGAGTCATGCTCGCCGATCGGCTGCTGGGATAGGCTGGAGCCCGAATGCCTCACGTCTCGAGCAATCCGAGCTCTGGTCTCGCGCAGAGGCGCAGAGACGCAGAGGATGGCGTCGCCCATCGGGATTGAGCTGAGCGGCTCGCGCCGGCTAACTCGTCCATGACCTTCCCCACTGAGCCGCGTCTCTGCGACTCTGCGGCTCTGCGCGACACCTGTTCAGCTCGGGTTGTAGGCTACGCGCAGGGGCGGAGAGGCGCCGGACTCCTCAGGTGCCTCCCTCGATCCACCGGATGAGCGTCGACGTCGAACCGCAGGCCGCCTCCGGGCGGCGCTCCACCCCCGCGGGAGCCCCGCCCGCCACGGCGGCGGTCGACGTCCGCGACCTCACCTTCGCCTATCCCGGCCGTACCGCACTCGACGGCGTCACCTTCGAGGTCGCGGCCGGCACCCTCTTCGGCTTCCTCGGCCCCAACGGCGGCGGCAAGACGACCCTCTTCCGGATCCTCGCGACCCTGTTGCCGCCCGGCGGCGGGACGGTCGAGGTCTTCGGCCACCGGCTGCCCGCCGAGGCTGCGGCCGCGCGCCGGCGGCTGGGCGTGGTCTTCCAGTCGCCGAGCCTCGACCTCCAGCTCACGGTCCAGGAGAACCTCACCCACCAGGGGCACCTCTACGGCCTCTCCGGCCGCGAGCTCGCCGGCCGGATCGACGACGCACTGGCGCGGCTCGGCCTGGCCGACCGCCGGCGCGAGCGCGGGGCGAGCCTCTCGGGCGGCCTCAGGCGCCGGGCCGAGATCGCCAAGGCGCTGCTCCACCGGCCGGACCTGCTGCTGCTCGACGAGCCGTCGACCGGCCTCGATCCGGGCGCCCGGCGGGACCTCTGGCGCACCCTGGGCGAGCTGCGCTCCTCCGGCATGACGGTGCTGCTCACCACCCACTACATCGAGGAGGCCGGCCGCGCCGACCGCCTGTTGCTGCTCGATCGCGGACGGATCGTCACCGGCGGCTCGCCGCGCGAGCTCGAGGAGGAGATCGGCGGCGACGTGGTGAGCCTGGTGGCGCGGGACGGCGAGGCCGGCGCCGAGAGCCTGGCGCGCGAGCTCGCCGAGCGCTTCCCCGGCACCCGGCCGGCGGTGCGCGACGGGACGATCCGCTTCGAGCGCGACCGGGCCCACGAGCTCGTGGCGCGCCTGGCCGAAGCCTTCCCCGGCCGGATCGACGCGATCACCGTCGCCCGGCCGACGCTCGAAGACGTGTTCCTTCGCCACACCGGCCACGCCCTCTACGAGCGCACCCATGGAGAAAGCTGACGAGATGCCCTTCGAACGCCAGGAGACCGGGGGGGATGCGATGAATCGTCCCCTTCCCCCCGGGGGTGGGAAGGGGATCGAGGGGATGCGGGGGGGATGCGATGAATCGTCCCCTTCCCCCCCTGGGGGTGGGAAGGGGATCGAGGGGATGCGGGGGGGATCAGTGAGCTTCTTCCTGCCGGCCGCCACCCTCTGGCAGCGCGAGGTGGTGCGCTTCTTCCGCCAGCCGAGCCGGGTGGCGGGAGCGGCCGGATCGCCGCTCCTCTTCTGGATCCTGATCGGCAGCGGCATGCGCTCGTCGTTCCACCTGCCGGGCGCCTCGTCGAACGTCTCCTTCCTGCGCTACTTCTACCCCGGCACGGTCGCCCTCGTGCTCCTCTTCGCGGCCATCTTCTCGACCATCTCGGTGATCGAGGACCGCAAGGAGGGGTTCCTCCAGGGGGTGCTGGTGGCGCCGGTGCCACGCGGCGCGGTGGTCGCGGGCAAGGTGGCCGGCGGCGCGACGCTCGCCTGGATCCAGGGCATGATCTTCCTGCCGCTGGCCCCCTTGGCCGGCATCGGCCTCTCCTGGGGGCGGGCCGCGGAGGCGGCCGGGGTGATGGCGCTGATCGCGGTGGCGCTGACCGCCCTCGGCTTCGGCTTCGCCTGGCGGGTCGACTCGACCCAAGGGTTCCACGCCGTCATGAACCTGGTGCTGGTGCCGCTCTGGCTCCTCTCGGGCGCGTTCTTCCCGGTCGCCGGCGGCCCCTCGTGGCTGGTCTGGACCATGCGCGCCAACCCCCTGACCTACGGCGTCGCGGCCCTGCGCAACGCCTTCGAGCCGGGCACTCCGACGCCGGGCCTGCCGGGGCCGGCGGTCTCGGTTGCGATCCTGGCGCTGGCGGCGGCGGCGACGCTCGCGGCCGACCTCGTCGTGGTGCGCGCCGGGAGGCGGCCGTGAGCCTCCCGCCGGAGCGGGGCGAGCGGCGGGGGCCGCCGCCGGTGCGGGTCGCGCTCTGGACGGTGCTCGTCCTCGCCCTCGTGGCGGTGGCGGCCGCGACGCTCTGGAGCACGCTGCACCGCGAGCCCTCCGCCCCTCTGCCGGTCCTCGGCCGGGTCCCGCCCTTCGCGCTGACCGGCCGCGGCGGGCGCACGGTCACCCTCGCCGACCTCGCCGGCCGGCCGTTCGTCGTCGACTTCATCTTCACGCGCTGCGTCTCCTCGTGCCCGCTGATGACCGCCGCCATGAGCAAGGTGGGCGAAGGACTCGTGGAAGGCGAGGACTTCCGCCGGGTGTCGGTGAGCGTCGACCCGGCCTACGACACGCCCGCCGTCCTCGCGCGCTACGCCGCGAGCCACGGCGCGCCGCCGAGCTGGTGGTTCCTGACCGGCGATCCGCCGGCGATCCTCGCCCTGATGGGCGACGGCTTCCACCTCGCGGTCGAGCCCGACACCGGCGACCCGCGCAACCCGATCGCCCACTCGACCCGGCTGGTCCTGGTCGACGGCGACGGCCGGATCCGCGGCTACTACCAGGGCCTCGACGCCGACGACCTCGGCCGCCTCGACCGGGACCTCCGGCGCCTCGCGCGCTCCGGCTGAGGCTCCGCCGCACGAGCGCCCCGCGCCGGAGCCGGCCTCTCCACTGTCTCCGGCACCTCTGCTATACTGCATTCCATCGATTCATGATCTTTGCCCCGCGAGCCGGCGGGCGCCTCGTCGATGCGCTCCGCCCAGCGCGGCAAGTTTCACGTGGTGGGGCGCCTCTTGGTCGCCTCGCGCGGCTGACATTCCCCGGCGGCGTCCCGAGGGCGCCGCTGAGGATCTGATCCGGTCGAGCTCGTTGGATGATGGAACCCTGGAACCTTCGACCCCGGCGCCGGACGCCGGGTGGAGCCGCTCAGCGGAAAGCGAGGAACGCGATGAAGAAAGCCCTGCTGGTCCTGGTCTCGATCGTGATCTTGGTCGGTGTAGCCGGCCTCGCGGCCTGTCGTCCCAAGCCGCCGAAGCCGAAGTCGGGCGAGGTGAAGGACGAGGCGATGGCCGCGGGCCGGATGGCCGAGAGCTTCCCCGGAGCCGACGAGGACTACCTCGGTGACATGGACTACGGCATCACCCGCCACCCCGAGATGGTGCAGGCCGCCCTCGAGCCCTACGTGCCCGGCATCTCGGCCGAGGACGCCGTCAAGAAGGTGGTGATCGGGCGCAACAACTGGATCGTCTGGACCGCCGGCAACGACTTCTTCTGGGACTACCTCTCGCGCAAGAGCCTGGGCGCTCTCGACCTGCTGAAGACCGTCTCCGATCACCCCGACCTGAAGTTCGGCCGCGACAACCGCTGGCAGTACCTGGGGCTGGTCAACGAGCCCTGCTTCGAGAAGGCGACCGGGCCGCGCGACGACCGCTTCGGCCTCTGGCTCGACACCCGCGTCGAAGGGCCGGGCTGCCCGCCCGACCCCTTCGAGAACGAGACGAAGTACCCGGGCGTCGAGACCGGCGCGCGGGGCAAGAACATCCCGGTGGGCTCCTACTACGGCTATGCGAGCGGCATCGTCGGGCTGCGGCTGTTCCCCAACCCGGCGTTCGACGAGGCGGCGCAGAAGAAGTGGGACCCCAAGCGCTACTACACCGATCCGACCTACTACAACGACAAGACCCTGGTGAAGCCGTACCGGGTGGGGATGTCCTGCGGCTTCTGCCACGTCGGGCCGAACCCGACCAACCCGCCGGCCGATCCCGAGCACCCGAAGTGGGAGAACCTGACCAGCAACCCGGGGGCCCAGTACTTCTGGATCGACCGGATCTTCATGTGGAGCGCCGACGACGCGAGCTTCGTCTACCAGCTCTTCCACACCTCGCGCCCCGGCGCCCTCGACACCTCGCTCGTCTCCTCCGACCAGATCAACAACCCGCGGACCATGAACGCGGTCTACAACCTGGGGGCGCGGCTCGAGCTCGCCCGGAAGTGGGGCAAGGAGAAGCTCGCCGACGGCGGCCTCGACAACAAGCAGCTCAACGACTACGTGCCCGCGGAGAGCCCGCTCGCGAAGTTCTACGAGAAGCCCGACACGGTCTTCACGCCGCGCGTGCTCAAGGACGGCTCGGACTCGGTCGGGGCGCTCGGCGCCTTGAACCGGGTGTTCGTCAACATCGGCCTGTTCTCCGAGGAGTGGACCCTCCACTTCGTGCCGCTGGTCGGCGGAGCGAACATCACGCCCTTCCCGATCGCCGCCGCCGAGAAGAACTCCTCGTACTGGAAGGCGACCGAGATGCAGACGCCCGACACGGCGCTCTTCTTCCTGGCCACCGCCCGGCCCGACAAGCTCGCCGACGCGCCCGGTGCCGACGCCTTCCTCGCCGCCGACGACGCGACCCTCACCCGCGGCAAGGAGGTGTTCGCCGAGCGCTGCGCCCGCTGCCACTCGAGCAAGCAACCCGACAAGGCGTTCAGCGACTTCTTCCCGGACGGCGGCTGCGTCGGCCCGAACTACCTCAAGTGCTGGAACGACTACTGGCAGTGGACCAAGACCGACGAGTACAAGAACCTGGTCAAGCCGATCGTCATGGCCGACGACTTCCTCGCCGACAACTTCCTCTCGACCGAGCTGCGCGTGCCGGTGACCCTGCTCGAGACCAACGCCTGCAGCCCGCTCGCGACCAACGCGCTCGAGGGAGACATCTGGAACGACTTCTCGTCCGCCTCCTACAAGAGCCTGCCGGCGGTCGGCCAGATCACGGTCCACGATCCGTTCACCGGCGAGCCGAAGCCGTACGACATGCCGGGCGGCGGCCGCGGGTACACCCGGCCGGCGTCGCTCGTCAGCCTCTGGTCGACCGCGCCCTACCTGCTCAACAACACGGTGGGCAAGTTCTACTGGAAGGGCTCGGTCGAGGACCGGATGGCCGCCTTCGAGGACGGCATCACCAAGATGCTCTGGCCCGAGAAGCGCAAGGGCGACCACATGTACATGACCAAGTCGGGCAAGGAGGCGCCGGGCGTCATCGACGTCACGCCGGGGCCGACCTACGTCAAGGTCGCCTCCGGGTTCCTGCCCGGCTTCCTGCAGAAGCTCGAGGGGCCGCTCTCCAAGCTCAAGCCCGGCATCTTCAACGACGAGGGCATCCAGCTCGGGCCGATCCCGAGCGGCACGCCGATCAACCTGCTGTCGAACATCGACCTCAAGAAGAAGGACCAGGTCCTGAAGCTCCTGATCAGGATCAAGCACGACCTCGACGCCCTACCGGCCAACGCCACCGACGAGCAGGCCCGCGCGGTGTTCAAGAACCTCGTGCCGCAGCTGCTGGCGGTCTCGAAGTGCCCGGACTTCGTGGTCAACCGGGGTCACTACTTCGGCACCGACTACCTGCCGGCGAGCGAGGGCGAGCCCGGCCTCTCCGACCAGGACAAGATGGCCCTGATCGAGTTCCTGAAGACGTTCTGAGCGGAAGGGAGCCTGTGAAATGACAGCCAAAGAGAGACGAGCCGAGTACGAGTACGTGGTGGTGGGCTCGGGCGCCGGCGGCGGCACGGTCGCGGCGCGGCTGGCCGAGAAGGGGCACAAGGTGCTCCTGCTCGAGGCCGGCGGCGACCCGAAGCACATCGCGGCGGGCGGAGCGATCGCGACTGGCGACGAGGTCTACCCCGACAAGAACCGCTTGCCCGACGACTACGACGTGCCGGTCTTCCACGCCATCTCGACCGAGAACTTCGCCATGCGCTGGGAGTTCTTCGTCCGCCACTACACCAGCGACGCGCTCCAGAAGCGCGACCCCAAGTACGTCGAGAGCTGGGACGGCCAGCGGGTGGACGGGGTCCTCTACCCGCGGGCGGGCTGCCTGGGCGGCTGCACCGCCCACAACGCCATGATCACGGTCTACCCGGACAACTCGGACTGGGACTACGTCGAAAACCTGACCGGCGACAGCTCCTGGGCGGCCGACAACATGAGGAAGTACTTCGAGCGGCTCGAGGACTGCTACCACCGGCCGGGCTACCGCGTCCTCAAGAAGCTCACGGGCTTGAACCCGACCAAGCACGGCTTCGGCGGCTGGCTGCACACCGACTTCCCGCTCTTCCGCATCCTCGACGAGGTCGTCAAGGACAAGGCCCTCGTCAAGACCCTGCGCGAGACGATCCGGGTCGAGGTCGAGGGCGTCAACATGAAGAAGAAGCGGCTGGGCTGGCTCCTCCAGGCGCTCGCCGATCCCAACGACTGGCGCAGCCTCGAGCGCGACGACCGGACCGGCCTCCACTACCCGCCGCTCGCGACCGACAACTGCGCCCGCACCGGCACCCGGGAGCGGCTGCTCGAGGTGGCGGAGAAGACCGGGAACCTCGAGATCCGCATGAACGCCCTGGTGACTCGGGTGCTGTTCGAGGGCACCCGGGCGGTGGGTGTCGAGTACCTCGACGGCGAGAAGCTCTACCGCGCCGCCTACGAGCCGAGCCAGAAGCCGGGCGTGAAGAAGGACGTCCTCGCCTCGCGCGAGGTCATCCTCTGCGGCGGCGCCTTCAACACGCCGCAGCTCCTGATGCTCTCGGGCATCGGCCCGCGCGAGCACCTCGAGGAGATGGGCATCGGCGTCCGGGTCGCCCTCGAGGGCGTCGGCACCAACCTCCAGGACCGCTACGAGGTGGGGGTGGTCAACCGGATGAACTTCGAGGCCTGGGGCGTGCTCGAGGGCGCGAAGTTCGCCCCGGGCGACCCGCAGTACACCATGTGGTCGAAGCGCCGCGACGGGGTGTACACGACCAACGGCGCGGTGCTGGCGATCATCCGGAAGGGGCTCGAGACCCAGCCGCGGCCCGACCTCTTCTGCTTCGCCTTGCTGGGCCTCTTCCGCGGCTACTTCCCGACCTACTCGAAGCTCTTCGCCGAGCACCTCAACTACCTCACCTGGGCGATCCTCAAGGCGCACACCAACAACACGGCCGGCTACGTCCGGTTGCGCTCGAAGGACCCGCTCGACACGCCGGAGATCAACTTCAGGTACTTCGAGGAGGGCAACGACACCTCGGGCGACGACGTCAAGTCGGTGGTCGAGGGGATCAAGTACGTCCGCACCCTGACCGAGCCGCTCAAGAAGGACGGCCTGATCGCCGAGGAGGAGCTGCCCGGCCCGGCCGTCAGCTCGGACGCCGAGCTCACCCAGTTCGTCAAGGACTACGCCTGGGGCCACCACGCCTCGTGCACCTGCCCGATCGGCCCGGCGGAGCAGAACGGTGTCGTCGACGGCGACTTCAGGGTCCACGGCACCGAGGGCCTGCGCATCGTCGACGCCTCGGTCTTCCCCAAGATCCCCGGCTTCTTCATCGTCTCGTCGGTCTACACCATCGGCGAGAAGGCCGCGGACGTGATCTCGGCGGCGGCCAAGTGAGCCGGGCCCGAGGAGGAACGATGCGACCGACGACCGCCCTCGGTACCGTCCTGACCCTGGTCCTGGCGGCCGGCCTGGCGCTCGCGCCCGGCGCCGCCCGCGCCTCGGACCACGCCGACCCGATCACCCTCGAGAACGTCGAGGCCGGGCTCACCGGCCTCTTCTTCTGGCCCGAGGGCGACCAGATGATCCTGGTCCTCGGCACCCGCCGGTCCCTGACCGCCGGCGGGCCGTATAACCTCGAGCCCTTCGCCTTCACCGTCAACATGGACCTCCACACGCAGGTCACCTACGACGACCCTGCCAACCTGGCGCGCTACGGCGGCACCGTGGTCCACCCGGAGGGGATCAAGCCGGACGTCGTGATCCGCATGCGGCTCAACGACGACGCCTCCGTCAAGGAGAAGACGATCACCGGCCTGCCGCACCCGGAGCAGATCCGGGTGTGGACCGGGCCGCGGGACGACCCGTTCATCTTCCCCCGCTTCTTCGGCAGCAACATCATCGCGATGGCGTTCTCGATCCCGATGTCGGAGTTCCCGCCGAACCAGCGGGACTGGCTGCTCTGGGGCACCTCGTCGTGGGCCGACAGCGGCAAGGAGATCGACCACGTCGGCCGCTCGAACCGGACGCAGAACGGGCGCAACGACTTCCTGAACACGCTGCCCCCGAACGAGCACGTGGCGGCGCTCCAGGAGATGTCGAAGAAGCGCCAGCGGTTGGAGAAGATGCTGATGCAGGTCTCGCTGCCGCTGGCGAACCTGTTCCATCTGCAGCTCCAGCTCTACCCGTACGACCTGACCGACCCGGACGTGATGATCTACACCGACCGGCGGCCGCCCGGCTTCCCCAACGGCCGGATGCTCCCCGACGACGTGGCGTACCTCACCTGCCAGATCGGGGATTGCACGCTGATGGCGCTCTCCTACGCCGAGAGCAACCAGTTCCCGCGCGCGACGGTGAACGACAAGCCGTTCCTGACCGAGTTCCCGTACCTGGCGGAGCCGTGGCCGGAGAAGGCAGGGCCGCCGCCGGGGAAGCATGCGTTTCCGCTCTGGCTCACGCTCGGGCTGCTGGTGCTGATCGTGAGCGGGATCCCGTTCCTCGTAGGCTGGTTCCTGGGCCGCTGGCGGGGGAAGCGCAAGGCGGCGACGGCGTAGGAGGCGGTGGACCGGGCGGGCGGGGTTGGAGCGGCGAAGGCCCAGGGAACCGTTCGCAGCCGATCCGAACCGTTCGGCCGGCCGACGCGGAGGTCGGCCGCTTCAACCTGGGTTGCCCTCCGAACGCATGAAGCGGCCGAGCTCTGTCTCGGCCGGGCGAACGGTAGCGTGGGCACCGAGCTTCCCCGGGATCGGAGGCGGCTCTAAGCCGGCGAGTCCAACCGCACCCCGCGGCGCGCGAGCAGCGCCTTGAGCCGGCCGTAGACCTTGGCGCCGAGGAGGTTCTCGGCGGTGTAGGCGACGTCCCGGATCACCACCCGGAGGTCCTCCGAGCCGCTCCAATGGCGGCGGGCGTAGGGCTCGAGGTCGCCGCTGAAGGCCTGCGCCAGCACGGCGGTCGCGAGCACCAGGTCGTCGACGTAGCCGCCCACGCCGATGATCCCCTCGGGGACCAGGTCGATCGGCAGCACGAAGTAGGCGAGCGCCCCGCCGATCAGCATGCGCGCCGGCGCCGGCACCGACTTGTCGAGCGCCAGGCGCACCAGCAGCATGAAGACGTCCGGGACCAGCAGGAGGGCGCGGACCGCCCCCTCGCCCAGCCGGCCGCCCTTGCCTTGGGCGGCGGCGACCACCCGGGCGCGCAGCCGGTCGTAGAAGCTCAGCAGGCCGGTGGTCGGCAGCTCCACGGTGGGGTCGAGCCGCAGCAGGGCCTCCTCGGAGCGGCGCACGAGCTCCTCGGGCTCGGGGATCTCGGCGAGCCGGAGGGACTCTTCGGTCTCGTCGGTCAGGTCATCCAAGTCGTCCATGACAGGCCTCCTCCGCGGGCCCCCGTCCGCGCCTCGACTATATCCAATGGCTCCGCCTCGGAGCCGAGGCGGGCGAAGCGCGCCCGAGCTCCGTGGCCGGTAGCTCCCCCGCCCACGCCAAGCGATCGGGCCAAGATCCACCTGAACGGCTTCTCCGGACCGCTGGATTCACTGGACCGCCCCCCTCTCCCTCGATCCCTCTCCCACCCTCCGGGGGGAGAAGGACGTCCCCTCCCGGAGAATCTGGTCGACTAGTCGCTGGCCGTGGCGGCCTCTCTCCAGAGGTCCTCGATCGCCCGGTCGAAGCCGGGCTCCGCGCTCCATCCCAGCGCTTCGAGCCGGCCGGGGTCGCCCACCAGCAGGGGCTGGTCGACCGGCCGCATACGCGCCGGGTCCGACTGGATCGAGGCGGCGACGCCCGAGACCTGGATCAGCCGCTCGAGGGCCTCGGCGATCGAGACCGCCCGGCCGCTCGCCAGGTTGTAGACCGTCCCGCCCTCGCCCCGGCCGGCGAGCAGGGCGTAGGCCTCGGCGGCGGCCTCGACGTGGACGAAGTCCCGGCGCGCGGAGAGGTTGCCCACCCGGATCACCGGCTCGCTCCGGCCGTCGCGGATCGCCGCGAGCTGGGCGGCGAAGGAGGGCAGCGCGAAGCGCAGGGCCTGGCCGGCGCCGACCAGGTTGAAGGAGCGCACGATCACCGCGTCGCCGTCCCCGAGCGCCACGGCCAGCCGCTCGGCCGCGGCCTTGGTCAGAGCGTACGGGCTGCCGGGCGCCACCGGCCGCTCCTCGCCGATCGGCTGGTCGGCATCCGGGACGGCACCGTAGACCTCGGCGCTCGAGGCGAGCACCACCCGGGCGCCGCGGGCCGCGCGCAACAGGTTCTCGGTGCCGAGCACGTTGACCCGAAAGTAGTCGTCCATCCGGGTCCAGGAGTCGCCCACGTGGGACAGCCCCGCCAGGTGGATGACCGCCTCCGGGCGGGCGGCGGCGACCGCTCGCGCGAGCGCCTCGCCGTCGAGGATGTCGGCCTCGAAGAGCTCGACGCCGGCGAGCGCCGGGCCGTCCTCCCAGAAGGTGGCGCTGACCCGGGCGCCCTCCGCCAGCAGCCGGCGAGCGACGTGGCGCCCGACGAAACCGCTGACCCCGGTGATCAGGACGCGCATGGGACGCCCTTCACGCGCGCTCGGTCTCGCGCCGGCGCCGGCTCTCCCGCTCGCGCCAGAACTCGAGGGTGTCGGCCAGGGTCTGCTCGAACGGGATCCGGGGCTCCCAGCCGGTGTCGGCGCGGAACTTCGAGCTGTCGCCGATCAGGATCTGGACGTCGGAGGGGCGCAGGCGAGCCGGGTCGGTCTCCACGCGGACCTCGACCCGGGCCAGGGCGAGCAGCCGGTCGAGCATCTCGCGAATCGTCTGGCCCTCGCCGGTCGCGATGTTGTAGACCTCGCCCGGAGTGCCCCGGGTCACCGCCAGCCAGTAGGCCCGCACCATGTCGCGCACGTCGGTGAAGTCGCGCACCGCGTCGAGGTTGCCCACCCGGATCACCGGCTCGGCCAGCCCGAGCTCGATGCGCGCCACCTGACGGGCGAAGTTCGAGGTGACGAAGACGTCGCCGCGGCGCGGTCCGGTGTGGTTGAAGCCGCGGGTGCGGATCACCTTCAGGCCGTAGCTCTGGAAGTACTGGTAGCCGAGGAAGTCCTGCCCCACCTTCGACACCGCGTAGGGCGAGAGGGGGCGCAGCGGGTTCGACTCCCGGATCGGCACCTCGTCGGGCTGGACGAGCCCGTACTGCTCGGACGAGCAGGCGATCTGGACCACCGGATCGAGGTCGAGCGACCGGATCGCCTCGAACAGGTTGATCTGGCCGGAGAGGTTCGACAACACGGTGTCGCCCGGAGCGGTCCAGCTCGAGGGAACGAAGCTCTGCGCCGCCAGGTGGAAGACGACGTCGGGCCGGGCGCGCTCGACGGCCCAGCGCACCGAGCTCGGGTCCCGCAGCTCGCACTCGACCAGCCGCAGCCCGGGCGCCAGGTGCTCGATGTTGTCCATGCGGCTGCGCCAGCGGTAGGTCCCGTAGACCTCCACCTCCGGGTGCTCGGCGAGCAGCATCTCGGCGAGGTGCGAGCCGGCGAAGCCGGTGATTCCGGTGATCAGCGCTCTCATAGGGCGTACTCCTCAGCGTGGGGCTTGGAACCTTCCCTGGTTGCGCAGGTGATCGAGGTAGCTCGCCAGGCCGGCGGCCCAGGGCTCGACGACCCGGCCGCGCAATCGCTCGACCCGGTCGACGGCGAGCACCGAGTAGGCGGGCCGGCGCGCCGGACGGGGGAACTCGTCGGTGGTCACCGGCACCACGCCCACGCCCGGCGCCCAGGAGCGGGCGATCTCGCGCGCGAAACCGTACCAGGAGACCGGCTCCCGGTTGCGGTAGTGCACCAGGCCGGTGGCGCGCTCCTCGCCCGGGCTCGCCCCGGCCGGCGCGTGAGCGCGCTCCGCCAGGTCCCACAGGGCCCGCGCCAGGTAGGGAGTGTAGGTCGGGGCGCCCACCTGGTCGTCGACCACCCGCAGGGGATCGGTGCCGTTCGCGATCAAGCGCAGCATCGTGGTCACGAAGTTCGCTCCTCCGGGGCCGAAGAGCCAGCTCGTGCGGACCACGACCGAGCGCTCGTAGGCCAGGGCTTGCTCCTCGCCGGCGAGCTTCGAGCGGCCGTAGGCCGAGATCGGCGCCGTGGCCGCGGCCTCGCCGTACGGCGCGGAGCCGGCGCCGTCGAAGACGTAGTCGCTCGAGACGTGGACCAGGACGGCGTCCGCGGCGGCGGCAGCCGCCGCCGCGTGCCCGACCCCTTCGCCGTTGACCGCCGTCGCCTTCGCCGGGTCGCTCTCGCACTCGTCGACGACGGTGAAGGCGGCGCAGTTGAGCACCGCCTCGGGCCGGAACTCCCGGGCCCAGGCGAGCAGCCGGCCGGGATCCGTGAGGTCGGCCTGGCGGTGGGAGAGGCCGAGCACCGGGTAGCCCCGGCGCCGCCCCTCGGCGACCGCCGCGCGGCCGAGCATGCCCGTCCCGCCGAAGACCAGTGCGCGCATCCCGGGTCCTCGGGCCTCAGGGGATCCCGACCTCGGACTTGTCGCCGAGCATGAAGCGAAAGGCCTTGGGCTTGAGGGCGGTGTGGGTGATCTTGACGTCGCGGCCGATGAGCGAGGCGTCGATGCGCTGCGGGATGTGGCAGATCTCGCTGCCCGAGAGCACGATCGAGTTCTCGATCTCGCAGCTCTCGATCACGCAGTGGTCTCCGATCGCCGTGTAGGGTCCGATGAAGGCGTCGACGATCCGCACGCCGTCGCCGACCACGACCGGCCCGCGCACCAGCGAGTCGACGATCTCCACCCCTTCGCCGAGCTGCACCCGCCCCTCGATGCGGCCGCCCCCCGGCCCCCGGCCGCGCCGCGGCGCCCGCAGCGTCTCGAGGACGATCCGGTTGGCCTCCAGCATGTCGTCGATCTTGCCGGTGTCCTTCCACCACCCGCGCACCTTGTGGGGATGGACGTCGAGGCCGCGGTCGATCAGGTCCTGGATGGCGTCGGTGATCTCGAGCTCGCCGCGCGCCGACGGCCGGATGCGCCGGACCGACTCGAAGATCGTCGAGTCGAACATGTAGACCCCGACCAGGGCCAGGTTGCTCGGCGGCTCGGCCGGCTTCTCCACCAGCCGCTTGATCTTGCCCTCGGCGGTCAGCTCGGCGACGCCGAACTGCTGCGGGTTGGGAACCTCGGCGAGGAGGATCTCGGCGTTGGGGCCGAGCTGGCGGAACTCCTCGACCAGGCTCGAGATGCCGCCGGCGATCAGGTTGTCGCCCAGATACATGACGAACGAGTCGTCGCCGATGAACTCCTCGGCGATCTTCACCGCGTGCGCGAGGCCCAGGGGCTCCGCCTGCTCGATGTAGGTGATGCGGGCGCCGAAGGCCCCTCCGTCGCCCACCACGGAGCGGATCTCCTCGCCGGTGTCGCCCACCACGATGCCGATGTCGGTGATCCCGGCCTCGACCACCGACTCGATGCCGTAGAAGAGGACCGGCTTGTTCGCGACCGGCACGAGCTGCTTGGCCGAAGTGAACGTGAGCGGCCGCAGGCGGGTGCCCTTGCCGCCGGAGAGGATGAGTCCTTTCATGGAGCGGTTACTGCTGCACGCGGCCGGTGAGGTCGAGGAAGGTCCCCACGTTCTTCAGGGTGAAGGCGATCCGGTAGTCCGTGTCGCGTCTCAACCCGGCCTGGAAGTCCCGGTACTCGAGGCGGATGCCGTAGCACTGGGAAGTATAGTCGAGGAAGTAACGCTGCTCCTGGAGCATGCTCTTGTCGAGGTCGTAGTCGATGTTCGTCTGGACGCTGAGCCGGGTGGGAATCAGGGCGAAACCGGCGGCCAGGCGCACCTGGTTGCGCTGAATCTCGCCGTCCTGGGCCCGAAACCGCGTGGTCAGGCGCAGGTCGATGTCGTTCGCGCCGGTCGCCCCGAACTTGTAGTTGGTGGCGATCGAGCTCGACGTGACCTGCTTGAACAGGGTGCTGTACTCCCACTCCCCGCGCAGGCTCAGGTTGTCGGTCGGCGTGAAGCGCAGGTTGGCGTCGATCGGGCTGCGCTGGGAGCTGATCTGCATCGCCGCCGGGTCGGTCGTCTCGGCCCCCTGGTCGAGATGGCGCGTGTCGTCGAAGCTGTAGCTCTGGGCGAGCTCCAGGGTGAAGACGTCGCGCGCCGCCCCCCCGGACTCCTCCGAGGGTTTGGCCTTGAGGCGGTTGATCAGCGAGTAGCGCACCACGTTGCCCGAGAAGGTGCGGTCGACGCTGTCGAACGACGGCACCCGGCGCGCGTCCTCGTAGGTGTCGCCGTAGGTGTAGTTGACCCGCGGCTCGATCACGTGCTTGAACTTGACGTACGGCCCGAGCGTCGTGTTGTAGATCCGCGAGAAGGAGGGCCCGATGAGCTGCGCGCCCCAGGTGCTGACGCTGCGGGTCAGCGAGCTGCCGCTGAACGAGCTGCCGGTAGAGGCCACCTGTGCCGAGTCGGTCTCGAGACTGTCGCCGTACCAGGTCAGGCGCTGCCCGGCGTTGAGGGTGACCGAGAGCCAGGGCGCGGGCTGGAGCGGGTAGGAGAGCTGCGGGAAGAGGTCCAGGCGCCCGTAGTCGGACTGGTAGGTGTCCGACCGGTCGACCGAGAGCAGGCCCGCGGAGCTGTCGACCGAGAGGTAGAGCGGCGCCTGCCAGAGGCCGGTCTGGAGGATCGGGGTGGAGCGCAGGTTGTAGTCGAGCTCGGGGAGGCGCCGGTCGGTGTTGATCCGGGTGTCGTTGAAGGTGTCGCGATCGGTCACCTGGAAGTTGACCAGGTGGGTCCCCCAGTTGCCGGTGACGAACGCCTTCGACTCCTGGAAGCGGATGCTGTTGAGGTTGAAGTCGCGCTCGAAGTCCTGGAAGAACTGGAAGTCGGAGTACTCGGTCCAGTCGACCACCCCGCGCAGGCCGAGCGGCAGGTCGTTCGAGACGTGGTCGAGCTGGGCCTTCCAGCGCAGCTTGTCCTGTTCCTGGTCCTGGATGGCGTAGGCCTGGAGCTTGCCGTGCGTGCCGTCGGTCGGCTGGTAGCGGAACTCGTCGCCGAGCCCGACGTAGCCTTTCGAGTAGCCGTCGAGGAAGAGCGTCGTGTCGTAGCTGCGGCCCAGCGGCTGGAAGTAGGCGAGCCCCAGGTAGCTGCCCCGCCGCTGGCTCCAGCCGATGTTCGGCACCAGCAGGCCGGCCGAGCGGTCGCGCTTGGTCGGCCAGACGATGTAGGGCGTGTAGAGCACCGGCAGCTTCTTGATCCGCATGCGGGCGTTCTTGACGTGGGCGTAGCCCTCCACCTCGATCCGCGCCCGCCCGAGCCGGAAGCTCCAGTCGGGGGTCTCCTGCTTGCACGAGGTGAAGACGCCGTCGGTGACGGTGTAGACGTCGTCGCCGACCTTGTCGATCTCGCGCCCGGAGAAGTAGTAGTCCGGGTCGACGTAGGCGGTCGCCTCGGTGAGGGTGCCGGTCTTGGTGTCGAGGTCGAAGGTCAGGGTTTCGCCGGCCAGCCGCCGCGGGCCCTGGTCGAGGACCACGTGCCCCTCGGACGTCATCTTGCGGGTGTGGAGGTCGACCTCCGTCCGGTCCGCGGTCAGCTCGAGGTCCTGGTAGTGGACCTCGACGTCGCCGGTAAGGACGGCGTAGTCCTGGCGCTGGAACTCGAGCGTGCCGGCGCTGCCGGTGACCGTGCCCTGGCCGTCCTCGAGCTGGAGGGTGAACTGGATCCGGTTCGGGTTCGGCGGCTCGGGCGCGGGGGCGGGAGCGGGAGCGGGCGTCGTCCCCGGCGCCGCGGCCGGGGGCGCCTCCGGAGCGGCCGGCGGAGCGCCGGGCGCGGGCTCGGAAACCGGTTCGGGCGTGGCGGGCGGCGGCTCCGCGGCGGGCACCGGCTCGGCGGCGGGAGCCGCGGGCGGCTCGGCGGTCTGGGCGGTGGCCGGGAGCACCGCCACGAGCGCCAGGAGGACCGTCCCTACGAGGCTGAGAAGTCTACGCGGCATGCGGAGTCGGGGGAGCTCACGGGTCGGGTCGCGTCGGGCCGGTCTGGGCGGATGAATGACCCGCCTAGTCTAGCCGTTCCACGACCAGAGCGGTGGCCTCTCCGCCTCCGATGCAGATGGCGGCACAGCCGAGCCGGGCGTCGTGCTGGACGAGCGCGTGCAGCAGGGTCACGACGATCCGGGCGCCCGAGGCGCCGATCGGGTGCCCCAGGGCGACCGCCCCGCCGTGCACGTTGACCCGCGCGGGATCGAGCTCGTGCTCCTGGATGAACGCCATCGCGACCGCCGCGAACGCCTCGTTGACCTCCCAGAGGTCGATGTCCGCGGCGGCGAGACCGGCGCGCTCGAGCGCGCCGCGGGCGGCGGCGACCGGCGCCGTGGTGAACCACTCCGGCTTCTGGGCCACCGAGCTCTGGGCGAGGATCCGGGCCAGGGGTCTCTTGCCCAGCGCCTTCGCGTGGCCCGCGGTGGTGAGCACCAGGGCCGCGGCGCCGTCGTTGATCTTGCTGGCGTTGGCCGCGGTGACGGTGCCCTCCTTGTCGAACGCCGGCTTGAGGCTGGTCATGCGGTCGAGGTCCACCCGGAAGGGCTCCTCGTCGCGCGCCACCGACTCGACGGCGCCCTTGCGCCTGGGCACGTCGACCGGCGCGATCTCGGCGTCGAACAGGCCCTTCTCGGTGGCCTCGCGGGCCCGGTCGTAGCTCTCGCGCGCGAAGGCGTCCTGAGCCTCGCGGGTGAAGCCGTACTCGCGCACGCACAGCTCGGCGCAGTTGCCCATGTGGACGTCGTTGTAGGGGTCCCAGAGGCCGTCGAGGATCATCGAGTCGACCAGCTTGCCGTGGCCGAGCCGCAGGCCGTCGCGCACGCCCGGCGCGAGGTACGGCGCCTGGCTCATGCTCTCCATTCCCCCGGCCGCGACCACCCGGTAGTCGCCGCAGCGCAGGTCGTTGGCGGCGATCATGACGGTGCGCATGCCGGAGCCGCAGACCTTGTTGAGGGTGATCGCACCGGTCGACTCGGGACAGCCGGCGCCGAGCGCCGCCTGGCGCGCCGGTGCCTGGCCCTGGCCGGCGGTGAGGACACAGCCCATGTTGACCTGGTCGACGTCGGCCGGCTGGAGGCCGGCGCGCTCGATCGCGGCGGCCAGCGCGCGGGCGCCGAGGCGGTGGGCGGGAAGCGCCGAGAAGACGCCCTGGAAGGACCCGATGGGCGTGCGGGCGGCGCTCAGGATGACGATGTCGTCCATACTTCGCTCCTCGAGACGTGAGGGTAGACGGGGAGGCCGGAAACGCGGTCCGGAGAGGGCGTTCCGGACGTGGAAATCGTAGCACACGGGCCGGGCCGGGCCGGGCTCCTCGGCGATCGGCCGACGCAGAGGTCGGCCGCTTCACCCGCCCATGAAGCTCCCCACCGCAACGGGCCAATGAAGCGGCCGAGCTCTGCCTCGGCCGGGCGATCGGCAGGGGCCGCACCGAGCGCCCCGCCGGAGACGATCCCGCTCGCGACCGGCACTCGCGCTCCACAGGCCGAGCTCTGCCTCGGCCGGGCGATCGGTCCCCGGGGCACCGAGCACCGGAGCGGAGACGACCTCGGCCGATCGGCCTCTCCCGTTCCCCGGACCGGGCCGGCGCCGAGTCGCCGTCGCCTTCCGCTAGAGTGCCTCCATGGCTTCGCCGCCGCTCCCCCCTGGGCGCCTTCTCGGCATCGACTACGGCGCCAGGCGCGTCGGCTTGGCGATCTCCGACCCGGAGGCGCGGGTCGCGGTGCCGCTCGAGGTCGTGGCGCGCAAGGACGACCGGGGGGCGGCACGCAGGATCGCCGCGGTCGCGGCGCGCGAAGGGGTGACGGGGCTGGTGCTCGGCGAGCCCCGGCGGCTCGACGGCACGCGGGGGGAGGCGGCCGAGCGGGCCGCGCGCTTCGCGCGGCGCCTGGAGGCGGCGACCGGCCTGCCGGTCGAGCTGATCGACGAGAGCCTGACCAGCGTCGAAGCCGAGCGGCGGCTGCGCGCGGCCGGCGTCGATCCCCGGGGCGAGCCCGGCCGGATCGACGCCGTCGCGGCACAGATCCTGCTTCAGGAGGCGCTGGACCGGCGGCGTGGGCTGCGAAATTCCGGCCCCGGCGACGCCCTCGGCTAGACTTCCCGCTTCCGGCCCCGCCCTCTCCCGCCCTGAGCGCCGGGGTCCTCCGCATGCGCTTCCTCAAGGCCATCGGCTGTCTCGCGCTCGTCGCCATCCTCGCGGCGGCCGCCGGAGCGTGGTGGGCCTGGTCCACCCTGCACCGGCCGGTCGCGCCGGGCGAGCGGACGCTGGTGGTCGAGCAGGGCACCGACGCCGGCACCATCCTCGCCCGGCTCGAGCGGCAGGGACTGATCCCCGACGCCCGGCTCGCCCGCGCCTACCTGGTCTACGGCCTGGGCGATCCGCCTCTCAAGGCGGGCGAATACCGCTTCGACGCTCCGGCGTCGACCGTCGAGGTGCTCGGCACCCTGATCCGCGGCGACGTCGTCCTCCACCAGGTGACGGTGGTCGAGGGCCTGACCCTCGAGGAGACCGCCGACGCCCTCGCCAAGGCCGGCTTCGGCGACCGGGACGCATTCCTCCAGGCGATGCGCGACCCGCGCCCGATCGCCGACCTCGACCCCGGTGCCGAGGACCTCGAGGGCTACCTCTTCCCCGAGACCTACTCGTTCACCCGCGGCGCGAGCGAAGGCGAGATCGTGGCCACGCTGGTGCGCACCTTCCGCGACCGCTTCGAGGCCCGGGTGCGGCCACGCCTCGCGGCGGGGCCGGACGCCGGCGGCGGGCCGGGAGCGGGCGACGGAGCGACGAGCGCGCTGGTCGCCGACGCCTGGAGCCTGGAGCGGAGCGCCGCCGGTACGACCCGCCCGCCGGACGAGCCGGTGGTGCCGCTCGACCCGGACCGCTCCCGCCGGCGCGCCCTCACCGTGCGCCAGCTCGTCACCCTGGCGAGCATCGTCGAGAAGGAGGCCAAGGTCGACCCGGAGCGCCCGCTGATCGCCGCCGTCTACCGCAACCGCCTGGACGCCGGGATGGGCCTCTACGCCGACCCGACCGTGATCTTCGCCCTCAAGCGGCGCGGGACCTGGGACGGCAACCTGACCCGCGAGGACCTGAAGCTCGACTCGCCCTACAACACTTACCGCTACGGCGGCCTGCCGCCCGGCCCGATCGCCTCGCCGGGTCTCCAAAGCCTCGAGGCAGCGGCCGCCCCGGCCGACACGGCCGATCTCTACTTCGTCAGCCGCAACGACGGCACCCACGTCTTCTCGAGGACGCTCGCCGAGCACAACGCCAACGTCCGGCGCTGGCAGAAGCAGTACTGGCGCGACCGGTGGGCCGAGGAGCACAAGAACGCCCCGAAGCGCGACGGCCGCTAACAGCCCGTGGTGGAAGTCCGCACGGTCGCGTTGCGAGCGCCCGACCTGCCTTCGGCCGGTGCCCGCCAGATACGAGGCGTCGCGACGCAGGCGATGCCGAGCCATCGTCGAGGAGCGGGAACGAAGTAGATGGCCCCACGCCGTCGCAACCCGAAGGGCACATGGGGGTTGCGGGGGGCATCCGGTCAACGGGCACCGGCGGGTGCCCCGCGGGCAGTTCGCCCGGCCGACCCGTTCGACTCGCTTCGCTCGCTCAGGGCGGAGGACAGAGCTCGGCCGCTTCATGGGTCCGGAGTGATTCCGCAGCCACGAAAGCCGATGGGAGGGGGCGTCCCCTTCCCCCCCGTGGGGAGGGAAGGGGATCGAGGGGTTGCGGGGGGCATCCGATCAACCGTCCCCTTCCCCCCCGTGGGGAGGGAAGGGGATCGAGGGGTTGCGGGGAGCATCCGGTCAACGGGCACCGGCGGGTGCCCCGCGGGCAGTTCGCCCGGCCGACCCGTTCGACTCGCTTCGCTCGCTCAGGGCGGAGGACAGAGCTCGGCCGCTTCATGGGTCCGGAGTGATTCCGCAGCCACGAAAGCCGATGGGAGGGGGCGTCCCCTTCCCCCCCGTGGGGAGGGAAGGGGATCGAGGGGTTGCGGGGGGCATCCGATCAACCGTCCCCTTCCCCCCCCATGGGGAGGGAAGGGGATCGAGGGGTTGCGGGGGGCATCCGATCAACCGTCCCCTTCCCCCCCCATGGGGAGGGAAGGGGATCGAGGGGTTGCGGGGGGCATCCGATCAACCGTCCCCTTCCCCCCGTGGGGAGGGAAGGGGATCGAGGGGTTGCGGGGGGCATCCGATCAACCGTCCCCTTCCCCCCCATGGGGAGGGAAGGGGATCGAGGGGTTGCGGGGGGCATCCGATCAACCGTCCCCTTCCCCCCCGTGGGGTGGGAAGGGGATCGAGGGGTTGCGGGGGGCATCCGATCAACCGTCCCCTTCCCCCCCCGTGGGGTGGGAAGGGGATCGAGGGGATGCGGGGGGCATCAGATCAACCGTCCCCTTCCCCCCCGTGGGGAGGGAAGGGGATCGAGGGGTTGCGGGGGGCATCCGATTGACACCGGCGGACCCCCCGGTGTATCAAGGGGGCCACGATCCGGACCATGATGTCCTAGTGCCGGCCGCGCGACGACCGGTCGGCCTCGAGGAGAGATGCCGTATGAATACCCGCGAAGAGTTCGGGAAGTACCTCCTTCTCAAGAAGCTGGCCGAAGATCCCCTGGGCGAGAGCTTCCGCGCCGGGCGCCTGGGCCAGCAGGGCCTCGAGCAGGTCGTCCTGCTGCGCGTCTTCAACGGGCCCGGCCTGGACGGCGAGCGCCTGTGGAAGGTGCTCTCGGGGCGCCAGGACCTCCAGGGCGCCCTGAAGAGCCCCAACATCGGCAGCGGAGTCGACGCCGGGCGGGTGCGCGGCGTGCCGTACGTCGCCTACGACTACATCTCGGGCAAGGACCTGGCCACGCTCATCGCCCAGGCCAGCCGTGAGAGCTCGCCCTTCCCGACCGACCACGCCCTGCTCCTCGCCGACCGCATCGGCCTGGCGCTGACCGCCGCCTACGAGGCCCGCCACGGCGGCGAGCGGGTGCTCCACGGAATGGTCGTGCCGCAGCTCACCATGATCTCCAACGAGGGCGAGGCCCGGCTGCTCGGCTTCGAGGTCGGGCCGGGCCTGGCCGCCCAGGCCGCCGCCCTGCCCGAGGCGATCCAGCGCTACCTCGCGCCGGAGGTGCGCGGCGGCGGCGTGCCGACCAAGGCCTCGGACGTCTTCTCGCTCGGTGCCGTCCTGCTCGAGCTGCTCACCGGCCGGCCGGCCCCCCTGACCACCGCCGAGGGGTACGCCGCCGCCGTCGACCAGGCGCGGTTGGCGGCCGAAGGCGCGCCGCTCCCCGCCGCGGTCGCGACGCTCCTCAAGCGGAGCCTGGCGCCGGCCGAGGGCCGGATCCCCGACGCACCGAGCTGGCACAAGCTGCTCTCCAAGCTGATGGCCGAGGGCGGGTACAACGCCACCACCTTCAACCTCGCCTTCTTCATGCACAACCTCTTCCGCGACGAGATCGAACGCGAGAGCCGCGAGATCGAGGCCGAGAAGACGATGGAGGTGCCGGTGGCCCGGGGCGCCACCCTCGCCGCCTCCGGGGCCGAGACGTTGGCCGTGCCGCGCGCGGTGGTGGACCAGGCCGCCGCCGCCCAGGCCCCGGACGACACCGCCATCGTGCGGGCCCGCTACGGGCTCGAGGAGACGCCGGGCGAAGCGGCCGGCGGCGGTTCGAAGAAGGGCCTCTGGATCGCCGTGGCGGCCGCCGTCGTGGCCGTCGCCGTCGCGGCCGTCCTCTACTTCACGGTGATCGCGCCCGCGGGCGGCGAGCCGGCCGGCGCACCGCCTCTCGCCCAGGCCCAGATGCCGGCCCCCGAGGCCCAGCCGGCGGAGCCTCCGGCGCCCGCCGGACCCGATCCGGCCGAGCTCCAGGCCCAGATCGACAAGATGGTCGAAGAGAAGACCCAGGCCATGCAGGCGAATCTCAAGGAGGAGTACGACAAGCGCATCACGGACATGCAGAAGCAGCTCCAGGATGCGCAGGACGCCGCGGCCGAGCGCGCCCGCCGCGAGGAGGAGGCGAAGAAGGCCGCCGCCGCCGAGGAGGCGCGCAAGAAGGCCGCAGCCGAGGAGGCTGCGAAGAAGAAGCTCGAAGCCGAGACCGTCACGCCGCCGGCCGACGCCGCCCAGATGGCCGACACGGACCAGAACGCCGGCCAGGGCGGGCCCGCCGCGGCCCCCCGGCAGAGCCAGGCGGCCCAGCGGCCGCCCCAGCCCAAGCCCGAGCCCGTCGAGCCCGCGGTACGGGTGGGCGAGCTGGTCCAGGGTGGGGTCGGGGTCGTGCCGCCCAGCGTGGTGCGCCGCGCCACCCCGGTCTTCCCGCCGGTCGCCGCCCGCCTCAACAAGACGGCGCGGGTCGACGTGCGGGTGCTGGTGGACGAGAACGGCAAGGTCGCCGAGGCCGAGATCGGAGGCGGCAAGGCGGGCTTCGGCTTCGACCAGGCCGCCCTCGACGCGGCCCGGGCCTCGACCTACCAGGCGGCAACGAAGTTCGGCGTCAAGGTCAAGATGTGGATCACGGTCCGCTTCGTGTTCGGCGGCGGGTAGGACAGTAGAACGGGCGAGCGGGGCGGTCAGCGGGCCTGGGCGAGGGTCGGGGGCATCCGCGCCTCTTCCCAGGGCCCGTCGTACTCGAGCTGCCCGTCCTCGAGCTTGATCAGCCGGTCGGCCAGCGGGTAGTACCGGTCGTCGTGGCTGATCGCCACCACGGTCTTGCCGCGCCGCCGGAGCTCGCCGAGGATCTCCCGGTAGAAGATCTCCTTGAACGCCGGGTCCTGGTCCGCCGCCCACTCGTCGAACAGGTAGATCGGCCGGTCCTCGAGGTAGGCGGTGAGCAGCGCCAGACGCTTGCGCTGCCCCTGGGACAGGTCGGTGGTCGAGAGGCGGCCGTTTCGCACCTCGACCTTGTGGGCGATCTGGAGGCCCTCGAGGTAGCGCCGAGCCCGGTCGTCGACGTCCGTGGTCTCGATCCCCAGCAGGTCGTCGAACAGGAAGAAGTCCGAGAAGACCGCCGAGAAGAGCTGGCGGTAGTCGTCCAGCTCGCCCCCTTCGCCGACCGCCCGGCCGTCGACCGCGATCGCTCCCGCCTCGGGAGCGTAGAGCCCGACCAGGATCTTGGCCAGGGTCGTCTTGCCGCTGCCGTTGCCCCCGACCAGGAACACGATCTCGCCCGGCGCGAGGGCCAGGTCGATCGGCCCGAGGCGGAAGTCCCGGTCCTGCCCCTCCCGCCGGTAGGTGTGGGTCACGCCGCGCAGCTCGAGGCGGGCCCAGGTCGGCTCCGGCTCCGCGGCCGGCGGCGGCTCGCTCCGGACGTCCCCGCCCGAGGCCAGCGAGAAGCCGAGAGCGCGCACCTTGTCGACCGCAACCTCGGCGCGGCCGAGGGTGGGGAGGTTGTCGAGCAGGGTCTGCAGCGGGGTCATCATGTAGAGCAGGACCAGGGTGTAGCCCACCAGGGTGTCGTGGCTGGCGCCGACGAAGCCGGGGCGGGCGAGGAGCAGCACGCCGATGACCACGAAGAAGAGCAGGTGGCCCCAGGCCGCAGCGGCGCCGTAGATCATCGCGGCGACCACCCGCAGGTGGCGCACCCGCTCGACCGTCGCCCCGAGGTAGCCCGTGAAGGCCCAGCGCCGCCGGCGGTGGAGCTTCAGCTCCTTGACCCCGTCGGTCAGGGCCCGGAAGTGCCCGAACAGCGCGTCCTGCTCGTCGCGCGCCTGCTTGAACCGGCGGATGCCCAGGGCCGCGGGTAGCCGGTAGCTGGCGATCCCCAGCGCCACCACCCCGACGAGCATGAGGAAGAGCCTGGAGTCGAGCCAGGCCATGTACCCCAGGCAGCCGACCACGATGGTGCCGTTGATGAACACCGCGGGCACGAAGATCAGCGCCTGGGTCAGGGCGTTGATGTCGTCGGTCAGGGTGGCGAGCAGGCGGTGGGCGCCCAGGCCCTCGAGGGTCGGGAGCGGAGCGGCCAGGATCTGGCGGGAGAGCTCGAGGCGCAGGTCCTTGACCATGCCCTGGCCGAGGAGGGCGAGCAGGGCGATCGAGCCGACCCGGCTCAGGGTCACGACCACGCACAGCCCGGCGAAGGCCAGCCCGACGTGGGACAGGGTGCCCGCGCTCCGGCGCAGGCTGATGTTGACCAGGGCGAGGAGACCGACGCTCCCGGCGCCCGCCACCATGCCCACGACCACCGCTCCGAAGAGCAAGCGCCGGGCCTTGCCCGACCGGCTGAAGACGAATCGGAGGAATTTCATCGCGGCGAGTAGCTCCGCTACTTCAGTGCGAAGCGCCCGGCGTTTGGGACAGACGCACGACGGCCCGGCCTCCCGAGGGAGCGCCGGGCCGAGGTGGGGTACGACCTGCGGGTGCTCGGAGCCGGGCCTACAGGTCGGCGGCCTTGATGCTCGCGGTGAGCTCCTGGATGACCGGTTTCATCACCTTGTCGAACATGCGGGAGTCGTTGTCCACACCGCCGCCGAAGCCGCCGATCGAGAGCTTCATGTGGGCGTCCTCGCCCCTCGCCTCGTCGGCCCACACGATCTCGCCGGTCTCGGTGTCGATGATCCGGGCGTTCATGGCGGCCACGAAGGTCCGCTTGCCGCCGGAGAAGCCGGGCAGGCGGCCGACCGAGCGGCCGTGGGCGCTGGTGTCGGTGGCGCCGTACTCGGTGACCGCTCCGGTCAGGAAGTACTCGACCCCCAGGAGTTTGCCCGCGCGCACCGCGGTCGAGGGGTCGATGTCGCCCTCGAGGGCGAGGTTCTTCTCGCGCATCAGCGCGTCGAGCTGCTCGCGGTCGATGACCCGGAACTTGCCGCTCTTGACCAGCTCGGTCACGAAGACGTCCTGGGCGGCCTCGGCCCCGCCGCTATACCACCACTGGTTGTCGGCCTTGTTCTTGAACTCCAGCACGGCGATCCGGGGCTTGTCGCTCTTGGCGAAGGCCGGCGTCAGGGCGACGACCACGAGCGCGGCACAAACGGCGAAGATGATGGCGCGTTTCATCGGGTGTACCTCCTGCTGCAGAGTGAGATTGTCCGTCGATCCACGTGGATTCTAGGCCAGCCGGGGCCGGCCGGCAAGATGCCGCCGGCCCCGTGCGGCGCCGGGGCCCTCAGGCGGGCTCGAAGACGAGCTGGAGACGCCGCTGCTCCTCCTCGAGCTCCTGGGCGTCGACGGCGCAGATCGCCGCCATGTTGACGATGTCGGTGACGTCGACGCCGCGCTGGAGGACGTGGACCGGGCGCGCCATGCCGAGCAGGATCGGGCCGATCGCCTCGGCGCCCGCCAGGCGCCAGATCAGCTTGTAGGCGGTGTTGGCGGCGTTCAGGTCGGGGAAGACGAGGACGTTCGCCGGCCCGGACAGGCCCGACCAGGGGTAGGTCTCGTCGAGGATCTCCTCGACCACCGCGGTGTCGGCCTGCATCTCGCCGTCGACCTCGAGACCCGGCTCGCGCTCCTGGACGATGCGGGTCGCCTCGCGCATCTTGATCGCCTCGGGGTGCTTGTTCGAGCCGAAGTTCGAGAACGACAGCATCGCGACCCGCGGCTCGACCTGGAAGCGGCGGACGAAGGCCGCCGAGAGCAGGGCGATCTCGGCCAGGTCCTCGGCGCTCGGGTCGATGTTGACCGTCGTGTCCGCGAACACGAAGAGCCGGTCCTTGAGGATCAGGATGTAGGCGCCGGAGACCCGGCGCACGCCCGTCCTGGTGCCGATGATCTGGAGCGCCGGCCGGATGGTGTCGGCGTAGTACTGGGTGAGCCCCGAGATCAGGCCGTCGGCGTCGCCCTCGTGGACCATCATGGTGCCGAAGTAGTTGCGCGAGCGCATCAGCTTGACGGCGTCCTCGTGGGTCACGCCGGCGCGCCGGCGCAGGCGGTGGAGCTCGCGGACGTAGCGCTCGAGTGACGCCGAGCTCTCGTTGTGGACGATGGTCACCTGCTCCTCGGAGAGGTCGAGCTCGGCCAGCCGGTCGGCGATCTGCTCGCGGCGCGCGAGCAGGACCGGATGGGCGATCCCCTCCTCGACCAGGACCTTCGCCGCGCGCAGAATCTTGTCGTGCTCGCCCTCGGGGAAGACGATCCGCTTGCGGCGCTTCTTCGCCCGCTCCTTCAAGTCGTGCATCAGCTCGAGCCGGCGCGAGATGATCGTCCGGAGCCGGCCCTGGTAGCGGTCGAAGTCCTCGATCGGCACGCGCGCCACGCCGGTCTCCATGGCCGCTCTGGCCACCGCCGGCGGCACCCGCAGGAGCACCCGGTAGTCCATCGGCTTGGGGATCAGGTACTCGGGCCCGAAGCGCAGGCTCTCGAGCCCGTAGGCCCGGAGCACCGCGTCCGGCACGTCCTCCTTGGCGAGGTCGGCCAGGGCGTGGACCGCGGCGAGCTGCATCTCGTCGTTGATGTCGGTCGCCCGGACGTCGAGGGCACCGCGGAAGATGAAGGGGAAGCCGAGCACGTTGTTGACCTGGTTCGGGTAGTCGGATCGGCCGGTCGCCATGATCACGTCCTGACGGGCGGCCTTGGCCTCTTCGTAGCCGATCTCCGGGTCCGGGTTGGCCATCGCGAAGACGATCGGCCGTTCCGCCATCGCGCGGAGCATCGACGGCTCGACCACGCCGCCCACCGACAGGCCCACGAAGACGTCGGCGCCCGCGAGCGCCTCGGCCAGGGTGCGGGCGTCGGTGTCGGCGGCGTACTCTTCCTTCATCGGGTCCATGTGCTCGGTCCGGCCCTTGTAGATGGGGCCTTTCGAGTCGCACAGGATCACGTTCTCACGCGCCAGGCCGAGCTGCTCGTAGAGCCACAGGCAGCCGAAGGCGGCGGCTCCGGCGCCGGAGAACACCAGCTTGACCTCGGCGATGTCCTTGCCCGCCACCTCGAGGGCGTTGAGCAGGGCGGCGCCCGAGATGATGGCGGTGCCGTGCTGGTCGTCGTGGAAGACCGGGATCGACATCTCCCGCTTCAGGGTCTGCTCGATCTCGAAGCACTCCGGCGCCTTGATGTCCTCGAGGTTGATGCCGCCGAAGGTGGGCTCGAGCGCCCGGACGATGCGGATGACCTCCTGGGGATCGGAGGCGTCGAGCTCGATGTCGAAGACGTCGATGTCGGCGAAACGCTTGAAGAGCACCCCCTTGCCCTCCATCACCGGTTTGCCCGCCAGCGGCCCGATGTTGCCCAGGCCGAGGACCGCGGTGCCGTTCGAGATCACCGCCACCAGGTTGCCGCGGGCGGTGTACTCGTAGGCGGCGAGGGGGTCCTTCTCGATCGCCTTGCACGGCTCGGCGACCCCCGGGGTATAGGCGAGCGAGAGGTCCCACTGGGTGGCGGTGGGCTTGGTGGGGACGACCTCGATCTTGCCCTTGCGGCCCCTGGAGTGGTACTCGAAGGCGTCGGACTGGCTGATCTTCTTCATCGAGTTAGTGTATCGCCGGCTCCGGGACGAGCTCGCGGAAGCCGGCGGTGAAGTGGCGCAGCACCGGCGCCTGGTAGGTGAGCTCGAGCCCGCGGAGATCGTCCCGGTGATCCCGCACCTCCTCGAGCATCTCGACCACGTACTTGAGGTGGCTGTTGGTGTAGACCCGCCGGGGCACGGCCAGGCGCACGAGCTCCATGGGCGCGGGGACCGCCTCGCCGGTCTCCGGGTCCTCGTGGCCGAACATGACGCTGCCGATCTCCACCCCGCGCACGGCGCCCTGCCGGTAGAGCGCGACGACCAGCGCCTGGGCCGGGAACTCGGCGGGCACGATCGCCGGCAGGAAGGCCTTGGCGTCGATGTAGACCGCGTGGCCGCCGGTCGGCCGGATGATCGGGATGCCGGCCTGGGTCAGCGCCCGGCCGAAGGCCTCGACCTGGCCGATGCGGTAGCGCAGGTACTCCTCGTCGAGGACCTCGCGCAGGCCGCGCGAGACCGCCTCGAGATCGCGTCCGGCCAGGCCGCCGTAGGTCGGGAACCCCTCGATCACCACCATGCGCCGCTTGATCGCCTCGATCAGCTCCGGGTCGCGGCTGGCCAAGAAGCCGCCGATGTTGGCCAGGCCGTCCTTCTTGGCGCTCATGGTGCAGCCGTCGGCGAGCGAGAACACCTCGCGGGCGATCGCGGCGACGCTCCGGCTCTGCTGGCCGGGCTCGCGCTGCTTGATGAACCAGGCGTTCTCGGCGAACCGGCAGGCGTCGAGATAGAAGGGGATGCCGAACTCGCGGCACAGCTCCGAGGCTGCCCGGACGTTGGCGAGCGACACCGGCTGACCGCCGCCCGAGTTGTTGGTCAGGGTCAGCATGGCGAGCGGGATGCGCTCGCGCGGCGTGGTCTCGAACAGCCGGCGCAAGCGCGCGAGGTCGATGTTGCCCTTGAACGGGTGGTCGGCGGCCGGGTCTCGCCCTTCGGGGATCACGAGGTCGACCGCCTCGCCGCCGTGGGTCTCGACGTTCGCCCGGGTGGTGTCGAAGTGGGAGTTGTTGGGCACGACCGAGCCGGGCGTCACGAGCTGCGAGAAGAGGAGGTTCTCGGCGACCCGCCCCTGGTGCACCGGCACCATGTGGGGGAAGCCGAAGACCTCGCGCACCGTCTCCTCGAGGTGGAAGTAGTTGCGGGCGCCGGCGTAGGCCTCGTCGCCGATCATCATGCCGGCCCACTGGTTGTCCGACATGGCCGACGTGCCCGAGTCGGTGAACAGGTCGATGAAGACCGCCTCGGAGGGGACCATGAACAGGTTGAAGCCGGCTTCGACGAGGCGCCGCTCGCGCTCCTCGCGATCGGGCAGCCGGATCGGCTCCACGACCTTGACGCGCCACGGCTCGGGCATGAACTTCATGGGGATCTCCTCTCTGCTCTGTTGGGCAGAGTGTCGGAACGGGGAGGACCGGGACCCATGGTACGGCACGAGCCGCCGCGAAGGCACCGCGCCACGGGGTGGGAACGCCGGGGCGGGGCCGCGGGCGCTACACTGCCGGACCATGATCGTGGTGCCCGAGGACGGCCGCCTGCGAGTGGTGACCCAGAGCGACCACGCCCACCTGGCGGGCGAGCTCGCCGCCCTCTGGCGCGCCGACGGCCTCGCCGCCCACCCGCGCCGCTCGGAAATCCTCCTCGCCGTCCGCGAGCACGACAACGGCTGGCGCGAGACCGACTCGGCGCCGCACGCCGACCGGGAGACGGGCCGGCCGCACGACTTCCGGTCGCTTCCCGCCGGCGCGCGCCGGGAGCTCTGGCTGCGCGGCGGCTCGCGGCTCGCCGCCGCCCGGCCCTACGCGGCGCTCCTCGTCGTCCGCCACGCGCTCGTGCTGCATGCCGAGCACCGGGGGGAGGAGGCGTGGGACGAGGAGCTCTTCGTCCCGCTCGACGAGCTCCAGGGCGCGCTGCTCGAGACGACCGGCGCCTCCGAGGCCGAGGTGGCGGCGGACTACCGCTTCTTGAGCGTCGCGGACACGGTGTCGCTGGTCGCCTGCGGCGGGTGGCCGGCGCCGCCGGACCAGCCGGCCGAGGCGGCAGGGCACCGCGTGGCGCTCCGCGCCGGGCGGGTGGAGATGGCCCCGTTCCCGCTCGCCGGCACGACCACCTTCCGGGTGCCGGAGCGGCACATTCCGGACCGTCCGTACCGGGGCGACGCCGACCTGGGCGGCGAGCTCGCGGCGGCTCGCTGGGGCGCGTTCGAAGTGCGGATCGGGCCCGAATCGGCATGATACTCTGCCGCCCATGCCAGAGCAGGGAGACCCGGCGGTCGCCTCGAAACCCGAGACCGAAACGCTCCGAGTCCTCTTCCCGTCGGCGCTCGGCGAGCTGGGCCTCGAGCTGCGCGGTCAGACGATCACGCGCCTGGTGATCGCGCCGGAGGGGGAGGAGAACGCCACCTTCACGCCGTTCGAGGACCTCGACGGCTCGGACTTCCTCGACGAGCTCTTCGGGCGCCTCTCGGAGTACTTCGCCGGCGCCCGCAAGAACCTCGAGGTGACCTTCGACCTGGCGCCGGCGGGGCTACCTCGCTTCGACGCCCGCGTCCTGCACGAGGTCGCCAAGATCCCCTACGGCCGGACCCGCACCTACCAGAAGATCGCCGCGGCCGCGGGCCAGCCGGACGGCTACCGCCAGGTGCTCGCGGTGCTGGTCGCGAACCCGATCCCGATCGTCATCCCGTGCCACCGCGTGGTGACCAACAAGTCGGGCATCGGCAGCTACATCGCCGGCAAGGACAAGAAGCGCTGGCTCCTCGACCTCGAGCGCGAGCACCTGGAAGAGGCGTCCTAGCAGCAGAAACACGTAGTCGCATTTCTGCCCGGCACACTCCTGGCCCGGGCCGGATCTCGAGCTCCGGGCCCGGGCCAGGCCGCCCGGTCGGGTTCGAGCCTTACTGCTTCTCCAGCTCGACCTTCAGATCGACCTCCTCGCCGGCCTCGGCGCTGAAGCTCGTGGTCTTCGACTCGTAGCCGGGCCGCACCACCTCGAGCTCGTGGTCGCCCGGATCGACGGTGATCGTGCCCCGGGCGCGCAGGATGTCGTCCCCGGTGCCCAGGAACCGGCCGTCGAGGTAGATCGCCGCGTCCGGCGGCACCACGCTGAGCGTCAGGCTGGCCGGCTGGCTGCGGGCGTCGTAGGGCTCGCCGGCCTCTCCGGGCTCGGCCTGCCCGCCGGAGGCGCCCATCTCGCCCCGCTCCCGCTCCATCCGATCGCGCCACTCGGGCTCACCGGAGCTCGCGCCCTCCCCTCGCTCCTCGCGCCGATCGAGGCGCTCGTCCCGGCGCGCCGTGGAGGTGGCGGCGAGATCCTCGGGGCGGGTCGCCTGGCCGGGGACCATCGAGTCCTCGACGTCGACCACCACGCCCGGATAGATGCTGTACTGGCGGGCGATGGTCTGGAAGCCCTCGTGGTAGAAGACCAGGTCGTAGGTCCCCTTCTCCAGCCAGAGATAGCGCGGCCAGCCGTCGAAGTCGTCGGCGACGCCGATCAGGTGCCCGTCGAGGAAGACCTGGGCCCGCTCGGGCCGAAGGTCGAGGTCGAGCGCCCCGACGTCTCCATGTGCCTCGCCCGGCTGGTAGTAGGCCCCGACGCCCCACGGCGACCAGGGGTAGTAGCCGTACCAGCCCCAGCCCCATCCCCAGCCCCACGGATAGCCGTACCCGTAGCCGTAACCGTACGGGTAACCCCCGTAGTAGGGGTAGTCGTGGCCGCGGTAGTCGCGGCGGCCGTCGTAGTGGCCCCGGCCGTGAGGTGAGTAGCGGGGGGTGTAGGTGCCGCCCTGCGAGCTGCCTCCGGACCGGGGTACGGCGGTCCGGGGTTGCGGCGACGAATGCGATTCGGAGTGACCGCCGCGCGGCGAGGCCGAATGGCTCGAGCCCGAGCCGTGGGGAGTTCGATGGCCGCCGTCGGCGTGCGCCGGCAGGGTCCAGACGCCCAGGATCAGCCCGAGGGCCAGGACCGCCGAAAACCGTGTGACTCTCATGTTGGTTCTCCTGTTCCCGCGCCCTCGCGCCAGCCCCGTCTCAGGCCGGCGATGTAGTGAAACCGGAGGACGTCCTCCCAGAGGCGCGGTGTCCTCACCGGAAGATTTTGCAAGGCCCGGGCCAGCCTTTCACGCCGCCTCTGCCCCCCTTCCGGAGGGAGGGGAGGCGGCCCGTCGGCCCCCAGGCCGAGGAAGGCGCCGAGCTCGGGATGGAGCCGATAGAAGACCACCGCGGAGTAGCCGGCGCGCTCCTGGCGGACACAGAAGCGCTCGAGGGTGGTCGGGTGATCGTGCTCGACCACGGCCGCGGGAGCGTACACCAGCCGCTGCCCGTCGGCGAACAGCCGGTAGGAGAGCTCGATGTCCTCCCACGCGGGGTAGGGAAAGCCTTCGTCGAAGGGCTCCGCCAGCAGCCGGCGGCGCCAGAGCGAGAGATTCGAGGTGTAGAAGAAGTTGAACGAGACGTCGCCCGGGTCCTCGATCAGGCGGTAGCCGAACTGGAGGCCGTACTCGTTGATGTAGCGCAGGAACGGTGTGGTCCGCATCCGGCGGTGCCAGCGGGTGTACCCGATGACCGCCAGCTCGGCGCCCCCCCCGTGTCGTTCGTGCGCCTCGGCGTGGGCCGCCAACCATCCGGAAGCCGGGACGGTGTCGTCCCCTAGAAAGGCCACCCGCTCGCCGGAAGCGGCGGCGACGCCGGCGTTGCGAGCCGCCGCCGGACCGAGGTTCTCCTGGCAGAGGACCCGGGCCGGAACGGCGAAGCGGCGGTCGGCCAGGAGCTCGCGGGTGCCGTCGGTCGAGCCGTCGTCGACCACCACCACCTCGAACGGCGGGGCGCCGCGCTGCGCCTCGACTGCGTCCAGGACCTCGGGCAGGACGTCCAGGCGGTCGTGGGTGGGGATGACGACGGAGAACGCGGGCTCGCTCACGCCGTAAGGCTATCGCGGCTCCGCGTCCGGCCGGCGGGCTGCTACGATCGGCCATCGATGCACGAGCTCCCTGGCCTCCGCCTTGCCGTCGTCGAGAACGGCGAGTACGCCCGCGCGCCCGAGTTTCGCTACCTCGCCTCCTGGGTGCGCCAGGAGGCCGAGTCGGTCTTCGGGACGGTGCGCGAGGTGCCGGCCACCGAGCCCCTGGCGCCGGCGGAGGACACCCCGGTGCTGGTCCTCGACAGCCGCACGCTGGTCGCGCGCCGGAGCCTCGAGCGGATGGCCGGGGCCCTCGCCCCCAGCGCTCGGCCCGGGGCCCAGGGAGGCGTCGCTCCGGTCACCCTCGCCGAGACCGAGCTCGCCGCCCGGGCGGTTCGCGGCGACGGGCTCTACACCCTGCGCGGGTTCGAGCTCCTGGAGGAGGCGTTTCTCGCCCGATCCGTCCCCGAGGTGTCGGCGGATCCCGCCGCCGGGCTCCCGCGCCCCTGTCTGCTGCTCGCCGCCGCCGCCGCGGCGCGCCTCGCCGGCACGCCGCCCGCGAGCTGGCTCGAGGCCGGCCCGGCAGCGGCTCCGGCGCGCGCCGGCCTCTGCCACCGGTTCGCCGACTACTACGGCCAGGCGCGCGAGGACGTGATCGAGCACCTCACCGGGCCGGACGCCCCACGCTGCCGCGACGTGCTCGAGATCGGCTGCGGCCGGGGCGCCACCGGCCGGGCGCTCGCAGAGCGCCTGGGATGCCGGGTCACCGGAGTGGAGCTCAACCCGGTGGTGGCGCTCGCCGCCGCCGCCGTCCTCCACCGGGTGGTCGCGGGCGACTTCCTCGCGGTCGCCCGCGAGGTCGAGGCCCTCGGGCCGTTCGACGCGCTCGTGGCGACCGAGCTGTTCGAGCACCTGACCGAGCAGGAGGCGTTCCTGGATCTCGCGGCCCGGCTGGTGCGGCCGGGCGGCCGGATCGTCCTCTCGGTCCCCAACGTCGGCCACTGGGCGGTGGTCGAGGACCTTCTCGCTGGCCGCTGGGACTACCTGCCGATCGGTCTGCTCTGCTACACCCACTACCGCTTCTTCACCCGCAAGACGCTCGAGGACTGGCTGCGCCGCAGCGGCTTCCGCTCCTTCCGCCTGGTGCCGCAGGAGACGGAGCTCCCGGAGCGCTTCCGGGGATCGCCGGGCGGCTTCGTGACCGACCCGGAGAGCCTGAGCGCGAAGGGCTTCTGGGTGGTGATCGACCGGGAGTAGACCTGGCCTTCATCCTCCGTCTGAGCTCGTGGGAGACACGTCTTGTTCTCGCGCAGAGGCGCGGAGACGCAGAGGGGGATGGCGAGACCAGTCCAGCTCAGCTCCTGGGTACGGCTGGCTCCTGGCCCTCGCAGGTCATGACCTCGTCGAGCGTCGCGTGGACGAGCGGCAGGTCCGGGGGCAGCCAGCGGCGGAAACCCTGCGAGGTGAAGAGCCGGTCGTCGCCGGGATAGGTGGGCACCACCCAGGCCGGGAAGCGCTCGAAGATCTCGGCGTCCGGGCGCCGGCGCCGGGCCTGGACCTCGGCGCGCTTGACCGCCGCCCGGTCGAGGTGCGCGAGGAGATAGGTCAGCGCGCGGAGCTGAGCGACGGTGCGCTCGTCGGTGATCCTGACGCCCTCCGCCCGCCGCCCGGCCCCGAAGAGCTCGCGCCGGGCCTTGGCGACGGCGCGCCGCAGCAGCTGGGCGGTCCCGTAGGCGCGCCACTTCTCGGCCAGCGTGCGCGGGCCCGCGGGCGGCCCGGCGACGGGAGAGCGCTCGCCGTCGGGGCCGAGCGCGGCGGTGTTGGCGATCAGGCCGGCGTAGGGATCGAGCGTGAAGGTGCCGGCGCCGGGGTTGTTCTGGACCAGGAGCGTCTGGGTGCGGCTGGTCAGGGTGAGGAGCACCGCCGGCATGATCCGCTCCCAGAGCCCCTGCTCGTAGTTCTTGTAGGCGGTCAGGAAGGCGTTGCGCTCGAACAGGAAGCCGCGGTTGAAGTGGCCGAGCAGGTCGCTGGTGGCCGCCGAGCGGTGGCGCACGACCGCGCCCGCTGCGGCCAGCACCCGCTCGCCGCCGGCCCACAGGCGCCAGCCGAGGTCGACGTCCTCGAGGTAGGCGAAGTAGTCCTCGTCGAAGCCGCCCGCCGCCTCGAACGAGCGCTTGCGCACCAGCATGTTGCCGCCGCAGGGGAAGAACAGCTCCTCGCCGTCGTCCGGTGCCCGGGCGCCGGCGAGCGGCCGGCGGAAGTCGAGCTGGAAGGCGTGACCGTCGAAGGTCATCACGCCGCGGCCGAAATCGAGCAGCTCGCCCGGCCAGTCGACGATCCGGCCGGAGACCGCGGCGACGTCGTCGGGAGCCGCCGCGAGGCAGCCGACCAGGGCCTTCAACCAACCCCGCTCCGGCCAGGTGTCGTTGTTCAGGAAGGCGATGGCGTCGCCCCCGGCCTCGGCGACCAGGCGGTTGTTGCCGGCGCAGAACCCGCTGTTGACCGGGCTCTCGACCAGGCGCACCCAGGGGTGCTCGCGGCGGATCCACTCGGCGGTGCCGTCGGCCGAGCCGTTGTCGAGGACCAGGATCTCCGTCTCGACCCCGGCGCCCTCCTGCGCGGCGAGCGCCGGCAGGCAGGTGGCCAGGTGCTCGCGGCCGTTCCAGGAGAGGACGCAGACCGAGACCTTGGTGCTGCTCACCCGTTCGTTCGTCACGATTTCGGCCTCAGCAGGCGGCGCAGGCGGAAGGCGAGGCCGTCGGGCGGCGCCACGGTCTCCGGCCGGAACGCGAAGTCGTCGCGGGTCGGGTCGCGGCGCGGCGTACGGCAGAAGGCGACCAGCGGCTCGAGCACGCGCGGCCAGGCGAAGCGGCCGGCGAGCCGCTCGGCCCCGGCGGCGTGCGCGTCCGGGTGGGCCAGGGCGTGGCCGAGGGCGGCGGCGAGGGCGGCAGGGTCGCCCGCCGGGCAGACCCAGCCGGCGTCATGCTCGGCGAGCAGGCGGCTCAGCGTGCCGCCTTCGCTGGTCACCACCGGGCAGCCGGCGGCCAGGGCGTCGAGCAAGCGGGTGCGCATCGAGAGCCGGGTCTCGAGGCTCGGCCGGTGAGGGGCGACCAGGAGGTCGACGTCGCGCAGCAGGTCGTAGCGCCGCTCGAAGGGCACCCAGTCGACCAGCTTCACCCGGCTCCCCCACCAGCCGCGCTCGCGGCAGCGCGCCTCGACCTCGCCCAGCAGCCGCTGGGGCGTGGCCTCGGGGCGCGGGTGGCGAACGAACAGGAGAGTCCACCGGATGCCCGCCACCGGCCCGCCCGAGCGCTCGAGCTCCGCCAGCGCCTCGAGCACGGTCCACGGGTCGTACCACTCGTACAGGGCGCCGAAGAGGAGACGCCGCTCGCCCGCCGCCGCGGGCTCGAGCACCGGCCGGTGGGCGGGCAGCTCCTCGGGCACCCCGAAGGGAACCGGGGCGATCAGGCCGGCGAGGTCCGGGTCGGTGGCGAGCCGGTGCGGGTTGACCCTGCCGAGCGCGGTCAGGAAGCCCAGGTAGTAGAGGCGCTGCTCCTCGGAGGAGCAGAGGAAGAAGTCGCCGCGCGAGAGCTGGAGCACCCAGGTGGCGTGGTCGTTGCGGTAGGGGTCGAGGCCGAGCTCGCCGGTGTAGTGGAGGTTCTCGACCAGCCAGGGATCGTAGAGGTCGATCGCCACCGGCAGGTGCGGGCACTCGAGGACCACGTCGTTGGCGAGCTGTCCCTGCGCGAGGACCGCCTGGCAGTCGGCGAGGATCTCGGGGAGGCGGCCGGCGACGAAGCGGCGCGCGCCGCCGGCGGGAAGCGGGGTCGCCTCCGGATCGGCGGGCGACACCGCGACCGTCTCGACGCCCAGCGCCGGCAGGCGCCGCGCCATCTCGAGGTAGCGGATGCCGATGCCCGCCACCCGGCCCTCGAGCGGCTCCGAGGAGACCAGGCCGAGCTTCATCTGCGCTGCTCCCGCCACCAGCGGAAGAGGCCGCGCGAGGGAGGCCTCGCCGAGCTGGCGCAGGAGGCCGTTCAGACGTTCGATCTCGGCGTAGGTCCGGCCGAGGTGCTCGGTCTGGTCGTCGACCGTCCTCTGGAGCTCGCTCTCGCGAGGGTAGAGCCGCTCGAGCTCGGCGCCCGCCCGGGCGACCTCGGCGGCGAGCGCCTCGCCCTGGCCGCGCAGCGCCTCGGCCTCGCCCCGGACGGCGTGGAAGCGCTCCTCGAGCTCGCGGTGGCGGCGGGCGAAGGCGTCGAGCTCGGCCGTCGAGCCGGAGCGCACGCGGGAGAGCTCTTCGGCGAGCCCCACCGCCTCCGAGCGCAGGGTGTCGACGGCGCGCGCCAGGCGCTCCGGAGCGAGCAGCTCGGCGTGGCGCGCGAGCACCCGGGCCTTCATCGCCAGGAAGTCGGGCCGCTCGCGCGGCCGGTCGCCCAGGGCGTGATGGCCGGCGCCCCGGAAGTGACGGTACTCGCAGGTCGTCCGACGCACGTGGTGGAGCGGCTGGCGCGCCGCCAGCCGGATCAGGAAGTCCCAGTCCTCGAAGAAGGGCAGCTCGGGATCGAACGGGCCTTCGCCGCCCTGCGCCCGGGCGGCCGCGGCGAGCTCGCCGACCAGGGAGCGCTCGAGGAGCACGGTATTGAACGGGATGTAGTTGTCCAGCACCAGGAGATCGGGATCGAAGTCCCGGCTGTAGGGCAGGCGCCGCTCGACCGGCCGCCAGCCGCCCGGAGCGCCCGGCTCCGCGGCGCCGGTGAGCTCGTAGGTGACCACCGCGGCGTCGCAGTAGACCGCCCGCACGCCGGCTCCCGCGGCGGCGTCCACCAGCACCGCCAGGTGCTCGGGCGCCGCCAGGTCGTCGTCGTCGAGAAAGGCGATCCAGTCGCCGCTCGCGGCCTCGACCCCGGCGTTGGCCGCCGCCGCGCGCCCCCGGTTCTCCGGCAGGTCGACCCGCCGGAGCGTGAGGGGGTAGTCCTCCGGGAGCTCGGGCGGGCGGCCGCCGTCGTTGACCACGACCACCTCGACCCGCCGGTAGGTGCCGGCGGCCAGGCTGTCGAGCGCCTGGGCGAGGAAGGCGGGACGGTCCTTGGTGCGCACCACCACCGAGACCCGCGGGCCGCTCGTGACCGCGAGCAGCTCGGGGACCCCCCCCAAGTGGCGGACGAGCTGCGCCGGGCTGCGGGTGGTGAAGTCCGCCAGCGCGAGGCGGCGGTAGCCCTCCGCCGCCTCGACCCCGGCGGCCAGCGAGAGCGTGCGATAGCGGCGCAGGCCGAGGCCCGCCGCCAGGTAGTCGTGGCGCTCCTGCTGGCTGGCGTAGCAGGCCATGGCGGCGCGCACCGCCGCCAGGCGCCCGGAGACGTCGACCAGCAGGTCCGGGTAGGCGGGATGGTTGACCTCGTAGACCAGCACGGTGAGCGAGCGTGCGAGGGTCGCCAGGGTCTCGTCGGCCCCTCCCGCCGCCGGGCGCAGGACGCCCAACCGGCGGTGGAGGGCGGCGAAGGCGGCCCGGTGATCGGCCGTGACCTCGAGCGGCGAGGGCACCAGCACGAGGTCGGCGCCGTGCTCGACGAGGGCCTCGCCGATCGCTTCGGCCAGGTCCTCGAGATGGTCGGCGAGGGCGCCGTCCGGCAGGTCGAGGTAGGCGGCGTCGGCGAGGCCCAGCGCGTCGAGGGCGGCCTCCGACTCCTCGCGCCGCCGAGCGGCGTAGGCTCGGCGCTCCTCGGCGTCGCGCGCGCCGCCGGCGCCGTCGCTCAGAAACAGCACCCGGACCCGCGCGCCGGCCGCGGCGAGCTCGGCGAGGAGGCCGCCGCAGCCGAGCGCCTCGTCGTCGTAGTGCGGGGCGAGGACGAGCACGCTGCGGGCGTGGACCGCGGCGGTCTCCCCCGGGGGCAGGAGGGCGCCCCGCGGGTGCATCGGCTGGTCGCTGGCGTCGGTCATTGGACGTACCCCAGGGCTTCGAGCCCCTTGCGGGTCTCGGCGTTGGCTTCGGCTCCCTGCTCGGAGCCGCCGGCGAAGGACCAGAGGCGCAGGCCGGGCCGGCCGAGCGCCGCCGGGAAGGCCGCGCTCGCCAGGGCGCCGGGCTCGACCCGGGCGCCGGTGAAGGGGACCCCGGCGCCCACCCGCAGGCGGCCGGGGGCGAGCGGCTCGCCGTCGAGGGTGAGCGAGGCGGCGACCAGGGCGCCGGGGTCTCCGAGAATCGCGAACCCCTTGGACCGGCCGTCGCCGACCAGCTCGAAGCGCACCCGCTCCCCTTCGCCCTTCGGCCCGATCCTCGTCGGAGAGGAAGAGCGGCAGGATTCGCGCCGCCGGCCGCTCGAAGACCAGCTCGCCGGCGAGCCGGCGACCGGCGGGCAAGGAGTCGCTGAGCGCCCGCAGCGCCTGGAAGGTTCGGGCGAAGTGGGCCTGGAGCGGCGGGTCGAGGGCCGCGGCCACTCGCGCCGCCTCCTCGCCGGCGGGTGCCAGCAGGTCGTGCCGCTCGCCGGGGTCGCGGCGCAGGTCGTAGAGCTCGGCGCCACGCATCCGGGACAGATTGAGGCGATAGAGGTGCGCCTGGAGCTCGTCCGCCGGGGTGAAGGGCTCGGTCCGGTTGTAGAGCATGAGCTTCCTGCCGTCGAGCACCAGCGCCGCCCGGAAGGGCCCGACCTGGAGGCGCTGGGCGAAGGCCTCGAGCCGCGGCAGGGGCGAGCGCCCCTCGAGCGCGCCGAGAAGGTCCTCTCCCTGCCAGGCCGGCGCCGGTCGGCCGCCGGCGGCGGCGATCAGGGTGGGCAGCAGGTCGACCAGGCGGACGGTACCGGCGAGTCGCTTGCCGGCCGGGATCCGGCCGTCCCAGCGCACGATCAGCGGGACGTGGATCTGGTCCTCGTAGAGGGTCTGACCGTGCTTCCAGCCGCCGTGGTCGTAGAGCTCCTCGCCGTGGTCGGCGGTCAGGACCACCAGGGTGTGGGCGAGCACCTCCTCGGGCAGGCTCGCGAGGAGCTCGCCGATCGCCCGGTCGACGTAGTGGACCTCGGTGTCGTAGAGGGCCGTGAAGTGGGCGATCTCGCGGTCGAGGTCGGCGATCGGCAGCTTGCCGGCGTAGATGCCCTGGAGGTAGGTGGGAGGCATTCCGCCGGGGTCGTCGAAGATCCGCGAGCGACCGCCGACGACGTCCGGATCCTCGTACGGGTCGTGGGGATCGACGTAGTGGACGTAGGCGAAGAACCGCTCTCCCTGGTGAGCCCGCAGCCAGGGCACCGCCCGGCGGGTGAGGCTGTCGCCGTGGCGCTCGATCGCCGTCAGGCTCGCCGGCGAGTAGAACGTCTCGAAGCCCTGGGCGAAGCCGTTTCCCGCGTGCACGATCGGGTTGCCGATGAACGCGCCGGTGCGGTAGCCGAGGGCGGCGAAGGCGGCGGCCATGGTCTCGGCGTTCGCCGGCACGCCGAAGCTCGCCGGATCGCCGCCGAGGAGCTCGCCAGGGTACCGGCTGGTCAGGAACGAGACCACCGACGGCAGGGTCCAGGGGGCCTGGGAGTAGGCGTCCTCGAGGACCGTGCCGCGCTCGGCGAGGCGACGCTCGATCTCGGGGGTCGTGTCCCGCCGGTAACCGTACGGGGTGAGGTGGTCGTGGCGCAGGGTGTCGACCAGGATAAAGAGGACGTCGGGCGGATCGTCCTCGCCGGCCTCCCGCGGCGCGGCGAGCGCCACCGGCCCCCAGGCGACCTGCGGCGGTGCCCCGGGGGCGCCGTCCCGGCGCGCGCTGAACTCGAGCGTCACGTCGCGGCCGGACCAGCGGGAGAGGTCGGCGCCGAAATCGATCCAGCCGCGGACCTCCGGCTCGTCCTCGGGCGGGTCGTTGCGCCCCACCTCGAGCACCTCCCGCTCCGCTCCGTTCGAGAGCGCCACCGACGCCTCGAGCGGTCCCCCGTCGACCGCGCCGACGCCGACCTGGAGCCAGCCGTTCGCCGGCACCCGCGTGCGCCAGGACCAGGTGCCGGCCGGCAGGGTCACCGCCGGACGGCTCTCGTCGTCGAGCTTCACCACCCCCGTGCGGGGCTCGCTCGCAAAGCGCAGCGGCCGCCCTCCGGCCGGGGTGGCGGCGTACGCCCCGTCGGCGACCAGCCCGGCGAGCGTGCCGCCCGGCGGCCGGCCGCCGGCGCACGCCCCGGCGCCCACGGCCAGGGCCACCAGGGCCGCCAGGGCGCCGCGCGCGAGGAGGTTCCGAGAGTCACGATAGGTCATCGTCGCCTGGGGGTCGGGGCCGACGGGAGCCCGGCCCTCTCCGGACGCCCCGGCCGCGGCATTATGGCAGGCGCGGGGCGCATGCCGATCACGAAGGACCGCGCTCTCCGCGGTGGCGCCAGCGCATCAGGAGGACGTCCTCGAGCATGGTCCAGGAATCGAAGACCGGGTGCACCCGCGAGTCGGTGGAGTTGACCCAGGCGACGCCGACCTCGTCCACCCGGCAGCCGGCGCGGCGGGCGAGCCAGATGAGCTCGACGTCGTAGGCGAACCGCTCGGTGACGAGACGGGGGAAGAGGCGCCGGGCGACCTCGCCGTCGAGGAGCTTGAAGCCGCACTGGGTGTCGCGCACGCCGCGCACGCCGAGCAGGCGGATGATCCGGTTGAAGGTCTTGCCCATCAGCTCCCGGTAGAAGGGCTGGCGCACCGAGACCCGCGAGTCCTCCATCGCCCGGCTGCCGACCGCCAGTTCCGCTCCGGCGTCGAGCCGGGCCGCGAGTGCCTCGAGCTCCTCGATGGGGGTCGAGAGGTCGGCGTCCGAGAGCAACACCCGGCGGCCGCGGCTCTCGGCGACGCCGCGGCGCAACGCCGCGCCCTTGCCCCGGTTCTCCGGCTGCCGCACCAGCCGCAGGCCTTGGGCCGGGTGGGCGAGCACCAGATCGACGGTGCCGTCGCTCGAGCCGTCGTCGACCACCAGGATCTCGTGGCTCGTGCCGCGGGCGCGGAGATAGGCGTCCACCCGGTCCAGGGTGGGACCCAGGCGACCCGCTTCGTTGTAGGCGGGAATCACCACGGAGAGCTCCGGCTGCGACACGGCGGGGATTGTATCCGGCCCCCTCACCGGCTCCCGAGGGCCTCGGCGCGGGCCCACTCGACCGCGCTCTCGAGCTCGCGGCCGACCCGCGGCGCGGCGAACCTCCTCGCGGCGCGCAGGCCGGCCCGCCGCGCCCGGCGCCAGCGCCCGGCGTCGCCCAGCAGCTCGGCGGCGGCCGCGGCGAAGGCCTCCGGGTCGCCGACCGGCACCAGGGCGGCCCCGTCGGCGGCGAACCACTCGGTCGAGGGGATCCGGGAGGCGACCACCGGGACCTTCGAGGCCATCGCCTCGAGGGCCGGCAGGCCGAAGCCCTCGCCCTCGCGCGAGGCGAGCAGGAGCAGGTCGCACCGGCGAAGCTCGCGCGCGACCTCCTCCGGCGGGGCGCCGAACAGATAGCGCTCGGGCTCGAGCAGGGTGCGCTCGGCCGGCGAAAGCGGCAGGGTCGCGAAGCGGAGCACGCGCGCCGGGATGCCCCGGCGGCGCAGTCCGAGGACCGCCTCGAGCGCGACCTCGACCCCCTTGACCGGGGCCTCGAAGATCCCCGGGATCGCCACCCGGGGCGGCCGCGCGGGCCCCAGCCGCCACGCCGGGCGGAAGGCCGGGTCGAGGGGTGGCGGCACGACGCGCGCCGGCCGGCCGAAGCGCCCGCGGACCAGCTCCGCCAGGTGCGGGCTGACGGCGATCGCGGGCAGCGGCAGGGAGTAGGCGGCCTCGATCTCCGCGAGGCGGGGCCGGAGGTGCGCGAGGTCGCCTTCGTAGCCCTGGCAGAGATGGGCGACCGGCCCGAGCGCGAGCGAGCGCGCCAGCTCCAGGGTCGGCCAGAAGGTCGCGATCACCAGGTCCTGCTCGCCAGGCTCGGGCGGCGCCGCGGCGTAGTCGTGGTACGGCACCTCGAGCCGGATCCACTCGGGCGCCGGGCCTTCGCCGAGCAGGCTCACCCGGTGGCCGCGGCCGGCGAGCAGGTGGGCGTGCTGGATGGCGACCTTGTTGCCGCCCGAGAGCTCCGGCCGCGGCAGGACGTAGGTGATCCGCACGTGAGCCCGGCGTCAGCCGGCCGGTTCGCCCCGGCAGGGGGCGTCCCTCTCCCCCCTCGAGGGGATGGAGAGAGACCGAGGGTGAGGGGGGTGATCCAATCAACCCGTCCGGGCGTACACGCAGCTCCGGCAGATGAAGTCCGCCGGCGCCTCCTCGATGCCGTAGACCCAGCGGCGCATGAGGGCGATCTCGGGGCCGGTGAGCACCTCCTCGAGCGTGCTCTCGGCGAGGTCGCCGACGACGTAGCTCGCGTCGTAGTCCTCGCAGCACAGCAGGCACTTGCCGTAGGGGTTGATGTGCAGGTGCTGGAGCGGCCGCGAGCCGACGTTGTCGCAGCCGCACAGCGACTTGTTGCGCGCCGACAGCCCGATCTGCAGGTAGCCCGCCCGGTCCATCACCTCGAAGGACTTGACGTTGAACCGGCTGCCGGCGAAGCGGGCCTGGATCTCCTGGAAGTCCCGGCGGTGGACCTCGTCGCCCCGGCCGAGGACCACGATGTCCATCGCCTCGGCGACCGGCCGGTCCTTGGCGTGGTCGAGGTTGCGCAGTACGAGCTCGAGGTGGTCGCCCTGGCGGTCGGCCTGGTAGCGCTCGCGGTCGAGGGTCGAGAGGTTGATCGAGAGGAAGCGCAGGCCGCCCATCTCGACCAGGGCGTCGATCCGCTTCGGCGTCAGGCCGGTGCCGTTGGTCAAGGTGGCCGGCGGCAGGCCGGCGTCCTTCAGGGAGCGGACCTGGTCGACGAATCGCTTGTCCGCGGTCGGCTCGTTGTAGTTGATCATGAACACGGCCTCGATCGTGTCGCGGTAGGCCGTGAGCTGGCGAACGATCTCCTCGTACTGCTCGGTGGGCATGAAGTGGTCTTCGCGGCGGTCGTAGGCCACGGGGCAGAAGTAGCAGCCCTGGTTGCACACCGTGTGCGCCTCGAGCGAGACGTACTTGAGGAGGAACTGGCGTGTCGCGTCCTCCTCGACCGGCACCAGCCAGCCGCCGGAGGCGAGCAAGGCGCGGACGTCCTCCTCGATCTCGCCGGGCGAGGCGGCGCCGGCGAGAAGGCCCCGGAGCTCGGCGTAGCCGCGGTCCCCTTCGACCAGCGCGCGGTCGGAGAGCGGGCTGTAGACGCGACCCGCGTCGACGTGGAGGAAGGGGCTGGTGCGCAAGGGGCCGCCGGTTCCCTCGGCCTCTCCGGAGCGCGCGCCCTGGTGGTCGAGGTTCGGCAGGCGGATCGAAAGTGACATGTCAGATCCTTTCAGTGCTGGATTCTACCCTGGGGGCGCGGCGTGGCCGCCGCGCCTCCCCGGCGAGAGGCCGCCTCCGGCGGGTGGCGGCGCGATCCGGGTCAGACGAGATCGCTGTCTCCCATCGTGTAGTAGAGGTCGCGGCGGAATCGCTCGGGGTCGGTCGGCCCGGAAAAGCAGACGATGCCGAGGTCGAGGTCGTCGGGCTCGGGCTCCTCGGCGAAGCCCAGGCCGGTGAGCGCGGCGTGCCACCAGTCCGGCCGGGGCGGGAACCAGCCGACGACCCGGGAGACCGGGCCGAGGCGCTCGAGCGCGGCGGCCAGGGCGAGGCCGGCGGCGGCGGCTGCCCGGCGCCGGAACAGGGCGTCGACCCAGGCGAGATCGTCACCCCGGCGGCAAAACACGCTCCAGCCGACCAGCCGCCGCCAGCGGAAGACGCCGAGCACCAGGTAGCGGACGTCGGGGCGTCGGAAGTAGCGCCAGGCCACCCGGCGCCGGTCGCGCACCACCAGGCGGCCGTAGTCCCCCCGGGCCCGCCGCCAGAGCGCGTCGAGCTCGCGGCCGGCCCGGACCAGCGGCCGCACCCGGTAGCCCCGGCCGGCGGCGGCTTCGAGCGCCTCCGGGCGCAGGACGCGGAAGGGCACCGGCTCGGGATCGACGACGGCGAGGAAGCGGTTCGAGAAGCCGCGGCTGTGGGCGGTGTGGAAACCGTAGTCGAAGTCCACCCGCCCCCAGCACCGGGCGGCGTAGAAGTGGCGGGCGCACTGCGCCAGGACCGACGTCCTCCCCCGGCCGCGCCCGCGCGCCTCCGGAGCGCTCATGATGTCGCCGATCTGGTGCGCCCAGAGGTGGCGACCCTCGGCCTCGTCCCACCAGAGCGCGGGGTAGGCCGCGTACTGGGCGAGGAGCGCGCCGTCCTCGTCGGCGGCGAGCGAGATCCGGTGCTCGCCGTCCGGGTGGTCCCGGTACTTCCAGCGCCAGTGATCGAGCGCGCGCTCGGGGTGAAAGCAGCGCCGGAAGAGCTCGGTGAGCGGCACCTCGTCTCCCGGCCGGTAGCCGCGCGCGACGATCTCGTGGGCCTGGAGGACGAGGATCGTCGGGCCGGAGCCCACCGAGCGACGCGCGCCGTCCCAGGGCAGCGCCGAGCCGTCGGGGCCGAGCTCCCTGCGCACCAGCAGCCGGTTTTCGAGACAGGCCGCGACCAGCGCCTCGTAGGGCGGCGGCGCGCCGTCCGAGGTGGCGAGGGCGGTCACGACGAGGGCACGGCCTCCCGGGCGGAGCGCCCCCCGGAGCCCGGCGGCGAGCTCGCCCGAGGGCAGCGCGTCGCCGGCGTAGAGCGCGAGGACGGCGTCCCACTCCCCTTCCCCTTCCCCGCTCCCGTCCCCGGGTTGGGGCGCCGCCAGGGCCGGGCCGAGCTCGCCGGCGACGACGACGGCGGCCCGGGCCGCGAAGGCGGACGCCCCCCGGCTCTCGGCCCAGGCCGCCAGCCCCGGAGGGACGAGCAGCAGGCGCCTCGGGAAGCGCCCCGCGAGCTCACCGCCGAGCCGCTCGACGAGGCTCGGGGACGGCTCGGGTGGGCTGGAGGATACGGGGCTCATGAGGGGCGGCGGAGCTCGCCGGTGGTCGCCGGCCGTGGAGCGCCGGTGGGGCGCCTACGGCGAGGCCGACGCCGGGGCCTGCACGCGGACGGCTTCCGAACGCGTCCAGCGGTGCTCGGCGTCGAACAGGCCGAAGACGTAGGAGCTGCTCTCCACCTCGAAGGCATCCTGCAGGATCCGCCGGTCGAAGACGTGCAGCCCGGCCTCGTCGAGCAGGAAGACGTAGAGGGTGAACCGGCCTCGCAGCAGCGGCAGGTCGGGGACCTCGAGGCGCGCCCGGTGGGGGCCGGCGCCGCGCCAGGGCTCCTGGCCGTCGAGATGGGTCGCGAAGGAGAGGGCCTCGACCTCGTCCAGGCGGTTGATCCCGAGGCCCAGGTGGAACGCCAGGTCGGGCTCGGCGCTCTCCCACTCGACCTCGACGGCGAGGGGCTGATGGCTCCGGAACCGGTGGCGGTCGCCCGCGGGCTCGCCGCCGACCAGCCGGACCGCGGTCAGGCGGGCCGGCCCGGGCCGGTCCTGCTCGTCGAGCTCCTCCTCGGGGACCTCCGCGGCCTGGGCGGAACGCGTCTTGGCGAGCAGGAAGCTCTCGTAGTCGCGCACCACCTCCTCGGTCTCGCCGAGCGCCGCCATCTCGCCGCGCCGCAGCCACAGCACCCGGTTGCAGAAGGCCGAGACGTAGTACATGGCGTGCGAGCAGAAGAGCAGCGTGCCGCCCTGGGAGAGGAAGCGCCGGAGCCGGTCCATGCACTTCTTCTGGAAGTAGCCGTCGCCGACCGACAGCGCCTCGTCGATGATCAGCACGTCGGGCTCGACCACGGTGGCGATGGCGAAGCCGAGGCGCATCGACATGCCGCTCGAGTAGACCTTGACCGGCTGGTCGATGAAGTCGCCGAGCTCGCTGAAGGCGATGATCTCCGGCGTCTTCTCCCGCACCTGGTCCTGGGTCAGGCCGAGCATGGCGGCGTTGAGCACGATGTTCTGGCGGCCGGTGAACTCGGGATGGAAGCTCGAGCCGAGCTCGAGGATGGAGGCCACCCGGCCGTCGACCCGGAGCCGGCCCTCGGAGGGCGCGACGATCCCCGCGATCATCTTGAGCAGCGTCGACTTGCCGGCGCCGTTCTCGCCGACCACCCCGAGGCCCTCGCCTCGGGGCAGCTCGAAGCTCACCCCGGAGAGGGCCTGGAAGCGCCGGTGGCGGGGACGGCGGGTCACCGCCTCGAGCAGGCGCTGCCACGGGCTCTCGAAGACCCGGTAGGACTTGCCGAGGTCCTCGGCGCTGACGACGGAGGGGGTCACGGTCGATCGATCCTATCGCGGCGAGCGGGCGCGGCCGGCGGGGCCCCGGCGGCCTCGGCGCTCTTCTCGGCGGCGCTCCCCCGGAAGGGAAAGTCGGGCGGCAGGCGGACCATCTCGAACAGGACCGCGACGAGCTCGCCGTGCGCCCCGACGCGGTGGGGGCTCAGGAACTGCCAGACCGTCCGCCCGTCGCGGTCGACCTCGAGGGCGCGGCCGTTCTCGGACTCGGTGATCAGGGTGTCGCCGTTGGGCAGGCGCTGGGCCGTGCCCAGGGTCTGCGAGTAGAGGTCGGTCCCCGGGTCGCCGCCGTAGTGCCAGAAGACCTGCTGGCTGAACGGGTCGAGCTCGAGCACCCGCGAGCGCTCGCCGCCCGGCCCGGTGTTGTCGAAGACCAGCAGGTGGCCGTTGGCCAGGACGGTCGGTTGGTGCTGCTTGCGCCACGGACCGGTCTCGGCCCACACGACCTTCCGGGAGCGCGGGTCGACGACCGCGACGGTGTCGAGCTGGAGGACCGAGATCAGGAGGTTGCCGCGCCGAAAGGCCGGGCTCCGGTCGGCCAGGCTGCCGTCGAGGATCTCCAGGGTGTTGGTGTGGAAGACGTCCGGGGGCGGTCCGCGGCGCTCGAGGAGCGGCGCGTACAGCGAGCTCCGGAAGGCCTCCGGGATCGAGATCTTGTCGAGCACGTGCCCGTCGTCGGGCGAGAGCACCGTGATCTCGTCCTCGAGCACGCCGTGGTCGGGGTCGAGCCAGGGCAGGGTCGTGCCCTCCCGGTCGAGGACGAAGATCCGGCCGTCGGGGGCGACGTCGAGATCGTGATGGGCGCCACCCCGGTAGGCCCATACCAGGTGGGATTGGGCGTCGAGCTCGACCAGCCCCAGGCCCTCGAAGATGGCGAGGAGCTTGCCGTCGGGAAGCAACCGGGCACGCCGGAAGTACTCGAGCTTGCGGAACTGGTCGCGGGTCGCGGGATCCTCGAACACCTCCGGGCGGAGCTTCTCCAGCGGGTAGCTCCAGCGGTGGAGCAGGTGGCCCTCCATGTCGATCAGGCGGGCTTCCGGAGCGTGCCCGGAGACGTAGAGGTTGAGGCCGCGCCAGGCCTCGGGGCGGTCGACGGTCACCGCCGCGGTCTCGGCGCGGGCCGGCCGGTACCCCTGGAGATAGGGCACCGCCATCAGGGCCTCCTCGCCTGCGACGTGCCGCCGGCCGGCCGGCGGCGCCTCGGGCCGGCTGCGGGCGGCGTGCCATTTTCCGGCAGGCTGGGCGGCCGGGGATGGCGGAGCCGGCTCGGCCCCGGTCCGGGCCGGGGTCGCCGCCGCGGCCGGCGGGCCGGAGCGCGGGCCGGCGGCGCGGCCGGCCAGCCAGCCGACGGCGAGCGCCGCTGCCACCGCCGCCGCGACCAGGATTCGGGTTTTCATGCCGGTGCCGCCGTGCGCAGGCCTGAAACGACGGAGCCGCCGGGCGCGCTGGCACCCGGCGGCTCCGACCGCGTCACGTCGCGAAGCCTACTGGCCGACGATGTACGCCGGGTCGTTGGAGTCGTTCACCACCTGGCCTGCCGCCAGCAGCTTGCCCGAGGTGACCTCGATCCGCGCCGTGAAGCCGTCGGGGACGCCTCCTTCCGGCAGCGGGAGGGCACCCGGGTTGATCTGGCGGAACTTGCCGGGGGGAGCGTGGACGCCCGTCTCGCCCGGCAGCTCGTGCCCGTCGAGGTCGAAGTAGCGCACGTTGTACGTCGCCACCTGGTCCCCGGGGTTGTAGAGCCACAGGGTGGTTCGGAAGACGTCGTTCTGGCGCAGGCCGGCGAGGGTCAGCGGCTTGCCCGGCACGGCGGCGTCGGCGGCGGTCAAGGCCGGCATGAACTGGCCGTAGAGCTGGGACGGGTTGGAGACGTCGTAGCTCTCGGCCTGGGCCACCGGGAAGACGCCGGCGCCGCTGTCGCAGTGGATCGCCAGCACGCCCACCGAGCTCCCCACGTTCCATTCCGACACGATGTTCGGCAACCGCAAGCTCGCCCGGGGCTGCAGGGTGATCTCCGGCAGCGGCGGAGTGGTCTCGGCGGTGACGCCGGTCGGCGTGTAGGTGGCGGTACAGGTCGCCACCTGGGCGCTCGGGTTGCTCAGCACCACGTCGGTCTGGAACAGGCTGCCGTTGAGGCCCGGCGTGTTGAGCGCGCCCACCAGGTAGAGGTCGCTCGAGTCGGTCCGGCCGGCCCGGACGAACGACGGGTCCCGGGCCGGCAGCCGGAGGTTGGCACCGTAGGCGAACGGCCGCGGGCTGTCCGAGGTCGGCTCGATCTCGATCCGGTAGTCCCCCTCGTTGGCGACGCCGAAGGTGTCGGCGAGGACGTTCTCCTGCCACTGCTTCAGCCCGAACGCGGCGACGACCAGCGGCTCCGCGGTCGACCCCTTCGGGTTGCCGAGAGAGTCGAAGAAGCGCAAGTTGTAGTGCAGGGCCTTGTCGCTCGGGTTGCTGATGCCGAAGTAGGACAGACGATCGGAGATGTTGTTGAGGCCGACCAGGTGGACCACCTGGGGCGTCCCCGTGCTCAGCGCCTGCGGCTGGTCCTCGAGCGGCATGCCCGGTACCACCTGGCCGAAGGTGCTGCCGTCCGCCTGGAAGGTGCGGTTGAACGAGGTGACCACCGGCGTGCCTTCGCCCGCCGTCGGCTCGATCGAGAGGAACCCCTTGATGTTCGAGCGGTTGAAGCCGGCGATGACGTCGGGCAGGTAGAGCGTCGCGTTTGGAGCGATGACCTCCTCGCGCGTCGGCGGATCGGGCTCCGGGACCCCCTGCTTGTGGAACACGATCTCGACCGTCATCGGGTCGCTGCCCGGGTTGTTGACGTAGAGATCGCTCGACTGGGTGAGCGCCTTGTCCGCATCCGCCTGGGCGAGCCAGGGCAGTACCACGGTGCGCGACACGGTCTGCGGCGGCGCCCCCGAGACCTTGAAGACCTTGGTGACGCTCGAGGTCTCCGTGGCGCTGTGCACGGTCAGCGTCGCGGTGTAGTTGCCGTTGTCGCTGTACGCGTGTTGCACGTTCGAACCCTGGGCCGTGGCCCCGTCACCGAACTCCCAGGCGCGGCTCGTCACCTTGCCCGTGCTCTTGTCCGTGAAGGAGACCGTCTGGCCGGCGTCGACGGTGCACAGCTCCGTGCCGCCGGTGGGGATGCAGGAGGCGTCGACGTCGAAGGCGGCGGCGAGGGGTGCCTCGCCGGTGACCGACACGGTCTTGGTCGACGAGTCGGAGCACACCCCGAACTGGCACCCGGTGCCGGTGCCGGCCTTGCCGACGGTGAGCTTGACCTGGTAGGAGCCGGCCTTGGCGTAGGTGTGGCTCACCTGGCTGCCGCTGGCGCTCTGTCCGTCACCGAAGTCCCAGCTGAAGCTCGTTGGACCGCCCGAAGAGGCGCTGGCGTCGAAGCTGACGGTCTGGCCGGCCGCGACGCTCGACGGTGTGAAGCTGAAGGCGGCGCCCAGGACGTTGCCGCCGCCGGGGGGACCACCGCTTCCGTCGCTGATCGTGACGCTCTTGGAGCCGGGGGTGGCGCTGGCGCAGGCGCTGTTGGTCGCGGTGACGGACTTCGGGCCGGCCGACGGCCAGGAGATGATCACGGAGGCCCCGCTGCCGTTGATCGCCCCGCCGCCGGTGGCGTTCCAGGTCCAGGTGCCGGTCGGCGAGCAGCCGTTCTGCCCCGAGCCGGTGAAGGTGAGCGACTGGTCGACCTGCCCGGAGCTCGCCCCGGTGATCGAGATCGAGGGCGTGGGCGGCGGCGGAGTCGGCGTGCCGGAGCTCACGACGATCGTGTACGGCAGCGTGAAGGTGGCGCTCGTCTCGCTTCCCCGATGGACCTGGAGGCGCGGCTTGAAGCTGCCGGTCGCCGAGAAGGGGTGGGTCGTGATCGGCGAAGTGGTGTGGCCGCTCGTCTCGTAGGTCTCCGTCACCGTTCCAGTCGTAGTCCCACTGGTCCGGGGGACCCGTCGAGCTGTCGGTGAACTCAGGGTGTCACTGGTGTGGATGTAGCAGTGGACGCCATCCGGAATGAAGCAGTTGAACATTGAAATTCGCCACCAGTGGCGTCGTCTGGACGATCGTGACGTTGAGCGGCGCGCTGGTCCGGCCCACGACGTCGATGCAGTTGCGCACCTTCACCTGGACCGTCTTGACGCCCGTGCTGGTGTACGAGTGCGTCGGGTTGGGACCGTTGACCGGGTCGGAGGTGAAGGCCTGGAAGCCCGCGCCGTCGCCGAAGTCCCAGCTCCACTCCGTGGCGCCCGGGACGTTGACGTGGAACTGCACCGTGCCGGCTGCGAACGAGTCATTGGTCGGTGCGAAGGAGCCGTCGGCGGGCAGCGACGGGAGCGCTCCCAGGCTGAAGGTCACGCTCTTCGAAGCCTGGCCGCTGGTGTTGGACGCGGTGAAGGTGGCCGTGTAGGCGGCCGGGGGCACCGCATTTGCCTTGGTGTCCCAGACGAACGGGTTGGAGCTGCTCGCCCCCCCGGGCGCCTGGTTGGTGGTGCCCTGGTCGACGACCTCCCAGCCGGTGGTCAGCGTCGGCTTGCCGGTCACGCCGGCAGCCGTCAGGGTGACCGGCTGGCACTGAAGCGGGCTGGCGGGAGAGACGCTCAGGCTGCCGATCGCCGGCGCCGGGTCGAGGACCGTGAGGGTCTTTACCTTCGGGTCGCTCGGGCCGGCGGCGTTGCTCGAGGTGAGGGTGATCTGGTGAGGACCCTGGGTGGAGAAGGTCACACCCGAAGGGTTCTCGGCGATCGAGCTCGTCGGCGTGCCGCCGGCGAGGCTCCAGCTCCAGCTCGTCGGGCCGCCGGTCGACTGGTCGGCGAAGGTCACCGCCGTGCCCGGGTAGACCTGGCTCGGGCTCCAGGTGAAGTCGGCGACCGGCGCCACGCCGCCGGTGCGGCGGTGGATGTCGAAGATCGAGTTCGCCATGCGGTAGAAGTACTCACCGTAGAACTTGCCATCGCGCGGCATGACCCAGTTGAAGCCGGTGGGGTTGCGCCGGTAGTACCAGCCCCAGTAGCCGGTGGGCTGGGACTGCCCGGTGTAGGGGTTCGGCAGGTTCTTCGCCGGCGGCGTGATGTCCCGGGGGCTCGCCGGGTTCGAGACGTCGAGGAGCCACTCGTTCTGGGTCGTCGGGCTCGTGAGGCTGCCGGCGCACTGGGTGTCGTTGCCCAGGTAGAGGAAGGGCGTGCTCCCGCTCATCGAGAAGGTGGCGTACTGGCTGACGTCCGCGGCGTGGCTCATGCGCCAGATCGGGCTGGGTGAGCCGCAGCTCCCCGAGGACAGGCAGGAGACGTCGTAGATCTGGGTCTCACTGCTCGCCCGCACCGCGAGGTAGATCTTGCCGGCGGGCGTGGTCCACAGGGCGTTGCCGTAGACCGGCAGGATCGCGCCGGCGGCGGAGCGGACGTCGACGCTCAGGACCGGTGCGCTCAGCGACTGCAGGTTCGTCGGGTTGGCGACGTTGTAGATCTTGACGTGGTTGGCCTGGTGGAAGCCACCCTTGACGGAGGTCGCGAGGAAGTGGCCGGTGCCGGAGAGATAGGTCACCGAGCTGTCGGAACCGATGGTTCCCAAGTAGACACCGGGGCAGCCGATCTGAGCCGGCGTATCGTCCCGGCAGTAGGAGTAGTCCGCCAGCGCCCGGTCCATGTCGTAGACGCGCACGCCCTTGCCCTGGAAGGCGGCGAAGGCATAGTTGGTGCTGCCCTGCTTCGCGGCCCAGACCTGGAAAGCGTTCTTGCCGCTGCCGGCGTCCTGGTAGGCGACCTTTGGATGGATCTTGTCCGCGAGGTTGAGGATCACCAGGCCGGTGCTGCTGTCCATGGTGACGGCCGCCATCGTGTCGACGCCGGTGGGAGCGTCGACGTCGTAGACCGGGTCCTTGTCCTCCGGGGGGGCGAGGTAGACCGGGATGTTGAAGGGGTTCGAGAGGTCGATGACCCCCTGACGGCTCGGCGCGCCCGGGGTGGTGCGAGCGTCCCAGACCTGGAGGCCCTTGTGGATCGCGGCGAAGATCCAGCCGTTCTCGATGTCGATCGCCTGCCAGAACGGATCGTTGATGTCGAAGAGGCCGGCGCGGAACGAGGACGAGTTGTCCCGGTTCGCCGGGAGCTGGCCGGCGTCGACCGGTTCGATCTCACCCCAGAGCGACTGAGGCACGGAGGTGGCGGGCGAGTTGCAAGTCGAGAAGCCGCAGGTGTCGCTCGGGCAGCCGCTCTGGGCCATCCCCGGGTGGGGCGCGAGGATCGCGGCGAGACCGGCGAGACCGGCGGTCAGACCGGCAGGGCGAAGGGCCTTCAGGGCTCGAAGAAGAGACTGCATCAGAGAATCTCCAGCTCGCTCCCGCGACGGATCGGCGAAGCCGGGTTCCGAGGCGGCAAAGCTTCAAAGTGGCCCCTTGCACGCGAGGTGGCAAGGGCGAGTAGACGGCATCCCTCTGGCTCGTCAGGGCCGTCGCAATGCGACGCCACCCCCGTCGAGCCGCGACCGATGGAGCGCGGATCCCGGAAAGCGATCAGAACCGGCACATGGGGCGGGCTGCCGAGCTGCTGCGCGGCGCGGCCGCAAGGCGTCAACGCGCAACACGGGTCGGCTCCGCCCTCCTAAGAGAGGAAACGGGGTGGGCCCGGCAAGCCGGGCCCACCCGAAAGTGACGGCTACGCGGCGCCGCCGATGATGATGGTGTTCGGGCTGCAGGCGCTGTCGAGCTGGATCGCGTCGAACCCGACGCTGAACCGGCCCTCGGCGCTCATCACCGTGGTCACCCAGTTCTGAGAGAACGGAGCGTACGGCGAGCCCATCACCGTGGTGTTGAGGTTGAGGTAGATCCAGCCGAAGTCGAATGGCACCGGCAGGTCCGAGCCGCCGACCGCGACGCTCTGCGTCTCGTTCGGGAAGGGCTGGAGCCCCGGGTTGCCAGGGATACCCGAAACCGGCGAGGTCTCGGGAACGTTCGGCTGCTCCTGCTCGTCGAAGATCACGATCTCTGTCTGGCCGAGCGGCCACCAGGCCGGCTCCGTACCGCAGGTCACCGCGGAGAAGTCCGCGACGCCCGTGCCGCGCCAGACCACCAGGTTCGTGCCGCCGGTGAACAGGCCGCCGTTGACGTAGCGGCTGGCGAAGGTCGTCGACAGCGGCTCGCGGTCGTCGGCCGAGCTCGCCGCCACGTACCGGCCGTAGAACGTGAAGTCGCCGGGCGCGAACGAGGCCGAGTCGGCCTCGACGTGGACCAGCGTCTCGCCCTGGGCGAAGTTGTTCTCGGCGTCGACGTAGAAGTAGTCACCCCAGAGGATGTTCCGGTCGCCGGCGATGCCGGCGCCGCCCTTGACGAAGTAGCCGGCCGCCGTCGGGAAGTCCCGCGAGCAGGCGTTCGACACGTCGACCGTCACGTAGCCGCGCATCACGTTGTCGCCGTGATTCTCCCCGGCGCAGGTGCCGAGCAGGTGCGACTGGTTGCCGGTCAGCCACTCCTGGAGGTGAGCCACGAAGTCCGAGGTGAGCGTCGGGGTGTTGAACGGCAGGATGCCGGTGCAGCTCGCGAAGTTGATGTCCTGCGAGAACATGCCCTTCGGGCTGATCGTGTCCGACGGATCCTGGCCCGCGGACGCCGTCACCGGCAGGCTGCCGTTGACCAGCACGTCGCGCAGGTTGATCGTCTGGACGTCGTAGCCGGTCAGGTAGATGTCGAAGTCGAGCACCGGCACCGACCAGTCCGACCAGATGGTGACGTGGGCCAGGGTCGCCGACGCCGAGGCGTTGTTGACCGAGAACAGCGTGGTCTGGCCGTTCGGGTTGTCGAGGTTGACCTCGAAGTAGGGCAGCAGCAAGGTCGCCGCGGGTACGTCGTCGATCGTGCAGATCGCGGCGAACGCCTGACCGCCCAGGGCCAGGAGGCCCAGAAGAGCGATGCAGACAACTGTCTTTTTCATCATTTGGAGACAATCTCCTCACAAGATTCGTGTTTCGGGTTCCCCGGCTCCGAGCCGGGGTCCTTCAAGGGACGCGTGAGCCGGACTGGTGCCGGCCCGTCTTCCTCTCCTCTACGAAGTAGCTCATCACCTCCCGTTCAAGGACTCTTGTACCGCGATGCCGAAGACCTGCGTATGTTCTCGGCGGGCTGCCGGGCAGCCCGCGGACTCGGCTCTCGAATGCGCACCTTCAAGGCCAGTAGATTCATCCAAGCATGGCGATGAGGCGATAGCAAACGTCATTGTGCCAGATCCTCCGGCGGGTGGCAAGGACCGGCCACCCTTTCCGGTTGGACCGCCGCTCGATCCAGAGCCACACCGGCTCCCCCGGCGTCCAATCTCTGTCTTCGAAGCGGTCTATGCTGCGGCAGTATAGAGACGGGTCAGCGACCTGTCAAGCACTTTCTGCGGCGGTAGCGGGGACAAGTGCTGCGGAGCCGGGCGGCTATGTGCCCAGACCATTTCTCGTGCGGGGTCGCAGGGGGATGAAACGGGGTGGGCCCGGCAAGCCGAGCCCACCCGAAGACGACGGTTAGCCGCCGATGATGATGGTGTTCGGGCTGCAGGCGCTGTCGAGCTGGATCGCGTCGAACCCGACGCTGAACCGGCCCTCGGCGCTCATCACCGTGGTCACCCAGTTCTGGGAGAACGGAGCGTACGGCGAGCCCGCCACCGTGGTGTTGAGGTTGAGGTACATCCAGCCGAAGTCGAACGGCACCGGCAGGTCCGGGCCGCCGACCTCGACGCTCTGCGTCTCGTTCGGGAACGGGGTCAGCCCCGGGTTGCCCGGGATACCCGAAACCGGCGAGGTCTCGGGAACGTTCGGCTGCTCCTGCTCGTCGAAGATCACGATCTGCGTCTGGGCGAGCGGCCACCAGGCCGGCGCCGTGCCGCAGGTCACCGCGGAGAAGTTCGCGACGCCCGTGCCGCGCCAGACCACCAGGTTCGTGCCGCCGGTGAACAGGCCGCCGTTGACGTACCGGCTGGCGAAGGTCGTCGACAGCGGCTCGCGGTCGTCCGCCGAGCTCGCCGCCACGTACCGGCCGTAGAACGTGTAGTCGCCGGGCGCGAACGAGGCCGCGTCGGCCTCGATGTGGACCAGCGTCTCGCCCTGGGCGAAGTTGTTGTCGGCGTCGACGTAGAAGTAGTCGCCCCAGAGCACGTTCTGATCCGTGGCGATGCCGCCGCCGCCCTTGACGAAGTAGCCGGGCGACGTCGGGAAGTCCCGCGAGCAGGAGTTCGTCGTGTCGACCGTCACGTAGCCGCGCATCACGTTGTCGCCGTGATTCTCCCCGGCGCAGTTGCCGAGCAGGTGCGACTGGTTGCCGGTCAGCCACTCCTGGAGGTGAGCCACGAAGTCCGAGGAGAGCGTCGGGTTGCTGAACGGCAGGATGCCGGAGCAGCTCGCGAAGTTGATGTCCTGCGAGAACGGACCCTTCGGGCTGATCGTGTCCGACGGATCCTGGCCCGCCGACGCCGTCACCGGCAGGTTGCCGCCGACCAGCACGTCGCGCAGGTTGATCGTCTGGACGTCGTAGCCGGTCAGGTAGATGTCGAAGTCGAGCACCGGCACCGACCAGTCCGACCAGACCGTCACGTGGGCCAGGACCGCGGTCGCCGAAGCGTTGTTGACCGAGAACAGCGTGGTCTGGCCGTTGGGGTTGTCGAGGTTGACCTCGAAGTAGGGCAGCAGCAGGGTCGCCGCGGGCACGTCGTCGATCGTGCAGATCGCCGCGAACGCCTGGCCACCCAGGGCCACGAGGCCGAGAAGTGCGAGACAAGCTACGGTCTTCTTCATTGGGAGACAATCTCCTCAGAAAGATACTGGATTACGTTGTTGAAGGGTGCCGGACACCCGATGCCCGGATCTCCTCCCGGCACCGGCGCGGCCCCCAACCGAGATGTCCAGACCGGCACCCAGCCGGCCTCTCCTTCTTCACCGAGAGCAGATCACCTCCCGTTCAAAGGCTCGGTACCACAACCTTCTAGACCTATGGATCACACTCGATCCACCGCAACCGTCGCGGCCCGTACGGGGTCCGCCGGATCGAACGTCAAGCCTACGCCAGCCCTCCGACTGGACACTGATTACCAGGAGGAGGAATCGAGGGACGGATCTTGGCAGATTCCGCCAGGCTTGGCAAGTGCCCCGCGTGAATCTCGCGGGCAGCCGCAGGGATGGGGCGCCGCGCGCGCGGCGCGGCGGGGAGAGGAAGGGAGGATGGGCGGGCCCGGCGGAGCGGGCCCGCCCTGAGGATGCCGCCTACATGGCGCCGCCGATGATGAGGCTGTTCGGGCTGCAAGCGCTGTCGAGCTGGATCGCGTCGAACCCGACGCTGAACCGGCCCTCGGCGCTCATCACCGTGGTCACCCAGTTCTGGGAGAACGGAGCGTACGGCGAGCCCATCACCGTGGTGTTGAGGTTGAGGTACATCCAGCCGAAGTCGAACGGCACCGGCAGGTCCGAGCCGCCGACCGCGACGCTCTGCGTCTCGTTCGGGAAGGGCTGGAGCCCCGGGTTGCCCGGGATACCCGAAACCGGCGACGTCTCGGGAACGTTCGGCTGCTCCTGCTCGTCGAAGATCACGATCTGCGTCTGGCCGAGCGGCCACCAGTCCGGCGTGTCACCGCAGGCGACCGCGGAGAAATCCGCGACGCCCGTGCCGCGCCAGACCACCAGGTTCGTGCCGCCGGTGAACAGGCCGCCGTTGACGTAGCGGGTGGCGAAGGTCGTCGACAGCGGCTCGCGATCGTCCGCCGAGCTCGCCGCCACGTACCGGCCGTAGAACGTGAAGTCGCCGGGCGCGAACGAGGCCGAGTCGGCCTCGATGTGGACCAGCGTCTCGCCCTGGGCGAAGTTGTTCTCGGCGTCGACGTAGAAGTAGTCACCCCAGAGGATGTTCCGGTCGCCGGCGATGCCGGCGCCGCCCTTGACGAAGTAGCCGGCCGCCGTCGGGAAGTCCCGCGAGCAGGCGTTCGACACGTCGACCGTCACGTAGCCGCGCATCACGTTGTCGCCGTGGTCCTCCCCGGCGCAGGTGCCGAGCAGATGCGACTGGTTGCCGGTCAGCCACTCCTGGAGGTGGGCCACGAAGTCCGAGGTGAGCGTCGGGGTGTTGAACGGCAGGATGCCGTTGCAGCTCGCGAAGTTGATGTCCTGCGAGAACAGGCCCTGCGGGCTGATCGTGTCCGCCGGGTCCTGGCCGTCGCTGGCCGTCACCGGCAGGTTGCCGTTGACCAGCACGTCGCGCAGGTTGATCGTCTGGACGTCGTAGCCGGTCAGGTAGATGTCGAAGTCGAGCACCGGCACCGACCAGTCCGACCAGATGGTGACGTGGGCCAGGGTCGCCGACGCCGAGGCGTTGTTGACCGAGAACAGCGTGGTCTGGCCGTTCGGGTTGTCGAGGTTGACCTCGAAGTAGGGCAGCAGCAGGGTCGCCGCGGGCACGTCGTCGATCGTGCAGATCGCGGCGAACGCCTGACCGCCCAGGGCCACGAGGCCGAGCAGGGCGAGACAGACTACGGTCTTCTTCATTGGAGACTCTCTCCTCCGAGCAACGGTTGACGGGCTTCGGTCCTCCACCGCATCCGGGCGGCCCGGACCGAGTCTCTAGGGACACTTTCTTCGAATCGACAGGCAGGCGATCCTATCAACCCTACCCCGGGCCGACGCAAGGGGTCCAGAAGGGGTCCAGGACACCGAATGCCGATTCGAAGCTCCCTCAGTTCGCCGTGCTCTGGAGATGCCAGGCCTCGATGCCACCCTGCGAGGGGCATTGCATCGGCGCGAGGAGACCCTCCGGCTCCCCGGCGTAGGCCGCCACGATCTCGTCGCGTCCGTCGCCGTCGAGGTCGGCCAGCGCTACGTCGTAGCCCCGGCAGCCAGGCCCGGCTCCGACCAGCTCGTCGCTCCGTTCGCGGACGAACCCGCCGTGCCCGTCGCCGAGGAACACCCAGGCGTCGCCGGCGCCGGTCAGGGCGACGAGATCGCGCGCGCCGTCGCCGTCGAGGTCGCCGGTGCCCAGGGAGTAGATCGTCGTCTTGCCTTCTTCGACCGCCAGTGGCTTTCGCCGCCAGGTCCCGTCCGGGCCGCCGTAGAAGACGTCCACGCCGGTGCGCCAGGTCTCGAGCTCGTAGGCCAGGTAGCCGATGACGAGGTCCATGCGGCCGTCGCCGTCGAAGTCGTCGACCGCGACCGCCCGGCTGTAGGCGTTCGGGCGCATCTCCGGGAGCTCGCCGATCCGGATCTCGCCGCCGTGACCGCTGAACCGCAACAGGTCCTTCCTCCCCAAGACGCTCGAGGCGAGGAGCACGTCCGGGCCGCCGTCCCCGTCGAGGTCGGCCACCGCCATGTCGTCGCCGAAGATCGGCTGGTGGCCCTCCGCCACCGGCCCCGCCTCCTTCGACCACGTGCCGTCGCCGTGGTTGACGTAGACCACGAAGCCGAGGGCGGCCTGGTTGCCGAGGACCGGTGCGGCCCTGCCCTGCTCCGCCTCGCGGGTGCGGCCGAGCCGCGGCCCCTCGCCGAGGGCGAGGATGTCCGGGCGCCCGTCTCCGTTCCAGTCGGCGACGGCGACCGTGCGGCTGGTGAAGCCGGTGTCCGCTTGCCCGTGGCCCGTCACCTGGAAGTCGATCCCCTTGCTCCAGGAGACGAAGTTGCCCGGGGGGCCGTCCGCGACCAGCACCAGCAGGCCATGCAGGTGGACGCCGAGGACCAGGTCCAGGCGACCGTCGCCGTTGAGGTCGGCGACCGCGACGTCGCCGTAGTCGTAGGGGAGTGGCTCGAAATGGTCCTTCCAGCGCCGCCAGTGGCCGGCGCCGTCGCCCAGGAAGACGGCCGGCGGCGAGAGGCTCTTCCGGGGCGGACCGTGGACGATGTCGAGGTGGCCGTCGCCGTCCATGTCCGCGAGCACGAATCCGTTGCGCCACTGGCCCCGGTCGGGAAGCCCGGCGTCGTAGGAGGCGAAGCGCAGCCGGTCGGCGGTCTTCACGTCCACCCGGTAGCTTTCCAGGATCGCGCGTCGCTCCTCGTCGGACGGCCCGGCCGGCTTGGCCGACTCGACCGGACGGGTGGCATAGTGGCGCACCAGGAAGGCGTCGTCGGTCTCGCCCTCCACCCGGTAGCGCAGGCCGTAGTTCATCAGGACCTCGTGCTCCCCGAGCCGCTGGTACTGGCCCTCGATCTTGGGGACCTCGACCACCTCGTAGCGCTGGCCGTTCTCGTCCACCTTCCACGTCGTGCCCGCGTCGTTCGCCTGCGCGGCCTGTGCGGTCCGTTCGGGCTCGGGCTTCGTGGCCGGAGCGGAGGCACAACCCGCGGCCAGGGCGGCGACGGCGAGCAGTGCGAAGGCGGCGCACAGGGGGGTATGGGTGACGATCTTGGCGCTCGATGTCATCGGACTTCCTCCTCGGGCTGGTGACGGCCCCGGCACGGCCGGAGACCGGCGGGCTCCGGACTGCCTATTTGGCCCGAAACGGGGGCGCTGGGGGCCGGGGACCGGCCCAAAGTGCAAGAGCCGAGCCATGTCGCGGCGGCCTTCAGATCTCGTCCACGAAGCTTGGCCGGAGGCGGCGGAACAGCCACAGGCCGGCCGCCGGCAGCAGGACGGCCGCGAGACCCAGCCCGGCCGCGGCCGGCCCGGGAGCGAACGGCCTGCCGAGAAACGCCGCCCGGTAGAGAGAAACCAGCGGCGTCAGGGGGTTGGCCTCGATCCACGGCCGGAACCGCTCCGGCACCATGGCCAGGGGGTAGACGATCGGGGTGAGGTAGAACCACCCCGACAGGACCATGCCCACGATCTGGGCCGTGTCGCGGAAGAAGACGTGGATCGAGGCGAGGAGAAGCCCGAGACCGACGGTGAGAGTGAGCTGGAGCGGCAGCGCGAGCGCCAGCCAGGCGAGGGCCGGCACCGAGAGCTGACCGACGACGGCGAGGACCACCACGAACACGCCGGCCGCGATCGCCTCGTGGACCAGGGCCGCGAGGACGATCGAGACGACCAGGATCTCCGAAGGAAAGCGCAGCTTCTTGACCAGGGCCGCGTTGTCCGTGATCGCCGTCGAGGAGCGCTGCACGCCCTCCTGGATCGCCATCCAGGGCAGCAGCCCGGCGAACAGGAAGATGCCGAAGTTCGTCGTGGCGTAGCCGTACTGCTCGAGCTTGATCCGCATCACCGTCGAGAAGAGGAAGGTGAACAGCAGCAGCAGCCACAGGGGCTGGATGAACGACCAGAGGAACGAGAGCAGCGAGCCGGCGTAGCGGCCCTGGAAGTCGCGCCGCACGAGCTCCTTGATGAGAAACAGGTGGTTGCGCTGGAGCATGACGGGTTGGAAGGCGGGCCGGCGGGGCGGTCCCGGAAGGGGACGCCGCCGGCATTATATAGAGGAGAGGTCGATGTGAGTCGGGCATACCGCATCTCCGGTTGACACCGGTCCCCGACCGGGATTATGCTGTTCTCCTATCGCACTGATATGCCAAATGGGCATACACACGCGGCGACACCGACATCCTCTGCCATGGCCACTCCGAAGATCCGGCAGGTCCAGCTCGTGGGGCGCAAGATCCGCCAGCTCCGCAAGGCGCACAAGCTCACCCAGACCGAGCTCTCGGCGCGGATCGGGATCCAGCAGAGCGACCTCTCTCGCATGGAGAAGGGCGAGTACCGGGTGAGCCTGGACAACCTCTTCAAGATCCTCGCCGAGTTCCGCATCTCGATCGGCGAGTTCTTCGAAGAGATCGCCGAGGAGTCGATCAGCCCGCGCGACCTCCAGATCCTCAAGGGCTTCAAGCAGCTCGACGAGGACTCGCAGCAGGAGGTCGAGGACTTCATCGCCTTCAAGCGCAGCCAGGACAACGGCACGGAGGAGTGAAGTGATGTATACTCCCCCGACGGATTACGCCACATGCGCACGACCATGATCGAGCAACCGCGCTTCGACGAGCGCTTCGAAGCCCTGATGGAGCGAGGGCGGGTAGAGCGCTTGGCCGAGCGCTTCGCCGAAGCGGCAGCCGTGTTCGCCGAGGCCGAGGGGCTCGCCGAGCACCTGGAAGACTACCGGGCCGCCGACCGTGCATGCGTCAATCGCTGCACTGTGCTGCTCGACTTCAACCGAGAGCTTTCAGGCGACCTCTTCGACCGGCTGCGTGCGATGCTCATGGCTAGCGCCGATGGCGTCAACTGCCGCATGGCGGCCTACAATCTCGCGCGCGCCTACGAATGTGCCAAGCAGTACCGCAAGTGCCTGTTCTATGCGCGCATCGCCCTCGACCGATCTCGGGTCCTGGGATCGGCCGATTGGATCGCCTCGAGCCACAACCAAATCGGGAACTGCCTGCTTGCCGAGAGCCGATTCCAGGACGCTCGCGCCGAGTACGAGCTCGCTCTGAAGCTGCTGCCTGATGGGCCCAGTGCACGCAAGGCGCTCATCCTGACGAACCTGGGCTACGCGCTAGTGATCCTGGGGGCTGGGAACGGCGCGTCCTTGATCTATGAAAGTCTGAGAATGCTGCGCCGCCTCCACGCTCGGCACGACCAGCTCTTTCCGCATCTGGACTTGAGCTACGCCCTGCTCGAGCGCGGTGCTTACCGATACGCACTGGCACATAGCGCCAAAGCACTGGCGCTAGCGGAAGAGGCGGGCTACGAGGAGCCGATACGACAGGCTCTTTACCTTCTCGGCGAGGCAGCACAACAGGCCGGTGACTCGCGGGGAGCGCGGGAGTACTTTCACCGACTCCAGGAGCGATACTTCCCGGGTTCACCGCACCTCACCGGTCTCTTGCTCGCAGTCGACGTGCTCAAGTTGGTCAACCTCAAGGCGTAGCCATGTCGAGCCGTCCACTCCACCGCCTTCTACCCTGCGCTCTGACCATGGCGCTGTTCGCCCTACCGGTCCTCGGCCAGCAGCGCGACGCGGTTGTCGGCACGCAAGGCGAGCTCTACCAGGTACGCGAGGGAACCTACGGCGATCTCTTCCCGGATCAGGGCCTCGGGGACCCGGCGAGCTCGGCTCTCGCCCTCGACGTCACCTACCCCGACCAGTCCCACGAGCGCTTCCTGGTACCGGGCACCGAGGCCGAGGACCTGGACACGAACGCGTCGCTCCTCTTCGAGGGCCAGTCGGACACCCTCTTCCTGCTCTGGAAGACCGAGAAGGGCAACATTCACACCTGGCTCAACGTCGTCGGGTTCCACGACGGAGGCTGGGAACAGCCGATCGAGGTCTCGGGCAACCTGTTCGGCTGGAAGAGCGATCCCCAGTTCGCCGTGACCCGCGACACGTTCCGCTCTGTGGAGGACGACGGAACCCTGCGGACCTGGACCCGGACCGTGATCCACCTCCTCTGGTGGGAGGAGGAGAACATCGGAGAACCGGTTCCCTACTACGCGCCGGTCACCCTCATCGACGGGGCGTATACCGGCTCGAACCGGGTGTACCGGCTGGACGAGTTGCTCGCGGACGCGCTCGCGTCCGCAGAGCCCGTCGCGCCGAACTTCGATCTGGCCAGGGCCCAGACGATCGGGGCGGGCACCAATTCCCACAGCGTGGCCCTGGGGTTCGTTGATCCTCTTCACGGTCAGATGGTCTCCTGCACGATCGAGTTGATCCCGGGAGAGGTCACCTCGATCGCCGACAAGATCCGAGCTCAGATCTCCGACCTCGGTCGCCAACTCTTGCCAGCTCAAGCGAGCTCGCTCGCGAGCAAGGTGCGGGCGCAGATCAGCGACCTGGGCAATCGCCTGAGCCTGCAAGTCGCACTTACCAGGTACCTCGCGGACCAGGCCCAAGCCGAAATCCTGAGCTCAGACCCAGAGGAGCCCGCCTCCCATCTCGCTGACAAGATCAGAGCCCAGATCTCCGATCTGGGAGCCCGGCTCACCGACCGTCGCCTCATGACGCGCAGCGACACCGACACAGTCCCTATGGTCGAGGATCTTGCTCGTGACGAAACCGCAGCACCGGTGCCGACAAGCCAGATTCTCGTTCTCGTAACCTCGGTCCTGCCAAGCCCCGCGACCGGCTCCGACGAGGTCGCCCTCCACCTCTCGCGCAACGGCCGCGAGACGCTCGTCTCCTGGCTCGCGGACGGCATCGTCTTCTACCGGGAGAGCCGGGGCCAGGGATGGAGCGCTCCTCGTCCGCTCCACCTCGGACCCAATCTCGACCTCGCCCACGCCCACCAGCTCCTCGATCAGCGCGCCGAAGAGCGCGGCGTCGAGTAAGCTCGCTCGCCGCCGCCCTCGAAGTTCGGCAGCGGCGCCCTGCCGGCCTGTGAACAAACCTCTCCTCCCCCTGACACCTCGGTGGGGTTGACGTGGAGCGGGATGCCGTTGTAGCATTCCCGGCAAGATCGTTGAAGCTGGTCCACATCCGGCAGGCTGACCCCCTAGCCACCGATTTCGGGGAGCCCGACCATGGCTGATGACACCACCCTGCACGCCCAGTACGAGGGAATCAAAGAGCGAGCCTCGCAGCTCCTGCAAGGCGGCAGTCTCCGGGAGGCGCTCCTCGAGTTCGAGACCGCCCACGACCTGGCGAAGCGGATCGGGGACCGTATTCTCGAAGACCTCGCTTTCTGCAATCGGAGCGCCGTCGCGATCCGGCTGCAACTCCAGGACGACGCGGTCCCCCTCTTGCACCAGATGCTTCTCCGGACCGCAGACTCACAGGTCGCGTTTCTTAGCGCCTACAACCTGGCGCGGGCCTACGACAACCGCAAGGACTATCGCAAGTCGCTCTTCTATGCCCGGATCGCCCACCGCTATGCCATCGAGCTCGACGATCCCGACCAACAAGCCTCGGCGCTCAACTGGATCGGCAATGCGCTGGTCGCCCTAAACGACTTTTCCGGCGGGCTCGATGCTTACAGGCAAGGCGACGCGCTGATCCAGGACGAGGAGTCGGAGCGCCGGTCCCTCATCCTGAGCAACCTCGGCTACTGCCTCCTGCTCACCGGGGAGACCGCCCAGGGCTTCCGGTCGGTCGTCCGCGGCTTGCGGATGGCCCGCAGGGTGCGGGCCCCCCTTGCCGAGAGCGTCGGCCACCTCTGTCTCTCGTTCGCCTACCTCCTGGTTGACCGCCCGTGGCATGCCGCGCGACAGGGAGCCAAGGCCGTGACGCTCGCCGAGGCGCACGACGACCCTCCTACCCTCAAGCTCGGCTTGCTCCTTCTGGGTGGGGCGTACAAACAGGGTGACGAGCTCGACGCGGCCCTCGAGTGCTTCGAGCTCCTCCAGCGTACCTTCTACCCCGGAATGTCCCAGGTGCCCGAGATGCTCTTGGGCGTGGACATCTGCCGGGTCATCAACCTGCGGGGCTGACGTCATGAAGATCCGAGCCTCGTGCGCAGCCGCCGTCTCGCTCACTCTCGGTCTCTGTCCGTCGTTCGCCGCAGGGTCACCCGAGCCCTTCACGGTCGCAGCAACGGCCCTCGGCGACGAGGGAAGCCTCTACCAGGTCCTCGCCGGAACCCGCGGCGACCTCTTTCCGCAGACTGCGGCCGAGGATGCCGGCAACGCCGTCTTGGCGCTTGACGTCATTCAGCCCGACGGGACGCACGATCGGACTCTGCTGCCGGCAACCGGGGGTCCCGAGGTAGAGGGCACGCCCTCCGCGGTCTTCGAGGACAGCTCTGAGCGCCTCTACGTCGTCTGGGAGAGCAAAAAGAGCGCAGCTGTCTCGCGCCTCCTGCTGGCCGGCTTCGACACCGACGGCTGGTCCCAGCCGATCGAGATCTCCGGCGACGTCTCCCCTCTCAAAGACGAGCCCCGGGTGCTCATCGGCCGTGACCGTTTCGCACTGCGTGACGCCACCGGCGAGTCGCAGAGCCACAGCCGAACCGTCATCCACGTGCTGTGGCGCGAGGAAGGCTCGGCCGGCAACGGCCTCTTCTATGCGCCGGTGATCCTGGAAGCGGGCCGGTACATCGGCTGGAACCCGGTGGTGGCGCTGGCCGACCTCGAGACGGACTCCGGAACTCCCGACGGCGCCGCCGCCGAGCTGCTCCGCACACCGGTCCTGGCCCCGGGCCAGGACATCTACTCGGCCATCGTCGCGTTCGCCAGCCCGACCACCGGCCGCCTGATCGCCGTGGAGGCCAGGATCCTTCCCGGAGAAATCGGCTTCCTCGCGGACGACATTCGCGCCGACATCATCGAAATCGGGAATCGCGACCGGGACAAGATCTCGGCCCTCGCCAAGGCCTTCCGGTCGGAGGTCATCGATACCGCGCAACAGTTCAACTCCGACCTGGTCCAGCACTTCGCGGACCTGGCACGAGCCGCAATTCTCGACGACTACGATTCCGATCCCGACCAGCCCCCAGGGGCCCTCGCGGACCGCATCCGCGCCGACATCATCGAGATCGGGGCTCGTTTGCTGGGTGGCTCCGGAGGTCGCGGCCTCGCCTACCAGCTCTTGCAGGTCGACCCCGACGACAGCGACCAGGGGACGGGAGGGTCACCGTTCGAAGTGACGCACCTGCTGAGTCTCAAGACCGTCGCCGACCGGCCCATCCCGCCGCTCGACGGCATCCCAGCCAACATCTTCGTCTCGGAGGATGGCGAGCAGCTCCTCGTGGCCTGGCTCTCCAAGGGAAAGGTCTACTACACGGAGAGCGGAGAGCAGAGCGGCCCGACCGGCGAGCCCTGGACTCCGGTTCAGCACCTGACCCTCTCCGAGCGCCTGGGTATCCCCGAGGCGGCGGCAATCCTGGAGAGCCGCCTCCAGCGTCAGCGCTGAAGGCCACCAACCTGCGGTCACTTGGAGGATTGCGGCACCGCTCGTCGTGGACAGGCGTTTTCCCCTCGAGGCGGGCGAAGCGAGTGCCATACAACAAAGAGGCTCATCCGGGAAATGGGGAGGCGGGGAGCCCTTCGTGGAGGAAGAAGAGTCGGAGCTTGAAGTAGTCGAGGTCGCGGAAGCCGTAGGCGAGCCGCTTGAGGACCTTGATCTTGTTGTTGAGGCCTTCGAGGGGACCGGTGGAGATGCGGTGTCGGAAGTAGCTGAGCAGACCGGCGCGGTGGTCGTCGAGGGTCTGGGCGAGGCGGTCGAAGTGGGGATTGGCGATCGAGCGGGCCTGGTCGATCCAGGCATCGAGGAAGGCGGCTCCGGTCATGGGCCCGGGCAGGCTCCAGAACATCCGGAGCTCCTCCTTGAGCAGGTAGGCCTGGTAGAGCGGCTCGTTGACCTCCATGAGGAAGCTGAGCCGTTCGAGAGCCTCTTCGCGGAGGTTCTCCAGCCCGCGCAGCAGCAGGTATCGGGTCCCCTTGAGCCACCCGGGGTGCACGTACCTGTGCAGGCCCTGCGTGTGGTACAAGTCGCTGGTCGTCGCCATGGTCCGATCCCCCTGTCTGTGTTGGTGATGCGACGCACACAGGGTGATCGACCTGGCGACGATTTACCAGCCCCCCTCTCCAGCCTTCCCGATCCCGACTCCGCCGAGGAGCTCCAGCCCGCGGCCGCCGACGGCTGGACCCTCACCTCCTCATTTCCCGGATGAACCATAAAAGAGACGGGCACAGTGCCCGTCCCTTCGTTGCCCGCCGGCGGCGGAGAAGCTACCCTGAGCCACCGGTTCCTCCTGCTCAGTCGAAGTCGATTGCGTGGCCCCGTGCTCCGGCCTTGACCTGCATTCTGGCCTTCAGGGGTTGCTCCTTTGGCCTTCGTTTTGGTCAGTGGACGTGGCTTCGGTTTGCCCTAGCCGATCTCGATGATCTGGCCGCGGAGGCCCGCCTTGACCTGGCTCTGCACTTTCATGCCGATCACCTCCCTTCTACGTCCACTCGGCTTGAGCTCAACCGACCCCGATGATCTGAGCGCGGATGCCCGCCTTGACATTACTCTGGACTTTCATGCCGATCACCTCCCTTCGAGTCGACGCTGCAACAAATATCAAGGGTATAGGCATGCGCGCCTGCTGTCAACTCGCCATTTCTTAGCTGCGCAACGCGCCAGAGGTTTCGGTGAAGTGGCTGATCACGACGAGAGCTGGCGCCTTGCGTCGCACCGTTTCGAGGACGGTGTGCAACGTCCCCGGGTCTAGGGCAGCGAGGGTCTCGTCGAGGATGATCAGCTCGGCCTGCTGAAGTAGCGCACGCGCGAGGAATAGCCGGTTCCTCTCGCCGTGTGAGAGCTGCCAGCCGGTCTCCCCTACCACCTGCTGCAGACCGCCTGGCATCCGCTCGAGCAGGTCGCCGAGCCCCAGCTCTCCGCACAGCTCGCGCGCTTGCTTCAAGTCCTCCTCCGTCGGCGGCCAGCCGCGGCCCATGAGGAGGTTGAAGGCGAGGGTGCCGGTGAAGACGTGGTTCTCGTGGAACTGCGGAACCGTGATCACCCGGCTCCGCCAGGCCCGGAGCCCGGTGGCGGCCCGGTCGATGCCGCGGAGGAGCAGCAGCCCGCCGTTGGGCTCCCGCAGCCCGTTGAGGATCGACGCCAGGGTGGACTTGCCCCCTCCCGAGGCTCCCTCGAGGAGGAGGCGGTCACCTGGGAAAATCTCCAGGTCGCAACCCGACAGGGTCGGCTGCGCCCTACCGGGGTGGCGGAAATGCAGACCGCGGACCTCAAGAAGGGGTTCGGAGGGCTGGCTCGCGCCGGCCGGCGCCAGGCCCGGCTCTTCCGGCCGGCCGCGCCGCGCCGCGGTCACCAGCTCCTCCGACTGCTCCCAGACGATCCGGGCCGCCGCCACGTGGCTCGATCCCTCGGCCAGCTTGGCCAGGCCCCGAAAGGCGGCCAGGGTCCCGCCCAGGCCGATGGCGAAGCCGGCCAGCGAGCCGGTGCCGGCGAGGAAGGCGGGGAGGAGCGCCCCGATACCCACCACCATCCAGCCGCGTGGCACGAGTGCCAGCAAGACGACCCGCGATCGGTCCATCCGGCGAGACTCGGCGAGGTAAAGCTCCAGGTGCCGATCTTCGGCCTCATGCCAGCGGTCGCGCGGCTCTTGGGCCAGGCGCGTGCGATGGCCCACCAGGCCCTCGACCAACGCGTGGGTCATGCCGAGGCGGCTCGCCGTCCAGCGGCGGCGGGCTCTCAGGTAGACGACCCCAAGGAGACCGGTCGCCCCGAGCCAGACCAGCAGGAGGGCGGCGTGGAGCCAGCCTCCCGAGCCCTGAGTCAGCACCAGGCCCGCGAAAGCGGTCTCGATCAGGCCTACCGCCACCATGACGCCGCCCTCGAGCAGGTAGGTCTGGAGAGCTTCCGCCTCGATGACCCGACCGAGGAGCTGGCCGGCTCCTTGATGCCGGATCTCTTCGGGGCGAAGCTCCAGCGCGCCGGCGAGCAGCCGGCGCTTGAGTAGCGTTCCGACCCCGATCGCGGCCTGGGCGCGGGACCAGACACTCACCACCCGGAAGGGGATCAGGGTGAGCAACAGAAGAGCCCAGGCTACGAGCCAGCCGAAGACCAGTCGGCCCTGGAGCGCGCCGACACCGATCGCCCACCAGGAACCCAGCAAGACGCCGTAGGAGACCGCGTAGTTCCCGACGAAGAGCCCGAACCACCTCGGGACCGAGGTCTTCCGAAGCTGGGAGACGAACGAACCGCTGGGTGGCTCCCTGAGGTACCACACCGGCCCGACCGAGTGCCGCTGCAGACGATCCATAAGGAGCGTCCTACGCGCCCTCGGCCGGCGCGACTCGGGCACCCCGATACGCTCCAGGAGCTCCTCTACTTCCACGCGAAGCGGGCTCTCCAGCCCGCTCCGAAAGATCGCGGCCAGATCCTCGGCCGCGATCACACCGCGCCGCGCGGCGGGCCCGAGGACCCTCACGCCCCTGCGGCTGGGCCCGAGGAGCGCGAGCACACCGCCGCCGGGGACGAGCACGACGCCGGGACCGGCGCAGTGGACCATGGTGAGCACGTCGCCGTATGGTGCCCCGACCGGCTCCACCTCGAGGCCGATCCTGGCCGCGACCCGCCGGAGCCGGCGTGCGCAGTCGAGCTTCGTCGCTCCGACCGGGTCCTCCGATGTCGCGCGGCCAGCCGCCGGGGACGGCTCCGTGGCCAGCCCGGCCTGGCGCGCGAGGAGCTCCACGGCCTCCTCGAGCTGCTCGGTCGGCCAGAGCCAGGGTTCGAGGATGCAGGTGTTCGGAGAGCTACTCCGCATCATGACCTCCCGACGTTTCGACCACCCGCCCCCGGTCCAGGCGCAGGTGCCTCCATCGTCGGGGCGACCGGAGCCCTTCCAGCTCCCGCTCCTCCGCCAGCAGGAGCTCCGCGTAGCGCGATCCCGGCAGACCCTCGAGCTTCCCGTGGATTGCCCTGCTCCACGATGCGACCCGAGTCGAGCACGAGCACGCGGTCGAAGCTCAGGGTCTCGTGAAGATCGTGGGTGATGCAGATCAGGGTCGCCCCCCGCCACCAGTCGCGGGCCTGCCGCAGGAGTCTGCGCCGTAGGACCCGGTCGAGCCCGCGGAAGGCCTCGTCGAGGATCACGAGGCGAGCCCGTGAACGAAGCAGGCTCCGCCCCAGCCGCACGCGCTGCCCTTCGCCTCCCGAGACGAGGGCGCCCCCTTCTCCCAGCAGGGTCGCCATCCCGTCGGGAAGCCCCTCGATGACCGCGGCGAGCTCGGCCCGCTGGAGACAGGCCCCGATCGCCGCCTCGGCCCCTGGGGGTGCGCCATAGAGCAGGTTTGCCAGGAGGGAGCGGTTCCAGAGCTGCACCGAGGGATCGACCCACGCCGTTTCGCGCCGCAGCCGGTCGAGGTGGTCCTCGCCCAGATCCCGGCCGTCGATCCGCAGCCGGCCCGCGTCGGGCGGGTGCCAGCCGAGGAGTAGACCCACCAGGCTGGACTTGCCGGCGCCCGAAGCGCCGACGACCGCCACATGTTGTCCCGCCGAAATCTGGAGATCGAGATCCTCCAGGATCGTGTGCCCGGCGGCGACGACCCGAAGGCCCTCAAGCTCGATGGAGACCCCGCTCGCCGCCTCCTCCGCAACCTCGGACGAGTCCGTGGCCGACCGCCCGCCGTCCTCCTCGGCTCCGGACGAGATCGGCTCGAGGAGGCGCCTGGCGACGTTGCGCAGAAGGGGGACCTGACGGGCCGAGATCGAGAGCTCCATGCCCAGATTCGGCAGCAGGAGCGCCCAGTAGGTCAACAAGAGGATCCCGGTGGGTGCGCCCCCCGCCGCGACGTAACGAAACACCAGCCAGACGGCGAAGCCGTAGCCAGCGGTGGCGGTCAGCCAGTCGAGATGGAGGGCGGCGCGCTCGAACCGATTCGCTCCTCGAACCCACTCCGTGAGCAGACCCTCGTGTTCCCGTTGCACGGCGCGTTCCGCACCGTGGCTGCGCACCGGGACGATTCCGAGGAGCGAATCCAGGTAGAAGCGACCCAGGGCCCCGGCGTGGTCACGGACCCGCAGGTCGCGTTCCCCGAGGATCGGTTGAGCCGCCAGGGGAAGTCCCACCGCCACCGCTGCCGCGGCGAACGCGACGGCGGCGCTTGCCGGGTCGAGAAGACTGACCCCGACCGCCACGAACGCCACTTGGGCGAAGGTGCGAAGGACCCGAGCGCCGACCTCCGGAGCGTCGTGCAGCCTGTGGACGCTATGGCACCGCTCGGCGAGGTCGGAGCTCAGCCGACTCCGAAAGTAGCGATCGGGCTGAGCGGCCGTGGCGAGCAGGAACTTGCGCCGGAGCAGGGTCTCGATTCTCCGGCTGATCTGGAGCGTACCGCCGAACAGCGGGACCTCCAGGAGAAGCAAGAGGACCAGGAAGACCAGGAGGGCTCCCGCAGCAAGGAGGCGCTGCTCACGCAGGGCGAGCTTCGACGCGAGGTCGAGGAAGCCCCGGAAGATCAGGGCCTCGAGCACCGTCAACGCCGCGGCCATCAGCACCGCCGAGCCGATGGCGGCCGGAGCGAAGAGGCCCGGCTCCAGGGCCAGGTTCCACAGGGACCGCAGAGGCCGACTCCTGGGGCGATCGAGGGCAGCGGCGAGCTCTGGCGAAGGAACCGCCGCTGCCTCGTCGCGCTGGTCCACGCCGCGGCCCACCTTGCGACACTTGCCTCTGGCTCGTACGAGCACGGCGCCCCGGAGCTCGACGCCGACGGCTTCGTAGGGTGCGCCGGCCGGGGCCGGTGGAATCTCGCGAACGGACCAGTAGCGGGAGGGGATGGACTCCGCGACGGCCCCGTCTGCCAGCGAGGCGCTCCGGAGACTCTCCCGTATCAGAGCGCCCGCCTCCGCGCCGCTCCGCAGCCCCTTTGCACGGATCAGCGCCGCGGCCATTCGGGCCGCCGCATCGAGAGCTGCCAAGCCTCGCCAGCCGGGATCGGCGAGAGCTTCGTCCAGAAGGCGATTCGCCACATCGCCGCCGAGCCCCAGCTTGGTGAGCCTGGCCCCGAGGACGACGATGGCTTCCTCCGAGCTGGCCCAGTCTCTCCACGCTTCCGCCGATACCCGGAGCGAGTGGACGTAGGTCTCCGCCAAGAGCCGGTCGGCTCTCAGCCAGCGGCGCCCGGTCGCCGGGTCCATCACCTGAACCCAGGAGCCGTAGCGATTCCAGACCACCAGGAAATGGGTCGCGCCGATGGGGTTGCGCACCACGAGAATGGCCGGCAGGGCCATGGCCTCCGGAAGCAGAACCCAGTCCGGCGGCAACATGATCTGCTCGGCCTGGAGGCCGAGTTGGCAAGCGACCGCCTCGAGGGCGTCGATGGAAGTGCCGTCGACACCGGTCTGGCACGCTTCCCGCAGGCGGTCGTAACTCACGGGAATCGAGAATCCCTCGGCGAGACAACTGAGGGTGGCCGGGCCGCAGTCCATCGCGGAGCTCTGCACCACCTCGGGTGCGAAGCACCGCGCGCCGGAACAGGGGCGCAAGCTGAGGCGCCCCTTCATGAACCGTTGAATCCAGGCGAGACAAGCCAACCGAAGGATCGGAAGAGCACGCCCGCGGGTGAAGACTCTTCCACGCGAACGGCTACGCTTCCCGGCAGTCCGTGCCGAAGGGGGATGCGGCGGTTCGCTTGTGGCAGCAGGTCGAGCACGACGACCACCTTGCCGTCACGCAGCTCTCCCGCCACCGTCCGGACTCTGGCTCGCAGGACACCGAACTCGGTCCAGGGGAACCCGTCGAGACGAATCTCCGCCGGCTGGCCGGGCCGGATGCGGCCAAGCGCCGCCGATGCGTCGAAGCGGGCCACCGCTTGCAGCCGAGCCTCAGGAATGAGGGTCACCAGCGGCTCGCCCGCTTTCACCACGGCTCCCCGGCCGAGCCGCGTTACCTCGACGACGGTTCCCGCGACCGGTGCGCGCACGCTCTGCCGGCGAAGGGTTTCGCGAGTGCGCTCTACGGTGGCAGTCGAGGAATCGATCAAGCCCCGGAGCTCGACGATCTCCCGCTCCAAGGAGCGAAGGGCTGCGCGGCGATCCGAGGAGTCGCGCTGCCACTCCGCGCGGGTCCTCTCCTCGGCCAGTGTGAGCTCCTCGGCCTGAGCGCGCGCCGTCCCGGCCGCCGCTTTGGCACGCTCGAGCTCCTGGTCCGATACCAGGCCATCCGCGTGAAGGTGCACGGCCCGGCGAGCCTCCGATGCCGCGGCCTCGGCCGCCACCTCGGAACCTCGACGGCGTGCTTCAGCTTCGCGAATCCGCAACGCTGCCGCGTCGTCGGCCCTGGCGAGAGCCGCGGCGAGATCCTCCCGTTCCGAATGGCGCGCCTCGATCTGACTCGATAGTGAGCGAAGCCCAGCCACGGCCCCATTGAGCTCGGCTTGCTCGATTCCTGAACGGAGATCTACGAGCGGCTTGCCCGCCGACACTGTCGCGCCCACGGAGACGTGCACCGCCGCGAGAACACCGTCGACAGGAGCGCCAAGATGATACGTGCGGCCCCCGACCTCCAGGCGGCCATCGTCGCTGGTCACGAACACAGGTACCTCGGCGCGGACGAACCAGGCGAGCCAGACGCCCAGGAGCGCCGCAACGCCCAGGAGCAGGAGCACAATCCGGTTCGGCCGTTCCCCGCGTAGAGACCTCAGCGTTCTGCCGAACGGCTGGGAGGTCTCGTGCCTTCCTGCGGGTTCCACTACAGCGGCTCTCCCGGCAGTCCCACGCGCGGATCCTGGTGCGGCAGCCGTTCGACGAGTGACCGCGCCGCCTCGTCGAGCGCCGCCGGGACCGCGATCCTCACCGTGTAGTAGTGATCCCCGGAGCGGCCATCGGGCAGGGTCACGCCCCGGCCGCGCAGCCGGAACCGCTGGCCGCCCGAGGTCCCGGCCGGCAGGCGCGCCCGCACCGGGCCGTCGATCGTCGGCACCGCCACCTCGGCGCCGAGCGCCGCCTCCGCGAAGGTGACCGGCAGGTCGGCCAAGACGTCCAGGCCGCGGCGCCTGAAGTAGGGATGGGGCCGCACGTTCACCGTCAGGAAGAGGTCGCCGCTCCCCGCCTCGCCGGGTCCCGTGTTTCCCTTGCCGGGCAGGCGCAGGCGGGTGCCCTGGTCGACGCCCTCGGGGATTCGCACCCGGAGGCGGTCGAGGTCGACCAGCCGGCCGCGCCCCGCGCAGCGTTCGCAGGGCGCGCCGGAGAGGCGCTCGCCGCTTCCGTCGCACTCGTCGCAGAAACGCTCGCGCTGGACCGAGAACGAGGTGGTGGCGCCGCGGACCGCTTCGGCGAAGTCGAGGGTGATCTCGGCCGCGAGGTCGGCGCGCCGGGGCTCCTCCGGCTCGCCGCTCGTCCACTCGGCGTGGACCTCGAGAAACGCCTCGTAGGTGAACCGGCCCACCGGCTGGCGTGGGCGCTGCGCCGTCGGCCCGGCCGGCGGGACCGGCCCGAGGCGGCGGCCCGGATCGAGGAGACCCTCGTCGAAACGCCGCCGCCGCTCGGGATCGCCGAGGACGTGGTAGGCGTGGGCGATGGCGTCGAACCGGCGCTCGGCCTCGACGTCGCCCGGGAAGAGGTCGGGATGGTGGCGCCGGGCGAGCCGCTGGTAGGCCCTCCGGATCGCCACCGGGTCGGAGTCCCGATCGACGTCGAGCACCTCGTAGGGATCGAAGGCGCTCGGGTTCGGCATCGATCGTTAGTCTACCCGCTCCACCGCCAGCCCTCGGGCGGTGGGTGAGGCCTCGAGCACGCGGGCGCCGCCGGCCTCGAGGGCGGCCGCCACAGACGCCCGGTGCTCCGGTGGGCAGAGCAGCGCGATCGAGCCGCCGCCGCCCGCGCCGCAGGCCTTGCCGCCCCAGGCGCCGGCCGCCGCCCCGCGCTCGAGGAGGTCCTCGATCTCCGGGGTGGAGACGCCGGGCGCGAGTCGCCGGCGCAGGCTCCACTCCCGGCTCATCAGCCGGCCGGTCTCGGGGAGGTCGGCCGCGTCGAGGGCCGCCGCCAGGAGGGCCGCGGCCTCCGCGATGCCGGCGAAGAGCTCCACCACCTCGGCCTCGCCGTCCAGACGCCGGCGGACCACCTGCCAGTTCTGCCCGGCCGAGAAGTGGCTCCGGCCGGTGTAGGCGATCACCAGCGAGCGGCCGAGCTCGTCGAGATCGACCGGAAGCGGCCGCACCCGCTCGCCTCCGGGCTCCTGGAGGATCTCGAGGGCGCCGCCGAGGAGCGCCGGGTAGTGGTCCTGGATCCCGGTGGGCAAGCTCATCATCCGGGCCTCGAGGTCGCGCGCCAGGGCGGCGCGCCGCGCCACGCTCGAACGGGGCCGCTCGAAGAGCTCCTCGGCGGCCGCGATCAGGGCCACCGCGAGGGCCGAGCTGCCACCCAGCCCGGCGCCCTGGGGCGACCGGCTCGCCAGGTGGACCGCGAAGGGCGGCAGCTCGAGGCCACCGGCGATCGCGGCGACCAGTGCGCCGGCGGGATGGCGGGCGAGCTCGGCGGCCGAGCCGGCTTCCACGACCTCGTCGCCCAGGGCCACCCGAAAGCCGCGTTCCCGGCGCTCGAGCTCGACGGTCGCCACGAGGTCGACCGCCACGTTGACGGTGCGGGCGCCGGGATGGAGGAGCCCCAGGGGCCAGATGTCGAGGGTGCCGCCCGCGAGGTCGACCCGGCACGGCGCACGGGCGACGACCCGCGCCGGCTCACCCACCCGCGGAGTGGACGCCGTCGGCCTCGGACGCCGCCGACGCCAGGCGCATCTCGCCCTCGCCGTTCACCAGGCCGGCGGGCGGCCGCCCCGTCACCAGGCTCTCGCGCAGGGCGTCGCGCCAGGCGAGGAAGGCGTCGAGATCGCTCCGGTCGAGCGCTTCGGCCGCCACCGCCTTGAGGCTCAAGGGGTCGATCCAGTGGCCGCTCTTCTGGACCCGGTAGTCGAGATGCGGCGCGGTGGCCAGGCCGGTGGCGCCGCTGTAGGCGATGACCTGGCCCTGGTTCACGCGGGCTCCGGAGCGCACCCCGCGGGCGAAGCGCGAGAGATGGAGGTAGGCGGTCACGTAGCCGTTGGCGTGGCGGATCTTCACCATGTTGCCGCTGCCGCCGCTACGGCCGGCGAAGAGCACCGTGCCGCGCGCGGTGGCGTGGACCGGGGTGCCCACCGCGGCGTGGTAGTCGACGCCGTAGTGGGGGCGGTAGACGTGGAGCACCGGGTGGAAGCGGTGGAGCGAGAAGCGGGAGGTGATGCGCGTGAAGGAGAGCGGCGAGCGGAGGAACATCTTCTGGAGCGGCCGCCCCTGGGCGTCGTAGTACGACGGGTCGTCGCCGAAGCGGTAGGCCTCGAGGGTCTGGCCACGGTTCTCGAAGGAGAGCGCCAGCACGTCGCCCACCGTCGTCGGCTGGCCCCCGACCAGGACCTCTTCGTAGAGGACCTCGAACCGGTCGCCCTGGCGCAGGTCCCGGGTGAAGTCCAGGTCCCACTGCAGCACGTCCGCCATCTTGTAGGCGAGCGCCGTGGGGGCGCCGCTGCGCGCCACCGCCTCGGTGAGCGAGCCGTCGATCGTGCCGCTCGCCAGGCGCAGGCGCCGCTCCCGCCGGTAGGTCCGGAAGCCGCTCCGCCAGCCGCCGTCGCGATCGAGGGAGACCTCCACCCGGCCCTGGTTGCCGACCTCGAGCGCGAAGCCGGTGGGCCGGGCCTCGCTCGTCAGGTAGGCCGAGAAGGTGTCGCCCGGGTGGAGCCGCCGCAGGTCGCAGTGCTCGCGGAAGGCGGCCACCACGGCCTGGCTCTCCGCCGGCCCCAGGCCGATCTCGCCGAGCATCTGGTCCAGTGTCCGGCCGCTCTCGATCTCGATCTCCACCGGGACGGGTGCCATCCGGGCCGAAGCCACGGCGACGGCGTCCTCGGCGGGCGTCGAAGCGAGGTTGGCGAGCTCGGCAAACGAGGCCGTGGGAGAGAGTGGGAAGGGGGATCGGGTGTAGGCGTCCAGGCGTCTGGAGGTGGTGACGAGGGAGCCGGCGACGAGGAGGAGACCGAGAGGCACTGCCCAGCGCAGCACAAGTGACACGAGCGGGCTTCGACTCACGGTACGACCCCCTTTACCATCCGTGGACCTGTTTCCCTTCCAGCTGGAAGACTTGGTCCGCGGATGGTACCACATGCACAGGCGGATGTGCGGGTTCCGGCGCCACGTCGTGGCGCCCGGAGAGGGGCGGCGAACGGGGCGCCGCGGTGGGGTCGGAAGGGGGTCTGCGATCGGCCGAGACCGGTCGCGTGGCGGGAGCTACTCGATGGCGCCGGACAGCACGCTGTCCGGGTCGTCCGGGAGGCGGCCGCGGTAGGCGATCTTGCCGTCGCGAATCACCAGCAGGCCGGGCAAGGTGGTGACCGCCTTGTTCTTCGAGAAGGAGCCGTCGGCGTCGAGGTACACGGGGACCGACAGGCTCTTGCCCGTGAGGAAGGACTGGACGTCGGCCCGGTCCTCCTGGAAGTCGACCGTCGCGACCCGCGCCCGGCCTCCCCACTTGCGCTGGATGGCGTTGACCTGGTTCACGATGTCGCGGCACTTCGGCGACCACGACGCCCAGACGACGAGGATCGTCGCACCCTGCGCGAGGTCACCCTCGCTGAGCTGGCCGCCGGTCAAGCCGGGCAGGCGGAAGTCCTGCGCCCGGACGGGCGGCGCCAGCAAGCCGATCGCCACCAGGGCGATCGCCGCCGCCCCGATCCAGGTGCGGACGGAGGCCGGCTGCGGCGATCGCGGAGCCTTGCTTGCGTGGCGGGGCTTGGCCATGGAGCGATTCCCTCGGTTCGGCTCGGGCGTGGGGCTCAGTGCAGCCGTTCGGCCGACTGGCGATGGGGCAGGCTGGAGAGGATGCGGATGCGCAGATGCTGGGGGGCGCACCGGCGTTGACAACCTTCGCGGACCAGGAGCAGGAGCTTGCGCGTGTAGTCGAACCGGCGGGCGCATTCGGGGCAATGGCCGGTGTGATCCCGGAACGGTGCCAGCAGCTCGTCCTCCAACTCGTTGTCGAAGAACAAGTAGAGCACTTCGTTGACCCGTTTGCAGTTCATCCTCCGCCTCCGCAATCTCGTTCGACGGCCGCTCCGGGCGCGTGGGCCTGCTGCCCTCGCTCGGACCCGGTGGTAGCCGGCGTCTTGCGCTCCGAGCGCGTCCGGCCTGCCCAGTTCAACTGCGCTGTCAAGCGTGAAATTCCACGCTCGGACGAACTGCCGGGGGACTCGGAGAGGAGGGGTTCCTAAGGGCGCTTGCTGCGCATCTTGGCGGGCTCTTCGCCCTTCTCGATGTAGCCGTGGTCGTGGGCGTACTCGAGCATGGCCTTCTCGAGCAGGCGCCGGCCGCGGTAGAGGCGGCTCATCACCGTGCCCACCGGCACCTCGAGGATCTCGGCGATCTCCTTGTAGGAGAAGTTCTCGAGATCGGCGAGCAGCACCACCATGCGGTAGTCGGGAGGCAGCTCGTCGATCGAACGCTGGATGTCCTCGTCGAGGACGTCCTCGAGCAGCTCCTCCTCGGGGTTCTTGATCTTCTGTCCGGCTTCCTCGCTGACCTGGCTCTCGAAGGACTCCTCGATGTCGGCGAAGTCGCTCTGGGGAGGGGCCTGTTGCTTCTTCCGATAGTTGTTGATGAAGGTGTTCTTCATGATCTTGAAGAGCCAGGCCTTGAAGTTCGTGCCCTCCTCGAACTTGTCGTAGTACTTGTACGCCTTGAGATACGCCTCCTGGACGAGATCCTCCGCATCCTCCGCGTTGCGGGTCATGCGGTAGGCGGTGTTGTACAGGGCGTCGACGAAAGGCATCGCCGCCGCCTCGAAGTCCCAGCCCTTCTTGTGGTGGTTGTTGCCGTCGTTGCCGTCGTTGCTCATGCTCTGCTCCCATCGTACCTCAGCGGGCCGTCCTCTATAGATACGCACAAGGAATGCCAACCGCTTCATCCTTTTGCAAGGTCGGCTCTCCGGCCTCGGGAGTCTCGGCGGTGTCCCCTGTCGGGGACGAGGGCGCTTCGGCGGGGATCGATCCCGGCCCGGCGGCGCCGGGCCGGGATCGGAAGGGACAGCAGGCCTAGCTGACCTTGATCGCGATGACCAGAGCGTAGATGACCAGCGACTCGATCAGGGCGAGGCCGATGATCAGAGTCGTCCGGATGTTGCCGGCCGCGCCAGGATTGCGCGCCATGCCGGAGAGGGCCGCCGAAGTGGCCTTCCCCTGGCCGAGCGCGCCGCCCAAGGCGGCGACCCCGATGGCGAAGCCCGCCGCCAGCGTCCCCAGGGGCACGCCGTTGCCGCCTCCCTGGGCGCCCGCGCCCTCCTGTGCGAAGGCGGGCGCCGCCACCAGGGCGACCAAGGCCATCAACAGACAGATCGTCTTGAGCTTGCTCATTCGAAGAAATCTCCTTTTGTTGAACCGGCGTGCACCGCAGTGAGCCGTCCGAGCCCGGAAGCAAAGGGGGGGGTTAGTGCTCCGTGGTCTCGGCTCCCGCGATGTACACCATGGTTAGCATGATGAAGATGAACGCCTGAAGCAGAGCCGCGAACAAGCCCAGTGCCATCATCGGGATGGGCAGGAGGATCGGCGCGAAGCCGAAGAACTGACCCGACACCGTGTGCTCGCCGGAGATGTTCCCGAACAGGCGGACGGCGAGCGACACCGCGCGGGCGGCGTGAGTGATCGGCTCGATGACGAGGAACAGGAGCGCGAAGGGGATCGCCATGGCGACCGGCATGCCGCCGATCGGGCCGAGAAACTGCTTGAAGTAGGACACCCCGTGGCGCCGCAACCCGATGTAGTTGTAGTAGAGGAACACGCTGATCGACAGGGCGCAGGTCGTATTGAGGTTCGCGGTCGGGGGCTGGAGGAAGAAGAACAGCCCGCACACGTTGCCGAAGAAGATGAACAGGGCGAGAGCTCCGATGATCGGCAGGTAGCGCCGTCCGGCCCCGTGGCCGACGATGTCCTCGATCAGCTTCTCGATCTCCTCGATGAGCACCTCGAGGATGTGCTGGAGCTTGCCCGGCCGCTCCTTCTTGAACCGGAAGCGCAGGGGGATGAAGATCGCCGCGCACACCAGCATCACGAACAGCGACATCGCGACGTGGTCCGGCACCTCGATCCTGCCCCAGTATCGGTCGAGGCCGGTGGCAGCGAGCAGCCAGTGCCAGCCCGCGTTGACCGGCCAGTACAGGATGGAGTGGAGGTGGTGCTCGCCGCCGCTCTCGGCCGCCGCGCCGGCGGCTTCAGGAGACATCATCGTGATCCCTTCCTCGAAACGCACGTACCGCTTGCAGCAGACCTTCGGTCATGAGCGCCGCAGGCAGCGTGGAACAGCCCAGTACGATCGCCGGGAAGAGGCCGGGGTCGAGGAGGAACACGGTGGCGGTGAGGAACGCCCCCAACAGACCTAGGCGCACAGAGGCCTTCAGGCCCTGACGCCAGCCGACTTCGGCTTCCCGGTCTCCCTGTGCCGCGGGCCCGATGGCGGAGACGATTCCCTGCAGCCCGCGGAAGCCCACGATACTTGCGGCGGACACCCCTGTCAAGACGAGGGCGGCGGCGAATCGACCGGTGGCGGCGAAGGCGAGGGCGCCGGCCGCGGTCCACGCCGCGGCCGACCGCTCGATCCGCCGGAGGCTCGCGAGATCGGCCAGGGCGCCGCCGGCCGAGGCGCCGGGCGGGCCGGACGGAGCGCCGCTCAACCGCGCCCCTCCCCGTCCCCGTCGGCACCGCGCTCCGCCTCGCGCCGCTCGATCCGGCGCAGCGAGGTGTAGAGGTTGTAGAAGGCCGCGACGCTGCCCAGGACGATCCCCGTGACCTCGCCCGTGAGCGGACCGCCCAGCCAGGTGCCGACCAGCCGGCCCAGGTAGAAGCCGAGGAGCAGGGCGATCGGGAACACGAACCCGATCACCGAGTACTCGGCAGCCGTGGCCAGGCCGCGCGACCCGCCGCCGTCGCCGGGGGGCACGCCGTCGTGCTCGTGCTGCTCGTCCGCCATATCGCGGAGATTCTACCGTCAGGCCGCATGTTAAGATTCCGCGCTCCTGTGGCCGATACCCACTCCGCTCCCACCGCCGAACGACTCCTCCAGCTCATCGGGCGCATGGCCGGCCGGCCGGTGGTCGTGCTCGCCGACCTGGTCGTCGACCGCTTCGTCTCCGGCACGCCGAAGCGGATCAGCCGGGAGGCGCCGGTGCTCATCCTGCGCTACGAGGGCGAGCGCATCGCGCCGGGCGGCGGCGCGAACGCGGTGGCCAACATCGCCGCGCTCGGCGGCCGGCCCCTGCCGCTGGGCGTCGTGGGCGACGACGAGAGCGGCAGGCTCCTGCTCGCCGACCTCGCGGCGCGCGGGGTGCCGATCGAGGGCATCCGGGTTCACCCCGGCTACCGCACGCCCACCAAGACGCGCATCCTGGGCGGCGCCAAGGGCACGATCAAGCAGCAGATCGTGCGCTTCGACGTCGAGGAGAGCCTGACCCTCGACGAGGACGACCGGAGCCACTTCCGGCGCCGGCTCGAGGCCTGGGGCGAGGCCGGGCCCGAGGCCGGGGGACCGGCAGGCGTGGCGGTGCTCTCGGACTACGGCTACGGCACCGTCGAGACCTCGCTGGTGGGCGAGCTCCGGCGCTCGCTCGCCGGCGGCGGCGGCACCCTGGTCTGCGACAGCCGCTTCCGGCTCGCCGAGTTCCACGGCGTCGACGCGGCGACCCCGAACGAGGAGGAGGCCGAGCTGCTCTACGGCGGCGAGCTCGAAGGGGCCCAGGGCGGCGGCCGCCCGGCGCTCCACCGCGCCGGCGTCGAGCTGCTCGAGCGGCTCGGCGTGCGCTTCCTGCTGATCACCCGCGGCAGCCGGGGGCTGTCGCTCTTCCTGCCCGGCCGCTCGGCGCACCTGCCGGTCCACGGCACGGACCAGGTGGCGGACGTGACCGGCGCCGGCGACACCGTGATCGGCGCCTTCGCCCTCGCCTTGGCGGCCGGTGCCTCGCCGCTCGAGGCCGCGGCCCTCGCCGACTACGCCGGGGGCGTGGTGGTGATGAAGATGGGCACCGCCACGCTCACGCCCGGCGAGCTCGCCGAGGCGGTCGAGCGCGATCCCGCGCCCCTCGAGGAGCTCCGGTGGGAACGGTCGTAGCAGCCGACGAGCTCGAGCGGATCGTCGCCGGCCTGCGCGCCGCGGGCCGCACGGTGGCGCTGGCCAACGGCCATTTCGACCTGCTCCACGTCGGCCACCTGCGCTACCTCCGGGGAGCGGCGGCCACCGCCGACGTGCTCGTCGTGGCGCTCAACGACGACGAGTCGGTCGCCCGGCTCAAGGGGCCGGGCCGGCCCGTGGTGCCGGCGGCCGAGCGGGCCGAGCTGCTGGCCGCCCTCGAGCCGGTCGACTACGTCACCCTGTTCGCGGGCGACTCGCCGGCCCCGCTGCTCGCCCGCCTGCGCCCCGACGTCCACTGCAAGGGGACCGACTACGGCTCGCCCGAGCGGGTTCCGGAGCGCGCGACCGTGCGCTCCTACGGCGGCGAGACGCGGCTGGTGGGCGATCCCAAGGAGCACGCGACCCGCGACCTGATCGCCCGGGTCAAGGCGCTGCCCGGCGACTGAGAGCTTGTGAATGAATCTCCGACCTACTGCGGGCGCCCCCGAATCGCCCCTCGCGGCGTTACGCCTCCTCGACGTAGGCCCCGCTACGCCTGCGTCGGCGCGCCTTGCGAGGGGCGCCCGGGAACGCCCTCGCGACGGCCGGAGATTTATTCACAAGCTCTGAGACGACCACCTCCTGCGACCGGTCCCCATGCGCATCCTCATCCTCCGGACCTCGGCCCTGGGCGACGTGGTCCACTGCCTGCCGGTGCTCACCGCCTTGCGGCGCCACCTCCCCGAGGCTCGGATCGGCTGGGTGATCGAGAGCGCGTTCGCGCCGCTCCTCGCCGGCCATCCGGACCTCGACGCCCTGATCGAGGTCCGGTTGCGCGCCTGGCGGCGCCGGCCCTTCGCCGCGTCGACCCGCCGGGAGATCGCGGCGCTGCTCGGGGCGCTCCGGGCCTTCCGGGCGGACGTCGCCCTCGACCTCATGGGCAACCACAAGGCCGGCATGCTGGGCGCCGCCACCCTCGCCCGCCGGCGGATCGGGCTCGCCCGCCGCCAGCGCCGCGAGCCCTCGAGCGTGGTGTGGATCACCGAGACCGCCGAGGCCCCTGGCCGCCACGCGGTGGAGCGCGCGCTGGCGGTGCTCGAGCGCCTCGGCCTGCCCGCCGAGCCGCCGGACTTCGGCGCCGACCGCCTGCTCGCCGGCCCGGCACCGGAGGCGGCCTTGGGCGCGGATCCGCGGCCCTTCTGCCTGATCCACCCGGGCGCCGCGTGGGGCAACAAGGTCTACCCGGCCGAGCGCTGGGGGGCGGTCGCGCGGGGGCTCGCCGAGCGCCTGGACACGGCGGTGCGGATCGCCCTGCCGCCCGCCCCCGGCGAGCGCGAGCTGGCCGCCCGCATCGTGGGCGAGAGCCGGGGCGCGGCGGAGCCGATCGAAGCCGCCGATCTGCCGACCCTGGGAGCGCTCTCGCGGCGCGCCCGGCTGGTGCTCGGGGCCGACAGCGGACCGGTCCACCTGGCGCACGCCCTCGGCACGCCGGTGGTCTGCCTGATGGGACCGACCGACCCGGAGTGCCATGGACCCTACGGCGATCCCCGCGGCGCCCTCTCGCGCCCTCTCCCCTGCTCCTACTGCTATCGCCGCTTCGCCGGCACCAAGGCCTGCCTGCTCGAGATCACGCCGGGCGCCGTGGTGGAGCGCGCCGCGGAGATCCTGATAAACTCCGCCCCTATCGTCTGATCTCGGGGCCGCGGGCCCCATCTCTTCGCTCTACTACCCAGCAGCAGGGCAACCCGACTCTCCATGCCTCCACAAAAGCGATTCGGCGAGTTCCTCATCAAGGCCGGGAAGATCGAACCGGAGCAGCTCCAGGAAGCCCTGCAGATCCAGCAGAAGGAGGGTGGCCGCCTGGGCACCAACCTGGTGAAGCTGGGCTACCTCGACGAAGCGGAGCTGGTCGAGCAGCTCTCCCGGCACTTCGGCGTGCCGTCGGTCGATCTCGACGGCGTCGAGGTCGACGAGACCATCCTCAAGATCATCCCGGGCGACATCGCCCGCAAGTACACGATCCTGCCGGTCTCGAAGGCCGGGGCCACCGTGACCCTGGCGATGATCGATCCGACGAACGTCTTCGCCATGGACGACGTCAAGTTCATGACCGGCTACCGGGTGGAGCCGGTGGTCGCCTCCGAGCGCCAGATCCGCGCCTCGATCGACGCCTTCTACGGCTCGACCCACGCGATCGAGCTGAAGAAGGTGATGGAGGAGGTCAGCGAGGACGCCGAGACCGACCTCGAGGTGCTCGAGGAGGAGGAAGACCTCGACCTCGACACCCTGGAGGCCGAGTCCGAGCAGGCGCCGGTGGTGAAGCTGGTCAACATGGTCATGACCGACGCCATCAAGCGCGGCGCCTCGGACATCCACATCGAGCCCTACGAGCGGGACTACCGGGTGCGCTACCGGATCGACGGCGTGCTCTACGAGATGATGCACCCGCCGCTCAAGCTCAAGGAGGCGATCACCAGCCGGGTCAAGATCATGTCGCGGCTCGACATCGCCGAGAAGCGCCTGCCCCAGGACGGCCGGATCAAGATCAAGACCCGCATCCAGGGCAAGGTCAAGGACCTCGATTTCCGGGTCTCGGTGCTGCCGACGATCTTCGGCGAGAAGGTGGTGATGCGCCTTCTCGACAAAGACAAGCTGATGCTCGACATGACGAAGCTCGGCTTCGAGGTCGAATCGCTGCGCAAGTTCGAGAGCGCCATCTTCAAGCCGTACGGGATGGTGCTGGTCACCGGACCCACCGGCTCGGGAAAGACGAACACCCTCTACTCGGCGCTCCAGCGGCTCAACACCGCGGAGGTCAACATCATGACCGCCGAGGACCCGGTCGAGTTCAACCTGGAGGGCATCAACCAGGTCCAGATGCGCGAGCGCATCGGGCTGAACTTCGCCTCCACCCTGCGCTCGTTCTTGCGCCAGGACCCGAACATCGTGCTGGTGGGCGAGATCCGCGACTTCGAGACCGCCGAGGTCGCGATCAAGGCCGCCATGACCGGCCACCTGGTGCTCTCGACGCTGCACACCAACGACGCGCCGTCGACCATCAACCGCCTGATGAACATGGGCATCGAGCCGTTCCTGGTGGCCACCTCGGTGCACCTGATCGTCGCCCAGCGGCTGGTGCGCCGGGTCTGCACCTTCTGCAAGGAGCCGTTCGAGGTCCCCACCGCCGCGCTGGTCGACATCGGCTTCAGCGAGCAGGAAGCCAAGGGCATCAACCTGTTCCGCGGCCGCGGCTGCGAGCGCTGCAGCCAGACCGGCTACCGCGGCCGGATCGCGCTCTACGAGGTGATGGAGTGCAACGACGACACCCGGGAGCTGATCCTGTCGGGCGCCTCGGCGATCGAGCTGCGCCAGCACGCGGTCGAGACCGGCATGATCAGCCTGCGCGCGAGCGGCCGGCAGAAGATCCGGGACGGGGTGACGACGATCGACGAGGTGGTCCGCGAAACGGTGAGCTGAGGGGCGAGGCTCCCAGCTCCAGCCCGTGCCTCACGCTCGGGAGTCCCAGAGGGGCTCGGGGTGGCCGGTGCGCGCGTTCTCGTGGCGGGCGAGGACGAAGAGCAGGTCCGACAGGCGGTTCAGGTAGCGCAGAGCCTCGGCCGGCACCTTCTCCTCCCGGCCGAGCGCGGCCAGCAGGCGCTCGGCCCGCCGGCAGACGCAACGCGCGACGTGGAGCCGGGCGGCGGTCACCCCGCCGCCGGGCAGGATGAAGTTCTCGAGCGGCGCGAGCTCGGTGTTCGAGCTCGTCGATCCAGCGCTCGAGCGCCTCGACGTGGCGCGCCTCGATCTGCGGACCGGGCCGCCGTTCGCGATCCTCGGGCAGTGTGGCGAGCATGGAGCCCAGGTGGAAGAGCTCGTTCTGGACCCGCTCGAGCCCCGTGCGACTGCGCGCGCCGACCTCGCCGGCGAGCACCACCCCGAGGTGCGAGGAGAGCTCGTCGACCGTGCCGTAGGACTCGATTCGCGGCGCGTCCTTGGGCAGCTTCTGCCCGCCCGCGAGCCGGGTCTCGCCGGCGTCTCCCTGGCGGGTGTAGATCTTGGTCAGGCGGGGCACGGCGAGGAGAATACAATCCTTCCATGAGCGAGACCACCGTGTTCGGCAGGATCCTCGACGGCGAGATCCCCTGCCACCGGATCTACGAGGACGACCACGTCCTCGCCTTCCTCGACGTCGGCCCGCTCGCCGAGGGGCACACCCTCCTGATCCCGAAGGAGCGCAAGGCATACCTGCACGAGCTCTCCGACGAGGCGGCGGCCGCCCTCGGCCGGGCGCTGCCGCGCCTCGCCCGGGCGGTGATGCGCGCGACCGGCGCCGACGCCTACAACGTGCTCCAGAACAACGGCGCGGCGGCCCACCAGGTCGTGATGCACGTCCACTTCCACGTCATCCCCAAGGTAGGGCCGCAGGGGCTGGGCATCGGCTGGCACCCGGGCACGCTCGACGACGCCCGGGCCCGGGAGCTGACCGTCGCGATCCGCCGCGAGCTCGAGAGAGAGGGCCAGAGCGGATGACGACACCCCGCGAGCCCACCAGAGAACCGGGAGGGGGCGTCCCCTTCCCCCCCGTGGGGTGGGAAGGGGATCGAGGGGATGCGGGGGGCACCCGGTCGACCGTCCCCTTCCCCCCGTGGGGTGGGAAGGGGATCGAGGGGATGCGGGGGGGACCCGGTCGAGCGTCCCCTTCCCCCCCGTGGGGTGGGAAGGGGATCGAGGGGTTGCGGGGGGGACCCGATGAAGGCATGGGAGGTGCGGGGCGCCTTCGGGCTCGAGCACCTCGAGCTCGCGGAGCGGCCGGTGCCCGAGCCCGGGCCCGGCGAGGTGCGGCTGCGCCTCGCGGCGGCCTCGATCAACTTCCGCGACCTGCTGATGGTCCGCGGCGACTACAACCCGAAGCAGGCGCTGCCGCTCGTGCCCTGCTCGGACGGCGTCGGCGAGGTCGTCGCCCTGGGGCCGGGGGTCCGGTCGCCGGCCGTCGGTACCCGGGTGACACCGATCTTCGCCCAGGGCTGGCTCGCCGGCGAGCCCTCGCGGGAGGCGGTGCGATCGACCCTCGGCGGGCCGCTCGACGGCACTCTCGCCGAGGAGATGGTGGTGCGCGCCGACTCGGTGCTGCCGGTGCCCGAGCACCTGTCGGACGAAGAGGCCGCGACCCTGCCCTGCGCCGGCGTCACCGCGTGGAACGCGCTCGCCGAGAGCGGCTCGGTCCGCGCCGGCGACACGGTGCTCACCCTGGGCACCGGCGGCGTCTCGATCTTCGCCCTGCAGCTCGCTCGGCTCCTGGGTGCCCGGGTGATCGTCACGTCCTCCTCCGACGAGAAGCTCGAGCGGGCCCGGGAGCTCGGCGCCTGGGAGGGGATCAACTACCGGTCGATGCCGCAGTGGGGACGCCGGGTCAAGGAGCTCACCGGCGGCCGCGGCGCGGACCACGTCATCGAGGTGGGCGGGGCGGGGACGCTCGAGCAGTCGCTCGCCGCGGTGCGGCACGCGGGGACGATCTCCCTGATCGGAGTCCTCGCCGGCCGGGTGACCGACCTCGACGTCGCCTCGATCCTGATGCGGAGCGTCCGGATCCAGGGGGTGCTGGTGGGCAGCCGGGCGTGCTTCGAAGCCCTCGACCGGGCGGTCGCGCTCCACCGCCTGCGGCCGGTGGTCGACCGGGTGTTCGATTTCGCGGAGGTCCCGCGCGCCTTCGAGCACCTGGCCGCCGGGCGCCACCTGGGCAAGGTCTGCGTGCGGATCGATTGAGCGCCTGTACCGGCGTCAGGAGAGCCGGCGGCGGGCTTCGGCCTGCACCATCGAGACCATGGCCATCAGGCCCATCGACTTGCCCATCGAGAGCTCCGGGCCGAAGATCCGGTAGACGACGTCGGGCGAGACGCGGGCGACCTCCACGGGCGGCAGGCCCGAGAGGGTGCGGTCGAGCAGCGCCGCCAGGGCCTTGGCCGAGACGCCCTGTGGGTTTTCCACCGCGAAGTCGAGCTCGAGCGCGCCGTCCGGCCGGTCCCGCACCCACACGAAGGCCTCCGACTCGCACGAGGGCACCCGATTCGCCTCGGGGAAGGGCCGGGAGGCGACCTCGGGCGGGACCTCCCGGAACCGGTCCGCGAGACCGATCAGCGCCTCGATGCGGTCGGCGCGATCGGTCAGCATCTCGAGGTTGTCGAGAGCGTCCTCGAGCGGCTGCGGCAGGGAGGTCACTTCTCGATCGGCACGTTCACCAGGTTGCCCCACTCCGTCCAGCTCCCGTCGTAGTTGCGGACCTTCCGGAAGCCGAGGAGGTGGCTGAGGACGAACCAGGTGTGGCTGCTGCGCTCGCCGATCCGGCAGTAGACGACCACGTCGTCGTCCGGCTCGAGCCCCTGCTCCCGGCGGTAGATCGCCGCCAGGTCTTCCGCGCTCTTGAAGGTGCCGTCCTCGGGGTCGACGGCCCGGGCCCACGGGACGTTTCGCGCGCCCGGGATGTGCCCGCCCCGAAGCGCGCCCTCGTTCGGGTAGTCGGGCATGTGCATGCGCTCGCCGGAGAACTCCTCGGGGCTCCGCACGTCGATCAGGGGGCGACCGGCCCGGGCGTGGGTGAGCACCTCGTCGCGGAAGACCCGAGCGCGCGCGTCGTCGCGCTCCGGCGCCCGGTAGCCGGTCTCGGGGTAGCGGGGCACCTCGCGGGTGAGCGGCCGGCCCTCCTGCTTCCACTTGAGCCGGCCGCCGTCCATCACCCGCGAGCGTGGGTGACCGAAGAGCGCGAAGACCCAGAAGGCGTACGTGGCCCACCAGTTGTTCTTGTCGCCGTAGAAGACGACCGTGGTCTCGGGCGTCATCCCGATCCTGCCCATGAGCGCCTCGAAGGCGTCGCGATCGAGGTAGTCACGGCGCAGCGGGTCGTTGAGGTCGCGGGTCCAGTCGACCTCGACGGCGCCCGGCAGGTGGCCGGTGGCGTAGAGGAGAGGATCCTCGTTCGACTCGACGAGGCGGACCGTCGGATCGGCGAGGTGCTCGGCCACCCAGGCGGTGGAGACCAGGACCTCGGGATGGCTGTAGCCGCGCTCTTCGATCGGATCGCTCATCGGGGAGCTCCTCTGCCGGCAATCTAGTGGTCTGATTCACGAATCCCTTGTCTTTCGTTGCGGCACCCCCTATCGGAGTCAGGGGCCGGATACCAGGCGCCGCGACGCAGGCGATGCCGAGCCATCGTCGAGGAGCGGCAACGCCGTAGACGGCCGCGCGCCGCCGCAACGGGCACCGACTCCCGCAGGGAGTTGGTCCGGGCGCAGGGGGGTTGCGGGCGTCTCCTGCGTTGCTCGTCGTCGACGATACTACGGCATCGCCTCCTCCTCCCGCCTTGGATCCACTCCGCAAGACCCCTGCGCGCAAGATAAGGGATCCGTGAATCAGACCACTAGCAGATCGCTTCCCTTTGATATCGTCGGCGCCCGGGACGGTTGCGGCCTCCATGCAGGTCATCGAATCGAGGAAACCTTTGGGAGCGAAGGTCGGGAGCGGGTTGCGGCTCGCGGGCGGGCTGGCCCTACTCGCCGCGCTCGGCGTCGCTGCCACGACCGCCGCCCAGCACCCGGGCCCGCGCTTTCCCAACGTCCTCCTGATCTCGATCGACACCCTGCGCTCCGACCATCTGTCGGGCTACGGCTACGGCCGGCCGACCACGCCCCGGATCGACCGGCTCCTCGCCCGGGGCGAGCGGTTCACCGAGGCGCGGACCGTCGAGCCGCTCACCAGCCCTTCGCTGTGCTCGATGCTGACCTCGCGGTTTCCCCACGAGCACGGCTCGACCCGCAACGGCCTGCGCATCCGGCCCGGCCTCGAATCGCTGCCCAAGCTCCTGGCGCATCGCGGCTACCGCACGGCCGCCTTCGTCGGCAACTGGACGCTGCGCGACAAGCTCACCGGCCTCGGCGAGCACTTCCAGGTGTACGACGAGGTCTTCAGCCGCAAGCGCTGGTTCGGCCTGTTCAACTCGGAGGCCACCGGGGAGGACCTCACCACCGCCGCCGCCGACTGGATCGAGGACTACCTGGCGGCGAAACCGCAGCATCCCTACTTCGCCTGGGTCCACTACGTGGAGCCCCACGCGCCCTACCGCTTCCAGGAGGCCTTCGCCGCGCCGCTCGGGATCCGGGCGGGCGCCGAGGTTTCGAAGCAGGACCGCTACGACACCGAGATCGCCTTCGACGACCGGCAGATCGGGCGGCTCCTCGACCGGCTGTCCGGCGGCCGCGACCGGCTCCCCGCCGACACCCTGATCCTGTTCTTCGCCGACCATGGCGAGAGCCTCGGGGATCACGGCTACTGGGGCCACGGCCGGCACCTCCACGAGAACACCCTGCACGTCCCGTTGGGCTTCGTCTGGCCCGGGCGGATCCCGGCCGGGACGATCGAGCGGCCGGCGCTGCTCCTCGACGTCGCCCCGACGGTGCTCGGGCTCCTCGGCCTGCCGGCGCCGGCCAGCTTCCGGGGTTTCGACTGGTCGCCCGTCTTCGGCGGCACGCCGGCGCCCGCCGAGCGGACCATGTTCTTCCAGGCCCACAAGGGAGCGGTCCAGATCGCCCACCGGTCGTCCGACGCGCGCCTGGGCGGGCTGCTCGAGGTGGCCCGGATCGACGGCCACCGCAAGGAGCTGCTCGACGTGCGCGACGGCGGCGCCCGCCTCCATCTCTTCGACTTCGCGCGCGACCCCGCCGAGCTCCACGATCTCGCCGCGCCGGGCGGCCGGCCCTCGGCGGAGCTCGCCACCTGGCTGCGGACCGTCCGCCTGGGGCTGCGCGCGGCCTCCGACATCCCGCCGGCGGAGCTCGACGCCGCCTCCGAGGAGCAGCTCAAAGCCCTGGGTTACGTCGACTAGATGACTACGCGCGCGCCTTTCGTGCCGAGCGGGCCGGGCTTGCGGGAAGGGCCGAGACGCGGGATCGGCCGCTCGCCGCTCCCGGACCGGGCGGCGCGGGGAGTCGGCGGGGGCGCGGTCCAGGCCCTGCTGCGCGGCGAGGACGAGCGCGGGCGGCCGGGCCCCTGGTGGCGTTTCCGGCGCCCCTCGGGGGTGCTCGTCGCGGCCCGGCCGGAGGAGGTCCCGGCCCTCCTGGGCGAGGTCGAGGCGGCGGCCGGCGCCGGCCGCTGGGCGGTGGGCTTCGTGGCCTACGAAGCGGCGCCCGGGTTCGACCGCGCGCTCGTCACCCGGGAGCTGCCGCCGGGGCTCCCGGCGGCCTGGTTCGGCCTGTTCGACGCGCCCGAGACGATCGCCCGGGGGCCGGCCGACGGGGGCGGCGGAAGCGCCGGCGGCCTGGCGGCCGAGGCCTCGGTTCCGGAGCGCGAGTACCTGGCCGCGATCGCCGCGATCCGGGCTGCGATCGCGCGCGGCGAGACCTACCAGGCGAACTACACCTACCGGCTGCGCGGACGGCTCGTGCCGGGCGGCGCGGGGCCGGCCGACGCCTGGGCGCTCTTCGCGCGCCTGGTGGGCGCTCAGGGCAACGCCGCCTACGCTGCGTTCCTCGAGCTGGGCGAGCGGGCGATCTGTTCGGTCTCGCCCGAGCTCTTCTTCCGCCGGCACGGCCGGGAGGTCGTCTGCCGGCCGATGAAGGGGACGGCGGCGCGCGGCCGCACCCCGAACGAGGATCGCACGTCCGCTGCGGCGCTCCTCGCCTCGGCCAAGGACCGCGCCGAGAACGTGATGATCGTCGACATGACCCGCAACGACCTCGGCCGGGTGGCGCGCGCGGGCTCCGTCGCGGTGCGGCGGCTGTTCGACGTGGAGCGCTACCCCAGCCTCTTCCAGCTCACCTCCGAGGTGGCGGCCGAGACCTCCGCGCCCCTGCCCGAGCTTTTCGCCGCCCTCTTCCCGTGCGCCTCGATCACCGGCGCCCCCAAGGTGCGGACGATGGAGCTGATCGCCGGGCTCGAGACGACCCCCAGGGGGATCTACACCGGCGCCGTCGGGTTCGTGGCGCCGGGGGGGCGGGCCCGCTTCAGCGTCGCGATCCGGACCGCCTGCGTGGCGCCCTCCGAGGACGGCAGACCGGGGCTCGCCTTCGAGTACGGAACCGGAGGCGGCGTGGTCTGGGACTCGTCGGCCCGGAGCGAGCTCGCCGAGAGCCGCACCAAGGCGCTGGTGCTGACCCGCGAGGAGCCGCGGTTCGAGCTGCTCGAGACCTTCCTGTGGGAGCCGCGCCGGAGATACCGGCTGCTGGAGCGCCATCTCGATCGGATGGCCGCCTCGGCGGGCTACTTCGACTTCCCGTTCGACGCGGAGGAAGCCCGGCGGCGTCTCGGTGAGGAGGGCGAGCGCCTGCCACCACGGCGCCACAAGGTCCGTCTGCTCTGCGACCGGGAGGGCCGTCTGAGGATCGAGACGGCGGCGCTCGAGAGCCGCCGCCGGCCGTGGCGGGTCGTCCTCGCGCGCCATCCCGTCGACGCCCGGGACCGCTTCCTGTTCCACAAGACGACCCGGCGCCAGGTCTACGACGAGGCCCTGGCCGAGGCGCGGGCCACGGAGAGCGCGATCGACGACGTGATCCTGTGGAACTGCGCGGGCGAGCTGACCGAATCGACGGTGGCGAACCTGGTCCTCGACCTGGGCGGCGACCTCGTCACTCCGCCGGTGGCCGCCGGGCTGCTCGCCGGGACCTTCCGGGCCGAGCTCCTGGCGCGCGGCCGGATCCGCGAGCGGCTCCTGGCGAAGGAGGACCTGGAGCGCGCCGACTCGATCTTCCTGGTGAGCTCGGTGCGCGGCTGGATCCCGGTCCACGCCGCGGCCGGGAAGAGAGCCGAGCGACCCGCGCCTCCCGGGCCCGAGGCGAGAAGGGAGCCGGCGACGGTCCGCTGAGGCCGGTCGCCCGAGCCATGCCCCGCGCCCGGCGCTTCGCCGCCTTCGCCTGGTTCGTCCTCGCCTACACCGTGCTGGCGGCGGTGTGGGGAGCCTTCGTCCGGGCCACCGGGTCCGGCGCGGGGTGCGGCAACCACTGGCCGCTGTGCAACGGCGAGGTGCTGCCCCGGGCGCCCGCCATGGCGACCGTGATCGAGCTCACCCACCGCGCGACGAGCGGCCTGATCGGCGTCCTGGTGCTCGTGCTCGTGCTCTGGGCGATCCGGCGCTTCGGGCGCTTCCACCGGGTCCCGCGGGCCGCCTTCGCGGCGCTCGTCCTGACCTTCGTCGAGGCCATGATCGGCGCCGCGCTGGTGCGCTTCGACCTGGTGGCCGGCAACGCCTCGGTGCTGCGCGGAACGGTCATGGCCGCGCACCTGGTGAACACCTTCCTGCTCCTGGCTTCGCTCGCTCTGACCGCGGCGTGGGCGTCCGGGGTCGAGGCGCCCCGGTTCCGCGGGCAAGGCGCGGCGGGCGTTCTGCTCGGGATCGGCCTCGTCGCTCTCTGCGGTCTCGGCGCGAGCGGCGCGGTCACCGCCCTGGGCGACACCTTGTTCCCGGTGGCGAGCCTGACGGACGAAGTGGTCCGCCGCCTCTCGCCCGCAGCCCGCCTCCTGGTCCGCCTGCGCGTGCTCCACCCCTTCCTGGCGGTCGGCGTCGGCGGCTACCTGGCGCTCATGGGCGGCGCGGTGCGCTGGTTGCGGCCCGGCCCGCGAGTCGCGCGGCTGGCGGCGGGGCTGGCTGGCGTCTTCGTGCTCCAGCTCGCGGCCGGCCTGCTCAACATCCGGCTGGCCGCGCCGGTCTGGCTGCAGCTCGTGCACCTCGCCCTCGCATACCTCGTCTGGCTGGTGCTGGTGCTCTTCGCCGCCTCGGCGCTCGCCGTGCGCCGCGTGGAAGCGGCGGCCGGGCGGACGGCCGGATAGCCGCTCGCCCTTTAGGGCTCGTCCAGAAATAAGTGCGTGAACCGAGGGCGTCCGGGCGCCCTCCTCGCAAGGCGCGCGACCGAGGCATAGCCCCGGTCCTATGCCGCAGGGAGCGCAACGCCGCGAGGAGGGATGCAGGGGTGCCCGAATGCCGCAGCTATTTCTGGACGCGCCCTTTAGTGCGGGATCGACACCCGGCCGTGGACGCCGTCGAAGTCGATCCCGCCGGAGCCGTCGCGAGCCACCGTGAAGTCGCCCTGGACGTCGCGGACCCGGATGCCGCCCGAGCCGTCGCGCCGCACCAGGACGTTGCCGCCGACGCCGGTGATCTCCATCCCGCCCGAGCCGTCTTCGTCGACGACCACGTCGCGGCCGACGTCGGAGACGGTCATCTCGCCCGAGCCGTCGGAGAGCCGCACCGTGCCGCTCACGCCCTTGACCTCGATCGCGCCGGAGCCGTCTTCGATCTCGAGGTCACCGCCCACGCCGAGCACCCTGAGCGCACCGGAGCCGTCTTCGATCCGGACCTGGCCGGCGACGTCGGAGATCTCGATCGTGCCGGAGCCGTCGTGGAAGTCGAGCGAGGCGACGGAGCGGATGGTCGACTCGCCGCTGCCGTCCCGGCCCTCGACCGCGAGCTGCGCCGGCACTTCGATCGAGAGGTCGAGAGCCGCGCTGCCGTAGTGGACCTCCGGGATCCGGGTGGTGACGTAGACCGTATCGCCGCGGCGCTCGGTCTCGATCTGGATCGAGTCGAGCATCGAGTCGCGAGAGGCGCACGCCGTGCCGTGGGC
>CAWIQD010000026.1:0-280023 GCA_963837945.1 uncultured Acidobacteriota bacterium
CTGCCTCGGCCGTGGTTCGGGGTCCGAGCCCTTCGAGTGTGAGCGCAGACCAGTGAAACCTGCACGTCGAAGAGTCCGGCCCCGCAACCCGGGGACTGGACGCTCGAATCCCCGCCATCGAGGAGTCCGACGATGGAGGGCCGGGGGCTCCCGACCGGCGGCGTCATGGACCGCGCCCAACGAGACCCCGCGGAGTCCTGGCCGGCCAAGCGCGGTCCATGTCCGAGGCGCGGCTCCTCCGTCTCACCTTGCGAGCAAGCCGCGCCGTCCGCAAGGGCGGGAGCCCCCGGCCCGGCCTCAGCCCGAGTGCGGCACTTCGTGCGCGTACTTCTTCTCGCCCGCGGTCACCGCGAGCGGCAGCTTGTTGCCGGGGGGCGGCAGGGGACAGGTGGCGAACGGAGTGAACGCACAGGGCGGGTTGTAGGCGCGATTGAAGTCGAGGACCACGCGGCCGTCCGGGCCGGGCGGGTCGGCGTACAGGAATCGGCCGCCGCCGTACGTGAGCCGTCCGTTCGTCGGGTCGCCGAAGACGATGAACAGCTCGTCGGAGTCCCCCTCCTGGATCGGGTGGAGGCTGAACCTCCGGCCTGCGCCGCCGGGGAGCTCGAAGACCAGGGTGCCGGGCGACGGAGCGTCCTCGACCTGGCCGAGCACGTTGGGCACCGGCACCGTGGCGCCGGGAGAGCGCTCGAGGCGCGCCTCCACCTTCCAGGCGGGATCGATCGGGAAGTAGTCGAGGCCCGAGAACGCCGCCCGCGCAGGGCTCTCGGTGTCCTTGACCCGCACCCCCACCCGGTCGCCCCGCTCGATGACGTAGAAGCGCAGGCTGCCGAGCGTGAGGACCGTCGGCTCGCCCTGGGCGTCGCTGGTCAGCACCTTGCCCGCCAGCGGCTGGTCCGGCGCGTCCGCCAGCGCCAGGCCCGCGCCCGGTGCGGGCTCGACCGTGACCTTGCCGTCGGCGAGCCGGAAGCTCCCGGCCTGGGCGGGCGCCTTCTCGGGGAAGACGAGCGAGTTGTCGGGCCGGCTGCCGAAGCTGTTCTCCCCCGGCTCGAGCCAGTAGAGACCGACCAGGGAGAGCCAGCCGTCCTCGGAGGTGAGGGAGCTCACCCGCTGGTCGCGCCAGGCCTCGACCTCGGAGACGTAGGAGGCGGAAGCGCCGACGGCGGCCCCCGAGGTGGTGGGACCGGCGGCCGCTCCGGCCTGGGCGCCGTCGGCCGAGGGCGCGGGGGCCGATGCGGAACCGCGCGAGCAGGCGGCGGGGCCCAAGGCCAGCAAGGGAGTCATCAGGATCGCGGCGGCCAACCGCCGGACGGCGAACGGCGAGGCCCCGGCCCGGGAGCGCCGGGCGCTAGTGGTCTGGACGGCGGCCTTCACTCCGGAGTCTTCTCGGCCTCCACCTGCTCGCTCAGACGCGCCAGGCAGCGGCTCGCCAGCTTGCGGACGCTCGACTGGCAGTAGCCCAGGCGCTCGGCCACCTCCGAAGGGCTGTGCCCCATGAGGTAGCGCATGCGCAGCAGGTCCTGATGGCGGGAGGGGAGGTTCTCGATCAGGTTGTCGAGGTCCCAGCGCAGGTGGTCGCGCTCCTGCGGCGGGTCCTCCGGCTCGGAGAGCAGCTCGAGCGCCACGGCGTCGACCGCCGTGCACAGGCTGCCGCGGCGGCGGCGCCAGTAGATCAGGCAGCGGTTCTTGAGGGTGACGACCAGCCAGGCTTCCGGGTTCTTGATCCGCTCCCACTTGAGCACCGTGGCCAGCAGGGCTTCCTGGAGGATGTCTTCGGCATCCTCGGGGGGAACCTGGTACCGGTAGAGGATCTGCTTCAGGCGCGGCCGCAGTCGCTCGAGCAGCGCGTCGAAGGATTCCTCTTCCAAAGGTTGGTCGATCGCCGACATGTCGCTCTCCACCGAAGGCTTGGGACACATACTTTACCGCATTTCGGTGCCTCCTGTCCCGCCCTGAACCCGAAAGGGCGATCGCGAGGACCCGAGAACCGCGACAGCACTAGAGAAAGCCTTTGCACGCCAACCCGCCGCGGCGGGCGGAAATTCCTCTCACGCGCGGCCCCGGCCCCGGCGGACGAGCCCCTGGACGAAGGTCAGAAAAAGCCCAATTCCAGCTTCGCCACCTCCGACATCATGCTCGGGTTCCAGGCCGGGTCCCAGACGATCTCGACCTCCGCCCGCTCGACGCCGGCGACGCTCTCCACCCGCTGCTGGACCTCCCCGGGCAGCGAGCCGGCCACCGGGCAGGCGGGAGAGGTGAGGGTCATCTTGACGTGGACCGTGCGGGTCGCCTCGTCGACGTCGAGGTCGTAGATCAGGCCGAGCTCGTAGACGTCCACCGGAATCTCGGGGTCGTAGACCGTCTTGAGCGCCTGGACGATCCGGTCCTCGAGGCCGGGACCGTCCTCGCGGGGCGCCGCCTCCGGAGCCGAGGCGGGCTCGGCGGCCGGCTCGGGCGCCGCCGGCGCGTGGGGGTCCCGGCTCGAGGCACCCGCGGCGCCGTCGTCGGGATCGAGCTTCACCGGGTTGTTGCTGTAGGCCATGTCAGTCCTCGGTGGTCACGGGTTCCTCGGCCTCGCCGTCGCGATCCAGAGCGGCCGCCAGCGTGTGCCAGGCGAGGGTTGCGCACTTGACCCGCATCGGGTAGTTCTTGACGCCGGCGAAGACCGCCAGCTTGCCGAGCTCCTCCGGCTCCGCGCCGTCGCCGTCCTCGTCGGTCAGCAGCTCCCGGAACCGCGCGACCATGTCGCGGGCCTCGGTGACGCTTCGGCCCTTGACCACGTCGGTCATCAGGGAGGCCGAGGCCTGGGAGATGGCGCAGCCCGAGCCCTGGAAGGCCAGGTCGGTGATGCGGCCCCCTTCGACCTCGGCGTAGACGTCCACCACGTCGCCGCACAGCGGGTTGTCGCCGTGGGCGTGGCGGTCGGCGTGCTCGATCGCCCGGAAGTTCCGGGGGCTCTTGTTGTGGTCCAGGATCACCTCCTGGTACAGCTCACGAAGGTCGCTCATACGCCGAACATCTCCTGTGCGTGCCGCACCGCCGCCGCCAGGGCCTCCACCTCGTGGTGAGTGTTGTACAGGGCGAAGGAGGCCCGGGCGGTGGCCGGCACGCGAAAGCGTTGCATGACCGGTTGGGCGCAGTGGTGGCCGGCGCGGACCGCCACACCCCGGCCGTCGAGGATGGTGCCCACGTCGTGCGGATGGATGCCGTCGACGATGAACGACACGACGGCCGCGCGGTCGGGCGAGGTGCCCACCAGCGAGACGCCGGGGAGCGCCGAGAGCGCGTCGACGGCGTGGGCGAGGAGCGCCTCCTCGTGGACCGCCAGGGCGCGGCGGTCGAGCCCGGCGAGGAAGTCGAGCGCCGCCGCCAGGCCGGTGGCCCCTTCGATGTTCGGGGTGCCCGCCTCGAAGCGCGTCGGCGGCTCGGCGTAGGTGGTGCCCGCGAAGGAGACCGAACGGATCATGTCGCCGCCGCCGAGCATCGGCGGCATGCCCGCGAGGTGCTCGCGGCGGGCCCAGAGGGCGCCGATGCCGCTCGGGCCGTAGACCTTGTGGCCCGAGAAGGCGTAGAAGTCGCAGCCCAGCGCCTGGACGTCGACCGGCAGGTGGGGCACCGCCTGGGCGCCGTCGACCAGCACCGGCACGCCGTGCGCGCGGGCCATCTCGACGATCCGCGCCACCGGGTTGATCGTGCCCAGGGCGTTCGAGACGTGGCCGACCGCCACCAGCCGAGTGCGCGGCGAGAGCGCGCGCTCGAGGTCGTCCAGGTCGAGCACGCCCCGCTCGTCGATCGCGACCGGCCGCACCGTCGCCCCCGCCTCGCCGCACACGATCTGCCAGGGCACGATGTTGGCGTGGTGCTCCATCCAGGAGACCAGGACCTCGTCGCCGGGCGCGAGCCGCGGCCGGAGGAAGCTCCGGGCGACCAGGTTGATCGCCTCGGTGGTGCCGTGGGTGAAGACGATCTCGGCCGGCGCGGCGGCGCCCAGGAAGCGGGCGACGCGCTTCCTCGCGCCCTCGTAGGCCGTGGTCGCGCGCTCGGCGAGGGTGTGGACGCCGCGGTGGATGTTCGAGCAGTCCCGGGTGTAGAAGCGCTCGACCGCCGCGATCACCGCCCGCGGCTTCTGCGTGGTGGCGGCGTTGTCGAGGTAGACCAGGGGCCGGCCGTGGACCTCCTGGTGGAGGGCCGGGAACTCCGCGCGCACCGCCTCGACGTCATACGTCCGCGTGACGGCACGCTCGTCGGAAAGCGCTGTGGCCGGAGGTCTCATGATCCTCGTCGCCAAGCCCTAGATCGCCTGTCTCACCACTTCGCCCTTGGGCAACCGGGTGAACAGGAGCTCCTCGAGGTCGCGGCGCAGCTCGGGCACCTTGATCCGCGCCACGATGTCGCTCGCGAAGGCGTAGACCAGCAGGCTCCGCGCAGCCTCCCGGCCGATGCCGCGCGAGCGCAGGTAGAAGACCGCGTCGTCGTCGAGCTGGCCGACGGTCGAGCCATGGGTGCACTTGACGTCGTCCGCGAAGATCAGGAGCTGGGGGTTCGAGTTGACCAGCGCCTGGTCCGACAGGAGCAGGTTCTGGTTCGACTGCTTGGCGTCGGTCTTCTGGGCGCCCGGATGGACGTGGATCAGCCCGTTGAAGACCGCCCGCGAGCGCTCCTCGAGGATCCCCTTGAAGAGCTCGAAGCTGTGGCAGTGCGGCTTGGCGTGCTCGACCCGCATGTGGTGGTCGACGAACTGCGTGCCCTTGACCATGTAGAGGCCGTTCAAGACCGAGTCCGAGCCCTCGCCGTCGAGGAGCGTGTTGACGTCGTTTCTCACCAGCGCCCCGCCCAGGGAGATCGAGTGCAGGGCGTAGCTCGAGGAGCGCCCCTGGTGGAGCTGGAAGGTCGCGACGTGGTAGGCGGCGGTCGACTCCTGCTGCATCTTGTAGTGGTCGAGCACCGAGCCGTCGCCGCACACCACCTCGGTCACTGGGCAGGAGAAGTACTCCGCCCCCTCCGGCCCGGCGAAGGTCTCGACCACCGTCGCCTGGCTCGCCTCGCCGAGCACCACGAGGTTGCGCGGAAAGGTGACCGCCGGCCGGCCGGCGGAGTCGGCCGCGCCGGTCGCGAGATGGAGCACGTGGATCGGCTCCTCGATCACCGTCCGAGGCGGCAGGTAGAAGAACGCGCCGTCGGCCATGTAGGCGGTGTTGAGGGCCACGAACGGCTGCTCGTCGAAGGCGGCGTGGCGGGCCAGATGCTGAGCCAGGTGCGCTTCGGCGAGCCCCCGCTGCTCGAGCATGGCGTCGCCCAGGCCGCCGAGCACGGTGCCGGACGGCAGCTTCTCGGTGTTCGAGAGCTCGGGCCGAAGCCGCCCGTCGACGAACACCAGGTGGGCCCGTGCGCTCTCGAAGAGCCAGGGCTCGACCTCGCGGCGGCCGACCTCGCCGGCGCCCGGCTCGGGCCGGTGGAACTCGCGGCGGGCGATCGGGGCGACGTTGGTGAACCGCCAGTCCTCCTGGCGAATCGACGGGAAGCCGAGCTCGGCGAAGCGCTCGATCGCCCGGCGGCGGATCGCTCCCACCGATGCCGGCTCGTGTCCGGAGCGCGCGCGGTCGAAGGCCTCGAAGTCGTCGAGCCAGGCGCTCTGCGCCTCCTCGGGACGGGCGTTCGCGACGGTCATCGCGCGCCCATCTCCGGCCGGCCGGCCGGCGCCGCGGCGAGGCCCCGCTCGGCGGCGCCGTAGCCCTTCTCCTCGAGCTCTTCGGCGAGCTCCGGGCCGCCGGTCTGGACGATCCGGCCGTCGACCAGCACGTGCACCACGTCGGGCACGATGTAGTTCAGGAGGCGCTGGTAGTGGGTGATGACGAGAAACGCCCGCTCGGCGCTACGCAGGCTGTTGACGCCGTCGGCGACGATGCGCAGGGCGTCGATGTCGAGCCCCGAGTCGGTTTCGTCGAGCACCGCCAGCGTGGGGTCGAGCACCGACATGTGGAAGATCTCGTTGCGCTTCTTCTCGCCGCCGGAGAAGCCCTCGTTGACCGGCCGGTTGAGCAGTGCCTGGTCCATCTTGACCAGCTTCATCTTCTCGCGCACCAGGGCCAGGAAGTCCATGGCGTCGACCTGGGGCTCGCCGCGGTGCTTGCGGATGGCGTTGAGCGCCGCCTTCAGGAAGTAGGTGTTCGACACCCCGGGGATCTCGACCGGGTACTGGAAGGCGAGGAAGATGCCTTCGCGCGCCCGTTCCTCGGGCGGCATCTCGAGCAGGTCGCGTCCCTTGTAGAGGACCCGCCCGGCGGTCACCTCGTACTCCTCGCGGCCGGCGAGCACCTGGGCGAGCGTCGACTTGCCCGAGCCGTTCGGGCCCATGATGGCGTGCACCTGCCCGGAGTCGAGCTGGAGGTCGATCCCCTTGAGGATCTCGTTGCCTTCGACGGAGGCGTGGAGGTTCTGGATCTCGAGCAGCATGGTCGGTCTCGTATCTCGTGTTTCGTTCGTTGCGTTCGTCGGTTGCGGAAGCGTTCGGCCGAGGCAGAGCTCGGCCGCTTCATTCGTTCGTCGCCCTTCGCCTCACGCGGGGTCCGCCTCCGGCGCGTGAAGCGGCCGAGCTCCGTCTCGGCCGGGGCGGGCGGGGGTTCGACTCATCCAACGCTGCCTTCCAGGCTGATCTCCAAGAGCTTCTGGGCCTCGACCGCGAACTCCATCGGGAGCTCCTTGAAGACCTCCTTGCAGAAGCCGTTGACGATCATCGACACCGCCGTCTCGTCGTCGAGACCGCGCGAGTTGCAGTAGAAGATCTGGTCCTCGCCGATCTTCGAGGTCGTGGCCTCGTGCTCCATCTTGGCGGTCGGGTTCTGGACGTCGATGTAGGGGAAGGTGTGGGCGCCGCACTGGTCGCCGATCAGCATCGAGTCGCACTGCGAGAAGTTCCGCGCGCCGTCCGCGCTGCGCAGGATCTTCACCCCGCCGCGGTAGGTGTTCTGGCCGTGGCCGGCGGAGATCCCCTTCGACACGATGACGCTCTTGGTGTTCTTGCCCACGTGGGTCATCTTGGTGCCGGTGTCGGCCTGCTGGTAGCCCCGGGTCACCGCCACCGAGTAGAACTCGCCCACCGAGTTGTCGCCCTTCAAGATGCAGCTCGGGTACTTCCAGGTGATCGCCGAGCCGGTCTCGACCTGGCTCCAGGAGATCTTCGAGTTACGGCCGGCGGCGAGGCCCCGCTTGGTGACGAAGTTGAAGATGCCGCCCCTGCCGGTCTCGGGGTCGCCCGGGTACCAGTTCTGGACCGTCGAGTACTTGATCTGGGCGTCGTCGAGGGCGACCAGCTCGACCACCGCCGCGTGGAGCTGGTTCTCGTCGCGCATCGGCGCCGTGCAGCCCTCGAGGTAGGAGACGTACGCGCCCTCGTCGGCGACGATCAGGGTGCGCTCGAACTGCCCGGTGTTCATGGCGTTGATCCGGAAGTAGGTCGAGAGCTCCATCGGACACCGCACGCCCTTGGGCACGTAGACGAACGAGCCGTCGGAGAAGACCGCCGAGTTGAGCGCGGCGAAGAAGTTGTCGGTGCGCGGCACGACCGAGCCCAGGTACTTCTTGACCAGCTCGGGATGCTCGCGGATCGCCTCCGACATCGAGCAGAAGATGACCCCCATCTCGGCCAGCTTGGCCTTGAAGGTGGTCGCCACCGAGACGCTGTCGAAAACCGCGTCGACCGCCACGCCGGCGAGCATCTTCTGCTCCTCGAGCGGGATGCCCAGGCGCTCGTAGGTGCGCAGGATCTCCGGGTCGATCTCGTCCAGGTTCTTCGGCAGGTCGTCCTTCGAGCGCGGCGCCGAGTAGTAGGAGATCGCCTGGTAGTCGATCGGCTCGTAGTGCACCTTGGCCCAGGTCGGCTCCTTCATCTTCAGCCATCCCCGGTAGGCCTTGAGGCGCCACTCGGTCATCCACTCCGGCTCGCCCTTTCGGGCCGAGATCGCCCGCACGACGCCCTCGTCGAGCCCGGGGGGCAAGGTGTCTTGCTCCACGTCGGTCACGAAGCCGAAGGCGTACTCGCGGTTGGCGACCTCTTCGAGAAGCTGGGTCTGGGTCGATGGCTCGGCCATGGTGTGTCCTCGGTTCGTTCGGTGTTCGTCGATACGGGTGGCGGCCCGCCGTGGCGCGCCGCGCTCGAGACTGTCGTCTGCCCTAGAGCGCCTCGGCCTCGACGCTCTCGCCGACCGGCGCGCGGCAGCCGGCGATCTGCACCAGCCGGGCGGGCCGCGGTACGCGGACCGGGCCGGTCATCTCCACGAGCGAGATCCGGTCGAGGGCCTCGTGGATCGCCAGGTTGATCCGGTTCCAGTTGCTCCGGACCTGGCAGACCTGCTCTTGCGCGCACAGGCCCTCGGTGTCGTCGGTGCACTCGGTGATGGCGATCTGCCCTTCGAGGGCGGTGATCACCTCGGAGACCGACATCTCCTCGGGCGGCCGGGCCAGGCAGTACCCGCCATTGACCCCGCGATGGGACTCGAGGATCGCGGCGCGCGCCAGGAGCTTCAGGATCTTCGCCACCATCGGCTGCGGCAAGGAGGTCTCCTGCGCCAGCTCGGGGGCGTTGACCAGCCGCTCGGGATCGCTCGCCATGTGGGTCAGGAGCACGATCCCGTAGTCGGTCTGCTTGGTGATCCGGAGCATCGTCTCTGCCTCTCGTCCCGCGGCCTCGGGACCCCGTCGCGGAGCCCCTTCGCGAATCAGCACCACTTTAGTGCTGATTCGAGGGGATGATACCACCGGGGCCGGGTCTGTCAATCGTCGAAAGGAGGGCGCCGGTCGAGCGGCGGAAGCGGTCGGCCGGGCGTCCACGCCCGCCGGCACTCGTTCCAACGGCTCCCGGGAGGGGGAAATTTCGCGGCGTCAGACGACCTCGCGCGGCCGGCGGTCGAGCAGGGCAGCCACCCAGGCGAGGTTCTCGGTGTTCTCGAGCAGGATCTTCAACGACACGGTCAGCGGCACCGACAGGATCATCCCCAGCGCCCCCCAGAGCCAGCCCCAGAAGATCAGCGAGAGAAAGATCGCGAGCGGCGAGAGGCGCAGACCCCGGCCCATGACGGCCGGCTCGACGACGTTGCCGAGCACCACGTTGATCACCAGGTACCCGGAGGCGATCACGAGCGTCCGCCCCACTCCGAGCTGGATCAGCGACAGGGCGAGGGCGGGCAGCGCCGCCAGGAGCGAGCCGACGTTCGGGATGAAATTGAGGATGAAGGCGACGAAGCCCCAGAAGAGGGCGAAGTCGAGGCCCACGAAGAGCGTCAGGAGCCCGACCGCCACGCCGGTCGCCAGGCTGATCAGGGTCTTCAGGATCAAGTAGCGCTGGACCCGCTCGACGATCGGCGCGAGCCGGCCGAGGTCGAGACGCCCGCGACGCTCGGCGACGGCCAGCTTGCCGGGCAGGATGATCGACTCCCAGAGCATGAAGACCATCATGAGGAGCACGAGCAGGAAGCTCGAGAGCGCCGTCGCCACGCCGCGGAAGGTGTTGCCGATCACGTTGACCAGCGCCCCCAGGTCGAGCGCCTCGATCGAGATCCTCTCGGCGAGGTCGATGCCGCGCACCTCGAGCCAGCCGAGCACCCGGCCAGCGCCGGCGCGCGCCTGCTGCTGGTAGGCCGGGAGCTTCTCGGTGAGCGAATCGATCGAGGCGGAGAGGACCAGCGCCACCAGCCCGAGGAGGGCGGCCACCGCCAGCATGGTCAGCGCGATCGCCGCCACGGCCGGCAGGCGGCGGCCCCGGAGCCAGCGCAGCAGGGGCAGCGAGAGGATGGTCAGGAACAGCGCCAGCAGCAGCGGCAGGAAGAAGACCGACGCCGCCTTCAGGCCGGCGACCACGACCACCAGCGCCGCCGCTCCGAGCAACAGCCTCCATCCCCGCGAGAGCTCGCCCTCCATCGGCTCCTCCACCTCGGAGGTTACCGCTCTTCCTGCTCGCGCAGCACGCGGTGCAGGAGAAACAGCAGGAGCGCGGCCGCCAGGACCAGGGCCATGGCCACCGCCCAGCTGCCGAGGCGCCCACTCCCGTCCGCCCCTTCCGTCGGGTCGAGGACGACCTGGGCGTCGCGCCAGGGGCGGGCCAGGAGCTCGTCGAGGCGGCTCGCCAGGTCTTCGTCCGGCGCCTCGAGATCCTCGGCTCCGGCGCCCAGCGCCAGCGCCCGCTCGCCGGAGGGCCACGGGAACAGGAGCAGGTCGCGCCGGCGCCAGACCTCGAGGTCGACCTGACCGAGCGGTGGCGCGCCCCGGTCGTCGATCTCCACGATCACCCGGGTGGCCGGCCCCCCTTCGAGGGCCAGGGTGATCCGGCAGGGCAGCGGGGCGCGGGCGGTGCATTGCCACTCGAGCCAGGGGCTCGCCGCCTGCGGCGCCGCGCTCGCCGCGCCCTCGGCGCCGTTCTGGTAGAGCGCCCGCACCCGGCGCCCGAAGCGGCCGGCCGGAGCGCTCAGGACGAGCGACGAGAGGGGCAGCCCGGGGATGGGGAGCACCAGGTCCAGGCGGCTGTGGCCCGCGGTCTCCGCCGGAACCGGCGCCGCGGTCCGCAGCTGGGCGGCGGGCACCGGCTCCGCCGGCCGCCAGCGGGCGTAAGGCACCTGCACGTCGGCCGCGATCAGGCGCAGATCGCCGAGGTCGGGCCGGGCGACGCCGTAGACCGGCGGCGGCAGGACCAGCCGGTAGAGCTCTCCGGGCTCGGGCTTCTCGTCCGCGGTCACCGGCCAGGTCCCGGCGAAGTGGATCGCGGGGGCCGCGACCCCCGAGTCGGGGAGCGAGGGAGGCGCGCCGGAGGCCGCGCTCGCTTCCGCGGCGCCGGCCTCGAGCCGCATCACCTCGGCGTCCGGCGGCGGCCTCGGGGCGGCGCCCGGCGAGACCTGGACCACGCCCGACCCGTAGGCGAGCGTGTGGGTGCCCGCCCGGCGCGCCCGGAACAAGAGCGCCTCGCCGGTGAAGTCCGCGCCGTAGTCTTCGAGCGCCGGAGCCTCGCCGGCGGTCGAGTAGAGCTCCAGGCGCAGCGACTCGGCCGGCCCCGAGATCGCGAGCTCGAGCGGCAGGCAGCGAGGCGCCTCGCCGGCGACGGGCCCCCACACCCCTTCGCCGACCGGCTCCCACCGCCCCTCCTCGGCCTCGAACAGGCGGTACCCGATCGGCCCCTCCCCTCCGACCACGAAGTCCAGCCGGCGCAGGTAGCGCCCCGAGCCTCCGACCGGCAGGCGGCAGACGGTACGCGCCGACGCCGCGGACGGCGGATCGGACGACCGGCAGTCGGGCCGTGGCAGGGCGAGGTGGAAGGAGCGCGCCGGCACCGACTCGACGGCGGCTCCCCGGATCTCGGGCGGACCGCCGCCCGCCGGCCACCCGGAGAGCCGGAGCAGCCGGACGTCGGAGGCCGGGTAGGGCAGGCCCGCGACGACCGCGCCGTCCGCCGGACCCGCCCCCGCCGCCGGTACGAGCGATCCGACCACCAGGAGCCGCCAGGTCTCGCCGTCGGAGCTGCCGTCGAGCCGCAGGGTGCCGGCCGGGGGCGGGGCCGCCAGGCCGAGGACCAGCCGGTCGTGGTGCGCCGGCTGGTCGCCCAGGGTCACCAGCACCTGCCAGCCGCCCCGGGGGCCCGGACCGACGCCCGCGCGCACCGCCGGCACGCGCGCTCCGGCCGCCTCCGCCGGCACCCGGCGAAACGGCACGTCCTCGCCCTCGGGACCGAACAATCGCGGCGAGCCGCCGGCGCCCTCGGCCTTGCGCAGGACGTCCGCATCGAGGGCCACGCGCACCCAGCCGGGCCGGGGCACCTCGACCGGCCGGGTGTACCGCGTCTCCTGTGCGCGGGCCGGCTGGGCCGACGGCAGCGCCGCACAGCCCGCGAGGGCGAGGCTGGCGATGAGGCGCGAGGGTCGCATGACGGGGGGAGCCGGCCTCCCGGATTGTAGCCGCAAGGGCTTCGCGGCCCGGTGGGCGCTAGCCGAGAAGCAGCGCCGCGGCCACGCCCACCGCCGCAACCCCCACCGTGAGCCAGGTGACGTAGTCCCCCAGGTGGCCGCTGTGCGCCTTCTTGAGCGGCGCCAGGACGAGCGCGAGGCCGCGCACCACGGGCTCGCGCCAGGCGCGCCCGAGCCGCTCCCGGAAGAGGATCGCGAGCGCCAGCGCGAGGGCTCCCGCCACCGCCAGGGCCGCCGGAAGCCAGCCCCAGGAGAGCGCCTCCGCCGCCGCCACCGCCGCCACTGAGTGCGCGGCGAGCGGCGGGCGGACCCCCCGGAGCACCTGCGCCGCGTAACCCCGTGTGCCCTCGAACCGATCGGCCGCGCCCACCAGGACGTGGGCCCATCCGGTCCACAGGCCCGCGGCCAGCGCCGCGAGCACCAGCGCGAAGGTCGGCGCCATCATCACCGCCGGCGTCCTCCGCGCACCGTCCTTCGTCTCCCGCTCCACCTCCTCCCCCTCGCTCGCCAGCTCGGCGAGCTCTTCGCGGGGCGGGCCCCAGCCCAGGAAGACGCGCCCGCCGGCCCGGAAGACCGCGGCGCCGGTGAGCGCCGAGACGACGATGAAGAGCGGGCTCACCCAGCCCTGGCCGGCGCTCTTCGCGGCCTCCTCCACCATCGCCTTGCCGAGGGCCGAGGCGAACGGGGGCACGCCGATCAGCCCGAGGCCTGCCACCCCGAACAGGACCCCGGCCAGGGGCAGCTCCCGCCCCCGCCCGGCGAGCTCCAGCTCGTCCACCGTCTCGTAGTGGTGGAGCAGCACGCCGACGGTCAGGAAGAGCGCCCCCTTCGAGCAGGCGTGACCCAGGACGTAGATCCCGGTGCCCGCCAGGCCCTTGGGCTCGAGCAGCCCGACTCCGACCAGGAACAGGCCGACGTGGCTCAGAGACGAGAACGCCAGGAGGCGCTTCAAGTGGCGCTGGGTCAAGCACATGACCGCGGCGACCAGGGCGGTCAGGGCGCCGACCGCGAGCAGCAGCGCGCGGGGACCGGCGGCACGCCCCGCCAGGGCCGGCGCGAAGACCGACCAGTAGAGGCGCGCCAGCCCGAGCACGGCCACCGGCAGCATGGCGCCGGAGAAGACCGCCAGCACCGGGGTCGGGCCGACCGCGTGGGCGTCGGCATGGGCGAAGTGGAAGGGCACGGCGCCCGCCTTGCCCAGCAGGCCGGAGAAGATCGCCGCCAGGGCGACGATCACCAGGCCGTCGAGCGGACCGCCCGCCAGCCCCCGCCCGACGCCGGCGAACGCCAGGGCGCCGGTGCGGCCGTAGAGCAGGACGATCCCCACCACCGCCACCGAGCCCGCCAGGGTGTTGACCACGGCGAAGTTGAGCGCCCCCTGGAGCGGGCCGGCGCCCTCGGTCCGATAGCCGGTCAGGGCGTAGGCCGAGACCCCCATGAGCTCGAAGAAGACGAACAGGTCGAAGAGGTCGGCGGCGAACGAGAACCCGACCATCCCCGTCAGCAGGAGCAGCATCAAGGCGTGGAAGAGCGATCCTGCGGCCGCGAAGTAGCGGATCGAGTAGACCAGCCCGACGAGTACCATGGCGGCACCGAGCGCCGCGAGCCCGGCGGCCAGCGGGTCGACCACGAAGGGCACCCCCACCGCCTCGCCTCCCCGCGGCCGCCAGCCGCCGAACCAGTAGACCAGGGCCCCGCTCCGGGTGGCCACGAAGAGGGTCGTGCAGAGGGCGGCGGTCACGCCGGCCGCGGCCACCGCGACGGCGTCGACCAGCCACCGGGGAAGGTGGCTCTCCGCCGCCATCAGCAAGGCCGCCGCGAGAGCCGGGATCGCGAGCGAGAGCGGGATCAGCGAAGAGCCCACCGGCGCTCACCCCTCGAGGGCCCGGAGCTCGTCCGGGTCCAGGGTGCCGAAGCGCTTCTCCGCCTGGACGGCGAGCGCCAGCAGGAGGGCGGTGACCACCGCGCCGACGACGATGTTGGTCAGCGTCATCGCCTGCACCACGGGGTCGACGGTGACCGCCCGCCGCGCGATCTCGCCGAAGACCGGCGCGGTGCCGCCGCGCCGGAAGCCGAGGGCGAGGAGCAGGACGTAGACCGCGGACTGGACGACCCCCAGGCAGCCGATCAGGTGGACCAGGTTGCGGCTGGTGACCATGCCGTAGAGCCCGACGAGGACCAGCCAGACGACCAGCAGGTAGAGCGCCGGGCTCATCGCCACCACCGCCCCGCCCGGATGACCAGGGTCTGCTCCAGGAAGTCGACCACGAGCAGCACCGATCCGCCCCCGACGGCGAGGCCGACCGCCACGCTCAGCAAGGGCACGACCCCGGCCGACAGGAGGTCGCCGGCCCGCCCCGCGGGCAGGACGTTGGCCAGGAAGGCCGGGCCCCAGAGCATCCCCGCCAGGCCGACGAGCGAGTACGCCGCCACCCCGGTCCCCTCGAGGAGCTGCACCAGGGGTAGAGAGGCGCGGCGGCTGAAGGCGTCGTAGTCGCTCACCAGGTAGAGGAGCATCACCGCCCCCGCCGCCAGGACGCCGCCCTGGAAGCCGCCGCCCGGGCTCAGGTGGCCACGGGCGACGAGCAGCAGGCCGTAGAGGCCGGCCACCGCGGCGAAGCCGAAGCCGACCACGCGGACCGCAGCGCTGGTCGGCGGGGCCTCGCGCTCGGGCAGCTCCTCCTCCGAGGGCTCCTTCTGCTCGCCGGGGAGCGGACGCAGGAGCAGAGCCACCCCGGCGACCGCGGTGAACAGGATGAGCTCCTCGCCCAGGGAGTCGATGCTCCGGAGATCGAAGAGCACCGCCGTCACCACGTTGTCGGCGTGGCGCTCGCCGAGGCCGAGGGCGGTCAGCCGCTCGCCGTAGGGGCTCGCGAAGGTGCCGGCCGGCGGCAGCTCGAAGAGGCCCCAGGCGAGGAGGCCGCCCATCACCAGCGCCGCCACGGCGAAGGTCCAGAGGCGCACCCGGGCGCTCATCCCCCGCCTCCCTCTTCGCCCGGCCCTTGGTCCCCCGCCATGGCCTCCTCGTCCCGCGCTCCCTCGGCCCGCCGGTGGTGGCGGCCGAACTCCTCCGCCTTGGCGAGGGCCAGGACCACGAGCAAGGGGACGACGACCACCCCCACGACGATCTCGGAGATCGCCACGTCCGGCGCCTGGAGGACCAGGAAGAGGAGGGCGAGCGTCAGGGCGAAGAAGCCGGACGCCATGGCTTGCCGCAGGGGGTCGCGGGTGAGGACGACGCCCGTGCCGCCGCCGGCCACCAGGAACACCAGGAGGAGGACGATCGTCGTCACGCGCCGTCCTCCTCCTCGTCCTCCTGGACCTCCCCCGGCGTCTCTTCGCCGGGCAGGACGCGCCAGCCCCCCTCTTCCCGGATCCGCGCCGCCCGCGCGGTGGCGTGGGTGAGGACCGGGCTGGTCGCCCAGACCAGGAGCCCGGCCACCACCGTCTTGGCGGCGCCGGTGGTGAGCCCCTGGGCGACGGCGACCGCCGCCACCACCGGCGGCACGGCCAGGGTGGAGACGAGCGCGGCGAAGTGCAGCTTGGCGTAGCCGTCGCGGCCGATCAGGACGCCGGTCACACCGACCCCCACGGTCGCCAGGCCGGCGACGAGGAGCACGGTCTCGACGACGCCGGCGGCGCTCACAACCAGCGCTCCAGGAACCTGAGGAGCGCGAGCGATCCCAGGAAGGAAGCGAAGGCCAGGGTGAGGGCGACGTCGAGGTAGGCGGCGCGGCCGAACGCCTGGGCGAGGACGAGGAGCAGCAAGAAGGCGAGGACGCTCGCCGTCTCGAGGCCGACGAGGCGGGTGATCGCCGAGCCGCGCAGGCAGACCCAACCGGTCGCCGCCAGGGCCAGCAGGAGCAGGGCGGCGACCGCGAGCCACGGGCTCACAGCAGGGGCTCCTCGCGCTCGATCATCTCGTGCACCACGATCCGCTCCTCGTCGCGGTCGATCCCCAGGACGTAGCTGTTCGGCAGAAGCGAGATCCCGATCGTGGCGAGGGTGCGGTGGGTGCGCTCCGAGGGGTTCCGGCCCACGCGCTCGTAGGGCACCGCCCGGAAGCCGCCGGGAAGCTCCTCGCCGTGCGCCAGGCGCCGCCAGAGCGCGAGCGCGAGGCCCGCGGCGTCGCGGCCCGCCCGCGCGGGCAGGCGTGCCGCCGTCTTCCACCAGGCCCGCGACGGCCGGGAGACGGTGGCGTCGGCGTGGCGGGCCGCGGCCTGGAGCCAGCTCGCCGCCACCGCCACCAGGGCGCCCGCGGCCAGGCTCCAGGGGCCGGTGTCGCCCGAGAGCACCACCCAGAGGGAGGCGAGCAGCAGCCACCAGAGCAAGAGCGAGAGCGCGCGCGAGCGGTTCATCGGGAGCCGGTCTCCGGGCGGAGAGGGGATGCAACTTGCCGGCCACGCTGGCGCCGGGTTCGGCCGGCGGGGGGCTCAGAGGAGCCGGTCGAGCTCGGCCAAGAGGCGGTCGAGCTCCTCGTCCGCGTTGTAGACGTGCGGCGAGACGCGGAGACGGCCGGCACGGGCCGAGACGATCACGCCGCGCTCGGCCAGGGCTTCGGCCAGCTCGTCGGCGGAGCGGTCGGGGTGGGTGCCGGCGACGATCCCGGAGACCTCGCCCGGAGACCGCGGGGCGGCGAGGGCGAACCCCCGTTCGGCGAGACCCCGGGCCGCCCGCTCGGCGAGCGCGAGCACCCGGCGCTCCACCGCCTCGGGCCCCAGGCCCAGGAGCAGGTCGAGGCTCGCCCCCAGGGCGTGGATGCCGTAGACGTTGAGCGTGCCGGCCTCGAAGCGCAGGGCGCCCTCGGCCGGCGCCGGATCGACCACGTCCCACCGGTAGCGGCTCGCCACCGAACGCCAGCCGCGCCGGGTGGAGCGGACGGCCTCGACCACCCGGTCGGAGACGTAGAGGAGACCGAGGCCCTCCGGACCGAGCAGCCACTTGTGCGAGGCGAGGGCGCAGACGTCGACCCCCGAGCGCTCGACGTCGAGGGCGAGGGCCCCGAGCCCCTGGATGGCGTCGACCACCAGCAGGGCGTCGCGCTCGCGGCAGGCGCGCGCCAGCGCCTCGAGGTCGACCCGGTGGCCGCTCGCGTACTGCACCCAGGACACCGCCACCACCCGGGTGCGCTCGTCCATCGCCGCCACCAGGTCGCCGGCATCCACCCGTCCCTGCCGTTCCGGGACCCGGCGGTACTCGACCTGCCTGCCGCTCACCTCGGCGACGCCCATCCACGGGTAGAGGTCCGAAGGGAACTCGCTCTCGGGGCCCACGACGTTGTCGCCGTCGCGCCAGTCGAGGCCGTAGGCGACGACCGACAGCGCCTCCGAGGTGTTGCCGGTGAAGGCGACCTCGTGAGCCTCGCGGGCGCCCAGGAGGCGCGCCACCCGCCCCCGCACCCGCTCGACCTCGCCGTTGCGCTCGGGCCAACCGCGGTCGCCGGTCGCCGCCACCTCGGCGGCCGCGGCGCTCATCCGGTCGGCCGCCGCCCGCGGCATGGTGCCGATCGCCGCGTGATTCAGGTAGGCGAGCTCGGCGGTGACCGGAAACTGCCGGCGTAGCGCCCCGAGGTCCTGGATTCCGCCGTCCATGCCGTCAGCCCGAGGCCTTCCCCACCGGCTCGAGCGGCTCGGCCTGCTCGATCGCCGCGACCGCCTCCTCGGGAGGCGCGATCGCCTCCGAGCGCCGCCGCACCGCGAGGGCGTAGAGCTCGAGGGCGAGCATCGAGGGCAGCCCGGTGCCCAGGACCACCGCGAACTGCAGGCCCCGGAAGAGGAACACCGCCGAGGCGGCGTCGACCGTGCCGATGCCGAAGGCGTGGTAGAGCGCGATCATGGTGGCCTCGGTGGTCCCGAGACCGCCGGGGGTTCCCAGCAGCACCCCGGCGGAGAGCCCCGCCGAGACCGTGGCCAGGACCAGCAGCGGGTTCATCGTCACACCCAACGAGTAGAAGGTCACCCACTGGGCGCCGGAAACGCAGACGAAGACGCCGATCCCCAGGGCCGTCGCCCGGAGCCAGAGGCCGCCGTCCGAGGCCAGGCGAACGAAGATCTTGGCCGCCGTCTCGCTGCTCGCCAGGAACCTCCCGAGCAGACCCTCCCGCTCGGCCGTCCGGCGCGCGAGAAACCTCATCAGCCCGCCCTCGGTCGCCCCGCTGCGCCGCCGGAGCCAGATCAGACCGGCGATCGTCACCGCGGCGAGGGTGCCGGCGATCGCGCCGGCCGCGACCGGACGGCCGAGCGCCGCGGCGCCGATCACCAGGCCGGAGACGGTCAGCGTGCCCATGACCACGAAGTGGACCGCCTGGTCGAAGAGGACCGCTCCGTAGTAGACCCGCTTGGGGATCTTGGGCGAGCTCGAGCGCGACATGAAACGGGCGCGGAGCAGGCCGCCGAGGAGCCGGGCGAAGGGCAACAGAAAGTTGGCGGCGGCGGTCGCCACCAGGGCGAGGAAGAGCGCCCAGGCCGGCGGCGTGCTGGTGATCCGGCGCACCGACAGCCGCTGGCGCGCCGCCCACAGGCCGAGCTGGACGAACAGGCACGCCACCACCGCCGCCACCCAGGGCAGACGCGCCTGGCCCAGCCGCTCGGCGATCTCGTGCCAGCCGACCTCCGCCACCAGCCGGTGCAGCAGGTAGACTGCCGCGCCCAGGACGGCGAAGCCCACCAGGCGCTGGGCCCAGGCGGTGGTGCGCTGGCGGCGGCTGTCGGGAGTCTTGGCCATCCGGTCTCGGTCCTCCTCCGACGCCACGTCCGCGCGGAGCGAAGCGCAACGATATCGGAGCGGACGTCCGCGCGGGCGGTGGCTCTCGCCGTCGCGCGCCCATCTGGCGCGTCCGCCCCACGAGATCGCCCTCACCCGCCCTTACAATCACGTTCCATGCCGGATTGGAGTTTCAGAAGCCCCTGGCTCGCGAGCCTGGCGTTCGCGGCGCTCTTCCTCACCCCGCTTCGCGCCCAGCCCCCGTCCGCCGACTGGCGCACCCTCGACCTGCCCCACTTCCGGGTCCACTACCCGGCGCCGTCCGAGGCCTGGGCCCGCCGGGTCGCCGCCCGCCTCGAGGCGATCCGCGAGCGGCTCGCCGAGGAGGTCGGCTACCGGCCCCCCGAGGTGGTCGACGTGGTGGTGGCGGACCCCGTCGCGCGGCCCAACGGCTCGGCCTGGCCCTTTCTCGGCCGGCCGCGGATGGTGCTCTGGACGAGCCCGCCGGAGCCCGCGTCGCTGCTCGGCGTCTACCGCGACTGGGGGGAGCTGGTGGCGCTCCACGAGGAAGCGCACCTGGTCCACATGCTCCGGCCGTCGCGCAACCCGTGGGAGAGCCTCGCCGAGCGGCTGCTCCCGGGCTTCGGTCTCGGGCCGGTCGCCCGGCGCGCCCCGCGCTGGGCGACCGAGGGCTACGCCACGCTCCTCGAGGGACGGCTGACCGGCTCGGGACGCCCGAACAGCGACCTGCGCGCGGCGGTCCTGCGCCAGCGCGCGCTCGCCGGCCGGCTGCCCTCGTACGGCGCCCTGGGGGCAGGCGACGAGAGCTGGCTCGGCCCGTCGATGGCGTACCTGGCCGGCTCGGCCTTCCTCGAGTGGCTCGAGGAGCGCGCCGGGCCGGAGAGCCTCCCCCACCTCTGGGCGCGCTTGACCGCCCGGCGCAGCCGGAGCTTCGACGAGGCCTTCGCCGGCGTCTTCGGCGACTCGCCCCGGGCGCTCTGGGGGCGCTTCGGCGCCGAGCTCACCTGGCGGGCGGTCGAGGCCGAGCGCCGCCTCGGCGGGCCGCCGGAGGAGGCCGCGGGGGAGGGCGGCGAGCTCTGGCAGGACCTCTCGCGCCAGACCGGAGCGCCGGCGCTCTCGCCCGACGGCTCGCGCCTCGCCGTCGTGCTGCGCCCGCGCGACGAACCGCCGCGCCTGGTGGTCTACGCGACCGGCCCGAACGAGGCGGCGGAGGCGCGCTACCGGCAGGAGCAGGCCGAGGTGCTGGCGCGCGACCCCGAGGACGTGGCGGCCGTGCGCTCCGGTCCGCTGCCGCGCGAGCCGGTCGCCGTCCTGCCGGCGATCGACGGCCGCGCCCCGCTCGAGCCCCGCTGGACGGCCGACGGGAGCGCCCTCGTCTTCACCGCCTTCGGACCGGACCCGGACGGCGTCCTGCACCCGGACCTCTATCGCTGGAGGCCGGCAGGCGGCGGCGTCGAGCGGCTCACCCGCGGCGCCGACCTGCGCTCGGCCGATCCCTCCTCCGATCCGGGACCCGGCGCCGGGGTCGACTCGCGGCCTGACCACGGCCGGGCGGTCGCCGTGCGCGACCGCAGCGGCCTCTCGCAGCTCGTGACGGTGGATCTCGCGAGCGGTCGCGTCGCCGCCCTGACCGAGGCCTCCGCCGACATGGTCTGGGCCTCGCCGCGGATCTCCCCCGGCGGCCGCCGCCTGGCGGCCCTGCGCCACCGCGAGGGGCGCTGGCGCCTGGTGGTGGGAGAGCTCTCGGGCGGCGGGCTCGAGGCGATCCGGGAGCTCGACACCGGCGACGCGACGACCGTCGCCGACCCGGCCTGGGCGCCCGACGGACGGACGATCTACGTGGCCCTGGGGAGCGAGGGCTTCGTCGACCTCTGGGCGCTCGACGCCGGCGCCGCGGGCCCGCCCGGCCGCCGCCGCTTGACCCGGGTCCCGGGCGCGGCGCTCGCCCCGGCGCCGACGCCGGACGGCTCGGCTCTCTACTTCCTGTCGCTCGAAGACGACGGCCTCGATCTGCGGCGCCTGGCGCTCGGCGGCCGCCCCGCCGCTCGCCCGCCCGAGCTGCCGCCCGAGCTCGCGCCGGCGATCCGCTCCGGCGAACCGCCCGAAGCGCCCGACTTCGCCGTCGCGGAGCTTCCTCCGAGCCGTCCCTACGGGGCCGGCCCGCAGTCGCTCGAGCCGCTCGTCGGCCTGGTCGCAGCGCCCTCGGGCCGCGCCCTCGAGCTCGGCGCGCGCGCGGGCGACCCGGTGGGGCGGTTCGACGGCTTCGTCCTGGGGTCGCTCGGGGGCGCGGGCGCGGCGCGCGGCGGCACGCTCGCGGCGGCGTGGCGGGGCCTGCCGGCCGCGCTCTCCGCCCAGGTCTTCGCGCTCACCGAGGCACCCTCGAGGCAGGCCGACGCCCCCGACGCCCTCCGGCCGGGAGGCTCCGCGGCGGCGCTCGACCGCGACCGTCTCGGCGTCGCGCTCGGCGCCGACTGGGACCGCCGCACGGCGACCGGCGGCGAGGCCGTCCGCCTCGGCTTGACCGGCGAGCGGGTCGATCCCGCCGTGGGCGGCGCCGACGCCTCTGTCGACCGGCGGCTGGCGAGCCTCGGCGCCGCCTTCCTGCGGGCGCCGGAGCGCGGCCTCTGGAGCCTTCCTGTCCGGGTCTCGGGACGGCTCGAGCGGGGCGCGACCGGCGGCCGGGCCTGGAGCCGGTGGGGCGCCTCCCTGGGCCTCGACGTCGAGCGCGGGGACGACGCGTTGCGCCTGGCGTGGAGCCGCGGCGGCTCGCGCGACGTCGCCGCCGCCTTCGACCGCTACCGGGTGGGGGGCGTGGCCCGGAGCCTGCTCCCCGCCGCGGCCGAGGGCGGAGCCGTCCCGGTTCCCGCGCTGCCCGCGGCCTACCTGGTGGGCGACGAGCACGAGGCCCAGCGCGTCGAGCTCGACCTCGGTCTCCTGCCGCTGCCGCTCGTCTTCGAGCGCCACCGGGTCTGGAACGAGGGGGAGGACCGGGGGGACTGGCTCGACCTCGCCGGCGTCGAGCTGCGCCGCGACCTGCCGCCGATGCCGATCGTCGGCCTGCCGGCCCTCCACGCCACCGCCGGCGCCGCCTACGTCCTCGACGACCCGGTGGGCGCTCTCGCCGGCGAGGTCCGCCTCTGGCTGGCCGTCGCCTGGCGGCCGTGAGGAACGTGCGGGCGGGCGGGCCGGCGTGTGCCGGCTAGCCGACCGGCGCCTTGGGGCCGGCGGCGCACACCTCCTCGCCGACGCCGTCGGCGTACTTGGCGAAGTTCTCGGCAAACATCTCGGCGAGCTCGGCGGCGCGGCGGTCGTAGGCCTCCGGGTCCTTCCAGGTCGCGCGCGGGTCGAGGATCTCGGTGGGGACGCCCTCGACGCGCTCGGGCACGGCGAGACAGAAGACCGGATCGGCCCTGGTCGCGACGTCGTCGAGCTCGCCGGCCAGGGCGGCGGCGACCATCCGCCGGGTGTGGCGCAGCGCCATGCGCCGGCCGACGCCGTGCGGGCCGCCGGTCCAGCCGGTGTTGACCAGCCAGACCTTGACCCCGTGGCGCGCGATCTTCTGGCCCAGCATCTTGGCGTAGACCCCGGGGTGGAGGGGCAGGAAGGGCGCCGCGAAGCAGGCGCTGAAGGTGGCCGTGGGCTCGGTCACCCCCCGCTCGGTGCCGGCCACCTTGGCGGTGTAGCCGGAGAGGAAATGGAACATCGCCTGCTCGGGGGTGAGCCGCGAGATCGGCGGCAGCACGCCGAAGGCGTCGCAGGTCAGGAAGACGACGTTCCTCGGGTGGCCACCCCGCCCGGAGAGGTCGACGTTGTCGAGCTGGGTCACCGGGTAGCTCGCGCGGGTGTTCTCGGTCTTCGAGTCGTCGTCGAGGTCCAGGTCCCGGGTCACCGGGTCGACCACGACGTTCTCGAGGATCGTCCCGAAGCGCCGGGTAGTGGCGAAGATCTCCGGCTCGCCCTCGGGGTCGAGGCGGATCACCTTGGCGTAGCAGCCGCCCTCGATGTTGAACACGCCGTCGTCGCCCCAGCCGTGCTCGTCGTCGCCGATCAGGGTGCGCTCGCGGTCGGCCGAGAGGGTCGTCTTGCCGGTGCCCGAGAGGCCGAAGAAGAGGGCCACGTCGTCCCGGTCGCGGCCGTAGTTGGCGCTGCAGTGCATCGAGAGCACGCCGCGCTTCGGCAGGCGGTAGTTCATGACCGAGAAGACGCTCTTCTTGATCTCGCCGGCGTACTCGGTGCCGCCGATCAAGACCAGGCAGCGGTCGAGGTCGACCACGATGAAGGTGCCGCTCGCCGTGCCGTCGGTCGCCGGCTCCGCCGCGAGGCCCGGCACGTCGATCACCGTCAGCTCGGGCTCGAAGCCGGCGAGCACGCCGCCGTCCACTTCGTGCAGGAACATGTTGCGGGCGAACAGGCTGTGCCAGGCGAGCTCGCTCACCACCCGCACCCGCAAGCGGTACCGGGGATCGGCGCCGGCGTAGCCGTCGAACACGAAGGCGTCACGCCCGGCGAGGTAGGAGAGCACTTTGCGGTGCAGGCCCTCGAAGCGCTCGGGCGCGAGCGGCCGGTTGACCTCGCCCCACCAGATCTCGCCCTCGGTGCCCGGCTCGCGGACGGTCAGCTTGTCCTTGGGCGAGCGGCCGGTGTGGCTGCCGGTCTCGGCCACCAGCGGGCCCCAGTGGCCGAGGCTCGCCTCGCCCCGCCCGAGGGCCTCTTCGTAGAGCCGGGCGCAGGGCAGGTTCCAGTAGACGCGGCGGGCCGCGGTGATGCCTTGTCGATCCAGGCCGAAACGGCTGACGAAGGGTCCCAGGTTGTCCATCGCAGTCCTCGTTCTCGATGAGATCCGGCTGGCGTGGCTCGCCGGTCGAGTTTCGATTTCGATCACTTCGCCGCCGGGCTCCGCCGGCGGGAAGCTCCAACTCTACCGCGTCGCGGCCGCGCGCCAGGATACAAGATACAATCGAACGGCCGGCCCGCCGCCGCCGTGGCTCCCGCAGTCCCCCTGGCTCGAAAGCACCACCCCCTGGAGGCTCGACCGTGAACATCGAGAATCGCAACGTCCTCGTCCTGGGCGGGTACGGCCTGGTGGGAATGGCCGTCTGCCGTGAGCTCCTCGCCCGAAACCCGGGCCGGATCCAGATCCACAGCCTGCGGCCGGAAGAGTCCGAGCACGCGCGCGAAGAGCTCGCCCCGGAGGCCTCGGGCACCGAGCTCGCGGTCTCCTCGGGCGACATCTTCGCCCTCGCCGAGCGCGGCTCCCGTCTCGAGGAGATCTCCTCTCAGCTCGACCAGCTCGACCAGGGCGACCTCCCCCGGTTCCTCCTCTACCAGCTCCTCACCGGGGCCCGGCCGGACGTGGTGATCGACTGTGTCAACACCTCGACCGCCATCGCCTACGGCGACATCTACGACAAGGCCGCGAAGGCCCTCGCCCGGCTCGGCGAGAGCGAAGGACCGGTCGAGCGCGGGGTCGTCGAGTCGCTCCTCGAGACGCTCTACGTGCCCCGGCTCATCCGCCACTTCCAGGTGTTCTACCAAGGGATGATCGACGCCGGCACCGGCGTCTACGTCAAGGTCGGCACCACCGGCACCGGCGGCATGGGGCTCAACATCCCCTACACCCACTCGGAGGAGCGTCCGAGCCGGGTGCTCCTGTCGAAGAGCGCGCTCGCCGGCGCCCAGTCGATGCTCCTCTTCCTGATGGGCCGCACGCCCGGTGCGCCGATCACCAAGGAGATCAAGCCGGCGGCCGCCATCGCCTGGAAGAGGATCGCCCACGGGCCGATCGTGCGGCGCGGCCGGACGATCCACCGCATCGAGGCCCGCCCGCGGCCCCTGGGCGAGACCCTGTCGAGCGTCGAGCCGGACGCCGCGACGGTCCTCGACCAGCCCTTCGAGGCGGCCTACATCGACACCGGCGAGAACGGCATCTTCAGCCTCGAGGAGTTCGCGACCGTCACCACGGTCGGACAGATGGAGTTCGTCACCCCGGAGGAGATCGCCCGCTACCTGGTGCGCGAGATCGAGGGGGGCAACACCGGCCACGACGTGGTCGGCGCCCTGGACGGCGCGGTGCTGGGGCCGACCTACCGGTCGGGGGCGCTGCGCCACTGGGCGCTCCAGCGGATGATCGAGCTCCAGGAGGAGCACGGCACCACGAGCGTCGCCTTCGAGATGCTCGGGCCGCCCCACATCTCGAAGCTCCTGTTCGAGGCGCACCTGCTGCGGGAGGCCTTCGACACCATGGAAGCGGTGCGCGACGCCACCCCCGAGGAGGTGCGCGACCGGCTCGACGAGCTGGTGCGCCGGCGCCCCGAGGTGGCGAGCGACGTGGCGGCGGTGGGCATCCCGATCCTCCTCGACTCGGGCGAGCTCATCCGCGGCCCCGAGCTCATCGTGCCCAAGGACGGCCGGGCGCTCGAGGTCACGCCGGAGCGCATCGAGACCTGGGCCCGCGACGGCTGGGTCGACCTGCGTCTCGCCAACTGCCGCCGCTGGGTGGAGCGCTTCCGCGCCATCGACCGGCAGGTGTCCGAGATCCCCGGAGGGGACTCCTCCAGCCGTCACCTGCGCACCGCCCGCTTCTGGCTCGACGACCGGCGGATCCAGCCCGGCAAGGTCACGGGCTGGGTCCTCTCGGTGGAAGAGAAGGGCGCGCGGATGAAGCGCTGAGCGGCCGGAGCCCTCGGCTCTCGGCTCCGGTCGCGAGCCCACGGGGCTCGCCGGGGTCGGGCTCCCTCCCCCGGTGCGGAATGGGCTCTACCGGCCGGCCGTTCTGCTCTACGTGGAGGAGATCACGGCGAGCGACGCCCCGTTCACGGTGCCCGGCCGCTACTGGCACGCCCTCGAGGACGGCCGCGTGCAGTGCGACCTGTGCCCGCGCTTCTGTCGCCTGCGCGAGGGCCAGCGCGGCATGTGCTTCGTGCGTGGGCGCCAGGGCGATCGCATGGTGCTCACCACCTACGGGCGTTCGAGCGGCTACTGCGTCGATCCGATCGAGAAGAAGCCCCTCAACCACTTCCTGCCGGGCACGCCGGTCCTCTCCTTCGGCACCGCCGGCTGCAACCTGGCCTGCAAGTTCTGCCAGAACTGGGACATCTCGAAGAGCCGCGAGATCCACACCCTGGCGGACCGGGCCGATCCCGAGACGATCGCCCGCGCGGCCCGCGACCTCGGCTGCCGGAGCGTCGCCTTCACCTACAACGACCCGGTGATCTTCCTCGAGTACGCCGTCGACGTGGCGGCCGCCTGCCGAGAGCAGGGCGTCCGGACGGTGGCGGTCACGGCCGGCGAGATCTGCTCCGAGCCGCGGGCGGAGCTCTTCGCCTCGATGGACGCCGCGAACGTGGACTTGAAGGCGTTTACCGAGCGCTTCTACCGCAAGGTCTGCGGCGCCGACCTCCAGCCGGTCCTCGACTCCCTGGCCTACCTGAAACACGAGACCGACGTCTGGCTCGAGATCACCACCCTGCTGATCCCGGGGGAGAACGACTCCTCCGAGGAGCTCGACCGCCTGACCCGCTGGGTGGCGACCGAGCTCGGCCCCGACGTGCCGATCCACTTCACCGCCTTCCACCCCGACTGGAAGATGCGGGACACGCCGCCCACGCCGCCTGCAACCCTCACCCGGGCGCGCGGGATCGCCCTCGCCAACGGGCTTCTCTACCCTTACACCGGCAACGTCCACGACCGCGCCGGCGGGACCACCCGCTGCGCCGGCTGCGCCGAGGTGCTGATCGAGCGCGACTGGTACGAGATCCTGGCTTGGAACCTGACCGACGACGGCCGCTGCACCGCTTGCGGTACCCCCTGCCCGGGCCGCTTCGAAGGCCCTCCCGGCACCTGGGGCAGCCGCCGCCGCCCGGTCCGCCTGTCGAGCTGGGCCAGGGCCTCCTGAACCAGGGTAGGGCGTCGCAGCCCCGCGGTTCCCCCGACCCCTTCCCCCAGCCGAGGGAGCGTCCGCCGCAACCACCGAGGTGGCAGCCCGCGGGCACGCGTGCCTTCTCGCCGGCGCAGTCCGCCGCCGAGAAGGCACCGGACCGCGGGCGTGTACCCCCACCCAGGTACAATGCCCCGACTGGACCGCCCCTCCAGTCCGCTCTCCCGACTCCCCGGTGACCACCTCCGAGACCCAGACCCCGCTCCCGACGCCGCGATCGGCCTCCGGAGGCCAGGAGCTCGGCGTCGAGCTCCTGGCCGTCCCCGAGCTCGACGCCCGGCTCGACTGGTCGGCGCTGCTCGCCGCGGTCGCCGCCGAGCGCCGCCACGTCCTCTGGCAGAGCCCGGGCGGCACGGCCTTGCTCGGCCTGGGCGCCGCCCTCCGTGCGGCGCCGGGCGGCGAGGCGGGCGCCTCCGCCGACGCCCGCGACCTCGGCCCCGGCCTGGCCGAAGCGGTCGCCGGCCGGCTCGCGGCGGCCGTCGGCGCGGAGCGGCGGAGCCTCCGGGCCTTCTTCACGTCGGCCTTCGACCCGGGCAACGCCTTCGGCCTCGCTGCCGAGCGGGAGCGCTGGCGCGGCTATGAGCCGCTCGAGGTCTTCGTCCCCGAGATCCTGGTCCGGCGGGAGCGCGGCGGCCGGGCCGAGGCCACCCTGGTGGGGGACGACGAGCGACGCGACGCGCTGCGGGAGGAGCTCGCGGAGCTCCTGCGCGCCTCGGCCGGCGGGTTCCGGGCGCCGGTGCCGGGCACCGAAGAGCCCGCGGGCGACCTGGTGGTCGAGTGGGCCGAGGCCGAGCACAAGGCGAACGTGATCGCCGCGCTCGCTGCCCTGGCGCAGGGCCCAGGTCCGGGTCAGGGGCCGGGGCTCTCGAAGGTGGTCCTGGCCCACGCCGTCGAGGTCCGCCGCGCCCGGCCGTTCGATCCGGCGACCCTCGTGGCCCGTCTGGCCGCCGCTCACCCGAGCTGCTTTCTGTTCAGCGTGCGACCGGCCCCCGGCGCGCCGGTGTTCCTCGGCGCCTCCCCCGAGCGCCTCGCGCGGGTCGAGACCCGGCAGGCGCTGCGGCGCCGGGTCTTCTCCGGCGCGCTCGCCGGTTCCTCGGCCCGCGGGGCCACCCCCGAAGAGGACCGGCGCCTCGGCCGGCGGCTCCTCGAGAGCGCCAAGGACCGGGAGGAGCACGCGATCGTCGGCGACATGATCGCCTCGGCGCTGGCGCCGCTCTGCACCGAGCTCGAGCGCGGTGGCGAGCCGGTGCTCGCGAAGCTCGCGAACGTCCAGCACCTCTACACCCCGGTCTCCGGGTGGCTGCGGCCGGGGGTCACGCTGTTCGACACGGTCGGCGCCCTCCATCCGACGCCCGCCGTCGGCGGCATGCCGCGGGCGGATGCGCTGGCTGCGATCCGCCGGTTGGAGGTCCGGCTCCGGGGGCTCTACGCCGGCGTGGTGGGATGGGCCGACCTCGACGGCGACGGCGACGCTGCGGTCGCCATCCGCTCCGCCCTGGTGGACGGCGCCCGGGCGCGGGTCTTCGCCGGCGGCGGAATCGTGCCGACCAGCGATCCGGACGTCGAGGTGGAAGAGACCCGCCTGAAGCTGGCCGCCGTGCTCGGGGCGATGAAGGCCGCCGGGGACTGATCGGCGGCCGACCGGCACCCATGCCCTCCGCGCCCTCCGATCCGCCCAACCTCTCGACCCTCTGGGGGCGCGTGCTGGTCGACGAGCTCGCGCGCTCGGGGCTGCGCCACGCCGTGGTCGCTCCCGGCTCGCGCTCGACCCCGCTGGCCCTCGCCCTGGCCGACCACCCCGACGTCGAGGACCTGTCGGTGATCGACGAGCGCTCGGCCGCGTTCGTGGCCCTGGGGCTGGCGCGGGCCACCGGCCGGCCGGTGGCGGTGGTCTCGACCTCGGGCACCGCCGCGACCAACTTCCTGCCCGCCGTCACCGAGGCCGACCGCGCCGCCGTGCCGCTCCTGGTGCTGACCGCCGACCGGCCGGCCGAGCTCCAGGACGCCGGCGACTCCCAGGCCGCGGACCAGGCGAAGCTCTACGGCGACCGGGTGCGCTGGTTCCACCAGGCGGCCGAGCCGTCGGCCGCGGAGGGGAGGCTCGCCTACCTCCGCTCGACCGCCTGCCACGCCTGGGCCCGGGCAATGGGCACCGGCGGCCCGCCCGGCCCGGTGCATCTCGACCTGCCGCTGCGCAAGCCGCTCGAGCCGACGCCGGTCGAGGCCGGTCCCGGGGCCCTGCCGCCGGGCTTCGATCCGGCGCGCTCGCCGGGCGCCACGGGACGGGCGCACGGGGCGCCCTGGCGGCGGGTCTCGGCCGGGCCCCAGGCGCCGGCGGCGGCCGACGTCGAGGAGATCGCCGAGGCGCTCGCCGGCGCGGCGCGGCCCCTGATCCTGGTGGGAGCCCTGGTGGGGGACCCGGCCGGAGGCTCGGAGGCGATCGGCAGGGCTCTCTCCGACCTCGCTGGCGCACTCTCCGTGCCGGTCTGGGCCGAAGCCGCCTCGGGCCTCCGCACCGGGCCCGGCTCGTCCGGGCCCTGCCCCGGGCTGGTGGCTACCGCCGACCTCCTCCTGGCGAGCGAGCGCTTCCGGGAGCTCGCCCGCCCGGACCTGGTGCTCCGGCTGGGCGAGGCGCCGCTCGCCTGGCCGCTCCGCCGGTGGGCGGCGGAGCTCGCCGCGGCGGGCGTCCGCCAGCTGGCGATCGACCCGTGGGGCCGGCGGCGGGACCCGGAACACGCCGTCGCCCGGATGGTGGCGGCGGACCCGGCGGCGACGCTCGCCGCGGTCGCCGACCGGCTCGAGAGCTCTCCCGGCCCCCCCGCCGGCGGCGGCTGGCTCGCCCTGCACCTGGCGGCGGACCGGGCCGCGCGCGCGGCCCTCGACCATGAGCTCGAAGGGCGGACGGCCGCCGGCGAGGTCTTCGAGGGCGGCGTCTTCTGGCACCTCGGCCGCCTCCTGCCGGAGGACACGGCGCTGGTCGTCTCGAGCAGCATGCCGCTGCGCGACCTCGAAGCCTTCCTCGCGGCGAGCCGGCAGCCGGTCGATCTCTTCTCCAACCGGGGCCTGAACGGCATCGACGGCGTCACCTCGACGGCGGCCGGCATCGCGCTCGCCCGGCGGGTGCCGCGGACCGAGGGCGCGGCGGAGGCCGCCGGCGGGGCGGACGGCCGGACCGTGCTGGTGGCCGGCGACGTCGCCTTCGCCCACGACCTCTCGGGCGCCCTCGCCGCCGGACGCCTCGGAGCCGACCTGACGGTGGTCCTGCTCGACAACGGCGGCGGCGCGATCTTCGACTACCTGCCGGCCGCCGGCTTCGAGCCCGGCTTCAGCCGCCACCTGACGACGCCACCCGGCGCCGGCTTCGCGGATCTGGCGGCCGGCTGCGGCCTGGCCTACGCCGCCCCGCGGACCTGGGAGGGTTTCGGCGACGCGCTCGAGCGGGCGCTCGCCGACCCGGGCCCCCACCTCCTCCATCTCCGCTTCGACCGGGAGCGCGGGCGGGAGATCCGCCGGGAGGTGCTGGAGCAGGTCGGGGCGGCGGTGGACGGCGCACCGCTCGAGCTCCCCGGGGGCTTCGCTCCCGCCCGGGCGGCCGCCTGCCGGGCCGTCCGGTGGACCTCCGGGCCGCGCGGATCGTCCACCGGCGTCGAGAGCGGCGCCCCGACAGCGCGGCCGGCCGCTCCCGGCCCGCCGCTCGTCCTCCTCCACGGTTTCACCGGCTCGGCCGCCGACTGGGCCGATCTCGCCGCGCGGCTCCGGGGGGCGGGCGGCCCCGAAGTCGTGGCGCTCGACCTGCCGGGGCACGGGGGCGCCGCGGGAAGCCCGGGCTGCGACTCCTGGGAAGAGGGCGTCGCCGCGATCGCGCAAGCCCTCGCGCGCCTCGGTCCCGAGCCGGTCCACCTGGCCGGCTACTCGCTCGGCGCCCGGCTGGCCCTGGCGTTCGCCCTCGCGGCGCCCGAGCGCGTCGCGAGCCTCGCCCTCGTCGGCGGCGCGCCCGGCCTCGCCGACCCGGACGAGCGGGCCCGGCGCCGGGCGGCGGACGAGGCGCTGGCGCGGGAGATCGAGGCGACCGGCCTGGCGACCTTCGTCGACCGCTGGATGGCGCAGCCCCTCTTCGCCACCCAGTACGCCGGTCCGGGCCGCCTCGGCCACCGGCGCCTCCGTCTCGCCCGCACCGGGCGCCTGGACGGGAGCGCCCGAGGTTACGCCGGCGCCCTCCGCGCCCTCGGCCAGGGCAACCAGCCGAGCTACCGCGAGCGGCTCGGCGAGGTCGCCGTCCCCACCCTGATCGTCGCCGGCGAGCTCGATCCCAGGTACGTCGCGATCGCCCGCGAGATGGCCGGAGCCATCCCCGGCGCCCGCCTCGAGGTCGTCCCCGGAGCGGGCCACGCGGTCCACCTCGAAGCGCCGGACGCGGTCGCGCGCCTACTCCTCGACCACCTCGCCGATCGCGGCCGGCCTTCCTCGGACGCGCGGTAGACTTCGCCCGCCGGAGCGGTCTCGCCGGAGCCGTCGCTACGGCTCATCTGCCATCTGATCAGCGCTCGAGGACTCGAACCATGACCGACGTCGAATGGAAGACCCCTCGCACCTTCGAGGACATCACCTTCAAGACCTCCGACGAAGGCATCGCCCGAATCGCCTTCAACCGGCCCGAGAAACGCAACGCCTTCCGCCCCGAGACCATCGTCGAGCTCTCGGAGGCCTTCCGCCTCGCCAACGAGGACTCCTCGATCGGCGTGGTGCTGCTGACCGGCGAGGGCCCGGCGAAGGACGGCAAGTACGCCTTCTGCTCGGGCGGCGACCAGTCGGTGCGCGGCGACGCCGGCTACGTGGGCGCCGACGGGGTGCCCCGGCTCAACGTGCTCCAGCTCCAGCGCTACATGCGCTCGATGCCCAAGCCGATCATCGCGCTGGTCGCCGGCTACGCGATCGGCGGCGGCCACGTGCTGCACGTCATCTGCGACCTGACGCTCGCCGCCGACAACGCCGTCTTCGGCCAGACCGGCCCCAAGGTCGGAAGCTTTGACGCCGGCCTGGGCTCGGCCTACCTCGCGCGCATGGTCGGCCAGAAGCGGGGCCGGGAGATCTGGTACCTGTGCCGCCAGTACTCGGCGGCCGAGGCCTACGAGATGGGGATGGTCAACACGGTGGTGCCGGTCGACCGGCTCGAGGCCGAGGGCGTCCAGTGGGCGCGGGAGATCCTCGCCAACAGCCCGACCGCGATCCGCTTCATCAAGGCGGCCTTCAACGCCGACGTCGACGGGCAGATCGGCCTCCAGGAGCTCGCCGGCCACGCCACCCGCCTGTTCTACATGACCGAGGAGGGCCAGGAGGGCAAGCGGGCGTTTCTCGAGAAGCGCAAGCCCGAGTTCCGCAAGTATCCCTGGCTACCCGAGTGACCGGGACGGCGGGCGCTTTCCTGCTCGCGGCGCGCCCGAAGACCCTGGCCGCCGCCGTGGTGCCGGTGGCGGTGGGCTCGGCGGTCGCCTTCGACCACGGAGGCTTCGCCGCCGCCCCGGCGCTCGCCGCCCTGGCGGTGGCGCTCCTGGTCCAGGTCGGCACCAACTACGCCAACGACTACTTCGACTTCGTCCACGGCGCCGACACGGCGGACCGCATCGGGCCCACCCGCGCGGTCCAGGCGGGCCTGTTGACGCCCGCCGCCATGGTCGCCGGCACCGTGGCGGCCTTCGCCCTGGCCGCCCTGGCCGGCCTCTACCTGCTCTTCCACGCCGGCTGGGCGCTCGTCTGGGTCGGCTTGGCCGCGATCGCCTCGGGCCTCTGGTACACCGCCGGCGGCCGCCGGTCGATGGGCTACCTCGGCCTGGGAGACCTCTTTGCCTTCGCCTTCTTCGGCCCGGTGGCGGTCACCACCACCGCCTTCGTCCAGGCCCGCGCCTGGCTGCCCGAGGCGTTCTTCGCCTCGCTGCCGGTCGGCCTCCTGACGGTGGCGATCCTGGTGGTCAACAACACCCGTGACCTCGAGACCGACCGCGCTTCGGGCAAGCGGACGCTCGCCGTGCGCCTCGGACACCGCGCCTCGGTCGCCGAGTGGGGGCTCGCGGTGGCGGCCGCGTTCGCCGCGCCCTTCGTCCACTGGGGGCTGGGCTGGGAGGGTCCCTGGGTGCTCCTGCCGGTGGCCGCCCTGCCGCTCGCCGCCGGTCCCTGGCGGGCGCTCCGCCAGCACCGCGACGGGCCGCGGCTGAACGCCGCCCTCGGGGCGACGGCCCGGCTGCTCCTCGCCTACGGCGTCCTCTACGCGCTCGCCATCGCGCTCGGTCCATGAGCTGGCTCGCCCACCAGCTCCGGGCGCGGCCCGGGGCGCTCGCGGTCCGCGCCGGCGGGGCCGAGCTGACCTACGGCGAGCTGGGCGAGGCGGTCGGGCGGGCGGCGGCGGTGCTCGCCGCGGCGGGCGCGGCGGCGGGCGATCGGATCGCGGTCTGCCTGCCCAATCGCCTGGAGCACCTGGTGGCGATCCACGCCGTCTCCTGGCTGGGCGGCGTGCTCGTGCCGCTCCACCCGCGGCTGGGGCGGGACGAGGTGGTCCGGCGGCTCGCGGACTCGGGCGCGCGGCGGCTCGTCGCCGCCGCGGAGACCGAGCCCCGCGGCCTCCCCTGCCCGCTCCTCGCCGCCTCGGATCTCGCTTCGGGGGCGAGGTCTTCGCTGCGGCCTCCGCCGCCGGCTCCCCAGCCGGCCGACCGGCCGTGCTCGATCCTCTTCACGTCGGGCTCGACCGGCCGCTCCCGGGCGGTCGAGCTCTCCTACGGCAACCACCTGGCGAGCGCGGTCGCGTCGGCGCTCAACCTCGGCGTCCATCGGGGAGACGACTGGCTCTGCTGCCTGCCGCTCGCCCACGTCGGCGGGTTGGCGATCGCCCTGCGCTCGGTGCTCTACGGCACGGCGCTCACTCTGATGGACGGCTTCGACGCCCGCGAGGTGGCGCGCCTCCTGGGCTCCGGGGAGATCTCGGTGGCCTCGCTGGTGCCGACCATGGTGCGGCGCCTCCTCGACGTGGCCGGCGCCGGGCCGATCACCCCGCGCCGGCTGCGGGCGGTGCTCCTGGGTGGCGGACCGATGGAGGCGGAGACCGTCGAACGCGCCCTCGCGGCCGGCCTGCCGGTGCTCGCCACCTACGGCATGACCGAGACCTCGTCGCAGGTGGCGACCGTCCCCCTGGGCTCGGCCGGCGCCAAGCCGGGCTCCGCCGGTCCGGCGCTCTTCGGAGCGGAGATCGAGATCCGGCGCTCGGCGGGCGGAGAGTCGGGAGGGACGGTGCCCGCCGGCGCCGGCGAGGATGGCGAGATCTGGGTGCGGGGCCCGATGGTGGCGGCCGGGGAGGTGGACCCGCAGGGCTGGCACCGCACCGGCGACCTCGGCCGTCTCGACGCCGACGGCTGGCTGTGGGTCGAGGGGCGCCGGGACCAGGTGATCGTGACCGGCGGCGAGAACGTCTCGCCCGAGGCGGTCGAGGCAGTGCTCTGCGGCCACCCGGAAGTGGCGGAGTGCGCGGTGACCGGCGTGGCGGACCCCGAGTGGGGCTGGTCGGTGGCGGCGGTGGTCGTCCCCCGGCGCCTCGCCGAGCCGCCCCCGGTCGAGACGCTCGGCGCCTACTGCCGGGCCCACCTCGCTCGCTTCCAGGTGCCGCGGCGCTGGCGCTTCGCGGCCGCGCTACCGCGAACCGCCGGCGGCAAGGTGGCGCGCGCCGAGCTCGCGGCCCTCTTCGACGAGTGAGGCCGGGACGGGCCCGCCGACCCGGGGCGGCGGGAGCCACCAGGCGAGGGCGGCGGCGAGCGCCAGGGCGGCCAGCAGCAGGCCGGCGACGAAGCTCTCCGGCCGATAGACGACGTCCAACCGCGTCTCCCCCGCGGGAAGCCACGCCCCCACGAAGATCCCGTTGGTCTCGACGGTCGCGACTCGCCGGCCGTTCACCAGGACATGCCAGTTGCCGTCCTGGTAGATGGAGGACGCCAGGAGGCGCGGCTCCGAGAGGCGCACCCGGGCGCGGAGGCGGCTCGCCGACCCGGTTGCTTCGAGCGCCACGGGCGACCCGCCGGGCTGGTGGCTCCTCCAGAGCCGCTGCCCGTCGGGAAGGGACGAGACGAGGCTCGAACGCCCGAAGTCCTGATGGGTCGCCGTCCAGCGCCGCCAATCTCCGGCGCCCGCTCGGGCGGCTTGCGGGAGGAAGAGCCGACCGAGGGGCGTCTTACGGGCCAGGTAGATCCGCAGGCCGTCGCCTCGGTAGACCTGCCGTAGCGATCTCAGGTCGAACCGGTCCCGGATCGCCAGGTACCGGACGCCCAGGAGCCGGTAGAGAGGATGGTCGGCGGTCTCGAAGACGTCGGTCATGTCCCGGATCGAGCGGGCGAGAGGCGCGACGAGCAGGGTGTAGCTCCATGGCTTCGAGGCGTTCGAGATCCTGGGGTCGGAAAGGCCGTAGACGGACGGCACGTTGGGCGGCAGCAGGCCGCCGAGCCCGACGAACCGGTACCCGGCCTCCCCCGCCGAGCTCAGCTCCCGATCGAGAAAGCGGGTGGCGGGGGTCTGCGGGTAGTAGAGGGCCTTCGGAAGGCTGGAGTTGGCCGGAGCGAGGAGCATGGCGAGCTCGGCGAAGGTCACCAGGCCGAGGACGGCCGGCACCATCCGGCGAGCTCGAGGTCTCCGGCCGAGGCCGAGGAGCGAAGCCGCCAGGGCGAGCAGGAGGAGCTGGATCGCCCCGGTCCGCCAGCGTGGACCGGCGAGAAGAGTCGGGTCTCCCGGGCGAAAGGCGACGTAGATCCAGGGCACGACGAGGGCCAGGGCGGCCGTGATCGCCAGTGGCGCTCGAGCAAGCCGCTTTGCCGTTCGCCAGCGCTCCAGGGTCATGGCGCCGAGCACCGCGAGGAAGAAGCCCAGGAGCAAGGCGACCCGGGCATGATCTGCCGGCGACCGGTCGAGCAACGGGGTGATGGCGAAGAGCTGCCGCAAGCCAGGGGGGCGGGCGAGGATCAGCACCGTCAGCGGCACGCCGATCCGGAGCATGCCGCGTTCCAGGGGAAAGCGCTCGCGGCGCCGGGAGTACGCGGCGAGGGCGAGGGCCAGGGCGATCGTGCCGGGAAACGCGACGCCGTAGAGGTACGACGTCTGGTCTCCCCAGAAGTCCCCGTAGAGCTCGGTTCCCAGGGCGAGAGGCGCCACCGTCGGCGCCAGGCGGCTCGCCAGCGCGACCAGGCTCTTCTTCGCCTCCCGCGGGGTGCGCCAATCGCGCAGCGGGTTGCTCGACCTCAGCCGCTGGTTCCTCCGCTCCAGCAGGTGGTAGCGGTGGGTCTGCGGCAAGTACTCCATCGCGGGCAGGAGGGCCGGCGCGGCGAAGCAGCCGGCGAGGAGCGCAGCCGCGCCGTAGCGCGCCAGGAGCCGCCGTCGCCGGCCGGCCTCGGTCCGGGCGACGCATCCCGCCGCTGCCGCGAGCGTGACCAGGACGACGTAGAACGCCGTCTCGGGGTGACCCGCGAGCAGGACCGCGCAGGCGGCGAGGACCAGGAGCGCCCAGTCCCGCCGCGCGCCGCGCTCGGCGGCTAGGACCACGGCGTAGAGCGCCAGCGGAAGGACGGCGGCGGAGTTGGCGATCGGCCAGAGGAGCCAGGTCTGGAGGAACGCCCCGAAGCCGAAGGCGACGGCGCCGAAGAACGCCGGCCCCTCGCCCAGGCGCAGCCGGCGCAGGAGAAGGTAGGTGAAGACCAGGGCGACGAGGATGCGCAGGCCCGCCACCAGCGCGAACGCCTCGGGCAGGGGCAGGGCGAGGGCGGGCAGGGTGATCGGCTCGAGCCAATGGGCGTGGGCCTGCTCGTCCGCCAGGATCGGCATGCCCGCGCCCACCCACGGGTTCCAGAGCGGCCACTCTCCGGCGCTCAGGAGCCTCCGAGCGACCACTTCGTGCGGCGCCACCTCGCGAACCAGGTCACCCTGGACCCAGTCGGTGGGAGGCTGACGGGGAGCGAGCGCCTCGAAGGGGGGAGAGGCGGTCAGCAGGTGGAGCGGGAGGAGAGCCCTTCCGCCGAGGAGCGCGGCTGGAAACTCGAGGACGACGAGAGCGACGAAGGTGCCGAGGACTCGCCACGGCAAGGGGTCGAACCACCGGACCAGCAGGCCGCGAAGGCCTGCCGCGAGCCCTACCAGCGCGACCCCCGGAGCGAGATCGACCAGGAGCGGGGTCGGCATCGGCTGCGGTCAGCTCCCGGGGGTGATCGGTAGGCGGTGCACTTCGCCGCCTGATGATACATGCGTGACCCGGCGGCCCGGCCCCGGTGGTAGCGTCGACGAGCCATGGACCTCGAGCTCGCGGGCAAGGTCGCCATCGTCACCGGAGGCTCGCGCGGTCTCGGGCTGGGAATCGCCCGGGCGCTCGCCCGCGAGGGGTGCCGCATCGCGATCTGCGCGCGCGGCGAGGAGGACCTGGCGGCGGCCGCCCGCGAGCTCGAGGACGAGCACGGCGCCGAGGTCCTCGCCCTGGCCCTCGACGTCACGGCCCCCGACGCCCCCGAGCGGCTTCTCGGCGAGACCGTCCGCCGCTTCGGCGGCCTCGACGTGCTGGTCGACAACGTCGGCGGCGGCCGGCGCAAGCCGTTCGCCGAGACCACCGAGGAGGACTGGAGCGCGATCGTCGAGCTCAACCTCCGCTGCCACGTCCGGGTGAGCCGGGCGGCGGTGCCCCACCTGCGCTCCCGCGGCGGTGGCGTGATCCTGTTCATGGCGTCGATCTGGGGGCGCGAGGCCGGCCCCGACGGTCTCTCGCTCTACGTCACCACCAAGTCCGCCCTGATCAGCCTCGCCAAGTCGATGGCCCAGGAGCTCGCCGCCGACGGCATTCGCGTTCTCTCGGTCGCCCCCGGCTCGATCCGCTTCCCCGGCGGGAGCTGGGACCGCCGGGCGAAACAGGATCCGGAGGCGATGGCCGCGTTCATCCGCGACTCGATCCCGCTCGGCCGCTTCGGCCGTCGCGAGGAGGTGGCCGACCTGGTCGCCTTCCTCGTCTCCCCGCGCGCGAGCCTCGTCACCGGCGCCTCGATCCAGGTCGACGGCGGGCAGTCGAAGAGCTTGATCTAGCGGGATCACCCCCGCATCCCCTCGGTCCCCTTCCCTCCCTCGAGGAGTCCGACCCCGCCGATCCACTCACCTTCTCCCCACCAGGCGCAGGAAGTCGTCCCAACCACCGAGGCGCCAGCCCGCGGGGCGCGGTGGTTTCTCGCCGGCGCAGTTCGCCGCCGAGAAAGCCATCCGCCCCACGGGCGTGTCCCCCCCTCCACCGCCCTTCCGGAGTCCGACCCCGCCGATCCACTCACCTTCTCCCCACCAGGCGCAGGAAGTCGTCCCAACCACCGAGGCGGCAGCCCGCGGGGCGCGGTGGTTTCTCGCCGGCGCAGTTTGCCGCCGAGAAAGCCATCCGCCCCACGGGCGTGTCCCCCCTCCACCGCCCTTCCGGAGTCCGACCCCGCCGATCCACTCACCCTCTCCCCACCAGGCGCAGGAAGTCGTCCCAACCACCGAGGCGGCAGCCCGCGGGGCGCGGTGGTTTCTCGCCGGCGCAGTCCGCCGCCGAGAAAGCCATCCGCCCCACGGGCGTGTCCCCCCCTCCACCGCCCTTCCGGAGTCCGACCCCGCCGATCCACTCACCCTCTCCCCACCAGGCGCAGGAAGTCGTCCCAACCACCGAGGCGGCAGCCCGCGGGGCGCGGTGGTTTCTCGCCGGCGCAGTCCGCCGCCGAGAAAGCCATCCGCCCCGCGGGCGTGTGCCCCCTCCACCGCCTCGGCCACCTCCCTTCCGCCGCCCCAGCCACCTCCCCTCCGACCCCCGACCCCCTCCCCCTCCGACCTGGAATTTTCGCCGTGCCCTGGCGCTTTCTACTATCTGAGTGAAGTTCCCTCAAGTCTCCAACCGACAGCGGTCGGCGAGCGCGAGGGCCGCGCGATCCGGCCGCCGTCCGGCGCCCAGAACCGGCGGCGGCGGAATTGCATGAACCGTCCGACCTAGGGAGTCGATGACCTACTACGGATCGACCAGAAAGCCAGAGACCATGACCGAAACCAACAGCCTCCCGGTCCTCGCGCTGCGGAACTTCGTCCTCTTCCCGGGCGTCACCGCCCCGATCCAGGCCGGTCGCCCGCGCACCTTGAAGGCGATCGAAGCCGCCCTCAAGTCCGGCGACAGCCCGCAGGTGTTCGCCGTCTCCCAGCGCCGGCCCGACGAGGACGCCAGCTCCGAGGATCTCCACACCATCGGCACCGTCGCCCGGATCATCCAGATCCAGCGAGGGCTCAACGGCATGCAGCTCCTCCTCCAGGGCGAGCACCGCGGCATCGCCGTGCGCATCTTCGAGAGCGACGACTACTTCCAGGCGGTGGTCCGCGACGCCGAGGAGCTGCCGCCGGTCGACTCGAACGACCCGGCCTTCACCGCCCTCTACCGCGAGGCGCGGGAGAAGGCGGCCGAGCTCGGCGAGCGGTCCGGGCTGCCGGGCGAGGTGGTCCAGCAGCTCCTCGCCAACGTCGAGGAGCCGGGCCGCCTGGCCGACCTGGTCGCCGGCTACAGCGACATCCCGCACCCGGAGAAGCAGATGCTGCTCGAGACCCTCTCGGTCGAGGAGCGGCTGCGCCGCGTGCTGGTTCACGTGCAGCGCCAGATCAACGTCATCGAGGCCCAGGAGGACATCAAGTCCAAGGTCCAGGAGGAGCTCGGCGGGCGCCAGCGCGAGATGTTCCTGCGCGAGCAGCTGCGCGCGATCCAGAAGGAGCTGGGCGAGGACGCCGGCCCCGAGGAGCTCGAGGAGCTGCGCGCCAAGCTTGGGGCGAAGGAGATGCCCGAGGCGGTGCGCAAGGAGGTCGACCGCGAGCTCGGACGCCTCGGCCGGATGAACCGCGAGGCGATGGAGTCCCAGGTCATCCGCACCTACCTCGAGACCATCGCCGAGCTGCCCTGGAGCGAGCGCAGCGACGACCACCTGGAGCTCCAGCGCGCCGAGGAGATCCTCGAAGCGGACCACTACGGCCTCGAAGACGTCAAGGACCGCGTGCTCGAGTTCCTGGCGGTGCGCCAGCTCCGCGAGCAGCGGCGCCGGGCCGAGGAGGCGGAGGAAGCCGAGGCCGACCGCGAGGGCGACCTCGCGGCGAGCGGCTCCGACGCTCCGCCCGAGGTGCCCGCGGCCCCCGGCGGTCCCGAGGTGACAGCCGGCGCCACCGGGCCGATCGTCGCCGAGGGCGTCCGAGAGGAGCCGCCCGCCGAGGACATCCCGGGCAACGTCGACGAGAAGGCGACCAAGGGCCCGATCCTCCTCTTCGTCGGCCCTCCGGGCGTCGGCAAGACCTCGATCGCCCAGTCGATCGCCCATGCCATGGGGCGCAAGTACGTCCGCGTCTCGCTCGGCGGCGTGCGCGACGAAGCCGACATCCGCGGCCACCGGCGCACCTACGTCGGCGCGATGCCGGGACGGGTCATCCAGGGCATGCGCCAGGCCGGCACCAAGAACCCGGTCTTCCTGCTCGACGAGGTCGACAAGCTCGGCGTCTCCTACCAGGGGGACCCGGCGAGCGCCCTGCTCGAGGTGCTCGACCCGGCGCAGAACGACACCTTCACCGACCACTACCTCGGGGTGCCCTACGACCTCTCGGAGGTGCTCTTCATCGCCACCGCCAACTTCATCCAGAACATCCCCGGGCCGCTGCTCGACCGGATGGAGGTGGTGGAGTTCTCCGGCTACACCGAGCGCGAGAAGCTCGAGATCGCCAAGCGCTACCTCTGCCCGCGCCAGATCCAGGAGAACGGCCTCGACGAGGAGCGCATCGCGATCGCCGACGAGGCGATCTCCGAGGTGATCAGCCGCTACACGCGAGAGGCCGGCGTGCGCCAGCTCGAGCGCTCGATCGGCAAGCTCTGCCGCAAGGTGGCGCGCCGGATCGCCGCCGGCGAGATCGATCACGTCGAGGTGGACGCCGCCCGCGTGGGCGAGCTCCTGGGGCGCCCCAAGGTGCACCCGGAGAAGGCGCTGACCGAGGACACGGTGGGCGTCGCCACGGGGCTCTACTACACCCCGACCGGCGGCGACATCATGTTCGTCGAGGCGTCGACCATGCGCGGCAAGGGCGAGCTGGTCCTGACCGGCCAGCTCGGCGACGTGATGAAGGAGTCGGGGCGCGCCGCCTGGACCTACGCCAAGGCGCACGCCGCGGCGCTCGGGATCCCGGACGAGGCGTTCGACTCCGACCTCCACATCCACGTGCCCGCCGGCGCGATCCCCAAGGACGGCCCGTCGGCCGGCGTGACCATGGCGACCGCTCTGGTCTCGGCGCTCTCGGGCCGGCCGGTGCGCCACGACGTGGCGATGACCGGCGAGGTGACCCTCTCCGGCCGGGTGCTGCCGATCGGCGGCGTCAAGGAGAAGGTGCTCGGCGCCGTGCGTGCCGGCATCCGGCGGATCGTCCTGCCGCGCGAGAACGAGTCGTACCTCGAGGACCTGCCGGAGGACGTCCGCGCCTCGCTCGAGGTCTTCCTGGCCGACGAGCTGGGCGACGTGCTGGCGGTGACCCTGCGCGGCGCCTCGTTCCGCGAGGGGAGGCTCCTGTTCGGCGACGAGGCCGGCGAAGGCCGGGCCGCCGAGCTACCGCACTGACCACGACAACCCCGGGGCGGCCCGGCCGGCGCCGGCCGGACCCTCCCCGTTCACCGATAGACGGCCGCCCCAGGCCATGATCGATCCCGGGGCGGCCGTTCGATTTTCCGGGCCGCCGCGTCCCCGCGACGAGACGGGGGCGGCCGGTGGCAGGGGGCTTGCTAGGGGATCGGGCGGGACTGGACCGCCACCGACAGAGGAGCCTCCGCCATGAGACCCGCCGGAAGTCGAAGCCTCACGATCGCCGTCCTCGGCGCCGCCGCCGCCCTGGCCGCGCTCGGCGCCGTGCTCGGCGCCTGCGCCTCCTCCGGGGTCAACGCCGGTCAGGTCAACCTGATCTCCCTCCAGGAGGAGTGGAGCCTGGGCGACCAGCTCGCCCGGGATCTGGGCGGCAAGCTCCGGCTGGTCGACGACAGCCAGGCGGTCGGCTACGTGAGCCAGGTGGGCGGACGGATCGTCGCCCAGACCGAGCTCGCCAACCTGCCGTGGCGGTTCCACATCGTCGCCGACCCGCAGGTCAACGCCTTCGCCATCCCGGGCGGCGAGGTCTACGTCAACACCGGCTTGATCGGCGCCGCCGACAACGTGGCCGAGTTCGCCGGCGTGCTGGCCCATGAGATCTCCCACGGGGTCGCCCGCCACGGCACCGAGCAGCTCTCCCGGGCCTACGGCCTGGAGATCGTCGCCAGCCTGGTGCTCGGCCAGAACCCCTCGATCTACCAGCAGATCCTGGCCCAGATCGTCGGCAACGGCGCGATGGCCAAGTTCAGCCGCGACGCCGAGCGGGAGGCCGACTTCCTGGGGGTGGTCTACATGTCGCGGGCGGGCTACGACCCGCACGGCATGCCGGCGATCTTCCAGGTCCTGCTCCAGCAGCGCCAGAGCCGGCCGGGCGCCGTCGGACAGTTCTTCTCCAGCCACCCGCTGACCGAGGACCGGATCCGCGCCGTCAACGCCGAGATCGCCAAGAGGAACCTCGGCGGCGGCATCGACCACGACCCGGGCTACCAGCGGCTGCGCAGCCGGTTCTGATCGGATCTTCCGGATCTCCCCCCTCACCCTCGATCCCTCTCCCACCCTCCGGGGGGAGATGGACGCCCCCTCCCGCGGTCGCCGAGGCGGGGGTCACTGCCGCGGCCGGACGCCTTCGGGGAGCTCGGTGCGCTCGACGACCGGCCCGAAGAAGACCGCGTTCAGCTCGAGGTCTCGGCCAGGCGCTCTAAGTAGGCGACCAGCCGGTCCGGCCGCGGCGAGGGGCCGGGCCGGGGAGCGGCGGTCGCCGGCAGGGGCGACCGCGCCCGAGACGGATCGGTGCATGGCGCCTCCGGAAGAGACGGTTACGAGGTCTGCGCCGCTTCGTAGATGGCGCGCTGGAGGGCGATGTTGTCGCGATGGCCGGTCAGCTTGGCGGTGATCTTGCCCCGCACCGGGTAGCCGAGCAGGTAGAGGTCGCCGATGATGTCCAGGATCTTGTGGCGCACGAACTCGTCCGGGAAGCGGAGCTCGGTGTTGATGACGTTGTCCTCGCCGACCAGGATGAAGTTGTCCAGCCGTCCCCCGGAGCCCAGGCCGATCTCGTTCATCATCTTCAGGTCGCGCATGAACCCGAAGGTCCGCGCCGGGGCGATCTCGCGGCGATAGGCCTCGAAGCCGGTGAGGTGGAACTCGTGGTACTGCTCGCCGATCGGGGGCGGGTAGCGCAGCAGATAGGAGACCGAGAACTCGTCGGCCGGCTCGATCACCAGGCCCTTCTCGCCGCCGTTCCCGACCTCGTACCGGCGGTCGATCACCAGCTCGCGGCGCGGCACGTCCTGGTCCTCGACGCCGATCTCGAGCAGGCGGTCGCAGAACTCCCAGGCCGAGCCGTCGAGCACCGGGATCTCGCCGTGGACCTTGATCAGCAGGTTGGTCACCCCGGCCGCGTGGAGCGCCGAGAGCAGGTGCTCGACCGTGCGCACCGACTGGCCCGAACGCTCGAGCGTGGTGGCGTACTCGGTGTCGGCGACCGCGGTGACGTGGGCCGGAATCAGCACGTCCTGGGGCAGGGTCAGGAAGTGGATGCCGCTGTCCGGCGGGAGCGGCTGGATGACCATCCCCGTGCGCCCGCCGGAGTGGAGGCCCAGGCCGTAGATCACGATCGACTCGCGGATCGTGCGCTGCGGCACGTCGACGGTCTGGAGCTGGGGCAGCGCCGGGGGCGCCTCGATGCGGCGGGCGGTCTCCGTGCGCCGGCCGAGCTCGAGCACGCCGGACAGCCGGGCCGCGCCGCCCGCGGCGCCGTCGCGCTTCTGCGCCAGCGCCGCCGCCACGGCCGAGACGGTCTGGGCGTAGGAGAGGGGCTTTTCCAGGTAGTCGTGGGCGCCCATCTTGATCGACTTGACCGCGGTCGAGGCGGTGCCGTGGCCGGACATCATGATCACCGCGGCCGCCGGGTCGACCTCCCTGAGCGCCTGGAGGGTCTCCAGGCCGTCCCGGTCGGCGAGCCAGATGTCCAGGAAGACCAGGTCCGGCCGCTCGCTGCGGTAGATCTCGAGCGCCTCGCGACCGCTGGTGGTGGTGCGCGTGCGGTAGCCCTCGTCCCCGAGGATGTCGGAGAGGGTGGCGAGGATACCGGGTTCGTCGTCGACGATCAGGACCAGCTCGTTCATCGCCCGGCAGTCTATCGGATCACCCCCGCATCCCCTCGATCCCCTTCCCACCCTCGAGGGGGGAAGGGGACGCCCCCAACTGACAGATCGAATCACCCCCGCATCCCCTCGATCCCCTTCCCACCCTCGAGGGGGGAAGGGGACGCCCCCAACCGCACATCGGATCGCGGATCGCGGATCGCGGATCGCTCGCCTCACTCCGTGCCGGGCCCAGCGCGCTCGGCGGTCTCGAGCGCGGCCCGGAAGCGGGCCTCGAGCGCTGCGAAGTATCCCTGCTGGTCGGAGAGCTCGCGGGCCAGGCGGTCGACCATGCCGCCCAGGAGACGCTCCTCCTCGGCCTCGGGAAGGTCCGCATCGCCCGCCGCCCGCCGGCGCCGGAAGGGGGCGGCGAGACGCCTCGCCGCCCGGCGCAGCGCCCGCCGGCCGCCGCGGAAGATCCGCTTGAGCGCCCGGTCGACCGGTCGCGGATCGACCTCGGCCAAGGTCTCCTCGATCGCCCAGCGCACCCGCCAGGCCGCGAGGTCGTCGGCCGGGGCGGGGGCGGCATCCGCGGCCGGGTCGAACGCGGCGCGCAGGAGGTAGCCCTCGTGCAGGGTGCGCGAGGCGGTGTCGACGCTCTCCTTGACGGCGAACACCAGGAGCACCTTGCGGAAGAGCTTCGCCAGCAGCCGGACGGTGAGGCTCCAGACCGCCCAGCCGAGCCAGCCCAGGCAGCCGCGCGGCGCGCGGGCCGTCCCCGCCAGGTAGTCCACCTGCCGGGCGGTGAGGGCCGCGCCCCGCTCCCGCGCCAGCTCGCGCACCAGCCGGCGGCGGACGGCGGCGAGCACCCGGTCGTCGAGGAACGGCACCGGGATCAGCGGGCAGAGGCCGGCCAGCAGGCTGTAGAAGGCGACCCGGCGCAGCCAGGGCGCGGACGGCGGCGGCGCGGGAGCCTCTCCGGGGGGCGCGCTTCGGGGCTGCTCCTTTGCGATACGGTCTCGCACGTGCCGGACGAGTATGCATCAACCGCTTCCGCCTCCTCGGCGCCCTCGGCGGCCGCGGCTCCGGCGGACCCCGATCGCTCCTACCGGGAGCGCCGCGAGGCCTTCGCCCGCGAGGCCGAGGCGCTCGCCGGGCGCGCGCGGAAGATCGGCGCGGGACGCCTGGCGAGCTTCCTCGCGGCCGCCGTCGCGCTGGCCGCCGCGGTCGTCGGCAGCTCCACGCCGCGGCCTCTCTGGCTCGCCGCGGGCTTCGCCTGCCTCGTCGCTTTCGTCGTCCTGGTCGCCGGCGACGGCCGCGCGAGCCGGCGGCGGCGGTGGGCCGAGGCGCTTCGCGACCTCAACGAGCGGGCGCTCGCTCGGCGACGGCGGGACTGGGCCGTCCTCACGACGGCCGCGAGCGGCAAGGGCGAGGACGGACGGTCCGCGCGCGGGGCCGCAGCGGCGCTCGGGTCGGACGCGGCGGGCGAGCCGCCGCCGTTCGCCCGCGACCTCGGCCTCTTCGGCCGCGCCTCCCTCGCCCGGCTCCTCGACACCGCGACCACGCCCGCCGGCCGCCGGCTCCTCGCCCGCTGGCTGGGCACGCCGGCCGCGCCGGACGAGATCGCGCGCCGCCAGGAGGCGGTCCGGGCGCTCGCCCCGGCGCTCGACTGGCGCCAGCGGCTCGAGGCCGCGGGCCGCACGGCCGGGTCCGGCGCGCTCGACGGGCCACTCGAAGCCGGGGGCCTCGAGGGCTTCTACGCCTGGGCCGCCGGCGAGACCGGCTCCGGTCCCTGGCTCCTCTGCCGCCCCGGGGCGCTCTGGCTCGCGCGGGCGCTGACCCTCCTCGTCCTGCCGAGCTTCCTCGCCTGGGTCTCGGGCCACCTCGGCTACGCCGTCTGGATCCCCCTGGCCCTCGGCGCCTACCTGCTGTCGGCGAGCTTCGCGAAGCGCTTCGCCGCGTCGTTCGACCGGGCGACCGTCGGGGGCGACGGGCTGCGCGGCTATGGTGAGCTCCTCCGCCACCTCGAGCACCTCCCCGGCGAAGGCGAGCGCCTCGGCGACCTGCGCCGGCGGCTCGCGGCCGGCGAGCGCTCCGCCGCCTTCTGGATGGACCGGCTCGAGCGCCTCACGGTCCTGGCGGACGTCCGCCACGGCCTGATCCACTTCTTCCTCCAGGCGACCTTGCTGTGGGACTTCCACCTCCTCGCCCGCTTCGAGGTCTGGCAGCGGCAGGCGGGCACCGCGGCCCGTGGCTGGCTCGAGACCCTGGGCGAGGTCGAGGCGCTCGCGGCGCTCGCCGAGCTGGCCCACGCCCAGCCCGGCTGGGCGTTTCCCGAGGTCCGCGCCGCCCGGCCCGCCGGCACCGCCGGGCCGGTCTTCGCGGCCGCCGACCTCGGCCACCCGCTCCTCGCCGACGCCGCGCGGGTCGGCAACGACGTCACCGTCGGCCCGCCCGGCACCTTCCTCCTGGTCACCGGGTCCAACATGAGCGGCAAGACGACCTTGCTCCGGGCGATCGGCGCCAACGCCGTCCTCGCGCAGGCCGGCGCGCCCGTCTGTGCCCGGCGCCTCGCCATGCCGCCGGTCGAGCTCGCGACCAGCGTGGTGGTCGAGGACTCGCTCGAGGAGGGCGTCTCGTTCTTCATGGCGGAGCTCCTGCGCCTGAAGGGGGTGGTCGACACCGCGCGCCGTCCGCCGCCGGGCCGCACCGTGCTCTACCTCCTCGACGAGGTCCTGCGCGGCACCAACAGCGCCGAGCGCCAGGTGGCCGTGCGCCGGGTGCTCGAGGAGCTCCTCGCCCTGGGGGCGATCGGCGCCGTCACCACCCACGACCTCGAGATCCTCGGAGCCGACGAGCGCCGGCGGGCGCCGGAGCGCTCGCTGGCGACGGCCGCCCGCCCGATTCACTTCCGGGAGACCGTCCACCCGCGCCCCGGCGGCGGCGCCGAGATGACCTTCGACTACCGCGCCCGCCCGGGCCTCGCGCCGACCCGCAACGCCCTGCGCCTGCTCGAGGCCGTCGGCCTGGGCGGCGGCGACTTGCGGCCGGACCCGGAGAGCCCTCCCGAGGGCGGCTCGTGAGCGACGTCCCCCGCTTCTACGACCGCTGTGCCGCCTACTACGAAGGTGACTACGAGGCGGCCGGCTACGACCTGGACGTGCCGTTCTACGTCGAGCTCGCCCGGGAGTCGGGCGGACCGGTCCTGGAGCTCGGCTGCGGCACGGGCCGCGTCCTCGTGCCGGTCGCGCGCTCCGGAATCGAGGTGGTGGGCGTCGACGCGTCGCCCGGCATGCTCGAGCGCCTCGGCCGGCGGCTCGCCGCCGAGCCGGAGGAGGTCCGGAGCCGGGTCCGGATCGTCGCAGGCGACGTCCGGAGCGTGCGGATCCCCGGAGGCTCCGGGCGCTTCGGCCTCGTCACGGCGCCCTTCCGGGTGGTCCAGCACCTGGTGGCCCGGGCGGACCAGCGCGCCTGGCTGCGCGCCGTCGCCCATCACCTCCGCCGCGATCCGCCCGGCGAGCTGGTGTTCGACGTCTTCCAGCCCGACTACGAGCAGATCGCCGACAGCCCCACCGTCTCGGTCGACGTCGAACGGATCGAGCCCGGGACCGGCCGGCGGATCCGGCGGGTCTCCCGGGCCGAGCACCACCCCGAGAGCCAGACCTTCGACGTCGGCTTCGAGTGGCTGGTCGAGGAGGCGGCGGGCGGCAGCGAGCGGAGCGAGCGCTCGATCGAGACCACGGTGCGCTGGTTCACCCGTGGCGAGCTCGAGTGCCTGCTCGAGCTCGAGGGCTTCGAGGTCGTCGACTTCTGGGGCGATTTCGATCGCTCGCCATTCGGCCCGGGCTCGGAGGACCAGGTGGTCCGGGCGCGGCTGGTCGCCGGATAGGGACGGGACCCGGGAGCGCTTTCGCGGCCCGGCTGCTGCCCTGAGGACGGTTCGCGAAGCGGCGGCACCGCGCCGGGAACAGACGGTAGCGCCGCCTCTCCCACGGATGCCGGGTGTAGTCTGGCACGCCGATGGACATCCGCCCGCCGCTCGCCCTCCTCTGCGGCGCCGCCCTCGCCTGCACGGGGGCTTCGGTCGCCTCGGACCCCGGGGTGCCGGTCTCGGTCAACCCCCACGCCGCCGTCCTCCCGGCGGGCTCGCCGCCTCTCGCCGCGCTCGCCGGCATCCCCTGCGTCGCCGCCGCCTCCTACCACGTGAGCTCCGAGGAGGAGGTCGACCACGTCCTCGGCTACCCGAGCTACGGCAAGCCGAAGATCCTCTCCGACGACGCCGGCGGCGTGACGGTGGCCGAGGCCGAGCGGTGGATCGCGCGCGCCTGCGCGGCGGGGGACCACTACGAGCACTGGGACGCCGCCCTGGGGCCGGCCGCCATGAGCGGCGAGCGGATCGAATCCCTCGCCGACTTCCCGGCGGCGAGCCGGGAGGTGCTCGACTACATCGAGAAGAAGAGCTGCGCCTCCGATCTCGAGCCGGGCGGGACGCTCTCGCGTCGCGGCACCGAGCTCCTCTGGAACGGCCGGCCGGTCTCCCTGGTCGGGGACAGCTGGATGGGGTCGCTCGCCGGGAGCAACTTCGACGTCGAGGGCTACCTGGACGTGCTGGCGGCCCACCGCGTGAACCTCACCCGCGTCTGGCTGATCGAGCAGTGGACCGGGCTCGAGGTCAAGAGCCCTCGGGCGCCGGTCTGGGAGAACGCGATCCTGCCCTTCTCGGGCGACCTCGCCCGCGGGACGATCGACCTCACGCACCCGGACGACGGCTTTCTCGCGCGGCTCCACGGCTTCGTCCGGGCGGCCTCGGCCCGCGGCATCGTCGTCCAGCTCACCCTCTTCGACCGCCACGGCCTCCTCGACAAGGACGACGAGCTGGGGCGCTGGCGGGGGAGCCCCTACAACCGGGACCACAACGCCGGCGAGCGGTTCGCGGCCGGCCCTGGCGGCAAGGCCCCGCCCGACTTCGTCGACCTCTGCCGGCCGACCGAGACCGGGACGCCGCCCGCCGACTGCCCGGTCCAGAGCCTGCACTTCCGCTTCGTCCGAGCGATCCGCGACGCGGTCGCGGGCTCCGGCAACGTGATCCTCGAGGTGATGAACGAACCGGTGGCCGACGAGTGGGGCGAGGACCGGATCGTCGCCTTCCACCGCTGGGTGGCGGGCGTCGCGCTGGCGGGCGACCCCGCCGCCGGCGCTCCCGGCTGCTTCGAGTCGGAGCGGTAGATCAGTCGCCCTGGCGGCGCCGGCGGTAGTGGCGGCGGGCCTTGGCGCGGTTGCCGCAGCTCTCCATCGAGCACCAGCGCCGCGAGCGGTTCCGGCTCCGGTCGAGGAAGAGCCAGGTGCAGGAGGCGCCGTCGCACTCGCGCACCCGCTCGAGGTCGGCCGAGGTCAGGAGCTCGGCCGCCGAACGGACGATCGGCCGGAGCGGTGCGGCGAGGTCCTCGTCGCCCCCGGTGCCCCGCCAGGCGTAGCCCTCGCTCCGGGGCTCGAGCCGGAGCCCGGCCAGGGCGCCGGGCAGGTGGCCGTTCAGGCGCTCGAGATCGCCGGCCGGCGGGCGCCGCCCGGCGGCTCGCGCCGAGAACAGGCGGTAGAGCGCGTCGCGGAGCCGCCGAGCCTCGGAGAAGGCCTGCGCCGAAGCGTCCTCCTCTCGCCCGGCGCGGGCGAGTATCGCGTCGGCCTCGGCGGCCGCCACCGTCCCGGTCTGGAGTCCGAAGGCCACGAGGTCCGGGTAGGCGTGGAGGCGCTCCGATTCCGGCCGGCCGCGGTCGCCCCAGGTGTTGACGAAGTCGAGGCAGAGCGCTCCGCCGGAGAGCTCGAACGGTCCGGTCGGGGCCGGGTCGGGCGGGTCGTCCATCTTGGACCTGATTCTAACCCATGTATGACAATTGACAAGTTATCCTCCTCCAGCTAGACTAACCCTCAACACGTATGAAGGAGGTTATCCCCCATGGAAACCGAAACCGCTGCCCGCCACGAAGTCGACCTTCTCGCCGACCAGCTCGAGCGCGCGTTCCGGGGCGGCGCCTGGCACGGCCCGGCGGTCGCCGAAACCCTGGTCGGTGTAGACGCCGAGGCCGCCGTGCGGCGCCCGATCCCGGCCGCCCACACCATCTGGGAGATCGTCGGCCACGTGACCACCTGGACGGACATCTCGCGCCGGCGGATCGAGGGCGAGCCGATCGCCTCCGTGCCGGACGAGGCGGACTGGCCGCCCGTGCCGCGCGGCGCCGGATCCTCCGACGACGCGTGGCGCAAGGCCCTCGGGGCGCTCGAAGAGGCCCACCGCCGGCTCCATCTGGCGGTTCTCGCCCTCGACGACGGCCGCCTGGACGACCCGGTCGCCGGCTCGGACCCGACGCTCCGAGGGTTGCTCTTCGGCCTGCTCCAGCACCAGACCTACCACGCCGGCCAGATCGCCGTGCTGCGCAAGGCGGGCGCGCTCGCCCGGACGGACGTGCCCGGCGCGGGAGGCGCCTCGTGAGCCCGGCCGAAGGGGTGGTCCGCGAGCGCCTGGGCGAGCGCCGGGAGCGGCTTCGGGCACTCACCGGCGAGCGCCCGGAGGGCGAGCTGGCCGAGCTCCTCCGGCGCGTAGACAACGCCCTCGGCCGCCTCGAGGTCGGAGAGTGGGGCATAGCCAGGCTACCTCCCAGCCGTCGTGGGTCAGCCGGCGGGCGGGCAGGAGCGCCCTCTGCACCCGCGCGGCGCTCTCGAGGTCGCGCTCGAGGGCGTGGCGCTCCTCGCTCGAAAGGCATTCGAAGCAGACGCTCACCGTCGGGTCGATCCCGAGCAAGTCGTCCTCGATCGCCACGTGGCAGACGGCGCTCCGCCGGGCGGCGGGCCTGCCCCTGCCCGAGCTCCTGGCGTCGTGCCGCGACGATATGGAACACTTCCTGGGCGGCGCGGCGCGCCCCGACGACCTCACCCTGGTCGCGGTCCGCCGCGTCGCTTGAGAGCCTGTGAGGAAGTCTCCGCCCGTCGCGAGGGAGTGGGCACCGCCGCGCGGAGCGCGGTGGTCGGGGCAGCTCCACCCGCGCCGCGAAGCAGGTCTGGCGGCACGCCCCGTGCTTGCCCCCCCAGGAGACGACGACGGCGGGCCCGGACCCTCTCTCCGGGCCCGGCCCGGCCAGGCCAGGAACCCCGCGACATGACGCGATCTCGATCTCACCGGCTCCCGCCACCGGCGGCGGGAGGCCCGCTCCTTCGTGCCGTCCTGGTCGCCCTGGCGGTCCCGGCCGTCCTGGCCGGGGGCGGCTTGGCCGCCCGGGCCCAGAGCGGAGCTCCGGGCGCCGCCGGCCGGACTCCCTCGGACTTCGCCGGCGGGGTCACCGAGGGCCAGGCGAGCGACACGCCGCTCGCGCTGTCGCTCGACGAGGCGATCGAGCGCGGCCTCCAGCACAACCTCGGCCTGCTCCTCGCCGGCGCCGGCGAGACCGCCGCTCGCGGCGCACGCTGGCAGAGCCTGTCGGCGCTCCTGCCCTCGGTCTCCGCGCGCGCCTCCGAGGACCGCGAGAAGCTCAACCTCGAGGCCTTCGGTCTGCCGCTGCCGCCCGGTGAGCCGCCGCTGGTCGGGCCCTTCGACGTGTTCGACGCGCGGATCGCCCTCCAGCAGAAGCTCTTCGACCAGCCGGATCGGGAGCGCTCGAAGGCGGCCCGGGCCGGCCTCGACGCCGCGCGCGCCGACGTCCGCGACGCCCGCGACCTGGTCGTCCTGGTGGTCACCCGCCTCTATCTCGGGGTGATCTCCGATCGCGCGCGCGTGGCGGCGGCGGATGCCGAGCTCGAGACCGCGCGGGCTCTCTCCGGCCTGGCGAGCGACCAGCTCGAGGCGGGCACGGTCGCCAAGATCGACGTGCTCCGCTCCCAGGTCGAGCTCGACACCCGGCGCCAGGAGCGGATCGTCGCGGCCAACGACCTCGAGAAGGACAAGCTCGCCCTCGCGCGCGCCATCGGCCTGCCCCTGGGACAGCCGCTCGAGCTCACCGACCAGATCCCCTATGCGGTCGCGCCGGCGACCGGTCTCGAGGAAGCCCTCGCTCTGGCGCGCTCCCGGCGGGCCGATCTCGCGGCCGCCACGGCGCGCCTGGCGGCAGCCCGCGCGGAGCTCGGAGCGGCGCGGGGAGAGCGCTGGCCGTCGCTTTCGCTCAAGGCCGACTGGGGTACCATCGGTCCGACGCCGGGAAGCGCGCTCACCACCTACGACGTCGGCGCCGTCCTCGGCGTCCCCCTCTTCCTGGGAGGGCGCGTCCGAGGCGACGTGCTCGCCGCCCAGGCGCGCGTGGGCCGAGCCGAGGACCGCCTGAGCGACCTCGAAGCGCAGGTCGAGTACGAGATCCGCGGCGCCCTGCTCGACGTCGACGCCGCCCGCCGGCGGGTCGCCACCGCCCGGGCCGCCCGCGACCTCGCCGACGAGCAGCTCACCGAGGCCCGCGACCGGTTCCAGGCCGGGGTCTCCGGCAGCCTCGAGGTGGTCCAGGCCCAGCAGGCGCTCGCCGCGTCGCGCGAGAGCTACATCGCCGGCCTCTACGCCTACAACCTCGCCAAGGTCACGCTCGCCCGCGCCATGGGGGTCGCCGAGGAGCGGACCGGGGAGTTTCTGAAGGGAAGTCGATGAACGGGACGAACGAGGCCGACGCGAGCGACCGGACCGAGGGGAGCCCGGGAGTGCGGAGTCTCTGGGGCAGCTCCCGGGCGCGCTGGATCGTCCTCGCCGTGCTCCTGGTGATCGTCGCCGCGGGGGTGGCCTACTGGCGGCACGCCTCGACCCGCGAGTCGACCGACGACGCCCAGGTGGACGGCACGATCCTTTCGATCGCGCCGCGGGTCGGCGGCATGGTGATCGCCGTCGCGGTGCACAACAACCAGCACGTCGAGAAAGGCGCGGTGCTGGCCGAGATCGATCCCGAGGACTACCGGATCGCGGTCGAGAAGGCCGAGGCCGAGTACGAGGCGGCGCAGGGCGCGCTCGAGGGCGCCCGGGCCGGCGTGCCGATCGCCTCGCAGGCGACCGCGAGCGGCCTCTCGAGCGCGCGGGCCGATCTCGCGAGCGCGGTCTCGGCGAAGCGCTCGGCCGAGCAGGAGATCGCCGCCGCGCGGGCGCGCCTCGACGCCGCCCGGGCGCACGCCAAGCAGGCGACGGACGACCTGGCGCGGATGAAGCTCCTGGTCGCCAAGCAGGAGATCCCGCGCCAGCAGTACGACGCCGCCCGAAGCCAGGCGACCGCGGCCGAGGCGGCCGTCACCGAGGCCGAGCAGCGGGTGGCGATCGCCGAGAGCCACGAGCGCCAGGCGGCGAGCGCGGTCACGAGCGCCCAGGCGACGGTCGAGAAGGCCGGAGCCGGCCCGCAGGAGGTGACCGTGTCGAAGGGCAAGCGCTCCTCCGCCGAGGCCGCGGTCAAGCAGGCGAAGGCGAAGCTCGACCAGGCGAAGCTCGACCTCCGGCGGACGAAGATCATGGCGCCCCTGGCCGGCGTGATCAGCAAGAGGTCGGTCGAGGTGGGCGAGATCGTGCGCGCCGAGCAGCCTCTGATGGCGCTCGTGCCGCTCGAGGACGTCTGGGTGGTCGCCAACTTCAAGGAGACCCAGCTCCACCTGATGCGTCCCGGCCAGCAGGCCGAGGTGTCGGTCGACGCCTACGGCAAGACCTACCGCGGCCACGTCGAGAGCATCGCCCCGGCGACCGGCGCCAAGTTCAGCCTGCTGCCGCCGGAAAACGCGAGCGGCAACTACGTCAAGGTGGTCCAGCGGGTGCCGGTCAAGATCGTCCTCGAGGAGGGGCAGGACCCCGACCACCTGCTGCGCCCCGGGATGTCGGTCGAGGCCACCGTCTTCGTCCACTGAGATCCCCCGGGGCCCGGAGCCGATCCCCTTCCGCATGTCCGACGTCACCGCAGACGCCGTCGAGCGCCCCGCCGTCAACCGCTGGCTGATCGCCATCTCGGTGATGGCCGGGACCTTCATGGTGGTCCTCGACACGACGGTGGTGAACGTCTCGCTGCCGCACATCGCCGGCAGCCTGTCGGCGACCACCGACGAGGCGACCTGGGCGCTGACCTCCTACCTGACGGCCAACGCGGTCATCCTCCCGATGACCGGCTGGCTGGCCAACTTCTTCGGCAGGAAGCGCCTCCTGCTCGCGTCGGTGGGCGCCTTCACCCTCGCCTCCTCGCTCTGCGGGCTGGCGCCGACCCTGCCGATCCTGATCGTCTTCCGGGTCATCCAGGGCTTGACCGGCGGCGTCATGCAGCCGCTCTCGCAGGCGGTGCTGCTCGAGGCCTTCCCGCCCCACGAGCGGGGCAAGGCGATGGGTTTCTGGGGGCTGGGGATCGTGGTGGCGCCGATCATCGGGCCGGTCCTGGGCGGCTGGCTCACCGACAACTACTCCTGGCGCTGGATCTTCTACATCAACATTCCGGTGGGCGTGGTGGCGCTCGTCATGATGCAGATCTTCATCTTCGATCCGCACTACATCCGGCGGGCGACGGCGAAGATCGACTACTGGGGGATCGGCCTCCTGGCGGTGGGGTTCGGCGCCCTCCAGGTGGCCCTCGACAAGGGGCAGGAGGAGGACTGGCTCTCCTCGCGCCTGATCGTGGGGCTCCTGGTGGTGTCGGCGATCGCCCTCGCCTGGATGGTGGTCCACGAGCTGCAGGACCCGCTCGCCGGTCGTCGATCTCCGGGTGTTCAAGAACCGCACCTACAGCTCCGGCGTGCTCCTGATGTTCCTGGTGGGCTTCGTCCTCTACGGGAGCCTGGTGCTGCTGCCGCTCCTGCTCCAGACGCTGATGGGCTACTCGCCGCTCGCGGCCGGCATCGCGCTCGCTCCGCGCGGCATGGGCTCGTTCATCGCCATGCCGCTCGTCGGCATCGTCATGAGCCGGGTCGACCCGAGAAAGCTCCTGGTCTCGGGCGTCCTCCTCTCCGCCCTCACCCTCTTCTGGTTCAGCTGGCTCAACCTCGACGCCGGGTACTGGGACCTCTTCTGGCCCCAGTTCATCCAGGGGCTCGCCCTGGGGCTGCTCTTCGTGCCGCTCACCACGATCACCATGGACCCCATCCCCAACGACCAGATGGGCAACGCCACGAGCCTCTACAACCTGACCCGGAACATCGGCTCGAGCATGGGGATCGCGCTCGCCGAGACCCTGGTGGCCCGCCACCTCCAGATCCACACCAACATCCTGGGGGCGCGGGTGAACGCCTACGACAAGGTGCCGACGCTCCTGTTCGAGCGGCTCAAGGCGGGGTTCATGGCGGCCGGCTCGGACGCCGTCACCGCCGGCCACCAGGCGCTCGGCGTGCTCGCCGGCATGGTGCGCCAGCAGGCCGCCCTCCTCGCCTACCTCGACGCCTTCCGCTGGCTCGGCTGGCTGACGGTGGTGATCCTGCCGCTCGTCTTTCTGATGCGCCGGCCGCGGCACAAGGCCGAAGGGCCGGTGGCGATGGAGTAGGCGCGGCTAGACTGGCCGGCCAAATTGCGGCCGATCGTAGGATGGTCGCGACCATTCTGCGATTCGCCTCAGAATGGTCGGCCGGCATTCGAAGGTATCCGAGCTCCGGCCGGGGCCGGAGAGTCACTCCGCGATCCGGGCGCGTCCGGGCTGGAGGACGATGAACTTGCCCTGAAGCCGCTCTCCGAGCCGATCGACAAGCCCTACGACCGACTGCCCGAGGCGAGAGCGGGCACTGACTGGGAACCGGATGTAGACCACTCCGAGGGACTCTGCTCCCTGCGCAAAGACGAGCCGCCCGAAGTCGCGATCCTCGGTGAGGAGAATTCGCTTCTCGCGGACCGTCAACCTGATGACGTCCTCGTCTTCGGAGCCGCGTGCGGTTTGCGCGACAGCGACCACGTCGTGTCCGGCAGCTCGAAGAGCTCGCACCACCGCGAAATCGCAGCTCTCGTCAGCCAGGAAGCGCAACGGTCTCAGGGCTTGCCTGCGGCGACCGGCTCGTCGAAGTCCACGGTCTCTTCGTGGGAGATGCTCTCGGCTGCATACGTAAGAGCGGCCTGGATGTCTTCACGGGAGACATGAGGATAGGCGTCCACCAGGTCTGCGACCGAGGCGCCTTCACCGAGCTTCCGAAGCAGGAGCTCGACCGGCACACGGGTCCCCCGGATGACCGGCTTCCCCAGCATGACCTTTGGGTTCACTTCGATGCGGCTGACTTGTGACGCTCGCATGGCCTTCTCCTCGAGAAGAGTCTAGCAGGTGGCACCAAGCTGGCCCTCGACCACGTCCGCCGAGAGGCCGCCTATGCCTTCGGATTCTGACCTCTACCTCGACGACGTCCTCGAGTCCATCCGGCGGATCGAGCTTCTACGCCGGCGAGCTTTCCTACGATGACTTCCGAGACGACATCTTGGTCCAGGACGGGATCTGCCGAAACCTGGCGATCATCGGCGAGGCGGTGAAGAAGCTGCCGCCCACCCTCCTCGAACGGGGCCCTGATATCGAGTGGCGGAAGATCGCGGGGCTGCGCGACGTCCTGGTCCACGCGTACGCCTCCGTAGACCTCGGAATCGTCTGGGACGTGGTCCAGAACAAGCTCCCCGGGTTGCGGCGCGCGATCGAGGCATTGCGGCAGCCCCCCCCAGCCCAACTGATCCGAGCCCTGCGCCCACCCTCGGGCGCCTGCCTTGGAGGCGCAGGGTGACCCCGCCTTCCCCGCCGCCCGCCCTTCCCGTATCCTTCGGCGGAGATTTCTTTCGCCTATTTGCAACTCTCTCTTGACTGAAGGGAACCCGCATGCGCTTAGCGGCTGCGATCGGGCAGTTTCTGTCCGGGTACTTCGCCACGCGCGACCGGAGCGAGAAGACCGAGAAGGCCTACGCCTGCGACCTCGAGCAGTTCGGGCGCTTCGCAGGCGCCGAGCGCGAGGTGGCCGCCATCGACCCCGACCTGGTCGAGGCCTGGGCCGGCGAGCTCAAGCGCCGCGAGTACGCCCCGGCCTCGATCCAGAGGAAGATGGTCTCGCTCCGCGTCTTCTGCCACTACTGGGTGCGGAAAGGCCTCCTCGAGGACAATCCCTTCTGGCGGGTGAAGCTCTCCTTCGGCCGGATCCAGCAGCTCCCGCGCACCCTCAGCGAGGACGAGATCCGCCGCCTCCTGGCGCGCGCCCGCTTCGACTGGGAGAGCGCGACCGAGACCGGCAACGGAGCCGGGAACGGCGCCGACAACGGCATCGCCACCGGAGCTGGGGGCGCCATCGGCCCCCACTTCCTGGCGCTCCGCAACTACGCCCTCCTCGATCTCCTCTTCGCCACCGGCATCCGGGTGGGCGAGGCCGCCTCCCTCACCCTCGACAGCTTCCTCGAGGAGGGACGGACACTCCGCATCCGCGGCAAGGGCCGCCGCCCCCGACTCGCCTTCCTCGTCGACCCCCGGAGCCTCGAGCTCCAGGAGACCTACCAGGCCGCCCGCCGCCGGATCGCCGCCGACACCCGCGCCCTCTTCCTCAACGCCTTCGCCACCCCCCTCTCCACCCAGGGCATGGCCAACGTCCTCCGCAAGCTCAAAGACGAAGCCGGCCTCGACCGCCACGTCACCCCCCACATGATCCGTCACACCGTCGCCACCCTCCTCCTCCGCAACGGCGCCGACATCCGAGTCGTCCAAGAGTTCCTAGGCCACGCCTCCATCGCCACCACCCAGCGGTACACCCACATCACCAAGCAGCACCTGTTGGCAGCCATCCGAGCTAACCACCCAAGGCTGCTGTGACGAACGTCAGCGTCTCCTCTTCCCGCCTCCGTGCACCTACGGGGACTATGGATAACAGGAGATTATCGCTTCGCTGCCAACGGCTGAGATTAACTCCGACTACGAGATCGTCGTTTTAGGAGGCGGGATCTCGGGGCTTCTCGTGGCGAGCGAACTGGCTAAGCGGCACTCCGTCGCCCTAGTGGAGGAGAAGGCAGCTATCCCGAAGACGAGATACTGGCTCACCGACTCGGGAAGCGCCGCAAAGAATCCTCACCTCGAACCGGCAATAGACTGCTGCTACAGAAGCCTCGACTTCATCGGATACGACGCGACAGTTTATCGTTGCCGAGGCTCCTACGTCCTCTGGAACACCGAGCGCCTGGTGGACCTACTCATCGGTAATTTCCGAGACCGCGGCGGAAATCTCCTTCCCGGCCACACTTTCTACGGCTTTCGGCAGGAGCCAGACTCCGTCCTCCTGTTCACCAACGAGAACGGCCTCCGGGCGAAGCTCGCTGTCGACTGCATGGGGTTCGGCTCCCCCACCATTTACGCGAAGGGGATCGTGGATGTACGCGGCTACTACCTTCTGTACGGTGGTAGCTTTGTTACGGACAGGCTTCTGGAGCCGGTGGGCCTCCACAACCTGATGTTGGGTTCGCAGCCGTCTTACGTTGAGGCTTTCCCAAGTGCCGGCGGAAGGCTGCACCTGGTGCTCATCCTCCCGGTTCGGACCGTGCAGAAACCTACTTGCCTCCGCGAAGCGTTTAGCTTTGTGGTCAACCGGTCCCCGTATAGCAAGGTGATCTCCGGCTCGGCCTCTCCTGAGAACTTTCTGGGAGGAGTAATCCCGGTGGGACGGCTGAGGAAGCCGGCTCTGGACCGCATGTTCTTCTTCGGCGAAGCCGGGCAATTCAATCCGGCGGCTAGCGCCACCGCCATGACCCGGCTTCTCTACACCCACCGGGCCACGGCACGCAACCTCAGCGACTTGGTGAAGCAAGGCCAGCTCAGCGCGCGTGACCTCGCAGCGGCGAGGATCCGGCCGGCGAGCTGGATTAATGAACGGATTCAGCGTGCCCTCTTTCATGACATCCTGCGCTGGAACAGCGACTACTTCGCCGAACTGGTCGCCGAGCTCCGACGGACGGACGATCACAAGCTCGTCAACGACTTGATGTTCGGGAACCTATCGTTCCAGAGCTCCCTGCGCCTGGGAACCGCGGCCAACCTTGTAGGCAAGCGGAGTCGGCGCGTCGCTCGCGCCCTCGTGCGGGGGCTCCTCCCCGCCGGCTCATGAGAAGAATCGGGCCAGGAAATCCTTGACGATCTCGTCGGACTGCCAGAGGAACTGGACCAGGATGACGAGGCTCAAGGTGAGGGACGGCGCATCCTTGAGCCCGAGGATGGGCGTCGACTTGTGCTCCTGAAGCATCTTCTCCCGGACCTCCAGCACCAACTTCCGAAGCTCGAGGGAAGACTGGAAGTCGCCCTGGGGTGGAGGAGAGGCCGTCCCGAGCGTCTCGTCGATTCGCCGGAGCGTGTCCCGTTCTGAGATCTTTTTGAAGACATAGCGTGGATACAAGCTGTAGCAGAGGGTGGCCGGCAGATAAAGCAAGACCGGCAGGATGAGGAGGTCCTTGAACACCTCCGGCGTGTTCTCGAAGTTCGCCGTGAGGGTGCCGCGAAAGCCGAAGTAGATGGCAAAGATCCCGATAGTGGAGTGCAGTACGAAGAAGAGGTCGATGCTCTCTATCTGGATTCCTGCGGCCCGGCCCGGCTTCCTGAGCCGGAGCAGCTCTCCACCGTCAGAAGCCACCTCGAGCCGGTGGAACATAGCGAGCGTGAAGAGGAAGAACGCTAGAATGTTGGTGGCGACGTAGTAGATCGTGATCGAGGCGGCCGCGAGGTAATACTGGGCGAAACCTTCGAGGGGATACCCGCAGTTCCATAGGACCACCGCACCCACAACAGTCGTGGGCACTGCGATAAGGTTCGCCCAACTCCAGGACATGGCTTGGCGCTGGCGTCGAACGAGTGGCTGCTGGAGAGTCTCCGGGAGCGCGAGGATCTCACCGAGCTGGGCGAGCACGGTCCGGCCGCCAGAACGGACGAAAAACATGAGGCCATAGCCGAGGGCGCCCACGATGACGCCATTGAAGTCGAAGATCCAGGACCGGAGGAGTTCCAGGGCTGTCTCGGGGCCCTGCACGGCCATTGCGATCGCCACCCCGAGGACGCAGAGGCCGATGCTGAGAAGAGAACACCACAGTAGGCAGAAAAGGCTACGGGCGATCATCCAGTGTTTCCTCGCTCGACATCATTGCCACCGCATCCTGGCAGTCGCCAGTCGATAATCTCCTGTTATCTTCTTCTGGTATCTTGAGCACTGGGGTTGGACGCGCCGCAGGCTTACTCCCGTTGCTCGCCTTTCACCCCTGGGTTACCTCGCCCCTGGGTGCAAGCCCAGTTGGCAGGTCGCTTCCCGCGGGAGGATTCAAGTATATACCCGCTCACCATCTAGAGCAACTCCCGCGTGGGGAATTCAGGACCCCGGGGGCTCCTGAGTTCCGTTGTGCAGCTCGCGCTGAGGAGCCCAGCCTCCATCCGGCCGCTCGTTGGACACGGGAAGCCATTGAAGCCTCGCGTCCCGGTCGAGGGGCCGAATCTCATACTTCTGGTGTCTTGCTGTCTGCCGAGGGTCGGCTGAGGTGTCACGGGAGTCTCTGAGCATCGTGATCCTGCCAGCCTTGTGGTCTTAGCCCCCAAGCACGCGGTCCCAGGAATTGGGATGGGACGAGGCTCCTCCTCTGCCACCTACCGTCCGTCGAGTCCAGTACGGCCGGAATGGCTGGCCCCGGCTGCTCGTGTGAGCTTGTTCCCCCTTGGCGGAGCTCCACAGGCGTTCTCGAGGCATCTGAACGGGCGAGGGTGCTATCATTGATATCGAAGAGGGAAACCATGGCGCAGCTCATCGTGCGGAAGGTCGAGGACGAGGTGGTTCAGGCGCTCAAGGAGCGGGCCGGGCGGCATGGGCGCTCGGCGGAGGCGGAGCACCGGGAGATCCTGCGGGCGGCCCTGCTGGCGGCGCCGGCCGAGGACCCGAAGGCGATTCTCTTCGAGATGCCGGACCTCGGGGAGGATGCGGACTTCGAGAGGCTTCGCGATCTACCGCGGCCGATCGCGCTGTGAGGTTCCTCCTCGACACGAACGTCGTCTCCGAGCTCCGGAAGAAGGCGCGGGCGAACGCCGGTGTCCGAGAGTGGATGAGCTCGGTCGAGGGCGGAGATCTGGCCCTTTCGGTCCTGGTGCTGGGGGAGATCCGGCTCGGGATCCTCCGCTTGAGGCGCCGGGATCGGGAAGCGGCACGGCATCTGGCCACGTGGTTCTCCCGCTTGAAGCATGCCTACCGAGGGCGGACCTTGCCGGTGGACGCCGAGATCGTCGACGCCTGGGCACGACTCAACGGGACGCGCTCCCTGTCCATCATCGACAGCCTCCAGGCGGCCACCGCGCTGGTCCACGGCCTCACCTTCGTCACTCGCAACGAGGCGGACCTCGTCGGCGTGGACGTGCCCGTGCTCAATCCCTTCGTGGAGTGACCCGCGCGCCGGGCGGCTCGACGAGGCCGCCTCTTCCCCAAGCAGTCCGACCGCGAGCTCCAAAGGGGAGGACTCAGAAGTTGCAGGAGGGCTTGACAAGCCTCTATCGTACGCGGTAGTCTGGCGGTAACGACAGCGCGAGCCTTGTCCTGGCCCGGCCGCGGGCGGTGCCCGCAGAGCGGCTGGCGCCTTCGGGCACGAGGTCTCGCAACCAAAAACGGCCCGAGCGAGCGGGAACTCGCCCGGGCCTGCTACGCAAAGGAGCAATGACCTCCCATGCGCAACGAGCAAGAGAGTAGCAGCCGGACGGCTCCCGCCGTCCAGTCCCATTCCACGTCCTCGGCTCCCACGACCTCCGCGGCGCCTCGATGCTCGTCGGGCGCCTCCGCGCGGCCTGGCCGCCGCTCGTCCCGAACGCCTCCGGAGAACGCCTTCTCGCAGGCCTTCCTGCTGCGGGCCTCGAAGCTGCCGGAGCTGCCCTCGACGGCACCGGCGGCGCTCGCGCCCGGGGCCTACTGGGCGGGGCCGTTCGAGGTGGAGCGCTCGGACGTGGCGCACGGCGGCGGGGTCTGGGCCGTGGTGCGGAAAGGCGAGCCGGTCGCCGCGGGCGGCCGGGCGGTGGCGGTGTTCCGGCACCGCTCGGACGCCCTCCTGGTGGCGGCGACCCTGCCGGCGCTGGCGGCGCCGAACCGGCTGGTACTGGGCGAGCGGGGCCGGCGGCTGGGCTTCCCGGTCCACGACGGGCAGGTGTGCATCGGACACCTGGCGCGGCCGGAGCCGGCGGTCCTCGAGATACTCAGGGCGTCGCGGGTGCTCGTGGGGTTCCCGGAGCACCTGGCGCTCGCCGTCTCGTCCCTCGGCGCCGAGGAGCTCGCGATCCTCGGCCGCGCGATCGAGCGGCGGATGACGGGCGCGTAAGCCCAGGGCGGCCCGGAGGGGCGGCGGTGGCTGCCCCTCCGGGCCGTCTCGCTCCGGATTCAGAGGCCGCCTTTCCATGTCGTCGGGTAGGGCGGTCGGGCCAGTCGCTATACTGGAGCCCGCCACCGTCCGGCGTAGGCCAGGACTTCGACCTGATGCCCACCACCCCCCAAGACCGCCTGACCACCCAGATCGAGCATGCTCGCCTCGGCTGGGAGCTGATCCAGCAGGACCCGGCCTTCCGCGAGCAGGCGCGGAGCTGGCTCGCGGCGCATCCCTCCGGTTGGCCCGAGGTGGACGAGCTCTGGGAGGCGTGCCTCCGGGGCGAAGGGCCGTTGGCGGAATGGCTCACCTCAGGCGCGGATCCGTCCGAGTGGCGCCGCTATCCAGCCCTCCACAGCGTAGTCGCCAGCCATCCCTTCCCGACCCTCCACTCTTGGTCGATCCAGACGAGGTCCCGCGCGTCCTGACCGACGCGGCTCGCCTTCTTCAGCGGGGCGAGCTGGTCGTGTTCGGGAGTGGTGCCCTCGCCTTCTGGCTGGCCGAGGCGCCGCGGAGCCGAGACATCGACGTTTGGTGCGATCCACCGGAGCGTGGCGAGGTCGTCCAAGCCCTGATGGGAGAGCTGTCCTGGTACCATGAGCGCCATGGCGTGTACCTGGAGGTCTGGGCGCCGGAGACCTTTGCGGCACCGGAGGACTGGCGTTCGCGGGCTCGCCGTCACACGGTTCCAACCTCTCCGGAGGTGAGCCTGCTTCTGCCCCACCCGCACGACGTGCTCCTCTCGAAGGTCGAAAGGATGACGGAAAACGACGTCGAGCACGTGCGGCGGATTCTTCGGGAGTTTCCTCTCTCCTCCGAGAAGCTCACCGCCCTGGCCGCCACCTGCCCGCACTTCACAGGCAAGATCTCCGACCCGTAACGGATCACCAGGTTCCGCCACGGGCTCGAGCGGGTACAGCGCATGGTGAAGGAAGAGTTTCGACCTTGACCAATGATCCGCGTCACGTGGGCGCTTATGGGATCGCCGAGGCCGCGGACTACCTGACGTTGCCGCCGGCCACGCTACGCACCTGGGTGCGGGGGAGGTCCTATCCCACCGTCGAGGGGCGCCAGTTCTCGAACGCCTTGATCGGGCTCCCGGACCCGGGCGAGCCGCTCCTCTCCTTCACGAATCTCGTCGAGGCCCACGTGCTGAAGGCGATCCGACGGCGGCACGGCATCCCCATGCAGAAGATGCGGCCGGCCCTCCTCTACCTCGAGGAGGAGCTCGGTGTCTCCCATCCGCTAGCTCGTCAGGAGTCCTCCTGACGGACGGAGTCCACTTCTTCGTCGACCACTTCGGCCAGTTCGTGAACCTCTCCCGGTCCGGCCAACTCGCCGTGCGCGAGTTGCTGGAAGCCCACCTGCGCCGAATCGAGCACGACGCGCAGGGGCTGGCTCTTCGTCTCTTCCCGTTCAGTCGCGGCGACTCCCTGGACGTGCCCCGCATCGTCGTCGTCGACCCACGAATCTCCTTCGGGCGCCCGGTGATCGCCGGCACCTCGGTTCGCACCGACGTGATCGCCTCCCGTCTCAAGGCCGGAGAGTTCGTCCAGGACCTGGCGGAGGACTACCGCGTCGAGGTCGACCAGATTGAAGAGGCGATCCGGTACGCGCTCGCCGCCTGAGCCCGTCTTCTTCTCGGACGAGAACCTCGATCGGAGGGTCTTCCCCGCCAAGATCTACGCTTGGGGGCAGGATCGAGCTCTGATTGGATGAGAGCCTCTCGCGGCCGTGAGGCGGCGGTAGCCGAGGTCTCAGGCGCTGGCTTCAGCCGCACCGGCTCGGCGAGTCTCCCTGGCCGCGGTTCGCCTGTTTCAAGACTCCTGCTACACTTTCTCACCAGTCCGCCATAGGCCACGCCGCTGCGCGGTTCTGTCGTGCCTGGGCCAATCAATCTTCAAGGCCGCCATGCTCGTCGCCGACGCTCTCTCGGGATACCCTGACGAAGACCTGGAACGACTCGCTCGTGACAAGGTGGAGGAGGTCACCAACCTACGGCTCCCTCGAGGGGTCCTGGTCCAGGAGATCGCCTTCGCCCTGTCGTCGCTGAGCTACGTCGCCAAGGTGCTCGCACCTTCCAGGCCGCCGACCTACGCGTTCCTCAAGCTTCTCCTGGATACGCCGGATCACCAGGTCTCTCCCCAGGGCTTCCGGGAGCGCGTGCTCGCCAAGACCGACGAGCTGACCGAGCGGGCAGCGAGCGGCAAGGGCCTTCGGAAGGACAAGAACTACTCGCTCTACCTCCGGATGCTTTTCGCCGCCTGGGAGGACGACGGCCGGGTGGATCGGAGCGAGGCCTTGCTGCTCGGGGCTCTCCGGAAGGAGCTCGGGCTCTGGATGCGGGAGCACCTCCTCCTGGAGCATGACCCGCTGGTCCGTCCGGTCTGGGATTCGGACCGGGCCTACGAGGAGGCCAGGAATCACCTGCTCGCCACCGGTCTCGTGCTGGTGCACGATGGTTGCTACGCCCTGCCGGACGAGGTCGCCGTCCAGATTCGGAGAGCCTGGGAGATCGACCTGTCCGATGCCGCGTATTCACGGCTTCTCGGCCGTCTGACCACCGCTCAGCTTCGAGCCGCCTTGGCTTCGGCCTCACTTCCCCTGTCCGGATCGAAGGAGGAGCGCATCGAGCGGATCGTCAAGGGGCTCGTACCCCCGACGGAGATCCTCGACTCGCTCCACATCAACGAGGTGAAGAGTGTGTGCCGGGAATGCTCTCTGCCCGTCACGGCCGCCAAGGCGGAGCTCATCGCCAGCCTGGTCGAGCACTTCGATGTGGAGCGCGATTTAATCGAGGAGACTGAGGAGGAGGAACCCGCGGAGCCCCCAGCGCCGGAACCGCGACTGTTGGAGCCGGCCGAGCTGACCAGCCTCCTCGATGAGCTGACCGTCGACCTGCTCTACGACATCCTGGCGGCCCGTGGCCTCCGCCGCTCGGGCTCCAAGGCGGAGCGGATCGAGCGTCTGGTCGAGAGCCCGTGGTCGGAGCGAACCCTCCTGGGCGACCTCCGGCGAACCGATCTGGTGGGCCTCTGCCGTCAAGTCGGCACGCCGGTGTCCGGAGTCAAGCACGAGCTGATCGATCGGCTGGTGCACCGGCCGCTGTCTCCGCCTCCCGTAGCCGAAGACGAGCACGAGGTGCCGCCGGGGGCCAGCGCGCTCCGGAAAGCCGAGCCCTGCCTGGGGACGGAGGTGGAGCTGGCACCCCCGAAGGCGGGAACCAAACCGGAAGCCGGCCCCACCGGAGGCCTCCCCGAGCCGCCGGCGGGGATCGGGGAGATGCAAGGCCACTTCCCCGGCCTCGAGCCGGACGAGTACGTGATCCTCGCGCTACTTCGCGAGGCGCGGTCGTTGACGGAACGGGAGATCGAGAGGGCGAGCGTGCGTCACGGCCTGGGCTGGTTCCTGACCAAGGCTCACATGGCGGACCTTCTCGCTCGCCTCCGCCGGCAAGGCGCCTCGCCGATCCACCTCCGAAGCACCGGCCGATTGAACATCTACGAGTGGCGGGACGGCGCTGGCGCGGAAGCGAGCCAAGGCCTCGACCGGGCCGCCGCCAGAGATCTCGTGGATGCGCTCCGGGGCGGCGTGGTCCCGGAGGCCCATCTCGACATGCTCGCGGTCGGCCAGGACGAAGTGCGCGTCCACCTCGTCGAGCTGCTCCGGCACGTCGAGGCCGGACGCTCGGCCGCCAAGTTCATCCGCGGGGAGTACGGCGCTGGGAAGACCTTCCTCTGCTCCTGGTTGAAAGACCGCGCTCTGGCGTCGGACTTCGCGGCCTCGACGGTCAAGATTGGCCCGGACCAGCCGTTGTCCGACCTTCCCGTGTTCTTCTCGGGACTGATCGACGGTCTCCGGACGCCAGAGAAGCGCGACGCCAGCGCCCTGGCCGATCTCCTCGAGTCCTGGCTCCTGGCCGTTCATCGTCGAACGGCGCAGCTCGAGGGCGTCCCCGCCTTCGCGCCGGGAAGCCGCAAGCGGCTCGCCCCCTTGGTGGAGGACCACATCGGCGAGGAGTTGGCGAAGCTCTCGGACGTGGATCCGGGGTTCGGGCCGGCCCTGCGCGCCTTTTACCAAGCGCGGCTCGACGGAAACCACGAGCTCGCCGCCGCCGCCCTCGCCTGGCTGCGCGGGAGTCAGTCCGTCCCGCCTGCGAGGCTCCACAAGATCGGGGTGCGAGGCCACCTGACGAGCGACCAGGTCTTCCCCCGGATGCGAGCACTTCTGGAGGTCATCGAGGGCGGGCGGCTTCGCGGTCTCCTCCTCGTCCTCGACGAGCTGGAGCTCGTTCGCCGATTCCCCCACGCGCGACAGCGCGAGCGGGCCTACGAGACGCTCCGGCTGCTCCTCGACGAGTGCGGCGAACACAACCTGCCGGGGTGCCTGATGGTCTGCACCGGGACTGACCAGCTCTTCGACGATGATCGGTACGGTCTTCCCAGCTACCGAGCCCTCGCTCACCGGGTATCGCCGCCTCAGAGGGCCGAGGGGCCGGCCAGCCTCCGGCAGCCGATCATCTCCTTGAGCCCCCTCGATCAGGACCGGCTCCTGGAGATGGCGGTTCGGGTCCGAGAGATCCACGGCACGGCCTATGACTGGCCGGCCGCGGAGCGCGCGCCTCGCTCCGTGCTGGAGCGGATGGTGGACCGATGGACGACCTTCGGCGACGGCAACGTCGAGCGCCTCCCGCGACCGTTTCTCCGCGAGGTGGTAAATCTCCTCGACCTGTGCGAGGAACGGCCTGAGATCCCCGCCGAGGAGTACCTCAAGAGCCCGAGCGACGAACCCGAGCTCGCGGATTCCCTCCTGGCCATCCTCGAGGACTGACGGCCCCATGCCTCCATCCGGGACGAAGACGATCCTCGACCGTCTACATCCCGGAATCCAACGGTGGATTCAAGAATCGGGCTGGCCGGGCCTCCGCCCGGTTCAGGAGGCCGCGATTCCTGTAATCCTGGCCGGGCACGACTGCGTGATCGAGGCGCCCACGGCTGGCGGGAAGACCGAGGCCGTCCTCTTCCCGGCCTTGACCCGCGCCGCCGAGGGCTCGGGACCCGGCGTCCGCATCCTTTACGTCGCGCCGCTCAGGGCCCTCTTGAACAATCTCGAGCTCCGCGGCGAGACCTACGCCGCGGCCTGCGGCCTCGACGCCTTCAAGTGGCACGGTGACGTGGACCAGCGAGCGAAGCTGACCAAGCTCACTCGACCCCCTGCACTCCTCATGACCACGCCGGAGTCCGTCGAGGCGATCCTGCTTCGCAAGGCGGAGGCAGCCGCGTTCTTCGCCGGCCTCGGAGCGGTGATCCTCGACGAGGCCCACAACTTCGCAGCAGGCGACCGAGGCGGGCACCTTCTCTCACTCCTCGAGCGCTTGGAGCACCTCGTCCACCGCCTCCCACAGCGGATCGCCCTCTCGGCGACCATCGGCAACCCGGAGGCGATGCTCCGATGGCTCGCCGGTCGCTGCCGGGAACCGGGAGAGCGGGTCCGGCTCTCCCAGCCGCCCGGTCCCCGGGACTTCCAGGTCCACCTGTTCTCGGAGCATGAGGATTCCAGCGGGGTTGCCGAGCGATCTGGAAGAGTCGGCCGCTTCAACTTTCTGGCGGACCTACTCCCGCGCCATCGATGCCTCGTCTTCGTCCGCTCGCGAGCCGGAGCCGAGCAGCTCGCGCGGGGCTTCATCGAGCTGAACCACCATCGGGCGGCGGGGCGGCGAATCCGGGTTCGGACCCACCACTCCGCGGTCAGTAAGTACTACCGAGAGGAGGCGGAACAGCTCATCCAGCTCGCGTCCCGCAGCTCCGAGGATCACCTCGACGCCATCATCAGCACCTCGACCCTGGAGCTGGGGATCGACATCGGAGCCCTCGATCGGGTGATCCAGCTGGATGCTCTGCCGAGCCCGAGCGGCTTCCTTCAACGCGTCGGCCGCACCGGGCGGCGCCAGGGCCAGCCTCAGTTCTTTCGGGGGCTATGCACCAAGACCGACGACCTGATCGTCTTGGCCGCCGCGGTCAACCTCGGCTGGAAGCAGCGCTCCGAGGACCTGATCCTTCCTCGGCGGGCGTTTCACCTCCTGGCACACCAGTTTCTCTGCTTGGCGCTCCAGTCACACGGAATCTCGCAAGAGCAAGCCTGGGCGGTGCTCTCGGAAGCTCATTGCTTCTCCGGAGTCGGCCGAGGGGAGCTCGACCGCCTCGTCGACCACATGGTGAATGAAGAGTACCTGCGGAGGGTCGATGGGGCCCTCGTGACCGGCGACAGGACCGAGCGCGAGTTCCTTCGCGCGGGCTGGCGCCGTCTCTTCGCCGTCTTCGACTCGGCTCCCCTCTACGAGGTCTTCCACCAGAGAAAGGCGGTGGGCACCCTCGACGCGCGCTTCGTGGAGACCCTGGACGTGCCCTTCTTCTTCGTCCTCGGAGGCAAGGTCTGGAAGGCCGAGGGCGTGGATGTGCCGAGTCGAGCCGTCCGGGCGCTTCCATCACACGCGGGAGAGGCTCCAAAGTGGACGAGCTTCGGCGGCCCGGGGGTCCCCTTCGAGACGGCGCAAGAAGCGGGGCGCCTTCTCTTTGGTCATGAGGCGCTGCCGGAGTTTCTCGATCCCGAAGCGCGGGCCGCCATGGAGGTCCTGATCCAGCATCGGGCCGGAACCTCCTGGGAGCCTGGGAACATGGTCGTCCAGGCGACAGGCGCGGGCTCGGCAATCCTCGTGACCTTCGCCGGTGACCGGATCAACCGTACCTTGGCCCGGGTTCTCGAGACCCTCGGGCTCGGGAAGGCCGCCGCGAGCTACGACGAGGTCGTGGTGAAGAGCGGGCCGCCGGGTCGGGCCGAGATGGCCCTCGCCGTCGAGTCGGCGATGGCGGAGCTGCGGTCCGGAGGCCTGGCGGACGGGCGGCAGCTAACCCAGGCGCTCCAGAGCACTCAGCCCCTCTGGCTCTTCTCCCCCTTCGCGCGTTGCCTTCCCGAGGATCTCTGGGCCGAGGCCCTGGTCGAGAAGACACTCGACTGCGACGGGCTCCTCCGATGGCTCGGAGCCGCAACGCCGACTTCCCGAGGTGACTTGTGGACGGTCTAGCTCATGTTCTGGAGGCCACGGCTGCTCTCGCTTGGCCGCTGCTACTTGCACTCCTCCTGTTCCGACTCCGCCACGTCTTGCTCGATGTTCTCGAGTCGGCCAAGTCCCGCCGCTTCACGGTCAAGCTGGCGGGCACCGAGCTCACGATGGAAGAAGCTTCAGAGCAGCAGCGACTTGCAAGAGAATCCATCATCGACGGCCTCCAGGCGGCCACCGCGCTGGTCCACGGCCTCACCTTCGTCACTCCAACGAGGCGGATCTCGTCGGCGTGGACGTACCCGTGCTCAATCCATTCGTGGCGTGACCCGCGCGCCGGGCGGCTCGGCGAGGCCGCCTTTTCCCCAAGCAGTCCGGCCCCGGACCCCAAGAGGGCTCAGAAGTTGCGGTAGGACTTGACAAACCTGGGGAAGGCGCGGTAGTCTGGCGGTAACGACAGCGCGAGCCTTGTCCTGGCCCGGCCGCGGGCGGTGCCCGCAGAGCGGCTGGCGCCTTCGGGCACGAGGTCTCGCAACTACAAACGGCCCGAGCGAGCGGGAACTCGCCCGGGCCTGCTACGCAAAGGAGCAATCACCTCCCATGCGCAACGAGCAAGAGAGTAGCAGCCGGACGGCTCCCGCTGTCCAGTCCCCTTCCACCTCCGCGGCCTCTTCGGCCTCCCCGGCCGCACCACCGGCTTCGGTCGCCTCCGCGCCGTCTGCCCGTGGCTCGTCCGGACCTCCCGAGAACGCGTTCTCGCAGGCCTTCCTGCTGCGGGCCTCGAAGCGGCCGGAGCTGCCTTCGACGGCGCCGGCGGCGCTCGCGCCGCGGGCCTTCTGGGCCGGGCCGTTCGAGGTGGAGCGTTCGGATGTCGCACATGGTGGCGGGGTGTGGGCCGTCGTCCGCAAAAACGAGCCGCTCTCCGCGGGCGGCCGGGCGGTGGCGGTGTTCCGGCACCGCTCGGACGCGCTGCTGGTGGCGGCGACGCTCCCGGCGCTGGCGGCGCCGAACCGGCTGGTCCTGGGCGAGCGGGGCCGGCGGCTGGGCTTTCCCGTCCACGACGGGCAGGTGTGCATCGGGCACCTGGCGCGGCCGGAGCCGGCGGTCCTCGAGATGCTGCGGGCGTCGCGGGTGCTCGTGGGATTCCCGGAGCACCTGGCGCTCGCGGTCTCGTCGCTCGGCGCCGAGGAGCTCGCGATCCTCGGCCGCGCGATCGAGCGGCGACTGATGGGCGCGTAGGCCCAGGGCGGCCCGGAGGGGTGCTTTCGGTCGCCTCCCCGGGCCGTGGGTTCTGCCGGACCGCGGCCCCCAGCCCGTCGATAGACCGCTCCCGGCTCCGGCGAAGGACGTGTGTAGTCCATGATGTGCACTGCCGGCCGGAGGTCGTCCTGATGGCCGAGCCACTGCAGCGTACTCAGATCCTCTTGCGGAAGGACCAGCACGTGGCGCTGCGCGACCTGGCCTCACGGGAGGGGACGAGCCTGTCGGAGCTCATTCGCATGCTGGTCGATGAGGCCCTGGAGCGCCGGAACAACGAGGCCGAGGCGCGGACCGAGCGCAGGCTTCGCGCCCTCGAGAGGATCGAAGAGCATGCCCGCGCCGCGCAGGAGAGGAGAGGCGGACGCCCTCTCGAGATCAACCCGGCGGAGGTGATCCGCCAGCTCCGGGAGGAAAGGGATGACGAGCTCGTCCAACGGCTCACGCCCGCTGGTGATCGACGCTAGGAGCCTGCGCGGCAGAAACACGTAGTCGCGCGCAAGGGTCTTACGGGGTGGATCCAAGGCGCGAGGAGGAAGCGATGCGGGGACATCGGAGACGACGAGCAACGCCAGAGACACCCCGTAACCCCCTTGCGCCGTTCTGGTTGCGGCGGCGTGCGGCCGTCTACTTCGTTCCCCGCTCCTCGACGATGGCTCGGCATCGCCTGCGTCGCGGCGCCTCGTATCCGGCCGCTCGGCGCTCGCAACGCGCCTGCGCGTTTCTGCCGCGCAGACTCCTAGCTACGCGGTGCGCGCCGTGTCGTCTTCCTCGTCGTCTCCGGAGTGTCGCAGGCAGCTCGCGACATGGGTTCGAGAAGATCGAACCCTTCTCTCACCGGCGCACTGGATCGCAGAAGCGGTTTCGGCACTTCGCAGACTCCAGTTCGTCGGCGAGATGTCGCCGGAGGAGACGGATCGGGCGGTCGAGGATCTCTTCGCCCTGGAGATCGGGTCCGTCCCTTGCGATCTCGCGCTCTGCAAGGCGGCGCTCGATTGGGCTCACCGCATGACTCACTCCAAGGCCTACGACGCCTTCTACCTCGCTCTCGCCGAGGCGAGAGGCGCGGAGCTCTGGACGACGGATGAGCGTCTGGAGAGCCGGGCCCGGCAGCTCGGGGTGGACTGGGTCTGCTCGGTAGGGGCGTAGAGCCTCGACGCCCGGCGACCGGGGCTGGCGACGAGAAAACCTCTACGATCGCGGCCGCGGCCCGCGGGGCTGAGACCGCCTTGAGAGCAGGCCCGATCGGCCCCCCCTCGCTCTGACCGCGGTGGGGGTCGGCCTCGGCCTGGCGCTCGCCGCGCTGGCCGGCCGCCTGGTCTCAGGGCTCCTCTACGGGGCGAGCGCCCTCGATCCTCTCGCCTTCGGCGGTGCCGTCGTCGTAGTCGCGGCGGTCGCCCTCGCCGCCAACCTGGCGCCCGCCGCCCGCGCCGCCCGCTCCGATCCGGTGGTGGTGCTCCGGGAGGAGTAGGACCAACGTCGGGACCAGGAGCAGGCTGCCGGCGAGCGCGGCCACGAGGCCACCGATCACGGTGATGGCGAAGGGCTGGAAGACGGGGGAGCCGGCGGTGGTGCCGACGGCGGCGGGCAGGAGGGCGGCGACGGTGGTGGCCGTGGTCAGGAGGATCGGGCGCAGCCGCACCGAGGCGGCCTCGCGGAGCGCGTCGACTCGGCTAAGGCCCACGGCGTGGCGACGGTTGGCGAAGGCGACCAGCACGATGGCGTTGTTGACCGCCACACCGGCCAGGGTCAGGGCCCCCATCGCCACCGACAGGTCGAGGTCCCGGCCGGTCGCGGCGAGGGCGACGAGGGCGCCGGCGATCGCCAGGGGTACCGTCGCGAGCACCGCGAGAGGCTGGAGCCACGAGCCGAGCTGGACCACCAGGATGAAGTAGATGAGACCGAGCGCGGCGGCGAGGACGAAAGCCATCTCGCGGGCGGTGGCGATCAGCACCGGGTACTGGCCCGTGAAGTCGACGGAGTAGCCGGCGGGCAGGTGGAGGCTCTCGAGCTTCGGCCGCAGCCGCCGGACGAGCCCCGGGATCGAGCCCTCGACCTCGGCGGCCAGGGTGACCTCGCGCTCCCCGTCGAGCCGGGTGATCGCCGCCGGCGACGGGTGGACGACGACACGCGCGAGGCGGCCGAGGGGCACCAGTGCGCCGCGGGCCAAGGGCACCGGCAGGCGGGCCAGGCTCCCGGGATCGCTCGCCGTGGCGTCCTGGGCTCCGGGGCGCCGACCCTCGGCTCCGCCCATCCGCAGCCAGACCCCGACCGACTCCCGCTGGCGCAGGAGCGTCGTGGCCTCGAGCCCGCTCCGCGCCGCCTGGAGCGCCGCGAGCACCTCCTCGGGCCGGGCGCCGTGGCGGGCCAGCGCCGCCCTGTCCAGGCGCACGTCGACCTCCCCGGCGCGGACCTTGGTGTTGTTGACCACGTTGGCCACCGCCGGATCGTGCTCGAGGATCGTCTGCACGCGGCCGGCGAGTTCAGTGAGCTTCCCCAGGTCGTCGCCGAAGACGGTCACCCCGAAGAGCGCCGGCAGGCCGGAGAAGCTCTCGTCGATCTTCTCCTGGGTCGGCTGGTGGTAGAGGAAGACGACGGCGGGGATCCGCGAGTAGGCGCGCTCGAGGTCGGCTGTGATCGCGGCCGCCGAGCGCGAGCGCTCGGCGCGGGGCGCGAGCTTGATCAGGAGCTCGCCTCGGTCGACCCCCTCGATCTGGGCGCCGGTCTCGGGCGAGCCGGTCCGGCGATAGACGGTCGCGACGCCGGGCTCGGAGAGGGCCGCGCGGTCGAGGATCGCCCCCACCCGGTCGCTCTCGGCGAGCGAGGTGCCCGGCGGCATGACGTACTCGATCAACAGGGCGCCCTCGTCGATCGGCGGCAGCACCGAGACGCCGGTGGCGGTGGCCGCCAACGCGGCGAAGCCGAGAGCCGCGAGCGCCGCGGCGGCGACCACCCAGCGGTGCCGGAAGCAGAAGCCGAGCGCCCGCTGGAGGCCCCGGTTGAACCGGGCGAGGAGCCGGGCGCCGAGGAAGTCCCTGCGCGCTCCGCCGCCCGGGCCCGGGCGCCTCGCGCGGCCGCGGCCGAGCAGGATCGGCACGAGGGTAAGCGACAGGCCTAGCGAGACCAGGAGCGCCGCCCCGAGCGTGAAGCCGAAGGGACGGAGGAAGAGGCCCGCGATGCCGGTCACGAAGACCAGGGGCAGGAAGGCGGCCACCGTGGTCAGGGTGCCCGAGACGTCGGGCCCGGCGATCTCGGCCACGCCGGCGAGGGCGGCGTCGCGCGGAGCGGCGGTTGTCGGGCCGTGGCGTTCGATCGCCTCCGCGACCACGATGGCGTCGTCGACCAGCATCCCGATGGCGAGAGCGAGGGCGGTGAGCGTCACCGTGTCGAAGCCGAGACCGGCCACGCGCATGGCGAGGACGGTGGCGAGCAGGGTGAGCGGGATCGTGCCGGCGACCACCAGGGTGGGGCGCAGCGCTCCCAGGAACAGGAAGAGGACGACGACCGCGAGCGCCGCGCCCAGGACCAGGTCGACCACGATCTCGCGTTGCGACTCCGCAAGGATCTCCGACTGGTCGTAGAACTTCTCGACCCGCGTTCCGGGCGGCAGGAGCCGGCCGAGGCCCGCGAGCGCCCGGTCGACGCCGGCGACCACCCGGGCGGGGCTCGAGCCCGGCTGCTTGCGGACCACCAGGGCGACCGCCGGCCGGCCGTCGCCCCGGATCGCGTAGTGCCGGGGCGCACGGCCCTCCGAGAGCTCCGCCACCGCGCCCAGCAGGACCGAGCGATCGGCCGCCGCCACCAGTGGGACGGAGGCGAGGTCGTCGAGCCCTTCGATCCGCGCGTCGCCGCGCACCAGGTACTCGCGGCCGCCCTGGTCGAGGAAGCCGGCGACGGCGCTCGCGTTGTGGCGGTCGAGACGGTCGGCCACGTCCGCGACCGAGAGGTGGAGCCGAGCCAGGAGGTCCGGGCGCAGGTCCACCCAGTAGGCTCTCCGGTCGCCGCCGAGCACCTGGATCGACGACACTCCCGCCACCCCTTTGAGCCGCGCCGCCAGCTCGTTCCGGGCGAGGCTGCCGAGCGCCACCGGGTCGGCGCCGCCGTAGAGCACGTAGCCGGCGACCTCCTGAAGCGTGGTGCCCAGGGTTTCGAGCTGGGGCACCACGCCCGGCGGAAGGGTCCCCTGGAGGTGCGCGAGGCCGGCCTGGACGAGCTGCCGGGCGTCGCCGACCGAGGTGCCCCAGGCGAGCTGGACCGTGACCTGGGAGATCCCCTGGGCGGACGTCGAGGCCACCCGCTCGACGCCGGGGATCGCGCGCATCTCCCCTTCGACCGGGCGCGTGAGGAGGAGCTCGACGTCCTCCGGGGTCGCGCCGGGGTCGTGGGTGATCACGTTGACCACCGGCACGTCGAGGTCGGGGAAGAGGTCGACCGGCAGGTGGAAGGCGGCGTGGACCCCGAGGAGGGCGAGGGCGGCGAGCGCCAGGAGGGCGACCCTCGGATGATCGATCAGAGCGCCGAGGGCCCGGCGCATCAGTCCGCCACCCGGAAGCTCTTGGCGAAGTCCCGGTAGTAGAGCTCGTAGGCGCCCTGGACCACGACCCGGGCGCCGGCGGGCGCGAGGCCCGAGGCGATCTCCACCCAGCCGTCGGCCGTGAGACCGGTCGTGACCGGCCGCTCCTCGTAGCCTTTCGGCCCCGCCACGAAGACGAATGCCCGGCCCTCGTCGTCCCGGACGACGGCGCCCGCCGGCACCGCCAGGGCCTGCCGGTGGACGGCGAGGCGAAGGCGGCCGCTCACCGCCTCGCCAGGCCGCAGGTGCCGGTCGAGCTCCGGGCCCTCGATCCAGACCTGGGTGGCGCCGTCCGAGGTCAGGTCGGGGAGCACCCGGACCACGGTGCCGGTGAGCGCGCCGCCGGGCGCCGCCTGGCCCGCCTCCCCGGCCTCGACGGTGGCCACCTTGCCGGCGAGCTTGGCGGCCTCCTCGAGAGACGCCGGAAACAGGGTCGCCACGACCCGGAGGCTCCCGGTGGCGACGATCTCGGCCAGCGTGTCGCCGGCGGCCACCTCCTGGCCCACGCTCACCCGGCGGCGGGTGAAGGTGCCGGCCGCCGGGGAGGTGAGCTCGAGGGCGTGGGCCTGGCGGTCGAGGTCCTCTCGCGCGGAGGCGAGCTCGGCGCCGAGGCGTGAGCGCTCGGCCTGGGCCTGGAGGAGGTCGGCCCGCGGAACGAGCTTCTCGTCCGACGCGGTCCGTTCGAGGTCGACCGCCTGGGCCGCGAGGCGCAGACGCTCCTCGAGGCTCGAGGCCTTCGCCTCGAGGGCCGTGCGCCGGGCGGAGGCCGCCGGGCCACCGAGCCTGAAAAGTGCCTGGAACCTTCGGACGGCGGCCCCGTCGGCCGCCTGGACCGCCTCGATCCGGCCCGCTTGGAGGGCGGTCACCGGCACGCTCTGCCGGCTCTCTACCCGCCCGAACCAGGCTTGTGTCCGGGCGAAATCGCGCCGCTCCGGCCGGGCGGTCTGGATGAGCTGGCGACGGGCCTCGGCCGCCTTGGCGCCCCCTTCGCCGCCCGGCCTCCCCCCGCCGCAGCCGGTGAAGGCGATCGAGAGGAGGACGGCCAGGAGCCCCACCAGGCCCGGGACCGGGACCGCACCCCGCCAGCCGGCTCCCAGGGGCCGCGGCGGCTCCGCTCGCTCCTCGTTCATGGTGCTCCCTCCGCGCTGGCGCTCGCCACGCTCGCCTCGCCGCCGCTCGGTCCGCCCGTCCCCAGGAGCTCGCGCCCGCTCGCGATCTCGAGCGCCACGGTCAGGTCCGCCAGCCTGCGCTCGAGAGCCAGGCGCTCCAGCCGGGCGGCCGAGACGGCGGACGCCGCCTGATGGTAGGCGAAGAGGTCGCCCTCCCCGCCGTCGGCGGCCCGGCGCTCGATCGCCGCCTGCCGCTCGAGGGGGCGAAGCGCCGCTCCGGCCGCGGCGATCCGGCGCCGGAGCGGCGCGATCTCGGCGGCGATCCGGGCGACCTCCGAGCGCGCCTCGAAGAGGCGGGCGGTGTACTCGTCGAAGAGCTGGTCGCGCGTCGCCGCCTCGAGCGCCATCCGGCCCTGGCCGCGATCGAAGATCGGCAGGCCGATGGTGACGCCGGCCCCCGCCGTCTCGACGTTCTCCGGGTCGCGGGCGGCGTCGAGCCCGACCCGGATCGCCGGAAACCGCGAGCGTACCGCCGCGCGGAGCCTCGCCTCCTGGCTCTCGTAGCCGGCGCGCAGCGCCAGGAGGTCGAGGCGGCGCGTCTCGAGCCCGGCCGCGAGATCGCCGGCCGCCGGCAGCGGAAGGTCGAGGAGGTCCCGCAGCGGCGCCCGCGGACCGCCTTCGAGAGCGACCTCGCGATCCGGCGGAAGCCCCAGGGCACGGTCGAGCTCGATCCGTTCGCCTTCGCGCTCCGCGCGTGCTTCGAGCTGGGCCCCCCGGGCCTGCCCCAGGGCCTCGCGAGCCTCGGCGAGCTCGGTGGCCGTCCGCACGCCGAGCTCGACCGCCCGCTCGCTCGCCCGCAGGCCTTCGCCGCGGAGCGCCCGGGCGCGGCCGGCTGCCACCAGGCGCCGCTCGGCGACCGCCAGGCGCAGGAGGTGGAGCCGCGCCCCTTCGGCCACCTGCCACTCCTTCCAGGCGACGTCGAGATCGACCTCGCGCTCGTGGGCCCGGGCGGCGTCGAGGCGGGCGCCGCGCGAGAGGACGGCCGCGAGGTCCCACTCGAGACCCAGCGCCCAGCCGGGCACCGTGCGCTCGGCGCTCCCGCCCACCGGCGCCTCGAGCGAGGCCGAGAGCTCGGGGTTGGGAAGGATACCGGCGGCCAGGAGCTGGGCCTCCGCCACGCCCCGCCGCGAGCGCTCGGCACGGAGCTCCGGGTTGGCGAGGACGGCGAGGATCGCGGCCTCGTCGCTCGCAAGGCCGTCGCCCAGGTCGAAGGGCGCCGGGGGCAGGCGCTCCCGGTCGGCCAGGGGCACCCGCAGGCGGAGGGCGCCGACGTCGGAGAGGGCGGGAGGCGCCAGGGCGGCGTCGACCGCCTCGGGGGTCAGGGGCCTGGGCCGGGAACGGGGAGAAGGAGACGCGCAGCCGGCGAGCGGCGGGAGGGCGGCGAGGAGGGCGAGGAGGGCCGAGAGGACCCGGCCGCGACGGTGCCGGGGACGCCCCACAGGTGGCGAGGCCCCGCCGGCGTCTTGCCGGCGGGGCCTCGTGATGGCTCCTGGGGAGGGATTTGAACCCCCGACCAATCGGTTAACAGCCGACCGCTCTACCACTGAGCTACCCAGGAACGGTGAGCGCCGAGCGACGCCCGGCGTGGGATTGTACCGGCGAGGCGAGGCGGAGGCAAGCCGGGCCGGAGTGGCCTGCGGAGCTGCGAGATCCCTCGACTCGCTGCGCTCGCTCGTAGCGTGATCTCGGACGAGCAGTCCACCGAACCTGCGAGATCCCTCGGCTCGCTGCGCTCGCTCGTAGCGTGATCTCGGACGAGCAGTCCACCGAACCTGCGAGATCCCTCGGCTCGCTGCGCTCGCTCGTAGCGTGATCTCGGACGAGCAGTCCACCGAACCTGCGAGATCCCTCGGCTCGCTGCGCTCGCTCGTAGCGTGATCTCGGACGAGCAGTCCACCGAACCTGCGAGATCCCTCGACTCGCTGCGCTCGCTCGGGATGACGGGAGCGCGGTGCATACCGCGCTCCCGTCAATTCCTGTCGAAGTTCTCCATCAGGAACGGCTTGAGCTTCGTCGACCGGCTCGGGTGGCGCAGCTTCCGGAGCGCCTTCGACTCGATCTGGCGGATCCGCTCGCGGGTGACGTTGAATGACCGGCCCACCTCTTCCAGGGTGTGCTCCGAGCCCTCGCCCACGCCGAAGCGCATCTTGAGGACCAGCTCCTCGCGCGGGGTGAGCGTCTTCAAGACCCCGCGGGTCGAGTCCTTGAGGTTGGTCGAGATCACCGAGTCGATGGGCGAGGTGGCGTTCTTGTCCTCGATGAAGTCGCCGAGGTGCGAATCCTCCTCCTCGCCGATCGGGGTCTCGAGCGAGATCGGCTCCTGCGCGATCTTCATGATCTTGCGCACCTTCGAGGCCGGCAGGTCCATGCGCTCGCCGATCTCCTCGGCGGTCGGCTCCCGGCCCAGCTCCTGGACCAGCGAGCGGCTGGTCCGGGTCAGCTTGTTGATGGTCTCGATCATGTGGACCGGGATGCGGATGGTCCGCGCCTGGTCCGCGATCGCCCGGGTGATCGCCTGCCGGATCCACCAGGTGGCATAGGTGGAGAACTTGTAGCCCCGCCGGTACTCGAACTTCTCGACCGCCTTCATCAGGCCGATGTTGCCCTCCTGGATCAGGTCCAGGAACTGGAGGCCCCGGTTGGTGTACTTCTTGGCGATCGAGACCACCAGGCGCAGGTTGGCGACGATCAGCTCCTCCTTGGCCTGCTCGCACAGGAACTCGCCCTTGCGGATCTTGCCGATCGTGGCGGCGATCTCCGCGTGGGTGGTGCCGTAGCGCTCCTCGATCTCCTTCAAGCGGCCGCGGTACTTCTCGATCCGCCGGCGGTGGAGCGCCTGGAGCTCCTCGTTGGTCTCCTTCTTGAGCGCCGTCTCGGCGCGCCGGATGTCCTGCTCGAAGCGCCCGAACTCGCGGTCGATCCGCTTCAGGAACTCGACCATCCGGTTTCTCGCCTGGAGGCTGAAGTCGACCGAGCGGATCTCCTTGGCGATCTTCGCCATCATCCGGTCGATCTCGCGGTCGAGAGCGGCGTGCTCGTCGCTCCCCTCCTCGGCGCCCTGCTGGTCGTGGCGCAGGGTGTTGATGCCCTTGTCGGTCTCGGCGATCTTCGAGAAGATCCTCAAGTTCGACTTGATCCGGTCGGCGGCCTTCGAGTCGAGCGGCTCGCTGCCGTCGGTGACCATCAGCTCGTGGAGCACCCGCTTGTCCTTCTGGGCGAGCTCGTTCAAGCGCATGAGCTCCTTCAAGACCACCGGGTTCTCCGAGAGCGCCTCGAAGATCAGCCACTCGCCCTGCTCGATGCGCTGGGCGATCTCCACCTCGCCCTCGCGGTCGAGCAGCGGCACGGTGCCCATCTCCCGCAGGTACATGCGCACCGGGTCGTTGGTCTTCTCGTGGGCCGAGAGGGCGTACTCCTGCCCGTCGTCCCCGTCCTTCTTCTCGAACTCGCCCGAGATCGAGTCCAGGTCGTCGCGGTTCTGGTAGCGCTCCGGCCGGTCGATCACGTCGATGCCCAGGTCGTCGAGCCGGACGTAGAGCTCGTCGAGCTCCTCGGGCAAGGAGACCACCTCGTCGGGCAGCATGTCGTAGATCTCGTCGTAGAGGAGGTAGCCCTTCTCCTTGCCGAGCTCCGTCAGCTGCTTGACGGCGCTGTACTTCTCTTCGATGGGTTTTGCCTTGGTCGCAGTGGCCAACATCGGTCTCCTAAGTTTCGTCCGTGCGCGCGATGGCGGGCTGGGTGTCGGGAATTCCGCGGTGCAGGATCTGGCTGATCCTCAACTTCTCGTCCACGAGCTCTTCGACGCGGGCCTGATCACCCTTGCGTTGAGCTTCCTGGATCTCCCGGACGACGTCGCGCGAGCGCTCTTTCCTCCAGCGGCGGCTCAGCTTGTCGATGCATTCGAACAAGCCGAGGCGACGGCAGCCGGCCGGGTACTCGAGCTCATTCTGATATCGGGCGATCCGGGTGAGGACCTCCGGTTCGTCACCCAAGGCGTCCACCACGGCGCGAGCACTCGGCGGACCTCCATCCCTCTGATATAGAGCGTAGATCGCCCGGTAAATATTCCGGGCGACCGGGTCGAAAAACACGCCTTCCGGCGGCAGCCGATCGAGCGGTGGCGGCTGCCCCTCCGGCTCGAGCAGGCGAGCCAGGACCTCGTCCTCCAGCTTGTGGACCGTGCCGTCGTCCGCCGGGGGTCGAGGGGCCCTCGCCGAGGCCGGCGCCGAGAGCGAAACGCCCTCCCGCCCCCGGGCATTCCCGCGCTCGCCGCCGGCCCCCCCCTCGAGGCGACGGCCGAGGATCTCGGCGGGCACGCCGAGCCGCTCGGCGGCCCGCCGCGCGTAGGCGTAGCGCAGGACGGCGTCGGGCACCGGGGCGAGCAGCGCCACCACCTCGCGCGCCGCCGCGGCCTGGCCCCGGGGATCGCGCCGCACCTCGGGAGGCACCAGGCGCTCGAGCTCGTCCTCGACCGAGTCGCGGGCGGCGGAGACCGCCTCGGCCACCGCCTCGGGGCCGCGGGCGAGGCGCAGCGAGTCCGGGTCCTCGCCCTCGCCGAAGCGCGCCCGGCGCACGGCGAGCCCTTCTCCGAGGAGCACCGGCAGGGCGCGCCGGTGGGCGGTCTCGCCTGCCGGGTCGCCGTCGTAGCCCACGACGACCTCCTCGGCGTAGCGTGCGAGGAGCTTCGCCTGGGGCGGCGTCAGAGACGTCCCCATGCTCGCCACCACCCAGTCGATGCCGGCCGCTGCCGCGCCCAGGACGTCGAAGTACCCCTCGACGAGGAGCGCCCGGCTCGCCTCGCGGATCGCCCTCTTGGCGCAGTCGAGGCCGTAGAGGAGGTTGCCCTTGTGGAACTCCTCGGTCTCGGCGGTGTTGACGTACTTCGCCGCATCGTCGCCCAGGGTGCGCCCGCCGAAGCCGACGATCCGGCCCGAGGCGTTCTTGATCGGGAAGATCAGCCGGTGGCGGAAGCGGTCGTAGTGGCGGCCGTTCTTGTCCGAGCGCGCGACGAGCCCGGCGGCCTCGAGGGCGGCGACCGGGTGCTCGAAGCGCAGCGCGTCGAGGAGGTTCTGCCAGCCGTCGGGGGCGTAGCCGAGGCCGAAGCGCTCGACCAGGGCCGGATCGATCCGCCGCCGCTCGAGGTACTCCCGGGGTGCCCGATGGCGCCGGAGCTCGCCGGTGAAGAAGGCGGCCGCCGCCTCGAGGACGGGGGTGAGCCCGGGGCGCTCGCGGGCACCTGCGCCGTCGGCGCGGACCGAGCGCGACGGCAGCGGCACGCCGTAGCGGCGGGCCAGGGTCTCGATCGCCTCGGGGAAATCGTCGCCGCTGAGCTCCATGTGGAGCCCGATGGCGTCGCCGCCCTTGCCGCAGCCGAAGCAGTAGTAGAGGCCCTGGGTGGGGTCGACGCTGAACGACGGCGTCTTCTCCTTGTGCAGCGGGCACAGGCCCCGGTACCGGTGACCGGCCTTCTGGAGCCGCGTGTGGTCGGAGGCGACGTCGACGATGTCGACGGCGTCGCGCACCGCCTGCACGAGCTGCGGAGTCAGGTGGACGTTACCCAGCGGCATGATGTCTTAGACACCAACAGGGGGTCGAAGGTTCTTCTTCCGGCGACGGATCGCCCCAGCCTACAGTTGCCGCTCAAGCGCCTTCGAGGGTCACCACCGTCGCGCCGTCGCCCCCTTCGTTCGGCTTGCCCGCGCGCTGGGCGGCGACCGCCGGGTGGCCGCGCAGGTGCTCGCGGACCGCCTTCTTGAGCCGTCCCGTGCCGTGGCCGTGGACCACGCGCACCTCCTGGCGCGAGGCGAGGAGCGCTCGGTCGAGGTAGGCGTCGAGCTGCGCCAGGGCCTCCTCGACCCGCTGGCCGAGGAGGTGGAGCTCCGCCGGGACCTCGCGCTCGCCGCCGGAGACCTCGACCCCCTCGCGGAGGTGTCCCGCGCGGGTCCGGGAACGGGACGGCCGGCCTGCCCGGTCGCCGGGCGCGGCGAGCGCCGGCCCGAGCGCCACCAGCTCCTCCTCCGAGCAGCGCAGGCGCTTGCCTCGGACCTCGACCTCGGCCCGGCCGCGGTCGAGACCGGTCAGCTCGCCCTCCCAGCCGAGCGAGCGGTGGCGCACGCGGGCGCCGACCTCGAGCGGGCCGCCGGCTTCGGGCTCCGCTTCCCCGTACTCCGGAGCGGCCTCGAAGACCCGCTCGGTCGCCTCCGCGGCGAGGCCCTTCCGGCGGCCGGCCTCGACCTCGCCGATCAGGCGTTCGACCTCCTCGCGGAACCGCCGCCGGGTCTCCTGGCGGAAGGCGTCGAGCTCGCCCTTGTAGGTCCGGGCGAGCCCCTTGCGCTCGCTCTCGAGGCGCTCGCGCTCGGCCGCCACGGTGGCGCGCTCCGCTTCGAGACGCCCGAGGTCGCGCTCGGCGCGGACCTGGGCGTCGGCCAGCTCGCGGCGCACCCGCTCGACCTCGGCGAGCATCCGGCGGAGCTTCAGGTGCTCGGTGCCCAGGCGCTCCTCCGCCCGGTCGAGCCACTCCGCGGGCAGGCCCAGGCGGCGCGCGAGTGCCAGCGCCTCGCTCGCTCCGGGCGGCCCCGGCAGCAGGCGGTAAGTCGGCTCGCCGCTGGCGGCCGAGAACTCCATCGCCGCGCACGAGGCGCCCGCGGTCTCGAGGGCGGCCGCCGCGAGCTGGGTGAGGTGGGTGGTGATGACCGCCAGGCAGCGCCGGTCGAGGAGCCCTTCGAGGAGGGTGACCGCCAGGGCCGAGCCCTCCTCCGGGTCGGTGCCCGAGCCGAGCTCGTCCAGGAGGATGAGGGCGTCGGGGCCGGCCGCCTCCCAGGCCTCCCGCAGCCGCAGGAGCCGGCCGCTGAAGGTGGAGCGCTCCGCCAGGAGGTCCTGCTCGTCGCCCACCGTCGCCACCAGGGCGCCGACGGCGGGCAGGCTCGTCCCCGCCTCGGCCGGCACCGGCAGGCCGCACTGGTGGGCCAGGGTGAGCAGGCCGACGGTCTTCATGGCCACCGTCTTGCCGCCGGCGTTCGGCCCGGTGATCACCAGGCAGCGGCGGTCGTCGTCGAGGTCGAGGTCGAGCGGGACGACCGGCTCCCGGTGGCCGGCGTGGCCGAGGGCGACCTCGCGCAGCTCGGCGAGCTCGGGAGCGAGGAGGGGGTGACGGGCGCCGCGCAGGGCGAGGCGCCCGCGCGGGGCGACCTCGGCGAGCCGGCCGCCGGCGCGCTCGGCGAAGCGCACCGAGGCCTGGGCCACGTCGAGGGCGACCAGCAGGTCGACGTGGGCCTCGATCGCGCCCCGGGCCCGGCGCACCTCGTCCGCCAGCTCGGCCACGATCCGCTGGCGCTCGGCCTCCTCGTCGTCGACCGCTTGCTGCAGCGTGTTGTTCTCGTCGACCGCCTCCAGGGGCTCGAAGTAGAAGCTCTTGCCGCTGCCCGAGCGCCCGTGGGTGAGGCCCTTCAGGCGGCCGCGCGAGCCGGCCTGGAGCACCAGGACGAGGCGGCCCTCGCGCATCGGCACGGTCTCCTCCGAGAGCTCCTCGCCGTGCGAGCGGACGTACTCGGAGAGCTGGCCGTAGAGGCGGTCGCGGGTGGAGCGGATGGTCCTGCGCAGACCCGCGAGGGCCGGGCTCGCGTCTTCGCGCACGTCGCCCCGGCGATCGAGAGTGCCGGCGATCCGGCGCAGCAGGGGGGAGGCGTCCGGCAGGCGCTCCGCGGCGGAGCCCAGCTCGGGGCACGGCGGGTCGGCCCCGGCGATCCGCTCCGCCGCCGCGCGCACGTCGCGCAGGAGATCGGCGAGGCGGACGAGGTCGAGGCCCGAGAGGCCGGCGCGGGGAGAGGCGAGGCGGTCGAGGAGGTCGCCGAGCGAGACCTCGAGCGGGGAGACCAGCGGTGGGCCGTCGAGGAGACGGGCGGCCTCCTCGCAGCGGCGGCGGCGCGCGTCGAGGTCCGGCCGGTCGCGCGCGGGCTCGAGGCCGGCGAGCGCCGCCCGGCCGAGGTCGGTCGCGGCCAGCTCGGCCACGACGGCGAGCAGGCTCTCGAGCTCGAGCGCCCGCACCGAGGCGGCCGAGGCGACGGCGGAGGGGGAGTCGGGAGGCATCAAAACGAAAACGGGAGCGGCGTTCGAGCCACTCCCGTTCGAGCTTCGCCGCCGCGAGGCGGCCCTTCAGCGACGGCGCTTCAGGCGAGACCTGCGCGACGCTCTTCGGCGAGCTTGCGCAGCATCTTCTTGCGGGCCTGCATGGTCTTGCGCTTGCGCTTGACCGACGGCTTCTCGAAGTGCTGGCGCTTCTTGAGCTCGGTCAGGACGCCAGCCTTCTCTACCTTGCGCTTGAAGCGGCGCAGGGCGTTCTCGAAGCTCTCGTCGTCACGGACTTGAACTGCCGGCATGGAACGGATCACCCCTTTTCACTGCGGCGTTATGGCCCACGGCTGAGCACACTCCCCCATCCGCGGGAGCGTCATTCTGTCGCAAGCGGGGCCGGCCGTCAAGAGCCGGTTCCATACCCGGGGGGGTCCGCGAGGCCGAGCTCACTGCTCCGCCGGTGCGCCTCCGGTCTCGCTCCGCTTCGCGACCGCGTCGAACTGGGTCTGGTAGACCTCGAAGTGGTCGTCCTTCTTGCGCATCCAGACCGCCGCCGCGTCCCCCTCGGGGCTCTTCGGGTAGTACCAGGCGACCACGTTCTTCTCCGGGTACTCCCGCCGGTTGGCGGAGGTCGCCGGCCCCAGGATCTCCTGGACCTGGCGGTCGGTCATCCCCTTCTTGACCTGGCTGAACCGGTCCTGGTCCATGTAGTGGTCCGCCTCGGCCTGGGCCAGGGCGGCCTTGACGTCCTGGTTGTCGGGGTCGAACTTCAAGATGTCCTGGTAGATCCCGATCGCGCGTGCGTACTCGCCCCCCGCGGTGATGTACTCCTTGGCGAGGACCATGTCCTCGTCGGACTTGATGTGGATGGCCGTCTGCTCGTCTGGGCTCATCGGCTCGCCTTCGGCCGGTGCGGCGGCGTTGATGTAGTCGACGAGCTCCTGGTTCAGCTTGTCGGCCTTGTCGCCGATCGCCGACTCCTGCTGCTGGATGTCGGACTGGAGCTGCTCGGCGTCCACCTGCTCACCTTCCGCGAGCTCGCCGCTCTTGGCTTTCGCGAGCCGGTCCTTCTTCTGGGCGAGATCCTGCCGTTCGGTGTCGAGCTGCTGCTTCTGCTGCTGGAGCTCGCCGAGTCGAGCCGCCCTCGCCGCTTGATCCTCGGCTTCCTTGTCTTCCTTCGACGAACAAGCGGACAGGGAAGCCAACGCGAAGAGCACCGTGGCGAGGACGACCGACGTGCGGAACATGCGGTTCATCGGTTGACCTCCTGTGGGGTTCCTCTGGAATGGGGGCTCACGGGCTGGGACGGTACCATAGCGAACCGGGCGCGACAACCGGCCACCGGGCCGGCCGGTCGACGGTAAACCTCGATGGGAAAAGGGGTTGGCGGGCTCGCGGCGCTTGACACCGCCGGCGTCCTGGCAAATAATCGGCAGTCTTTGGGGCGATAGCATTCGCGACCTCGCGATGGAGGGTGTGATCATGCCGCTTGGGGACAAGGTTCGACAGCTCGACGAGCACGTGGCCGCCGTGGTGCGCCGCGCGGTGGAAGACCTGCGCGAGGAGGTGCGCAAGCGCCTGGACGAGGCGACCGACGACCTCCGTCGCCGGCTGGGAGAGGTGGCTCCGGAGCTGCCCGCTTCCTTTGTCAACGAGGAGGACCTGCGGCAGATCGCGGAGGAGGCGACCACGTCCTCCGACGAGGCGCTCGCCGCCGCTGAGACCCGGGGCGCCCACGCCGCCCGGGCCGCGCTTCGCGAGGCGGCCGAGGTCCTCGACCGGGCGACCACCCAGGGCGGGGTCCTCGACGCTCTGCTCGCCGAGTCGGCGCGCTTCGCGCCGCGCGCCGCGATCCTGCTGGCGCGGGACCACGGCATCGTCGGCTGGGAAGCCCGCGGCTTCGAGGCCGACCGGAACGCCGCCCGCGCGGTCAGCCTGTCCAGCGAAGAGGAGCCCTGGCGCCCGGTCGTCCAGGGCGGGGCTTCCCGCATGGTGCCGGCGGGCCGGTGCGCGTCGCTCGCGAGCCAGCTCGACAGCCCGCTGCCCACCGACGGAGTCCTGATCCCGCTGGTGCTGCGCGACCGGGTCGCCGCCCTGCTCTACGCCGACCGCACCGAGCCCGGCCAGGCGATTGATCTCGACGCCCTCCAGCTCCTGACCTACGCCGCCGGCCTGGCGCTCGAGACCCTCGCCTTCCGCGAGCGGCCTTCGACCGTCACCCTGCACCCCGCCGAAGGGGCGCCGGCGGCGGCTCCCGAGCCGAGCGCCGCCGGGGAGATCGAGCCGGAGCCGGCCGAGCTCGAAACCGGGAGCGAGACGGGATGGGAGAGCGGCACGGGGTGGGAAGCCGAGGCCGGCGAGCCGGCGAGCCCGGCGCTCGACGAGGCCGAGGAGACCTCGTGGTCGGTCGACACCGGGGGCTGGGACGAGGAGATCGAGCCCGGGGCCGAGACCGCGAGCTTCGCGCCGGCCGAGGTGCTCGAGCCGGTAGAGGAGCCCGTCGAGATCGAGGCGGTGGACGAGGTCGAGATCGAGCTCGAGGGCGCCGAGGAGCTCGTCTCGTCGAGCGATCTTCTCCAGCCGGTGGAGGAGGAGCCCGAGCCGGCGGCACGGACGGCCGCCGGGTTCGAGTCGATCGACGAGCGCGTGATCGGCGAGGGCGCTTTCGCCGAAGCACCGGAGCTCGAGGCGCCGGCGACGCCGGCGCTCGAGACGGCCGGGGACGCGGCGGAGCCGCAGAGCCCGGCTGAGGCGATTCCGTGGCGGACCGAGGAGCCGGAGGAGCTCGAGCTCGAGAGGGCCGAGGTCGAACCGGCCGAAGACGAGGAGGGCGGGGTGGCAGCGGGCGGCTACGAGACCGGGCTCGAGACCGGCGCCGGAGCGACGGCCCCCGCGGCCGAGCACGAGGAGGCCGAGCCCGCGGCGACCGCCGAGCCGGCCGAGCCCCGGACCGACGAGGAGCAGGGCGAGGACGAGGTCACGGACCGTCCGGAGGAGGGCGCCGTGCCGCCGCCGGCCCCACGGCCGCCGAGCATCGGCCCGGTCGAGCCGCCGTCCGACGTCGAGGGCCCCGGCTGGGCGTTCTCGAGCAGCCGGGCGGTGGTCGCCAAGGGGGAGGAGGCGACGCACGAGGAGGCGCGGCGCCTGGCGCGGCTGCTGGTGAGCGAGATCCTGCTCTACAACCAGGACGAGGTCGAGGAAGGACGGCGCAACCGGGACATCTACGAGCGGCTGCGCGACGACATCGAGCGCTCGCGCCAGCTCTACGAGGATCGGGTGGAGACGTCGGTCCGCGACTCGACCGACTACTTCTACCAGGAGCTGGTCCGGCAGCTGGCCAAAGGCGACGCCAAGGCCCTCGGCATCTGAGGCCGGCCGGTCGCGGGCGGCGAGGCGAGCCCCGGCGGCGGTGATTTCCCTGGCAATGTCGACCCCGTCTTGCTAACATAGCCAAGCGTCATCGAACCAGGGGGGCAGTGAGGAGCAGGAACGCACGTGAAGCTTTCTGTACGTAGCGTCCTACCGGCGAGCGGCCTGCTCGCCTTGACGCTCGGTCTGGTCGCCTTCAGCCTGCAAGGAGCGATCGAGCCCGACGCCCCGGCTCCGGAGGCCCTCGCACCCCCGGCCTCTCTCGACGCGGCCCGGCCGGCCGAGCCCCTGGACCCCGCCTACGAGACGGCGGCCACCGCTCTTCGGGAGCGCCGTTGCGCCCAGGCCCAGGGGGCGATCGCCCCGCTCGTCGCCGCCGGTGCCGAGCCCGCCCGCTTCGCCCGCCTGGTCAGCGGTCTCTACGCCCACGCCTGCGAGGACGTGACGCTCGCGACCGAACGCCTGTCGGCGGCCGCCGAGCCGGGGGACAGCTCGAGGACTGGCGCCTCCTGGTGCTCGCCGAGAGCGCCTACGCCGCCGGCGAGCCGGCGATCGCCGCGCGCTCCCTGGCCGAGCTGCTCGCCGACCACCGGGACTCCCCGCTCTGGCCCCGGGCGCTCCTCGCGGCGGTCGAGCAGGCGGTCGAATCCGGCCAGGCGGTACACGCCGTGGAGCTCGTCCGTTGGAGCCGCGAGCAGGACGAGCTCTCGCCCGAGACGATCGGTGCGATCGAGGCGGTCGCCTGGCGGCTCGGCCGGGAGCAGGGCGATCTCACCGTCCAGGCCCGGGCCGCTCGGCGGCTCCTGATCTATGCCCCGTTGAGGGCCTCCGAGCTCGGCGTCGTGGACCTGTTTCGCCGTCCCGACGGCGGCGTGTCCTGGCGCGCGATCCTCACCGGCGACGAGATCGAGCGCCGGGCTCAGGCCCTGCTCGACGCCGGCATGGTCGACAACGCCCTCACCACCCTGGGTGAGGTGCCCGAAGGGGAGCGCGGTCTCCCTTGGGCCTTGCTCCGCGCTCGCGCGTTGACCAAGAACGCGCGGGCCCGCGAGGCCCTCGCAGCGCTCGATCAGACCGCGCCGGCCGGCGCCGGGGAGCAGGCCGAGATGGAGTGGGCTCGCGCCCAGGCCTACGCCGATCTCGCCGAGCCGCTGGCGAGCGGTGCCGGCCTCCCCGCCTCCGAGCGCCAGCGGATGCGGCGCGCCTCGCACGAGCACTACCTCGAGGTGGTGCGCCTGGGCGCCGAGCCGGTGCTCGCGGCCCGCGCCCTGCGCCGGCTCTTCGCCGACTACGCCGCCGACGACCAGTTCGACCAGGCGGTCGGCGCCCTGCGCGCGCTCCGGCAGCTCGAACCGGAGGACACGACCGGCTCCTCCTATCTCTGGGGCCTGGGATGGAAGCAGTACCAGCAGGCGAACTACACGGGCGCCGTGGGCGACTGGAGCGAGCTGGTCTCGCTCTATCCCGGCACTCGCGACGCCCGGAGCGGCCGCTACTGGACCGCTCGGGCCTTCGACCGGCTGGGCGAGGCCGACCGGTCCGCGGCGATCTTCCAGGAGATCGCCGCCGCCGACACCACCGACTTCTACCGCAAGCACGCGCTGGCCCGCCTCGATCCCTCGGCGGCCACGGCGCCGGCTGGAGACGGCGCTGCGGCCGAGGCGCCCGCCGAGCAGCCGTGGCCGCTCGACCCCGAGCTCGGGCGCGCCCGCCTGCTGACCGACCTGGGTCTCGACGAGCTCGCCCTCTCCGAGCTCGACGCGCGCGGCGACGGGATCGACAAGCGGGCGGGCAACGCTTTGCGCGGGCTCGCCCTGTCGCGCGAGGGCAAGCCGCGGGCCGGCATCCCCTACCTGCGGCGCGCCTTCCCGGCCCTGGGCGGCCCTTACCAGGCGAGCGTGCCGCTCGCGGCCCGCCACCTCTACTACCCGCTGGCGTTCGAGGACGCGATCCGGGACGCCGCGCGCTCGAGCGGCGTGCCCACGCCCCTGCTCTTCGGCATCGTCCGGGAGGAGAGCGCCTTCGACCTGACCGCCCTCTCCCGGACGGGGGCCCGCGGCCTCATGCAGCTCATGCCGGCGACCGGCCGCGAGGTGGCGCACAAGCTCGGCCTGCCCTACTCCTCCTCGCGCCTCGAGGATCCGGCCTACAACGTGCGCCTCGGCGCGGCCTACTTCCATCAGCTGCTGGAGATGTTCGGCGGCCGCACGGAGCTCGCCCTCGCGGGGTACAACGGCGGCCCCTACCGGGTGAAGCGGCTGTGGAACCAGGCCGGCCCCGACGCCGAGGTGGACTACTTCCTCGAATCGCTGCCGGTCGAGGAGTCGCGCGACTACGCCAAGCGCGTGCTCCTGTTCTCGAACAGCTACGAGCAGCTGTATTCGTTCTAGGGGATCTCCCCCCCGGCCGGCCGAGAAGCTGGTATACTTTTTCGCCCCCGCCAACGGGGGTGCTGGGTCCATAGCTCAGCGGTTAGAGCGTCCGGCTCATAACCGGCAGGTCCCTGGTTCAAATCCAGGTGGACCCACACACCGGAACGTGGAACGTAGCCCGAGGGTGTCGAAGAACGTCGCAGAGGAAGCCCGAACCCCCCTCCGCGGGGCTCGCTGTAGCCGCGCGGAGGGAGAAGCTCACCGAAGGGGTGTCTCGCACGAGACACCCCTTTTTCGTTTGGGCTCCCCTCCTCCGACCTTCGCCGCCCTCCGGGCGCAGCCTCCGGAAGCTCCGGGGGTGAGACAAGGGACGAAACGGAGAGTATGGCGAGACCTCTAGAGACCATCATCGAGTTGCAGGAAGCCCTGGACCAGCTCGAGAGCGCGCAGAGCCAGCTCGAGGACATTCCCGAGTGGATGCGCGAGCTCGACGCCGAGTACCAGGAGCGCAAGGGGCAGATCGACGCCCTCGACAGCCAGGCCGAGGAGGCCACCGCCGCCCGGCGTGCGGCCGAGGCGGGAATCTCGGATGCCCAGGAAAAGCTGAAGCGGTACCAGAAGCAGATCAACGAGGTGACGACGCAGCGCGAGTACGGCGCTCTGCTCCAGGAGATCGACACCGTCAAGACCCAGGTGGCGAGCCTCGAGGAGCAGGCGCTCAGCTCGATGGAGCGCGCCGACGCCGCCACCAAGGCGCTGGCCGAGCAGCGCGAAGGCTTCGGGGACCTCGATCGCCGCTACCAGGCCGAGCTCGCGAAGTGGGAGCAGGAGAAGCCAGGCATCGCCGAGGAGGCGCGCAAGCTCTCCGGGCGGGTCCAGGTCCTGCGCGAGCAAGTGCCGCGGGGCCTGCTCAGCCAGTTCGAGCGGATTCGCGCCCGGACCGGTGGCCAGGCTCTGGCGGCGATCCGCCGGATCGAACGCCCGCGGGGACCGTCGATGTGGCACTGTGCCGCCTGCCACTACAACGTGCGGCCGCAGGTTCTGGTCGATGTCCAGGACCGCGGAGCCCTGATCCAGTGCGACAGCTGCAAGCGGATCCTCTTCGTGGAGACCGAGGAGGAGGCCGCGCCGACCGCGGCACGGGGCTGATGCCGTGAGGCGGCGCGCCGGGTGACCTCCGTCGAACGGGACGTGGCCGGCCGGCTGGCAGCCGTCCGGGAGCGGATCGCGGCGGCCGCCCGGCGCGCCGGGCGGGATCCCGCCGAGGTGACCCTGGTCGGGGCGGCCAAACGCCAGCCGCCCGAGCGGCTACGCGCCGCCTGGGCGGCCGGGCTGCGGGTGTTCGGCGAGAACCGGGTGCAGGAGGCGGAGGAGCACCGGCAGCTGCTGCCGCCCGAGGCCGAGTGGCACCTGATCGGCCCGCTCCAGTCGAACAAGACGAAGCGCGCGCTCGAACTCTTCTCGACCGTGCACTCGGTCGACCGCGTGAAGATCGCCCGCAAGCTCGACCGGGAGGCCGGGGAGCGAGGGGTGGTGTTGTCGTGCTTCCTCGAGGTGAACCTGGGCGGCGAGCCCTCGAAGTCGGGGTTCCCGGCCGACGGGCTGGCGGGACGGGTGGCGCCGGTGGCGGGGCTCGCGAACCTGCGGGTGGTGGGGTTGATGGCGATTCCGCCGGTGGCGCAGGACGAGGAGGGGGCGCGGGGATGGTTCCGGCGGTTGCGGGCGCTGTCGGAGGAGCTGGGGGGGAGGGCTGAGTGGGTGGGGTGGACGGGGTGGCTGTCGATGGGGATGAGTGGGGATTTCGAGGTGGCGGTGGAGGAGGGGGCGACGCATGTCAGGGTGGGGACGAGCTTGTTCGGGGCTCGGGGGTAGGCGGTAGTTGGAGCCGAGGAGGCTTCGTCCACGCCCGCGTGCCGGGTGGCTTTCTCGGCGGCGGACTGCGCCGGCGAGAAACCACCGCGGCCCACGGGCTGCCCTCTTGGTCGTTGCGGCGGATCCCGTCCCGCAGGGCTGGGAGGAGGGGGGATCGGCGGGGTGGGACGTTTCGGCGACGGGCAGCCTCGCCTGGTGGAGGATGGGGGGGATGGGCGGGGGCGGACTTCTTGGGGGGTGAGGGTTGGATCTGCTGATCACGAATCTGGGTGAGGTGGCGACGCCTCTCGGGTCTGGGGCCCTTCGTGGGAGTGAGCAGGGGCGGGTGGCTCGGTGGGCGAATCGGGAGGTGGTCTGCCGCGACGGGGTGATCGCGTTCGTGGGGCGGGCGGAGGAGCGGGTCGCTCGGTTCGGGGAGATGGAGGACGCGGAGCGGTTGGACGGAGGTGGGGGGACCCTGATTCCGGGGTTCGTCGATCCCCACACTCACCTGCCCTGGGCGGGGAGCCGGGAGGAGGAGTTCCGGATGCGCCTCGCGGGTGCGACCTACCAGGAGATCGCGGCCTCGGGCGGCGGGATCCTCTCGACCGTTTCGGCGACGCGGAAAGCCTCCGAGGACGAGCTCGAGCGGCTGGTCCTCGCCCGCATGGACCGGATGCTCGCCTGGGGCACCACCACCGCCGAGGCGAAGAGCGGCTACGGCCTCGACCGCGACGACGAGCTCAAGCAGCTCCGGGCCATCCACCGCGCTTCCGAGCTCCACCCGGTCGACCTGGTGCCCACCCTGCTCGCCGCCCACGAGGTGCCGCCCGAGCACCGGGCGGCGCGCGAGCGCTACGTCGAGCTGGTCTGCGAGGAGATCGTGCCCGCCGCCGCCGAGGCGGGGCTCGCCCGCTTCTGCGACGTCTTCTGCGAGCACGGCGTGTTCACCGTCGAGGAGTCCCGGCGGGTGCTCGAAGCCGGGCGCCGCTGGGGGCTCGCGCCGCGCCTCCACGCCGACGAGTTCGAGGACTCGGGCGGCGCCCGTCTGGCCGCCGAGCTCGGCGCGCTCTCGGCCGACCACCTGATCGCGATCTCGCCGCCGGGCATCGAGGCGATGGCCGCGGCCGGAGTGACGGCGGTCCTGCTCCCCGGCACGAGCTTCTTCCTGATGAAGCACACTTACGCGCCGGCGCGGCGCCTGGTCGAGGCGGGAATCCCGGTGGCGCTCGCCACCGACTGCAACCCGGGCTCCTCGCACACCGAGTCGATGCCCATGGTCTTCGTGCTGGCGGTCTACGAGCTCGGCTTGTCGATCGAGGAGAGCCTGACCGCGGCGACCCTCAACGCCGCCTGCTGCCTGGGCCTCGGCGAGGAGGTCGGCTCGGTGGAGGAAGGCAAGCGCGGCGACCTCGTGCTGCTCGACGCGCCGAACCTCCTCCACCTCGCCTACCACTACGGCGTCAACCCGGTGGCCGCGGTGGTGAAAGGCGGCCGGGTGGTATTCACCGCATCCCGCCCCTGACCCTCGATCCCTTTCCCATCCCACCGCCCCGAGCGGCCCGAGCTACTTCCCGCCGCTGCCACCTACCGCCGGCGCGCTCACGAACTCCGGCCGGATGTCGATCGGCAGGTCCTCGAGCTTCTCGAGGGCCGCCTCGAGCTCCGGGCTCGCCTTGCCGTAGGTGTCGAGGAACTTGGCCGTGCCCTGGTAGTCGCCGGCCGCCTGCAGGGTCAGCATGTCGTGCAGCAGGTCCCGGATGGCGCCGGGGAACTTCTCGGAGACCGCCCGGAAGCGGCCCTCCGCGTCCACCTGGAGCGCGCCCTTGGCGGTCAGGTAGTTGAACTGCGCCACCACGCCCAGGCCGTGCGCCTCCTCGACCCCGAAGCGCGCCGCGCGGAAGAGCCCGGCGACGTAGGTCGGCTCCAGGTGCTCGGTGAGATCGGCCGGCATCTCGCCTTCCTTGATCAGGGCGAGGATGTTGTAGACCCCCATGACGTCGGCCTTCGCCTCCTCGAGCGTCGAGTAGAGCTCCTTGAGCTCGAGGCGCACCTCGGTCTGGCGCCCGCCGACGGCGATCTTGCCGGGGCCGAGACCGTGGGACAGCTCGTGGTGGAGGGTCTCGTCGAGGAAGGCGTCGAAGGAGACCTTCCGGCGGTCCTCGGGCCCCAGGACCCGTTCGGCGATCGGCACCAGGATCTGGTCGTACTTGGCGCGCATGACGTTTCGGAGCAGCACCTTCTTCGACCCCTTCGCCTCGCGCACCCGCTCGTCGTTGGGCAGGTTGTAGGCGTTGGTCTGGACCGCCGAGCTCGCCTCGCCTCCGGTGTAGACCTCGTCGACCACGCGGATCGGGCTCGCCGTGCCCCGGTGGAGGTTCTTCTCGCTGTCCGGGATCGGGAGGTTCCGCTCGAGCCAGGGGAGCCGCTTCTTGTAGCGCTCGAGCTTCGCCGACTCGGCGGGCAGGGCGACGGTGACGAAGGACTCGAAGGCCGCCTTGTAGCCGAAGAGGGCGTCCTCGTAGGTCTCGTAGGGGCCGATCGTCACCTCCACCGGGGCGTCGAGGTCCATCCAGGCCATGTCGCTCGCGAAGTAATCGTCCGATGAGAAGGCGTCGGCCCGCAGCTTCAAGAACTCGGCGAGCGAGGGGTTGGAGGTCTTCGCCGCCGCCTCGCGCAGGAGCTTGGCCGCCGGCTCCAGCCACTCGGCGTACTCCTTCGAGTAGGGCACCGCCACGAGCTTGCCCTCCTGGCGCCGGATGACGGTGAAGGTGGAGGTGAAGGCGTCGTGGTCCCCGGGGTGCGCTTCGAGCCAGCCGTCGAACTCCTTCTTGGTCATGTCCTCCGGGTAGTAGCCGGCGCCCTCCGGATGCGGCCGGTGGCCGATGAAGGGCTCGAAGCTCGCCAGCCGGTCCCACGGGCCGAAGTTGATCCGGAAGTACTGGCGGGCCGGCTCGGCGAGCGGGCCGTCGAGGGCCCCGATGCGGCTCTCGAGCTCCGGGTTTCCGGTCCAGACCTGGCGCAGGAAGATCTCGTCCATCCGCTTCGAGGCCTCGACGAGCGTCGCGAGCACCTGCCGGTCCTCCGCCGACAGCGCCGAGAGGTCGGCCTCGACCGGGGTCGGGGCGTACTGGGCGACGCGCTTGGCGACGTCGGGTGCGATCTCCATTGCCGAGCCTCCTCCTTCGGCCTTCTCGGCCTGCGGCGCCGCCTGGCCGTCGGCCCGGTCCGCCGGCGTGCAGGCGGCCAGGCCGCCCGCCCCGAGGGCCATCAACGCGAGGACCGCGGTGTGACGCAAGTGACGAATCATGGGGTTCCCTCCCGCAGGGCCCCGGGCCGGCCGACGACCGGGCGGGGCTAGAATGATGCGATGAACTACTGGCTTCTCAAGACCGAACCGTCCGATTACAGCTTTGCCGACCTCGAAGGTGAGCCCTCCGGGACCGTCTGGAACGGGGTCAGGAACTACGCCGCCCTCAAGTACCTCCGCGACATGGAGCGGGGCGACCGAGCCATTGTCTACCACACCGGCGGCGAGCGCGCGGCGGTGGGCACCGCCGAGGTGACCTCCGATCCCTACCCCGACCCGGAGGCCGGCGACGAGCGGATGATGGTGGTCGACGTCCGGGCGCTCGAGCCGCTCGAGCGGCCGGTGCCGCTTGCCGAGCTCCGCGACGATCCCGCCTTCGCCGATCATCCCCTGGTCCGCCAGGGCCGGCTCTCGGTGATGAACCTGGAGCCGGCCCTGTGGAAGAACATCCTCGCCCGGGCCGGCCAGGCGCCGCCCGAAGCTGGCAAACGCTCCTCGCGCCGGCCGACCGAGGCGCGCTAGCCTCCGCCACCCACGCGGGCGAGGACCAGCCGGCGCACCTGGGGCGGCAGCTCTTGGCGGCCCAGGTCGCGGCACGCCTCGTGGGCCAGGTCGAGGGTCCGGAAGAGCGCCTCGCAGCGCTCGCACAGGAGCTCCGCGCTCACCGGGAAGGGGGCGCCCCGGTCCATCGCCTCCTGCTTGGCGGCGAGCAGGTCGAGGCAGACCGCTCGCGGGTGGGACGCGGCCGCCACCTTGCGGCGCGGCAGGCTCCGGGCGAGCTCCTTGCGCAGCAGCAGGCGCGCCCGGTGGACCCGGGTCTTGACCGTCGCCTCCTTGATCCCCAGGATCCGGCCCACGTCGGCCAGCGGCAGCTCGGCGATCTCCTTGAGCACCAGGGCGAGCCGGAACTCCACCGGCAGCCTTTCGAGCGCCCGCTCGACGACCTCCCGGGCCTCGCGCCGGAGCTGGTCGTCGAGCGGCCCCGCGGCCCCCAAGTCCGGGACGGCGTCGCCCTCGGAGGGCAGCAGGTCGGCGAGCGGCTCGAGGCGCGCGGGCTCGCCGGAGCGCCGCCGGTTCATCCGCTGGCAGGCGCGGGCGCCGATCGTGTAGAGCCAGGTCGAAGGGTCCGCACGGCCTTCGAACTGGTCCCACTTGCGGTAGGCCTGGAGGAAGATCTCCTGCACCAGGTCCCGGGCGTCCTCCGGGTTGCCGCAGAGCTTAAGCCCCAGCCCGTAGAGCCGGCCGCCGTGGGCGTCGACCAGACGCGGGATCGCGTCGCCGGCCGACAGGTCGGCCACGTCGGCGGCGGCGGCGCTCGTCTTCGTCATCCTTCGCTATTCCTCGTCCCTGACCGCGGCACGGGCCGCCGCATCGAGCAGATCCTCGCCGTCGACCAGCAGCGTCCTCGGGCCCGCCTCGACGAAGCTCACCTCGACCGGGAACTGCTCGCCTTCGTCCTCCAGGCGGGCGACCAGCGCCGCCGGCAGATCCTCTCGAGTGTACCCCCAGACCTCCAGGCGCACGCGCTCGGTGGCGGGCGGGCGGCGGCTCCGGCCGCCTTCTCCCGGATCCCAGGTGGGCGCCGCGCGCTGGGTGTAGCGCAGAAAGGTCGGCGCGCCGAGCAGGATGAGGGCGCGCCCGCGGTCGGTGAGACTGCCGGCCCGCCCCGGCTCGGCGTAGAGCACGTCGGCCGACTGGACCCGCTCGAAGAACCGCTGCGCGAACGGATTGCCCGGCGCATCGACGTCCGGATCGCGGCGCCGCCAGAAGGCATCGATGAAGGCCAGCGCCTCGGAGTTCGACGACAGGTGCCGGAAGCTCCGCGCCTCGTCCGGCAGGATCAGCCAGCGCACCGGACCCTCGGCCCACGCCCGGGCGCTCCCCGGCAGGTTCGACGGCAGGTGCGCGGAGCCGCAGGCGGCGAGAACCGGCGAGCCGAGCCACAGGACCGCGAGCAAGATCCTGGCGCGCCGGCCGGGCCGCGCGAAGTCGGAAGGCGAGGACATGGGTCCCGAGCCTCGCGGGGCCGGCGCTAGTTCACCTCGCCAGGAATCGGCTCGGGCGTCTCGGCGATCACTCCATGGGCCTGCTCGTAGCGGCTCAGGTTGGCGGAGAGGGCGCGGATGATCCTCTTGAGGTGCCCGGGGCTGGTCACGATGCGGGCCGCCACGATGCCCTGGGGCGGGACCAGGTTGATGAAGTCGAGCACGAACTCGTCGCGCGTGTGGGTGACCCTCAAGAGGTTCGAGTACCGGCCCTTCAGCTCGTCGTCGCCGATCTTGATGTTGAGCTCCTGCGGCGGAGCCGGCTCGTTGCCAGGTGCGTCGGCCATGGCGTCATCCTACTCCATGGCCTCCCCGCGATCGCTCCACTCCACCCCGCCTTCGACCTGCCAGCGGTGCTCGGGAAAGTAGAGGCCCACCCCCCGCTCGCGGGCGGTGACGGTCAAGGCGAAGACCCGCCGCCGGTAGTCGTAGGGCGAGCCGTCGCGCGCGTGGATCGCCAGGTCCACCAGGTACTCGCCGGGCCCCAGGCGCAGCGCCGGACAGGCCAGGCCGACGCGCGCCCGACCGGCGAAACGGCAGGGCACGAGGCCCGCGAGGTCGGTGTTCGTGCCCCAGACCTCGATGCCCCGGGGGGTGGTGACCAGAACGCCGAAGACGAAGTCGGCGAGCGGCTCGGCGGCCTCGGCCTCGAGCTCGAAGACGACCGGCTCGCCCGCTTCGACGTGGTAGCGCTCGGCCCGGTCGGTCCCCGCCAGCAGCCGCGCCGAGACGATCTGCGCCTGCCGCGATCCCCAGCGCAGGGGCTCGCCCTGCTCGTCGACCGACGACTCCTCGCTCCCGGTGGGCGCCGGCTCGCTCCCCTTCGCCCGCAGGTGGGACCGCCCCTCGTCCTCGGCGACCGCCTGGCGGTAGGCGTCGACCACCCGGCGCGGCGAGCCGATCAGCCGAGGGCGGCCGTCGTCGAGCCAGAGCACGCGATCGCACAGGTCCTCGACCAGGTCGAGCGAGTGGCTGACGAAGAGCAGCGTCCGGCCACCGGCGAGGAGCTCCTCGATCCGGCGGATGCACCGGTGGGCGAACGCCTCGTCGCCCACCGCCAGGACCTCGTCGACCAGGAGGAGATCGGGGTCGGTGTGGACCGCCACGGCGAAGCCGAGGCGCACGTACATCCCGGACGAGTAGTTCTTGACCGGCTCCTCGATGAAGTCGGCCAGCCCGGAGAACTCCACGATCTCGTCGAAGCGGCGGTCGATCTGCCGGCGGGTGAGGCCGAGCACGGCGCCGTTGATGTAGACGTTCTCGCGCCCCGAGATCTCGGGGTGGAACCCGGCGCCCAGCTCGATCAGGGCCGAGACGCGGCCCGCGGCGTGGACCCGTCCGGAGGTCGGCCGGAGGATCCCGGCCACCACCTTGAGCAGGGTCGACTTGCCCGACCCGTTGCCGCCGACGACGCCGAAGGCCTCGCCGCGCGGCACCGAGAAGGAGACGCCGTCGAGGGCGACGATCGCGTCCTCGCGCGCCAGGCCCCGGGTGAGCGTGCCTTCGAGCAGCGCGCTCTTGAGCGTCTTCAGGTGGTCGCCGGGGGCGGCGCGGCGATAGAGCTTGGTGAGGTCGGAGACCTCGAGGGCCGGCGCCGGGTCGCTCATACCGCCTCCACGATCGTCTCGCGCAGACGGCCGAAGAGCCACGAGCCCGCCAGCCAGGCGATGAGTGAGACGACGATCATCTGGAGCCACAGCGAGGCCCCGGGGAGGGTGCCGGCGAAGAGCGTCTGCTGGTAGGCCAGGGTGAACGGCGTCAGCGGGTTCGCGCGGATGGCGAGGCGCAACCAGTGCGACGGCACGGCGCGCAGCGGGTAGATGATCGGGGTGGCGAAGAACAGGAGGGTCAGGAGGTTGGCGAGGATGTCGCGGACGTCCTTGAAGTGGGCGGTCAGCGCGGCGAGGCCGAGGGCGAGCCCCGCGACCAGCGGCAGCTGGACCAGGATCACCGCCGGCAGGGCGAGCGCCCCCCAGCCCGCCACCGGGTAGCCGAGCGCCCGGCCGGTGACCAGGGCGAGGCCGAGGATCGGCAGGGCGAAGAGGAAGTGCACGAGGTTCGCCGACACCGAGACCAAGGGCAGCAGCTCGGCCGGGAACACCGCCTTGCGGATCAGGCCGGCGTTGGCGAGCAGCGAGCTCGCCCCTTCGAGCAGGGAGGTCGAGAGCCAGACCCACGGGAACAGGCCGGTGACCAGGAAGACCGCGTAGGGGGTGGCGCCGGCGGCCCGCGCCGGCACCAGGATGAGCCCGAAGACGGCGCTGTAGACGCCGAGCAGCAGCAGCGGGTTGATCAGCGACCAGAAGAAGCCGAGCACCGAGCCGCGGTAGCGGGCCTTGAGCTCGCGCGCGGTGAGCGTGCCGAGGAGACCCCGGTAGCGGACGATCTGGGCAACGCTCTCGAACATGGCTCGGGCCCGGGCAGGGCGTCGCGGCCTCGGCCCGGGGGCGCTCGGCCTCAGCCCTGGCCGCTGTCGTGCAGGCCGCGCCGCTGGCGCTCCAGGTCGCGCAGCCGGCGCTCGAGGTCGCGGCGCCGCTTCTCGAGGTCCTGGCGCTTCTGCTCGAGCACCTTGTCGTAGTCGACGAACTCGCCCTTGCGGATGACGTAGACCCGCGGGTACTTCTGCACGTTGCCCTGCTCGTCGAACTGGATCGGTCCGGTGACGCCGGGGAAGCTGTTGATCCCCCGCATCCCCTGCCAGAACTCGTTCGGGCGCGCGCTGCCGGCCTTCTTCAGGGCCTCGGCGTAGACCCGCATCGCGTCGTACCCGTGGGCGGCGTAGAGGTCCGGGGTCTTGCCGTACTTCTTCTCGAACGCCTGGACGAAGCCCTGGATCAGCGGGTCGTCGCTGTTGACGTCGTAGTTCGACTGGGTGAAGAGCACGCCTTCGGTCGCCTCGCCCGCCTTCTCGACCGTGTCCGGCGTGGCGATCGACGACGTGGTCAGGACGTCGCCCTTGAAGCCACCCGCCTGCAGCCCCTTGATCAGGGTCACGAGACCGTCCGCGTAGTCCGCGAGATAGACCGCGTCGGGCGCCAGGGTGATCACCCGCTCGATCACGCCGCCCAGATCGGAGGTGTTCCTCGGGTACTCGATGACGTCGAGCACCTTGGCGCCGTCGCGCTCCGCCTCGGCCTTGAAGACCTGCTGGATGCCCTTGGCGTACTGCGACTCGGCGGCGACGATCACCACCGTGTGGACGCCCAGCGTCTGGGTCGCGAAATGGCCCATCTTGGTCCCCTCGAGGAAGTCCGAGGGGAAGACGCGGAAGAAGTTGGTCGAGATGCCGGAGAGGCGCGGGCTCGAGGCGGAGGGCGACAGCAGCACCCGATCGCGCTTGTCCGCCACCTCCACCATGGCGAGCGCCTCCTGGGTGGTGACGCCGCCGATCACCGCCGGCGCGCCGGCGTCGAAGAGCTTGCCCAGCAGCTCGACCGCCCGGTCCGGATCCCCCTGGGAGTCCTCGATCTGGAGGTCGAGGCCGAACGGGAGTCCCCCTTGCTGCTCGATCTGCTCGAAGGCGAGCTCGATGCCCTTGCGGATCGGCTCGCCGTAGAGCGCGAACTCGCCCGAAAGGGGGAGCACCGCGCCCACGACCACCTTCTGGTTGCCGCCGCAGCCGAGCGGCGCGACGGCCAGGCCCAGAACCGAGGCGAGCACCGCGACCGAAGCCAGGGCTCGCCCCGGATTTCGCCGTCGGGCGAGGGTCGATGGGCAGCACAGCTGGAAGCGTTGCGTCCGAGGAAGCATTGGGTTCGTCCTGAAGAGTAGGGTCTTGGCGGAAGTGCGGGCTCTCCGCCCGGTGCCGTTTCTAACCCACCGCCCGCCGGCCCGTCAAATCGGGCCCCCCGGAACGGCCGGACGGTAGACTCTGACGCCATGTCTTCCTGGAGCCCGGCCGACCTCGTGCCGGGGGCGTGGGCGGCCCTGCTGGCCGCCCTCCTCGGCGGGGCGCTCGGACGCTGGTACGAGCGCCCGCCCCGGCGGGTCCTGGCGCTCTTCGCGCTGGCGACGGCGCTGCTCTTCGGCGAGGTCCTGTTCGGCGGCCAGGTGCTGCTGCCACTCGACAACCTGCGGGGCCAGGCGCCCTTTCGCCGGCTGGCGCCGACCGAGCCCCATGGCAACCTGCTCCAGGGCGATCTGCTCTACCTGCTGCTGCCGGCGCGGATGGAGGTGCGGCGGGCGGTGGCCGGCGGGGCCTGGCCGCTCTGGAGCCCGCGCACCGGGGCGGGCACGCCGCTTCTGGCCGACCCCCAGTCCCAGGCGCTCCAGCCGCTGGCGGCGGCGGTGCTGCCCCTGGGCGTGGGCGCCGCGCCGGGCGCCCTGGCGGCGCTCCGGACCTTCGCCGCCCTGGTCTTCGCCTTCCTGCTGCTGCGACGGCTCGGCGGCGGCACCGGGCCCGCGACGGCCGGGGCCCTGGCCTACGGCCTCGGCGGGTTCCTCCAGCTCTGGGTCGGCTGGCCGCTCGCCAACGCCGCCGTCTGGCTACCGGCGGTGCTTTGGGCCCTCCTGCTCGCCGACGAGCGGGGCCTCCGGCGGGACTGGCTGTTGCTCGCGGGTTGCTCCTGGGCCCTCCTGCTCGCCGGCCAACCGGCGGCGGTCGGGGGGTCGCTCGCCGTGGCGGCGGGGCTCGCGCTCCTGCGGCTCGGGCGGCGGGCTCGCGGGCGGCGCGCCGCTTTCGCCGGGCGGACGGCGGCGGCGCTCTGCCTGGCGGCCCTGGTGGCGGCGCCGGCGCTCCTCCCCTTCGCCGGGGCGGTGCCCGAGTCGCTCCGCTGGTCGCGGCTGGCCGCCGACGAACGGACGGCGCCACGGGAGGGCGCGAGCGGCGGCGGCGGCTCGCCGGTCAGCATGGCGACGCGCACCGGCGGCGCCGGCGCGGCCCCGGCGACCCGCCTGGTCCAGGGCGTCGCGCCCAAGGCCCTGGGCGATACCCGGTACCTCGGCTACTGGGGCCGGACGAACAGCAACGAGGACGCGGCGGGCTTCGTCGGCACCGCGGCTCTCCTCGCCGCGCTCCTCGCCCTGCCCGGCTGGCTCGCCGGGGCGCGGCCGCTGCGCCACGAGGGGGGCGCCCTCCTCCTGGCGGCGCTCTGCCTGGTCCTGCTCGCGCTGCCCGCCGGGGCGGCGGGGCTGGTGCCGGCGGCCGGCGTCTCGGGGCGTCTCGCCCTGCCGCTCGACCTGGCGCTCGCCGTCGCAGCGGCGGCGACGCTCGAGCGTTTCCGCCGGCCCGAGCTCCGGCCCTGGCTGGCACGCGCCGCGTTGCCGGCGGCGGTCGCGGCCCTCGCCGTGGCGCACTTCGCGATCTACCGCTCCTTCGCCGACCCGGCCGACCCCTCGACGCTCGACGTGCTGCGCCGGGGTTGGCTCCTCTGGCACCTGCGCTTCCTCGCGGTGGCCGGGGTCGCCCTCTTCTTCGGGCGGGTCCGGCGAGTCGCCGCGTGGGCGGTGGCGCTCGCGATCGGCGCCGAGCTCTTGCTCCTCTCCCGCCCGATCAACCCGCCGATGCCCGCCCGCCTCGAGCTCCCCGAGGTCCCGTCGGTCGCCTTCCTGGAGCGGGCCCTGGCCGCCGGCCCGCCAGGCGAGCGGATGGTCGCCACCGGCGAGACCTTCCTTCCCAACCTGGGCGCCGCCTACGGCCTCTCCGACGCGCGGGTCTTCAACCCCATGGCGCCGGCTCCGTACCTCGGCCTGCTGGCTCCGGCGATCGAGCGCTGGGCGGCGGAGATCCCGGTGCTCGCCCGCGGCGACCGGCCGCTCTACGACGCCCTCGCCGTCGCCTGGCTGATGGCGCCGCTCGAAGACGGCTGCCCGGAGGGCACCGCGACCGCTTTCCGGGGACCGGACGCCGTCGTCTGCCGGCGGCCCGCCGCGCCCCCGCTGGTCCGGCTCGCGGCCGGAGCGCCGCTCGCGGCCGTCCGGGTCTCGGCCGGCGGCGACCGCTGGCGGGCCCGCGATCGAGCCGCCGCCGGCGGGCTTCTCACCACCGGCATCTACGCCGCTCCCGGCTGGCGGGTGCTCGCCGACGGCCGGCCGGTGCCGGTCGCGAGGCGGCGCGGCGCCCTCCTCGGCGCCCGGCTGCCGCCGGGGACGCGGCGGATCGACCTCGTCTATCGGCCGGGCTCTTTCCTCGCCGGCTGCCTGCTGGCCGCCCTCGGCCTGGCCTGGGCCCTCGGGTGGGCCGTCGCGCCGCCGCGCGGTAGTACACTCCCCGGGTGAGCGAGACGACCAAGCTCTCCGTCCGTTGCCCCGAGTGCGGCTCCGACCTGGTGGTCGACCGAGCCACCGGCGAGGTGCTCTACCATCGCCAGCCGAAGGGGCCGCCGGCGGGCGGCAAGGACTTCGACTCCCTGTTCGCCGAGATGGACAGCCAGAAGGCCCGGGCCGAGGAGACTTTCGAGCGGGAGAAGGCGGCCCAGAAGGACCGCTCCCGGCTGCTCGAGGAGAAGTTCCAGGAGGCGTTCAAGCGGGCGTCCGAAGAGGACGACGACACCCCTCCGCCCCGGCCCTTCGACCTCGATTGACCGGATGCCCCCCGCATCCCCTCGATCCCCTTCCCACCCCACGGACGCCACCGCTCGGCGAACCCGGTACAATGGCTTGGCGCTCGGAGACGGCGTCCGCCTCCGGAGCCATGATCGGCCCTCTTCCGCCCTCCAGGATCGCCCCGAGGGCCGTACCCGACCGAAAGGAGGTCCCCTTGCTGACGCGAATCAGCGCCGCGCTCCTCGCCCTCGCCCTGGTGCTCGCCGTGGCCCCCGCCTCGGCCGCCCAAGGCAGCGGCGAGATCTTTCCCTTCGCGGTGCACCACAAGACCCTGGACAACGGCCTCGACGTCTTCGCGATCCCCTTCGACAGCCCCGGCATCGTGGCGTACTACGTGGTCGTCCGTGCCGGCTCGCGTCAGGAGATCGAGCCGGGCCACAGCGGCTTCGCCCACTTCTTCGAGCACATGATGTTCCGCGGCACCGAGAAGTACCCCCAGGAGGTCTACAACGACATCCTCAAGAAGATGGGGGCGGACTCGAACGCCTTCACCACCGACGACTGGACGAACTACTACATCGTCGGCCCCTCGAGCTCGCTCGAGACGATGATGAAGATCGAGTCCGACCGGTTCGAGAACCTGAAGTACACCGAGGACCAGTTCCGGACCGAGGCGCTGTCGATCCTCGGCGAGTACAACAAGAACGCCTCGAGCCCCTTCCTCCACCTCGAGGAGAAGCTCCGCGATCTCGCCTACGAGAAGCACACCTACGAGCACACGACCATGGGCTTCTTGAAGGACATCAAGGCGATGCCCGACTACTACCAGTACAGCCTGCAGTTCTTCCAGCGGTTCTACCGGCCCGAGAACGTCAAGCTCCTGGTGGTGGGAGACGTCGATCCCGACCAGGTCTTCTCGATGGCCCACCAGTACTGGGGCGACTGGAAGACCGGCTACGAGAAGGTCGCGATCCCGGCCGAGCCGCCGCAGAGCGAGAAGCGGACCGGCGAGATCGACTGGCCCAACCAGACCCGTCCGTACGAGTTCATCGGGTACCACGTGCCCGCGTTCGACGCCACCACCAAGACGACCGCGGCGCTCGACCTGATCTCGCAGCTCCTGTTCAGCGAGAACGCCCCGCTCTACCAGGATTTGGTGGTCGACCGCCAGCTCGTCGACTTCATCCAGGGCGGCGCCGAGTTCCACCGCGACCCGTACCTGTTCACCGTCGCCGCCCGGCTGCGCTCCGCCGAGTCCAAGCCCAAGGTCGATGCGGCCCTCCAGGAAGCGCTCGCGAAGCTCCAGAGCGAGCCGGTCGACGCCGCGCGCCTGGAACGGATCAAGTCGCACCTGCGCTACTCCTTCGCCCAGCAGCTCGACAGCGCGCCGTCGGTGGCGGTGACGGTCGCGCAGTTCCTCGAGCTGACGGGTGATCCCCAGACCATCAACCGGCTCTACGAGGAGTACCAGAAGGTCACGCCCGAGGACATCCAGAAGGTCGCCAAGCAGATCTTCGTCGACTCGAACGAGACCGTGGTCACGCTGCACTCGGCCGACACCGAGAAGCCCGCCACCGAGGGAGGAAACCAACCATGACGAGCACCCTTCGCACCTTCCGCGGCGGCCGCGCCGCCGGCTTCGCGCGCACGGCCGCCCTCGGACTGGCCCTCGCGCTCCTCGCCGCCCTGCCGGCGCTCGCGGCGGCCCAGCCCGCCTCGAAGATCGAGCTGGTCGAGCAGCGCAACCCGGACACGCCGCTCGTCGCCGTGCGCCTGATGTTCCGCGCCGGCTCGATCCACGACCCGCAGGGCAAGGAGGGCCTGGCGGCGCTGACCGCCATGATGATCGGCCAGGGGGGCACGGAGCAGCACACCTACTCCCAGCTCCTCGACCTCCTCTACCCGATGGCCGGGTCGATCGACGTCGACACCGACCGCGAGGTCACGGTGATCTCCGGCGAGAGCCACGTCGACAACCTGGCCAAGTACACCGGCCTGCTGACCGAGGCGGTGCTCCACCCGGCGTTCGCCCAGTCCGACTTCGACCGCAACAAGAGCCAGCTCCAGGCCTACTTGACGACGACGCTACGCGCCGCCAACGACGAGCTGCTCGGCCTCGAGGCCCTCCAGGACCAGATCTGGCGGGGCCTGCCCTACGGCCATCCCTCCGAGGGCACGGTCCAGGGTCTCGCCAACGTCACGCTCGACGACGTCAAGGCCTTCTACCACCAGAACTTCACCCGGGCGAACCTGATCCTGGGAGTGGCGGGCGGCTACCCGGAGGACTACCCGGGCAAGCTCCAGAGCGCTCTCGCGGGCCTTCCCGAGGGCAGCGGCGAGGCGGTCGACCTGCCGCCTCTGCCGAAGCCGAAGGGCCGCGAATTCACCCTGATCGCCAAGCAGACCGACTCGACCGAGATCAACTTCGGCTACGCCATCCCGGTGACCCGCGCCGACCACGACTACTACCCGCTGATGGTCGCCAACAGCTACCTCGGCGAGCACCGCACTTTCAACGGCGTGCTGATGAACCAGCTCCGGGGCAAGCGGGGCCTCAACTACGGCGACTACTCCTACATCGAGTTCTACGCCGCGCCGCCCTTCACCTCGCGGCCGACGCCCAACGTGCCCCGGCACCAGCAATACTTCTCGGTCTGGATCCGCCCGGTGGTGCCGAAGACGGCGCACTTCGCCCTGCGGGCCGGCCTCTACTACGTCGACCGGCTGATCGACAAGGGGATGACGAAGGACGAGTTCGAGCTCACCCGGGACTACCTGGTCAACTACTCGAAGCTCTGGGCCCAGACCCTCTCCGAGCGCCTCGGGGTCCAGATGGACAGCCGCTTCTACGGCACGCCCTACTGGATCGACGAGATCGAAAAGCAGCTCGAGGGGCTGACCGTGGACGAGGTCAACGCGGCGGTCAAGAAGTACCTCCAGACCGACGCCTACGAGGCGGTGGTGGTGACCGACGACGCCCCGGCGATGGCCGAGGCGCTCAAGAAGGACGAACCGAGCCCGATGGAGTACAACAGCGAGGTCGACGACGCGGTCAAGCAGGCCGACAAGTCGATCGTCGACCTGAAGGTCGCGCCGACCTCGGTCGAGATCGTGCCGGTGTCGGAGATGTTCGAAGGCACAGGCGCGAAGGAGGCGCCCGCGCCCGCTACTCCGCCGGCGGAGCCCAAGGGACTTCGCTGACTACGAAGCGTCGCCATGCGATGGCCCCGGGGATCGCCAGACCCTCGGGGCCGTCGGGCGCCCAGTAGAGGGTGAAGGCGTCGTCGCCCTCGACCACCGCCTCGAGGAAGGGCCACGTCGAGGCGAGGGCGGCCGGAACCCGGCGGGTGAGGCCGATCGGCCCGCGCTCGGGCGAGAAGCGCCGGAAGGCGAGCCACCCCTCGCCGCTTCGCGGGTCGTGCTCGTACCAGGCGAGGAGCCGCAGTTTTCCGACGGCCACGATGCGTCCCAGCGACTGGGTCCGCCGGGGCTCGTCGACGGCGACCGGGGAAGGCTCGACCAGAGGCTCGCCCTGGGCGGAGAAGGAGGCGACGGCGAGCCTCGCCGGGTCGTCGGCGGTCTTTCCGCGCCGCTGCCAGAGGACACTCAGCCGGCCGGCGGAGTCGGCGTCGAGTCGGAGCCCGGAGCCCGCCCGGCTCGACCAGCTCGGATTGCTCACGTCGAGAGGCTTCGCCGTCGCCTTGCCCTCGCCGTCGAACCGGGCGATGCGGATCACCGTCTCGCCCGCCTTCGTCTCGGCGATCCAGGCCGCGGCGAAGCCGCCCGCGGAAGAGGAGACGAGATCCAGTCTGGACGCATTTCCTGTAAAGCCCGGTATCGTTTCCTCCGCCGACGGAGAGGTCGAGGGGACCGCGGTCGACCTCGCCGCTGGTATCCAGGTGAGCGGCGCGGACCGTGGCGCCACGATCAGAACCAGGCGCTCCCTCGGCCCAGGCCAGCCAGGCACCGCCATCGGGCGACGCGCCCAACCGCGGATCCAGTTGCTCGCGGCCAGGGGCAGGCGCCACGGGAAGAGGCGAGGCACTCTCCTGACCCGCCGCTCCCACGGCCTCGATCCATAGCCAGGTACCGCCGTGACCCGAGCATGGCGCCGCTAGCAACAGGCCCCCCTTGGAGAGAGGCTCGAGCTGTGGCTGGCCGACACAGCACATCCCGCCCAGCTCACGGACGTCGGCAAGAAGTTCTCGGGGATGGACTCGAACCCCGGGTATGACCTCGACTCCGTCGTTATCGGTTCCCGCCTGGCTTCGCTCTTGTCCGGGTTGAGCCGCGCTCTGGCTGGAAGCGATAGGAGCGACGACGCAGATGTCGACCCGAGGTCGTCTCGGATCGAGATCGCTCTGAGCTTCCCAGGCCACGAGACTGCGCGTAGGGCCGCCGCGCCACGCTGCCAAGGATCACCCGCCAGTCGTCGAGAACGTTGCGGCCGAGCTCACTTGTCGGGTGCACCGGACTCAGCGGCACGAGCGCCAACAGCGCACCGAAGAAGGCGCTCAGGGAGAAGACCACGAGTCATCTCCCTCAGCGCCGAGCCTCGCGCTCAATAGTAACGCGTGCAGGAGACGCACTCCGCAGGACAGACGCTCGCTATAGTGGACGCTGCAACCGCCTCCGCCCCCCCATCCGCCACCACCGCCTGACGAGCAGCTGTTTGCGTCCCCATGGCAGTATGCATAGATCACCTTCCCGTCGCCGTCATACAACAGCGACGTGGTGCAGTAATTCATGCCTCCTTCCACCCAGTTGTACAGGGGGTCGTTTTGCCAGGTCTCACACCTGCCGTCAAGGCAGCACTGAGCATCCGGCTCACCCCAGCGATTCGTCCCGGTGAAGCAGTTGTCGCATATGGTGGACCAACCCTCGGCTCTGGGCGCCGTCCACACCAGAAGGGCCCCGCAGAACAACGTAAACATCGTCATGCGCGCGATCAGCTCGCTTGTGCATTGCACACTCCTTTCGTTCCGTTCCCTCATTCACTACTTCATTCCGCCGAGCCCTCGGACTCGACGCGGACACGTGCTACGGCTCCGGGCGTTGATCGGATCTCGCCCCGGCTCTGGAGGAGAGCGCCGGCCCCCGAAGTCAGCATCGACTGCTCGGCCGCCGTATCGACACGAACGAGGTGCCAAAGGCCTGCGCCGAGGGCCGGGATCGTTCGGACGAAGCGGCACGGGGAATCCGACTCGTGTTCGGTCTGGCCGACGCCCGGCAGTGGGATGAAGGCCCCGTCCTGGGCGACGAGAACGTACACTCCTGAGATGCTTGGCGGCCGCTTCGCACACGGCAGGGAGATCGCTACGGGCGCCGACAGGATGGGGAGCTCGACCAGGGTCTCCTTCGCCAGCTCCGCGAGCACCGCGGCGGCCGATCCGTCCGCCGTTACGACCTGGAAGTTGGCAATCCTCCCGGCGAGCGCGGTGGCAAGGGCAAAGCTGCCAAGACCGTCGGTCGTCGTCCGGGTCCAGTCGGGAACTTCGCCCGCGGCGGCCGCCTGGGGCGTGATCGTGAGGTGAGCTCCGGCGACGGGCTGGCCTAGAACGTCCACCACCCTGCCGTGGATCTCGGTTCGCTGCTCGACCACCAGGCGGACGCCGTCGACGCGCTGGTCGGCCGCGATCTGGAAGGTCCGGGGAAGGCTCTCGCCACTCTCGGCCTCGGCGACGAGCGTCCAGGTTCCCGGCGCCAGCGCCGCGACCGCGAACTCGCCGTCCGACTGCGCCCGATCCAGTCGACGCGCCTCGTTGAAGCGCGTCCCCTTCTCGACCGGTTGGTTGCTCTGGCTCTTGATCTTCGCCCCGGGCACCGGCCGGCCCTCGTCGTCGACCACCACTCCGGCGATTCGGCCTTCAGGGAGACGGATCTCCACCGGGTCGTCCGGATCTTCGAAGCGGACCTCGGGGACGACCGCGTCGGGCAGCCGCTCCCGGTGAAGGTCGCTCACCCGGACGGTGTAGGTTCCCGGCCCCTCGAGGGGGACACGGAACGTGCCCCGCTCGTCCAGGCGGACGTTCATGCCGTTGCGATCGGGCGGGACGAGCGGCCTCAGGTTCATGAACCCCTCGACCGGCGCGCCCTCGAAAGTCACCCGGCCGTGAAAGACGCGGTTCGTGAGCTCGAGCCGGGCGTTCGAATCGGCTCCAGGTGCCAGGACGATCTCCTCCGAGCCGCCGGGAAAGGGGCGGCCGTCGGCGATCTTCACCAACCCCATGAGCCGCCACTTGCCGGGCAGGAGCTCTTCGAACCGCACCCGGCCGTCGGGTGGGACGTGCTCGGAGAGGCTCACCCGCGGGGTCCGAGGATCGATCCTGTCGAAGTAGACCTGGTAGGGCTCGGCGCCCCCGTCCTCGAGCTCGTTCGAGAGCTCGACCTGGACCGTGAGCGCCGCCGGCGGGCCGAGCTCGAGGTCGTCGAGCACCCGCTCCTCGCCGGGCGCGAGCTGGACCTCCCGGTGCGGGCGCCGGCAGGTGGCGGCCCTTGCCCAGGAGAAGGACGGTCAGGCGCTCGCCGGTGGGCAAGCCGTAGAGCCGGGCCCAGCCGTCCTCGCGGGTCACCGGTCCCTCGAGGCTGCCGCGCGCCCGTTCGACGGCACCGGGGAAGCCGGAGAGCACCGCTCCCGCCGCCTGAAGCACCTGCTCGGCGGCGTCCGACGGAACGACTGAGACTTTCACCCCGTCGAGCGGCCGCCCGTCCTCGGCCGAGACCACCCGCGCCAGCAGGGCGGCGCCCGAGCGCAGCTGGAACGTCCCGAGGTCCTGCGACTTGCCGGCCTCGAGGTTCAGGTCGCGCCAGGTGAGGGGCGCGAACTCGCCGACCCGGAGGGTCAGGTCGAGGCAGCCTGCGGGAACCGGCGTTGCGACCTTGCCGGGGCCGGCCGCCGGCCTCTCGTCGCCCGGCGCTTCCGGCAAGGCCACCGGCACCCCGAGCGCGAGGCGGGGGGCCGTCGGATCGGCCCGCACCTGGGCGCAGGGGCGAACCTCGAGCTCGCCGCCGGCCGGGAGCGGCGAGCCGGCCTCGGGCCGGAGCGAGAGCGCCAGGTCGGCCCGTGGGAAGAGCGCGAGGCGGCGGCTTTCGGCCGGCGACCCGGTGCAGGCGTGGGGAAGCGAGAGGTCGAGCGGGCCCACGGCTCCCACCCGCTTCGCCGTCGCCAGGGTGAGCTCGGCGCCGGCCCGGCAGGCGCCCGGGAGCGTGAGCAGGAGGCCGCCGCTCACCGCCCGCGCGCTGAACCGGAGATCCCGTGCCCCGCCCTGGGCCTCCTCCGGGCGAGCGCCTCGCGCCCACTCGCGCACCCGGAGAGTTTCGAGCTCGGTGCGGGGCATCCCGGCGAGAAGGAGCTCCAGGGCCTGCCCGGCCGCTCGGGTGCCCGCTTCCGGCCCCGCGGGCGTCGCGACCGGGATCTCGACGGCCAGCGCCTCGTCCGAACCCGGCTCGAGCGCCACCCGCGCGAGGCGGCGCGGCACCAGGCTGTGCGCCCCGGTCGGTGGCGCCTTGAGCCAGACCTCGTACTGCCCCGGAGGCAGGGAGGGCCAGGCCGCCGTGCCGGAGCTTCCGGCCTCCCCGACCGGTCGCGCCCAGACCGCCAGGACGCCGGCCAGGTCGAGCCGTGCGGATAAGTGCGTTGCCCGCGGGCACGAGCTGCAACCGATCGTAGCCGTCCGGGATCCTTGCTGGCGTCCGATCCCGCGCGTCCCGCCGGAGGCCGACGCGACCCGCCAGTCGACCTCGAGGCTCGCGCCGGACGAGAGCTCGATCCGGCGCACGGCTTCGGCGGAGCCCGGCAGGCGAACGTCCGAGAAGAAGCGGGGCGTCCGACCCGGCGCGCGCGCCGCGATGACGTAGCCGCCCCGCGGTTGCAGGAGGAGGCGGAAGCGCCCGGCGGCGCCGGTGGTCGCCTCGAAGTTCGCGGCCAGGTGGCGCTCGCCGAGCTCGCTCAAGAGCCTCGGGTTGCCGAGGACCAGGTTCCGGAGCGGCGACACCGTCGCGCCGGCGATCGCCTCGTCCCCTCCGCCCGCGGCCACCACCCGGCCCTCGACCGGCTCGAGGGGCGTGAGCTTCACCGTTTCGGTGTGCGAGGCGCCCGCCGCGAGCTCGAAGGCGGAGCCGTATTCGAGGGAGTACCCGGGCGCTCCCGCGACCACCCGGTAGCTTCCGGCGGGGACCTGCCAGGAGATTTCGGAGGAGTCGGTGAGCACCGCTTCCTCGCTGGGAGCGCTCCACGGGGAGGTCTCGGGGACCAGGGCGACGTAGGGCGAGGCCACGGCGGCCGTGAGCCCGGAGCCGACAGCGGCGACCGTGACGCGGACCGTGGCCGGGGGGGGCGGCTGGGCCGCCGCCGGGTGGACGGCCGGGCCGAGGAGCGCGAGGCAGAGGAGAAACAGGCGGACGGGGGACGGTACGGGCTTGGTCGGACGGGTCATCGGATCGGCAAAGCTCCCAGAAATCGGTTGTCGAGCGAACAACGAGAACTAATAACATACCGATGTACGGACGCGCAACTCGCGGCGTCCAGGACGCTTCGTACACGCCCGCGTGACGGCGTGGCTTTCTCGGCGGCGGTCAGAGAGGAGCGGCGAGGGTGGGCTGTGCGAGGGCCGGGGCAAGCAGGGGTGGGGCAAGCAGGGGTGGCGCGGAGTGGCTAGGCACACGCCCGCGCGACGGGTGGCTTTCTCGGCGGCGGACTGCGCCGGCGAGAAACCACGCCGTCGCGCGGGCTGCCACCTTGGCGGTTGGGACGGTGGGCTCGCCGGAGTGGGGGGAGGGGGTGGATCGGCGTTTGTCGGACTCTGTAGCCGACGAGGTCCGACTACCTGAGGACGAAGTACCGCGGCGAGGGGGTGACGGTGATCCGGGTGCCGCCCGACGGCGGCTCGGGGTCGCCGTCGCGGGTGAGGACGGCGGTCGCGGGGGCCGGCAGGTCGGCCTGGGCGGGGCGGAGCGCCGCGCTCCAGCCGACCACCAGCTCCTTGCCGCCCGGGCGCCGAAAGCGATAGAGACGGGCCGGGGTCTCGGCCGGCAGGGGCCCGAGGAAGGTCGCCCCGTCGAGCTCCCGGAGGAGGGTTGCGAGAGCCCGGAAGGCGGGGCGGCGCCGGACGCCGTCGCCGTTGTCCGGGCAGGCGAGGCCGTAGCCCCGGGCGAGGAGCTGCCACCAGTAGACCCGCTCGACGAGCCCGGTGCCCAGGACGAGGAGGTAGTAGCGGGCCAAGTAGTCGGCCTGGGTCTCCTCGTCGACGGCGACGCTCCGGCCGGCCGGCGAGTGCGGGCCCTCCTGGAGCGGCCAGTTGACCTCGGTGATCCAGCAGCGCGGCGAGCGGACGTTGTTCGCGGTCTCGGCGATCGCCCGCAGGAGGACCACCTTGGCGACGGTGTCGAAGCCCGCCTGCGAGCTCTCGGGGGCGCCGCGCCGGTCGACGTAGAGGAGCGCCGAGACGGCGTCGAAGTCGAGCGCCGGCCGCCGGACGTTGAGCACCGCCGCGGTGGCGTGGAACTCGAAGTCGATCACCGCCGGCCCCAGGATCTCGACGTCCGGGCGGGCGCGGGAGAGCGCGGCGCGCGCGGCGCCGACCAGGCCGACGTACTCGTCCACCCGCCAGATCCCCCACTTGCTCCGGTTGATCGCCTGGCCTACCTGGAAGCACCGTCCGTACGGGGTGAAGCGCTCGGCGATCTCCTCGATCGCCGCGCGCCAGCGCTCGGGGTCCTTGACCAGGTCCCGGTTCTGGGGCAGGGCGAAGGCGACGTCCAGGCCCCGGGCGGCGAGCTCCCGAGCGAGGGCCTCTTCGGCGTCGCGGCCCGCCTCGTCCCACGGGTGAAGGCGCACGAGGACCCGCCGGGCGCCCAGCTCGCCGACCAGCTCCAGAAGGCCCTCCGGATCCTCGGGCCGGGGCCGGAGCGCCACGCCGGCACCGGCGAACGCGACCGGCCGGGCGTAGAGCGCGCGGGTGAGCGTCCGGTAGCGGCCCAGGATGCGCGGCACGGCGCGCGCCGCGGCCGAGAGCTCCTCGACGTGGGAGCGGCCGTCCCTGAGGCGCGCTCCGAGCTTTTCGAGCGGGGTCGCGTGGAGATGCGGCTGGTCCGAGAGGTGGTCCCAGACCACCCGCTCGCGCGAAGGGGCGTCCTCGGGCGGCTCGGGGATGTGGGCGTGCGTGCCGCGCGGCAAGAGCTTTCCGGCCAGGCGGGCCCGCGCTGCCCGGAGCCACCGCTTCGACCGGTTCTTCGCCCGGAAGCCGTGATGGTAGAGGAGATAGAGGAGGCGCCGGGCCGGCCAGCGCCGGGGCCGTGCCTCGGGGTCGCCCGACCAGTAGGCGCGCAGCAGCCGCTCCTGGTGCTCGGGCCGGAAGATCGGCATGCGCGAGAGGTCGCGCGTGCGCTCGGACACGCTCAAGCGACGGCCGATGCGCGCCCGGTTCAGGTCGACCAGCGAGAGCGCCAGGCTCCCGTCGTCGCCGCGCGCCAGCAGCACGTTGCCGCTGGTCAGGTCGCGGAACCAGATCCGGTGCTCGTGGAGCCGGCGCGCGAGAGCCGCCAGCTCGTCCAGGAACTCCTCCACCGGGAACCCGGGGAAGCGCGCCTCGGCCTCGCCGGCGTTGGCGGCGCGCAGGAGGTAGCGCGCCTCGACCGTCCCCTCGGCCAGCCGGCAGACGTAGTACGACGGGCCCGCGGGGTCGTCCGAGTCGATGGCGAAGAGCGGCTCCGGGGTCTCGACGCCGGCGGCGGCGAGCGCTTCGGCGACCCGCCAGCTGCGCGCCGCCTTGGTGCCGTGCCAGCGCCGCGACAGGCGCGCGCGCAGGCCCGTGGCGCGGAACTGCTTGACCACGCCCGAGACCTCGCCGCCGGAGGTGGTGAAGCGCGAGACGTAGAGGTAGTTGCGCCCCCAGTGGAGCGTCTCGACGGCCGCGCCCGGGTCGGTCAGCCGGGCGACCGCCTGCGGCAGGTCCGTGGGGCGGCGGCGCAGCGACACCACACCGTGGCGGCCCGCCGTCGCGAACCGTTCCGACGGGAGCGCGGAGCCCGCCGCCGGTGCCGCCCGCTCGCCGGTCGCCAGAGGCGAGACGTCCGCGTAACCCGGATCATCCATGAGAGCCGCCATGAGGCTACACCCTCACGATGTCGAACCGTTCGTGGTGGAGCGCCGGGTCGGTCTGGATGAGGATCTCCGAGCCGAGGGCGTGCTCGAGCTCGGTGAGGATCGCCCGCTCGTCGCCCAGCAGGGCGTGGCCGACGTCGGGATTGACCCGCAGCAGCAGCTGCCCTTCGAACGCCAGCTCCCGGTTCTTGAGGACCTCGCGGCGCAGGTTGAGGCAGATGGTCTCGACCGCCTTGACCCGGCCGCTGCCCTGACAGTACGGGCAAGCCTGGGTGAGCAGCCGCTCGAGATTGGTCCGGGAGCGCTTGCGGGTGATCTCGACCAGGCCGAACTCGGAGATCGAGAGCACCTTGGTCTTCGCCCGGTCCTTGCGCAGCTCCGCCGCCAGCGCCGCGAAGACCTGGTTGCGGTGCTCCTCCTCGGTCATGTCGATCAGGTCGAGCACGATGATGCCGCCCAGGTCGCGCAGACGGATCTGGCGGACGATCTCGCCGATCGCCTCGAGGTTGGTCTTGAGCACCGTCTCCTCGAGGTTGCTCTTGCCTACGAAGCGGCCGGTGTTGACGTCGATCGCGACCAGGGCCTCGGTGGGGTTGATCACGATGTAGCCGCCCGACTTGAGCCAGACCTTGCTGCGCAGGGCCGCCTCGATCTGGCTCTCGATCCCGAAGCGCTCGAACAGCGGCGGGTCCTGGCTGTAGAGCTTGACCCGGGTGACCAGCGAGGGCTGGACCTGGTCGAGGAACTCGACGATCCGCTCGTAGGTCTCCTCGCCGTCGACCCAGAGCACCGAGAACTCGTGCGAGAACAGGTCGCGCACCGTGCGCAGCGCCACGTCCTGCTCCTGGTGGAGCAGGCTCGGGGCCGCCGCCTTCGCCGCCCGGCTCTGGATCGACGTCCAGAGCTTCGCGAGGTAACCGAGGTCGGCCTCGAACTCCTCGCGCCCCTTGCCCTCTCCGACGGTGCGCACGATCAGCCCGCCCCGGCCGGCGCCCATCGCCTCGACCAGGGTGATCAGGCGCTCCCGCTCGGCGTCTTCCTCGATGCGCCGCGAGACGCCGTAGTGGCGCACGGTGGGCAGCAGCACCAGGTAGCGGCCGGGAAGGGTGACGTGAGTGGTGATCCGCGCCCCCTTGTTGGGCAGCGGGTCCTTGACCACCTGGACGATCAGCTCCTGGCCCTGCTTCAAGAGCTCGTCGATCGAGCGCTGGGCCTGCGGCGGCACGTCCTCGGCCTCGTCGTCGGCGAGCTCCAGGTCGTCGGCGCCGCCGGCGTCCTCGGTCTCGACGTCACTCACGTAGAGGAAGGCGTCGCGGTCGAGGCCGATGTCGACGAAGGCGGCCTGCATGCCCGGCAACACCCGGGTCACGCGCCCCTTGTAGACATTGCTCACCAGGCCCTGGTGGCGAGGCCGCTCGACGAAGATCTCGGTCAGCAGGTCGTCCTCGAGGACAGCGATCCGGGTCTCGTGCGGATCGCTCGCCACGAGCATCTTGTGGCTGGGGGTTTCGACGGCCATCAGCGGTTGACGTAGCGGCGCACGTCGACTCCGAGGATCAGGCCGGTGGCGGCGAAGACCAGGAGGGTGAACGAGCCGCCGTAGGAGAGGAACGGCAGCGGGATGCCGGTGTTGGGCACCAGCCCCACCACCATGGCGGTGTTGTAGAGGAGGTGGAACGAGATCACCGAGAGCAGGCCGACCACCAGCAGGATCCCCTCGCGGTCCCGGGCGCGCATGGCGATCCGCGCGCCGTTGACGATGAACACCGCGTAGAGGCCGAGCACCGCCACCACCCCGACGAAGCCCCACTCCTCGGCGAGCACGGCGAAGATGAAGTCGGTGTGGCGCGCGGGCAGGAAGCGCAGCTGGCTCTGGGTGCCCTGCATGTAGCCGCGGCCGGTGAGCTGGCCCGAGCCGACCGCGATCTTCGACTGGCGCACCTGGTAGCCGGCGCCGAGCGGGTCGCTGCCCGGTTCGAGGAAGGTCCGCACGCGCTCGCGCTGATAGGGCTGCATGACGAAGAACCAGGCGGCGGTGCCCAGGACCAGCGCCGCCACCACCGCCGCCACCCAGACCTTGAGGCGGGTCCCCCCCACCAGCAGCATGCCGGCGAGCATGGGCACGAACATCGCGGCGGTGCCCATGTCCGGTTCGAGCGCCACCAGCGCCATCGGCAGCGCGACGATCGAGCCGCCGAGCGCGATCTCCTTGAAGGTCAGGATCGGGCGGTTGACGTCCGCCAGGTAGCGGGTGAGGAAGAGCGCGGTGGTCAGCTTGGCGACCTCGGAGGGCTGGAAGCCGAGGGGCCCGAGGCCGATCCAGCTCTGGGAGCCGCCGTGCTCGGAGCCGATGAAGAGCACCAGGATCAGCAGCGCGCAGCCGCCGGCGTAGAGCGGCAGCGAGAGGTCGGTCAGCAGGTGGTAGTCGACGAGGAACAGCACGATCATCACCAGGATGCCGAGCGCGACCCAGCTCGCCTGGCGCGGGGTGAAGTCCGCCGGCAGCTCCGAGCTCGCGCTGTGTACGGTCGCGAGACCGATCAGCGACAGGGCGAGCGCCGAGAGCAGGACGAGCCAGTCGACGCCGGAGAGCTGGCCGAGCACCGAGCGCTCGGGCCCGAGCGGGTTAGGTGCCGGCATCGATCCCGAAGTACTTCTCATAGAGGGCCTTGGCGATCGGCGCGGAGGCGTTCGAGCCATGGCCGCCGTGCTCGACGAAGACGACGACCACCAGTTGCGGGTCGCCGGCGGGGGCGTAGGAGGCGAACCAGGCGTGGTCGCGCAGCGCGAAGGGCAGATCGGCGTTGTTGCGGCGTGCGCTCTGCGCCACCACCTGGACGGTGCCGGTCTTGCCGGCGATGTCGATCTCGCGCAGGCGCGAGGCGCCGGCCGTGCCGCCCGGGGCGTTGACCACGGCCCACAGGCCATCGCGCACGGCGTCGAGGACGCCCCCCGGCAGGCCCAGCTCGTCGGCGTCCTCGGGGCTCTCTTCGCCCGCCGCATCGGCTTCCTCGTCGACGCGCAGGTGGGGGGTCACCTTGCGCCCGCCGTTGGCCACCGCCGCCATCATGGTGGCGACCTGGAGGGGCGTGACCAGGAGCGGCCCCTGGCCGATCGCGACCGAGATCGTCTCGCCGGGGTACCAGGGGTGCTTGCGCACCGCCAGGCTCCAGCCCGAGTCGGGCACGAGGCCCTTCTTCTCGCCCTCGAGCTCGACGCCCGTTCGCTCTCCGAGGCCGAAGAGGCGGGCGTAGCGCGCGATCCGGTCGACTCCCAGCCCCTTGCCGACGTTGTAGAAGAAGATGTCGCACGATCCCTTGAGGGCCTCGCGCACGTTCACCCGGCCGTGGCCGGCGGGCCGCCAGCAGCGGAAGCTGCGACCGTAGATCACCGTCGAGCCGGTGCAGTTGAAGGTCGAGCTCTGGTCGATCACGCCCTCGGCGAGCCCCGCCGCCGCCATGACCACCTTGAACACCGAGCCGGGCGAGAAGGTGTTCTGGATGGCGCGGTCCTGGAGCGGGTTGTTGGGCTCCGCCAGGATCTCCTGCCACTCGGCCTGGCTCACCCCCCAGGCGAGGAGGTTCGAGTTGTAGGAGGGCGCGGAGTAGAGCGCGCGGATCGCGCCATTGCGCGGATCGAGCGCCACGACCGCGCCCACCTTGTCGCTCATCAGGCGCGCCGCCTCCTGCTGCAGGTCGAGGTCGAGGGTGAGGTGGAGCGGCAGGCCGGGCTCCGCCTTCTTGCGCTGGTACTCCTCGAGCACCCGGCCACGGCTGTCGACGACCACCACCCGCTCGCCGTCCTGGCCGCGGAGCCGGAGGTCGTAGGTGCGTTCGATCCCCTTCTTGCCCACCAGGTCACCGGCCTCGTAGAGCCCGTCGCCGTCGGCGATCTCCTCGGGCGAGGCCTCGCCCAGGTAGCCGAGCACGTGGGCGGTGCGCGGGCCGTGGCGGTAGAGCCGCAGGTGGCGCACGTCGATCTCGAACTCGGGGTGCTCGAGGCGCTTGGCCTCGAAGCGGCCGACCTGGCCCAGGTCGAGGTTCGCCGCCACCAGGGCGGGCTTGTAGGCCGGTCCCTGGCCGGCGCGATCGATCGCCGCCTGGAGCTCGGCCTCGGGCCGGTCGAGGATCCGGGCGGCGAAGGCGACGCTCGCGTCGAAGTCGGCGGTGCGGCTGCGGTCGATCAGGAGGTCGTAGGAGGGAACGTTTTCCACCAGCAGGCGTCCCTTGCGGTCGTAGATCAGGCCGCGCGGGGCGCGGATCGGGAGCTTGCGGAGCCGGTTGTTCTCGGCCAGCTCCCGGTAGTAGTCGCCGTGGACGATCTGGACCGACCAGAAGCTGGTCCCGATCAACACCAGCAGGGTCGCGGCCACCGCCACCAGCAGGCGGACGCGCCGGACCAGGTCTTCTCGGTGCTCGCGGACTTGCATGCTCGCTAGAGACGGATCTTCGACGCCCTGCGGCGGCGGGAGACCTCGCGCAGGTCGCGGAACCGGCCGCCGAGGCTGAAGAGCAGGGCGCCGGCCACGCCGTTGACCACGGCCTCGATCAACACCCAGAGAGGCTCGGGGGGCTCGGGGTCGGTGAAGAGGTAGGCCAGCACCACCAGCGTCGCCGCCTGGAGAAGCGTCGCCAGCGCCACCGTCACCAGCACGGCACCCGGACTCGCCAGGTCCAGGCGCTGTCCCGCGCGGGCGACCGCGTACCCGACCATCGTATCAGCGAAGCCGTGGAGGCCGTAGAGCCGGCCGGAGAGGGCGTCCTGGATCAGCCCCGCCCCCAGGCCGCCCGCCAGACCGGCGAGGCTGCTCGCGTCGAGCGCGTTGAGCACCACGACCACCAGGAACAGGTCGAGGACCCGCGGCAGGTCGGGCAGCAGCCAGACCCCCACCAGGTGGACCCCCAGCGCGGCCGCCAGGCCGAGGACGAACCTAAGGGCGCGCAACGGCCTCGTTCTCCTTGAGCGCCTCGGGCACCGCCTGGCGCTCCAGCAGGTAGACCCGGTCGAGCATGGCGAAGTCGACGGCGGGAGTGACCACGACGTTCCGAAACAGCTCGCCCCCCGCCGCGACTTCCGCCACCGTGCCGATCGGAATGCCGCGCGGGTAGATTCCGTCGGTGCCGGCGGTCAGCACCCGGTCACCGCGCTCGACCGACGCCTGGAGCGGCACGTAGTCGAGCTCCAGGCCTTCGTTGCCGCCGCGCACCAGCGCCTGGCGCCGGGTGCGCTCGATCACCGCCGAGGCCGCGGCCGCGCGGTCGGTGATCAGTTGCACCTTGGCGTAGGAGCCCGCGACCAGGATCACCCGCCCGACCAGGCCCGCGGGGGTGATCACCGGCTCGTCCTCGTGCGCCGGGAGCTCGCCGACGTAGAGGATCAAGGTACGAAGCCACGAGGAGTGGTCGAGGTAGACGACCTCGGTCGGCCGCAAGCGGCCGGGGACCTGCGGCGTGTAGTCGAGCGCCGCCGCCAGGCGCTCGCGCTCCTCCTCGACGTTGCGCAGGCGGAAGAGCTCGAGCTCCAGGTCCTCGACCCGACCCTGGAGCCGCCGGTTCTCGGCCTTGAGGTCACCGCGGGTGCGCAGCGAGCGCCCGATGTCCTCGGCCGAGCCGAAGAGGCCGGCGACCAGGCGGCCGATCGGGCCCACCAGGCGCAGCGCGGTCTGCTCGAGGAGGCTCGTGCCGCCTTCCCCGCGCACCTGGGAGGCGAGGAGCAGCAGCTGGAGGGCGAGCACCAGCACCAGCAGCCAGACGGTGTGGCGCTCTTTCACCTCAGCGGATCGAGACCTTGCGCAGGAGGTCCATGTCCTGGAGCACCGCTCCCGTGCCGAGCACCACCGAGGCGAGCGGATCCTCGGCGAGGACCACCGGCAGCCCGGTCTCGTCGCGCAGGCGGTGATCGAGGTTGCGCAGCATGGCACCGCCGCCCGAGAGCACGATCCCCTTGTCCATGATGTCGGCCGAGAGCTCGGGAGGCGTGCGCTCGAGGGCCATCTTGACCGCTTCGACGATGGTCTGGACCGGCTCGGCCAGCGCCTCGCGGATCTCGGCGTCGGAGATCGTCAGGGTCTTGGGCACGCCTTCGACCAGGTCGCGGCCCTTGATCTCCATCGTGATCTCCTCCTTGAGCGGGTAGGCCGAGCCGATCTCCATCTTGATCAGCTCGGCGGTGCGCTCGCCGATCAGGAGGTTGTACTTGCGCTTCAGGTACTGGATGATCGCCACGTCCATCTCGTTGCCGGCCACCCGCACCGAGCGGCTGTAGACGGTGCCGGCGAGCGAGATCACGGCGACGTCGGTGGTGCCGCCGCCGATGTCGACGATCATGTTTCCCGACGGCTCGGTGATCGGCAGCCCGGCGCCGATCGCGGCCATCATCGCCTGCTCGACGAGGAACACCTCGGAGGCGCCGGCGCGCATCGCCGAGTCCTTGACCGCGCGCTTCTCGACCTGCGTGATCTCCGACGGCACGCCGATGACGATGCGCGGATGGACCACCATCTTGCGGCCGTGCGCCTTTTTGATGAAGTACTCGAGCATCCGCTCGGTCACCTCGAAGTCGGCGATCACACCGTCCTTCATCGGCCGGATGGACTCGATGTTGCCCGGCGTGCGGCCGAGCATCTCCTTGGCTTCGCTGCCCACGGCCTCGATGCGGTTGGTGAGCTTGTTGATCACCACCACCGAGGGCTCGCGGACCACGATGCCCTGATTCTTGGCGAACACCAAGGTGTTGGCCGTCCCGAGGTCGATGGCCAGGTCCTTGGAGAAGTAGCGGAGGATCGAAGCTAGCGGCATGGTCTCCCCGGCTCTCGAGGGGCATCAGGCGCCCGGCCGTTGTGGTTCAGCTGCGACATTTCAGAAGAGTCGGCGACGAGTCGACCGGCGCGTCTCGCACGAGCCGTCGACCGGCCGGAGCAGGCGCCGACTAGAGGATCTCCACGAACACCCGGGGGCTGAGCACCGTCTCGTTGCCCCCGGAGTCGCGGGCCCGAACCTCGATGAAGCTCCAACCTTCCTTGGTGATCTGGATCGGCTTGGTGAACGTGCCGTCCGCCGCGACCTGGACCGGCTCACCGTTGATCTCCACGACGGACCCCGGCTCGGTCCTGCCTCCGACGATGAAGATACTACCGTACGCTTTGATCTCCGCGAGCTCGAGTTTCGGCGGCTCGCGGTCGCCCGTCGCCGGGTCGCGGCGGAAGCTCGAGACGCGGAACCCCCGGGCGGCGCTCCACGGGCCGCGCACGCCGTTGGCGGCGACCGCCGCCACGCGCCAGAAGAACGAGCCCTCGCCACGCAGCCCGAGCGTCGCCTCGGTCTTCTTGCGGTCGTCGGCTTCGATCAGGTTGTCGACGAACAGGTGGTTCGAAGAGATCTCGAGCGCGTAGCCGGACGCCTCATCGACCGGCTCCCACGAGAGCACCGTGCTCTGGGTGCGCTCGAGCGAGAAGTCGGAGTTGTCCTCCGGCGTCATGAGCGCCGGCGCGGCGGGCAGCGACTCCGGCTCGGACAGCTTGCCGGCGGCGTGGACCACCTGCTCGAGAGCGCCGACCTCGCGGTGCTCGCCGCTCGAGGAGTCGACCTTCATGCCGCCGCGGATCGAGGCGAAGCGGGCGGTCTTCGACCCGGCGTCATAGCTGACCGTGGCCTCCGAGTCGCTGTCGACCCGGGCTTCGGCCTCGGGGACCGAGACCTTGCTTCCCCGCTTCGAGGTGTTCAAGTTCACCCAGCCGTAGTCCATGCGGATCGCCTGCTCGCCCGGCAGGCCGGAGCTCGACCGGCTCCGGAAGACGACGAGCTGGGTGTCCGGGCGGGCGGTGTAGAGGGTGCCGTCCGAGAACACGATCTCGGCCGAGCCGTTCGCGCCGGTCTTGACGTGGTCGCCGACGTAGAGCACCAGGCGGGACCGCGCCTCCAGCCACTCCCCGCCATCGCCGCGGCGGTACTCGACTCGGCCCTGGACCGAGATGAACTGCGCTTGCCCGGCGCCGCCCTCGTGGCCGCCCGAGGCATCGAGGATCCCCAGCAAGAGGCGGTAGCTCTGTTGGGCCTTCTCGAGGGCGACGGCGAACTGCCGGGCGCCGTACGCGGCGGTGGCGGCGTTCAGGCTCTCGAGCGCGCTCTGGTACTGGCTGCGGTTGGCCTGCAGGACGTCGTCGCCCTGGATCCGGCCGAGCTGGGTGCGCGCGTCGCGGATGGTGCTCGCCGCCCGCCGGTCGAGGTCGTTGCGCTCCCAGGCGCGGTACCCGAAGAACCCGCCGGCGACGAGCGCCGCCAGCACCAGCACCACCGTCCAGGCCCTCAGCGTGTCGACCGACACGAGGTACCAATCCCGGCGCTTGGTGTCGATTTGCGGGCGTTCCACGGCGTCCGATCTCGAAGATCGTCAATATACCAGCAGCTTGCCCGCCGGGGCCCGGGTTGTTAGAGTGCGGGATTCCTCCCCCATGGCCGGGGGTGAGAGAGCACGTATGCCCTACCGGGCCCCGGGGTGCCGTTCCGGAGGGTGAAAGGAGATCCGACGGCCATGCTCAAAGTCTTTCGCGACAACCTGAAGAACCTCGCCTGGATCCTGTGGCTGGTGATCGCGGTCTTCATCCTCCTGGTGTTCGTCGACTTCGGCCGCGCCAGCCGGGCTCCGCAGGCCACGAACGCCGCCGCCTCGGTCGGCGATCACGAGGTGACGTGGGCCGAGTTCAAGCGCGGCGACCAGTCCCTCGAGGCGCGCTATCGCCAGATCTACGGCGAGCAGTTCACCCCCCAGCTCGCCGAGCAGCTCCAGCTCAAGCGGCAGGCGATCGAGCAGCTCCTGAACGATTCGATCCTCCTCGAAGAAGCCCGCCGCCTCGGCCTGCGCGTCACCGACAAGGAGCTGCGCGACAAGCTCCTGTCGATCCCGGGCTTCACCGACGAGCAGGGACGCTTCTTGAGCGAGGAGATCTACCAGCGGGTCGCCCAGGCGAACGGCTACCGGAGCCCGGCCGACCTCGAGGCCGCGGTGCGCCGCGACATGCTGCTCGAGAAGCTCCGCGACGTGCTCTCCGAGACGATCTACGTCACCGACGCCGAGGTCGAGCAGTCCTACCGGGAGGACGTCGAGCGGGCGAAGATCCGCTACGTCCAGCTTCCCCGGACGCAGTTCGCCCAGGAGGCCCACGCCGACCAGGCCGCCCTCCGGAGCTACTACGACGCCCACAAGGAAGAGCTTCCGCCTCCCGGAGCAGCGGGTGATCGACTACCTGCTGGTCGACAAGGCGGCGCTGCGCAACACGCTCGAGATCGGCGACCAGGACCTGCGCGCCTACTACCAGGCCCATCAGGACGAGTTCAGCCGCGAGGAGCAGGTGCGGGCGCGCCACATCCTGCTGCGCACCGGCGACGACCGCACCGAGGCCGAAGCCAAGGCGGAGCTCGAGAAGATCGAGAGCCGCATCGAGGGCGGCGAGGACTTCGCCGCGATCGCGCGCGAGGTCTCGGAGGACCCGGGAAGCGCCAAGCAGGGCGGCGACCTCGGCTTCTTCGGCAAGGGCCGGATGACGCCGGAGTTCGAGAAGGCCGCGTTCGGTGCCGAGAAGGGCCAGCTCGTCGGTCCGGTGACCACTCCCTTCGGCGTCCACCTGATCCAGGTCACCGACCGCCGCGAGGGCGGCACGATCCCGTTCGAGGAGGCCCGCCAGAGCGTGCGCAACCGGCTCGCGGCCGAGCGGGTCGACCAGGCGGCCCAGGACCTCGCCGGGACGCTGCGCAAGAAGGTGGCCGACGCCCCGCAAGCCGACAAGGTCTCGACCATGCGCCAGCTCGCCCAGGAGAACAAGGCGGCGATCTTCGCCACCTCGCCGCCCTTCGGGCAGGGCGACGTGGTCCCCGGCATCGGGCGCTCGCCGGCGCTCGGCGAGGCCGTCTTCGCGCTCGACCAGGGCAAGCTCGCCGACGGCACGATCGACACGCCGCGCGGTCCGATGATCGTCCGCCTGGCGGAGGTCGAGGCGCCGCGCCTGCCGCCCCTCTCGGACGTCGAGCCGAAGGTGCGCCGCGAGGTCGAGCGCTCCCGCGAGCAGGAGCTCGCCACCCAGAAGCTCGCCGCGGTCAAGAAGGCGGTCGAGGAGGGCCAGAGCCTCGACGAGGCCGCCCAGGGGCTGGGTGCCCAGGTGACCGAGAGCGCCGAGTTCGGCAAGAACGACCCGATCCAGGGGGTCGGGCTGGTGCCCGAAGTCAACCAGGCCGCGCTCGCGGCCTCGGAGGGCACCGTGATCGGACCCGTCGCGACCGGGCAGGGCGCGCTCTTGGCACAGGTCACCGAGCGCAAGGGGTTCGACGCCGCCGAGTTCGCCAAGCGCAAGGACCAGATCCGCGAGCAGGTCGCCCAGCAGCGCATGGGCCGGTTGCTCTCGTCGCTCATCCAGGAGCGGCGGCGCCAGGAAGGGGTTTGGTACAGCGATGAGCTCGTCGAGCAGCTCAACGCCGCGAACAAGGCCTCGTAGCCCCGAGACCCGCGCGGTCCACGCCGGCGAGGCGGGGCGCTCGCCGCGCCCCGCGGCCGGTGCGGCGATCTACCAGACCGCGCCCTTCGTCTTCGCCGACTCGGGCGAGCTCGACCGGGCTTTCGCGGAGGGCGGGCGCGACGCCGTCTACTCGCGGCAGGGCAATCCGACGGTGCGCTCGGCCGAGGAGAAGCTCGCGGCTCTCGAAGGCGCCCAAGACGCGGTCGCCTTCGCCTCCGGCCTGGCCGCGATCTCTGGAGCCCTCTCGAGCCTCCTCGTCTCGGGCGACCGGCTGCTCGCCGCCGGCGACCTCTACGGCGGCACCCACGCCTGGCTCGCCTGGCTCGGGCGCCGGCATCCGGAGATCGTGGTCGACACGGTGCCGCTGGCCGGCCTCCTCGAGCGCCTCGCCGACCCGGCGGCGCCGGCTCCCCGGGCGGTCCTCGCCGAGAGCCCGAGCAACCCGCTGCTCGCGTGCTGCGATCTCGCCGCCCTCGCCGCCGCGAGCCACGACCGGGGCGCCCTGCTGCTGGTCGACAACACCTTCGCGACCCCGGCCCTCCAGACCCCCCTCGCCCTGGGCGCCGACCTCGTGCTCCACAGCGCCACCAAGTACCTGGGCGGCCACAGCGACGTGACCGGCGGCTTCGTCGCCGGCTCCGGCGAGCTCCTGGGGCCGGTGCGCGAGACGCTGGTGCTGGGAGGCGGCTGCCTCGACCCCCACGCGGCGTTTCTGCTCTCGCGCGGGATGAAGACCCTCGTCCTGCGCCTCGAACGCCAGTCGGCCAACGCCGAGCGTCTGGCCGCCTTCCTCCGCGACCACCCGCGGGTGGCGGCGGTGCGCTATCCGGGCGACGACCCGGTGGCCCGGCGCCAGATGAGAGCCGGCGGCGGCATGCTCGCCTTCGAGGTCGAGGGTGGCCTGGCGGCGGCCTGCGCCCTGGTCGACCGGCTGGAGCTGTTCCGGATCATTCCCAGCTTGGGCGGGGTCGAGTCGAGCGTCTCGCTGCCCGCCCTGACCTCCCACCGCCGGCTCTCGGCCGAGGAGCGCTCCGCCCTGGGCATCTCGGACGGCCTGGTCCGGGTGTCGGTGGGGATCGAGGGCTACGACGACCTCGAGGCCGATCTGCGGCAGGCCCTGGCATAGAAGAAAAAGGGCCCGCGCGGAACGACCCGCGCAGGCCCCGGGGGAACCGCCGGAGCGACCGCGATCCGGTCTACTCGGTCGGACCGGAGGTCAGGATCCGGCCGCGGATGGCGAGGTGGCCGGACTCGTCGAACCCTTCCCAGGCGAGCAGGTACCGGTCCTGGCCGTCCGTCGAGAGGGCCAGCGCCCACTGGAAGTTGATCCGCCCGGCGTTGACCGGAACGGCGGCCCCGGTGGATGCCAGAGACGGGTCGAAGGGGGCTGCGAGGATCGCATAGGGAAACGTCCTGTCCCACACCGTCCAGGCGACCACGTAGCCGGCCGGGCCGGCGGCGACCGCCGGCGCGGAGTCCGCGCGGTCGGAGCCGGTGCTCAACACCGCGTCCGCTCCGATCGGGGCGCCGTCGGCGCTCACCAGGCGACCGTCGATCCGGAACTTCGAGCCGGTCTCGTCGTCCGAGGCCCCCATCCAGGCCACGAGGAACTCGCCGCTCTCGCCGCGCGCGGCCGTCGGCAGGTACTGGCCCGTGGACGGCGAGGAGCTCACCACGAAGGGGGAGCCCACGGCGGAGGCGTCGGCACCGAAGCGCCGGGCGAAGATCACCGGGTCGCCGCCGTCGCCGCAGCAGCCCTGCCAGGCGACCAGGAAGCCTCCGTCCTCGGCCGCGGCGACCGCCGGATTCTTGCCTCCGGAGGCCAGCTCGGAGTCCACCCGGAACGCCGGGACGAGCGCCGAGCCGCGCGGCCGGAGCACCCGCGCGTACACCGCGGAGTCGCCTCCGGAGGCCACCTGCCAGCTCACCAGCACGCGGCCGTTCGCGAGGATCGTCGCGCGCGCCCCCTTCTCGCGGCCGACGTCGAGCCCGCTGACCGCGAAGACCCGGCCCACCGGCCGCCCGGCGCGGTTGAACCGCTGGCCGTAGACGTGGCTCGCCAGGAGGTCGCGGCTGTCGTAGAAGATGTCCGCCTTGAGGTGGATGAGCTCCTCGGTCCAGAAGGCCAGGAAGTCGCCGCTGCGAAACGCCACCACCGCGGGCTCTTCGCGCACCGTCACCTGGCCGTCGAACGGCAGGCTGCTGGGCAGGGTGTTCCCGGCCAGCCCGACCGCCGGACCCGTCGGGTGGCCTTTGCCGTCGGCGCCCCGGCCGAGGACGCCCGTTCGCGGGTTGGACCAGAGCAGGCGCAGGTCGCCGGTGGGGCCGAACGCGGCCGCGGGTTGCTGGGCACGGCCGGCCGTGCCGCTCAAGGGGAGCTCGTCGCCGACCGCGGCGAGCTGTGCCAGTCCGGGGGCCGCCAGGGCCAGGAGCCCGATCGCTGCGAGTACCACCATGTACCGAGTCCGCTGCATGGCCTTCCTCTCCTTCGAGTCGTCCTGCGATGTCGAACGGACCGACAGTCTAATGCTGATTTGCCATACCGTCAAGGGGGTCGTCCGGGAGCGTGGGCGGCCCGAGCCCACGGCCGCGAAGAGCGAGGCCGCCGGGCGGGTAAGATCGGGGCCATGATCGGCTTCCTGGAGGGGCGGGTGATCCGCGTGCGGCCCGACCGATTGCTGCTCGACGTCGGCGGCGTCGGCTACGAGGTCAACGTCTCCCTCGCCACCTTCTCGGAGATCGAGCGCGCCCGGTCCGAGGAGCGCGTGGGCCTGTTCGTCCACACCCATCTGTGGAGTGACGGGATCGCCCTCTACGGCTTCTGGACCGAGCTCGAGAAGCGACTCTTCGAGCGCCTGATCACGGTCTCCGGCATCGGGCCCCGCCTCGCCCGGGTGATCCTCTCCGGCATGCCGCCGGAGGCGCTCATCGCCACGCTCGCCGCCGGCGACGCCGGCCGCCTGACCACCATCCCGGGGGTGGGGCGCAAAGGCGCCGAGCGGATGATCGTGGAGCTCAAGGACAAGGTGACCGAGCTCGCGGCGGAGCTGCCGGAGGCGCCCGCGCCGTCCGCGGGCGAGCAGGACCTGGTCTCGGCGCTGGTCAACCTGGGCTACAAGCCGGCGCAGGCGGAGCGGGCGGTGCGCGCGGCGCGCGACGAGGCGCCGGACGCCGAGTTCCACCAGGTTCTGCGGGCGGCCCTGAAGAAGATGACGCACAGTTCCTGACGCGCAGCCCGGGAGGGGGCGTCCCCTTCCCCCCCGTGGGGTGGGAAGGGGAGCGAGGGGATGCGGGGGGCATCCAGGTAGAATCCCCCCCATGCCGATCGAGTCCCACCGGCGGCCGTTGATGGCGCCGGACGCCGAGCCGGAGGACGTGCGGCTCGAGCAGTCGCTGCGCCCCCGGATGCTCGACGAGTACGTCGGCCAGAAGAAGGTCGTCGACAACGTCCGGGTGTTCGTGGCGGCGGCCCGCGAGCGGGGCGAGGCCCTCGACCACGTGCTCCTTTTCGGCCCTCCGGGGCTGGGCAAGACGACGCTCGCCCACATCATCGCCCAGGAGATGGGCGCCCAGATCAAGAGCACCTCGGGTCCGGTGCTCGAGCGCGCCGGCGACCTGGCGGCGATCCTCACCAACCTCACCCCCGGCGAGGTGCTGTTCATCGACGAGATCCACCGCCTCGGCCCGACGGTGGAGGAGATCCTCTACCCGGCGATGGAGGACTACCACCTCGACCTGGTGATCGGCCAGGGGCCGGCGGCGCGGACGGTGAAGATCGACCTGCCGCCCTTCACCCTGGTCGGAGCCACCACGCGCGCGGCGATGATCACCTCGCCCTTGCGCGCCCGGTTCGGCATCGTCCACCGGCTGGACTTCTACGGCCCGGACGACCTGGTGACGATCCTCACCCGCTCGGCGCGCCTGCTCGAGATTCCGATCGAGGGCGAGGGCGCCGGCGAGATCGCCCGGCGCAGCCGCGGCACTCCGCGGATCGCCAACCGGCTCCTGCGCCGGGTGCGCGACTTCGCCCAGGTCCGGGGCGAGGGCACGATCACGCGCGCGGCGGCGCGGGCCGCGCTGGCGTCGCTCGAGGTCGACGAGCTCGGCTTCGACGACCTCGACCGCAAGATCCTCACCGTCTTGATCGAGCACTACGACGGCGGCCCGGCCGGCTTGAACGCCCTGGCCGCCGCGGTCGGCGAGGAGCGCGGGACGCTCGAGACCCTGGTCGAGCCCTACCTCATCCAGGAGGGCTTCCTGAAGCGCACCCCCCAGGGCCGAGTGGCGACGCCGCGTGCCTACGAGCACCTGGGCTTCGACCGCACCGGCCGCCGCCGGCCGGGAGAGCAACCGAAGCTTTTCTGATGGATCGCTAACGAAGCTCCGCCTCCAACCGACGAGACGCCTGGTCGGGGCTCGCATCATCCGGGAGAATCCAGCGACGGGAACCCGATGAAACGCGGGGTGCTCATCGTCAACCGCTCCGCGGGCCAGCGCTCGCTCGAGCGGGTGCTCTCGCGGCTCTCCGCGCTCTTCGCCCGCCAGGGCCTCGCGGTGGAGACCGTCGCCACCGCCGGCCCGGGCGACGCGACCCGTCTCGCGCGGGAAGCGGTCGCGGACGGCGCCGAGGTCGTCTTCGCGCTGGGCGGCGACGGCACTCTCCGGGAGGCCGCGCAGGGCCTCGTCGGCACCCGGGTACCGCTCGGGCCCCTACCCGGCGGAACCGCCAACGTCCTCACCTTCGCCCTCGGCCTGCCGCGCGATCCCGTCGCCGCCGCCGCGCTCCAGTGCCGCATGGAGCCCCGGCCGATCGACGTCGGGCTGGTCGGCGGTCACGCGTTCCTGATGATGGTCTCGGCCGGCCTCGACGCGCGCGTGCTCGCCGCCCTCGATCCGCTCGCCAAGCGCCGCTTCGGCCGCGCTCACGTCGTCGCGTGCGGCTTCGGCGAATGGTGGCGCTACGCCTATCCGCCGCTCGCCGTCGAGACGGCCGGCCGGGTCGAGCGGGCGAGCTTCGCCGTGGTCTCGAACATCCCGTTCTACGGCGGACGCCTCCGCCTCGCCCCCGCCGCCCGTCTCGACGACCGGCGTCTCGACCTGCTGCTGTTCCGAGGCGCCGGCCGCCGGGCGACGCTCGCCTTCGCCTGGGGGCTCGTGCGCGGCCGGCACCTGTCGCGCGCGGACGTCTTCGTCCGGACGCTCGAGCCGGGCGAGACGGTCACGCTGCTCGCTCCCGGCGACGCCGCGCTCCAGGTCGACGGCGACCCCTGGCCGGCCCGGCCGCCGCTCGAGATCGGCCTCGCCCCCGAGCCGCTCGCCATCCTCGCGCCGCGCTGAAGGCGCCCGCCGGTTGTGTCACCATCCGGGGCCATGGCGAACCGACCCGCGAACGGCGATCCGCGCCTCGCCTCGACCCTCGACCCGATCTTCACGCCCCGCACCGTCGCGGTCGTCGGAGCCTCGCGCAAGCGCGATTCGATCGGCTTCGCGCTGCTCCACAACCTGGTGGTCGAGGAGTTCGCCGGCGCCATCTTCCCGGTCAACCCGGGGGCCGCGTCGATCCATTCGCTCAAGGCGTACCCGTCGGTCGCGGCGATCCCCGACGAGGTCGACCTGGCGGTGGTGGCGGTGCCCAAGCGGGCGGTGCCCGGGGTCGTCCGCGAGTGTCTCGACCGGGGGGTGCGCGCCCTGGTGGTGATCACCGCCGGCTTCGCCGAGACCGGCGCCGACGGGGCGGCCGCCGAGGCCGAGATCCGCGACCTGGTGCGCGAGCGCGGCGCGCGCATGATCGGCCCCAACTGCATGGGAGTGATCAACACCGACCCGGAGGTGCGTCTCAACGCCACCTTCGCCCCGACTCCGGCGCGGCCCGGCTCGATCGGCTTCGTCTCCCAGTCGGGCGCCCTCGGGGTGGCGATCCTGAACGTCGCCGCCGACCTCGGCGTGGGCCTCACCCAGTTCGTCTCGATGGGCAACAAGGCGGACGTCTCGGGCAACGACCTGCTCGAGTACTGGGAGGAGGATCCCCAGACCCGGGTCATCGCCATGTACCTCGAGTCGTTCGGCAACCCGCGGCGCTTCACCGAGATCGCCAAGCGGGTCGGGCGCAAGAAGCCGATCCTGGTCGTCAAGTCCGGGCGCACCACCGAGGGCGCGCGCGCCGCCTCCAGCCACACCGGAGCGATCGCCGGCACCGACGTGACCGTGTCGGCCTTCCTCGAGCAGTGCGGCGTGGTGCGGGCCAACACCATCGAGGAGCTCTTCGACCTGGCGATCGCCCTCGACCGCTGCCCGCTCGCCGGCGGCAACCGGGTGGCGATCGTCACCAACGCCGGCGGCCCCGGGATCATGGCGACCGACGCCTGCGTCAACCTGGGGCTCGAGATCGCTCACCTCACCGAGGCGACCCGCGAGCACCTGCGCTCCTTCCTGCCCGCCGAGGCGAGCGTCGGCAACCCGGTCGACATGATCGCCTCGGCCGGGCCGGAGAGCTACGCCCGCTCGCTCGAAGCGGTGCTCGCCGACCCGGGGGTCGACATGGCGATGGTGATCAACGTCACGCCTCTGCTCGCCAACCCGACCGACGTCCTCGAGGCGGTGGCCGGGGTCGCCCGCGGCGCCGGGCGCCCGGTGCTGGCGGTGATGATGGCGACCGAGGAGTTCTACGAGCGGATCAAGACCCAGCCCGACCTGCCGCCGGTCTATCGCTTCCCGGAGCCGGCGGCCCGGGTGCTCGCCCAGCTCGCCCGCTACAGCGCCTGGCGCCGGCGACCGGCCGACGAGCGGGCGCCGGTCTTCCCGGTCGACGACCGGGCGGTCGAGGCGCTGCTCGAGAGCACGGGCGAGGGCTACCTGCCGCCCGACGACGCCTACCGCGTGCTCGAGCTCTACGGCATCCCCACCGCCGGCTGGCGCCTCGCCGGCTCGCGTCGGGAGGCGCTCGCCGCCGCGGCCGATCTCGCCTACCCGCTGGTCGTCAAGGGGCAGGCGCCCGACCTGGTGCACAAGAGCGACGTCGGCGCGGTGGCCGTGGGTCTCGAGGACGAAGAGGCCCTCCGCCGCGCGCTCGACGACATCGAGGAACGGCTCACCGCCGCCGGCCAGCCGCCCGAGGCGTTCCTGGTCCAGGAGATGGTCGAAGGGGGCCGCGAGGTCATCTTCGGCATCACCACCGATCCGCGCTTCGGACCGCTCCTCATGTTCGGCCTGGGCGGGCGCTACGTCGAGGTGTTCCGCGACGTGCGCTTCGGGGTGACGCCGCTCACCCCGACCGAAGCCCGCGACATGATCCTGGGGATCCGGGGCGTGAAGCTCCTCGAGGGGGTCCGCGGCGAGGAGCCGGTCGACTTCGACCTCCTGGTCGAGGTGCTCCTGCGCCTCGCCCAGCTCGCCCAGCGCCACCCGCGGATCCGCGAGCTCGATCTCAACCCCTTCCTCGCCGCGCCTCGCCCGGCCGACGCCAAGGCGGTCGACGTCAGGATCCGGGTGGACCAGCCGCCCGAGCCCCCGGCGCCCTGAGCCACCGGGCCAGAGCCCTCAGCGACCAGGCCAGAGCCCTCAGCCACCGGGCCAGAGCCCTCAGCCACCAGGCCAGAGCCCTCAGCGACCAGGCCAGAGCCGCTTCCACCACGGCGGCTCGCCCTCGGGCGGCGTCCCGGCGAGGTCCATCTTCCCCCGGACCGTCGCCAGGTCCCACCCGGTGAGATCGGCGAGCGTCCGGGCCTGGGCCTCGCGGCGGGCGGCGAGCTCCCGGCGGTAGGTCCGTGCCTCCGGGCACTCCTCCGAGCCGGTCCAGGGGTGGCGCAGCACGTAACGGCCCTGGAAGTTGGTGCGGTCGCCGGTCTCCTGGAACACCAGGTCCTCCGGGAAGTGGGCGCGGTCGTAGCGCACGTGGAGGCGGGTCACGAAGACGTCCTGCGGCCCGGCCGGAGGTGTCGGGCCGGGGCGCACCGCGAGCCCCTTGCCGTCGGGCACCGGAGCGCCGTCGCCCCGGTCGAGCCAGAAGACGCCCAGGTCATGGAGCTCGGCGGACGAGAGCGGCTGGGCGGCGCAGGGGTCGCACCAGCCCATGTCCCAGGCGTACTCGAGGAAGACCGCCCGCATCCCCTGCTCGTCGACCTGGTGGTCGAACAGGGCGCGGTAGACGTCGCCGAACTCCCGCTCGACGAACAGCGGCACCTCGACGTCTGACGGCAGCTTGACGGTGCGGTAGTTGGTGGTCTCGACCCGTCCGGTGTGGGTCAGGGCGAAGACGAAGAGCTCCTGCGGCCCCGAGGCGTTGACCGTGCCGAGCCGGATCGGCAGGAGGAACTTCGGCGTCTCGTAGGCCACCTGGAGCGGGCGCAGGAACGAGTAGCCGAGCCGCTTCTGCTCGGCCAGGTTCACCTTGGCGACGAAGAAGTGCATGCCCTGCCTGAGGTAGCTCGCCAAGACCGGCGAAGCGCCCCGGGGGATCCGGTAGCCGTTGCCGGTGAGCCAGGTCTCGAGCCCCCGGCTCTGGTCGGCCGAGAGGATCAGGATGTCGTACTCGCCGACCGTGTAGGCGGCCTCGACACTCACCCCGAGACTCTTCGCCCATGCCTGATCGCGGGCCGGCGAGGGGACGGCGGCGCCTCGCGCCATCTCCTGCATCGGGAGCGCCGGCCGGCAGGGGTCGTCGTCGTAATACTCGACCAGCCGAGGCGCCGTGTAGGCGTCCAGGTGCTCGATCACCGACCGGTCGCCGACGTGGATCTGGTCGCGCTCGAGGAAGGTGGGCACCGGCACGACCAGCGCGAACTCGTCCGGCGTACCCCGGTAGTCGCTCGCCATGGTGAGGACGGTGCGGTCCCCCTCGCGCACGAGCACCACCTTGGAGGCCTGGTTGTACAGGTCGGTGTCCGCCTTGGCGACGTAGAAGCCGCAGAAGGCCGCGGCCGGAGGTGCTGCGGCGAGGAGGGCCGCCGCGATCACCAGGGCGGCGGGAGACAGGCGACGTGAGCTCATGGAGGATTCCTTTCGGGATCGGCCCGGCCAGCGGTAGGCGCGGCCGGGCAGCAGGCGGTCGATCAAGGGGACCAGCGGAGCGAGCACCGCGAGCGACCAGACCAGGCCGTTCGGGCGATAGAGGTGGAACTGGACGAAGCCGGCGCCCAGCGCGACGAGCCCGGCGTAGAGCACTCTTCCCGGGCGGGAGTCCGGCGTGGTCTTGGGGTCGGAGATCATGAAGAAGGCGAAGATCAGGAAGGCGCCGCTCGCGAGCTGGTGGAGCGGGATCGCCGGCGGGTCCCCGAGCCAGAGCGCGCGACCGAAGACGACCGCTCCGTAGGCCGCGAGGAAGGCCCAGGTGACGTCGCTGCGCTCGGCCCGGCGCACCACCACGAAGCCCAAGGAGGCGAGCGCCAACGCCCCGAGGGCGGCCGAGCCCCACTGCCCCGCGGACACCCACACCCGGTCGGAGAGCAGCATGGTCGCTGCAAGACCGAAGTTCGTCGGGTTCCACACGTGCTTGCCGCGCACCCGCAGGACGAACTTGCTGCCGATAGTGAGCAGGGCGGCGAGCGCCGCGGCCGCCGGCGAGGCGGTGCGCAGCAGGAGGGTCAGCGAGAGGGTGGAGATCAGGGCGCTTCGAGGCTCGAAGCGCCCCAGCCCGGCGAGGCGCCCGCCGAGCCACTGCGTTCCCAGCGCCGTCGCCAGGATCACCGCCGCCACCGCCGGACGCACCTCGAGGTCGAGCCCGAAGACCCCCCAGAGGAGAAGGGAGCCCAGGACGGCGAGCTGGTAGTGGCGCGGATCGCGGCGCATGTCTATCTTGGACGCACCGCGCTCCGGAATGGAAACCGGCGACGCTTCCCGGTACGATAGCGGCCGAACCGAACCACCCTGGCTTTTTTCGCGAAGGAGGTCGTACTGTGTCCATCCAAAGTCTGACCCGCCGGCTCGCCGGCGGTGCCCTCCCCATCCTGGGCGTCGCGGGGTTCCTCGCGGCCGCCCCCGCGAGCCTCGCCGCCGGCACCACGGCTGCGGCCGCTCCGTCGCACGAGACGGTGGCCCCGGTCGCCGCGAACGGCGTCGTCATCATCTGGAACCGGGCGAGCCAGCGCTACGAGGTGCCCGCGGATCAGCAGGCCGCCGACCTCGCCCGCGAGCTCCAGGACGTCCTGGCGGGATCCGACTCCGCCCAGCGCGCCGGCCTCGCCGAGAAGACGCAGGTCGAGGTGCTGCCGAACGGCCTCGCCCGCGCCCGCACCCCGGTGGGATTCCTCAGTCTCTCGGTGCTCCGGCCCGCCGGCGAGGGCTTCGCCCCCGTCTGCGCGCAGGGGCCGCAGGGGGCGCTCCGCGCCCTCGCCACGCCGGCCGCCGGCACCCCGGCGGAGAGGTGACGCGATGAGCCGCGCAACTCGCCTCGCAACCCGCTCTCTGCGGGCCCTCGCCGCCCTCTCGCTGGCGGCTCTCGCGGCCGCACCCGCCGGTGCCCAGGCGCCGGTCCAGGGCCGGATCCAGCTCGACCAGAACCGCCAGCTCGGAACCCACCGGGCGAGCGGCTCGATCCTCCTCTACACGCCCGATCCGGTGCAGCCCGGCTCGACCATCAGCCACTGGGACACGAGCGCCTTCCCGAACCTCCTGATGGAGCCGGCGATCAACCCTGGCCTGCCGTTCCTCGGCCTGGACGTCACCCCGGGCCTGATGGAGGACATGGGCTGGCCGCTGACCTCGCAGGGGGGCTCGCCGGTCGAGCTCCACGTCTTCGACCTCGACCCACCGGGTACCGGGTTCACCGATCCCACCGCCTTCGCCGGCGCCCCGGGCAACGCGGCGACCACCCTCGGCGCGGCGCGGGCCAACCTGTTCGACGCGGTGCTCGGCGCCTGGGGCTCGGCGCTCTCGAGCGACGTGCCGGTCGACGTGCTCGTGACCTGGACGCCGCTGCCGTGCAGCCCTACGGGCGGCGCGGTGCTCGCCGCCTCGGGACCGCTCTTCGTGTTCTCCGACGACCAGGGCTTCCTGCCGTTCCAGAACACCTGGTACCCCTCGCCGCTGGCCGAGGCGCTGGCCGGGCAGGATCTGACGGGCGCGCCCGCCGACAACGGCGGTGACGTGATCGTGTTCATGAACTCCGCGATCGACGAAGAGTGCCTGGGGGCGGGCACCGGGCTCTACTACGGCCTCGACGGCAACTCCCCCTCGAACCGGATCGACGTCGCGCCGGTGGTGCTCCACGAGCTCGGCCACGGTCTCGGCTTCACCAGCTTCACCGACGAGACGACGGGCGAAGAGCTCCAGGGCCTGCCCGGGGTCTTCGATCAGTTCGTCTTCGACGAGGACGCCCACCAGGCCTGGCCGGCGCTCTCCGACGCCCAGCGCCAGGCCTCGGCCGTCAACTTCCGGGACGTCACCTGGAGCGGCCAGAAGGCCAACGAGATGGCGCACGCCTACCTCGGCTTCGGCGTACCGGAGCTCGAGATCACGTCGCCCGCCGCGGTGGCGGGCCACTACGAGATCGGCGCCGCGCAGTTCGGGGCCGAGATCCCCGCCGGCGGCCTGGCGGGCCAGATCGCCTGCATGGTGGACGCGCCCGACCTGCCGGCGGCCACCTCGACGGTCGTCGACCGGACGATCTTCGACGGCTGCTCGCCGGCCGCGAACCCGGGCGCGATCGCGGGCAAGATCGCGTTGATCGACCGCGGCCAGTGCGCTTTCGTGGACAAAGCCCGCAACGCCCAGGCCGCCGGCGCCATCGGGGCGATCGTGGTCAACAACCAGGGCAACGCCCCGCCCGGATTGGGCGGCACGGCAGCCGACGTCACGATCCCCGTCGTCAGCCTGGGTGCCGGGGACGGCGGCAGGATCCGCCAGGTGGCCTGCGCACGGGCCGCGGCGCTGCTCCACGACCGCTTCCAGGTCACGGTCCGCTACATGACCCACCCGATCGGCCTGCCGCCCAAGACCGGCGACGGCCACGCGGTGGCGATCACGGACAACGCCGCCTGGTTCTACTTCGCGCGCGCCGACAACCCGCAGCTGCTGGTCAAGATCGTCAACGGCTGCGGTCTACCCGACCACCCGGCGTACTGGGTGCTCTCGGGCGGGGTGACCAACCAGGAGGTCTGGATCACGGTCCTCGACACGGCGTCGGGGCAGAGCAAGACCTACCACAACCCGCCGGGCGTGCCGTTCGAGACGAGGCTCGACACCGCCGCGTTCGCGACCTGTCCGTAGCGGGGGGAGCGGCGCTCCGGGAGGCGGGCGGCCCCGGCCGTCCGCCTCCGGCTCGCCGCTGCGAGCCGGGGTCTCAACCGAGCGCCGCGTCGACCTGCGCGATGAGCTCCCGGCAGGCGGTGCGGATCGCCGTCTTCGGGTCGCTGTCCGCGGCTCCGAAGAGGTGGGGATAGGTGACCGAGCGCGAGGCGGCGACCACCGCGCCCAGCCCCGCCTCGTCGACCACCTCGCGGAGGATCGCCGCGTCGCCCTTCTGGGCGCCGAGGCCGGGCATCAAGAAGATCGTTCCGGGCACCAGGCGCCGCAACGCCCGGGCCGGGGCCGCCGCCGTGGCGCCGACCACGATTCCCAGGTTCGAGTAGCCACAGTCCCCGACCAGGTCCGCGCCGGCCTCGGCCACGAATCGCGCGACCCGCTCGTAGACCGTCCGGCCGTCCTGGGCGACGTCCTGTACCAGGGATCCCCCGGGGTTCGAGGTCTTGGCGCACACGAAGAGCCCGCGGCCGGTCGCTCGGGCGACCTCGACGAACGGCTCGATCGAGTCGCTGCCGAGGTAGGGCGAGAGGGTCAGCGCATCGCCGCTCAGAGGTGAGAGCGGGGAGCCGCTGAGGAAGGCCCGAGCGTACGCCTCGGAGGTGGCGCCGATGTCGCCGCGCTTGGCGTCCACGATCACCAGCAGCCCCGCCTGCCGGGCGGCGGCGATCGAGCGCTCGAGGGCCGCCAGGCCGGCCGACCCGTAGACCTCGTAGTAGGCGATCTGGAACTTGACCGCCGCCACCAGGTCCGCGACCGCGTCGATGACCAGGGCCCCGAAGCGCTCGAAGCCGGCGGCGGCCTCGAGCGCGCTCTCCGGGGCTTCGCCGAGGTCGCGGCGCAGAGCCGGCGAGAAGCGCTCCCAGAGCGGATCGATCCCCACCGCGCACGGCGTGCCCCGGGCCTCGAAGCCCGCCGCAAGCTGGTCGACGAAGTGGCGGGTCATCGAGCCGGAGCCTCCGTCGTCAGGATCCGCCCGTTGATCGAAGCGTGATCCGCGCCGTCGAAGCCTCCCCACGCCACCCCGTAGCGCTGGCCGCCGTCCCAGGCCAGGGCGATGTGGCGCTCGTAGTTGGGCGGCCGGACGCTCACCTGGACCGGCTCGCCCGACGCCGCCCCGGATTCGTCGAGCCGGCGCACGAACACGCCCTTGCCGCGCCCGGGACCGGTCGACCAGGCGACGACATAGCCGTCGGAGTCCGCGACCAGGCCCGGCCGGGTCGGCTCCCGGCCGACGGCGCCGCTCACCGCCCGGTCCTCGCCGACGGCCTCGCCCTGGGCACCGACCCGCCGAGCGAAGACCTCGAGCCCACGGCCCGCGTCGCCCGCCGGCCCCAGCCAGGCGACGAGGTAGCCGCCGCCGGGGCTCGCCACGACCACCGGCAGACTCTGCGCGCCTGCGCTCGTCGCATTGACCGGAAAGCTCGCTCCGGCGGGCTTTCCGGCGGCCTCGAAGCGGCGGGCGAAGATCCCGGCGTCCGCCCCGCCGTCGCAGCAGCTCTCCCAGGTGACCAGGAAGCCGTCCGCGGCGGCGGCGACGCCCGCCTTCGCTCCGGCCTGTCCCTCGCGGTCGTCGACTCGGAACGGCTCGCCGCGGGGCTCGAGCTCCGGGCTCAGGGCGCGAGCGTAGATGCCGTCCTGCCCGCCGCCGACGATCTGCCACACCACGAGGACGTCGCCTCCTGCAAGCGTGGCGAGCTGGGGCTCACTCTCCTGCCCGGCTGCCCCGCCGATGGCCACGGGTGTGCCCAGCGCTTTGCTGGAGCGGTCGAAACGCTGGGCGAAGATCCGGCTGCTCTCCACCGTGCGCTCCTCCTTGTAGATCCACACGTCGAGGTGCAGATCCTCTTCGGTCCAGACCAGGAGGAAGCTCCCGTCGGGGAGGACGGCGATCGCAGGACTCTTGCGAACGGTACCCGGCCCCTTGTAAGGGAGATCGTCGAGACCGGGCACCCGGTTCGCCGCCAGGGTCGCCGGCGGGCCGGACGACCCGCCCTCACGGTCCAGGCGGCGGCTCAAAACGCCTCCGAGCTCGCTCTCCCACGCGACGACGAGGCTTCCGTCGGGAGCGAACGAGGCGGCGGGGGAGAACACCCTGGCGCCACCGGCATCGGTCAGGCTGGCCGGTTCACCGAGGGGCCTGAGCGCCGGCGGCGCGGCGATCAGCGAGACGGGCAGGAAGAACCCGGCCATCAGGGTTCCGCAAGAGGCAGAGAGGAGGCGCGAGCACGAGAGCATGGAGAGCTTCCTTTCTCGTCAGGGAAGAGTCGGCGCGGGGGCGGATACTAGCAGGCTCTGGCACCCTGCGATCGCGCCTTCACCCGCGACACCCGGCCGACGGGCCTCGACACGGGGGGTCCGGGGACCGGCCGGTCGGTCGAGGCGTCGATGGAGGTTGCGGCCGCGCGAAGGCTCGCCTCGCGCGGCCGCTCGCACCTCCGGGCCTGGCCTCTAGCAGCCGTCGAGCGGATCGCCGTACGGATAGTCGTCGAACAGCTCGGCGCCGTCAGGTCCCGGGTGTCGGAACGGCTTCGGCCAGCCGCACCAGGTCCTCCGCGCTCGCCGTGCCGGTGAGCCAGTAGAGGCGGCCCGCGTGGGTCCAGGTCAGGGTGTGGCGCGGCGCTCCGCCGGTCTCGGGCACGCCGCCCACCAGGAGCCCCCAGGTCCCGCCCACCGTCACCTCGCGGAGCTCGGAGGCGCCGGGCGGGAAGGGCACGATCAGGGTCGAGCGCCAGTCGATCGAGCGCGAGAGCCGGAACGCCTCGTCGGCCTCGACGCCGGCCACGCGGAGACCGATCTCTCCCAGCAGCCGGAGGTCGACGCCGCGCGGCACCTCGACGTCGGGCACGGCGCACTCGCCGAGGCGGGCCTCGCCGCCGGGACCCGAGTAGACGAGGGAGGCGAGCGGCGGCAGCGGAACCTCGATGGAGGCCTCCTCCAGCCGGCGGGGGGTCTTCACCTCGGCGAGGTCGAGCAGGTCGAACGCCTCCTCGAGCGCCTGCCGGTCGACGCCGAGCCGTTCGCCGCCCGCTCCCGCGACCTCGACCCGCTCGAGCCGGAACCCGGGCGGCGGCGGATTCGGAACGGCGAGCGTCCAGCCGGCCCGGGCGGCCGCCTCGGCGGTCGGGAAGGCGTGCTTCGTCCCGGGCTCGCGCTCCCGGACCGGTTCGGCGAAGAGCAACAGGGCCGGGCTCCGGTCCGCGAGCCGCCCGCGCAGGGGCGCGACCCGCTCGGGGTCGAAGCGCACCCGGGCGACGGAACGGTCCTGGAAGAGGTCGAGGACGGCCACCACGCCGGCCCGCACGGCGGGGAAGGCGAGCGAGCCGGCGAGCAGCATCAGGAAGGTCGCGGCGATCGGCAGCCAGGCCACGCGCCGCGGCCGGGCACGGCGCTCCTCCCGCGCTTCGAGTGCGCGCAGACGCTCTCCGAGCTCGGCCACGAACGCCGGCCGCGGGCTCTCCCACAAGGTCTCGAGGAACTCGGTGCTCATCGCTCGTCTCCTTTCGCCCACGCGCGCCGCAGCGCGTCGATCGTCCGGTGCAGGATGGTGCCGACGTTGCTCTCTCCGATCCCGACCTGGCGTGCGATCTCGCGGTTGGTCAGACCGGCGCCGAACTTGAGGGCGACGAGCTCGCGCGCCCCGAGGGTCTTGACCAGGTCGCCGAGCCGAGCCACGTCCAGGCGGCGGAGCGCCTCGCCTTCAGGCGTCGGACCGGCCGCGACCCCGGCCGCCGCCTCGAGCGGCTCGTGCGGCTGGCGCCGGCGGAGGTGGTCGACCGCCTCGTTGCGCGCGATCGTCAGGAGCCAGGTCGCGAAGGCCCCGAGGTCGCGGCGGTAGCGGCGGCGGTGGACCCACGCCTTCTCGAAGACCCGGGCGGCCAGGTCCTCCGCCTCCGCGGGCCCGACCCGGTAGCGCAGGAAGTTGTAGACCCGCGGAAGGTGCTCGGCGTAGAGCGCCTCCCAGTCGGCCTCCGTCGCAGCGGAAGGCCAGGCCGAGAGGCGGTGGACCGAAGAGGTGTCGGTCGCCATATGCCCGAGGTACGCAGCAGCCGGCCGAGTATCACGGAGAGCCCCCGGAGGAGCTCGCGTCGTCTTCAGGGCTCACGTCAGCGTGGGACTTGCTCCGAGCCCGTCCGTCCAACGGTGCTAGCTGTCGACCCCTCGACGGGCACGCAGTTTCCCCGGAAAAAGGAGAGTCCCATGACGGATCCGGTCTCCACTGCCACGCAAGACAACGGTCTGATCGAGCTGCGCCTGGCCCTCGTCTGTTATGGCGGGGTCTCCCTCGCCATCTACATGCACGGCGTCACGAAAGAGCTCGAGAAGCTCGTGCGTGCTTCGCGCGCGCTCGAGGAGCATCCGGACCGGAAGCCCGACGGCAGCGAGAAGGCCTACTGGGAGGCCCTCGCGCAGCGGCGCCAGGAGCGCGGCAACGTCCGGACCCGAGTGGTCATCGACGTCATCGCCGGCACCTCGGCCGGTGGCATCAACGGCATCTTCCTCGCCAAGGCTCTCGCCCACGACCTCTCGCAAGAGTCGCTGGCGAACCTCTGGTTCGAGAAGGGAGATGTCAAGAAGCTCGGCGGCGGAGCGCTGCGTATCCCCTTCAAGCTGGGACGCATCGCCCTTTCCTTCCTTCCGAAGATCACGGCCAAGGCGCCTCTCGACGGCGATCGGATGTACCGCTGGCTCCTCGAAGCGCTCGACGAGATGGACGCCGGCGGGGCCGGCGGCAGCCTGATGCCTGCGGACCACCTGCTCGAGCTCTTCGTCACCACCACCGACTACTACGGCGCGCGGCAGTGGTTGTCGCTTGACGATCCGCCGTTCGCCAGGGAGCGACGCCACCGTCATGTCCTGCCGTTCGGGTTCCAGGCGGGCGGTCACGCAGACGATTTCGGAGCCGCGGACAATCCGCTCCTCGCCTTTTCCGCGCGCGCGACCTCGAGCTTCCCGGGTGCCTTCCCACCCATCGACCTCGAGAACATGGCAGACAACCTCCGGAAGATCGGAAGGACGGCACCTGACTTCGCGGCGGTCGAGAAGCGCTTCTTCCGGCCCTATACGCTGTTAGGCGAGAAGCCGGGGAACACCTCCTTCATCGACGGGGGCGCGCTCGACAACTATCCGTTCGACCACGCCATCGCGGCGATCGAGAGGCGGCCCGCGGCCTCCCAGGTCGAGCGGCGCCTTCTCTACATCCAGCCGGACCCGGGCGCCGAGCTCGAGGCGGCGAGCGGCGATCCGCCGGGGTTCGCCGGAACGGTCTGGGGAGGACTCTCGAAGATCTCCGGCTCCCAGCCGATCCTCGACAATTTGCTGCGCATCCGTCTGCGCAACCAGCGGATCGAACGCATCCGCGCCATCACCGACCACGCCTTCGGACAAGTGAGCCGCCTCCTCGATCGGGTCCAGGCGGGTTTGGGCTCGGGAGGGGTGATGCCGGACATGACACTCGAGGAGGTCCAGACCGTCCGCGACAAGGTCCACGCCGAGGCACGGGACCAGGCGGGTTACCTCTTCGATGCCTACGTGCAGGTGAAGGTCCATGCCACTGTCGAGCAGCTGGCCCGCGCCGTCTGCCGCCTGTGCCGCTTCGAGGACGACTCCGATCAGTGCGAGCTCGTGTGGCAGGTCGTCCATCACTGGGCTCGGGCACGCGGGCTCTTCGCGGGCTCGGAACCCGGTGACGGGGCCAACCCAGCGAGCTCCGCGGAGAGCCCTCAGGTCCAGTTCCTCCAGAATTTCGATCTGGGCTACTCGCAGCGGCGCCTGCGGTTCCTCATCCAGGGGCTCAACGAGCTCTATCCGCTCCTGGGAGAGCAGGAAGTGAGCAGACCCCGACGTGAGGCTCTCGACCGCGCGAAAGAGACCCTCTACCGGGAGATGGGCCTCCTGGGCTCGGCCATCGAAGGTGAAGCGCTCGACCAGGGGAGTCTGGCGGCAGTCCAGGCGCTCTTCCCGATCGACCTGATCGATCACGACCGTCGCCTCGCGGATCAGGCTCGAGCGTTCGAGCTGGCACATCGTGCCGATCTCGATGCGCTCCTCGACCAGGTGCGTCGAGTCATCGCCTCGCAGACCCAGGGCCTCAGTCACCGCCTCTACCAGGAATTCCGCGCCCAGACGGCGGACTGGCGCGACGACGCTCGCCGCATGGTGGTCGTTCGTTATGTCGGCTTCCCTTTCTGGGACGCCCTGATCTACCCGCTGGCTAGGCTATCGGACCTGGGGGAGATGGAGCTCGTCGAGGTCTTCCGGGTGAGCCCGGTGGACGCGCGAGGGGTCGATCCCCGCGAGAAGCCCGACGCCGGCAAACCGCCCTCCTCCGACGACTTCCGCAACAAGCTCGAGGGCATCGGCCTGGGCCACTTCAAGGCGTTCTTCGACCGCGATTTCCGGGAGAACGATTACCTCTGGGGCCGCCTCGACGGCGCGGACCGGCTCCTACGGCTCCTCCTCGGGCGCGACGACCCGGCCCTGCGCAAGATGGCGCAGCGAGCCATCCTCGATGAGGAGGCTTCCCGGCTCGGCAGCAAGACCCGGAAGACCATCGCGAGACTGCGGGCGCTTGTCATGTGAGGTGCCCTTCGGCTCGTAATCGGAGCGTTCTCCGTCTCAGTCTGCCGGCGGTCGCGCGACCGCCCTGTCTCGGGTAACCGCCGGGTAAGTGCCCGGCACCCATCCTGGCCATGTCGATGGCGAGCACCCAGGTCACCGGAGTCTCCCTCGACGCCGCCCAGCGCACCCTTTTCCGCGGCGACCAGCGCGAGCAGCTCCGCCTCGAGCCGCGCGGCCGGGGGGTCTTGGCGCTGCCGGTCACCGTCCTCTACACCGACCTCTACGACCTCGCGCGCGAGCTCTGGACCGGCCGCAATCGGCGGCAGGTGGGCTACACGCTGCGGGCCGGGCTCAGCTTCGAGGCTCTGGTTGCGGGCGGCCCGCGTGTGCCGGTCGAGGCCCGAGGCAACCTTTCACTTGCCTGTTAGGGCTCGCGGGCGCCGCTTGACCCGTCCCGCCGCCTGTGCGAGCCTTGGCGCAGGTCGTTCCAGCCTATCTCTTCCTCCGGGGTCTCGAGGGTCCTCCCCGAGGGACGAGCTCACGCAACCGCACCCGGGGGGGGGCGATGCACAAGTACCTGACCGAGCTGATCGGCACCTTCTTCCTCGTCCTCACGATCGGCCTCACCACCATCCAGGGGACGACGATGGCGCCGCTCGCCATCGGCTCCGCGCTGATGGTGATGGTCTACATGGGCGGCCACGTCTCCGGAGGCCACTACAACCCCGCCGTCACCCTGGGCGTCCTGCTGGCGGGCAAGTCCTCCGTCGGCCAGCTCCTGGCCTACTGGGTGGCCCAGGTGCTGGGCGGTCTGCTCGCCGCCCTGGCGGTGCGGGCGCTCGTGGGTAAGACCTTCGCGCCGGCGCCCGGGGCGGAGGCGGGCGTCTGGGCGACGGTCCTGGCCGAGCTCCTCTTCACCTTCGCGCTGGTCCTGGTGGTGCTCAACGCCGCTGTCTCCTCCGCGACCGAGGGCAACTCGTTCTACGGCCTCGCGATCGGCTTCACGGTCATGGTGGGCGCGTGGGCGGTGGGACCGATCTCCGGCGCCGCCTTCAACCCGGCGGTCGCCGTCGGCCCGACGTTCCTCGACGTCGCCCTCGGGGGCGGGAGCTGGCAGTGGCTCTGGATCTACCTCGTGGCGCCCCTGGCGGGCGGCGCCGCGGCGGCCGGCGTGTTCCGCTACCAGGAGGCGGGCCGGGCTTAGCCTGGACTATTCATGATCCAGCTACTGCGAGCCGCAATTCCACGCAATCTCGGGGCGTGCTCGCTCTTCGTTCCTCGACGTACGTTCGAGTACGCCTGCGTCGCTCATCGCTGCGCTGCCCCGCTCTCACGCACACTTGCTGCTCTCGCTACGCCGTCTCATGAATAGGCCAGGCTAGGAGCCTTGCGAGAGGGTGCCCATGCGCTGGTTCGTTCGCGGTGACGTCGACGGCTTCTTCGGCCTGGCCATCGACAACCTGGTCCAGTTCCTGCTGATCGACACCCTGTGCCGGGCGGTGCTGGGCTTCTCCGGCGAGCTGGTCTACGGCCGGGTGCTGCCTGCCGCCGCGCTGTCGCTGGTGGTGGGGAACCTCTTCTACGCCCGCCAGGCGCTCGCGCTGGCGCGCGCCTCGGGGCGCAGCGACGTCTGCGCCCTGCCCTACGGCATCAACACGGTCTCGCTCTTCGCCTACGTCTTCCTGGTGATGCTGCCGGCCAAGCTGGCGGCGGAGGCGGCGGGCGCCGCCGACCCGGCACGGATCGCCTGGCAGGCGGGGCTCGCCGCCTGCCTGGGGTCGGGGCTGATCGAGCTCGGCGGCGCCTTCGTCGCCGAGCGGCTGCGGCGGGCGGCGCCCCGGGCGGCGCTCCTCTCGACCCTCGCCGGCATCGCTCTCACCTTCATCGCCATGGGCTTTCTGTTCCGCACCTACGCCCGGCCGCTGATCGGGCTGACCACGCTCGCCATCATCCTCCTGACCTACTTCGGCCGGGTGCGCTTCCGCGGCGGCCTGCCCGGCGGCCTGGTGGCGGTGGCGCTCGGCACGCTCCTCGCCTGGGCGACTGGGCTCGCGCCGGTGGGCCCCCCGCCCCAAGGCGGCATCGGCTTCTTCCCGCCCCTCCTCGCCCTGGGCGACCTCTGGACCTCGATCGCCCGCGGCGACCTGGCGGCCTACTTCGCGATCATCGTCCCCATGGGGCTGTTCAACGTCCTGGGGTCGCTCCAGAACCTCGAGTCGGCCGAGGCGGCCGGCGACCGCTACCCGACCCGCTCGTCGCTCGCCGCCAACGGCCTGGGCACCATGGTCGCGGCGGCCTTCGGCTCCTGCTTCCCGACCACGATCTACATCGGCCACCCGGGCTGGAAGGCGCTCGGCGCCCGCGCCGGCTACTCGACGATCAACGGCGTCTTCTTCGCCGTGGTCGGCCTCACCGGGAGCCTCGCCTACATCGCCTGGGCGGTGCCGATCGACGCCGGCATGGCGATCGTCCTGTGGATCGGGCTGGTGATCACCGTCCAGGCGTTCACCGCGACGCCGCGCGAGCACGCGCCGGCGGTGGTGGTGGGCCTCCTGCCCGGGGTTGCGGCGTGGGGAGCGCTGCTCGCCAAGAACGGCCTCCGGGCCGCGGGTTACGGCGCGCCGGGCGGGCCGGTCTTCTCGAGCGATCTGATCCCCAAGTTCCTGGCCTCGGACACCTGGATCCACGGCGCCTTCGCCCTCGAGCAGGGCTTCATCTTCACCGCCATGATCCTCGCCGCCGTCACCGTCGCGGTGCTCGAGCGCCGCTTCCCGGTGGCCGCGGCCTGGAGCCTCGCCGCCGCCGCGCTCGCCGCCGTCGGCCTCATCCACTCCTACGCCTTCACGCCCGCCGACACCGTCCTCTCGCTCACCCCGGCGTGGCCCTGGGCCGCCGGCTACGCCGTGATGGCCGCCCTCTTCCTCGCGGCCCGCTGGATCACCGTCGAGGCCGACGGGCCGGGGCATTGATCCGGCCAAGCTCGACCGGCAGCCTCGAAAATGACACGATCGGCGCCGGGACTGGGGGACGAACCCGCGTAGCGAGATCGCGGTGCCGGATCGCGCGGCGACCGTGGAGGGAGGCCGCATGTTCGCGTCTGTCGAGCTCGCACCAGTGCGCCACCGGTTTCTGGCCGCCGGCCTCGTGGCCGTCGTAGCCTGGACGGCGGTTCCGGCCCGGGCGACCCGGGAGGATCGGGTCGCACGCCTCAAGCAGCTCTCGCTCGAAGAGCTGATGGCGGTCGAGGTCACGTCGGCGTCGAAGTTCCCGCAGCCGCTCGCCGCGATCCCGGCGGCGATCTCGGTGATCACCCAGGACGACCTCCGACGCTCCGGCGTGCGCACGCTCGCCGACGCCCTGCGCCTCGCCACCGGCATCGAGGTCGCCCGCTTCGACAGCCGCACCTGGTCGGTCAGCGCCCGGGGCCTCAACGCCCAGACCGCCAACAAGATGCTGGTCCTGATCGACGGACGAAGCGTCTACACGCCGCTGTTCTCCGGCGTCTTCTGGGACGTCCAGGACTATCCCCTGGCGGACATCGACCGGATCGAGGTGATCCGCGGCCCCGGCGCCACGCTGTGGGGCGCCAACGCGGTCAACGGAGTGGTCAACGTGGTCACCAAGTCGACGGCCGAGACGAAAGGAGGCCTCGTCGAGGCGGGCGGCGGCGCCGAGCACCAGGCCTTCGGCACCGTGCGCTGGGGTGGCGGCCTGCCGGCCGGCAGCTACCGGGTCTACGGCAAGTACCGGGACGAGGACGGCCTGGTGTTCGCCGACGGACGGGACGCGCGCGACGATCTCCGGATGGCCCAGGGCGGCTTTCGCGCCGACCTGTCGGCCGGCACCCGCAACGACCTGGTTCTCCAGGGCGACGCCTACCGCGGCCGGATCGGCCACCCGGTCCGCGACACGACCGACGTCGACGGCGCCAACCTCGGCCTGCGCTGGCACAGGACCCTCTCGCCGCGCTCCGAGGTCGAGGTTCGCACCTACTACGACCACACCTACCGCAACGTGCCGGGGCAGTTCGAGGAGGCGCGGACCACCTACGACCTCGAGGCCCAGCAACACGTGCGGAGCGGCCGGCACGAGCTGGTCTGGGGCGCCGGCTACCGGTCGAGCGGCGACCACGCCGCCGACACGGCGGTCTTCGCCTGGGTCCCGGAGAGCGCCACGATCTGGATCGCCGACCTGTTCGCGCAGGACGAGATCCGGCTCGGCCGCGATTGGCGCCTGACCCTGGGCACGAAGCTCGAGGAGCAGTCGACCATGGACCTCGAACCGCAGCCGTCGGTGCGCTTGGCGTGGGTCCCGTCGGGACGGGCGATGGCCTGGGCGGCGGTCTCGCGCGCGGTCCGGGCGCCCACCCGCATCGACCTGGACGTGCGCGTGCCCGCCGAGCCCCCCTACCTGGTGGTCGGCAATCCGGACTTCCAGCCCGAGACCCTGATCGCCTACGAGCTCGGGTACCGGCTGCGGCTGCGCCCGAACCTGCTCTTCGACCTCGCCACCTTCTACGACGACTACGACGAGCTGCGCAGCCAGGAGCCGTCGGCGACCGGTCTGCCGCTGGTGCTCGGCAACCGCCTCCAGGGGACGAGCTCCGGGGTCGAGCTGACCACGCACTTCGATCCGACCGAGAGCTTCCACCTGCTGAGCGGCATCACCTGGCTCGACACCGACCTCCATCTCGAGCCCGGGAGCGGCGACCCCACCGGCGGGCGCTCCGAGGCGAACGACCCCGCCGCCTTCGGCTTCCTGCGCGCCGACCTCGACCTGACCCGGGACGTGACCCTGGACGCCTGGCTGCGCTACGTCGGCAGCCTGCCCGACCCGCCGGTGCCCTCCTACTACGAGCTCGACCTCCGCGTCGCCTGGCGCCCGCGCCCGGACATGGAGCTCGCCCTCGTCGGCCAGAACCTCCTCCACGACCACCACCCCGAGTTCGGCGAGCCCGGGACCCGCGAAGAGGTGCAGCGGGGTGTCTACGGAGAGCTCCTCTGGCACTTCTGAGGCCGCGGCCCGCGCGGCGCTCCCGCCGCTTGATGCGCCGGCTCGCGACGGCCGGGGTGCTCTTCGCCCTCCTGGCGCCGGCGGGCGCCGAGTCGGCCCAGAGGTTCGAGGAGCCCGAGCTCAAGGCCGCCTTCCTCTACAACTTCACCAAGTTCGTCGACTGGCCGCCGGGCACCTGGGAGAGCGCCGAGGCGCCCTTCCGGATCTGCCTCCTCGGCGCCGACGAGGTGAGCGCCGTCCTCGGCGAGCTGGTGACGAAGGAGGCGGTCAAGGGCCGGACGATCGAGGTCCTCCGGTACCGGCGCCTGCGCGACGCCCGGGGCTGCCAGATCCTCTTTCTGGCGGCCGGCGCCGAGCCCGACGGGCTCGCCGCCCAGCTCGCGGACACCCGCGGCGAGCCGGTCCTGACGGTGGGCGAGACCGAGGCGTTCCTGCGGGCCGGCGGCATGGTCCGCTTCCGCATGGAGACGGGGCGCATCCGCCTGGAAGTGAACGACCGGGTTCGCGAGCGCTCGCCGCTCAAGCTGAGCTCGAAGCTCCTGCAGCTCTGCGACCTGGTGACCCCGGAGACGGAGACCGGCCCGAGGGGAAGCGAGTGAAGATCCGCCACAAGCTGCTGGCGATCGTCGCTTCCGCGACCGGCGCCGCCCTGCTCCTGGCCGGCGGCGCGCTCATCGCCTGGGATCTGGTCCGGCTGCGCGGCGACATGCTGGCGGACCTCGCCTCGACCGCGGCGATCGTCTCGGAGCAGTCGACGGCCGCCTTGAGCTTCGAGGATCGCGAGGCCGCCGAGGAGAACCTCCGGTCGCTCCGGTCGCAAGCGAACGTCGTGGCCGGCTGTCTCTACGACGGCGAGGGCGACCTGTTCGCCACCTACGGGCGCAAGAGCGCCGCCGAACGCTCGTGCCCGGCCGCCACCTCCCCCCCGGGCTCGCGGTTTCTCGACGGCGGGGCCGAGCTCTGGGCGCCGGTCGTCCTCGGCGGCAAGTCGATCGGCTCCTTCTACCTGCGCAGCGACCTGAGCGCGCTCCACCAGCGCCAGCACGCGCAGCTCTGGACCCTCGGTGGCGCCCTCGCCGTGGCGCTCGCCGGCGGGCTCCTGTTCTCGCTTCGCCTCCAACGGTTCGTCGCCGAGCCGGTCGCCGCCCTCGCCGCCACCGCGGCCGCCGTGAGCCGCGACAACGACTACTCGCTGCGCGCCGAGCGGCGCACCGACGACGAGGTCGGCGAGCTGGTGGAGGCGTTCAACCGCATGCTCGCCCAGATCGAGGTGACGGACGCCTCGCTGCGCGAAGCCAAGGACGAGCTCGAGGCGGCGAACGCCGAGCTGCGCCACGAGGTCGAGGAGCGCGAGCGCGCCGAGCAGGAGAAGGCGGACCTGCTCGAGCGCGAGCAGGCGGCGCGGCACGAGGCGGAGTCGGCGAACCGCCTGAAGGACGAGTTCCTGGCCACCCTCTCGCACGAGCTCCGGACCCCGCTCAACGCGATCCTCGGCTGGGCGGGGCTGCTCCAGGCCGGCAAGACCGACCCGGAGACGCTCGATCGCGCGACCGTCGTGATCGAGCGCAACGCCCTCGCCCAGGCACAGCTCGTCGAAGACCTCCTCGACGTCTCGCGAATCATCACCGGGAAGCTCAGCCTCGACCTGCGCCCGGTCGACCTGCCGGCGGTGCTCCAGACCGTCGCCGACACCGTCCGGCCCGCCGCCGAGGCCAAGCGGCTCACCCTGGAGCTCGAGCTCGAGGACTCCCTGCCGACCCTGTTCTGCGACCCGGCGCGCCTGCAGCAGGCGATCTGGAACCTGGTGTCGAACGCGGTGAAGTTCACGCCCGCGGAAGGCCGGATCTGGGTCCGAGCCCGGCGCCGCGACGGCGACGTCCTGATCGAGGTCGAGGACCAGGGCATCGGGATCGATCCGGCATTCCTGCCTCACGTCTTCGAGCGCTTCCGCCAGGAGGACAGCTCGACCACCCGCGTCCACGGCGGCCTCGGCCTGGGCCTCGCCATCGTGCGCCACCTGGTCGAGCTCCACGGCGGCGAGGTCGAGGTCGAGAGCCCCGGGCCCGGCCGCGGCGCGACGTTCCGGATCCGCCTGCCCGTGCGCCCGGCCTCCATGCCCGCGGCCGGCCCGCGGGCCGCCGAGGCGGAGGGCGACCTGGGCGGGCTGCACGTGCTGCTGGTCGAGGACGAGGCGGACGCGCGCGAGCTCTACGGCATGATCCTCGACGCCGCCGGCGCCGCGGTCACGACCGCGAGCTCGGCCTCCGAGGCGCTGGCGCACTTCGAGGAGGAGCCGCCCGACGTCCTGGTCTCGGACATCGGGCTGCCCGGCATGGACGGCTACGAGCTGATGCGGCGGATCCGCGAGCGCTCGGCCGACCGGGGAGGCGCGGTGCCGGCCATCGCCCTGACCGCCTACGCCGGCAAGGAGCACGAGCGCCGCGCCGTCGCTTCCGGGTTCCAGCTCCACGCCGCCAAGCCGGTGGCCGCGGCCGAGCTGGTCGCCCTGGTCCACGAGCTGGCGGCGAGCTGAGAGCCCCGGGCACCCTGCGGCGGCGCGCAGGCCGTATACTGCCGGACCGCGCCCGACGGTCGGTCGGCGCGCCTCCCGCCCGCGTCGCCGTGCCGCTTGCCCTCCTCATCGATAGCGACCACCTGTCCAAGGGCTTCGGCGGGGTGCCGCTGTTCGAAGGGCTCTCCTTCACCCTCCACGAGGGCGACCACGTCGGGCTGGTGGGGCCGAACGGCTCCGGCAAGTCGACCCTGCTCCGCATCCTCGCCGGCCAGCTCGAGCCGGACGCCGGCGAGGTGCGGACGCGCCGGCGGCTCCGGATCGGCTACGTTCCGCAGGACCCGGTCTTCGCCCCCGGCCGCACGGTCGAGGAGGTGGTCGAGGAGACCCTGGTGGGGCTGCCTTCGATCGAGGCGGGAGAACGGGCCCGCCGCCTGGCCGTCGCTCTCGGCAAGGTCGGGTTCACCGACCCCGGCGAGCGGACGGAGACCCTCTCGGGCGGCTGGCGAAAACGCCTGGCGATCGCCCGCGAGCTGGCGCCGGAGCCGGACGTCCTGCTCCTCGACGAGCCGACCAACCACCTGGACATCGAGTCGATCGCCTGGCTCGAGGAGCTCCTCCGCCGCGAGGCCAAGGCCTTCGTGGCGGTGAGCCACGACCGCTACTTCCTGGAGGCGGTCGGCCGGCGGATCGTCGAGCTCGACCCTCGCTACCCCGAGGCGCTGTTCGTGGTCGACGGCGGCTACGCCGAGTTCCTCGAGGCCCGCGACGAGCGCCTGCGCCAGGACGAGACCTACCGCGCCACCCTCGCCAACCTGGCGCGGCGCGAGGCGGAGTGGCTGCGCCGCGGGCCCAAGGCGCGCACCTCGAAGTCGAAGGCCCGGATCGACGCGGCCGAGGACCTGTTCACCGAGCTCGACGCCGCCACGGCCCGCTCGCGGACCGCCACCGCCGGAATCGACTTCACGGCCTCGGGCCGCCGGACCAGGCGCCTCTGGGCGGGCAAGGGGCTCGCCAAGCGGTTCGGAGAGCGCCCGATCCTCGAGGACCTCGACCTGCTCCTCACCCCCGGCAAGCGGCTCGGCGTGGTCGGCCGCAACGGCTCCGGCAAGACGACGCTGCTCCGGATCGTGGTCGGCGAGCTCGAGCCGGACGCGGGCACCATCGAGCGGGCCGAAGGGCTGCGCGTCGTCTACTTCGAGCAGAACCGGGAGAGCCTGGACCCGGAGCTCACCCTGGAGCAGAGCCTCACGCTCGGCGGCCCCCGCCCGGATCACGTCGAGTTCCAGGGCCGGGCGCTCCACGTCGCGTCCTGGGCGCGGCGCTTCCTCTTCCCGCCCGAGCGCCTGCGCAGCCCGGTCGGCCAGCTCTCGGGCGGCGAGAAGGCCCGCGCCGTCCTCGCCCGGCTGATGCTCCGCCCCGCCGACCTCCTGGTCCTCGACGAGCCGACCAACGACCTCGACATCCCGACCCTGGACGTTCTCGAAGAGGCCCTGCTCGACTTCGCGGGCGCGCTCGTTCTGGTCACCCACGACCGGTTCCTGCTCGACCGGGTGGCGACCGAGATCCTCGCCCTGCCGGCCGACGAGGCCGACGGCCGGACCGAGCGCTACGCCGACCTCGGCCAGTGGCAGGCGGCCCGGAAGCGCCCGGAGACGGCCGCGGCGGCCCCTCGGGACGAGCGCTCGCGCCCGACCCGCAAGGCGAGCGGCGGCCCGCCGGCGAAGAAGCTCTCCTACCTCGAGCAGCGCGAGTGGGACGGCATGGAGGAGGCCGTGCTCCAGGCGGAGGAGCGACTGCGCGAGGCGGAGCGAACTCTCGCCGATCCGGCCGTCGCGACCGACTCCGCCGCCCTCCACGAGCGCTCCCTCGCCCTCGACGCCCGCCGCCTCGAGGTCGAGCGGCTCTACGAGCGCTGGGCCGAGCTCGAAGGGAAGCGGAGCTGAAACGGCCGGCCTACGGCCCGTTGGCCTTTCGCACGCTCGCCCGTCCGAGAGGAAGGCTCCGCCTCCTGAAGCCGGGGGCCCTGCGCCCCGTCGCGCTGTCCGCGCTCCTCGCCGGGATTCGTTTCACCGGGCGAGGCCGAGGAGGCAGCCGATCAGGCCTCTAGGGGAGCGGACCTGCCTGGCACTGGCACTCCCAACCACCGGTCGCGCACATGTAACCACCGCTGAAGATGTTGCAATGCCCCCAGCCTCCGTTGACGCCGCTCAGGTGGCAGATCTGGCCGCGAGGGGCCCCGACGCAGTTCGAGTCGCTGCACGACCCGCAAGGGAGCGACGAGGCCGACACGCCTGCCTGCGCGACCGGGAGCGCAACGAGGGAGGAGACGGCGGGGTCACAGCTCGGGGCCGAAGTGGACGGCGCCGTGACCGCCGGCGATCCTAGGGCCGGGGCCTGGGCAGCCTGTTGGAGGTCGGGAACGGCGGGCTGGTCGCTGGCGCTGAGGGCCGAGGCGCTCGCGACCAGAAGGCCGGTGAGCAAGAGGGTCGTCGCAAGCTTCATGGTGTCCTCCGAAAGTCGTGGGCGGGGGAGATCCCGCCACCGCTCGACGACTGTATCGCATGTTCTTAGGTGCGGCAACGCTGCCTATCCCGCTGCCTGGAGCCTGCGCGGCGCCCGGCTTTCCCTCACGCCTCTTCCACGTCGTCCAGCTCGAACCCCAGGCCGCAGCCCGGGCACTCGGGCGTGCCCTCGGGCCACCGGGAGCCGCACGAGGGGCACGTGAAGAGGTCGGGTTGGGTGAAGTCGCCGGCGGCGGCGAGCTCGGGAACCTCTTCCAGGAGGACTTCCCGGTCGACCTCGACCGCGGCGCCCAGGTCCTCGCGCCGGACGAAGAGGAAGTGCCGGTAGCGGCCGAGCTCGTTGGCGGCGAGGCTCTCCTCGTGGGCCGCCGCGTCGGGGGTCGGGCTGGTGTGCACGAGCGACCGGATCCCCCGCTCGACGAGGCGCGAGGCCAGCGCCTCGATCAAGCCCAGCTCGTCGGCTCGGACGAGCGCCAGCTCCGGCGACGGCTCGAGCGGCTCGAGGCCTCCGACGAGCGTCGGCTGGTCCCAGGCATCGACCTCCCGGGACCAGCGGAGAGTCTCGCCACAGTCCGGGCACACCTCCATCTCGGGCACGAATTCCCCGCCACACTCGGGGCAGACCTTGTAGGCGCTCTCCATCGTCGGCTGGCGGCCGGCATGCAGTCCGCGGCTCGTTCGCTTCGTGGATGAAGATTAGCTCAAGGGCCGGTGGGTTGAAAAGCGGGCCGGCCGGGGAGAGAGACGGCCTCGCCTGTCCGGGTTTCCACCTCCCACCGCACTCTCCAAGTAGAGATGTAGCGATAAGTCGAAGTACGACCCTCCACGGTGGGGGGCGCCTCCGGCCGGTGAGTGTGCCGCGGGGCGCGGGACCGCGGATGGTCCTCTCGACGTGCCGGCGCTCGGGCGCCGACGCCAGAGGCCATGCGGTCCGATCTCAGAGACCGGCCCCGCCGGCTCCCCGCACCCCGCAGCCGTGCGCCGCCGCGCGCTCCCTCCACGACCCGCGTTCCTCGTTTCCTGCCGGCGGCCCGGCGGGCGCACCGCCTGAGCGCTGCCGGCGTACGTTCTCGATCGACCTCTGGAGGAGTATCGATGCAGCACAAGACGCACTTCGCCATCGGCGGCGCCCTGCTGGCCGTGGCGTTCCTCGTCCCCTGCCCCGCGCAGGCGGACTCGACCCAGGTCCTCATCTCCCACGGCTTGGTGAGCCGGGACGTCGGCGACGGCGCCGACCTCTTCTTCCGCGGCACGTTCGGCGGCAACGGACGGACCTGCGCCTCCTGCCATCCGCAGGACAACAACCAGACCATCGACCCGGCCTTCATCGCCACCCTGTCGCCTTCGGATCCGCTGTTCGCCGACTCGGTCCCGGGGCTCGAGATTCCCGAGCTGCTGACCCAGTTCGGGCTCGTCCTCGAGAACGCCGACGGCTTCGAGGACCCGACCGCCAAGTTCGTCATGCGCGGGGTTCCGACCAGCCTGTCGATGTCCACCTCGATCCAGGCACCGGTCGGCTTTCCTTTCCCCAACACCACCGGTTGGAGCGGCGACGGCGGGCTCGACGGCACGCTCCACGCGTTCAGCTCCGGCGCGGCCAAGCAGCACTTCACCCAGAGCCTGGCGCGCGTCGAAGGCACGGACTTCCGGTTTCCCACCGAGACCGAGCTTCTCGAAGATGGAGCAGTTCATGCTCAACTCCGGGCGGCTCGACGACCTCACCCTGAGCAGCGTCAGCCTGGCGGAGCCGGACGCCGACGTCGGCCGGCGGATCTTCCTCAATGCCGGAGGGGACCCTTCGATCGGCGCCGGCAAGTGCAACACCTGCCACGCCAACGCGGGGGCCAACATCGACTTCGGCGACCAGGCGAACCACAACTACGACATCGGCATCGAGGACGTGCCCAACCCCGCCCGCCAGGTGCACGACTTCCCGTTCGACGGCGGCCTCGGCAAGCTCCTCAACAGCGAGGGCACCTACGGCGACGGCACCTTCAACACGCCGCCCCTGGTCGAGGCGGGAGACACGGCGCCTTACTTCCACAACAACTTGATCGGCGGCCTCGAGGACGCCGTGGCCTACTTCTCGGGCCCGGACTTCAACGCCTCGCCCGCAGCGAGCGTGGTCGGCGGCATCTCGCTGACGCCCACGGAGTCCGACCAGGTGGCGGCCTTCCTGCGCGTGATCAACGCCGGCTTCAACGTGGCGATCTCCATGCAGCGCAACGCCGCCGCGATCGTCCTCGAGAACAGCCGCGGCTCGACCTGCTCGGGCAAGTTCAACTGTCCGCAGAGCGCGCCGCCCGGAGGCGACACGACGGGGGTCAAGGAGACGGTCGACACCCTCCTGCTGCTCTCCGACGTCGAGGCCGCCGACGCGATCGACGAGCTCAACGCCCGGGGGCTCAACCCCGACGCGGTGACGCTGCTCGAAAGCGCCATCTCGAAAAACCAGCAGGCGATTTCCGAGAACTCGTCCTCGACGAGGAAGAGCCTCGAGCAGTCGGCCAACGCCGACTTCCAGTCGGCCAAGGCCGCCCTGGGAAGCGGGCTCGACTTCACCCTCGGGCAGGGCAACCTGCTGTTCTAGACCGGGGCACCTCGGCGGGCGTTCCGGCGCCCGCCGAGATCTCTCGGACACGGACGCGCCAGGTAGGATGAGCGCGTGACGGACGCCGCCAGGCGCGACCTCGACCTCGTCCTGTGGGGCGCGAGCGGCTTCACCGGCCGCCTGGTGGCCCACCACCTGGTGCGCCACGGCAAGGACCTGCGCTGGGCCCTGGGTGGCCGCAGCGGAGAGAAGCTCGAAGCGCTCAGGAACGAGCTGGCGCTGCTCCGGCCCGAGGCGCGGGACTTGCCGCTCCTGGTCGGTGACAGCCTCGATCCCCGCTCCCTCGAGCCGATCGTGCGGCGCACCCGGGTGGTGTGCACCACGGTCGGCCCGTACGCCCGGTTCGGCACGCCGCTGGTCAGCCTGTGCGCCGAGCTCGGCACCGACTCTTGTGATCTGTCCGGTGAGGTGGCGTGGATGCGCCGCAACGTCGACCGCTTCCACGAGCGGGCAGAGCGGAGCGGCGCCCGCATCGTCCACGGCTGTGGCTTCGACTCGATCCCGTCGGACCTGGGCACCCTGCTCCTGGCCCGGCGCCTGGCCGAGGAGGGCGCGCGGCTCGCGCGGGCGCGGCTCCGGGTCCGCCGCCTCGACGGGCGGATGAGCGGCGGCACGGCGGCGAGCCTGTTCGAGATCGCGACCGAGGCGCGCAAGGACCCGGGGACCCGCAAGATCCTCCTCGACCCCTACGGGCTCAACCCGCCGGGGGAGCGCCAGGGGCCGGACGGAAACGGCGGGCTCGGCCCGCGCTTCGACCGGGACCGGGGCGTGTGGACCGCGCCCTTCCTGATGGCCATGATCAACACGCGGGTGGTCCGCCGCTCGAACGCCCTGCTCGGCTACCCCTACGGCCGCGACTTCCGCTACGACGAGCGCGTCGACGCCGGCCGGGGGCTCCGGGGCCGGCTCCGGGCGCGCCTCCTCGCGACCGGCCTCCAGGCGTTCACCGGCGCCGCGGCCGTGGCGCCCACGGCCTGGCTCCTGCGCCGTTTCGTGCTCCCCGATCCCGGCGACGGGCCCTCGGCCGAGGAGCGCGAGCGCGGCGGCTTCCGGATCGCGATCCTGGGCGACGGCCTCCGCGAGCCGGGCGAGCCGCCGCTCCGCGCCCGGGTCACCGTCACCGCCGCACTCGACCCGGGCTACGGCGCGACCGCTCCAATGCTCGCCGAGTCCGCCCTCTGTCTCGCCCGGGGCGAGGCGACGGGCCTGCCGGCCGGCGTCCTGACACCGGCCGCGGCGCTCGGCCTCCCCCTGCTCGAGCGCCTCCGCCCCATGGGCGTCACCTTCGAGGCGTCGCTCGGCGACAGGTGACCCTTGGAGCCGGCGCCGGCTAGCCGGGCGGCTCGGCCGCGGCCGGCCGGTAGAGGCGCCGGATCTGGATCCTGCCGCCGCCGCCCCACCCGGCCGCCATCGTCGTCACCACCTGGAGGAGCTTGCCGTCGTCGGTGACGTCGAAGCGCTCGGAGACCTCCCGACGGTCGACCTTGCGGACGACGACCAGCGTTTCGCCGGCCCAGCGCGCCCGGACGGTTTCCTTGCCGTCCTCGGTCTCGGCGGTGTGCGCCCGACCGTCGGCCAGGATCGCCAGCCGCCGGCCGTCGGCATACTCGATCGACCACCCGCCTTCGATCGGCTCGATGTCCAGGGTGTCGTAGCGCCGGTCCGCTTCCGCATCCGCGCCGGGCCCGATTTCCCCGCCCCGGTCGGAGCCACCGGAGCCTCCGGCTCCCACCTCCCCAGGTTCCGCCGCCGGACGGCCGTCCCGTCCCCACCCCGGGAACGGTGTCGCCGAATCCCCGGCGGTTGCGCATCGCCTTCTGCATCACCTCGCGGGGGTCGTCGCTCAGGTCCTTGTCGAGCTTCCAGACACCTTCGAGGTCGGGTCTCTCGTGGGGCTCCTCGGCGCCGGCCACGACCGGGAAGGTGAGCGCCGCGACCACCGGCGCGGCGAGGAGCGCCAGGGCCGGCAGGGTCCACGGGCAGAGGTGGCCGCGAAGTCTCATGGTGTAGCGAATCCGACCACTGGATCGTCAACCGGTGCGCATGAAGTGCCAGCGGCAGGCGCCCTCGACCGGCTGGAAGACCTCGGGGCGGATCGTCGGGCCGAAGTCGCGGAGAATCGACGCCAGGTGCTCGCCGCGGGCGGCCCGCACGAGGGCCTCGGCGGCGCCCGAGCCGGCCTTGGTGATGTAGGTCTGCCAGATCGCCTGGCGGATCGAGATGCCGCCCGAGAGGTTGACGTTGGGCAGGCGGGCGGCGCCCTTCTTGAGGATCGAGAGCTTCTCCTTCAAGCTCCGCTCGTCGTCCATCGGGGCGCGCTGCCAGGCGGTGTAGGGCTTGGGGATCAAGATGTTGACGCCGGCGTGGATCGAGCCGATGCGGCCGGTCTTCCTCGCCTCCTCGAGCATGACCGAGCGGCACTCGGCGACCAGCTCGAGGATCGCCTGGACGTCGTCGAGCGTCTCGTCCGGGATGCCGACCAGGAAGTAGAGCTTGAGCTGGGTGAAGCCGTGCTCGAAGATCATCCGCACCTTCTCGAGCAAGAGGGCGTTGGGGATCGGCTTGTTGAGCTTCACCCGCAGCGCGTCGCTGCCGGTCTCCGGCGCCAGCGTGATCGAACGGTCGCCCGAGGCATGGAGGGCCGCGAGGACGCCGTCGGTGACCGCCGGGATGCGGATCGAGGAGACCGAGGTGCGGAAGCCGAGGCGGTTGCCCTCCTGGAGGATGCGCTCGATCTCCGGGTGGTCGCCGACGGCGGTGGCGACGAAACCGAGCTGGTCGGTGACCGGGCGCGCCCGCTCGAGCGAGGCGAGGATGTACTCCGCCGGATGCCAGCGGAACTTGCCCATGCCGAAGGTCGCCCAGCAGTACTTGCACTTCTCCGGGCAGCCGCGGGACATCTCGATCAGGAACTTGTCCGAGAACTCGGTGCGCGGGGTGACGATCGCCGTGGTCGGGAGGTACCCGGGGCGGCGCATCTGCTCGGCGGAGAGCTCGAGCTTGTGGAGCTTGTTCTCGCCGAAGGTGCCCACCAGGTCGTCGCCCTCCTCGGGACGGTGATGAGCGGGCACGTAGAAGCCCGGCCGGGAGGCCAGGCGCTCGAGGACGGCCTCGCGGCTCGCCTCCTCTTCGAGGGCTCCGAGCAGGTCGGGCAGCAGGTTCTCCGCCGCGCCGAGGGCGAAGACGTCGACCAGCTCGGCCATCGGCAGCGGATTGATCGCGGCGCACGAGCCGCCCATCACCACCAGCGGGTGCCAGGGTCCGCGCTCGGCGCGGCGCAGCGGAATGCCGCCCCGGTCGAGGAGCCGCAAGAGGCCGACGTAGTCCTCCTCGAAGGAGACCGAGAAAGCGACGCAGCCGAAGTCCGCGAGCGGCCGGCCGGACTCGACCGAGACCGGCGCGCCGGCGCCGTCGGTGAAGAAGCGCTCGGCAACCCAGCCCGGCCGGTCGGCCACCAGGCGCAGGGTGCGCTGGAACCCGAGGCTCGACATGCCGACGTGGTAGGTGTTGCCGTAGGCGAGGGCGAGCCGGAAGGCGCCGTGGCGCGGCAGCTCGTCGACCGGGCGCTCGTCCGCCCGGAACGGAGCCCAGTCCTGCACGGCCGCACTCATGGTGGAAGCTAGAACAGGCGGTTCACGGAGGCGAATTCCGCGCGGGGTTGCGCCTCACCGCCGCACCCCGGCTGGTAGAGTCCCGGCCATGAGGCGGCACGTAGAGCGAGTGCTCGGAGCGCTCGAGCGCGAGGGCGTCCGATTCCTGGTCGTCGGAGGCGTCGCCGTCGTCCTGCACGGATATCTCCGCACGACGGTAGACCTCGACCTCGTGATCCAGCTCGATCGAGGAAACGTCCTGCATGCGGTCGACGCTTTCAAGCGGCTGGGCTTCCAACCGCGCGTGCCGGTTCAGCTCGAGAGCTTCGCCGACGAGTCGGAGCGAGCGCGGTGGGTCCGCGAGAAGAACGCTCGCGTCTTCTCTCTTGGGCACCCGGACGAGCCGGGCTTTCTCGTCGACCTCTTCGTCGAGGAGCCGTTCGACTTCGACGAGCGGTACCACCGGGCCGCCATCGCGCTACTCGGCGAGGTGGAGGTCCGGGTGCTGGCGATCGAGGACCTGGTGGAGATGAAGCGTGCCGCGGGCCGGGCCCAGGACCTGGCCGACGTGGAAGCTCTTCTTCGGCTCCAAGTGGCGGAGGACGACACCGCCGGGCCGGGAAGGGACTCATGACCAGGGCGGTGCGAGGCGTGCCGGAACCGGACAGACCCGACACCTGGGACTTCGACCGGGCCCGCGACGCCGCGGTGCGCGAGGGGTTGCGCCTCACTCCGGCCCAGCGGCTGGCTTGGCTGGAGGAGACCCTCGAAGAGCTGAAGGATCTCCTGGGCCGGGCGCGGAAGAGCAAGGCGGTCCGGTGAGGCAGGAGCAGAGGCTGGCAGCGCCCACCGGGTGTGCCTCCGGTCCGGGCACCCGATCAAAACACGTAATTCACCACGAAGCTCCAGCTCTTGTCGATGAACGTCTCCGGGCCGTGGTCGGGCTCGGTCTTCCAGTAGTCGTACTCGAGGATCAGGTTGAGGTTGTCCCGCAGGCTGTAGGTGACCCCCGGCAGGATCTCGGTCTCAGTGGCGGCGGCGCCGTCGTAGGCCACCTGGCTCCAGTTGAGCCGGAGCTGGAGCGGGGCGATCGGCCGCCAGCGGGTGCCCACCAGGTAGTAGGTCGAGTCGTCGTAGCCCAGGCGCGAGTGGGGGTGGGCGGCATCGGCCGGCTCGCCGCTCTGGTCGAGCACCTCGGCGTAGCCGATCCAGGGCCCGAGGGTGAGGGTCGCGTCGCCCGCCATCTGCCGGAGGTCAAAGCTCTCCGCCGCCACGTCGTGCCGGGCGATCCGGCCCGAGAGCCCCGAGAGGCCGATGGCGAGCGAGCGGCCGGGGCCGAAGCTCCAGGTCGGCGCCACCCGGCCGGTCACCGTGTTGCGCAGCTCCGCCGTGTCGTCGCTCTCGACGTCGCGGCCCGGGAGCGAGCCCGCGACCTTGTCGTTGTTCACGAAGTACTGGGCCGAGTAGTCGAGGTGGAAGCCCTCGCCCGCCGGGCGGCTGCCGACGAGCTCGGCGCCGTAGTCCGGGTTGAGCTTCAGGCCGTTGAAGTACTGGACGTTGCCGAAGAAGGAGTCGTCCCAGAAGAGGCCCACCTTGCGGTAGACCTTGCCCACGTGGAGGTCGCCCACGGGGGTCTTCGCCCAGACGTAGGCCTCCTGGAACCAGACGTCGGAGACGAAGTAGGAACGCAGCTTCGAGTCGCGCGCCCGGGTCTGGACGTGGAGGCCGTAACGCCCGTCCTCGGTGGCGCCGTCGAGGTTCAGCACGAAGGCGTAGATCTCGAATTTCTCGCGCGCGCCCTCGAGCTGCGGCAGATACTCGAAGAGGTAGATCGAGCCGCCCAGGTCGAAGTGGGTCTCGAGCGTCGAGTCGGCGGCCAGGCCCGGGCGGGCGGCGGCGGCCGCGAGCAGGACGAGAAGGGCGGCGGCGGTCCGTGCGAGCGGGGATTTCGGTCGGCTGGGCACAGAGGTCTCCTCCGGGTTTCTCTGGCGGGTCGCGAGCAGGGTTCCGAGACCCTATACGAAAACGCGAGGCCGGCGGATCGCCCCGTCGCGCGCCGGGCCGCCCGAGGGCTACGGCGGCGTCGGCCGACGTCGAGGCGCTCCGCTCACGAGACGGCGAGCCGGCGGGCGAGGCGGAGGGCGCCGCCGACCCCGAGGTCCCGGGGGGCGAGAGCGCGGGCGTGGATCCCCAGCAGGCGCCCGAAGAGCTCGGGCTCGGCGGCCAGGGCGCCGACCATCCGGCGGCGCAGCCCGGGCCGGCGCTCGACGGCCAGGAGCAGGCGAATCAGGGTCTCCGGCAGGCGACGCAGGCGTCGGTGGGCGCGGGCGTAGGCGGCGAGCGGCTCGCGGCCGGCGCTCACGCGTCCCCCCTCCGCCTGGGCCGCGAGCACCGCCTCGACGAGGGCGAAGGCGTGGTGGAACGCCAGGGAGAGGCCCTCGCCGGTGATCGCGTCGAGGTAGCCGGAAGCGTCGCCCACCAGGGCGATCCGCCGTCGCACGACCGCCCGCGGGCGGCGCGCCAGGGGGCCGCAACCGAGGTCGCGGGAGTCCCTCGGGGCGCCGGCGAGACGCGCCGCGAGCGCCGGCACCCGTGCCAGGAGGGCGTCGAAATTGGCGCTCTCTCCGCTCCACAGCATCGCCACCCCCACCCGCTCCCGACCCACGGGAGTGACGTAGGCCTCGCAGCGATCGGCCCAGTGGACCTCGACCCGGTCGCTCCAGGGCGCGATCCGGTAATGGCGGCGGACGCCGAAGCGGCCGCCTCCCCTGGGCCCCGGGGTCGGCCCGTCGGCACCCCGCCCCGCGAGCCCGGCCCAGGCGCGCACCTTCGAGCCCAGGCCGTCCGCGCCGACCAGCCAGCTCCCGACGTGGCGCGAGCCGGAGGCGGTCCGGACCGCGGGGCGCTCGCCGCGCCCCGTGCCGAGCTCGAGGACGGTCGCCCGCTCGCCCCAGACGAGGCGCGCGCCCAGGGCCTCGGCGCGCCCCGCCAGCGCCTCGTGGAGCGCCGTCCGGCGCACGCCGAGGCCGGCGGCGCCACCGGGGAAGCGGCCGTCGGCCACCGTGTCGCCGTCGAGATAGCGGATGCCGCGGAAGGGAGAGCAGTCCGCGGAGCCCGGAAGCTCGACCCCCAGCTCGGCGAGGCGCGCCAGTCCGTCGGGCATCAGCCCCTCGCCGCACGGCTTGTCGATCGGCGGCCGGTCGCGGTCGAGGACGGTGACGGAGAGGCCGGCGAGACGGGCCCGGATCGCCACCGCGAGCCCCGCCGGCCCGCCGCCGACGACCAGCAGGTCCAACTCACTCCCTTCCCGCTCGCCGGAGCCGGGCGTAGGCGAGGCTCGAGCGGGTGACCGCGGCGGCCAACCGCAGCGGGGTGACCGGCGCCGGCGCCTCGAGCTCACCGGCGAGCCAGAGGCGGAGCGCCTCGGCGCGGCGAAGCTTGCCCGAGGAGGTCCGGGGAAGGGTGCCGGGCTCGAGCACCGCGACCCGTCCCGCGGCGAGGCCGGTGCCGGCGATCACCGCTTCCCGGACCGCCGCCGGCAGCGCCCGGCGCACCGGCCTCGCGGCGCCGCGCGCCGCCTCCACCAGGATGAGCAGCTCCTCCTGGTCGGCCTCCTCGGGAAGGTAGCTCGCGGCGACCGCGCAGCCGGCGCGCGCGCCCGGAGCGGCGCAGGCGGCGGTCTCGATCTCCTCCGGCCCGTAGTTGCGACCGCGCAGGATGACCAGGTCCTTGGCGCGGCCGGTCAGGTAGAGCTCGCCGTCCGAGAGGAAGCCCACGTCGCCGGTGTCGAGCCAGCCCTCGACCACGACCCGGGCGGTCGCCTCCGGGCGGCCCAGGTAGCCGTCCATGAGCGACGGGCCGCGCACCCAGATCCGCCCCACCCGGCCGGCGGGCAGCGGGTGGCCGAGGTCGTCGCGCACCTCGAGCTCGACGCCGGGGAGGGGAGAGCCCAGCGCCACCAGCTCGCGGCCGGCCGGTCGCCCGGGCCCGGCCGCCGGCGCGGCCCGGCGCGCCGCCTCGCCGGGTTCGAGCGAGCGGCGCTCGAAGCGCGCGGCGGTGAAGGGGCTGCCGAGCGGCGCGAAGGTCACCCCCAGGGAGGCCTCCGAGAGCCCGTAGACCGGGGTCAGGGCCTCGGCGCGGAAGCCCCAGCGCGCGAAGCGATCGGCGAAGGCGCGAAGCGTCCGGGCCGAGACCGCCTCGGCGCCGTTCAATGCCACCCGCCACGACGAGAGGTCGACACCGTCGAGCTCCTCGTCGCGGATCTTCTCGACGCACAGCCCGTAGGCGAAATTGGGGGCGGGCGAGACCATGGCGCGCGACCGGGAGATGGCGCGCAGCCAGGCCGCGGGCCGGCTCACGAAGACCTCCGGGCCGAGGAGCGTCAGGTCGGTCGCGAGCTCGAGCGCCGGGAAGACGCAGCCGATCAGCCCCATGTCGTGGTAGAGCGGCAGCCACGAGACACCGGTGGGAGTGAGGCGGTCGGCGTCGGGCCAGAGCCCGTTGAGCGTCGTGACCTGGGCGAGGACCGCGCGGTGGGAGAGGGCGACCGGCTTGGGGTCGACGGTGGTGCCCGAGGAGAACTGGACGAGCGCCAGGTCGGAGGGCGCGGCCCGCCGGAGCGCGCCGGCTGCCGCCGGCTGCGGTAGCTCCTCCAGGGTGCGGCAGCCGAGCGCCGGCCGGGCGCGCTCGATCGCCTCCCCCAGGAGGCGGCGGACCCGCCGGTCGGCGAGCACCAGGCGGGCCCCGGCGGCGGTGATCATGCGCGCGGTCCGGCGGTGGTACTCGACGAGGCGCCCCAGGCGCACCGGCGGGTAGAGCGGGACGGGGACGGCGCCCGCCACCAGGCTGCCGAAGAAGGCGGCGAAGAACTCCGGCGAGGTCGGATGGACCAGGGCGACCCGATCCCCTGGCTCGACGCCCGACGCGGCGAGGGCGGCGGCGGTGCGCCGCGCGCCCTCGACCACCGCGCGCCAGGGCAGGAAGGTCGCCCGCTCGCGCCGGTCGAGGAAGGTGAGACCGCGATCCTCGACCCCTGCGGCCCGCTCCAGGAGGTCGAGCAGGGTCTCGTCGGGCGCGGCAGAGCCCCCGTAGGGCAGGGGTCCGGGGCCGGCGAGCTCGACACTCGCGGCTCGCTTTGTGGGCTCAGGCGCCGTCAAGCTTCCTCTCGACCGCGTCCACCAGGTCGCCGATGGTCGTGATCGCCTCCTCGTCCTGTGGGTCCAGGCAGACCTCGAACCGGTTCTCGACCTCGACCGCCAGGGTGAGGAGGCGGATCGAGTCGAGCGCCAGGTCTTCGACCAGTCGCATGGGGGGCTGGAGCGGGCGCTCCCAGGCCAGGTGCTCCCGCGCCACTTCGCGAATTCCCTGCAAGATCTCCTCCCGGCTCACCGCCCTCGCCCCCCGGCCGGCTCCGCGTCGTGCGGCACGGAGCGCGAGCTCGCCGCCCGCTCGAGCGCCGCGACTTCGACCCGGATGCGGTGGCCGAGGAGGAGGCCGTTGGCACCGGAGAAGAGGAGCGCGGTCACCCAGGCGGTGTGGACGAGCGGCAGGGCGGCGATCTCGAGCGCCACCGCCAGGTAGTTGGGGTGGTGGAGGTAGCGATAGGGCCCGGCGGTGACCGGGCTCGCCCCGGGGACGACGATCACCCGCGTCGTCCAGCGCTCGCCGAGGGCCTGGATCGCCCGGTAGCGAAGCGCCGACGCGATCGCCAGGACGAGGAGGGCCGCGGCCGCCAGGGCGGGCAGGAAGGGCCGGTCCAGGAGCCAGACCTCGGCCACGCACGAGACGAGAAACGCCGCGTGGAGAGCGACCATCCAGGGATAGTGCCCCGCCCCCACCTCCACCCCGCCCCGCGCCAGCAACCGCCGAGCATGCCCCCGCGCCAGCCGCAGCTCGGCAAGCCGCTCGAGCGCCACGATCCCGACGAGCACGGTGAAGAGGACCCGGGTATCGACCGTCGCCATTGGCGTGGAATCCTATCCCCTCCCTTCCCCCCGCGAGGAGCCACAGGTCATCGGGCAATCCCGGCGGAGCGGGAGGCCCGCTCCGGCTGCGAACCCACCCTAGCCCTCGCCTCCCTCGCCCACCTCACCACTCCACCAGCACCAGCTCCGAGCAGAACCCCGGCCCCATCGCCAGGATCAACCCCGCCGTTCCCGGCTCCGGCCGCCGGCTCGCCATCGTCTCCTCGAGGACCAGCAGCACCGACGTCGACGACAGGTTGCCCACCTCGCGCAGGCTCCGCCAGGTCACGTCGAGGGCCCCCGCGGGCAGCTCGAGCGCCTCCTCCATCGCCTCGAGCACCTTCGGCCCGCCCGGATGGCAGACCCAGGAGCCGATCGCGGCGCGGTCGAGGCCCTGGCCGGCGAGGAAGGCGTCGACGTCGTGGCGCAGGTGGCGCCGGACGACGTCCGGCACCTCCGCCGAGAGGACGATCTGGAAGCCGCTCTCCGAGATGTCCCAACCCATGACCCGCTCCGAGTCGGGGTAGAAGACCGAGCGGGTGGCGACCACCCGGGGCCCCGGCCGGTCCCCGGCTCCGTTCCCCGGCAGCGCCCTCTCGGCGCCCGCCACCACCACCGCCGCGGCGCCGTCGCCGAACAGTCCGGAGGCGATCAGGTTCGGGATCGAGAGGTCCTGGAGCTGCATCGTCAGGCTGCACAGCTCGACCGACAGGAGCACCGCGACCTGGTCGGGGTAGGCCCGCACGTAGTCCGCCGCCCGCGCGATGCCGGCGGCGCCCGCCACGCAGCCGAGGCCGAAGATCGGCACCCGCTTGAGCCGCGGGGAGAGGCCCAGCCGGTTGATCAGCCGGGCGTCGAGCGACGGCGTGGCGATGCCGGTCACCGAGACCGAGATCAGGCAGTCGACCTCCTCGGGGGCGAGGCCGGCGCGGCCGAGGGCGTCCGAGAGCGCCGCGCCGCCCACCTCCTGGGCCACCCGGATCCAGGCGTCGTTGGCCTGGCCCCAGGTCTCGAGGGCCTCGTACTCGTCGATCGGCAGGGCGAGATGACGGCCGCCGACCAGGACGTTTCGGTGGAGCTGCTCGAGGCGGGCCAGGTTGTGGTGGCGCCTCGCCCAGTGGCGCCGCAGCGTCGCCAGCAGGGTCTCCTGGTCGTAGTAGTGGGGAGGGAAGGCGTGGCCGACGGCGACGACTCTCACCCGGCCTCCCCTTCGGGTCCGGCCACCGCCGCCATCAGCAGGCCGCAGACCGTGTAGAGGCCGAACCAGCCGATCACCAGGGTCCACCAGGCGTGGGCCGAGAGGGTCGAGGCCCCGGCCACCGTCAGGGCGAGCACGGGCCCGCGAAAGACCCATGCGGTCCAGGCCGCGGCGAGACCCGCCGCCCAGCGGTTGAGATGACGCTCGCGGACCAGCGCGAAGAGCGCCACGAGGCCCAGCCCCTCGAGCACCCAGAGGCCGAGCAGGTAGGGCGCGGGCAGCGCCTGGGGGCGCGCCAGGTCGAGGGCCTCGACGCCGAAGTGGAACAGCGCCTGAGCCAGGATCACGAGGGGCAGGGCCAGCACGAGAAAGCGGACCAAGGTCCGGCGATGATATCTCCCTTCCCTCAGCTGCTAAAGTCGTGACATCTCCCTCCGGCCCGCCGGTTTCCCCGGCTCCGGGCGGCCCGGACCTCCGCGCGCCCGGGCCGAGGCGGACCGATGATCCGCTCGCCTGCGCAGGCCGTATAGGGAACTGGATGACCGATCAGGCCGGAATCGTGACGAATGAGCCGAGTGTCTCGGGGAGCAGAGTGAACGGGAGGGGGCGTCCCCTTCCCCCCCGTGGGGTGGGAAGGGGATCGAGGGGTTGCGGGGGGCATCCGGTCAATCGCGACACGCCGCCCGCCGGAACCTGCTCGGCGGCCCCCGGGCGCCCGGCCCTCCTGGTCTTCACCCGGGGCGCGGACGCCGAGGGCCATCGCCGCCGACTCCTGCCGCGGCGCTTCGGCGACCGGGAGCGGGAGCTCTACCGGCTCTGCCTCGACGAGGCCCTGGCGGCCGCCCGTGGCGCCGGATGCCGGCTCGCGGTCTCCTCGCCGGCGCCCCTGGCGCTGCCGGAGGACGCCCAGCCGATCCCGCAGCGGGGCACCGGCTTCGGCGAGCGCCTCGCGGGGGCGTTCGACGAGGCTTTGCGCCCGGCCGGCGACGGCGGGCCCGGCGCGCTGGTCGCGGTCGGCACCGACACCCCCGGCCTGCGCCCGGCGCACGTCGAGCAAGCGCTCGCGCTCCTCGGCAACGGCCCGGGCGCCGAGCGGCGGGTGGTGGTCGGCCCGTCGCCCGACGGCGGCCTCTACCTGCTCGCCGCCCGGTGCCCGCTGGGCAGCCTGATCCGCCGCGTCTCCTGGTGCCGCAAGGGAACGCTCGCGAGCCTGCTCGCGACGCTTCGCGCCGCCGGCCTGGCGGTCGAGCTGCTCGAGCCGCTCGCCGACCTCGATCGCCCGGCGGACCTCGAGCGCTGGATCGCCCGCCGGGCGGCCGGCCGGGAAGGCCCGCTCGCCCGCCTGGCGGCGGCCCTCGGCCGGCTCCTCGCCGCTCTGCGCAGGCCCGCGGCGCTCTCGCCGCCGGTCCGCCCCCACCTCGCCTTCCTACCCGTGCCGGGCGGCCGCTCGCCGCCGCGCGGACGGCGGCACTGACCACCGAATCCGAAGCGACCTTCCGGACCGGCGTCGAAGCCGGCGAGACCGGGGGGTCTCGCCGCCCGCCGGGCGCGCCGGCCGGGCACGGCGAGCGAGAGAAACGACCAGGGGGAACACGACGGTGAGACCGCGCAGATCGCAGGTGGGGGCGGCGCTGCTGCTCCTCGCAGCAGGGACCGGGGCGTGCGCCCGGCCAGGGGGGGACGACGGGGCGGCGAAGGCGTCGCCGCCGGCTACGTCCGACGTCGTCGTCCAGTACGACTGCATCCCGAACTACGCCAACTGGGGGGCGGTCACCGACCTCTACCAGAAGACGACCGGCGTGAGGGTGCCGCCGGACATGAAGGGCTCCTCGGCGGCGATGGCCGCCCTCGAGGCGGAGAAGGCGAACCCGCAGGCGGACACCGCCTACTACTCCGGGGCGATCGGCTACGAGGCGGCGCGGCGCGGTCTGCACCAGGCCTACGAGCCGGCCGGCTGGGACCAGATCCCCGACGGCCTGAAGGATCCGGACGGCAAGTGGTGGACGGTGCACACCGGCGCGATCGCGCTCGTCGTCAACACCGCGGCGCTCGGCGACAAGCCGGTGCCGAAGAGCTGGCAGGACCTGCTCCGCCCCGAGTACAAGGGGCTCGTCGCCTACGACGACCCGACCTGGGGCGGGACGGCGTACACCTTCGTCTACGGCATCAATCACCTCCTGGGAGGCGACGCGCACGACTTCGAGCCCGGCCTCGCCTACCTCGAGAAGCTCGACGCCAACGTCCAGTCCTACCCGCGGGAGTCGATCTACAACGACGTGCTGCGGGGCGAGATCCCGATCTGGATCAACGCCGACGGCAACGGCTACAAGATGCGCTACGTCGACGGCGGCCCGATCGAGGTGGTGATCCCGGAGGAAGGGTCGGTCTCGATGCCGCTGGTCATGGGGCTGGTCGCCGGCGCGCCGCACGAGGCGGCGGCCAAGCGCTATCTCGACTGGCTGCTCACCGCCCCGGCGCAGGCCGAGTTCGCCCGCTCCTACTTCCGGCCGGTGGTGCCGGGCGCGATGCCCGCGGAGGTGGCGAAGAACTTCCTGCCACTGGCCGACTACGCGCGGGTCCAGAACCTCGACCTGGGCGAGATGGCCGCCGCCTCGGACCCGCTCAAGCGCGCCTGGCAGGAGCGGATCCGCCACGGGGAGGGGGCGCCCGAGTGAGATCCGCCGGGTCGCGGGGGGCGAGGCATCTCGGTGCCCGGCCGCTGGTGGGGGCGCTTCTGTGCCTGCCGCTCGGTCTCTTCCTGCTCGCGGCCTTCGTGGTGCCGCTCGCCGGGCTCCTGCCCGACAGCCTGCACGCCACCCCGGGGATCCTGGGGCGGCCGGCGAGCGCGGCGGGAGCCGGCGCGGCGGCGGGTCTCGGCAACTATGCCCGGGCGCTCGCCGCGGCGGGCGAGCTCGCCGCCTTCCGCAACAGCCTGGTCCTCTCGCTGTCGGTGGCCGCGGCTTCGATCGTGCTCTGCCTGCCGCCGGCCTGGATGCTCGCCCGCCACCGCTTCCCCGGCAGAGCGGCCCTGCGCACCGTGCTCGCCCTGCCGCTCACCTTCTCCGGGGTGATCGTCGGGTTCCTCGCGATCCTGGTCCTCGGGCGCCTCGGGCTGCTGCCGGCGGTGCTTCGGGTGCTCACCGGCCGGCCGCTCCTCGCCGGCAGCGCCTACACCCTGGGCGGGCTGGTGGCGGCCTACGTCTACTTCGAGGTGCCGCGCGCCACGCTGACCCTCGAGGCCGCCTTCGGGCGCCTCGACCCGGACCAGGAGCGCGCCGCCGCCACCCTCGGGGCGAGCTGGCTCGAGCGGCTCTTGCGGATCACCCTGCCGCAGCTCTGGCCGGCCCTGGTCTCCACCCTGGCGGTGACCTTCGCCGCCTCGATGGGCTCGTTCGGGGTGGCCCTGATCCTGGCCCGCAAGCTCGAGCTCGTGCCGCTCGCGATCTACACCGAGTACACCGGCTTCCTGGACTTGGGGTACGCCGCGGCGCTCTGCCTGCTGCTCGCCGGCGCCACGCTGGCGGCGGCCGGCCTGCTGCGCTGGCTGACCCGCGGCGAGGAGTGGATCTACGGATGAGGGGCCGGCCGAGCGCAGGCGGGCGCGCGGGCCGGCGCCTGGGAGTGGCCTACTGCTGGGCCCTCGGAGCGCTGGTGCTCCTGCCCGTGGCGGTGGTGGTCGCCGGCGCCTTCCTGCCCGCCGCCCGGCTGGGCATGGCGAGCGAGGGCTGGGTGCGGGGGCGCGAGGCGGCGGTGTCGCTCAAGTGGTTCGCCTACGTGCTCCATCTCTACGGGGGATCGCTCCTCTACTCGGCGGCGCTCGCGGCCGTGGCGGTGAGCGCCGGCCTGGCGCTCTGCCTGCCCGCGGCCTACGGCCTGGTGCGGCACCCGTTCCCGGGCGCCAAGCTCCTGGAGGAGCTGGCGCTCCTACCGCTCGCCGTGCCCGGGATCGCGGTGGCGATCGCGCTCATCGAGACCTACGCCCTGGTGCGCGGCGCCTGGTGGTTCGTGGCGGTGGGCCACCTCCTCTACACCGTGCCTCTGCTGCTGCGCACCCTGCTCCACGCACTCCGCGGCGAGGCCTTCGACGAGGAACGCGCGGCGGCCACCCTGGGCGCCGGCCCGCTCGCTCGCTTCGCCCGGATCACCTGGCCGCGGCTGCGCCGGCCGGCGAGCCTGGGAGCGCTGATCGTGGCGGCGGTCTCCTGGGGCGAGTTCAACGCCAGCTTCCTCCTCGCGACGCCGCTCCACCAGCCCTACCCGGCGGCGCTGTTCGCGACCTACACCTCGAACAGCTTCGCGGTCTCCTCGGCCGCGACCACGCTCTTTTTGGCTGGCATCCTGCCGCTGCTCGTCGCCATCGAGCGGCTGGGCCGGAGCGAGCTGATCGCCGTCAGGCAGGGGGCGTGAGCGCCGTGGCGGAGCGTACGCGGCGGGGAGGCGAGGCCGGGCGAGGCGTGGCGATCGCCATCGAGCGGGTGAGCTTCGCCTACGGCGGCCGGCAACGGGACGGAGTCGTGTCCGGCCGCCTCCCGCCGGCCGGGCTCTCCGAGCTCACCCTGGAGGCCCCGGCCGGAGAGGTCACCACCGTCCTCGGCCCTTCGGGCGCCGGCAAGTCGACGCTGCTCGCGATCGTCGCCGGCCTGCTCGCGCCGCAGTCGGGAGACGTCCGCTTCGACGGCCGCTCGGTGCGCGGCGTGCCGCCCGAGCGCCGGCGCCTGGGGGTGGTCTTCCAGAGCTACGCCCTCTTCGCCCACATGACGGTCGAGGACAACGTGGCCTTCCCCCTGCGGGTGACGCGCGGCGGCGCCGGCCGGCGCGGCGAGCGCCCGGCCACCGGCAGGCTGGGCCGGCGGGCCGCCCGCGCCCGCGTGGCGCCGCTCCTCGAGCGCTTCGAGATCGCCCCGCTCGCCGGGCGCTACCCGAGCCAGCTCTCGGGCGGCGAACGCCAGCGGGTGGCCCTCGCCCGGGCCCTCGCCTCCGAGCCCCGGGCGCTCCTGCTCGACGAGCCGCTCGCGGCCCTCGACGCCCGCCTGCGCCTGGCGCTGCGCTCCGAGCTCGCCCGGCGCCTCGCCGAGTCCGGAGTGACCACCCTCTACGTGACCCATGACCAGGAGGAGGCGATGGCCCTGGGCGACCGGGTGGCGGTGCTGCGCGACGGCCGGCTCGAGCAGGTCGGCACCCCCGAGGCCCTCTACCGCCGGCCCGCCACGCCCTTCGTCGCCTCGTTCATCGGCGAGGCGAACTTCCTGCCGGTCACCTGGGACCGGCGGCAGGGCACCCTCTCCGGCCCGTTGGGACGCTGGTCGCCGGACGGGGTGGACGCGAGCGGCCTCGGCGCGACCAACGGCTCCGCCCCGGGACGGCTGATGGTGCGGCCCGAGGACCTCGCCCCCGCGGCTCCCGAGGTCGCCCACCTGCTGGCCGAGGTGGTCAGCTCGACCTTCCTCGGCGGGCGCCGGCGCCTCACCGTCGTGGCGCACGCCTGCCATGAGCAACGCCGCGCCGGGGACGGCGCCGGCCTGGAGCTCCAGGTCGACCTGCCGGCGGCGCTCGCCGCCCGCCCGGGCGAGATCGTGCCCCTGGCGATCGACTTCCGCCGCGCCGTGCTGCTGCCCTCGGAGCCGGTGATCCCATCGAAGAGTGCCGCCGCGGCCGCCGAGCGCGCACCGGCGCGAGAGGAGACCCCATGAGCGAGCCCAGCCACCAGCCCCGAACGTCCCCGCTCGATCCCGCCGGCACGCCCGGCCCCGGCGGCCCGGATTCCGCCCCAGGCTCCGGCCCAGATTCCGGTGGACCCCCGCGGGTCGCGCTCGAGTCGCTCGACACCCTCTGGTTCCAGGTCGCGGGCACGGTATGCAACCTCGCCTGCACCCACTGCTTCGTGTCGTGCTCGCCGACCAACCACACCCACGACTACCTGAGCCTCGAGACGGTTCGCCGCTACCTCGCGGAGGCCGAGGAGCTGGGCGTCAAGGAGTACTACTTCACGGGCGGCGAGAGCTTCCTCAACCCGGAGATGGAGGCGATCCTCGAGGCCTCGCTCGGCGCCGGCCCGACGACCGTGCTGACCAACGGCGTGCTGCTCGACGAGGAGCGCTGCCGGCGGCTGGCCGCGATCTCGGCCGCCTCGCCCTACTCCCTCGACGTGCGGGTCTCGCTCGACGGCTTCACCGCCGAGGCGAACGACGCGATCCGGGGCGAGGGCGTCTTCGCGCGGGCGATGGCGGGCATTCGCAACCTGGTGGCGGCGGGCCTGAATCCGGTGCTCACGGTGACCGAGGTGCACCAGGAGAACGCTTCGGACGAAGGCAAGGCGCGGTTCTTCGAGCTGCTCCGGGGGCTCGGGATCGGCAAGCCGCGGCTCAAGGTGCTGCCGATCTTCCAGATCGGCGCCGAGGCCGAGCGCGGCGGCGCCTACGAGACCTGGCAGCGCCTCTCCGCGGGCGACGTGCCCGACGGCTCGTGGGACCACCTCCAGTGCTCGAGCTGCCGGATGGTGACCGACCAGGGCGTGTGGGTGTGCCCGATCCTGGTCAACGAGCCCGAGGGGCGGATGGGCGAGACGCTCGCCGACTCGCTCACCACGTACCCGCTCGCCCACCCGGCGTGCTGGACCTGCCACGTCTACGGAGTGTCATGCCGAACCTGACGGCCGCGCTCCGTCTCGGCCGGCGGCTCGCGCGGAGGGACCGACCATGAGCCAACGACCGCCGCAGTCGCGTGAGGAGGGGCAGCGCGCGCGCCTCGCCGAGCAGCGCCGGATCGCTCGCGAGAAGCTGACCGCCCACCGCGGGATGGCGACCTGGGGGGAGAAGCTCGTCCCCCTGGGAGAGTTCCGCAAGGCCGCGGGCGCGGTCGGGCGCCGGCTCTCGGAGGACGAGCGCCGGGCCGAGCGCCGCGCCTTCGCCTCGTCCCGGCCGGCCGCGCCCGACCCGACGCCGATCGAGGGGCCCTACGGCAGGATCGCGGTCTTCGGCGGCGTCTACTCGAACCACCTGGCGCTCGCCGCCCTGCTCGAGGACGCCCGGCGCCGGGGCGCCGAGGCGATCTACTGCCTGGGCGACCTGGGCGCCTTCGGGCCGCACCCGGAGAAGGTGCGCCCGCTGCTTGCGGACGGCGGCGTCCGCTCGATCCAGGGCAACTACGAGGAGTCGCTCGCCACCGACGCCCCCGACTGCAACTGCGGCTACACCGATCCGCGGGACAACCACTTCGCCGATCTCTCCTACCGCTACACCGAGGAGAACACCTCCGACGACTTCAAGGCCTGGATGGGGCGGCTGCCGCGCCGGCGCCGGGTGCGCCTCGGCGAGCGCCAGCTCCTCCTGGTCCACGGCTCGCCGCGGCGAATCAACGAGTTCCTCTTCGCCTCGGCGACGCCGGACGCCTTCCTCGAGGTGCTGCTCGACCAGGAGGGGGCCGACGGTCTGCTGGTCACCCACACCGGGCTCCACTGGCACCGGCGCCTGCCCTCGGGGCGCGACGCGGTGAACGTCGGGGTGATCGGCCGGCCGGCCAACGACGGGCGGACCGAGGTCTGGTACGCACTGCTCGACGCCCCGGACGGCGGCGGCCGCGACGGCGCGCCGCGCGTGGATCTGGTGCCGCTCGCCTACGACTGGCGCGCCCTCGCCGCCGAGATGCGCGCCGAGCGCCTGCCGGAGGAGTTCGTCACGACCCTCGAGACCGGCTGGTGGACCACCTGCCTCGAGGTCCTGCCCGCCAAGGAGCGGTCCGCGTCCAGGTTCTAGGGCCGGGCGATAGACTCGCCCGCGCCATGGAGTACACCGCCCGCAAGAGCTTCGCCCACGACCAGGTGCCCGGCGTCGGGGTGTTGGTGGTCAACCTCGGGACGCCGGAGGCGCCGACGGCGAAGGCCCTGCGCCCCTACCTGCGGGAGTTCCTCTCCGACCCGCGGGTGATCGAGCTGCCGCGCTGGAAGTGGTGGCCGATCCTCAACCTGTTCGTGCTCACCCGCCGGCCGAAGACGTCCGCCCACCTCTACGAGACGGTCTGGACCGAGGGGGGCTCGCCGCTCGCCCTCTCGACCGAGCGCCAGGCGGCCGGGCTGGCCGAGATCCTGGGCCGCGAGGTGGGGCCGCCGGTCCACGTGCGGGCGGGCATGAGCTACGGCGAGCCGTCGGTGGGGCGCGCCCTCCGCGAGCTGCGCGAGGCCGGGTCCACCCGCCTCCTGGTGCTCCCGATGTATCCCCAGTACTCGGGCACCACCGTCGGCTCGGTGTTCGACGCGGTGGCCCGCGAGCTCACCTCCTGGCGAGTGGTGCCCGAGCTCCGGACGATCCACGGCTGGCACGACGAGCCGGGCTACGTCGGCGCGCTCGCCGCCTCGATCCGGGAGCTCTGGGAGCGGCCCGGCGCGGGCGGCGCCCCCGAGAAGCTGCTGTTCTCCTTCCACGGGATTCCGCAGCGCTACTTCGAGGGCGGCGATCCCTACCCGTGCCTGTGCCGCAAGACCGCGCGGCTGGTGGCGGGGGAGCTGGGGCTGGCCGACGACCGGTGGATCGTGGCCTTCCAATCCCTGTTCGGGCGCGAGGAGTGGATCAAGCCGTACACGGCGGACACGGTCGCCGCGCTGGGACGCGCCGGGGTCGCGAGCCTGGACGTCGTGTGCCCCGGGTTCTCGTCGGACTGCCTGGAGACGCTCGAGGAGATCGACGTCCAGAACCGCCGGTTCTTCACCGAGGCGGGCGGCGGGCGGTTCCGCTACGTCCCGGCCCTCAACGACCGGCCGGACCACCTGCGCTTCCTGGCCGACCTGGTGGCGCGCCACCTGACGGGCTGGGTGGAGCCGGCTTCCGGCCCCACACCGGCTCGGGCGTGATCTCCGGCTCGGGCGCAGGGCCCGGATCGCTCCAGCCCTGCTCCGAGACCAGCATCACCGGGCGCACCGTCATGTCCCGGTCGACCAGGATCTGGCACGACAGGCGCACGCCGTCCAGCCCGCGCTCCTCGAGGCGCAGGCCCTCGGCCTCGGTCATCTTCTCGGGCTCGCCGGCCACGAGCTCGACCCGGCAGGTCGTGCACCGGGCCCAGCCGCCGCAGCGGTGGCCGATGTCGACGCCGGCGCCCTCGATGGCGTGGACGAGCCGGGTGCCGGCGGCGACCTCGGTGCGGATCTCTCCTTCGTGGAGGATGGTCACGATCGGCATGGTGGTCTCGAAGGGTAGCAGACCCGCCGGCACGGCGTAGAATGCCGGCTCCGGTTCCGGGTCTCCCGCCCGGAACCCTCTCCCCCGACACGCGCCCGTGGAAGCCGGACCCCGCCGCAAGCTGGTCACTGCCTCGGTCCTCCTGGGCCTCTTCCTGGGCGCCATCGAGGCCACGGCGGTCGCCGCCGCCATGCCGACCGTGGTCGGCGAGCTGGGCGGCGTGGCGCACTACAGCTGGGTCTTCTCCGCCTACCTGGTGGCGACCACGGTCACCGTCCCGCTCTACGGCAAGCTCTCGGACCGCCACGGCCGGCGCCTGATCTACGCCGTCGCCGTCGGCCTCTTCTGCCTCGGCTCCGCGCTCTCGGGCGCCGCCCGGACCCTGCCCCAGCTGATCGCCTTTCGCGCCCTCCAGGGGCTGGGCGCGGGCGGAGTGTTCCCGGTGGCGGTCACCGTCATCGGCGACATCTTCAACCTCGAGGAGCGGGCGCGGATGCAAGGGGTGTTCTCCGGGGTCTGGGGGCTCGCGAGCCTGATCGGCCCCGCCTTGGGCGGGGTCATCACCCAGCTCCTGTCCTGGCGCTGGGTCTTCTACCTGAACGTCCCGCCGGGCATCGCCTCGGCGATCATCCTGGCGGCCTATCTCGAGGAGCGCCCCGAGCCGCGCGAGCACCGGCTCGACCTGCTGGGCATCGGGGCGCTGGTGTTCTCGGTGTCCGCCCTTCTCTTCAGCCTGCTCGAGGGCGCCCACCTGTGGGGCTGGGGCGATCCGAGGAACGTCGGCCTGCTCGCCGCGGCGGTGGCGGCAGCCGCCGTCTTCGTCCGCCAGGAGCGCCGCGCCGCCGAGCCGATGCTGCCGGTCGAGCTGCTGCGCAGCCGCCTGGTCGCCCTGGCCGCCGCGGAGAGCGCCGCGCTCGGTGCGATCATCTTCACCGCCTCGGCGTACGTCCCGATGTACGGCCAGGGGGTCCTCCTCGGCACGGCGATCGACGCGGGGCTCCTGCTGGCGCCGATCTCGGTCGGCTGGCCGCTCGCGAGCGCGCTCGCCGGACGGCTCCTGCTGAGGACCGGCTACCGGCGCCTGATGGTGGTGGGAGGCGTCCTGGCGGTGGCGGGAGGCTTGGTGCTCGCGACGGTCGGGCCGGGCGCCGGGAGGGCGCACCTCATGGTCGCGATGCTGGTGCTGGGTTGCGGTATGGGGCTCGTCAACACCCCCCAGCTGGTCGCGGTCCAGACCGCCGTGCCGTGGCGCCAGCGCGGGGTGGCGACCAGCGGCCTCCAGTTCTTCCGGACGATCTCGGGTGCGGTGGCGGTGGCGGTCTTCGGCCTGATCCTCAACCATCGGCTGGCCGCCGCCGCCGCGCGCTCGGCCCTCGACGTCGCGAGCGCCGACACCCTGCTCGACCCGGCGCTGCGCAAGAGCGTCTCGCCGGAGACCCTGGCCGCCCTCTCGGACGCCCTCTACCACGGCCTCTATCCGGTCTTCGTGGGGATCGCGATCCTCGCCGTCGCCCTGCTCGTGGCCGCCCTCGCCTTCCCGCCCGGCTCGGCCCGCTCGCTCTCCCACCCCGAGGAGGGGGGAGGGACGCCCTCGTCCGAAGAGGGCGAGCGGCCGCACGGTACGATCACCGAATGACCTCGCCCTTCCAGGCCACGCTTCTCGGGATCGCCCTGGCGGCCTCGGGAGCGGTGGCGGCGGCGCCATCGGCCCCGGCGCCGCCGGACGCCGCGCCCGGGGCCGAGCGGCCGGCAGCGCCCGCGACCAACCGGCTGGCCGGGGAGTCGAGCCCCTACCTGCTGCTCCACGCCGGCAACCCGGTCGACTGGTATCCCTGGGGGCCGGAGGCGATCGAGACCGCCCGGCGCGAAGGCAAGCCGATCTTCCTCTCGATCGGCTACTTCAGCTGCTACTGGTGCCACGTCATGGAGCGCCAGGTCTTCTCCGACCCGGCGATCGCGGCGCTCATGAACCGCTGGTTCGTCAACGTCAAGGTCGACCGGGAAGAGCGGCCGGACCTGGACGAGATCTACTTGACCGCCACCCGGATGCTCACCGGCGAGGGCGGCTGGCCGAACTCGGTCTTCCTCACCCCGGACCTCGAGCCCTTCTTCGCCGGCAGCACCTTCCCGCCGGCCGACACGCCGGACCGCACCGGCTTTCCCACCGTGCTGCGCCAGATCCACGAGGCGTGGACCGGGCGGCGGGAGGAGGTCGAGCGGGTGGCCTCCCAAGTGGCGGGCGGGATGGAGCGGGCGATCGCCCGGCAGCGGGAGCCGACCGCCGACGTGCCGCCGGCGGCCGCCGCCCGGCGCGCGGTGACCGAGCTCGAGGGCCGCTTCGACGCCGAGTGGGGCGGCTTCGGCCCGGCGCCCAAGTTTCCCGACGCCGGCAGCCTCGCCCTGCTCGAGGAGGCGGCCCGCGGTGGCGACGAGACCGCCGGCAGGGAGCTCGGGACGACCCTCGAGCGCATGGGCGAAGGCGCGATCTACGACCAGCTCGGGGGCGGCTTCCACCGCTACGCCCTCGACGCGCGCTGGCGGGTGCCCCACTTCGAGAAGACGCTCTACGACAACGGTCTCCTGGCCGGCGCGCTGGCCGAGGCCTACGAGCGGACCGCCGACCCCGAGCTCGCGCGCCTGGGCCGGGGGACGGCCGAGTTCCTACTCCGCGCGATGGCGCTTCCCGGCGGCGGCTTCGCCTCGGCGATCGACGCCGAGACCGACGGCGTGGAGGGCGCCTACTACGCCTGGACCGTTCCCGAGCTCGAGGCGGCCCTCGGCGCGGAGGGCTTCGCCCGGCTCGCTCCGGTCTACGGCTTCGGCGACCCCCCGAACCTGGACCGCGGCCGGCGGACCCTCTACCTGAGCGCGCCCCTCGCGGAGCGGGCACGCCACCTCGGGATCTCCCGCGAGGCGCTCCTCGCCCGGCTCGAGCCCCACTTGGCGGCGCTGCGCTCGGTCCGCGAGAAGCGGCCGTCGCCGGCGATCGACGACAAGGTGCTCGCCGACTGGAACGGCCTGGCGATCGGCGGGCTCGCCCGGGCGGGGCAAGCGTTCGGGGAGCCGCGCTACCTGGAGGCCGCCCGGCGAGCCGCGCTCTTCGTGCTCGGCGAGCTCCGGGGCGCGACCGGAGCCGCCGGCAAGACCCCGGGCCCCCTCCTCCACGCCTGGCGGGGCGGCGAGGCGAAGATCCCCGCCTTCCTGGACGACTATGCCTTCTTGATCGACGGGCTCCTGGCGCTCCAGGACGCGACCGGCGAGGCCCGCTGGCTCGCCCGGGCGCGCGAGCTCGCCGACGAGCTCGAGACCCGCCTGCGCGATCCGGCGGGTGGCTACTTCCTCGCCGCACCCCGGCCGCACCTGCTGTTTCAGCCCAAGAGTGCCGTCGACGGAGCCCTGCCCTCGGGCAACGGGACGGCGGCGCTCGACCTCCTCGAGCTCGCCCAGAGGACCGGGGAGGCCGAGTACCGCCGGCGCGCCGAGGCGGTGCTCCGCGCCTTCGGCCGCGACCTGGTGGCTTACCCCGCGGCGGTCGCCACCCTGGCGCGGGCCCGGCTGCGCGCGGAGGAGCCCGCGAAGCCCGTCCGGCCGGCCGCCACCGGGCCCTCGCGGCGCCCGGCGGTAAGATCGCCCGCGGAGCCGCTCACCGATGCCCGAGACCCCCCTCGACTACCACGCCATGGTCCAGCGCGCCCTGCGCTCGGTGCTGCGCGCCGCCCTCGCCGAAGTGGCCGAGGAGGGCCTGCCCGAGGACCATCACTTCTTCATCGGCTTCCGGACCCGCGATGCCGGCGTGGCGGTGCCGGCGTTCCTCCGCGACCGCTACCCGGAAGAGACGACGATCGTGCTCCAGAACCAGTTCTGGGATCTCGAGGTCGACGACGAGGGCTTCTCGGTGACCCTGACCTTCGGCGGCTCGCGCGAGCCGCTCTTCGTCCCGTGGGAGGCGGTGACCACCTTCGTCGACCCGCCGGCGGAGTTCGCCCTGCGCTTCGACCTGCCCGAGGGCGGCGAGGAGGAGCCCGCCGCGGAGGCCGAGAGCACCCCGGGCTCGCCCGAAGCGACGGCCCCGGTGGTCAACCTCCGCGACTTCCGGAAGAAGGACGAGTAGAGCCCGCCTCGTCAAGGATCCAAGCCCGAATACATCACCTCCCCGACGACCGAGCTGCCCTCGGGCAGCGTGCCGCCGGCGACGCGCCGGCAGATCAGCCGCTCGCGCACCCGGCTCCCCGGCGGCACCTCGGCGTCCCAGCCGACCACGCAGCCCTCGAGCACCGCGCCGGGCCCCACCCGAGCCCCGGGAAGCAACAGGCTCCGGCGCAGGCTGGCGCCCCGTCCCACCACCGCCTCGGCCTCCACCACCGACCGGCGCAGGCGCACGCCCGGGCCCAGGCGCGCGGTCGGCGCGACCCAGTTGCGCCGCAGCACCCGGACGATCCGCGGCCCGGCGCCGCCGGCGGTGGCGGCGTTGCGCAGCCTGCGCGGCGTGCCCAGGTCGTACCAGGGCCGGCCGGTGACCACCGCCTGGATGCGCGCTCCCTCCGCGAGGAGCGGCTGGTAGAGGTCCTCGACGATGTGCGAGCACCCTTCGCCCACGCGCTCGAGCAGCTCCGGGTCGAGTACGTGGGCGCCGGCGAAGACGAGGCGCCGAATCCCCTCCGAGCGCTCGGCGGCCGGGTCGGGCGGCCCCGAGCGGAAGGAGGTCACCCTGCCGCCCTTGCGCTCCACCGCCACTCCGCCGCCGAAGCGGGCGGGGTCCGCGGCGCTCGCGAAGAGCAGGGTCGCGGCGGCGCCGCTCTTCTGGTGGCGCCGGACCAGGCGGCCGACGGGCCAGCGGCAGAGCGAGTCGCCGTTGACCAGGACCACCGCGTCGGCCGGCGCGAAGAACTCGCCGAGCGGGCCGAAGGCGCCCAGGGTGCCCAGGATCTCCGGCTCCTCGGAGTAGGTGAGCGGCACCTCCCGGAAGCTCTCGCCGAAGCGGTCGCGAATCGCGCCGCCCAGGTGGTGGAGGTTGAGGGCGATCGCCTCGCAGCCGGCGGCCGCCAGGCGCTCGAGGGTGAGCTCGACGACCGGCTTGCCGCGCACCGGCAGCAGGGGCTTGGGTCGGGTGTCGGTGAGCGGGCCCAGGCGGGTGCCGTACCCCGCCGCCAGGACGAGCGCCCGGATCCGCGCCGCCATCTCAGCGCGCGGGCAGCTCGGGCGCCGAGCTCACCCGCCCTCCGGCGCGAACGTCATGTCCGCGGGGGCATCCGGGTGCTCGCTCAGGTAGTCCTGGTAGAGACGGAGGTAGTTGCGCCGCTCGGCGCGGCTGGGATCGAAGCCGAGCCGCTTGGCGAGCGCCTCGGCGGCGTCGCCCTCGAGCTCCGCGAAGTCGCCGATCGGCGTGTGGTCGAGCGCCACCGTCACGCCTCCGACCCGCCACATCTCGCGGCGCTTCTCGTAGCGCCGGGTCACCGCGTAGCCGAGGCTCTCGAAGAGCAGGCGCACCTGCTCGGGATCGGTGACCTCGCTCTCGTACTCCTGGCGGACCTTGACGCGGCCCTCGTAGCGCGCCGGCCCCTTGAAGGTCAGCCAGGCACCGCGCGTGTCCTGGCGCAGGCGGAGCACGCAGCCGGCCGCCTCGAGCTTCCCCGCGCGGTCGAGCAGCCAGTTCTCCTCGAGCGAGGAGGCCCAGACCCGCTCGGCCTCCATGTCGATCAGCCGGTCGCGCACCCGGTCGTGCTCGACGGCCGAGAACTTGAGCTCGCGCTCGACGCTCTGTCCCTCGCTCGGTCCCATAGGGGTCTTCACTCTCCGGAGAGGCGGTCGAGGAAGAGCGCCGTCGCACGGATGCCGTCGTAGAAGTTGTCGACCTTGAAGCGCTCGTTGGGCGAGTGGAGGCCGTCGTCGGGCAGGCCGAAGCCCATCATCAGGATCGGCACGTCGAGGACCTCGGAGAAGGTGGAGACGATCGGGATCGAGCCGCCCTCGCGCACCAGCACCGGGCGCTTGCCCCAGACCTGCTCCATCGCCGCCGCGCACGCCTCGACCTCTGGGCCCTTGGTCTCGAGGAGGGTCGGCTGGGCGCCGTGGAGGTCGAGGACCTCGACCGTCACCCCCCGCGGGGCCACCTGGTGCACGTAGTCGGTGAACAGGCGCGCTATCTTCTTGGGGTCCTGGTCGGGCACCAGGCGCATCGAGACCTTGGCGCCGCCCCAGGACGCGATGACCGTCTTCGCCCCCTTGCCCTCGTAGCCGCCGAAGATGCCGTTGACGTCGCAGGTGGGGCGCGCCCAGGTGCGCTCGCGGGTGGTGTAGCCCTGCTCGCCGAAGGTCTCCGAGACGCCGATCGAGGCGGCGTACTCGGCCTCGTCGAAGGGCAGGGCCGCGAACTCCTCGCGCTCCCAGTCGGCGAGCGGGCGCACGTCGTCGTAGAAGCCGGGGACGAGGACCCGGCCGGTCTCGGCGTCCCACAGGCGGCTCACGATGTGGCACAGGGCGTTCAGCGGGTTGGTCACGCCGCCGCCGAAGGTGCCGGAGTGGAGGTCCTTGTCCGGGCCGGTCACCCGGATCTCCATGTACGCCAAGCCTTTGAGGCCGTAGATCAGGGACGGCTGGCCCGGGGCGTACATCGAGGTGTCGGAGATCACCACGCAGTCGGCGGCCAGGCGGCGGCCGCCGTCCTCGCGGACGTGGCGCTCGATCGCCTCGCCCCCCGACTCCTCCTCGCCCTCGACCAGGAACTTGACGTTGACCGGCAGCGAGCCGCGCTCGGCGAGGATCGCCTGGACCGCCTTGACGTGGGCGAAGGACTGGCCCTTGTCGTCGGTCGAGCCGCGGGCGACCAGGAAGCCGTTCTCGATCGTCGGCTCGAAAGGCGGGCTCTTCCAGAGCTCGAGCGGGTCGGCGGGCTGGACGTCGTAGTGGCCGTAGAAGAGGACGGTCGGGCGGCCCGGAGCGCCGGTCCACTCGCCGTAGACCAGCGGGTAGCCGCCGGCGTCCACCGTCTCGGCGGCGAGGCCGGCCGCCTTCATCTGGTCGATCAGGAAGCCGCTCGCGCGGCGGACCTCGTCGGCGTACTCGGGATCGGTCGAGATCGACGGGATGCGCAGGAAGTCCTGGAGCTCTTCGAGGTAGCGCCCCTTCTCGCGGTCGATGTGATCGAGGACGTCCTGGCTGTCGTGGCTCATGGTGACTGCTCCTCCTTCACGCGGCTCGGGCTGGCCTGGCACCTGGACCTCTGGGTCGGCACGCCGCGGACCGGAACGGACGACAATGAAGCCGGCCCGCGCGGGGGCGGTTGGCCGGGTCTCAGAGCATAGCCCGGTTTTCGCCTTGCCTCAATCATGGGCACCCTCCGGCGTCCCTCGGCGACGCCCGCCCCGGGGCTCACCGGCGCTCAGGGGGCGCGGTCTTCGGGAGCGACGGCGACCGGGTCGGGGCGGGTGCGGGCGATGCGGGTGAGGTTGACGGCGTTGATCACGAAGTGGGCGGTCATCGGAGCGAGCAGGGTACCGAGCTCGCGGACCAGCAGGCCGAAGGCGACCCCGGCGACGGCGGCGAACAGGGCCCAGAGCAGGAACGTCCGGCCCGGGCCGGTGTGGAGGAGGGCGAAGAGCACGGTCGCGACGACGATCCCGAGCGAGCCTTGGACCGCGCCGCGGAAGAAGAGCTCCTCGGCGAAGGCGGAGATCAGGGCGAGGGCGAGGGCGTCGGGCGTCGGCAGGCCGGAGAGGACGCCGGCGAGGTGCCGCTCGAGGTCGCGGGCGGCGCCCAAGGTGCGCCGGCCGAGCTCCCAGAGGCCGACGAGGGCGAGGCCGGTACCCACGCCCCAGGCGAGCTCGAGCCACCAGCGGCCGGGGGTGAGGAGCTGGTCGAGGGCGAGGCCGCCGCGCGCGAGGCCCATCCAGACGGCGCCGGCGATCGCCAGGACGAGGTAGACGGTCCAGGCGATACGGAAGAGGCGGGAGGGGCCGATGCGCGGGGGGTCAGGAAGCATGGGTCGGGTCGGGCTGGTCAGTGGGGGTGGTTGTGGCTAAGGAGGCGTGGCACACGTCCGCGAGCGGGTGGCTTTCTCGGCGGCGAACTGCGCCGGCGAGAAACCACGCGCTCCCGCGGACTGCCACCTCGGCGGGTGAAAGAACGACCCGCGCTTCGGCGGGGGGAGAGGGGGGATCGGCGTTCGGTGCTCTCCTCGCCGTAGACTGCGCCGGCGAGAAACCACGCGCTCCCGCGGAATGCTACCTCGGCGGGTGGAACTGAGATCCGCCTTTCGGCGAGGGGAGAAGAGGGGGGAACGGCGCGGTCGGACTTCGTAGCGCATGGCCCCGGCCGGTTACCCACATGTCGACCGGCAACCCCGCCTGAAGCGGCCGAGCTCTGTCTCGGCCGGCCGAACGGTGTGCGGGCACCGAGCGCCTCGACTCGTCCCCCCGGTGCCCTCAGTCTTCGAAACTCTTCCCGGTCTTCTTCCAGTCCGACAAGAACTTGTCCAGGCCTGCGTCGGTCAGGGGGTGGTGGTAAAGCTTCTCGAGGGTCGCGAAGGGGATCGTCGCGACGTGGGCTCCGAGGAGCGCGGCCTGGACGACGTGGAGCGGGCTTCGGACGGAGGCGACCAGGACCTCGGTCTCGAACTGGTAGTTGGCGTAGATCGCGATCACCTGCTCGACGAGCTCCAGGCCGTCGCCGCCGACGTCGTCGATCCGTCCGACGAAGGGCGAGATGTAGGCCGCTCCGGCCTTGGCGGCGAGAAGGGCCTGGGCGGCCGAGAAGCAGAGCGTCACGTTGGTCGGCGTGCCCTCGGCGGCCAGGTCGCGGACGGCGCGCAGCCCGGCGGGCGAGAGCGGCACCTTGACCACGACGTTGGGCGCCAGGCCGGCGAGGCGGCGGGCCTGCTCCATGATCTCGCCGTGCTCGGTCGCCAGGACCTCGCCCGAGACCGGTCCGGGGACCAGGCGGGCGATCTCCTTCACGGTCGGCAGGTAGGGCTTTCCCTGCTTCGCGATCAGGCTCGGGTTGGTGGTGATGCCGTCCACCATCCCCCACTCGAGCCCCTGCTCGATCTCCTGGACGTCGGCGGTGTCGAGAAAGAATCTCATCGGTTTCGGCGCTCCTCGCGCTCGGGTCGGTTGCGGGTCAGTTGACGACCTCGTCGGCCGGCTGGTCGTCGCCGTCTTCGGCGTCTTCGCCGTCGTCCGGCTCCTCGTCGGCCTCCTCGAGGACCTTGGCCAGGGCGACCAGGCGGTCCTCGCCCTCCAGGTCGATCAGCGTGACGCCCTGGGTCGAGCGCCCGATGGTGCGCAGCCCCTCGACCGGGAAGCGAATGATCTTGCCCTCGCTGGTGATCATGATCAGGCCGTCTCCCTCGTGGACCTGCTTGACGCCCACCACCTCGCCGGTCCGGTCGCCGACCTTGAGGTTGATGATGCCGAGACCGCCGCGGCCTTGGCGCCGGTACTCCTCGAGGGCGGTGCGCTTGCCGTAGCCGCGCTCGGAGGCGGTGAAGATGTCGCCCTCCTCCGCGAGGACCTCGATGCCCACCACCCGGTCGCCGGAGCGCAGCCGGATGCCCCGGACGCCGCGGGTCACGCGCCCCATCGGGCGGGCGTCGTCCTCCGAGAAGCGGATCGAGTAGCCCTTGGCGGTCGCGAGCAGGACGTCGTGGCCGCCGTCGGTGACCTTCACCTGGAGCAGGCGGTCTCCCTCGTCGACGTTGATCGCGTTGATCCCGCCCACGCGCGGGTTCGAGTAGGCCGAGAGCTCGGTCTTCTTGACCACGCCGCGCTCGGTCGCGAAGACCAGGAAGCGGTCGTCGGCGAACTCGCGCACCGCGACGGTGGTGGCGACCTTCTCGTTGGGCTCGAGGTTCAGCAGGTTGACGATCGCCTTGCCCTTGGCGGCGGGTCCGAGCTCGGGGATCTCGTGGACCTTCAGCCAGTGCACCCGGCCGCTCTCGGTGAACACCAGGACGTAGCTGTGCGCCGAGGCGACGTAGAGGTGCTCGACCAGGTCCTCGTCGCGGGTCGCCATCCCGGTTCGCCCCTTGCCGCCGCGGCGCTGGGCGCGGTAGAGGGCGAGCGGCGAGCGCTTGACGTAGCCGGTGCGGGTGACCGTGATCACCATGTCCTCGTCGGCGATCAGGTCCTCGATGGTGATCTCGTGGGTGAACGGGAGGATCTCGGTCCGGCGGGCATCGCCGAAGCTCTCGCGCAGCTCGCGGAACTCCCGGCGGATCTCGTCGAGCAGCAGAGCCTCCGAGCCGAGGATCGCCCGCAGGCGCTCGATCAGCTCCATCAGGCCGCGGTACTCTTCGACCACCTTCTCGCGTTCGATGCCGGTGAGCTTCTGGAGCCGCATGTCGAGGATCGCCTGGGCCTGCGGCTCGGTGAAGGTGTAGTCCTCGATCAAGCGGGTGCGGGCCTCGGACGGGCTCGAGCTCGCCCGGATGGTGGCGATGATCTCGTCGAGGATGTCGAGGGCCTTCAGGATGCCCTCGAGGATGTGGGCCCGCTCCTCGGCCTTCCGCAGGTCGTAGCGGGTGCGCCGGATGACCACCTGCTTCCTGTGGTTCAGGAAGTGCTCGAGCAGCTCGCGCAGGTTCATCACCTTCGGCTGGCTGTCGACGATCGCCAGCAGGATGATGCCGAAGGTGGTCTGCATCTGGGTCATCTTGTAGAGCGAGTTGAGGAGGATCTCCGCCACCTCGCCCCGGCGCACCTCGAGGACGACCCGGATGCCGTCGCGGTCCGACTCGTCGCGCAGGTCGGTGATGCCGTCGAGCTTCTTCTCGCGCACCAGCTCGGCCATGCGCTCGAGGAGCCGCGCCTTGTTGACCTGGAACGGCAGCTCGGTGACCACGATCGACTGCTTTTCGCTCGTCGGATCGGTCTCGATCTCCGCCCGGGCGCGGACCTGGACGATGCCGCGGCCCGTCGAGTAGGCCGAGCGGATGCCGTCGACGCCGTGGATGAAGCCGGCGGTCGGGAAGTCGGGCCCGGGCAGCACGGTCATCAGCTCGTCGACGCCGACCCGCGGCTGCTCGATCAGGAGGTCGAGCGCGTCGAGCACCTCGCCCAGGTTGTGCGGTGGGATGTTGGTCGCCATGCCGACGGCGATGCCGGAAGAGCCGTTGACCAGGAGGTTGGGCACCCGGGCGGGCAGCACGGACGGCTCGCTCTCGGAGCCGTCGTAGTTGGGCACCCACTCGACGGTCTCCTTGTCGATGTCGTCGCGGATCATCTCCTCGGCGAGCTTGGTGAGCCGCACCTCGGTGTAGCGCATCGCCGCCGCGTTGTCGCCGTCGATCGAGCCGAAGTTGCCCTGACCGTCGACCAGCGGGTAGCGCATGGAGAAGTCCTGCGCCATGCGCACCACGGTGTCGTAGATCGCCGTGTCGCCGTGCGGGTGGTACTTGCCCATGACGTCGCCCACGATGCGGGCCGACTTCTTGTACGGCTTGCCCGAGGTGTTGCCGCTCTCCCACATGCCGTAGAGCACGCGCCGATGCACCGGTTTCAGGCCGTCGCGAACGTCGGGCAGGGCGCGCCCGATGATCACGCTCATCGCGTAGTCGATGTAGCTCGACTTCATCTCCTGCTCGATGTCGACCCCTAGCGGGGCCGGCACGGGAGGCGTCTCTCGTTCGTCGCTCATGTCGTCCGAATCGGTCTCAGGGCTTGTGGATGAATCTCCGGCCGTCGCGAGGGCGCTCCCGGGCGCCCCTCGCAAGGCACGCCGACGCAGGCGTAGCGGGGCCTACGTCGAGGAGGCGCAACGCCGCGAGGGGTGATTTGGGAGCGCCCGCAGCAGGTCGGAGATTCATTCACGAGGTCTCATATGTCGATGTTGGTGGCGTGGAGGGCGTTGGTCTCGATGAACTCGCGGCGCGGCTCGACCTGGTCGCCCATCAGGATCGAGAAGATCTCGTCCGCCGCGACGTCGTCCTCGATCGTCACCCGCAGGAGGCGCCGCCTCTCCGGGTCCATCGTGGTCTCCCAGAGCTGCTCCGGGTTCATCTCGCCGAGGCCCTTGTAGCGCTGGACCGAGAGGCCGCGCTTGGCGCCCGCGTAGAGGCTCTCGAGCAGGTCGTCGAGGCTCTCGTGGATCGTGACGTCGTCGCCCTTGGTCAGGGTGAAGCCTTGGGAGGCGACCGCCTCGAGGCCCGCCGGGTTGGCCGCCATCGAGCGGTACTCGGCGCTCGCCGCCAGGTGCCAGTCGACGCGCACCTCGCGGGCCACGCCGTCGCGCTTGGCGACGAAGGAGACGATTCCGGTGCCGTGCTCGGGGTCGTCGCCCACCTCGATGTCCAGGAACCCGGCCGCCTCGAGCGCGCGGGCCAGCGCGGCGAGGCGCTCGCGGTCGGCGAGCGAGTCCTTGTCGCGCACTCCGGTCCCCAGGGCGAGCTCCAGGGCCTCCTTCGGGTAGCCGCGGGTGACCAGCCGCTCGAGGTTCGCGCGGAAGGTCTCGAGCCGCTCGACGTGGCGCGTGAGCTCCGGGCCCTCGAGCGAGCGGCCGCCGTCGGTGCCGATGGTGAGCCGGTAGCTGTCCTGGATGCGGCCGAGCAGGTACTGGCGGTACTCCTTCTCGTCCTTCAAGTAGGTCTCGCTGCGGCCGTGGCTGACCTTGAACAGCGGCGGCTGCGCGATGTAGAGGTAGCCGCGCTCGATGATCTCCTTCATCTGGCGGAAGAAGAAGGTCAGGATCAGGGTGCGGATGTGGCTGCCGTCGACGTCGGCGTCGCACATGATGATCAGCTTGTGGTAGCGCAGCTTGCCGACGTTGAAGTCGTCCTTGCCGATGCCGGTGCCCAGGGCCGTGATCATGGTCTTGATCTCGTCGGAGGTGAGCATCTTGTCGAAGCGCGCCTTCTCGACGTTCAGGATCTTGCCCTTGAGCGGCAGGACCGCCTGGAACTTCCGGTTGCGCCCCTGCTTGGCCGAGCCGCCGGCCGAATCGCCCTCGACGAGGAACAGCTCGGCCGCCTCGGGGTTCCGCTCCGAGCAGTCCGCGAGCTTGCCGGGGAGGTTCGAGGCGTCGAGGGCGCCCTTCCTCCGGGTCAGGTCGCGCGCCTTCCTCGCCGCCTCTCGCGCCCGGGCCGCCTCGACGCACTTCTCGACGATCCGCCGCGCCTCGCGCGGGTTCTCCTCGAGGTACCAGCCGAGGCGCTCGCCGACCACCTGCTCGACCCAGCCCTTGATCTCCGAGGAGACCAGCTTGTCCTTGGTCTGGCTGGAGAACTTCGGGTCCTTGATCTTCACCGAGACGACGGCGGTCAAACCCTCGCGGACGTCGTCGCCCGAGAGGTTCTCCTTGAGGTGCTTGGCGAGGCCGGTCTCGGCCGCGTAGTTGTTGATCGTGCGGGTGAGCGCCGCCTTGAAGCCGGAGAGGTGGGTGCCGCCGTCCCGGTTCTTGATCGTGTTGGTGAAGCAGTAGAGCGCTTCCTGGTAGCCCTCGTTCCACTGCAAGGCGACCTCGACCGTCTCGGAGTCGCCGTCGCGGCCCTCCTCGAGGTGGATCGGCGGCTCGTGGAGCGGCGTCTTGTTGCGGTTCAGGTGGTCGACGAAGCTCGCGATGCCGCCGGCGAACGCGAACTCGGCCTCCTTGCCGGTGCGCTCGTCGGTGAGCCGGATCCTGACGCCCTTGTTGAGGAAGGAGAGCTCCCGGAGGCGCTGCGCCAAGGTGTCGTAGTGGAAGTCGAGCAGGGCGAAGATGTCAGGGTCGGGCCAGAAGCGCACGGTGGTCCCGCTGCCCGCGGCCGGACCGCTCTCGCCGATCGCGCGGATCGGAGCTTCCGGGATGCCGCGGTGGTAGGTCTGGAACCAGAGCTTGCCGTCGCGCCGGATCTCGAGCTCGAGCTTCTCGGACAGGGCGTTGACCACCGATACGCCGACGCCGTGCAGGCCCCCCGAGACCTTGTAGGAGTTCTTGTCGAACTTACCGCCCGAGTGGAGCTCGGTCATGATGACCTCGGCCGCCGAGCGCCCCTCGCTCTTGTGGAAGTCGACCGGGATGCCGCGGCCGTCGTCGTGCACCGAGACCGAGGCGTCGCTGTGGATCACGACGTCGACGAACGAGGCGTACCCGGCCTGGGCCTCGTCGATCGAGTTGTCGACCAGCTCGAAGACCATGTGGTGCAGGCCCGAGGTGTCGTCGGTGTCGCCGATGTACATGCCCGGGCGCTTGCGCACGGCCTCGAGGCCCTTCAGGACCTTGATGTTCTCGGCCGTGTAGGCGGAGCCGGGGCCCAAGAGCTCGGCCGGGCGGCCGTCCTTCTCGACCAGCTCGCTCGGCAAGGTCTCGACCTGGGCGTTCAACGCTCCGGCCTCGTCCCCGGGCCGGGCGGTACCGTCCTTCGTGTGCTTTTCGATTTCGTCCAACGATGCGTCTCCTCGACCGGTGCGCTGGCTGTCTCGTCCGGCTCCGGTCTCATGCCGCTCGCCGGGACGGCGGAAGGCCGCCGTCAACCGGGTCTCGATGCCTGTGCGGTCGGTGCGGCAGGTTGTTTCGTCCCGGGATTTCGGTGCGCGCGAGCGGGACGTTGCGCGATGAACAGACCATACCACAAAAACTCGCTAAAAAGAAGCGCTAGGTTCAACTGAATCAATCATTTACGAGGCGGTTTCCGCACGCTGCGAAAAACTCGCTCAAACGGCTTCCAGACGACCGCCCTCGAGGCGCCAGCGGCGGTCGGTGGCGAGGCCTTCCCAGACCGCCGGGCGGTTGGAGCTCGCGATCATCTGCTCGGCTCCGGTCCCCGCCCCGGCGAAGACCCGCCAGACCGCCGCGAGGCTCTCGGCGGAGAGCTCGGCGTCGAGGTCGTCGAGCAGGTAGACCGGGCTCCGGCCCGCGTTCTCGATCACCTTGCCGTGGGCGACGGCGAGCGCCAGGGAGAGGAGCTTGCGCTCCCCCGCCGAGGTCACCTGCGCGGCCGGGTGGGCCCCCCACCGGATCTCGAGCTCGTCGCGGTGCGGTCCGACGAGCGGCGTGCCCCGCCGGCGCTCGGCGGCGGCGGCGCGCTCGAGCCGCTCGGTCGCCGCCTCGACCCCGTCGAGCGCCGCCCGCGGCGAGGGCCGGTAGGAGAGGGCGACGGCGGGCAGGGGAAGGGCGATCTCGGCGAGCACCCCGGCCAGGGCCTCGGCGAGGGCGCGGACGTAGCCGCTGCGCAGCCGGACCACCTCGACCGCCGCCTCGGCGAGCACCCGGTTCCAGGCGGCGAGGCTCTCGTCCCCCGCCGCGCGGGTCGAGGCGCGCCGCGGCTCGCCGGCGAGCAGCCCGCGTTTGGCGGCCAGGGCCTCGCGGTAGCGCCGGAGCACGTCCAGGGCGCCGGGGCGCAGGCTGACGACACCGCGGTCGAGGAGGCGCCGGCGGCGGACCGGCGGACCGGCGATCACCTCGACGTCACCGGAGGTCCAGGCGACGACCGGCAGGATGGCGAGGTGCTCGGCGAGGGAACCCCGGCTGCCGTTGACCGCGCGCCGGCGGCCGTCCGGCCCCCAGGCGACCTCGAGACCGGCGCGCGAGGCCTCCTCGACCTCGGCCCGCAGCCGGAAGGAGCTCTCGCCGTGCCGGACGCACTCGGCGAGCCGAGGGGTGCGGAAGCTGCGGGTGGTGGCGACGGCGTAGACCGCCTCGAGGAGGCTCGTCTTGCCGGCGCCGTTGCCGCCCAACAGGAGATGGCGGCCCGGGCCCGGCACCCAGGCGAGGGATTCGAGGTTCCGGAAGCGCTCGGCTTCGAGCGAGACCAGCATCAGGAGAGCCGACGCGGCAAGCGGGCCGAGCTCAGATCCGCATGGGCATGATGACGCAGAGGTAACGGCCCTTGCCGTCGTCGTCCTCCGGGTAGCCCACCGTCTGGGTGTTCTCGTCCTTGAGCTCGAGGCGTACCTTGTCGACCTCCACCGCTCCCAGGAACTGGTCGAGGTAGTCGGGGTTGATGCCGATCTTGAACTCGGGGCCCGCGTACTCGCACTCGACCCGCTCGGTCGCCTCTCCCAGGTCGGGGTTGACCGCCGAGACCACCAGCTCGTCCGGGGCGAACGACAGGCGCACCGCGCGCGCCCGGTCGCCGGTCAGGAGAGCCACGCGCTTGACCGCGTCGCCCAGGCTCCGCCGGTCGAAGACCGCCTTCTTGTCGTTGTCCTTGGCGATCACCCGCTCGTAGTCCGGGAAGGTCCCCTCGAGGATCCGGCAGGTCGAGCTCCCGGCGCCCGAGGCGAAACGACAGGTGGTGCGCGCCCCGGCGGTAGCCCACCGCCTCGTCGCTCTCGAAGCGCTGGAGCTCCTGGAGCGCTTTCCTCGGCACCAGGACCGAGTCCTCCTCGGGGCCTTCGCCCGCCGCCAGGCCGGCGACCGGCGCCTCGACCAGCGCCAGGCGATGGCCGTCGGTCGCCACCAGCTCGATCGAGGCCTCCTTGAACTTGAGCAGGGCGCCGTTGAGCTGGAAGCGCGACTCCTCGCTCGAGACCGCGAAGAGGATCTTCGAGATCATCTTGCGGACTTCGGCGAACGGGATCTCGACCCGGTTCTCCTCGTCGACCGTCGGCAGCGTGGGGAAGTCCTCGGGCGGCAAGCCGTGGATCTTGAAGCGCGAGTTGCCGGCCTTGATCGTCAGCTCCCGCGGCTCCTCCTGGATGAGGTGGACCTCCTGGCCGACGAGCGAGCGGATGATCTCCATGAACTTCTTCGCCTGGACGGCGATCGCCCCCTCGGCGGCGACGTCGGCCTCGCAAAAGGAGGTGAGCGACACGTCGAGGTCGGTGGCCGCGAGGCTCAGCCGGTCCCCCTTGGCGGAGAGCAGGAGGTGGGCGAGCACGGGGATCGTCGTCTTGCGTTCGACGATGCCCTGCATCGGTGCCAGCTCGGCGAGGAATTGGTTGCGCTCGACTCGGACGTCCATCGCTCTACTCCCTCCTTGGAAGGACAGAGGAATATATAGCACAGCAGAAGTAGTCCATAGGTCCTGTGGAACGGCGGACGGTTGTCGCAAGTACCATCGATCGAAGGGGTTGAGCTCTCCGCAGTCAGCGGAAGACCGGGTGTCGAGAACCTGTGGACGGGAGGTGGAAAACTCTCGGGCCAGAAGCTTTCCGCAGCTCGTCCACAGGCCGGCTCACAGGGATCTCCACAGCAAATCCGGAGGAGGCCGGGGTCAGGAGAAGTGCTCCTGGATCAGGCGGACGGTGCGGTCGAGGTCCTCGTCGGTGGTGCGCAGCTGCTCGATCTTCTCCACCCCGTACATGACCGTCGAGTGATGCTTGTTGTTGAACTGCTTGCCGATCTCGGGGTAGGAGAGGTCCGTCAGCTTCTTGCACAGGTACATCGCGACCTGGCGCGGGAAGGAGATCTGCTTGGAGTTGTTCCGGCTCTTGATCTCGCTGACCTTGAGGCCGTAGTGGCGGGCGACGAACTTGATGATCTCGGCCGCCGAGCCCCGGTGGTCGTCCTGGGGCAGGATGTCCTTCAGGGTCTCCTTGGTGAGCTCGAGCGACAGCGGCTTGCCGGTGAGCGAGGCGAAGGCGATCACCCGGTTGAGCAGCCCTTCGAGCTCGCGGATGTTCGAGCGCACCTGGCGGGCGACGAAGTAGGCGACGCCCTGCGGCAGCTCGACCCCCTCGGTCTCGGCCTTGCGGCGGAGGATGGCGACCTTGGTCTCGAGGTCCGGCGGCTGGATGTCGGTGATCAGGCCCCACTCGAAGCGGCTTCTGAGGCGCTCCTCGAGGGTCGGGATCTGGCGCGGCGAGGAGTCCGAGGAGAGGATGATCTGGCGCTGGCTCGAGTAGAGCGTGTTGAAGGTGTGGAAGAACTCCTCCTGGGTGCGCTCCTTGTTGGCGAGGAACTGGACGTCGTCGACCAGCAGGACGTCGATCGTCCGGTAGCGCTCGCGGAAGACCGGCATGCGGTCGAAGCGGATCGAGTTGATCAGCTCGTTGACGAACTGCTCGGCGGCCAGGTACATCACCTGCAGCCGCGGGTGGTGGCGCAGGATGTGGTGGCCGATGGCGTGGAGCAGGTGGGTCTTGCCGAGCCCGACCCCGCCGTAGAGGAAGAGGGGGTTGTAGCTGCGCGACGGGCTCGAGGCGACCGCCTGGGCGGCGGCGTGGGCGAACTCGTTCGACTTGCCGACGACGAAGGTCTCGAAGGTGTAGCGCGGGTTGAAGCCGTTCGGCGCCGGGGCGGCGGCGTGCGCCGTACGCGTCGCCTCGGGCGCGGGGCCGGCGGCGGGCGCGCTCTCGTCCTCGGAGGAGAACAGGACCTGGAACGGCGAGCCCGCGAGGCCGGCCATCGCCCGGTCGACGGCCGGGCGGTAGCTCTCCTCGAGGGTGTGGAGGAACCGGGTGTTCGGCGCCACGAGGACGAGGCGCTCAGGATCCTCCGACCGGACCCTGAGGGGCTTGAACCAGGTGGCGTACTCCTCGGGCTCGAGCTGGTGGGCGAGCTGTTCGCGGAGGCGATCCCAGTGGCTCTGTGTCACGGCTCAGCTTACGGAACGAGGACAAGTTTCCACAACATTTCCACAGACTGTGGAAAAGGTATCCGCCGTGGAGGGGGGGCGGCGGCACGGCTCTTCCCGAACTAGGGCGAGCGAGATAGTACCACACGGCGGACGATCCGCAAGAGCTCGGAGAAGATTTCGAGGCATTCGTACAAGTCCTTTGTCTACAAATATTTGCATCAGAATGGCGAGGCCAGTGCCCGGCCTTCGGGGGCCAGCTCGAGGGCACCGCGAACCGGCGGCTCGAGGGCTCTCGCGAGGCGCAGCAACGAGGCCGGAAGGAGCGGCCGGCGCTGCTGGAGGAAGATCTCGAGCCAGCCCGCGGGCTCCGGGTAGTAGGTGAGCCGAACCGACTGGCCGGCGGCCACCCCGGCGGCCTTCTTGGCGAGCTCGACCGCGCGGTCGATCCCTCCGAGCTCGTCGACCAGCCCGAGGCGGCGGGCGTCGCTGCCCAGCCAGACCCGGCCCCGGCCGATCCGGTCGACCGCCGCGCGGGTCATGCCGCGCCCTTCGGCGACCTGGCCGACGAAGGCGTCGTAGACCCGGTCCATCTCGCGCTGGATGACGGTGCGCTGCTCGGCGGTGAGCGGCGCCGGGTTGGCGAACAGGTCGGCGTGGGCGCCGCGCGCCAGCGGGTCGTGGGTGACGCCCAGCGTCTCGCGCTCGAAGCGCTCGGTGGCGAAGCGGCCGCTGATGACGCCGATCGAGCCGGTGATGGTGGCGGGCTCGGCGACGATCTTCCGGGCCTTGGCGGCGATGTAGTAGCCGCCCGAGGCGGCGAGGTCGGACATCGAGACGACCACCGGCTTGTGCTCCTGGAGGCGGTCGAGCTCGCGCAGGATGAGGTCCGAGCCGAGCGCCGAGCCGCCCGGGCTGTCGATGCGCAGCACGACGGCCGCCACCGAGGAGTCGTCCGCGAGCTGGCGGAAGATCCGGGTGAGCTCGTCCGACCCGACGAAGGTCTCCTCGGTCCAGGGTTGCGTTCCGCCCCCGCCGCGCACGATGGTGCCGGAGGCGAAGACGAGGGCGATCTGGCGGCCCGAGAAGGCCGGCGCCTGGCCCCAGGTCTCGAGCGGAGCGAGGCGCGGGTTGGTCGAGCCGGAGCGCTTCTCGACCAGGTCGCGGAACTCGTCGGGGTAGATCAGGGAGTCGACGAGGCCGGCGTCGACCGCCTCCTTGGGGGAGAGCGGCGCCCGGTCGATCAGGCCCCGGACCTCGGCGGGCGAGAGCTTGCGGCTCTCGGCGATGGCGTCGACGATCTGCGAGTACTCGCCGTCGAGGACCGCGTCCAGGGCCTGGCGGGCGGGCGGGCTGTGGTCGCTGCGGGTGAACTGCTCGCCGGCGCTCTTGTACTCCCCGACGGTCAGGAACTCGGGCTCGATCTTGAGCTTGTCGAGCGTGCCGCGCAGGAAGTAGGAGTCGGCGTAGAGCCCCATCAGGTTGACCGAGCCGACCGGCGCCAGGTGGATGTGGTCGCAGGCGGTCGCCAGGTAGTAGCCGAGGGTGCCGTTGCCGCCTTCGCCGATCGACTCGAAGTAGCACTCGACGAACTTGCCCGCCGCCGAGATCTCCCGGAGCTGGTGGCGGAACTCCTGGGCCTTGGCGAGCCCGAAGCCGGTGTCGCGGATGTAGAGCGCGACCCCGGCGACCGAGGAGTCCCGGCGGGCGGCGCGGAAGCCCCGATAGAGGTTGGCGACGCTCTCGCCGGGAGCGTAGGCCGAGAAGCCTGGCAGCGAGGCCGCGCTCTGCTCCGGCACCTTCCCCTCGACCCGCCAGACCAGCACGGTGGGGCCGCCGAGGTGAGGACCCTCGCCCCCGGAGAGAAGGATCCCGAGGACGGTCGCGGCCGCGGCGAAGAGGACCAGGACGGCGAAGACGATGATGAGCTTCTTCATGGACGAGTGCTCTCCTGCCCGAGCAGATGGTCGCGCCAGCGGGCAACGTCCCGAGCGCGCAGCCGCGCCAGGTGGCAGACGGCGTCGCCGGGGTGGACCAGCGGCGAGCGGGTCAGGCCGATCACGATGCCGCCCGCGGGCGCCTCGAGCTGGCTGCGCTCGCGGCCGAACGGGTTGGTGTTGATCGAGATGACCTGGCCGCGGCGAACGGGGTCTCCGAGCGAGACCTTGAGGTCGAGGATACCGCCGGCGTTCGCCCGGAGCCAGGTGCTCTTCTTGACCTCGAGGCGCAGGGGCGGCGGCTCGGGCCGGCCGTCGGGGAGCATCCCCAGGTGGCCGAGCACCCGGAGGACGCCGGCGATACCGACGTCGATCAGGCGCCGCTCGAACACCCGGGAGCTCCCCGCCTCGTAGACGATCGTCGGCACCCCGGAGTCCGCCGCCGCCCGGCGCAGGGCGCCCTCCGGCCCGCGGCCGTGGATCACCAGCGGGCAGCCGAAGGCTGCGGCCAGCTCGCTGACCCGCGGGTCGGCGAGGTCGGCGCGGACGTGCGGGAAGTTGGCTCGGTCGCCGCCCGCCGTGTGGAGGTCGATGCCGTAGTCGCTCCGGTGCACCACGTCCCGGAACATCCGCTGGGCGAGCCGGGCGGTGAACGAGCCGTCGGCGTGGCCGGGGAACGAGCGGTTGAGGTCGCGGCCGTCCGGCAGGGTGCGGCTCTGGTTGAGGAAGCCGGGCACGTTGACCACCGGCACCGCGATCAGGCAGCCGGAGAGGCCCGAGAGGTCATGGTCGATCAGCAGGTTGCGGATGATCGCGACGCCGTTGAGCTCGTCGCCGTGAACCGCGGCGGTGAGGAAGAGCGTCGGTCCCGGCTGCAGGCCCCGGACCACGGTCAAGGGGACGTAGAGCGGGTCGGCGGTGTAGAACTCGCTCACCTCCAGGCGCACCTCGGCCGACTCTCCCGGCGCGATCGTCCGGCCGCCGAGCCGGATCGGCCGCCAGGCCGGCGCGGCGCCGGTCACCTAGCGCCGTCCAGGTGGTCGAGCATGAACTGCACCATGGCTCCGGCCACGTCGACGCCGGTGGCGGACTCGATCCCCTGGAGGCCCGGAGAGCTGTTGACCTCGAGGACCATCGGGCCGTCGGCCGAGGGCATCAGGTCGACCCCCGCGATGTTCAGGCCCAGGACGTGCGCCGCCTCGAGGGCGGTGCGCTCGTACTCGGGCTCGAGCTCGACGGCCGAGGTCGAGCCGCCCCGGTGGACGTTCGAGCGGAACTCCCCGGGGGCGGCCTGCCGGCGCATGGCGGCGACCACCCGGTCGCCGACCACGATCGCCCGGATGTCCTGGCCCCGGGCCTCGCGGATGAAGGCCTGGATCAGGATGTTCTGCTTGAGCGAGCGCATGGCGTCGAGGACCGACTCGGCCGAGCCGACCGACTCGGCCAGGATGACGCCGACCCCCTGCGTTCCCTCGAGGAGCTTGAGCACCACCGGCGTGCCGCCGACCCGCTTGATCGCGTCGCGCAGGTCCTCCCGGCGGCGGGCGAAGGCGGTCGGCGGGATGCCGATGTCATGGCGCGAGAAGAGCTGGAGGGTGCGCAGCTTGTCGCGGCTGCGGGCCACCGCCTGGCTCTCGTTGGCGGCGAACACGCCCATCATCTCGAACTGCCGGAGCACCGCCAGGCCGTAGAAGGTGATCGAAGCCCCGATCCTCGGGATGATGCCGTCGAGGTCCCGGACCGCCCGGCCGTGGTAATCGATCTCCGGGCGGCGCTTGGAGAGGTTCACCACGCAGTGGAGCGCGTCGATGACGACCGCCTGCGCTCCCCGGGCCTGGGCCGCCTCGACGAGGCGGGCGGTGGAGTAGAGCTTCGGGTTGCGCGACAGGACTGCGAGCTTGGCCATGAGCTTCCTAGGAGAGCCGCGGTTGGAGGTACTTGCGGGCGACGTCGACGACGAAGTCCCCCTCGAGAGCCTTCCGGCCCAGGATCATACGGAAGAGCATGGTCGAGCGATCGGTGAGGGTGATACGGATCCGCTTCTCGACCGGTCCGAGCACCACCAGGGTCTCGATCACCGGGCGGATCTCCCGGTGCCCTCCGGAGTCGGTCACCCCGATGCGCGCGAGCTGCCGGACCCGCGCCGTGATCCGGCGCTCGGGCCGGCGGCGGTCGGGCGCCAGGACGATCTCGAGGTCGGCCTGACCCCCCGCCAGCTCGGCGACGGTGCGCAGCGAAGCGACGTGCAGGGAGGACGTTCGGGCGCCGGTGTCGACCTTCGCCTTGCACGACGGGACGCCGAGCTCCGGCAGCGCCACGTACTCCTTCCACCCGATGAGGACGCCGGGCCGCTCCGGGCGGTCGGTCATTCGGAAAATCCTACCAGAGGGAGGCCCCGGACCCGAGTGCCCATTTGGCAGCAAGGAGATTGCGACCGTCGCCAGGCGCCACGCTTCGGCACCGGTGCCGTCCGGGCGCAGCCCGCGAGGGCAAAGGCCCGGGGGGACTCAGCGACCCTCCGCGGAGCGCCCGTTCGGGCGGACCGGAGGAGCCGGCCGAGAGGCCCCGGCCGGGAATGAAAGACCCTGGCACATGGGTTGCAAGAATCGAAGACAGCAAACGACTGGAAGCGGGAAGGTTCCTCCAACCACCACTAGCCCACCACTAATCCCAATCCACTACGCTCACCACATCCCCCTAAACGACACAGGGGTAGATTCCTAGATCCCACCCCGAACCGGAGCCTTCCCCTTCCGCTTCACTCCCCTCCGGTTGCCCGGCATCATCACCGAATCGAGTCGCGCGGTCTAGTCGCGCTGCGGCATCGCCCTCGACAGTGAAGGTCGGCTCGTGCGGCCGAATCGGCAGGCGTGCCTGTCGCGATCGCCAGATTGGCATCCGGCGGACGCTCGTCGTGCCGCGCCGCGTAGAATCCGGCCGTGCCCGCCTCGGCCGATCTCCTCGCCTGGTACGACCGTCATCGCCGCGCGCTGCCGTGGCGGCGCGACCGCGATCCGTACCGCGTCTGGATCTCGGAGATCATGCTCCAGCAGACCCGCGTCGAAACGGTCCTCCCCTATTACCGGCGCTTCCTCGAGCGCTTCCCGACGGTCGAGGCCCTGGCGGCGGCACCGCTCGACGACGTGCTGGCGCTGTGGTCCGGGCTGGGCTACTACCGCCGCGCCCGCCAGCTCCACGCCGCCGCCGGACGGATCGCCCGGCGGGGATTCCCCGAGAGCGCGGCCGGCCTGGCGGAGCTTCCGGGCATCGGGGCCTACACGGCGGCGGCGATCGCCTCGATCGCCTTCGGCGAGGCGGTGCCGGTGGTCGACGGCAACGTCGAGCGGGTCGTGGCGCGCCGGCTGGCCCTCGCCGAGGACCCGAAGCGCGCGCCGGCCGGCCGGCTCATCCGGGCGGCCGCCGGCGAGCTGGTCGATCCGCGGCGGCCGGGCGACAGCAACCAGGCGCTGATGGAGGTGGGGGCGACGATCTGCGCGCCCCGCGCCCCGCGCTGCCTGCTCTGTCCGCTGGCCGAAGGCTGCCGGGCCCGCGAGCTGGGCGATCCCGAGCGCTTCCCGCCGGCGCGCAAGCGCCGGGCGCCCGAGCGGGTGCACCGTGTCGTGGCCTGGGTCGAGCGGGACGGCCGCCACCTCCTCTTCCGGCGACCGGACGGCGAGGAGCTCCTGGCGGGCACCTGGGAGCTGCCCTGGTGCGAGCCGGCGGCGGCGCCGCGGCAGGTCGATCGGGCGGCGGTCGAGGGCGACCTGGGCCGGCGCTACGGAGGACGGTGGGCGCTCGCGGAGGCCGTCGCCCGGGCGCGCCACTCGATCACCTACCGGGCGATCGAGCTCGACGTCTGGCGCGCGTGGGTGGAGCGGGGTGGCCACGGGGTCGCCGAGGGGCCGGAGGCGGGCTGGTTCAGCGCCCGGGAGCTCGCGGCCGTCGCCACGTCCTCGATGGTGTCCAAGGTGCTGGCTGCGGTCGGCGCCGCCGGGTCCTGAGCCGCGGGCGGTGGCCTACGCCTTCGTCTCTTCCGTGCCGCCGCCGCCCGCCAGGATGTACCAGCCGATCAGCTTGTCGTCGAGCTCGCGCAGGCGCTTGGCGACCAGCGAGCACAGCAGCTTGAGGAGCGGCAGCGACGAGACCTTGCCGATGTCCAGGATGCCGCCCAGGACCTCGCCGCGGGATGGCGAGGACCACCGCGCCGCCCTCGTGGGCGCGGGCGTCCGCCGAGCGGGGCTCGCGGTCGATCAGGGCCATCTCGCCGAAGTAGTCGCCGCGCTCGAGGAAGGCGAGGGCCTCCTCGCCGGCGCCCGGGATGTACTTCGAGATCATCACCCGGCCCTCGAGGACGACGTACATCTCGTCGCCCGGATCGCCTTCGCGGAACAGCACCTCGTTGGGATGGAGCTTGCGCTCCTGGGAGAGGCTGGTCAGGAAGTTGATCTCGAGGCTCGAGAGCCGCTGCTCTTCGAAGAGCTTGCGCTTCGAGGCGAGGTCGACCCGGAACTCGCCGGCGACCGGGCCGCCGGCGGGCGGCGCCTCGGTGCCCGGAGGCCGGCCGCCCTTGGAGAAGAACTGCTCGAGCCGGGAGTTGGTGGCCCGCAGCTTCCGGGAGAGGCTCTTCCAGAAGGTCCAGTAGAGGGCGAGGGCGAGCCGTCGCTCGCCGTCGAGGGCGGAGGCGAGGGCGACCGGGTTGAAGCCGAGCAGCTCGGTGTCGCCCTCGGTCATGGCGTCGCCGGAGCGGGTGTTGCGGTCGACGAAGGCGGTCTCGCCGAAGAGCTCGCCGGGGCCGAGGGTGGCGAGGGCGTACTGGCCGTACGGGGTGTGGCGGTGGATGCGGACCCTGCCGGCTTCGATCAGATAGGCGTCGAAGGTGGAGTCGCCCTCTTTGACGATGGTGACGCCGGTGGGGTATCGGGTGAGGGAGACGCAGCCGTCGAGGGCGTCGAGCTGCTCGTTGGTGAAGTGGGAAAAGGCATCCCACCTGCGGAGACGCTGAGGAACCTTCACGGTGGGGGGAAGTCTATCCGAAGGACGGCGGGCTGCGGGGTCTGCGAGGCGGGGGTCGAGGTGGTTGGGGCGTGGTGGGGGTGCCAACGGCCCGGTGGGCGGTGGCTCTTCGGCGGCGGACTGCGCCGGCGAAGAGCCACGCATCCCCCCGGGCCTGCGTACGACCGGACTGCGGACGGCTGGGCCCGCCGCCCATCGGGTAGAGGGAAATGGGGGGAATCGGCGGGATCGGACTCCCGGAGGGCACCGAACCAATGAAGCGGCCGAGCTCTGCCTCGGCCGGGCGATCAATGCGGCGAGCAGCGATCGGTCCGCCGGAGCCGGAAGCGGACCCCTGCCGATTCCGGTTCCGGGCCGTCTGCCTCGGCCGGGCGATCCTGGGCGAGCACCGAGCGGCTGCCGGAGGCGAGCCCGGACTCATCCGACCCCGGTCCCCGGGCCGAGCTCTGCCTCGGCCGGGCGATCTTCGGGGTGAGCACCGAGCGGCCAGCCGGAGCCGAGCCAGGATCCATTCCGACCCCGTCCCCGGGCGGCTCAGCGCTGCGCCACCTCCTCCTCCAGCAGCTCGAGAGCCGTCGCGAGCTGCGCCTCGGTGATGGTCAGCGGCGGGGTGATCTGGAGGACTCTCCCCTCGGGGCCTCCGGCGAGGGCGAGGACCCCGCGTTCGAGGAGGGCGCGGACGACCCGCTTGGCGGTGGCGGCGTCACGGAGCTCGACACCCCAGAGAAGGCCCAGGCCGCGGACGGCGCCTACCTTCTCGTAGCGCTCGAGCCAGGGGCCGAGGCGGGCGGCGATCTCCTCGCCGAGGTGCTCGGCCCGGGCGGGAAGCGTCTCTTCTTGCAGGACGTCGAGGACCGCGAGGGCGGCGGCGCAGGCGGGGGGGTTGGCGAGGAAGGTGGCGGTGTGGAGGGCTTCGGCGCCCGCCTCCCAGCACGCCATCACCTCCCGGCGCCCGATCGTCGCCGCGATCGGCAGGCCGCCGCCCAGGGCCTTGCCGCAGCAGAGGAGATCGGGGCGGACGCCCTCGCGCTCGACGGCGAAGAGCCGGCCGGTGCGGCCGAAGCCGGTGAAGACCTCGTCGGCGACGAGCAGCACGCCGTGCTCGCGGCAGAGGGCGGCCACCTTCGGGAGCCAGCCGGCGGGCGGCGGGATCACGCCTTCGCGGCCGACCACCGGCTCGAGGATGAGCGCACCCGGCCGGGCGTCTCCGAGCAGGCGCTCGAGGCTCCCCGGCTCGGCGCCGTAGGGGAGGCGGTGGACGTGGGGGTGGAGGTGGGCCTCGAAGGGGCGGCGGAAGGCCGGCCGCGAGGTGGCCCCCAGCGCTCCGAGCGTGACCCCGTGGTACGACGGGTCGAAGGCCACGATCCCCGGCCGGCCGGTCGCGAGCAGCGCGCTCTTCAGGGCGACCTCGACGGCGTCGGCGCCCGAGATCGCGAAGTGCACCCGGGGATCGTCGACCGGGGCGAGAGCCGCGAGGCGCCGGGCGAGCTCGATCCGCGCCGGGTGGGCGGCGACGTCGCCCAGGCCGTGGAGGAGGCGTCCGGCCTGGGCGGCGGCCGCCGCCACGACCCGCGGGTGGCGGTGCCCGACCGCGGCGACGCCGAAGCCGGCGGTCAGGTCGAGGTAGCGGTTGCCGTCGACGTCGAGGACGTTGGCCCCGAGCGCCTCGGCCCAGACGATCGAGCCCTCGCCGCCCACCAGGGTGTTGACCCCCGGCGCCTCGGTGGCGGCGAGCTCGCGCCAGAGCGAGCGCGAGCGGGGGCCGGGCGGGGGGACCGGGACGTCGGGCGGGAGATCGCCGGAGCGGAGGGACATGGCTCGGTGCCGGCGCGGGGGCCGGGCTCAGATCTCGCGGCGGCCGGCGAGCGAGCGGCCGAGGGTGACCTCGTCGGTGTACTCGATGTCGCCGCCGACCGGCATCCCGAAGGCGAGACGGGTCACCCGCGGCCCGCGGGGCTTGAGCAGCCGCGCGAGGTAGAGGGCGGTCGCCTCCCCCTCGACGTTGGGGTTGGTCGCCAGGATCACCTCGTCGATCCCGTCCAGGCGGGCCATCAGGGAGTCTACGGCGAGCTGGTCCGGACCGATGCCGCGCTGCGGCGAGAGGGCTCCGAGCAGGACGTGGTAGAGCCCGCGGTACTCGCCCGTGCGCTCGATCGGCGCGATGTTGAACGGCTCCTCGACGACGCAGAGCGAGCGCCGGTCGCGCTCGGGATCGGCGCAGAAGCGGCAGGGGTCGACCGCGGTGATGGCGTTGCAGGTCGAGCAGTGGAAGAGGCGGTCCTTGACCTCGAGGATCGAGCTCGAGAGCGCCTCGGCCTCGGAGCGCGGGACCCGCAGCAGGTGATGGGCCAGGCGGGTCGCCGTCTTGGTTCCGATGCCGGGCAGGCGGGAGAGCTCTCCGACGAGGCGGGCGAGAGGATCGGGAGTCGTCATCGGTCCCCCATGGGGGGGCGCCCGCCCCCGGGTGAGCCGAGCGGCAGCAGTCGCGGCATCTACAGCAGGTCCGGCATGCCGGGGATGCCGGAGGCGAGCGAGCCCATCCGGCTCTGCAGCTGCTCGTCGACCTGGCGGCCCGCCTGGTTGACCGCCGCGACGATCAGGTCCTGGACCATCTCGGGGTCTTGCGGGTCGAGGACCTCCGGGTCGATCGTGACCGCCAACAGCTCCTTGTGGCCGCTCATCCTCACCGTCACCATGCCGCCGCCGACGCTCGTCTCGACCACCAGCTCGGCGAGCTCGCGCTGCATCTTCTCCTGCATCTGCTGCGCCTGCTTCATCAGTTGGCGGATGTTGGTCATCTACGTCTCCTCCTGCCTCTCGTTCGGGGTGGGCTCGGGCTCGACCCGCTCGACGGTGTCCTGGAAGATCTCGAGCACGGTCTGGACCGTCGGGTTGTCCGGTGCCGCGGCGGCTTCGTCGTCCGGGACGGCGTCCTCGGGGGCCGCGGTGCCGGGCCGGGCGCGGACCGTGGTCCACCGCGCACCGGATCCCCAGACGTCGGCCACCGCGCGGTCGACGACCTCCCGGTTGGCGGCCTTGCTGAGCCGGTCCCGGAGCAGCTCGTCGCCGGCCTCGATCTCGACCTCGAGCGCTCCGTCCACCCAGCGCAGGGAGCGCGCGTGGCGGAGGTAGCCCGCGAGCGGCGGCTTGGCGTCGCTGACCCGCTCCAGGAAGGCCTCGACGGAGCCCGCGGCGGGGGGCCGGGGCGCCGCCGGGGGCGCGGGCTCGGGCGGCGGCGGCCGGTCGGGCGGTTCGATCGGCTCGCCCGGCTCGCCCGGCTCGGGGCCTCCCGGCGCTCGCGGGCGGGGGTTCGGCCGGCGTCCTCGCCGGGGCGCCGACGGGCGGCGGGCGGGACCGGAGGCGCCGTCCGCGGGGCCTCGGCGGGCGCCGTCCGTCCGGCGAGGAGCGCCTCGACACGGGTCAGGCGGGGAAGCTCGGCGGAGCGCAGCCACGCGATCTCGACCGCAAGCAGGGCGGAGTCGCTCCGGCGCACCGTCTCCTCGCTTGCCAACAGCTGCTGGAGCAGGCGCAGGAGGTTGTCGAAGCCGGCGGCCCGGGAGCGCTCGGCGAGCCGGTCGGCCTCCTCGCGCGGCAGGTCGACCCGGTCCGGATCGGTGCCCATCGCGAGGTGGATCGCGTCGCGGCAGTAGCCGAGGAACTGGGCGTAGACGTGCCGCGGGTCCCAGCCTTCGGCTTCGATCTCCCCGACCACGGCGGCGATCTCCGTCCGGTCGCCGGCGAGCACCGCTGCCAGCAACCTCTCGAAGAGAGCGGTGTCCAGGCCGCCCAAGAGGCGCACCGCGTCCTGGTCGGCGATCGCGCCGGAGCCGAAGGTGGCGAGCTGGTCGAGCAGGGCGACCGAATCGCGCACGCTGCCCTCACCGGCGCGGGCGATCAGCCGCAGCGCGGCGTCGCTCGCCTCGATCTGCTCGCTCTCGGCGATCCCGCGCAGGTGCGCGGCGAGGATCTCCGACGACACCCGGCGGAAGTGGAACTCCTGGCACCGCGAGAGCACCGTCGCCGGGACCGCGTCGATCTCGGTGGTCGCGAAGATGAAGACGAGGTGGGGCGGCGGCTCTTCGACGATCTTGAGCAGCGCGTCGAAGGCCTGGCGCGAGAGGCGGTGGATCTCGTCGATGACCACCACCTTGTAGCGGTCGCGCGCCGGGCCGTACTTCAGCCCCTCGGTCAGCTCGCGCACCTGCTCGACCTTCGAGTAGGTGGCCGCGTCGACCTCGATCACGTCGAGGTCGCTGCCGGCGGTGATCTCGAGGCAGGCCGTGCACTCGTTGCAGGGGTCGGCCGCCGGGCCGCGCTCGCAGTTGAGCGCCTTGGCCAGCACCCGGGCGGCCGAGGTCTTGCCGACGCCGCGGATGCCGGAGAAGAGGTAGGCCTGGGCGATGCGGCCCTCGGTCAGCGCGTTGCGCAGGGCCGTGACGATCGGTCCCTGGCCGACGACGCTCTCGAAGTCCTGCGGCCGCCACTTGCGGGCGAGTACCTGGTAGGCCATGGTCTCGAAGGGTCCCGAGGTCGAGGTAGAAAGAGCGGGCCAGCGACCGACGAAGGGTTCCGGTTGATCTGCGGCACTCGGCCGACAGACCTTATCGCTGCTCCCTTCCGGGCCTGACGAGGTTCGGTCGCGGCCGATGCACAGGACCCGAACCCTTCGTCGGTCGCTGCCCGCTCTCGAGCATGGTAAGGGCTCGACCCCGAGGATGTAAAGGCGGCCGGAGGGCGCCGTATTTCTTCGCCGGCGTGGCGGGTTTGCTCAGCGGCGGCGCTTCCGGTAAGATCGTGCGCTGCCCGCGGGCGCTCCGGCGGGCTCGCCGAGCAGAATGGATCGCCAGTGGATGCAAGCGGCGCTTGCCGAGGCCGAGAGCGCGGCGGCGCTCGGCGAGGTGCCGGTCGGCGCCGTGGTGGTGTGCGGCGGCGAGATCGTCGGCCGAGGGCACAACCGGCGCGAGAGCGACCGGGATCCGTTGGCCCACGCCGAGCTCCTGGCGATCGCCGAGGCCGCGCGGCGGCTGGCGAGCTGGCGGCTCGTGGGCTGCACCCTGTACGTGACGCTCGAGCCGTGCGCCATGTGCGCCGGTGCGCTGGTCAACAGCCGGGTCGAGCGCCTGGTGTTCGGCGCGGCGGATCCGAAGGCGGGGTACTGCGGCAGCCTGGGCGATCTCGTCCGGGACCCGCGCTTGAACCACCGTCTGGAGGTGACCGGCGGCGTGCTGGCCGAGGAATGTGGCCGCCGGCTGAGCTTGTTCTTCCAGGCGCTCCGCTCGGGCGGTCCGAACCGGCCCGGGTGAGTTGCTCTTTGACGATTCGGAGTGGCAGCACCAGCGCGGAGAGGTGTCCGAGCGGTCTAAGGTGCACGCTTGGAAAGCGTGTGTAGGGCTCAAACCCTACCGTGGGTTCGAATCCCACCCTCTCCGCCATTGAATTGACAGCGCTTGGGAGAGGTGCCAGAGCGGTCGAATGGGGCGGTCTCGAAAACCGTTGACCGTGCAAGCGGTCCGTGGGTTCGAATCCCACCCTCTCCGCCAACCTCGCGACCGGCGAGCCGTGCGTCCCGAAGAAGGGCGTCGGGCCGCCGCGCCGCGGGTCCCCCGGCCGGTGGGTGTTCCCGGCGGCCGGGCGTAGAGAGCAGCCCGGTGCCTCGCAGGCCGCCAAGGCGTGTCCGGCGAGGCTGAACTCGACATACTTGCAACGCGACGAGGCGAACGACAGTGAAACGGACCTATCAACCGAACAACCGCCGCCGCAAGAAGAAGCACGGCTTCCGGGAGCGGATGCGGACCAAGAACGGCCGGGCGGTGCTCGCCCGGCGTCGCAGGAAGGGCCGCAAGCGCCTCTGTGTGTGATGCCGCCCCGGCGGGCAGAGTCCGCCCACGGGGAGGGTCTGTCGCGCGAGCGGCGGCTGCGCCGGAGGCTCCGAGTACCTGCGGTGCTACCGGCGGGGCCGGCGGCTGCGCGGCTCGTTCCTGCGGCTGCACTTCGCTCCGAACCCGCTCGGTCACCCGAGACTGGGAATCACCGCCAGCCGGAAGGTGGGCAAGGCGGTGGTGCGCAACCTGCTGAAGCGGCGCGTGCGGGAGATCTACCGCCGCTGGCCGCGGCGGGTGGAGCTGCCGGCGCTCGACCTGGTCGTTCACCTGGAGCCGGCGGCCGCCGGGGCGAGCTTTCCGGCGCTCGCCGGCGAGCTCTCGGAGCTGCTCGGCCGGCTGGTCGAGAGGGAAGGGCGGTGAGGGGGAGCGCCACGCCCGGCGTCGCCGTGCGGGCGGTGGTCGCCCTCGTCGCCGGCTACAAGCGCCGCGTCTCGCCCCTCCTGCCCCGCTCGTGCCGCTACTCTCCCACCTGCTCGGAGTACGCGGGCCTGGCGATCCTGGAGCACGGCCTGCTCAGAGGCGGCGGCCTCGCTCTGTGGCGGCTGCTTCGCTGCCAGCCGCTCGGCGCCGGAGGCATCGACCTGCCGTGACGGCGCCCGGCGCCTCGAGGAGCGAATGACGGAGGGCCCGACCCTCCATCCATCCCGCCCACGATCGAAGGAAGGAACGAGTGGAAAACAAGCGAGTCCTGCTGGCGGTTCTCCTGTCGGTGGTCATCATCATCGGCTGGAGGCTGGTCTTCCCACCGCCGGAGCCGCCGAGGCCCGCGGTGGAGTCCCCCGCCGCCGGGGCGCCGGCCACCCAGCCCGAAGCCGGAAGCGAGAAGTCGACGAGCGCGGCGGCGCAAGCCGACGGCACGGCGGAACCGGGCGGGGCCGCCGAGGAGCCCGCGGCGGAAGAGGCCGCAGCGCCCACGGCCGGCGACGGAGAGGAGCTTCCCGCCGAGCCGGTGGGCGCCGCGAGCGAGAGCCGTCCGACGCTCGAGGGCCCGGGCTTCCGCGCGCGCTTCAGCAACCGCGGCGCGGTGCTGGTCTCCTTCGAGCTCCCGGGCTACGACAGCGACGGTGGGGAGGCGGTGGACCTGGTGCGCGATCGCAGCGGGATGCCCTACCCGTTCGCCCTGGTCGACGCGAAGGGCCAGGCCCTGGCCGTCGACCAGGCGCTGTTCGCGGTCGAGGAGGGCAAGGACGAGGCCGGCCATCCGTCGGTCTCCTTCTCGTACTCCGGCCCCGCCGGGCGGGTGACCAAGCGGTTCACGGCGCTGCCCGAAGGTCTCCTGGGCGTGCAGATCGAGGGTCGGACCAAGGGCCCCTGGGGCCTGGTGATCGGCCCCGGCTTGCGCAACCCGACCGCCACGGACGAGGCGCGGAAGTTCAAGTACCGCGGGGCGGTCTACCGCCTGGACGGGAAGGTCCATACCCTGGTCCCCGAGAAGGAGAGCAAGCCGACGGAGCTCGCCGGGTCGGACCTGTCGTGGATCGGCACCGAGGACACCTACTTTCTCGGCGCGCTCGTCCCCGAGACGCCGGTCGAGCACGTGACCGTGACCCCGTGGCTGGTGGTGCCGAAGGAGCGGGGCGGCCCGCCGAGCTTCGAGCCGGTGCCTGCGGGCGGCCCGAAGAACGAGCAGAAGGACCTGCGGCGGGAGCTCCGCGTGGTCCTGGTGCCGAGCGGGGGGACCTTCGCCGGGCAGGCGTACTTCGGCGCCAAGGACCTGGAGGTGCTGGGCAGGCTGCCCGCACACCTCGAGGAGACGGTGCAGCTCGGGATGTTCGGGTTCCTGGCGCGCGGATTCCTGATCGGCCTGAAGTGGACCTACGCCCACGTCGTCTCGAACTACGGCTGGGCGATCGTCCTGATGACGGTGCTGATCAAGCTCGTCCTCATGCCGTTGACCCACAAGAGCTACGTCTCCATGCAGAAGATGCAGGAGCTGGCTCCCGAGATCAAGGCGATCCGCGCCAGGTACAAGGGCAAGAAGGACAAGAAGGGGCGGCCGGACCTCGAAGCCCAGCGCAAGATGAACGAAGAGGTGACGGCGCTCTACAAGCGCGAGGGGGTCAACCCGGCCGGGGGATGTCTGCCGATGCTGATCCAGTTCCCGGTGCTCCTCGCCTTCTACCGCCTGCTGTCGCGGGCGGTCGAGCTGCGCGGCGCGCCCTGGATCTTCTGGATCAAAGACCTGTCGATGCACGACCCGACCTACGTGCTGCCGATCGTGATGGGCATCGCCCAGCTCGTGCAGCAGTGGATGGCGCCGTCGGGCGGCGACCCGCGGCAGCGCAAGATGATGATGCTGATGCCGATCTTCTTCACCGTGCTGTTTTTGGGCTTCCCCAGCGGGCTCGTGCTGTACTGGCTCACCAACAACCTCCTGACGCTCTTGCAGCAGGGGATCTACCAGCGCATGAAGGCCAAGAAGGCCGCCGCGGCCGCAGGCCAGGCGGCGTCGTGACGAGGAAACCAGAAGATGCCTGACGATCGCAGAAGGAAGTTCTTTTCCGGCCGCTCGGTGGAGCAGGCCCTGGTGGCGGCCGCGAGCTACCACGGGATCGACCCGAGCGAGATCGAGTATCGAGAGATCGAGAAGCGGCACGGCTTCGTCCGCACCCGCCGCAACGCGGTGATCGCCGTCGATCCGGACCACCCGCGCAAGGCGGTGACCGCCGCCCCGGCCGCGGCACGTCCGGCGCCGGCGGCCCCGCCGGCGCCGGCGGGTGGCGAGGAGAGCCGCCGCGAGGAGCGCCCGACTCGGCCGCGCGAGGAGCGCCCCGCACGGTCGCGGGAGGAGCGCCCACGCCGGCAACGGGAGGACCGCCCGGCCCGGCCGCGACAGGAGGCCGCCCCGGAGGTGGAGGCGGCCCCCGAACCGGTTGCGCCTGAGGCCGCCGAGCGCGGTGGCGAGCAAGAAGGGCGCCGGCCGGAGCGGCCGCGGCGCGAGCGGCGGGGGCGCGGCCGGGGTCGCGGAGGAAGCGGCGAGCCTCGCCAGGAGCGGCCGGCTGCGTCCCGCGCGGCGAAGAAGCCGAGCGAGAGCGCCGCCCCGACTCCGCCCTGGTGGCTCGCCGAGCCGGTCGAGGAGGACACCCACTACGGCGTGGAGGACCTCGACGAGGAGCTCGACGAGACGGAAGAGCTCGACGAGATGGAGGCGTTCGACGAGCCGGAGGAGGACGAGGACGGCGAGGTCGAGGACGACGAGATCGAGGACGACGAGGGCGAGGCCGGATCCGAAGGGCCGGAGGAGAGCGGGCCCGAGAGCGACGACAGGTTCCGTCACGTTCGGCGCTCGGAGGGCCTGCGGCGACGGACGCCGCCGGGCCCGCCGGGCCCGCCGGCAGCGGCGCCCCGGAGCGAGGAGGGGCCGCGGAGAGAAGGTCGCGGCGGTGGAAGGCGCCGGCGAGGAGGCCGGGGCCGGGGGCCGGAGGCCGCTGGCGAGCTACGGCAGCGATCGGGCTCGCGGCGGGAGCCCGCGGCTCCGGAGGCGCCGCCGCCGGCTCCGCCCGAGCCGCGGATCCCGCGCTCGGAGCGGCTGCCCCGCGAGGAGGGGGAGCTGGCGGATGCCGCTCGCGAGGCCCTCGAACGGCTGCTCGAGTTCGTCGGCGTGGAGGCGGAGGCCGACTTCTACCGCGACGGCGAGCGGCTCGAGATCGAGCTCTGGGGACCGGACGACCAGATCCTGCTCGATGACGAAGGCCAGCTGCTGCTCGCGATCGAGCACCTCCTGCCGCGGATGATCCGCGGGATCTACGGCGACGCCCTGCCGGTGCGGGTGGACTGCGCCGACTTCCACGCCGATCGCGAGGACCGGCTTCGCGACCTCGCGCGCCGCACCGCGGACGAGGTCCGGCGGCGGGGCCGGCCGCGGACCCTCGAAGAGATGGATCCGGCCGAGCGCCGGATCGTCCACATCACCCTCGAGGACGACCCGACGGTGGCTACCGAGAGCATCGGGGACGGGTACTTCAAGAAGCTGAAGGTCATGCCGGCGTAGGAGCCTCGCCTCAAACCGACAGGGAGCCGGGATCCGGCAGGTGGATTCTCGCGCAGAGCCGCAGAGGATGGCGATCGATGGGCGCGCCGCGGGAGAGCCCGGTTTCCCGGGCCGCCGTTGAGTGGGTGTACAGGATCCAGACGCGGCCTGGGCCAGGGCTGCTGGAGTCGGTCTATGAGGCGTTCCCCGCACCTCAGCTCACGGCGCCAGGCTACGAGGCGCATCGGATCGAGGAGGGCATCACTCCCCCCTCGTCGACATGAGCCGCGCCTCTGCGCCTCTGCGGCTCTGCGCGAGACTTCTCCAGCCTGGGTCGTCGTGCACACGCAGGCGTCAGAGGCGGTATCGGCGCTTCATCTCGAGGTAGCGGCCGTACGCCTTGGCGTCGAGCTCGGACGTCAGGTGCTCCTCGAGCAGCGGCAGGAGCTCGTCGCGGAGGAACGCGCCGCGGGCCATCCACTGGAGGTAGCTCCGGCCGCCGTGATGGTAGGGGCCGTAGAGCTTTCCACCCGGGAATGTCGCCTCGAGCCAACGGAAGAGGTTCTCGTGGTCGGTGTGCATCCGGAGCGTGATCTGAGGCTGCCGGCCGTCGCCGCCGAAGTGCCCTTCGCCCACGAGGATGCCGACCAGGACGCCGACGTCGAACGGCGTGGGAGAGGAGCGCGGGTCGCGAGAAGCAGGTTGTTTCACCGTCGGGTTTCCCGTGAAACGTGGCCCCGGCGGGATGGCCGACGCGGTTGTTTCACCGTCGAGTTTCCCGTGAAACCCACGGGTGGTCAAGGGCTCCCGCGGGGGGATAATCGGGGCCGCCATGGACCGCCTTCTTCCCGAGCTCACCCGCGACGAGCTCGCCCGGCGCCTCGCGCGGGCATCGAGCGTCGAGCTTTCCGTCACGGCCCTCGACGCCCTCCACGCCCACTACCAGGAGCTCCGCCGCTGGGCTCCCGCGCTCTCGCTCATCGGCCCCGGAGCCGCCGACGAGATCGTCGAGCGCCACTACGCCGAAGCCCTGGAAGGCCTGGCCGCGATCCCGGCGGACGCCCGGACCCTGGTCGACGTCGGCTCGGGAGCCGGCTTCCCCGGCGTCGTCCTCGCCGCCGCCCGGCCCGACCTCGAGGTGACCCTGGTCGAGCCCCGCGAGCGGCGGTGGGCCTTCCTCCTGAGCGCCTGCCGGCGTGCCGCGTTGCCCTGCCGGTGCCTGAATGTTAGAGTCGGCAGCCCGTTGCCTCCGGAGCTGCCGGAGAGGATCGACGTGGTCACGACCCGGGCGCTCAAGCTTCCCACCGAGGTCCTCGAAGCGCTCGCCGGCCGACTGACGCCGGGGGGCCGGATCTTGATCTGGGCCGGGGAAGCGGACCCGCCGCTGCCACCGATCCTCGAGCTCCGGGGCTCCCGGCCGCTGGCCGGAAGCCGCCATCGCCGAATCGTCGAGCTCGGCAAGTAGCACCGTCTCGGGGCGCGCACCGAATGGCCAAGATCGTCGCAGTCGCCAACCAGAAGGGCGGGGTCGGCAAGACCACCACCGCGATCAACCTGGGCGCCGCCTTGGGCGCCTTCGAGCGGCGCGTGCTCCTGGTCGATTGCGACCCCCAGGGCAACGCCACGCGCGGCGTGGGCCTGCGCGCCGCCGCGCCGCACCTCTACCAGGTGCTCGCCGGCGACGCCCCGATCCGGAGCGCCATCCGGCCCTCGGGCTTCCCCAATCTCGACATCCTGCCCTCCGACCGCGACCTGGTCGGCGTCGAGGTGGAGTTCGTCGGCACCGAAGGCTGGCAGCTGCGCTTGAAGCGGGCGCTCGCCGAGGTCGGCGGCGACTACGAGGTCATCCTCCTCGACTGCCCGCCGTCGCTCGGGCACCTCACGGTCAACGCCCTGGCCGCGGCCGACGGCGTCCTCGTGCCTCTCCAGTGCGAGTACTTCGCGCTCGAGGGGGTCAGCGAGCTGATGGCGACCGTGCGGCGGGTCAAGGCGACCCTCAACCCGAAGCTGGAGATCGCGGGCATCCTCCTTACCATGTACGACGACCGGACCAACCTCTCCAAGGACGTGGCCGCCGAGATCCGCCGCCATTTCGGCGACCGGGTCTTCCAGTCGGTCGTGCCGCGCAACGTCCGGCTCGCCGAGGCGCCCAGCCACGGCCTGCCGATCTTCGACTACGACATCAAGTGCCGCGGCGCCGAGGCCTACCTCGACCTGGCGCGAGAGTACATGCGGGGGGCGGCGTGAGCGCCGCGAAGAAGCGCGGCCTGGGGCGCGGGCTCGACGCCCTGCTCGCGGACGAGCCGGCGCGCAGCCTGCCGGTCGACCGCCTGCGTCCGAACCGGTTCCAGCCGCGCACCGACTTCGACGACGCCAAGCTCGCCGAGCTGGCGGAGTCGATCCGCGCCCAGGGCGTGGTCCAGCCGATCGTCGTCACGCCCGACGGCAGCGGCGGCTTCACCATCATCGCCGGCGAGCGGCGCTGGCGGGCGGCCCGCAAGGCGGGGCTCGCCGAGGTGCCGGTCGCGGTCCGCGAGGTCTCGGGCGACCGCGAGCTCCTGGAGCTCGCCCTGGTCGAGAACCTCCAGCGCAGCGACTTGAACCCGGTCGAGGAGGCCGAGGCCTACCGCACCCTCGCCACCAGCTTCGACCTCTCGCAGGAGGAGATCGCTCTGCGGGTCGGCAAGAGCCGTACGACGGTGACCAACGCCCTGCGGCTCCTCAACCTGCCGGGCGAGATCCTCGACGAGGTGCGCAGCGGGCGGCTCACGGCCGGCCAGGCCAGGCCGCTCCTCGCGATCAAGGACCGCGCCCGCCAGCTCGCCCTGGCGCGCGAGGCGGCACAGGAGAGCCTCACCGCCCGGCAGCTCGAGCGCCGCTCGAGCCCCGGCCGGCGCCCGAAGACCCGACGGGCGCCCGCACCGGAGGAGCCCGAGGTCTTCGCCGCCGCGGCCGCCGAGAAGCTCACCAAGCGGTACCAGACCAAGGTCGAGATCCGTCGCCAGCCGCCGCGGGGCGTGATCCAGATCCATTTCCACTCGGAGGAGGAGCTCATCCGCCTCTACGACCAGCTCATGGAGCGAGGAGGACGTCGATGATCTTCAGGGCGGACAATCCGGAAGGCGAGCTCAACGGGTTCGTGGACGCGGGAAGCCACTTCCGGGGCGAAGCTCCGGTTCGAGACGACCTTCCGCGTCGACGGCAAGGTCGAGGGCGCGATCGTCTCGAGCGGCACCCTGGTCGTGGGCGAGGGGGGCGAGGTGGACGGCGAGGTGCGGGTGGGTCAGATCTTCATCTCGGGGACGGTCCGGGGCTCGGTCCAGGCGAGCCGCAAGATCCAGCTCTGCGCCGCCGGCAAGATCTTCGCCGACCTCGAGACCCCTTCGCTGGTGATCGAAGACGGGGCGATGTTCGACGGCCGCTGCGTGATGAGCCGGGAGCGCCAGGCCGAGCCCGCCCAGGGGGGCGTTCCGGCCCGCCCGGCCGCGGTCAAGCCGATCCAGCCGGTCTCCGCGCGCAACGAGCATTGAGAGCCTGAGCCAGTGCTACGGCGCCTCGAGGCGTCCCGGCCCGCCGCCCTCGAGCGTCTCGTAGGAGGGCACGAAGGTGAGGGGGTGGGCCTTCAGGAACTCCCGGCTGAACGCCTCGGTGAGCACCCGGCCGTCGAGGTCCCGGGCGACCGGCAGCCCCAGCCCGTAGAGCAGCGTCGGCGCCACGTCGACCAGCCCGGCACCGGTGATCAGCGTGTCGGGACGGATCCCCTCGCCCAGGAGGAGCACGACCCCGTCCGGTGCGCCGTCCAGCCGGCCTCCGAGGGCGGGCCGTCCGGCCGCCGCGAGCCAGGCCCGGGACAGCCCGCCCAGGGTGTCGACCCCCGAGCCCGAGACCACCGCCAGAAGCCGTGGCCCGTCGAGCTGTCCCCAGAGGTCGGCGAGCATCGAGTCGAGCTGGGCGTAGTAGGCGCCGAGCGTTGCCGCGGCGCTCTCGAGCGCCGGCCCGTGGTGACCGCCGAAGCGGTAGTCGGAGTACCCTCCGAAGTAGCGCTCCGAGGCGACCGCCAGGCCGGGAAGCCGGAGGAAGACGGCGCGCGCCTGTTGCTGCTGGTCGAGGAAGTGGGTCAGGCTCTCGCGCCAGACGTCGAGGGCGAGGGCGCGGAGCACCTCCGGCGGTGTCGCGGGGGCGAAACGGGAGCGGTAACGGGGGTCGAGCTCCCCGACCCCGATCCGGAAGATCCAGGCCCGCTCGGCGAGCGGCTCGGGGCGCGCCTGGTCCGGCTGGAAGCTGCTCCCGAAGAACCGGTCGGTGAACACGAACTCCGGCCCCGGGGCGGTGGGTGACGCCGCGGGCCAGCCCACCACGCCGCTCGAGACCCCGAGCTTCGGCAGGACCTCCCAGAGCGCGGCGACGCGCCGCACGGTGCCGCCGTCCTCCGGCCAGCCCCGCTCGCCGAACAGGCCCCAGCTCGCGAAGCTCAGGCCGGCGGGCAGCAGGTGGAGGGCCGCCCCCGGCGCCACGAAGGCGGCCGGGTACGCCCGCCCCCCATCACGCCGTTCTTGTACGGGTACTTGCCGGAGGCGAGGGTCGCCCAGACGGTGGGGACGCGGTCCGGCGCGAAGCTGCTCAGGCGGCCGTAGGCCCCTTCCTTGAGGAGCCCGGCGAGGAACGGCAGGCGTCCCTCCTCCGCCATCGGCAGCAGGGCGTCGAGCGTCGCGCTGTCGAGGCCGACGACGAGCAGGGACGGCCGCCGCGACGCCTCGATGCCGGTGGGCCGCGCGCTCTCCGGGCGCGGGGTGAAGGCTTCCCGCCGCTCCACCATCAGGTACACCGAGACGAGAGCGAGGAACCAGCACGCCAGGCGTGAGCGCCGGCCGTAGCGCCGGCGGCGCAGGGAATGGAGCAGGGCCGTGTAGAAGGCGATCAGCGCCGCCAGGGTCATCCAGAGCGAGGCCTTGATCAGCCGCTCGTTGATCCCCGGCGGCAGGTAGAAGGCGTAGTGGGAAGCGTGGGCCGAGTCGAGGACGGCGGCGAGGGCGAGGGCCGCGGTCACCCCCCAGGGCAGGAAGCGGAGAGCCCGGCGCGGGCGGCGCAGGGCGAACGGCGCGGCGAGCAAGGCGCCGAGCGCGCCGACGAGAGTCCCGTACACCAGGGCGGCGCGGGCGACGGGCAGCGGCTCGAAAGGGAGCTGGGGGTTGAGGAAGAAGAGCAGCCCCGCCAGGTGGACGCCCAGCAGGAAGCCGGGAGCGAAGAGCGCCAGGGCCGCGAGCGCCCGGCTCGCCGAAACCTTCACGGTAGCTAGAAGATGAACAAAGGTCGATCGACGTCGTGGACGAAGTGCCACTCGTAGGTGTAGCCGCCGACGAACCGGACCGGAATCGTGTACTCGGCCTTCATGTAGATGTGGTCGCCGCGGCGCTCGACCGACACGTGCCGGTCGTCGAGCGGGATGCCGAGCTCCCGGGCCTTGTAGAGGATGGCCTCCTTGGTCCGATGGGCTCCCTTGTGCTCGGCGAACTTCGCCTGGTCGACGATGAAGTCCTGGAGCTCGGCGTTCTTCATCTTGACCGGAATCATCTTCCACCCGACGTAGAAGATCAGCACCACGGCCAGGGCCCAGATGATGCAGCCCAGGTTTCCCTCGCCTCGCTCCGAGCCATGACCTCTCATCGCAACCGCTCCTCCGTTTGCACCTCGCCGCCGGTGCCCCCCAGTCTACCGCACGAGCTGGAAGGTCCTCCGCCAGCGGGTGTCCCGGGCGAGCTCGCGGGCCCGGGCCGCGAGACGCCGCCACCACGGCCCGGCCGTCGCCGGGGCCGCGCCGGGCGCTCGCGCTCCCGCGGACCGGGAAGCGTCGGCCGCCGGTGGCTCGGGGCTCGCCACCGACCAGTAGACGAGCAGTGCCCGGCCCTTCAGGTACTCGACGGGCACCGGCCCCCAGAACCGCGAGTCGTGGGAGCTGTCGCGGTTGTCGCCCAGGCAGAAGTAGTGGCGGGCCGGCACCAGGTACGGCCCGAAGTTGTCCCTCGCCCGGTAGTGCGCGGGGATGAAGGGCGAGTCCGGATAGGTGATCGGATCGGTGTAGAAGGTGTACCCGCTCTCGTCGACCGGCGACCCGTTGACCTGGAGCACCTTGTCCACCAGCTCGATCCGGTCGCCGGGCAGCCCGAGGCAGCGCTTGATGAAGTCCCGCTCGGGATCCTCCGGGAACTTGAACACCACGATGTCGCCGCGCCGGATCGGGCGCTCCGGGAGCAGCCCGCGCTCCCGTGGCGAGGCGGCCGGCCCGTAGACGAACTTGTTGACCAGGATGTGGTCGCCGACCAGGAGGTTCTTCTCCATCGACCCGCTGGGGATCTCGAACGCCTGGAAGATCCAGGTGCGGACGAACAGAGCGAAAACGACCGCGACGACCAGCGCCTCGACCGCCTCGCGCAGCCGGGACCGCCCGGGCGGGGTCACCGGATGATCTGGAACGTCCGCCCCCACCGCGTCTTGAAGGGGAACCCGACCAGGGTCTTGGCGACGTGACCGAGGGTGCGGCCCCACCCCTGCCAGTTGCCGTTCGGTGTCGTGCCGCCCCACGACCAATAGATCATGAAGGCGCGCCCCTTGACGAGCTCGCGCGGCAACGGCCCCCAGAACCGGCTGTCGTAGGACATGTCGCGGTTGTCGCCCATGCAGAAATAGCTGTCTGCCGGCACCGTGTAGGGGCCGAACCAATCGCGCCGGCGGTACTGGTCCGGGATGCCCGCGACGTCGGGGTAGAGCGTCGGCTCCTTGTGCACCGCGTACGAGGAGTCCGGGACCCTCTCGCCGTTGATGTAGAGCTGCTTGCGGGAGACCTCGATCGTGTCGCCCGGCAGGCCGATGCAGCGCTTGACCAGGTCGATCGTCGGGTCCTCCGGCGAGCGGAAGATCACGATGTCCCCGCGGTGCACCTGCCGTGCCGGCAGGAACGAGTCGCCCCACCAGGCGAGGGTCGGGCCGTAGATGTAGCGGTTGACGAACAGGTGGTCGCCGATCAGGAGCGTGTCCTCCATCGACCCGCTCGGGATGTAGAAGGTCTGGACCACGAAGGTGTTGGCGAAGCGCAGGAAGATCGCCGCGATGATCAGCGCCTCGAGCGTCTCCCGGTAGGGTCTCTTGCTGCGCGTCTCGGCCATGGCCGAGGTACTGTACCCGAGATCCCCGCACGACGCGAGCCCGAGAGCCTGGGACGAAATCCCGACCGCGCCGGGCACCTCGCCGACCCCGAACCATCGACCGGTGCTCGACACCGCCCCGGGAGCTCGCCATCCCCGCGAGAGGCGGAACTAGGACGCAACAACCCCGGATCGTGAGCTCGAACCCGGAAGGGGTGAAGCGCCGCTACCGAGCCGCCCGCCGCCGCGAAATGCGTCGCGGCTAGTCCAGAGGCCGGGTCGCCGAGGCGGCTCGGCCCCACTCCTCACCCCCACCGTCCAACGATTTTGCGGCTGTCCAGATCGCTGGACATCTCCGCGCGGACCTGCGCCCGGCCCGGGGCCTGGGAGCGGCCGCCTGCCGAGCGGGCTCCGGGCGCAAGATCGTTTGACATCGGCGCCGGCCGCAGATCTCGTCTGAATCCAATCAAACCTTTTACTGTCAGCGACTTGCCGGCCTTTGGCACGGCTGGCGTGGGACTTGATCTCTCCGGGCCGCGAAACCGGAGAGAGGAGGTGAGAGCCGCACGACGGACCGAACGCACGATGAACGCTGGTAAGGCACAGGGCCCCTTCGGGGGCCCGCAACTCTCACGCAGTCGAACACCCGAACCCACTGCTACGGAAAGGAAAGAGCTCGATGACTCGTAACACCCTGATCTCCCCCGTGTTCCGCGCCGCCTCGGCGCTCGTCCTCGTCGCCTTCCTCGCGGCCCTGCCGGCGGCCGCGGCCCAGGCCCCGTCCCCGGCCAAGACGCCGGCCGGCGTGGTCAACGTCAACACCGCCAGCGCCGAGCAGCTCGCCCTGCTGCCGCGCGTCGGCCCCTCGATCGCCCAGCGCATCGTCGCCCTGCGCAAGAGCGACGGCCCGTTCAAGGGCGCCGAGGACCTGATGCTGGTCCGCGGGATCGGCGAGAGCACCTTCGCCCTGATCAAGGACTACGTGGTCGTGGAGGGGAAGACCACCCTCACCGAGAAGGTCCGGCCGCCGCGGCACGCCAGCCAGCAGGAGCCTCGCTGAGCGCAGGGGACGAGGGCTCCGGGGCGGAGCGATCCGCCCCGGAGCCCTCCCTCCCGGACCGACCGGAGACCGGAGCGCCGCTCATGGATCCCACCGATCGTCACCCAACCCCTCCGACCTCGGGCTTCACGCTGATCGAGCTGCTGGTGGTCGTGGCCCTCTTGGGCATCGTCCTCACCCTCGGCGTCCCCGCGCTGCTCGACGCCACGGCGCGGCTGCGCGTCGACCTGGCCGCCTCGGAGGCGGCCGTCGTGCTCCAGCGGGGCAAGATGCTCGCCGTGCGCTCGAACGCCCACGTCGCCGTGCGCTTCGACCCGAGTGCCGCCGGCGCGGTGACCTGGGCGCTCTACGCGGACGGTGACGGCGACGGGGTGCGCTGGCGCGACGTCGAGGCGGGCGTCGACCCGGTGCTCCAGGTGCCTCTCCCCTTGCGGCGCACCGGCGCCTCGGTCCACCTCGGCTTCCCGCCCGGGCCGGCGCCCAGGGACCCGGCCGACCCCGGCCGCCACCTCGAGCGCCTCGACGACCCGATCCGCCTCGGCCGCTCCGACATGGTCTCGTTCGGTCCGCTGGGGGCCTCGAGCTCGGGCTCGCTCTACTTCACCGACGGCAAGCGCTCTCTCTCGGTGGTCCGGGTCTTCGGCCATACGGGCAAGATCGAGGTCCTGACCTACGATCCCGACGCCGAGTCCTGGGAGTGATGAGACCAGGAAGGAATGAGAGACCGGTGCCCGGAAGATCTTCGGGGCAGCCGAGGGCCGAGCGGGCGTCCGTAGGTTTGACGGCCGTTCCGAGGGTGCAGTAGGCTGCCGTCATGGGGGCGACCGCCGTCATCACCACCGTGGGCACCGAAGACCAGGCCAATCTGATCGCCCGCGAGATCGTCGCCCGCCGCCAGGCGGCCTGCGTCAACATCGTCCCGGGCGTGCGCTCGATCTACCGCTGGAAGGGCAAGGTCTGCAGCGACACCGAGTTCCTGCTGATCGTCAAGACGCTGGACAGCGAGTTCGAGGCGGTGGCGGCCACCATCCGCGAGCTCCACAGCTACGAGCTGCCGGAGATCCTGACCTTCGACGTCGGCCAAGGGGACCGGAGCTTCCTCGAGTGGATCGCGACCAGCCTCGACAAGGAGGCGGACTTCTCCGACGAGGAGGAGCCGGAGTTCGCGGACCTGGACGAGCTCGGCGACTGAGGCCGCCGTCCCGGCGGACCGCCGCGCCGGCCGCGCCGCTCAGACCGCGTCGAGCGCCTGCGAGAGGTCGGCCAGCAGGTCGGCGACCTCCTCGATCCCCACCGACACCCGCACCATCCCGTCCGTGATCCCGAGCTCGGCGCGCAGCTCCGGCGGCACCGACGAGTGGGTCATCGAGGCGGGGTGGGAGATCAACGTCTCGACGCCGCCCAGGCTCTCGGCCAGGCTCATCACGCGCAGCCGGTCGAGCAGCCGCTTGGCCTGGTCGAATCCGCCCACGTCGAACGTGATCATGGCCCCGAAGCCGCTCGCCTGGCGCTTCTGGATGGCGTGGCCGGGATGGTCCGGCAGCCCCGGGTAGAGCACTTTCCCGACCGCCGGGTGGTTGACCAGCAGCCCCAGGACCTCCCGGGCGTTGGCCTGGTGGCGCTCCATGCGCACGGCCAGGGTCTTGATCCCCCGCATCACGAGGAAGCAGTCGAAGGGCGAGAGGATGGCACCCCCCGACTTGAGGACGAAGCGGAACCACTCCGCGTCCTGCTCGCGCGAGGTCACCAGGACGCCGCCCACGGAGTCGCTGTGGCCGTTCAGGTACTTGGTGGTCGAGTGGACCACGATGTCCGCGCCGAGGGCGAGCGGCTGCTGGAAGTAGGGGGACAGGAAGGTGTTGTCGACCGACACCAGGGCGCCCGCCCGGTGGGCGATCTCGGCGATGGCGGCGATGTCGCTGACCTCCATCATCGGATTGGTCGGGGTCTCGACGTGGATCAGCCGGGTGGTGTCGCGCACCGCCCGCTCGACCGCCTCGAGGTCGGTGGTGTCGACCCAGGAGAACGCGAGGCCGTAGCGCTCGAGGATCTGGTGGAAGAGGCGGTACGTGCCGCCGTAGACGTTGTGCGAGACGACCATGTGGTCGCCCGACTCGAGCAGCGAGGCCAAGGCGTGGATCGCCGCCATGCCCGAGGCGAAGGCGTGGCCGGCGAGCCCGCCCTCGAGCGACGCGACGTTCGCCTCGAGCGCCTCGCGGGTCGGGTTCTGCACCCGCGCGTACTCGTAGCCGCGGTTCGTGCCGAGCTCGTCGAGGACGTAGGTGGCGGTCTGGAAGATCGGGACCGCCACCGAGCCGGTACGGCTCTCGGGCGGCTGGCCGGCATGGATGGCGCGGGTCGAAAAACCGAGCTTCCTGGGGTCGCCTTTCAAGGGTTTCGTTCCTCTCCCTCTACCGGTGGTTGGCGCCAAAGGGTACTAGACTTGGAGCCCCATGGCCAGAGACGAAGCCCAGGTGGACCTCGCCGCGACCTTCTCCCCGATGCGCTGGTCCGAGGGTGCCCTGGAGCTCCTGGACCAGACCCGCCTGCCCCGCGAGGAGGCCTGGTTGCGCTGCGTCGAACCGGAGCAGGTGGCGGACGCCATCCGCCGGCTGGCGGTGCGGGGCGCGCCGGCGATCGGGGTCGCCGCCGCCTACGGTCTGGTCCTGGGTTTCGAGCGGGGTTTCGCCCCGGTCGCGGGCGACGTACCGGTGGACTCCGCGGCCCTCGAGCGGCGCTTCGAGGAGGTCTCCTCGCTCCTCGGCTCGACCCGTCCGACGGCGGTCAACCTCGCGTGGGCGCTCGCGCGCGGCCGCCGGGTCTTCGAGCGCCACGCGGGCAGCGGCAGCGCCCGTGACGTGCGCGAGGCCCTTCTCGCCTGGGCTCGCGACCTCCACGCCCGCGACGTCGCGACCAACCGTGCGATCGGCGAGCACGGCGCCCACCTCTTCGCCCCGGGCGACCGGGTCCTCACCCACTGCAACGCCGGCGCTCTCGCCACCGCCGGCTACGGCACGGCCCTGGGCGTGGTCCAGTCGGCCTGGCGCCGCGGCCGCCTGGCCCAGGTCTGGGTCGACGAGACCCGTCCCCTCCTCCAGGGAGCGCGACTCACGGCCTGGGAGCTCCGGCGCCTGGGCATTCCCCACCGGCTGGTGACCGACTCGAGCGCCGGGTCGCTCATGGCCCGCGACCTGGTGGACCGGATCGTGGTCGGCGCCGACCGGATCGCGGCCAACGGCGACACGGCGAACAAGATCGGGACGTACGTGCTGGCGGTTCTCGCGGGCCGCCACGGCGTGCCCTTCTACGTCGCCGCGCCCCTGTCCACGGTCGACCTCGCCACCCCGGACGGCGCGGCGATCCCGATCGAAGAGCGCTCGGCGGCGGAGGTGACCGACGTCTTCGGCACCCGCATCGCCCCGGACGAGACCGCGGCCGCCAACCCGGCCTTCGACGTCACGCCGGCCGAGCTGATCACCGCCATCATCACCGAGGTCGGGGTGGTCGAGCCGCCGTTCGAGGCCGGCCTCGCGGCGGCGATGGCCCGCGCCACCCAAGAGGCCTCGTGACGTGACTCAAGGCGCCAGCACCGTCACCAGGAAGCCGACGGCGACCAGGTAGACGGCCGAGAAGACGCCCCCCATGGCGACCCCGATCCAGCTCTGGGCCTCGCCCCCCGCCTGCGGGTGGTGGTGGGCGAAGCGCAGCCCGCGGATTCCCAGGTAGAGGGCCGGCATTCCGAAGAGCAGGCCGAAGAACGGTAGCGGCGAGAGGATCGCGAGCAGGTAGGCGGCGAGCGCGGCCTGGTTGCGGTCGGTGCGCGGCACGGCGCAAGCCGGCGGCCGGGCTTGCCGGCGGGAGGTTCTTTCTCCCAGCCGGCGCTGGAGGCGATGGATCTGCTCGATCCATTGGCTGGGGGCGGTTACGGCGCTCATCGTCCTGGAACCTCCATCGACTTCAAGCCAGACATCAGAGGCCTCCCGGCCCGCGCGGTAGGAAAGCCTCGCCTGTCGTTCGAAGACTCGAGAGAAGCAAGAAGCGCGCCACCCGGACAGTGCGCACGGAACCCCTCGCCGGCGGCGTCGGCCGCCGGCGAGGGGTGAAAAAACCGTCTGTCGAAACGAGAGTTGGTGGAGGCGGTGGGAATCGAACCCACGTCCGAGAAACTCAGTCCAGAGGCGTCTACGTGCGTAGCTCCCTCGAGGTGATTCGCCGGTGCGCCACAGGAGAGAGCGGCCGCACGCCCCGGCTAGACCCGTGAAAAATCCGGATCCGTCACGGGCCCTACCCGGATCCTTCGATCCACTTTAGCGTCGCCCCGGCAGGTGCCGTGAATCAAGGCCTCCCGCCGGACCGTCACGGCTTAATTAAGCCGCGAGTGCGAAGTTGTCGTTGGCGACTATTTCAATCCGTTGTTACGAGTGGAATCACTCGGCACGCGGCCCAAGGCCTGCTTTGTTCCCCGTCGAATCCAGTGCGCCCCCACTGAAGAGCACATCGGCTGCCAACGACCTGGCAAAGAACCTTCTGCGTCCTGTGCAACCGCCGGCGGGGCGGGCGAATTCCGCGCGGCTTCAACCCGGCTCGATGCGCGGCGCGGGCGGCGCCTGCCGCTCCCCCGGCTCCTCGATCCCGGCCCCTTCCGGGACCTCGATCCGGGCCGCCACCTCTCCCAGGAACTCGGCGGCCCCCTCGTGGCGCAGCTGCGAGACGATCAGCAGCCAGGCCGAAAGCCCGAGCAGGGCGCCGACCGGTGCGAGCCCGAGCAGCCTGGGATAGAAAGGCCAGACGATGGTCACCAGCGCGCCCAGGGCGGACAGGCCGAGGACGAAGACCGCCCGCGTCCAGAGCCGGTACTCGGCGCGCTCCGGACGGAAGACGACCTCGGCACCGGCGCCGGCCGTACGCTCGACCGAGATCCGGCCGCTCAGCCGGCCGTAGCGCAGCCCGGCCGAGACCGGCAGCTCGAGGTCTCCGCCCGACCCTCCCGTCTGCCACTCGGCGCCCCAGTCCTCGGCGGCCTGGGCGACCGCCCGCAGGGCCTCCTCGGGCGTCGCGGCGACGGTGACGACGTGAGGCACGTCCGAGTGAAGCTTGGGCATCGGGCGATCTTAGCCGTTGGCGGCCCGCTCGAGGCCGGGAAGAGCGAGCCGGTGGGTGCCGGCGAAGTAGGCGAGCCGGCCGCGGAAGTCGGCCACGCTCCCGCGGCAGCGCTCCAGGACCGGCCGGTCGAGGATCTGGATCAGCGCGCCGCCGGCGTCGGCCACGACGCAGGGCAGCTCGCCGTCGATCGCAGCCTCGAGCTCGGCCCAGACCTCGTCCCGGTGCACGTACTCGACCGGCACCCCGAGCTCCTCCTTGCAGTCCTTCCACTCGGAGCGCTCGCCGGTCAGGCCGTGGGTGATCGTGCACAGCGCGCAGCCGCCCAGGCGCAACGCCTTCCGGGCGCTGTCGAAGAAGGCGCTCAAGGTGCCCGAGTCGGCATCGAACACGAAGATCAGCCGATCGATCATCCGCCGTTCGCTCAGGGGTCCGGCCGTCGTGCCGCTCGTGGTCCCGGTCATCGTCAGCGCCCTCCCGCTCAGGTCGTCCGCCGCAGCTGCCACACCTACGGTGCGCGCTCCGGCACGGATTGCGTCCCGCGGCTCAAGCGGCCTCTTCGAGGAGCACCCCGGCGAAGAACTCCTCGACCGCCGCGAGGAAGGTGGTGACGTCCGGCAGCTCGCTGATCCGGCGACGCAGCGCCTGGCCGCGCGGCAAGCCGTGGCTGTACCAGGCGGTGAAGCGCCGGAGCTTGTCCAGGGCCTCGGGCTCCGGGTCGCGCTCGGCGACGGTCCGGAAGTGGTCGAGCACCAGCTCCCGGCGCTCGTCGAGGGTGGGCGCCGCGCCACGCCAGCCGGCGCCGCCGGGCAGGAGCGCGGCGATCTCCCGGAAGATCCAGGGATTGCGCGTCGCGCCCCGGCCGATCATCACGCCGGCGCAGCCGGTCGCCTCGAGCATCGCGACCGCCTCGGCGCTCCGGCGCACGTCGCCGTTGCCGATCACCGGGACGTCGAGCGCCTCCCGGAGCCGCGCGATGTGCGCCCAGTCGGCCTCGCCTCGGAAGCCCTGGCGCGCCGAGCGAGCGTGGAGGACGACGGCGTCGGCGCCCTCGGCCTGGCAGATGCGTCCGAGCTCGAGGTAGCTGTGGCTCTCCTCGCCCAGGCCGAGCCGGAACTTGACCGTCAGCGGCATCGAGACCACCCGGCGCACGGCGGCCACGATGCGGCCGGCGAGCGGCAGGTCGCCCATCAGGGCGGCGCCGGCGCACCCCTTGAGCACCTTGTTGGCCGGGCAGCCCATGTTGACGTCGCAGACGTCCGGCCGGCGCTCCTCGACCTCGCGCGCGGCCTCGGCCATGGTCCGCTCGTCCGAGCCGTAGATCTGGATCGCCAGGGGGCGCTCCTCCGCTCCGAAGCGGAGCTGCTCGAGGGCGCGCCGCCGCAGGCTCGGCTGGCCGTGCACCAGGTGCTTCGAGGAGACGAACTCCATGGCCACCAGGCCGGCGCCCCCGATCCGCCGCACGATGCGCCGGAAGTCCCGGTCGGTCACCCCGGCCATCGGGGCGAGCAGAAGCGGCGGGTCGACGGGGAGGGAGCCGATACGAAGCATGGCGGAGACCGGAGCCGGAGTCTACCGCGGGCGGCTCCCCGGGCCCCTGGACAGAGTCGATTCTCCGATCGCCGAGAGACCCGGGAGGGGGCGCCCCTTCCCCGCCGTGGGGTGGGAAGGGGGAAGAAGTCGGAGGAGCTCCGGGTGCCTCGCCGGATCGGGGTCGGACTATATGATGACCCGGTGGCCTGGTACCGGGAGTGGTTCGGCGAGGAGTACCTGGACCTCTACGCTCACCGCGACCGGCAGGAGGCCGAGCGTCAGGCCGACTTCGTCGAGCGCCGGCTCGGCCCCGGCAAGCCGCGCGCGGTGCTCGACCTCGCCTGCGGCGCCGGCCGCCACACCGACGCCTTGAGGAAGCGCGGCTACCGGGTGCTCGGGGTCGACCTGTCGTTGACCCTGCTCACCCGGCGGCCCGACCTGCCCCGGGTCGCCGGCGACATGCGCGCGCTGCCCTTCGCCGAGTGCTCGTTCGACTGGGTGCTCAACTTCTTCACCTCCTTCGGCTACTTCGAAGGCGAGCGCGAGAACTTCCGGGTCCTCGAGGAGGTGGTCCGGGTGCTCGGCTCCGGAGGCCGCTTCCTGGTCGACCTGATGAACCCCGAGCCGGTGATCGAGAACCTCCAGGCCCGCGAATCCTTCACGAACGACGGCCGCAAGGTGGACCTCGAGCGCTGGTACGACCCCCAGGCCAAGCGGGTCAACAAGCGCATCCGGATCACCCGTGCGGACGGCACCGAGAGTACCTTCCTCGAGAGCGTCCGCGCCTATCGCCTGGAGGAGGTCGTCATCGGAATGCAGTGGGCCGGGCTCCAGGTGATCGGGACCTTCGGCAACTTCTACGGAGACCCCTACGGTCGTGACAGCGAACGTCTCATCCTCGTCGCCCACAAGGGCGGCTGACCCGCCGGCGGTGGACCTCGCGGCCGAGGGGCTCCTGCCGCCCCTGCCCCGGGCCTACCTCGAAGGCCGGGACCTCGATCTCCTCGCGCCGCTCGCGTTCCTCGCCCCGGGCGAGCTGCCGCCCCGGCCGGCGGCGGCCGGGCGGCCGGACCGCTCCGGGCTCGCCCGCGGTCTCGAGTCGGCCAACCGCGCCTACGGCCACCCGGCGGCCGACCGCCTGGCGGGGCTCCTGGCCGATCCGGCGACCGAGGTGGTGGTCACCGGCCAGCAGCCGGGGCTCTTCGGCGGCCCCCTCTATACCCTCTCGAAGATGGTCGCCGCCGGCCGCTGGGCCGCCGCCCTCGAGGCCGCCGGCCGCCCCGCCGTCGCGGTCTTCTGGGTGGCGACCGAGGACCACGACTGGCGCGAGGTCTCGCGCGCCGCGTTCCCCTCGCCCGAGGGGCTCCGCCACTTCGACCTGGGGCCCGATCCGGATCCTCTCCTGCCGGTCGGCATGCGCACCTTCGGCCCCGGCGTCGCCGCGATCCTCGACGCCCTGCCCGAGCTGCGCTCCTCCGACCGCTTCGACCGCTGGCTCGAGACGCTCTCCCGCGTCTACCGCCCCGACGCCCGGTTCGGCGAGGCGTTCTGCCGCCTCGCCGTCGCTCTCCTGGGCGAGCGCTGCCCCCTCCTGCTCGACGCGATGGAGCCCGCGGTCAAGGAGGCCGAGCGGCCCTGGCTCGCCCGCCTGGTCGAGCGCCGGGCCGACTGGGAGGAGGCCTCGCGGCGCGCCGACGAGCGGATCGCCGAGCGCGGCTACGAGCCGCAGGTCACGCCCCAGCGCGGGGCCTCGCCGCTGTTCGTGCTGCGCGACGGCGCCCGCCGCCGGATCGAGTGGCGGCCGGACGGCACGGGAGCCGCCGGCGGGGCCTACGCCCTGCGCGGCGCCGCCGGGACCCGCGACGTCGCCGAGCTCCTGGAACTGCTCGAGGACAACCCCGGGGTGGTGAGCCCGGGAGTGCTGGCCCGCCCGGCGATCCAGGACGCCCTCCTCGGCACGACGCTCCAGGTCCTGGGGCCGGGCGAGCTCTCCTACATGGCTCAGGCGGCGCCGGCGTACTCGCTGCTCGGGATCGCGGCGCCGGCGGTGGCGCTGCGCCCCCAGGTGCTCGTGCTCGAGAGCCACCAGCGGCAGAAGCTCGACGAGCTCGGGCTCCCCCTGGCGGCCCTCCTGGGCTCCGCCGACGCCCTCGAGCGAAGCTTGGCCGACCGCGCCGCCACCCGCTTCGTCGAGCGCGCCGAGGAGGCGGTCGAGCGGACCCTCGACGAGCTCCGGGCGCCGGCCCTCGAGCTCGACCCGAACCTCGAGCGGCCGCTCGAGAAGACCCGGGAGGGGGTCGCCCGGGCGCTCGAGGCGTTCGCCGGCAAGGTGACCGCCGCCGCCGCCCGCCGCGACGAGGTCCGCGCCCGGCGGGTCGAGCGCCTGCGGCAGATCGCCCTGCCCGAGGGCAGCTTCCAGGAGCGCGTCGTCTCGTCCGCCCACTTCCCCGGCAAGTACGGCGAGCGCTTCGCCGAGGCCCTCTGGGAGCAAGTCGAGCTCGACGGCCGGCAGCTCCAGGTGGTGGAGCCGTGAGCCGGCTCGACGCGCTCGCGATCGGCGCTCACCCGGACGACGCGGAGCTCGGCTGCGGCGGGACCGTGGCGCTGCTCGCCCGCGCCGGCTTGCGGGTGGGCCTCCTCCACCTGACCCGCGGCGAGGCGGGCACCCGGGGTTCCGCGGCCGAGCGCCACGCCGAGGCCGAGGCCGCCGCCGAGGCGCTGGGCGCGGCCGAGCTCCTGTTCCTCGACTGCGGCGACGGGGAGCTCCGCCACGGGCGGGCCGAGGAGGACGCCTTGATCGAGCTCCTGCGGCGGCACCGCCCGGAGCTGATCCTGGCGCCGGCCCCGGCCGACCGCCACCCCGACCACGGCCGGGCCCACCGCCTGGTCGCCGACGCCTGCTTCTACTCCGGGCTCGCTGCGCGGCCGGCCGGCGATCTCGCGCCGCACCGACCGGGGGCGCTCTACGCCTACATGCAGCACGACCCGTTCGAGCCCGCCTTCGTGGTCGACGTGACCGCGGTCTGGGAGGCGAAGCAGCGAGCGCTCGACGCCTACCGGAGCCAGATCTACCCGGGCGCGGGGTCGGAAGCCGAGCCGGGAGCCGGATCAGCCTCCCGGGCGGCGGGGCGCGAGCGCGACGAGCCGGTCACCAAGGTCGCCACCCCCGACTTCCGGGAAGCGGTCGAGGGCCGCGCCCGCCACTTCGGCCTGCTGATCGGCGCCACCTTCGGCGAGCCCTTCTGGAGCCGGCTGCCGCTCGCGGTCGCCGACGCCGACACCCTGATGCGCCTGTTGCCCGGAGGTGTGCGATGAGGATCGGGATCACCTGCTATCCGACCTACGGCGGCTCGGGGATCGTCGCCACCGAGCTGGCGATGGCGCTCGCCGGCCGGGGCGACGAGGTCCACGTGATCAGCTACGCCCTGCCCTCGCGCCTGTCGCTCGCCTCGCCGCGGGTCTTCTTCCACGAGGTCCAGGTCCCCAACTACCCGCTCTTCGAGTACCCGCCCTACTCGCTGGCGCTCGCCACCAAGACCGTCGAGGTGGCGCGCAACTACGAGCTCGACCTGGTCCACACCCACTACGCGGTCCCGAACGCCGTCTCGGGCGTCCTCGCCCGGCAGATCCTGGCGCCCCGGCCGCTGCCCGTGGTCACCACCCTCCACGGCACCGACATCACTCTGGTGGGCAACGACCCCAACTACCTCGAGACCACCCGCTTCGGCATCCTCGAGAGCGACGCGGTGACCGCCGTCTCGGCCTCGCTGCGCGAGCAGACCCGCGAGAAGCTCTGCATCGAGGAGGACCGGGTGATCGAGGTGGTGCCCAACTTCATCGACCCGGCGCGCTTCGCCGAGGCGAGCAAGGGCCCCGGGGCGACCCGCTGGGCCCGGGGCAACGAGAAGCTGGTCGTCCACATCTCGAACTTCCGGCCGGTCAAGCGGGTGCCCGACGTGGTCGACGCCTTCCGCAAGATCCTCGAGCAAGTCCCGGCGCGCCTGCTGCTGGTGGGCGACGGCCCGGACCGGGTGAGGGCCGAGCTGATGTGCCGCGAGTACGGCATCTGCCAGGCCATCACCTTCCTGGGGAGCCTTCCCCTGATCGAGGAGGTGCTGGTCGGGGCCGACCTCTTCCTGCTGCCCTCGGAGAGCGAGTCCTTCGGCCTCGCCGCCCTCGAGGCGATGGCCTGCCACGTGCCGGTGATCGCGACCGCGGTCGGCGGCCTGCCGGAGGTCGTGACCGATGGCGAGACCGGGTTCCTGGTGCCGGTGGGCGACGTGGCGGCGATGGCCGAGGCCGCCGTCCGGGTGCTGACCGACGACCGCCTGCGCCGCCGCCTGGGCAGGAACGGCAGGAAGCGCGCGGTCGAGAGCTTCGACCAGGACCGCGTCGTCGGGCGCTACCGGGAGATCTACGAGCGGGTGGTCGCCGCCGCCGGCGAACGGGTACCGGAGAGAGCCGCGGCGCCGGCGGCGAGCGTGTGAGAGGGGCGGGCAACGAGTCGGGAAGGGGATCGAGGGGATGCGGGGGGGATGCAGTTTACTCGGCTCCCGCCGGCCGCGCCCGGGCCGAGCTCCGGGACCGGGGCTCGCGCTTCCTGGCGGTCGTGGCGCCGGCCGCCTCCGAGGCCGAGGCCCGCGCGCTCCTCGACGAGATCGCCGCCGCCCATGCCGACGCCACCCACCACTGCTGGGCCTGGCGGCTCGGCTTCCCGCCCGCCGAGCGGAGCGCCGACGCCGGCGAGCCCGCCGGCACCGCGGGCGTGCCGATCCTCCAGGTGCTCCGGGGCGCCGGTCTCTCGGACGTGGTGGCGGTGGTGGTGCGCTGGTTCGGGGGCACCAAGCTCGGCAAGGGCGGCCTCGCCCGCGCCTACGCCGGCGCGGTCCGCGAGGCGGTGGCCGAGCTTTCGACGGTCGAGCGAGCGCCGGCCGCGGCCCTCGCCGTCGAGCTTCCCTACGAGCGCCTGGGAGCGGTCAAGCGCCTGGTGAACCCGCCGCGGATCGAGCTCTGCGGCGAGCGCTACGGCGCCTCGGTACGCCTCGTCCTGTCGGTGTTCGAGGCCGAGCGCGAGGCCTTCGAGGCGGCGCTCGCCGACCTCGGCCTCGAGGCGCGCGAGGTGCCCGCCGCTGCGGCACTCGCCGACCCGGCGCCTTGAGACCGGGGGGCGAAGTCCGCTACACTGTTCGAAGTTCCCGGGAGCAAAGGACTTTTCGGTTCTTCCGCAAAGGAGTGGTCCTCAGATGAGCGACGAAACCATACCCCCGAACCCGCCACCCCCGAACCCGCCACCACCGGGAGCGGGAGCGCCGCCTCCGCCGCCTCCGGCCCAGCCCGGCGGTGGAGCCCCGGGCAGCAACCGCGGCCTCATGCTGGTGCTCTCGTACCTCTGGATCCTGGCCTTGGTGCCTTACCTGACCGAGCAGAACGACCCGGAGGTCAAGTGGCACGCCCGCCACGGCCTGGTGCTCATGATCGCCGAGATCCTGCTGTCGATCGTGATCTTCATCCTCAGTCTGATCCCGGCGGTCGGCTGCGTGATCTCGATCCTCTGGATGTTCGCCTGGATCGGGATCGTGATCCTGCACATCCTGTGCATCGTCAAGGCGACGAGCGGCCAGCGCCTGATCATTCCCTACGTCAGCCAGTACGCCGACCAGATTCCGTAGGCGCCTTCCGGCGGGGCCTCGAGCGGGGCCCCGCCGTCTCGCCCTCGCGCCGATGTCCCGGCTCGGCAAGCTCGGCGGGCGCCGCCGCTGGTGGGTCGCCGTCGGCGTCCTGCTCGTCCTCCTGGCGCTCGACCTCGCCCGGCCGCCCGGAGCGCAGCTCTCGGCCCGGGCGCTCCTCGCCGCGATCCATCTCTACCAGGCGACCCTCTCGCCGGTCCTGGGCCACGCCGGGGTGCGCTGCCGCTTCCAGCCGACGTGCAGCCACTACGCCGCGGGGGCGGTCGAGAAGTACGGCGCGCTCGAAGGCTCGGCCAAGGCCGCCTGGCGGGTGCTCCGCTGCGGCCCCTGGACGCCCGCCGGCACCGTCGACCCGCCGTAGAGGCCGGCCGCCGGCCGCCGGCGTCCGACGACGCGTGAAGCGGCCGAGCTCTGTCTCGGCCGAGTCCCGCAGTGCGACCCCGCGTGAAGCGGCCGAGCTCTGTCTCGGCCGGCCGATCGGCCCGGAGGGCACCGAACGGCTCGCAGTCGGGCGGCTAGTCGACGTGCCCCATCAGTTTCTTGACCGCCGGGCTCGCGAGCAGGGCCACGATGCCGGCGCCGCCGATGAACATCGCCACCTGCCAGAAGAGCGACTGCGGCGGCAGGTTCTCGAGCTGCCCGGCGACCAGGCCGGCGAAGAGATTGCCGAGCGCCGCGGCGATGAACCAGACGCCCATCATCTGGCCCACCCGCCCTTTGGGCGCGAGCTTGGTCATGGACGAGAGCCCCACCGGTGACAGGCAGAGCTCGCCCACCGTGTGCAGGAAGTAGGTCACCACCAGCCAGCTCGCCGACACCGGGTTCTCCGGTGTCGCGTGGACGGCTCCCCAGGCGAGGACGAAGAAGCCCGCGGCCAGGCCCAGAAGGCCGAGACCGAACTTCACCGGGATCGAGGGGTTGGCGTTGCGCTCGGCGAGCCAGGTCCACAGCCACCCGAAGATCGGCGCGAAGATCACGATGAACAGTGGGTTGACGTTCTGGAGCCAGGTGGTGGGCATCTCCCAGCCGAAGAACACCCGGTCGGTCAGGTCGCGGGCGAACAGGTTCATCGACGAGCCCGCCTGCTCGAAGCCCGACCAGAAGATCGCGGCGAGCAGGAAGAGCCAGAAGATCACCATCAGGCGGCGGTTCTCCATCGTCGCCCGGCCGCGCCGGACGACGAGCAGGCCGGCGCACATCACCAGGAAGACCCCGAGCAGCGCCGCGGTCGCCCACTGGCCGCCGTCCACGGTCCCCTGCCGCGGCACGAAGTACCAGAGCATCAGCCCCCACAGGACGAGCAGGGCCCCCGACCAGCGGACGTCGAAGATCAGGTTGCTGAAGAAGAGGATCGAGAGCAGCAGGATGCCGTAGCCGAGCCAGGTGGCGAACTCCTCGAGCGAGATCTGAATCGTCCCCGACGTGGCGAGGAAGACGAAGACCACCGCTGCGGCCGCGATCGCCGCCGACGTCAGGTAGAACCTCCGCGCCCGCCGCGAGAGCACCTGGCGGCTCTCGCCGGTCTCGAGCTTGCCCAGCTCCCCGAAGTGCTTGTCGCCCAGCTTGTACTGGATGATGCCGAAGAGCATGCCGAAGCCGGCGGCCGAGAAGCCCCAGTGCCAGTTGACCCGCTCGCCGAGCGTGCCGCAGACGAACGGCCCCAGGATCGCGCCGATGTTGATGCCCATGTAGTAGATCGAGAAGCCCGCGTCGCGCCGGGCGCCCCCCTCGGGGTACAGCGCGCCCACCAGGGTGGACACGTTCGGCTTCAAGAGCCCGGTGCCGATGATGATCAGGACCAGGCCGAGGTAGAAGGTCGTCGGGCCGGGCAGCCCGACCAGCGGCGCGGCCATGGTGAAGTGGCCGGCCGCGATCACGCAGGCGCCCACGAAGACCGCCCGCCGTTGCCCCCAGAGCTTGTCGGCCAGCCAGCCCCCGGGCAGGGCGACCAGGTAGACCATGGAGGTGTAGAGGCCGTAGATCGCGGAGGCCTTGCCCGCGCCGAAGCCGAGCCCGGCGTTGGCCGCGACCAGCGGCGCGGTCATGAAGAGCACCAGGAGCGCCCGCATGCCGTAGTACGACAGGCGCTCCCACATCTCGGTGAAGAACAGGGTCGCGAGACCCCGGGGGTGGCCGAAGAAGGTCTTCCCGCCGGGCGGTGGCCCGAGGGGGCGAGACCCTCCCACGGCGTCGGCGGCGGTCTCGTCGGCGAGCTCGGAGGAACGGTCTTTCGTCATGACGCGGCGCATCCTATCGTGAATGGCCGGGCCGCCCGGAGCGGCCCGCGAGCCCCGTCCGGGCGCGGCCGGGCGGGGGGGAAACGGTTCGGCCGCGAAGATCACTTCCCCGTGAGGAGACCCCGCGCCCACCCCGACTCTTCCCCGGCGAGCATGCTAAGGTTGCGCCAACCGGAACTCCGCATCCACGAGGACAGATCCTTGGTCTCCCGCCGGGTCGTCAGAGCCACCGTCGCGGCGACGCTTGCGGCGGCGGTCGCGAGCCTCTACGCGCTCCAGGTGCGCGAGACGGAGCTGCGCGCGGCGCGGCGCGTCGGGATCTCGATCGACCAGGGCGTCCGCGGCGTCCTGGTGATCGGGGTCGAGCCCGGCCTGCCGGCCGAGCGGGCGGGCATCGCGAAAGGCGACGAGATCCTCGCGATCGGCGGCCAGCCGCTCGCCAAGGCGATCGACTACGACGTCGCGGCCGGTCGGCTCGCGCGGGACGAGCCGACGCCCTACACGCTGCTGCACGACGGCCGGGAGCGCACCGTCCAGGTGGTGCCCGGCGTCGCCTTCCCCTACCTCCAGTTCAGCCTCGACACCCTCGCCCTCTTCGGCTACCTGGCCCTGGCGCTTCTCGCCCTGTTCCAGGGCCCGGGGGACCTCCGGGCGCGGCTCCTGTTCGTCTTCGCCACCGCCGTCACGCTGGAGCTCGCGCTGCCCTACGAGGCGATCGGCCAGCCGTCGTTGATGGTCGTCTCGCTGTCGCTCTACTACCTGCTGACCGGGCTCGAGATGGCCACGGAGCTCCACCTCGCCTCGGTCATCCCGCGGCGCTACGGCTGGATCGAGCGCCGCCGCTGGCTGGTGCCCGTCTACTACGTCGTGGGCCTGGGGCTCGGTGGCGCCACCGCCGCGACCTACCTCGCCGAGAGCCTGCTGGGCCGGAGCCACTTCCTGCCCTGGACGGCGGTCCAGGCCGAGGCCGTGCTGCTCAACGGCGGGCTGCCGTTGTGGGCCGTCGGGGTGCCGGCGATCCTCGCCCTCCAGGTGAGCCGCGCGACCCAGCCGCGCCACCGGCACCAGGTGGGGCTGGTCCTCGCGGGCGTCCTGCCCTGGACGGTGACCGTCCTGCTGATGACCGCCTTCGACCTCCAGCACTGGCAGATCCCCTGGTCGCTGGTGGCGATCGAGACCCTCGCCCTGCTCGCCTACCCGGTGGCGGTGTTCATCGCGATCTACCGCTACCGGCTGTTCGACATCGAGCTCGTGGTGCGCCGCGGCCTGGTGTACACGACCCTCACCGGGGCGCTGGTCCTGGTCTTCTACGCCGCCCTCGGCGCGGGCGGCGCGATCTTCTCGAACCTGGTGGAGGGGGGCACCTCGGTCTGGTTCATCTCGGCCGTCACCCTGGCGCTGGGGCTGCTCTTCGCGCCGCTGCGCCGGTTCCTCCAGGGGCTGATCGACCGCCGCTTCTTCCCCGAGCGGCGTGCCCTGAGGCAACGGCTCGTGGCGCTCGCCGGCGAGCTGCCCGGTCTCGGCAAGCTGCCGCTCATGGGCGAGCACCTGGTCGAGCGGCTCGAGCAGATCTTCGCCGTGCGCTCGGCGAGCCTCTTGCTCGCCGACCCCAAGTCCGGCCTGCTGCTGCTTCTCGCCACCACTCGCGCGCTCGACGAGGAGGGCGGGCCGACCTTCCTGGTCGGGCGCCAGGACCCCGGCGTGGCGGCCCTCAAGCGGGCCGGCCGGCCGCTCTCGTACGAGCACCTCGCCGGGAAGGGCGGGACGCTCGGGCAGCGCCTGCGCCAGCTCGAGGCGTCGGTCGCCGTACCGCTCCTGGTGCAGCACGAGCTGATCGGCATCATGGCCCTGGGCTCGCGCGAAGCGGGCGACCGCTTCCCCGCCGAGGAGCTCGAGCTCCTGAACCTGCTCGGCCACCACGTCGCGACCGTCTTCCAGAACGCCCGCCTCTTCGAGTCGGCGACCTACGAGAGCCTCACCGGCCTGCTGCGCCGCGAGGCGATCCTCGAGGTGCTCGCCCACGAGCTCGACCGGGCGGCGCGCTACGACCGGCCGCTGACCGTCGCGATGGCCGACCTCGACCACTTCAAGGAGGTCAACGACCGCTACGGCCACCTGGCGGGCGACAGCCTGCTCAAGCGCGTCGCCCAGGTGCTCTCGCACGGCCTGCGCTCCGCCGACGCGGTCGGCCGCTACGGCGGCGAGGAGTTCCTGATCGTCCTGCCCGAGACCGACCTGGCGGGCGCCCGCGTGGTGGCCGACAAGCTGCGGCGGCTGGTCGAGGACGTCCGCGAGCCGATGGACGACGGTGAGGAGGCCGCGGTGACGGTGTCGATCGGGCTGGCGAGCCTCGAGGACGCCGGGCGCGGCGCGGAGCTTTCGGCGCGCGACCTGCTGAAGCTCGCCGACCGCGCCCTCTACCGGGCGAAGGACGAAGGCCGCAACCGGGTCCACCCCCCGTCGATCGCACGAGTGAGCTGATCGGACGCCCCCGCCCGGATGGGTCCTGGGGTAGGCTGGGTTCGTGGACTCTGCGGCTCTTTATCCCACCGAGGTCCGGCGCCTGCCCGAGGAGCGGCGCCTGCGCCTGACCTGGACCGACGGCCACGTGGCCGAGTACGACTACGGCTACCTGCGCGGCTACTGCCCGTGCGCCGCCTGCCAGGGGCACACCAGCGAGGCGATCCGCTTCCACCGCCCGCCGGGGCCGGTGACGGCGGCGGCGATCGAGCCGGTCGGCAACTACGCCATCTCGATCCAGTGGTCGGACGGCCACGCGACCGGCATCTACCGTTTCGACTTCCTGCGCCTGATCTGCCCCTGCGACGAGTGCGCCGACGACGTGGAGGAGACGCCACCCGATTGACCGCCTCTCCCGGCCCGCGCTCGGCTCGTTTCGGTCGCCGCCTCGTGCCGCGGCTGGTGGCGGTGGGACTGCTGGTCCTGCTCTACGGCGCGACCCGCTTGCCCGAGCCGCCGGAGGGGCGGGGGGCCCTCGCCCGCCGCTTCGCCTTCGCGGCTCCCACCGAGCTGCCGAGGCTCACTCCGTCGTCGCGCCACGTGCGGACGCTTCGCCCTGACCTCGGCCCGATCGCGAACTGGATGTCGGGGCTCGGCGCCGCGGTCGCCCTCGACGACCTCGACGACGACGGCCTCGCGAACGACGTCGCCTACGTCGACGTGCGCAGCGACGAGGTCGTGGTCGCGCCGGCGCCGGGGACGCCGGAGCGCTATGCCCCCTTCGACCTCCTCCGCGCCCCGGGCTGTGCCGCGGCCGCCGCGAGCGCGCCGATGGGCGTGCTGCCCGGCGACGTCGACGAGGACGGTCTCGAGGACCTCCTGGTCTACTTCTGGGGCCGCTCGCCGCTGCTCTACACTCGCCGGCCCGAGCGCGGGCTCGCGCCCGCCGCCTTCACCTGCCGCGAGGTGGTCGCGCCGCGCGAGGAGTGGTACAGCAACGCCGCCACCTTCGCCGACCTCGACGGCGACGGCCACGCCGACCTGGTGGTAGGCAACTACTTCCGCGAGGGCTCGCGCCTCCTCGACCCGCGCTCGACCGCGCCCGGGCTCGAGATGCAGGGCTCGATGTCCAAGGCCTTGAACGGTGGGCGCGACCGCATCCTGCTCTGGTCGCCGGGCGGCTTCCACGAGGCCCCGCACGCCCTGCCCGAGCCGATCGCCCGCGGCTGGACCCTCGCCATCGGCGCCCAGGACCTGGACGGCGACCTGCTGCCCGAGCTCTACTTCGCGAACGACTTCGGCCCCGACCGCTTGCTCTGGAACCGCTCGACCCCCGGTCACCTCCGGCTCGAGCGGGTCGAGGGGCGGCGCGGCTTCTTCGATCCGAAGTCGACCGTGCTCGGCCACGACTCCTTCAAGGGGATGGGCGTCGACTTCGCGGACCTGAACGGCGACGGCACGCCCGACATCGCGGTCTCGGACATCACCGCCCCCTACGCCCTGCTCGAGAGCACCCTCGTCTTCGTCAGCGGTCCCGGCCCCCGCGAGTACCACAACCGGGCCGAGGCGCTCGGGCTCGCCCGCGGCGGCTGGAACTGGGAGGTGCGCTTCGGCGACTTCGACGACGACGGGGTGAGCGAGGTGGTGCAGGCGGCCGGCTTCGCGCGTGGCACGGTCGACCGCTGGCCGGAGCTCCAGGAGCTCGCCCTCGCCAACGACCTGGTGCTGTCCCACGCCGCCCTCTGGCCCCGGTTCCCGGCCGACGCCGACCTCTCGGGCGCCAGCCGCAACGCCTTCTTCGCCCGCGCCACGGACGGCCGCTGGTACGACGTCGGCGAGCGGATCGGGCTCGCCGCGGGAACGCTCACGCGCGGCATCGCCACCGCCGACGTTGACGGCGACGGCCGGCTCGACATGGCGATCGCCGACCAGTGGGGCCCGTCGTACCTCTTGCACAACCAGGCGCCGCGTCCGGGCCACTCCGTGGAGCTCCACTTGCGGCTCGCGGGCGCCACCCGGAGGCTGGCCGGTTCGCCTCCGGGCCTGCGTCTCTCGCCGGCCCGGGGCGCGCTGGTCCGCCTCGAGGCCGGTGGCCGCCGGCAGGTCGCGCAGGTCGACGGCGGCAACGGCCACTCGGGAAAGCGCGCGCCCGAGCTTCATTTCGGCATCGGGCAGGCGACCCGCGGCGTCGTCCAGGCGCGCTGGCGCGACCGCTGCGGCGGGCCCCACGCCGCCCGGTTCACCGTCCCCGCCGGAACCTCCACGCTGCTGCTCGACGCGAGGTGCGGCCATGGCCGATGACTCCGCTGACCGCCGCCTCGGCGCGCTGCGGCGCTTCGCCGTCGGCATCACCCTGCTCAACCTGCTCGGCCACACCCTGTTCGGCTTCGAGCCGGCCTGGGCGGCCCTGGCGGTGGCGCCGCTCGCCGGGTACGCCGTGGCGCTGCTGATGGAGACGCTCGAGGCCTGGAGCCTCGGCCGGCCGGCGCACTACCGGGGCGGCCCGCGCGCTCTGGTCGACTTCCTGCTGCCGGCGCACATCACCGGCTGCGCCGTGGCGATGCTGCTCTACGCCAACGCCCGCCTGCTGCCGGTGGTCTTCGCGGTGGCGGTGGCGATCCTCTCGAAGAGCCTGCTCAAGGCGCCGGTCCGCGGTACCGGCCGCCACGTCTTCAACCCCTCGAACCTGGGCATCAGCGCGACGTTGCTCCTCTTTCCGTGGGTGGGGATCGCGCCGCCCTACCAGTTCACCGAGCGCTTCCTCGGCTTCGGCGACTGGCTGGTGCCGCTCGTCCTGCTCTCGATCGGCACGCTGTTCAACGCCAAGCTCACCGGCAAGCTGCCGCTGATCGGCGGCTGGCTCGCCGGCTTCGTCCTGCAGGCCGTCGTGCGCACCCAGCTCGCCGGCACCTCGACGATCTCGGCCCTGCTGCCGATGACCGGCGTCGCGTTCCTGCTGTTCACGGTCTACATGATCACCGACCCCGCCACCACCCCGGTCGCGCCGCGGGCGCAGGCCGCCTTCGGGCTCTGGGTGGCGGCCGCGTACGGCGCCCTGATGGCGCTGCACGTGGTCTTCGGGCTGTTCTTCGCCTTGACCGCAGTGAGCCTGGGGCGGGGGGCGCTGCTCTGGGCGCGCGCGCTCGCCGAGCGCTCGGCGGCGGCGCGCTCGCTCACCCCCGATCCCACTCCCGGCCTGCCGCCAGGCGTTCCAGGTCTTCCGGGGAGTTGAGGTTCAGGAACATCTCGTCCGGGTCGCCGTAGCGCGCGAGCCCGGCGCCCTCGAGGATCTCGACCGAGACCTCGCCGCGCTCGATCAGGCGGTGCACCGAGAGCTCGCCGGCCGCGACCTGGCGCGCGAGGGCGGCGAGCGCCGCCGGGCCGTAACGGGCCACCAGCGGCTCGAGGCCCCGCGGGCTACGGGGCACGGTGCAGTCGGCCGACGACTCCCGGGCGAGCGCCGCGACGAGTGCCTCCGGCACCGCCGGCAGGTCGCAGGCGAGCACGACCAGGTCGCGGCCCGGCCGGGCCGCGGCGGCGCCCAGGAGGCCGGCGGCCGGCCCCCGCCCCGGCCCGTCGGCGAGCGACGGGAGCCCGGGCACCCGGCCGGCCCCGCGGTCCGCCACCACCACCTCGGGGCACACCCGGGCGAGAAGCTCGGCCGCGCGCTCGGCGAGAGTCGATCCGCCGACGACGAGGGCCGCCTTGTCCCGGCCCATCCGCCGGGACTCGCCGCCCGCCAGGACCACGCCCACCGAGGGGCGGCTCGCGCTCGCCATGCTACGATTCTCCCCCCATCCTTCGATTTCGCACAGACCACGGAGACCCCATGCAGATCCTTCTCGGCCTCGCAGCACTCGGCCTCGTCGCCCTCGCCATCCCCGCTTCGGGCGCGGACCGGCCCGCCGCCACCAAGCCCCGCGTCGCCCTCGAGACCTCGAAGGGCAAGATCGTCCTCGAGCTCGATCCGGAGAAGGCTCCGAAGACGGTCGAGAACTTCCTCGGCTACGTCGAGAGCGGCTTTTACGGCGGCACGATCTTCCACCGGGTGATCCCCGGCTTCATGATCCAGGGCGGCGGCTTCACCGCCGACATGACCCAGAAGCCGACCCGGGCGGCCGTGGTCAACGAGGCCGCGACCGGCCTCACGAACCAGCGCGGCACGATCTCGATGGCGCGCACCAACGACCCGAACAGCGCCACCAGCCAGTTCTTCATCAACACCGTGGACAACCCGAACCTCGACTACCGGAGCGCGGGCAACCCGGGCTACACCGCCTTCGGCCGGGTGGTCGAGGGGATGGACGTGGTCGACGCGATCGCCGGCGTCGCGACCGGCAACCGCGGGATGTTCCAGAACGTCCCGACCGAGCCGGTGGTCATCGAGAAGGCCACCGTGGTCACCAAGTAGGCGAGCGACGCGCGGAGCACAAACGCCCCACCGGCCCGCGTGGACCGATGGGGCGCTCGCCGCCGCCGGGGACCCGCAACCGGGCCCTACGGACGCATGACGTTCCGGGCCTGTAGGCCCTTGGGGCCCTCGGTCGTCTCGAAGACGACCGGCTCGCCCTGGGTCAGGGTCCGGAATCCCTCCATCTGGATCGCCGTGTGGTGGACGAACACGTCCGCACCGCCGGCTTCGGGCTCGATGAACCCGTAGCCCTTGGCGTTGTTGAACCACTTGACGGTCCCGCGCTGATTCATCGGAACAGACTCCTTTCAACCGCTTCGGGACGACGGCCGCACGCCGATGGCGGGGCGTGGGCACCCCATTCAACGTCTACCCCGGGACTGCCGGTGTCCGACCGATTGCGCCCGCGCGACGGGTGTCCTGGACGGGTCCCGAGCCCTGGGGGTCTTGCCCCCGCCTTGTCCTACCCTGTGGTCTAGCGGATTGGTCGGATTGTGGCATGGATCGCCGGTCGGCGCAACCGCGGCCCGAGCGGGCGAACGGCCTCCTTCCGGTCGCGGCCGACCGGGGTCCGGGCGCCGGCCGGCGGGCGGCCGCGGGGGATGCTCAGGCAGTCGGGGAACCGTCGGGATGGTGCCGAAGGCCGGACTCGAACCGGCACGGATTGCTCCACACGCCCCTCAAACGTGCGCGTCTACCAATTCCGCCACTTCGGCACAGTGCCTATTCTACCAACTCCGGCGGCGAGGGAAAGCCCCGCCGGAGGTCCGGCCGCTCGCGGAGATCGACCCGGGGCGGGTCGCCGGAGCCGGCCGTCCTACCGGCCGCCGTCGCCGCCGGGCGGAGGTGAGCCGCCACCCGCGGGAGCGCTCGCCGGGGGAGCCGCCGCCGGCGGCTGGGCCGGAGGCGGCGGCTGCGCCCCGTTGTCCTGCGCCGGGGCCTGGCCCTGGCCCTGAGTCTGGCCCTGGGCGGGAGCCGCCGGCTGGGCGCCCGGAAGCTGCTGCTGCTCCTCCTTCTTCATCATGTCGCTCATCACCGTCGAGCGGTTCGGCCCGCCCTGCAGTATGCCGATGACCAGGGTGGTGACGATGAACAGCACGAAGGAGGTGACCGTGAGCTTGTGGAGCAGGGTCGTGGCGCTCCGCGCGCCGAAGGCGGTCTGGGTGCTGCCGCCTCCGAACACGGAGAGATCCGCTCCCTTGCCCTGCTGGAGCAACACCACCAGGATGAGGAAGAGGCAGACGATGACGTGGATCGCGTACAGCAGGTAGAGCAAGGTGAGTCCTCCCGGAGTCGTGACCGGAATCAATGGCAACAGCGGATGATAGCCAGGAATTCCTCCGCGTCAAGGCTCGCGCCTCCCACCAGGAAGCCGTCCAGATCCTCCTGGGCGGCAAGATCGGCCGCGTTGTGTGGCTTGACCGACCCGCCGTAGAGGATGCGCGTGGCACCCGCCGCCGCGGCGCCCACGGCCTCTGCCAGCGCCCCGCGCAGAAAGCGGTGGACCTCCTGGGCGGCCTCCGGGGTGGCGGTGTCGCCGGTGCCGATGGCCCAGACCGGCTCGTAGGCCAGGGCGAAAGGCGGCGGCGGCGAGCCGGCCTCCGCGAGCGGCGCGAGCGCCATCACGAGCTGGTTGCCGAGCACTTCGAAAGTCTCGCCGGCGTCGCGCTCCGCCTTGGTCTCGCCCACGCAGACCATCGGCGTGAGGCCGTTGCGCAGAGCGGCGGCGATCTTGCCGGCCACCAGCCCGTCGCCTTCGCCGTGGTCGTGCCGGCGCTCGCTGTGCCCGGCGAGCGCCCAGGTGCAGCCGGCGTCGGCGAGCTGGGCGCCGGAGACGTCGCCGGTGTGAGCGCCGTCGTCCTCCGGGTGGAGGTCCTGGCCGCCCCAGGCCACCCGGCTGCCGCGCAGCTCGGCGGCGACCACGGGAATGAGCGGGAAGGCCGGGAAGACGAGCACCTCGGGCCGGGCGTCGCCCAGGCCGTCGAGGAGCCCGCGGCAGGTCGCCTCGGCGTCGGCCGCGAGGAGGTTCATCTTCCAGTTGGCGGCGACGATCGGTACGCGGCTCATGGCTTCTCCAGGACGGCGAGCCCGGGCAGGCGCTTGCCCGCGAGGAACTCGAGCGAGGCGCCGCCGCCGGTCGACACGTGGCCGATGGCGGCGAGCACTCCGGCGCGGTGGGCGGCCGCCACCGTCTCGCCGCCGCCCAGCACGGTGTAGGCGTCGAGCTCGGCCAGGGCGTGGGCCACGGCGTTGGTGCCGGCGTCGAAGGGCGGCGTCTCGAAGACCCCCAGCGGGCCGTTCCAGAAGAGGGTCCGGGCGTCGGAGAACGCCTCGAGGAAGCGCCGGCGGGTGGCCGGGCCGACGTCGAGCGCCATGGTCCCCTCGGGCACCTCGCCGGCCGCCACCGTCCGGGCCTCGTTCGCCGCTTCGGGGCTCGCCGCCACCACCAGGTCCTCGGGCAGGACGACCTCGACCCCGGCCTCCGAGGCCCGCTCGAGCAGCTCGCCGGCCAGCCCGATCCGCTCCCTGTCGACCAGCGAGTCGGCCATCTCGCAGCCGCGGGCGGCGAGGAAGGTGTTGGCCATGCCGCCGCCCAGGAGCAGCGTGTCGATCCGGGGCAGGAGGTTCTCGATGGTGTCGAGCTTGCCCTCGATCTTGGCGCCACCCAGGATCGCCACGAACGGCCGCTCGGGCTTGCCGAGGAGGCGCGAGAGGGCGGCCACCTCGCGCTCGACCAGGCGCCCGGCGGCCTTGCGCTCGAGCAGCTCCGGCACGCCGACCACCGAGGCGTGGGCGCGGTGGACGGTGCCGAAGGCGTCGCCGACGAAGACCTCGGCCAGACCGGCGAGGCGCCGGGCGAACTCCGGGTCGTTCTTCGTCTCGCCCTCGTGGAAGCGCAGGTTCTCGAGCAGGCAGAGCTCGCCCGGGGCGAGGCGGGCCACGATCCGCTCGACCTCGGGGCCGACCGAGTCCGGGGCGAAGCGCACCGGCAGCCCGAGCAGCTCGACCAGGCGCTCGGCCACCGGCCGCAGGCTGAAGCGCGGATCCGGCTTGCCCTTGGGCCGGCCGCAGTGGGAGGCGAGCACCAGGCGGGCCTCCCGGCCCAGGAGCTCACGGAGCGTCGGCAGGGCCTCGACCAGGCGGGTGTCGTCGGCCACCTCCCCGCCTTCGAGGGGCACGTTGAAGTCGACCCGGACGAAGCAGCGCGCACCGGCGAGCTCGCCCAGGTCGTCCAGGGCGTAGAGCTCGTTCATCGTCGGATCCTCCTCGCTCGGGGCACGATCCCGCCGGCACCTCGGGCCGAGGGCGCCTCCCCGCCGCCGGCCGCCCGGTGCATGTGGACGATCAGGTCGGCGAGGCGGTTGGCATAGCCCCACTCGTTGTCGTACCAGGCGACCACCCGGACCAGGCGCTCGCCGACCACCTGCACCAGGGGCAGGTCGACGGTCGCGGAGTACGGGCTGCCGATGAAGTCGGAGGAGACCAGCTCCTCCTCGGTCACCGCGAGGATCGCCGAGAGCGCTCCGGCCGCCGCCTCGCGGAAGGCGTCGCGCACCGTCTCGGCGTCGACCCCGGTGGCCAGGCGGGCCGAGAGGTCGACCAGCGAGCCGTCGGGCACCGGCACCCGGTAGGCGACGCCGTCGAAGCGGCCCGCGAGCTCGGGCATCACCCGCGGCAGCGCCTGGACCGCGTCGCTGGTCGTCGGGATCACGTTCGTGGCCGCGGCCCGGGCGCGCCGCGGATCGGGATGGGCCATGTCCATCAGGCGCTGGCTGTTGGTGTAGCAGTGGACGGTCTGCATCAGGGCGTGCTCCAGCCCGAACCGGTCATGCAGCACACGCGCCAGGGGCGCCACGCAGTTGGTGGTGCACGAGGCGTTCGACACCACCCGGTGGCGCTCCGGATCGAAGCTCCGGTGGTTGATCCCGAAGCAGAAGGTGGCGTCGACGCCCTCGGCGGCGGCCGACACCACCACGCGCTCGACCGTCCCGCCGGGCGCCGAGAGGTGGCCCGCCGCCAGGCTCCGCTCGCGGAACTGCCCCGTCGACTCCACCACCACCTCGGCCCAGGTCCCGTCCCAGGGCACCGCCGCGGGGACGGCCTCCCGGAAGACCGGCACCCGCCGTCCGTCGAGGACGAGGGCCCCCGGCTCGGACCGCACCTCGCCGGCGTACGGTCCGTGGAGCGTGTCGTGGGCGATCAACCGGGCGAGCACCGCCGGCTCGGCCTGGTCGTTGATCGCCACCAGCTCGAGGTCCGGGCGCTCGCGGACGATCCGCAGCAGCGCGCGGCCCACCCGGCCGAGGCCGTTGACGGCGATCCGTGCGCTGGTCATCGCGAGCTCCGCCGGGGGGGAGCGGGTACCGGAGACGTCATGATCGGTCGAAGGACGGGCGGGGAGGAGGAACGGCCGCGGTACCGAAGTCTACCACCGGCGGCCCGCGCGCCGGGGAGGCCGCGCCTACGCCTCGGGGTCCGTCCGGCGATTGGCCGGGCCGGTCACCAGGCGCGCGGGCGCCGGCAGGAAGACCACCCGGCCGCGCCCGGCCCGCTTGGCCCGGTAGAGGGCGGCGTCGGCGGCGGTCAGGAGGTTCTCCGCGCCCGGCGCCCGGTCGCCCTCGACCCCCGCCGCCACGCTCCCACCGATCGAGACGGTCACCCCGACGCGCTCTCCGCCCGCGCCCGGCACCCAGGCCGAACCGACGGCGATCCGCAGCGCCTCGGCGACCGCGCGCGCGGCGGCGGTCCCGGTCTCGGGCAGGACGATCAGGAACTCCTCGCCGCCATAGCGGCCGAGCAGGTCGCTCTGGCGCAGCCGGTCGGCGAGCACCCGGCCGACCTCGCGCAGGAGGGCGTCGCCGACCAGGTGCCCGTGCCGGTCGTTGACCGCCTTGAAGCGGTCGAGGTCGAGCATCAGGACGGCGAGCGGGCGAGCGTAGCGCTGCATGCGCTCGACCTCGCGATCGAGCAGCGCGAGGATGGTGCCCCGGCGCAGCGCCCCGGTGAGCCCCTCCCAGGTCGCGGCCTCGAGCAGGGTCGCGCTCTCGACCAGCGCCGCGATCTGGAACGAGACCAGGTGGAGAAGCTCGAGCTCGCCGGCGGAGCAGGAGCCCCCCGCGGCCTTGGGCCCGACGACCAGGAGGCCCACCAGGTCGTCCCGGCGCAGGAGCGGGATCACCCAGTCGGCGTCGAGCTCGGTGAAACAGCGGGCGAGCGCCGGGGAGTCGGCGGTCAGGGCGGTCGCCCGCTGGCACCGGCGCATCCGGCGTAGCGCGAGCAACGGCGCCGGGTCGGGGTCGGCGGCGCCGGGCCGGCAATCGGCACCGGCGACGGTCGAGGCGAGCAAGCGGGGCTGGTGATGGCGCCGGTCGAGGTCCGCGAGCGAAACCGCGCGCACTCCCAGCAGATCGCGGAAGCGCTCGACCGTGAGCCGGGCCATCGGCTCGAGGTCGCCCAGCGCAGCGAGCTCGGCCGCCAGCCGGAAGACCTCCCGTTCGAGGGTGAGAAGGCGGGGCTCGTGCGCCACGGTCCGCTCGTTCGCCCACCGGGCCTCGGGTGGCACGACGACGGAGGACGGGTCCTTCGATGCGCGGCCGAAACGCGACACGCCCTCGATCATGACACGGAGCCCGTCGCCGGCGACCGGGGAGAATCCCTCAGGCCGCTCCGGCGCGAGGCCCCAGCCGGGCGCCGGCCCGGCCGCCGGCGCGGTAACATCGCCGAGCGCGCCGCGCCCCTGGCGGCGGCGATCCCCGAAGGCTCCCCGTGCCGCGCTCCCCAGCCTCGCCCCTCGTCCTGGGCATCGAGACCTCCTGCGACGACACCGCCTGCGCCCTGGTCGACGGCCGTGGGCGCGTGCTCTCCTCGGTGGTCTCGAGCCAGCTCGCCGCCCACCGGCCGTACGGCGGGGTGGTGCCGGAGATCGCCTCCCGCGAGCACCTCGCGAACTGGCCGCCGGTCTCCGCCGCGGCGCTCGCCGAGGCGGGGGTGGCGCTCGCCGACGTCGACGCGGTCGCGGCCACCCGCGGGCCGGGCCTGGTGGGATCGCTCCTGGTCGGCCTGTCGCTCGGCAAGGCACTCGCCTTCGGCCTCGGGCGGCCGTTCCACGCCGTCCACCACCTCGAGGGGCACCTCGTCTCGCCGTTCCTGCGCCCGCCGGGCGACGGCGGCGCTCCTGCCGAGCCGGTGCCGGAGGCGTTCACCGGCCTGGTGCTCTCGGGAGGCCACACGACCCTGGTCGAGGTGGCGGACGGTGGGGTGACGACCCTCGCCGAGACCCGCGACGACGCCATCGGCGAGTCGTTCGACAAGGTCGGCAAGCGCCTCGGGCTGCCCTATCCCCAGGGCCCGCGGGTCGACGAGCTCTCGGAGCTCGGCGAGGCCGGCCGCCGGCCCTTCGCGGTGCCCTCGTGCGGCCCCGACAGTCTCGACTTCTCGTACTCCGGCCTGAAGACCCAGACGCTCGCGGCGATCGAGGCCCTCGAGCGCAGCGGCGTCGCGACGGGTCCCGCGCCCGCGGAGCCGGTCTTCCCGCCCGCGGTGCTCGACCTGCTTGCCGGCTTCCGGGCGGCGGCGGTGGGCCAGGTGCTCGACCGCCTCGAGCGGCTCCGGCGCGGCCGGGGGATCGGAGGCGTGCTCGCGGTCTCCGGCGGCGCGGCCGCGAACCGCCTGCTGCGCCGCGAGCTCGCCGTCTGGGCCGGGGCGGAGGGGATCGAGCTGCGCCTGGTGCCGCTCGTCTACTCCGGTGACAACGCCGCCATGATCGCCTTCGCCGCCCTGCTCCGGGAGCTCCGCGGCGAGCACGACGACCCCCTGGCCGCCGAGGCCGCCTCGCGGATTCCCCTGTAGAATCCCCCCGTCCGACCCACGCCAGGACCAGGGTTCCGCTCGTCAGGAGACTCGTTCCGATGAAATGGCCGACCAGCGACCGGTTCCGCGAGTGGTCCGGGGAGATTTCGAACCGGGCGGAGAAGGAGGCGGTCGCCGAGCGGCTGGCCCGCCAGGTCGTCGGCGGCCAGGTGATCGGCGCCGGCTCGGGCTCGACCGCCTTCCTCGCGCTCCACGCCATCGCCCGGCGGATCGAGCGCGAGGGGCTCGCGGTGACCGCGGTGCCGACCTCGACCGAGGTGGCGCTCGCCTGCTCCGCGCTCGGCATCCCCACCACCGGCCTCGCCGAGGCGCGGCCCGACTGGGGGTTCGACGGCGCCGACGAGGTCGCCGACCTGGACGGTGTCGTGGGCCTGCTCAAGGGCCGGGGCGGCGCGATGTTCCGCGAGAAGCTGGTGATGGCCAGCCAGGCGAAGACCTTCATCCTGATCGACCGCTCGAAGCGGGTCGAGCGCCTGGGCACCCGCTTCCCGGTGCCGGTCGAGACCGACCCCGAGGCGCTCCACCTGGTCGTCGAGCGCCTGGCGCGCCTCGGCGCCACGGACACCAGATTGCGCGCGGCGGCGAGCAAGGACGGCCCGGTGCTCACCGAGGCCGGCAACCTGATCCTCGACGCCCGCTTCCCGGAGATCGCCGCCACCCTCGAGGCCGAGATCAAGGCGGTCCCGGGGGTGATCGAGTCCGGCCTGTTCGTCGGCTACCCGGTCGAGATCCTGAGCCCTTGAGGCCTCGCGCCCGCCGGCATGCTCCTGCCACGCGGATCGCAGGGTATACTCGCTCTCCGATTCAAGTGTCGAAGCGTGTTGGCGCCGCGGGCGCGACGGCCCGGACCCGCCAACAAGACCGTACGAGCGAGATCTCGAAGGAGAGCACCCGATGAAGTCCGGAGCCCGCCCTCTCCGGTGCGCTTGCGCCTCGCTGTCGTTCGCCCTCGCCGCGGCCGGGCTCCTCCTCCCGGCCGCCTCCGCCCAGAGCCTGCAGCCCACGCCGGCCTCGCTCGACCGCCAGAACCGGGAGGCCCGGCTCCACGAGTACACCTACCTGGTGACCCCGGCCCAGGTGCGAAAGTTCGTCGAGCTCGGCTACCTGGTCCGGGTCCCGGGCGACCGGGACTACGAGGTCAAGCCCGGGGTGGACTTCCCGTACGCCCGCCCCGCGGTCAAGCTCTTCCTGGAGCGGCTCGCCGCCGACTTCCACTCCGGCTGCGGCGAGCGCCTGACGGTCACCAGCCTGACCCGCCCGAAGAGCCGCCAGCCGTGGAACGCCTCGCCCCGGTCGGTCCACCCGACCGGCATCGCGGTCGACCTGCGGGTCCCGGCGACCACCCGCTGCCGGCGCTGGCTCGCGACCCACCTCGTCACGCTCGAGGGCGACGGCGTCCTCGAGGCGAACCGGGAGCACAACCCGCCCCACTACCACGTCGCGGTCTTTCCCGAGCCCTACCGGGAATACCTGGCGAGCCTCGACACCGCGAGCCCCGCGCCGGCCGAGGCGCCCAGCCCGGCCGCGGTGGCCGCCGCCCTGCGCTACCAGGTGCGCCGCGGCGACACCCTCTGGCACATCGCCCACAGCCACGGCACCAGCGTCGACGAGATCAAGGCCGCGAACGAGATCCGCTCGAACCGCATCCGCCCCGGCCAGGTGCTCGAGATCCCTGCACACTGACCGGGTCCCCCCCGCAACCCCTCGATCCCCCCCTCCCCCTCCATCGAGCGGAGCGTTCGTTCCAACCGTCGAGGGGGCAGCCCGCGGCCCGGGTGGTTTCTCGCCGCAGTCCGACGAACCCCGATCCACCCTCCCCCCGCCACCGGGCGGGGCCTTCGTTCCAACCACCCAGAGGGCAGCCCGTGGGCCGGGTGGTTTCTCGCCGGCGCAGTCCGCCGCCGAGAAAGCCACCCGGCCCGCGGGCGTGTACCACGCCCACCCCGGTCCAACCGCCATCTCCTACCCGCCGATATACGACATCTCGATCCTCGCCCGCTCCCGCTCCCCCCCCCGTCTCCGCACTCCGCCTCTCCGAATACCGATCCCCCCGCCCGCGCCACACCCCCTCGATCACCGCCTGGATCTCCTCGTTCGTCGCGTCGCCCCGCAGCAACGCCCGCAGATCCGTCCCCTCGGTGGCGAACAGACAGGTATAGAGCTTGCCCTCGGCCGACAGGCGCGCCCGCGTGCAGCCGCCGCAGAACGGCTGCGTGACCGAGGTGATCAACCCGATCTCGCCCTCGCCGTCGGCGTAGCGGAAGCGGCGCGCCACCTCTCCCGGGTAGTTCGGCGGCACCGCCTCGAGCGGCAGCTCGGCCCCGATCCGCTCGACCACCTCGCGCCCCGGCACCACCTCCGCCATCCGCCAGCCGTTGGTCGTGCCCACGTCCATGAACTCGATGAAGCGCACGATGTGCCCCGTGCCCTTGAAGTGACGGGCGAGGTCGACCACCGTGTGGTCGTTCACGCCGCGGCGCACGACCGCGTTGATCTTGATCGGTGCGAGCCCCGCCGCGGCCGCCGCCTCGATCCCGGCCAGCACCTGGGCGACCGGCACCCGGGTGTCGTTCATGCGCGCGAAGACCTCCTCGTCGAGCGAGTCGAGGCTCACCGTGATCCGGGAGAGGCCCGCGTCGGCCAGGGTCTGCGCCTGGCGGGCGAGGAGCGAGCCGTTGGTGGTCAGGGCGAGCTCCAGGCCGGGCACCTCGGCGAGCATCGAGACCAGGCGGGGCAGGTCCCGGCGCAGCAGGGGCTCGCCGCCGGTCAGCCGGACCTTCTCGACGCCGAGGCGCCGGAACATCCTGACCAGCTCGCGGATCTCGCCGAAGTGGAGGATCTCCGAGCGCGGCAGGAACTCGAAATCGGCCCCGAAGACCTCCCGCGGCATGCAGTACCGGCAGCGGAAGTTGCACCGGTCGGTCACGGAGACGCGCAGGTCGCGCACCGGCCGGCCGAAGCGGTCCCGGGGGGGGGTGGAGGTTGGGACGACGGCGGACATTCGAAGGCTCCGGAGATCCTATCAGCGGGCCGGCCGCGGGCTCGCTTCGCAACGGTGTCTTGCACCCTCCTCACGAGCCGGGCGGGTGCCGGCGAAAGACGAGAACAACACCCGCCGTCGAACCATTGCAGACCAAGGCGCCGAGCCCGAGCTAAGTCGCCCGATCCGCCGAGGGGGCAGCCGGCGGGCCCGGTGGTTTCTCGCCGGCGCCGTCGGCCATCTCCGAAGCCATCTACTACCCGTCCCCTCCCGGCGGAGGAACCGTCCCAACCGCCGAGGGGGCAGCCCGCGGGGCCGGTGGTTTCTCGCCGGCGCCGTCGGCCATCTCCGAAGCCATCTACCCCGTCCCCTCCCCGGCGGAGGAGCCGTCCCAACCGCCGAGGGGGCAGCCCGCGGGGCCGGTGGTTTCTCGCCGGCGCAGTCTGCCGCCGAGAAAGCCACCGGTCCCGCGGGCGTGTGCATAGCCGCAGCCTCAACCGCCGCCACCACCCTCCCGCAACACCTCCTCCAGATACTCCGCAATCCCCCGCGCAATCCCCCGCTTCCCCTCCATCCTCCGCCCCTCCCCACCTTCCCCCCGCACGAATAGATACGCCACGTGCTCCTCCCCCGCGCCCATCTCCTCCCCCCGGTTCGCCACCACCGCCGGATACCCCTGCGCCAGCCGCTGCCGCGCGATCCCCGCCAGCTCTTCCTGGCTCACCCCCTCCTGGTACTTGAAGACCACCATGTGGAGCTCGGGAAAGCGCTCCCGGACCTCGTCGATCACCTTCGCCGTCGGTACCAGCTCGAGCGTCCACGAGCTCTTGCCGCTCGGCGTCTTCCCGGCGCGCGCCTCCGCCGGCCGGTAGTCGGCCACCGCCGCCGAGAAGACTCCGAAGGCGTAGCCTCCCTCGGCGAGGATCTCCGAGGCGAGGCGCCGGTACTCGTCGTAGGTCTGGGCCACGGTCACCGGCAGGTGCGCCGGCGGCTCGAGGTGTCCCCGGCCGTGGAGCAGGCGCACCTCGGCCCCGCGCAGGTGGAGCTCCTCGGTGACGAGCACCCCCAGGCGGCCGCTGAACCGGTTGGTGATGCTGCGCACCCCGTCGATCGGCACCGGCGTCGGGCCGCCGGTGACCAGCACCCGGACGCCGGCGAGCGGCGAGCGGCTGGCGGCCCGCGAGACCTCGGCCACCAGCACCGCGTCGTCCGGGATGTTGTGCTTGCCGTAGTCCTCGCGCGGCGGGATCACCCGCACGCCGAGGGCGGCGAGGCTCTCGAGCGAGCGGGTGAGGATCGAGGTGTGGAGGCTGCCGTGCATCGTGGGCGCGACGAGGACCGCCGCCTCGCCGCGCTCCATCCGGCCGAGCGCCGAGGCGAGGGTCGCGGTCACCGGCGAGTCGGCGATCCCGGCCGCCAGCTTGTTGAGCGTGTTGTAGGTCGCGGGCGCCACCAGGTAGGCGTCGAAGGGCTCGTCGTCCGAAAGGTGCTCGGCGCGGGCGCTCAGGTGGTCGACCACGGGGTGGGTGGTCGCCCACTCGAGGGCGTCGCGGGCGACGTAGCGCAGGGCCTCGCCCGAGGCGAAGGCGACCACTTCCGCCCCCTCTCGGCGCAGCGCCCGCGCCAGCCCCGGCGCCCGGTAGGCGGCGATCCCGCCGGTCACCAGCAGCGCCACCCGCCTGCCCGCCAGGCGGTCGCCCCCCGCGGGCACCTCGCGGTCCCCCAGCTCCGAAGGCGGCGGCGGTCGAAAGTCCCAGTCGTCCATGGCGTCAGGGAGGAGTTTACAGCCTGGAAGCCTCGGCCCTCACGCCCCGACGCGACGGAGGACATCGCGGCACAGTCCGACGAACGCCGATCCCCCCTTCCCCCCCAACAGGGGCCGCCCGCCCCAACCGCCCAGGTGGCAGCCCGTGGGCCGGCGTGGTTTCTCGCCGGCGCAGTCCGCCGCCGAGAAAGCCACCCGGCCCACGGGCGTGTGCAAAGCGAGAGCGGCCCCCCTTCCCTGCCGTTCTCGATAGACTCTCCGACCCCCATGACGCCCCGCGACCGCATCCGCAACTTCTCGATCGTCGCTCACATCGACCACGGCAAGTCGACGCTCGCTGACCGCCTGCTCGAGCGCACCGGCTCGGTCTCCAAGCGCGACATGAAGGAGCAGCTCCTCGACGACATGGACCTCGAGCGCGAGCGCGGCATCACGATCAAGGCCCACGCCGTGCGCATGCGCCACCGCGCCCCGGACGGCACCGACTACCTCTTCAACCTGATCGACACCCCCGGCCACGTCGACTTCTCCTACGAGGTCTCGCGCTCGCTCGCGGCCTGCGAGGGCGCCCTGCTGGTGGTCGACGCCGCCCAGGGCGTCGAGGCCCAGACCCTGGCCAACGCCTACCTCGCGGTCGAGAGCGACCTCGAGATGGTGCCGGTGATCAACAAGATCGACCTGCCGGCGGCCGATCCCGACCGGGTGCGCGAGCAGATCGAGAACGTCATCGGCATCGACGCCTCGCGCGCGATCCTCACCTCGGCGAAGAAGGGCGAAGGGATCGACGAGGTCCTCGCGGCGATCGTCGCGCGCATCCCGCCGCCGGCGGGTGACCCCGACGCCCCCTTGAAGGCGCTCCTCTTCGACTCCTGGTACGACCCCTACCGCGGCGTCGGCTGCCTGGTGCGCCTGATCGACGGCTCGCTCGCGACCGGCGAGACGATCCGCTTCATGGCCTCCGGGCGCACCTACGAGGTCGACGAGCTCGGCGTCTTCGAGCCCAAGCCCCGCGCGGTCGAGCGGCTCTCGGTGGGCGAGGTCGGCTACGTCTACGCCGGCATCAAGGACCTGATCCAGGCCCAGATCGGCGACACCCTCACCCACCCCGGCCGGCCCACCGCGCGGCCCTTCCCCGGCTTCGAGGAGGTCAAGCCGATGGTCTTCGCCGGTCTCTACCCGGTGACGGCGGACGACTACGAGGGCCTGCGCGACGCGGTCGAGAAGCTGCGGCTCAACGACGCCTCGTTCAGCTACGAGCCCGAGAGCTCGACGGCCCTGGGCTTCGGCTTCCGCTGCGGCTTCCTGGGCCTCCTCCACATGGAGATCGTCCAGGCGCGGCTCGAGCGCGAGTTCGGCCTCGACCTCATCACCACCGCCCCGGGGGTCGCCTACCGGGTGACCACCACCGGCGGCGAGACCCTCGAGGTCGACAGCCCGGCGAAGCTCCCCGACGCGGGCAAGATCGATGTCTTCGAGGAGCCCTACATCCGGGCCACTCTTGTGACCCGTGCGGAGTATGTCGGCGGCCTCCTGGGCCTCGCCGAGGAGCGCCGCGGCGAGCAGCGAAGCCTCCAGTACCTGACCTCGGACCGGGTGCTGATCGAGTACGACCTGCCGCTCGCCGAGGTCATCCACGACTTCTACGACCGCCTGAAGACGGTCTCGCGCGGCTACGCCTCGTTCGACTACCAGCTCGAGGGCTACCGGGCGAGCGACCTGGTGAAGCTCGACGTCCTGGTCAACGGCGAGCCGGTCGACGCCCTGTCGCTCATCGTCCACCGCTCGAAGGCCTACGAGCACGGCAAGCGCCTGGTCGAGAAGATGCGCGACCTGATCCCGCGCCAGATGTTCGAGGTGGCGATCCAGGCGGCGGTCGGGCGCCGGGTGATCGCGCGGGAGACGGTGCGGCCGCTGAGGAAGGACGTCACCGCCAAGTGCTACGGCGGCGACGTCTCCCGGAAGAGGAAGCTCCTCGAGAAGCAGCGCGAGGGCAAGCGCCGGATGAAGCGGGTCGGCCGCGTCGACATCCCCCAGGAAGCCTTCCTGGCCGTCCTCTCGGTTCACGACTGAACACCTCTTGACACGCCCCGCCGAATCGCGGAGGCTATACCTAGATGGTTATGCATCGAGCGCTAGGGGCACTGACGAAACCGTGAGAAACGAGCCGAAACGTTCGGGAGCAGAGGAAGCGGGCGGGGGCTTCCCCTTCCCCCCCGTGGGGTGGGAAGGGGATCGAGGGGATGCGGGGGGCATCCGATGAGGCGGCGGCGCAACGACATCCTGCAGGGCACCCTCGCGATGCTGGTGCTCAAGACCCTCGCCGTGCGCGGGCCGCTCCACGGCTACGCCATCACGCAGCACATCCAGGCGACCTCGGCGGAGCTGCTGCGCGTCGAGGAGGGCTCGCTCTACCCGGCGCTCCACCGGATGGAGCAGGAGGGCTGGCTCGAGGGGGGCTGGGGCACCACGGAGACGAACCGGCAGGCGCGCTTCTACGAGCTCACCGCACCGGGGCGCAAGCAGCTGGCGGCGGAGCAGGCGAGCTGGGCGCGGCTCACGGAAGGCGTGGGCCGCGTTCTCTCGTACAGCTGATCGGAGGTCGAGAGATGGCCTGGTACCACCGTGTCTGGAACGTCGTCGCGCCCGAACGGCTCTCGCGGGACCTCGATCGGGAGATGGAGTTCCACCTGGCGGAGCGCACCGACGAGCTGATCGCCGCCGGGATGGAGCCGGAGGCGGCAGCGCGCGAGGCTTCCCGGCGCTTCGGTGACCGGGCGCGCCAGAAGGACCGCACCCGCGACGTCGACATGGCCGTGTGGCTCGAGTCGCTGCTCGCGGACGTGCGCCACGCGCTCCGCGGCCTCGCCCGGAGCCCGGGGTTCACGCTCGTCGCGGTCCTCTCGCTGGCGCTCGGGATCGGCGCCAACACGGCGATCTTCAGCCTGATGGACGCGCTGCTCTTGAAATCGCTGCCGGTCGCCGACCCGGCCTCGCTCGTCCAGGTCACGCAAGGAAGCGAGGGCAACGAGTCCTTCACCAACCCGCTCTGGGAGCAGATCCGCGACCATCAGCAGGTGTTCTCGGACCTCTTCGCCTACGGCGGCCAGAGCTTCAACCTGGCGCGGCGGGGAGTCGCCCGGCGCGTACCGGCGGCGATGGTGAGCGGCGGGTTCTTCTCGACCCTGGGCGTCGTGCCCGCCGCCGGCCGCCTCCTCGATCGCACCGACGACACGCGCGGCTGCCCGGCGCTCGCGGTGGTGAGCGACGGCTTCGCCGGGCGCCAGTTCGGCGGTGCGGCGGCGGCGCTGGGACGCACGCTGCCGCTCGACAGCCAGCCCTTCGAGGTCGTGGGCGTGACGCCGCCCGGGTTCACCGGCATCCGGGTCGGGTCGGCCGTGGACGTCTACGTGCCGCTGTGCACCGTGCCGCTGCTCGAGCGCGACCCGAAGGTCCTCGACAACCGCTCCCGCTGGTACCTCGAGATCATCGGCCGCCTGAAGGACGGGGTCACGGCACAGGAGGCCCGGGCGCGGCTCCGCGCCATAACGCCGGCCGCCTTCGAGGCGACGCTCCCGGCCAACTGGAGCGCGGCGAACCAGAAGGAGTACCTCGGGAGTACCCTGGCGGCCCGGCCGGCGGCGACGGGGCTCTCCGATCTCCGCGACCGGTACGGCCGGGCGCTCCAGGTCCTCATGGGGATCGTCGCGCTGGTGCTGCTGATCGCCTGCGCCAACGTCGCCAACCTGCTCCTGGCGCGCGCCACCGCGCGCCGGGGGAGAGCGCCATCCGCCAGGCCCTGGGCGCCGGCCGCGCCCGTCTCGTCCGGCAGCTCTTGACCGAGGCGCTGCTCCTGTCGCTCCTGGGGGCGGCGGCCGGCGTGCTCTTCGCGCTCTGGGCCAGCCGCCTCTTGGTGGGCCTCCTCTCGAGCGAAGGCAGTGCGGTCTGGCTCGACCTTTCGCCCGACTCGAGGATGCTCGGCTTCACCCTGGCCGTCGCCGTGGCGACCGGCCTGCTCTTCGGCCTCGCCCCCGCGTGGCACGCGGCGAAGTCGGACCCGCGGGCGACCACCCGGGGCGGCGACGGCCCTGCGGTGGGCGGCGGCGCGCGGCACCGCGCCGGCAAGGCCCTGGTCCTGGGCCAGGTCGCGCTCTCGCTGGTCCTGGTGACGGCCGCCGGGCTCCTCGTCGGCAGCTTCCGGCGCCTCGCCACCCTCGACCCCGGGTTCGACCGCCGGGGGGTCCTGCGGGTCGACGTGGACTTCACCGGCACCGGGCTCGAGGGCGAGCGCCGGGCCGAGGCACGGCGGGAGATGCTCGAGCGCCTGCGCGCCCTGCCGGGGGTCGAGTCGGCGAGCGCGTCGCTCATCACGCCGGTCAGCGGCATCACGTGGAACGACGTGCTGGTCGTCCCCGGATACGAGCCGAGCGGCCCGATGGACGCGCTGGCGTACTTCAACACGGTGAGCGGCGACTACTTCGAGACCCTCGGCACGCCGCTCCTCGTGGGCCGGGACCTGGGCGATGCGGACGGTGCCGGCGCGCCGCGGGTGGCGGTGGTCAACGAGGCCTTCGCCCACAAGTTCTTCGGCAAGGCGAGCCCGCTCGGCAAGAGCTTCAGGACCCAGGTCGGCGACGGGACGAGCGACCCCGTGGAGGTGGTGGGCGTGGTCGGGGACGCGAAGTACTCCTCGCTCACCGAGGAGCCGCCGCCCGCCGTGTACCTGCCGTTCGGACAGGGCGAGGAGTTCGGGTCGCACGTGAGCCTGGAAGTCCGTACCGGCGGCCCGCCCGGCGCCCTCCGGCCCGCCGTCCAGCAGGCGGTGTTGGCGGTCAGCCCGGAAAGCGGCCTCGAGCTCGCCACGCTCGCCGACCAGCTCGCCGCCTCCCTCGCCCGCCCCCGTCTCCTCGCCACGCTCTCCGGGTTCTTCGGCGTCCTCGCCCTGCTGCTGGCGGTGATCGGTCTCTACGGCACCCTCTCCTACGCCGTCACCCGCCGCCGCGGCGAGATCGGGATCCGCATGGCGCTCGGCGCCGCCGGCCGCGAGGTCCTGCGGATGGTCTTCGCCGAGGCCGGCGTCCTGATCGTGGCCGGTCTGGCGCTCGGCGCGGTGCTGGCGCTCGCCGCCAGCCGCCTCCTCGCGTCCTTCCTGTACGGTGTCGAGGCGACCGATCCGGTCACCCTGGCGCTCGCCGCCGGCCTCCTGGCCGCGACCGCCCTCGGCGCGGCGCTCCTGCCCGCCGCCCGCGCGGCCGGCGTCGATCCGAACGAAGTGCTCCGGCAGTAGGCCGCCCGCCGCAGGGCGTTTCGGTGGCGGGGCGCCGACTGATACCCTCCGCCGCGATGGCCGAAGACCCCTCGCTCGACGCCCCGCCCGGGCCCTCCGCGGCAGAGGAAGCGCCGCGCAAAGGGGTCCGGGTCTCCTGCTCGCCGGGGTTCCTCGAGTGGCTGGCCGCCGAGGGCATCGGAGTCGCCTTCACCACCTACCAGACCAACCGCCTCTTCCTCGTCGGGCGCGACGAGCAGGGGCGCCTCGCCGCCTTCGAGCGCCTCCTCGACCGGCCGATGGGCCTCGCGGCCACCCCGGAGCGGCTCTGGCTCGCCACCCGCTTCCAGCTCTGGCGCTTCGACCAGGTCCTCTCGCCGGGCGAGCGCTTCCGCGGGCACGACCGCCTCTACGTCCCCCGGATCGGCCACGTGACCGGCGAGCTCGACGTCCACGACGTCCACCTGCTGGGTGACGGCGGCGCGGCAGGGGAAGGGCCGGCCGGCGCCCCCGGGGTGATCTTCGTCAACACCCTGTACTCCTGCCTCGCCCGGCTCTCGGAGCGCCACAGCTTCGAGCCGGTCTGGCGGCCGCCCTTCGTCTCGGAACTCGTCCCCGAGGACCGCTGCCACCTGAACGGCCTCGCCATGGACGAAGGCCGTCCCCGCTTCGCGACCGCCGTGGCGGTGAGCGACGAGGCCCAGGGTTGGCGCACCCGGCGCGCCGACGGCGGCGTGGTCCTCGACGTCGCGAGCGGCGAGGTGGTGGCCTCGGGATTCTCCATGCCCCACTCGCCGCGCGTCCACCGGGGCGAGCTCTACGTCCTCGACAGCGGCCACGGCGACTTCGGCCGCGTCGACCTCGCCGCCGGCCGCTTCGAGCCCCTCGCCCTCTGCCCCGGCTACCTCCGCGGCCTCGCGTTTCGCGGCGGCCTGGCGCTGGTCGGCCTCTCGAAGCCGCGGGACAAGACCTTCCGCGGCCTGCCCCTCGACGCTCGCCTCGCCGAGGCCGGGGTCGAGCCGCGCTGCGCGCTCCTGGCGATCGACCTCGAGACCGGCGAGGTGCGCCACCGGCTCGACATCCACGGCGTCGTCGCCGAGCTCTACGACGTGGCGATCGTGCCGGAGACCGTCAGGCCCATGGCCCTCGGCTTCAAGTCGGACGAGATCCGCCGCACGATCACCTTCGAGCAGCCCTCCGAGGACGGCCCGCGGCCGGTCCGCCACGTCCTGCGCCGGCTCGAGGCGGGCGAGGCCCTCGCCCAGAGCGCACCGATTCCGCGAGCCCCGGCGGCGAAGCCGGGCGAGGCGCCTCCGGCGGAGCCCGGCGCGCTGCCGTCGCGGCTCGCCGCCCAGACCGTGGAGCTCACCCTCGAGCAGGCCCTCGCCCGCGCCGACCTCACCTTCCCGGACCTCGGCCGCACCGCCGCCGGCCGGCCGCTCCCCGACCCGCTCCTCGCGACCGTCTTGACGGCCGCCCCCGGGCGGGCGACGGACTCCGGGGCTCCCGCCGCGGGCGCGCCTCTCGCCGCCGCCGTCTCCATTCTCCGGCCCGGCGGCGCGGGTGCCGAGGTCGTCTCCTTCGTGGTGCGCTCGGATCTGCGCCGCCGCGGCCTGGGAAAGCTCCTGCTGGCCGCGGTCGAGGCGGAGCTCGCGCGGCGCGGCCTGGCGGCGGTCGAGCTCGGCTTCCGCGACACCTGGGAGTCGGCCCCGGCGATGCGCGCCCTGCTCGCCGAGCGCGGCTGGTCGGTGCCCCGCACCCAGATCCTCTTCGCCCAGACCGATTTCAGGCTGTTCGACCAGCCCTGGCTCGAGCCCCGGCCGCTGCCCGCGCCCTACGAGATCTTCCCCTGGGGCGAGCTCACCGCCGCCGAGCGCCGCGAGATCGTCCGCCGCCAGCAGCGCGCCCCCTGGTTTCCCGAGGATCTCTCGCCCTTCCAGCTCGAGGAGCGGATCGACCGGGAGGTGAGCGTGGGGCTCCGCCACCTCGACCCGGGAGGGGCCTCGGCGGCGGAGGGCGGCGAGAGCCGGGTGATCGGCTGGCTCCTCGCCCATCGGGTCAAGGAGGACGTGGTCCAGTACACGACCCTTTTCGTCGAGAAGGGCCATGGCCGGCTGGGGCGGGGGATTCCGCTGATCGTCGCGGCCGCCCGGCGCCAGGAGGCGGCCGGCGTGCCGCGGGCGATCTTCATGGTGCGGGCCGAGAACCGGGCGATGCGCCGCTTCCTCGAGCGGCGGATGGCGCCCTATCTCACCGACCGGGCCGAGCTCCTGCGCTCGGGCAAGCGCCTTCGGCCCGCGGGACGGCGAACCGATTCCGGCGGGCCACGGGCCCGCCCTACTCCCGGATCGCCGCGGCAGCCGTAGGGCGGTCCTTCCGGGGCGCCGCCGGGCCCCTATCCGCCCGAGCGCTTCAACCCGAACAGCCCTAGCAGGCCGAGCATCCCGGCGAACAGAGCGATCCCCCACTTCGAGAGCGCCGGAACCTCGAGGACGGACGGCACCACCTCGCTCAGGAAGACCTCGGGTCCGGCGGGGGTGCCCAAGAAGAGGTCGAGGACGCCGTCGCCGTTGACGTCGCCCATGGCCGGGCTGGTCGGCGGGTCGACCAGCGCCCCGACGGGCACGGCGGTGGAGGCGTCGAAGGCCGGCGAGGTCTTGGTGCCGGTGTTCTCGACGAAGAAGGTCGTGGCATAGGCGCTGGTGAGCTTGGCGGTGAGGGGCGGGCTCGGCGAGCCGAGGTCCGCGGAGGAATACCCGCCCACCAGGAGGTCGAGGTCGCCGTCGCCGTCCACGTCGGCGAGGGTCGGCGCCGGGCGGTCGAGGACGTCGGTGAAGTCGAGGACGAAGTCGGGCGTCGTGCCGAGGCCGGTGGGGCCGGTGGGGTTCAGGAAGAAGGCGACCTGGGCGGTCTGGTCGTCCACGGATGCGGGGATGTACTTCGCGTATCCCACCACCAGGTCGAGCTCGCCGTCGCCGTTGACGTCGGCGAAGTGCGGGTCGGCGGCGTCGCCGAAGTCGACCGACTCGAGGGGATGGGTGGCCGCGGGATCGAGCTGGCCGGTGCCGTCGTCCTCCAGGAACTCCAGGTGGCCGCCCACGCCCACGAAGGCGTCGAGGAGCGAGTCGTCGTCCAGGTGACCCACGGTGGGCGCCGCCGAGGGGAGGTATGCGGAGGAGAACGGGAGGGCGACGAGCGAGTTGAAGGTGAAGAACGGGTTGTCGGTGCCCGACTGGAGCTCCCAGCGCGGCGTGGTCGCGCTCCCCGTGTTGCGGAAGTACCAGACCCCGAACTCGACGTCCGGCGGTTCGTCGACGACGTAGTGATAGCCGAGGTACGAGACCAGGGCGTCCAGGTCGCCGTCGCCGTCCACGTCGACCAGCTCCAGCCGGTCGCCGGTCGAGAGGAACGCCGGGTCGGTCGTCGTGCCGGTGTTCTCGAGGTACTGGATGAACCCCTGGTCGTAAAACTTGCCGTAGCCGGAGCCGATGAACGCGTCGAGGTCACCGTCGCCGTCCACGTCCGCCAGCGCCGGCCCCGGAACGAACGAAAGCTCATCGGCGAGGGGGTTGTCGTACCCCGTCTCTTCGACGAAGACCGGCGGCCCCGGCAGGACCGTGTCGTTGCGGAAGAACCGCGTGTAGTAGCCGTTTCCGACGAAGCCGTCCTGGTCGCCGTCGCCGTCGACGTCGGCGAAGAAGGGCGCCGTGGACGGGAGAGGAAAGGACTCCCCGGCGAACGGGTCCACACCGGCAACCTTGGTCTGGTCGGAGAAGCTCGGGGTGAACTTGTCGCCGTCGTTGCGGAGGAAGTAGACCTCGGACTCGGTTCCAGCCATCGGGGAGACGAGCTTGGTCCCGACGGCGACGTCGAAGTCGCCGTCCTCGTCGACGTCCACGAAATTGGGCGTGGCGCCCGCGAAGCCGAAGACGAAGCCGGCGAGCGGGTTGGCCGCGTCGTCGCGCACCAGGGTGCCGCCGTCGTTCCTGAAGAAGAGCACGCGGCCGCCGGTGCCCTCGCCGTCGTAGAACCCCTGGCCGACGAACAGGTCGAGGTCGAGGTCGCCGTCGATGTCGACCAGCGTCGGTGCCGACGGGCCGAAGGGCTCCGTGTCCATGGGATCCGTGGCATCGAACGACAGGTCGAGGGAGCCCGTGGGGCTGGCGGCGCCGGTCAGCTCGGTGTAGACCGGCTTGCCGTCGGGCGTCGGGTCGTTTTGCAGGTAGCGGACGTAGCCGTACTTGTCGCCCACGAAGGCGTCCAGGTCGCCGTCGCCGTCCCAGTCGGCGAAGAACATCCTGGGCGCCAGGCCGATCGGCGGCTGCTCGCCGGTCTCGTCGGCGAAGATGCCGAGCGGGTCGAGGAGAGGGTTCTGGGGCCGGGGCTCGGGCACCATCAGGTCGCCCGCGTGGTAGCGCGGCGCGAGAGCCGGGCCGCCGAAAGCGGAAGACGGCACCGGCGACGCCGGAGCCGCCTGGCCGAGCCGGTGCGCCCTGCTGCGCTCGGCCCAGGCCTTGGCGAGCGCGCGCGGATCCGCCTGGACGGTGCGACGGAGCGTTTCGATCCGGTGCGGCAGCCGGTCGCGCCAGCGCTTCGCGATCTCGTGGGCGTCGGGCCGGGCGAGCGCCGTGCGCGACGAGACGACGAGGAACGAGGTGAGGGCGACGGCGGAGGCCTGCCGGCCGAGGCGTCGGGTCGTGGGCATCGTCAGCTCCCGAGACATAGGTACATGGCAATTCCAACAAACAAAGCGGCTTGCGCGTATCTGGTGGCGGTCGCCGAGAGTCTAGAACGCCAGGCCGCGGCTGGCAACCCTCGAGCTCTTCTCTCTCCCCGCCTCGCGCGGGCGCTCCGGGACCGATACCATCGCCGGCGATGAGCGAGCCTCCTTCCCCTCGCGGCGCTCCCGGGCCGGGCTACGCGATCCAGCCCCGCGAGCGGCTCTCGGTCGCCGAGATCCTGCAGCACGACGAGGAGCTGACCTTCCCGCCGATCGCGCGGCGCCTGGCGGTGCGGCCGGCCGCGGGCGTGTGGCGGGGGGCGTGGGCGCTGGACGAGGCGGGGCCGGTCGGGCTCGCCCTGGTCGAGACGGACCGAGCGGGAGCGGCGGGCGGCCGGGAGACCGCCCAGCTCCTCTCGCTCGCGGTGCTGCCGGGGCATCGGCGCCGCGGGCTGGGCGGCGCCCTCCTGGCCGCCGTCGAGGGTTTGGCCGGGGCCGCCGGCGCCGCGGCGCTCGAGGGCGCCTACCGGACGAGCTGGCGCACCCGGCCGGCGATCGAGGCCCTCCTCGCTGGGCGCGGCTGGTCGCCCCCCGAGACGCGGATGATCCTCGCCCGCGGCGAGACCGCCTTCGCGCGCCGGATCCTGCGAACCCCCGCCCCCGAGCTGCCCGCCGGGGCCGAGATCTTCACCTGGGAGGAGCTCACCGAAGGCGAGCGCGAGGCGGTCCTCTCCCGCCAGCTCGAGGATCCCTGGTACCCGGAGATCCTCGCGCCGTTCCAGGAGGCGCCGCGGCTCGAGCCGACGATCAGCGTGGGGTTGCGATGGAGGGGCGAGGTCGCCGGCTGGATGATCTGCCACCGGGTCGCTTTCGACACCCTCCAGTACAGCGCCTTCTTCCTGCGGGAGGACCTGCGCGGGCGCGGGCTCGGCTGGGCGCTCTTGCGCGAGGCGGTGCGCCGGCGCCTGGCCGATCCCGACCTGACCTACGCGATCCTCGCCGTCGACGCCCGGAATCGCCGCATGCGCGCCATGGTCGAGGAGCGCCTGAAGGACTACCTGGCGGGCATCTCGGAGCTCAGGGTGAGCCGCAAGCGGCTCTGACTACTTCTTCGCGAAGCCGGTGACGACGTAGGAGCCGGAGCGCTGGTCCTTCTTGAGCTTGACGACGTTCTTCTTCTCGGCGTCCTCGAGCAGCTCCGAGAACGAGTTGTAGCCGTAGTAGCCCTCGTTGAACGAGGGGCGCTTCCTCTGCATGGTCTGCTTGATCATCGAGCCCCAGAGCACGTCCTTGTTCTCGCGGATCAGGGCCTGGATCGAGTCGGTCATCAGGCTGAAGGCCTCGGCGGTCTTCTTGGTCAGGCCGGCGAGCTGCGGCGCCTGCTGCTGGTCGCGCCAGATGTCCTCGTAGTAGATGAACTCGTCGCAGTTGTCGACCAGCAGGTTCGACGAGGAGTTCTTGACCCCGATGCCGATCACGTACTTGTCGTTCTCCTTGAGCTTCGAGACCAGGGGCGAGAAGTCGCTGTCGCCGGAGACGATCACGAAGGTGTCGAGGTGCTCCTTGGCGTAGCACAGGTCCATGGCGTCGACCACCATCTTGATGTCGGCGCTGTTTTTCCCCGAGTAGTACTTCTGCGGGATGTCGAGCAGCTCGATCGCGGCCTCGTGGAACGGGCGCTTGTAGTCGCTGTAGCGCTCCCAGTCGCAGTAGGCCCGCTTGACGATGATCTTGCCCTTTTCGAGCAGGCGCTCGAGGACCAGGTTGATGTCGAACTTCTTGATGTCGGAGTCGCGAACTCCGAGGGCGATGTTCTCCAGATCGCAGAACATCGCGATCTTGCGTTCGTCGTTCACCGATGGGTTCCTTTCCGGAACGGATTCTGGGTGGGGTTCATTGGAGGTGCCGGAGAGCTCTCGGTGGACGGCGGCGATGTCGTCCGGCGTGATCTCGTGGATGGCGGGGCTGCGGGGCGCCCGGCGCGAGGGGGCGCTCTCCGGGGCGGCCTCCGGTTCGCGGGAGGGCCGCTTCGCCGGCTCGGGGCGGCGCTTCCTCGCCGGCGCTCGCTTCGCCGCCGCCGCCGGGGCGGAGGCCTCGTCCGGAGCCGGCTGCGCTTCCGCGGGCTTCTCCTTGCTCTTGCTCCGAGTCCTGGCTTTCTGGGCCTTCGTCTTCGGGGCTTCCTTCGCGGGCTCTTTCGGGGCCTGTACCTTCTCGGCCTGCGGCGCGGGCTCGGGCGCGGGCTCCGGTTGCGAGGGCGCGACGCCCTCCTTCGCCGGGCCGGGCCCGGTCTTCTCGCTGTCGGCCGTGGGCCGCAACCACCAGGGGGTCACTGTCGGGATTTCCTTTCGTGGGGAGTCGCCGTGCCGCGCAGGACGGCGACCAAGCCGTCCGAGGGTCCGAGCGGCTCGCGGGCGATCGAGCTGAAGGTCGGTACGAGCCCTGCGCGGGGGGATCTGCGAGCCGGCGGCCAGAGAGCCGCGATCGGCAGCGGGGCGACGCCCCGAGATTTCATTATAACGGAACCGGAGTCGATCCCCCGGAATTTCCCGCCGGCCGCCCGCGCCGGGCCTCGATCGCCTCGTCGTCGGCGCCGGGGAAGCCCAAGAAGCCCTCGCGCCGGAGCATCCGCAGGAACCGTTCCACCCGCTCCTCGGCGTCCGCCGCGCCCTCGCCGAGCTCGGCGGCAAGCGCCCGGGCGACCTCGGCCGCGCTCGCCTCGCCGTCGAGCCGGAGCCAGACGAAACCGCCCAGCTCGTCGAGGCGAAGCCGCTTGACGCCGGTGAAAGCCGAGACCTTCCGGAGCAGGCCCTTGACACCCCACCCGGGCGGGATCGGACGCACGAGGACGATCCGGCCGTCGCGCTCCGTCCAGTCCGCCAGGCGCACCGGCCGGAGCCGCGCGAGCTCCTCCACCGAGGTCGTCGAACGTGCCACGCGGATCGCGGGCCCGGCGGCCCGAAGCCTTCGTCAGTCGATCTTCGTCGCCGGCATGCCGGCGTCACGCATCCGCTTGAGCGGCAGCCAGGCGAGCAGGTAGACGAGCACCGGGTAGACGATCAGGCCGAGCAGGAACGACGGCTGCCAGCTCGGGGTCACCGCCGCCCGCAGGCGGGCGATGCCGGGCATGAACTCGCCGCCCAGCACCAGGAAGGCCAGGACGACGGCCATCAGCGCCTCCCCGGCGATGAACCCGGACGACAGCAGCACGCCCATGTTCTCCGCCCGGATCCGCTGCTCCGGCGAGGCCTGGGCACGGTCGAGCCGCTTCTCGAAGATCCACTTGATCACCCCGCCCACGAAGATCGCGGCGGTCGAGAAGAACGGCAGGTACATGCCGACCGCGACCAGCATCGGCGACGGCGCCTTGATCAAGATCAGGCCGACGGCGAAGAACATCCCCACGATCACCAGCGGCCACGCCATCTGGCCGCCCACGATGCCCTTGGCCATCAGGGCCATGAGCCCGGCTTGCGGAGCCGGCAGGGCGGCCGAGCCGATGTGGTACACGCGGTCGAGGGCGGCGAGCGGCAAGGCGAGCACGGCGGCGGCCGCGATCACGCCGAAGATCTCCGCGACCTCCATCTTCCAGGGCGTGCCGCCCAGGATGTGGCCGACCTTCAGGTCCTGCATCATGTCGCCGGCGATGCCGGCCGCGCAGCACACGATCCCCGCCACTCCGAGCACCGCCGCCACCCCGTGGACGTCGGTCAGGCCGATCGCCACCATCAGGACGGCGGAGATCAGCAGCGCCGAGAGCGTCAAGCCCGAGATCGGGTTGTTCGAGCTGCCGATCAGGCCGACCAGGTACCCGGCCACGGCCGCGAACAGGAAGCCGAGGACGATCATCACGACCGTCAGGATCAGCGAGCCGGCGTAGTTGTGCGCGAAGTACTCGTAGAGCAGGAAGATCGGGATCGCGAGCAGGGCGATCGCGCCGAAGACCTTCTTGATGTTGAGGTCCTTCTCGGTGCGCTCGGCCACCGCCCCGCTCGCCGCCATCGCGCCGAAGTCCTTGAACGCCCTGCCGATGCCGCCGATCAGCGAGGTGCGCAGGTTCCACAGGGTGTAGAAGGCGGCGACGATCATGGTGCCCACCGCGAGCGGCCGGACCTGTCGCGACCAGACCTCGTAGGCGAGGTCGATCATCGAGTGGCCGGCGCCGAAGGCGGTCACCAGCGCCGGGTTGAGGAAGAGGGCCAGCGGCACCAGCAGCAGCCAGCCCAAGACCGCCCCGGCGAAGAGCACCGCCGAGACCCTCAGGCCGACGATGAAGCCGACGCCGATCAGGGCCGGCGAGGCCGCCGGGGTCTCGAGCAGGAGGCCGCCCGAGTAGGTCGACGGCACCCCGAACATCAGGATCGTCGAGCGCCCCAGGTTGACGAAGCGGTTGGTGTAGTCGAGGACGAGCTGGATGCCGTTCGAGTTCTTGAACAGCTCCCAGAGCGCGGCGAGCCCCATGGCCCCGAACACGTACTTGGCGCCGGTCGCCCCGCCCTGGCCCGCCTTGACGATCTCTGCGGCCGCCACGCTCTCGGGAAACGGCAGGTCGGCCTCGACCACCAGGGTGCGCCGGAGCACGATGACGAAGAGCACACCCAGGACGCCGCCGATCATCATGATGACGGTCGATTCCCAGTAATGGATGTGGTCCCAGGCGCCGCTGATCACGAAAGCCGGAATGGTGAAGATGGCGCCGGCGACCAGCGCCTCGCCCACCGAGGCCGCGGTCCGGGCGATGTTCTCCTCGAGGATCGTGCCGCGCATGAAGGGCAGGCGCAGGGCCGCCATCGCGACCACCGCCGCCGGGAAGGTGGCGGCCACCGTCAAGCCGGCCTTCATGCCGAGGTAGGCGTTGGCGGCGCCCAGCACCACCGCCATGACGATGCCCAGGAGTACCGCCTTGATCGTGAGCTCGGCGGGCGACTGCGAGGCCGGGACGTACGGGGCGTGCTGCTTCGGTTCCTTGGGCTCCATCGGATCTTGCCCCCGGTCGAAAAGTTTTCGGATTGTGGATGAACCGCGCCGGATTCTACGGGCACCCCCCCCATCCGTCAAACCGGGGCGCACCGCGCAGCGAGGGCCCCCCATCCGTCAGACCGACCCGCGGCGCGCCGTGCTAGCATCGAGGCGCCCTCCGGGGCGCGACCCTCCGCCGCCCCCGGGCCATCGGACAAGCCACCGCGACCGGCCCTCGGCCGGTCCCGCCACCATCGATCGGACATCGATCCAATCCCTTCCGGGAGGCTCCCGCCATGACCTTCGTCTCCGACCTCGAGCCCAAAGAGCTCTGGCAGCACTTCGACAAGATCCTCACCATTCCGCGGGCCTCGAAGGACGAGGGGCGGATGCGCGACTACGTCCGCGAGGTCGCCTCGGCGCACGGCCTCGAGGTGAAGAGCGACCCGGCCGGCAACGTGCTGGTCGTGGTACCCGGCTCGCCCGGCCACGAGGACGCCGCCACGACCGTCCTCCAGTCGCACCTCGACATGGTCCAGGAGAAGAACTCCGACGTCGACTTCGACTTCGCGACCGACGCGATCCGGCCGCTGCGCGAGGGCGACTACCTGACCGCCGACGGCACCACCCTCGGCTCGGACAACGGCATCGGCGTCGCCTCGATGCTCGCCCTCGTCACCTCGGACGACGTGGTCCACGGCCCGCTCGAGCTCCTCTTCACCTTCGACGAGGAGACCGGCCTGACCGGCGCCGCCGAGCTCGGCCCCGACCTCCTCACCGGCCGGCGCCTCTTGAACCTCGACACCGAGGAGGAGGGCTCGGTCTACGTCGGCTGCGCCGGCGGCGTCTCGGTCGAGGTCCACCTGCCGGTGGCGAAGACCCCGGTGCCGGCGAGCTCGGCGGCCCTGGCGGTCGCCGTCTCCGGCTTCCGCGGCGGCCACTCCGGCGTCGACATCCACCTCCAGCGCGGCAACGCCGTACAGCTCCTCGCCCGGGCGATCCACGCCGCCACCGAGATCGCGCCGGTGCGCGTGGCCACCTTCGCCGGCGGCTCGGCCCACAACGCCATCCCGCGCGAGGCGCGCGCCGCTGGTCGTCTGCTCCGGCGGACACCGCACCGAGGTCTCCGACGCGATCCGCCAGGAGTTCACGGCGATCGCCGCCGAGTACCGGCCGGCGGACCCGGACGCCAAGATCGCGGTCGACGCCACCCCGACGCCGCCCGAGGCCTGGGACGAGGCGTCGAGCGCCCGCGCCTTGGAGCTCCTGGTCGCCCTGCCCCACGGCGTGCGCTCGATGAGCTACGACATCCCCGACCTGGTCGAGACCAGCTCGAACCTGGCGACCGCCATCCGCGGGCGACGGCACGCTGGAGCTCCTGGTCTCGGTCACGCAGCTCGGTCGACTCGGCGAAGCGCGCCGAGGCCCGCCGGGTGCGCGCCATGGCCGCCCTGGCCGGCGCCGCCTCGGAGCTCGAGGGCGACTACCCGGGCTGGAAGCCGGACATGTCGTCCGACCTCCTGAAGGTGGTCGAGCGAGTCCACGAGCGGGTCCTCGGCAGCGCGCCCGAGGTCAAGGCGATCCACGCCGGCCTCGAGACCGGCATCATCGGCGAGAAGTACCCGGGCATGGACATGGTCTCGATCGGCCCCCAGATCGAGTTCCCCCACTCCCCGGCCGAGCGCGTCCTGATCCCCTCCGTCGAGCGCTACTGGCGCCTACTCGACCGCGGTCCTCGAAGAGATCGCGTAGCCGGGGCCGGAAGCCGGAGGTCCATTCCCCCCATTTTCCCCAAGACGCCGGCCACGGGCGGAGGGGCCAAACCCCGAAGCCGCCGGTTTACGCAGGCCGGGCGCCGCCGGCGAGGAGTGAAGGAAGCCGATCCACCCCTCTCTTCCACCTCGCCGGACACGGGCCAAACCCCGAAGCCGCCGGTTTACGCAGGCCGGCGGTCCGCCTCGGGGTTTCGCCGGTCGCAGTCTGCCGCCGAAACCCCGACGGACCGCCGGCCGTGTGATGCGCCGAGCTGCGATAATCTCCGCCCGTGCCCGGCGACTCCCTGCCGTTCCACTACATCGCCGTCGACGGCCCCATCGGCGTCGGCAAGACCACCCTCGTCGAGCTCCTGACCCAGCGCTTCGAGGGCGTCAAGCTCCTGGAAGACGTCGACAACCCCTTCCTGCCCGACTTCTACCGCGAGAAGCCCGGCAGCGCCTTCCAGACCGAGCTCTACTTCCTCCTCTCCCGCTTCAAGCAGCAGCAGGACGCCATCCAGCGCGACCTCTTCGACCGCCTGCTGCTCGCCGACTACACCTTCCAGAAGAACCGCGTCTTCGCCTACCTGAACCTCGAAGACAGCGAGCTCCTCCTCTTCGACAAGCTCTACGCCCTGCTCGAGCCGCAGGTGCCGGTGCCCGACCTCGTCCTCTACCTGGTCGCCGACCTCGACACCTGCCTCGCGCGGATCAAGAAACGCCGGGCGGCGAGCCGCGCCCGGGGCGCCACCTCGGCCCCCTACCTCGACGACCTCTACGAGGCGGAGAAGGAAATCTCGCCCGAATACCTGGCGGAGTTGATCGACGCCTACCATCACTACTATCATTACTACGAGCGGTCCCCGCTGCTGGTGGTCGACACGCACCACCTCGACTTTCCCCAGCGGCAGGAAGACCTCGACGAGCTGGTGCACCGGCTGGCGAGGCCGATCCGGGGGACCGAGTACTTCGTACCGCTTGGATCCCGGAAAGCCCGGTGAACGGTCACCGGGTGGGACCGAGACGGAACAGAGCGTGCTGAGGTCCGGCCACCGCCAGGGGGCCTGATCCCGTTCCGCGGAACGCTCGCGGCCGGGACAGACACCCCGCTTCCCGCGGATCGGCCGCAGGCTCCCGCAGCGGAGCTCGCCGCGGCACGCACCGTCCGTAGCCCGGCCGGCGCCGGCAGGCGCCGAAGGCTCTCGCCCGGGCTCGGCGGCCCGCGTCCAGGGCCGCCGCCGGTCTCCTCCTCGATCCCCGAGAAAGCGGTACCCGTCGCGACGGCGCTCGCTCGCGAGGCTTGCCGCCGTGGAAAGGAGACCGCGTCGTGCCCGACACGCCGAAGAAGGTCACCGTTCCCTGGGTCGCCACCGCCCCGGCCGAAGGTCGCCGGCTGGTCATGGTGACCGCCTACGACTACCAGCAAGGCCGCACCGTCGACGCCGCCGGCGTCGACATCGCCCTGGTCGGCGACTCCGCCGCCAACGTGGTGCTCGGCTACGGCGACACCCTGCCGGTCTCCCTCGACGAGCTGCTCGTCCTGGTGCGAGCGGTCCGGCGCGGCGTCTCCCGCGCCCTCCTGGTGGCCGACATGCCGTTCGGCTCGTTCCACCTGGGCGCCGGCGAGACGGTCGCCAACGCCATCCGGTTCGTCAAGGAGGGGGGCGCCGAGGCGGTCAAGATCGAGGGCGACCGGCCGGAGATGGTCGCCGCCCTGGTGGCGGCCGAGATCCCGGTGATGGCCCACTTGGGGCTCACCCCCCAGTCGCTCCACAAGCTCGGTGGCTACAAGGTGCAGGGCCGGGGCGAGGCGGCGCGCACGGCGCTGCTCGAGGCCGCCCGGCGGCTCGAGGCGGCCGGCGCCTTCTCGCTGGTGCTCGAGTGCGTGCCGTCGGCGCTCGCCGCCGAGGTCACGGCGGGCCTCGAGATCCCGACGATCGGCATCGGCGCCGGGCCCGGCACCACCGGCCAGGTGCTCGTCTACCACGACCTGCTGGGCCTCGAGGAGCGGATCGCGCCGCGCTTCGTCCGGCGCTACGCCGAGCTCGGCCGCGCCGCCCGCGAGGCGATCGAGGCCTACGCCGCCGACGTCCGCGCCGGCCGCTTCCCGAGCGCCGAGGAGAGCTACGGCGACCCGACCCTGCCGGCCGGGCCCACCGCCACCGAAAGCGTGGCGAAGCTCTACGGGTGAACGATGATCCGGACCGCTGATCCTGGCGAGCTCGCGCGCGCCGTCGACGGCTGGCGCCGGGCGGGCGCACGCGTCGGCTTCGTGCCGACCATGGGGGCGCTCCACGAGGGCCACCTGTCGCTCGTGGCGCGCGCCCGCGAGCTCGGCGACCGGGTGGCGGCGTCGATCTTCGTCAACCCGGCCCAGTTCAACGAGCGCTCCGACCTCGAGCGCTACCCCCGGGCCCCGGAGCGCGACGCGAGGCTCCTCGAAGACGCCGGCTGCGATCTGCTCTTCCTGCCCACGGAAGCGACCCTCTACCCGCCGGGTGGGGCCACCTGGGTGGTGCCCGAGGGACCGGCCGAGGGGCTCGAGGGCGCCTTCCGCCCCGGCCACTTCCGGGGCGTCGCGACCGTGGTGCTCAAGCTCTTCGGCCTGGTGCGGCCGGACTTCGCCGTCTTCGGCGAGAAGGACGCCCAGCAGCTCGCCGTCGTCGAGCGGATGGTCGCCGACCTCTTCCTGCCGGTCGAGATCGTCCCCGGCGAGACGGTGCGCGAGGACGACGGGCTCGCCATGTCGTCCCGAAACGCCCTCCTGGGCCCCGAGGAGCGCCGCGCCGCCCGCGTGCTCTCGCGGGCGCTCCGCGCGGCCGAGGAAGTGGCGCGCCCCGGGGGCGACGCCGGCGCCCTCCGCGCCGAGCTGCGCCGGGTGCTCGGCGAGGAGCCCCTGGCACGCGTCGAGTACGCCGAGGTGGTCGACGCCCGGACCTTCCGCCCCGTCGAGCGCCTCGACGGCGAGCTCGTCCTGCCGCTCGCCGTGCGCATCGGCGAGGTCCGCCTGATCGACAACACGAGGCTCGCGTTCCCCGGCGCCTGAGCCTGGAACGACACGACACCTGGAATCCCATCGAGAACGACCGAGAGACGACGAGAAGACCATGCGACGCACCCTGATGAAGTCGAAGATCCACCGGGCCCGGGTGACCGAGGCCGACCTCCACTACGTCGGGTCGATCACCATCGATCCCGAGCTCATGGCAGCCGCCGACCTGCTCGAGCACGAGCGGGTCGAGATCTACGACGTCACCAACGGCGAGCGCCTCGCGACCTACGCCATCCCGGGCAAGCCGGGCGCGGGCGAGATCTGCATCAACGGCGCCGCCGCCCACAAGGCACGCCCCGGCGACCTGGTGATCATCGCGAGCTACGCCGAGTACGAGGAGGCCGAGGCCCGCGCCCACGTCCCGACCGTGGTCTTCGTCGACCGGGACAACCGGGTCGCCGAGATCGGTCCGGAATCGGCGAGGGGAGCCCGGCCCACCGCGGTTCTGGCGTCCTGACCCGCTCTTGCCAGGACCGCCGGGGCCGTGGCGGCGGTCCGGCTGGTCCATGGTTTGCAGAATTCTCGGGAAACGCCCCGCGGCGGCGCCGCGGGTACCTTCTCGGAGGGTCCGCCATGTTCCGATCTCCTGCCTTCGTCCGTTCGTCCCTCGCCCCGCTCGCCGTTGCGCTCCTCGGCCTGATCCTCGGCGCGGCCACCGCCGCGACCCTGGGCTGCCAGGGCCGCGCGCCCGCTCCCGGCGACCGGGCCGACGCCGCCCCCGTCGCCTCCTCCCGGACTGCCGAGGCCGACGCCCCGGCCGCGCCCGCCGCCGAGCCGGATGGGACGGAGAACGGGAACGACCAGCCCGGCTTCTTCTCCCGCGTCTTCCATCGCGAGCCGGTGCGCCTCGAGGTGCCGGCCGGCACCCCCCTGACCCTGCGCCTCGCCGACCAGATCTCGAGCCAGACCAGCCAGCCCGGCGAGAGCTTCCGAGCCACCGTCGCCCGGCCGGTGAGCGTCGGCGGCCAGGTGGCGATTCCTGCCGGCGCGAGCGTCCTCGGCCGGGTGACCGAGGTCCGGCCGCTGCGCAAGGTCGGCGGCCAGGCCCACCTGGCGGTGCACTTCGACTCGGTCGAGCTGCCGTCGGGCGCGAGCGCGCCGATCTCGGCCGGCTTCTCGCGCACCGGCAAGAGCGAGACGCCGAAGGACGCCGCCACCATCGCCGGCGGCGCGCTCGCCGGCGCCATCCTCGGCCACCAGGTGGAGGACGGCAACAAGGGCAAGGTGGTGGGCGGCCTGGTCGGCGCGGGCGTCGGCACGGCGATCGCCGCCAACACCAAGGGCGAGACGATCACGCTCCCCGCCGGCGCCACCCTCACCGTCACCCTCCAGGCCCCGACCACCGTCGAGCTGCCGAGCTGAGGGCGAGCCTTCAGTCGCGGCGGGGCTCGCCTTGCGTCAGGTCGATGACCTCTCGTGCCAGGTAAACCTTCGGGTATGTGGTTCCTTGGACCAGACTCAAGATGCCTGTGCGCTCCAAGGCTTCGACATGGTTCTTGGCCGTCGGGTAAGTGACTCCGAGCCTGCCGGCGGCCATTGGGATCGTCAAGATCGGACTTTCGAAGAGGCTGTCGACCAGGCGTAGGGCCAAGGCCGATGCTCCCGGCACCGCCATCTTCTGGTGCCAGTTCTCCTGGAGATCCTGTAAACGCTGTGCGAGGAGTACAGAATCTCGCGACTCCTCGGCCACACCTCGGAGGAAGAAGGCGATCCACTCACGCCACGCACCTCGCCGGCTAACATCCAGGAGCAGCTCGTAGTAGGCGCTTCGGTGGCGTTCGAAGTAGGCGCTCAAGTAGAGCAGCGGATGAGGCAGCAAGTCCCAGGAGACGAGTAGAAGAATGAGGAGAAGCCGCCCGATCCGGCCATTTCCATCTATGAAGGGATGGATCGCTTCGAACTGGTAGTGAACGAGTGCGAGCCGGATCAGCTGAGGGTGTTGCGGTCGATCTCGGTGCAGATAGCTCTCGAGCGCAGCCATACCTTCCTCCATTGCCGAGACGGGCGGAGGCACGTAGCGCGAGGTCTCCAGCTTCGAGCCGAGAGGACCGATCCAGTTCTGATGCCGGCGAAACTGCCCGGGATCGCGATGCCGGCCGCGATCCCCGGCCAGGAGTCTCTGGTGCAACTCGCGGATCAGCCGAAGGCTGACCGGCAAAGTCTTCAGCCGCTCGACGCCGTACTCCAACGCCCCGACGTAGTTGCTGACCTCTCGAACGTCGGATCGTGGCACCTCGGGCTCGAAGCCCGGCAGGGGCCGCTGCCTCTGCTCGGCTTCGAAGGCGTAGAGGTCCGCGGCGTCCGCCTGAGTTCCCTCGATCCTCGACGAGAGCACGGCCTCTCTCCGGACAAAGGGCCGGATCAACAGGTGCGGATTGGCAAGCCGCCGGCCGATACCAGCGAGCTCCCCGAGGCTGTGATTCGCATCGGCCAGGAGCGATACCAGCTCGTCATCCCAGGTGAGGTCCGGCGGCAGAGGATCGGGGACGAACGCCTGAACGGCCTGGATCGAGGTGGTTCCCGTCTGGACGACGATCCATTTCCCAGGAGCTCGGTTTGGCGAGGGTTTCGTCGAGGACAAGCTGCACGCTCCAGAGGCATGGATTAAAGAAGTGCCCCTCGTAGTTTAATTCACCGGGGTCGGATTGTAGAGCACTACAACTTGGCGGCGCAGAGTTAAAGGAATCGCCCGCCAATTTTAATTTCTGCCGCCTCGGTTCAAGAGTCCTTGAATCCGGCGGGTCTGGAAGCGGTGGCGAGGTAAAGTCGGGCCTTCGACCCGGCGCCCGCCCGAAAAGGAGATCCCGTCCATGGCTCGAAGGCTCGACCCCCGCTTCCCGTTCGCCCGCCTCGTCCCGGTCCTCGCGGCCTTGGCCCTCCTGGCGCTCGTCTCGGCGGGAGCGCTCCGCGCCGCCCCGCCGACCGAGGACCCCCCGCCGGCGCCGGCTGAGAAGCCGACGCCTCGGGCCGAGCCCCAGCCGCAGCCGGGGGCGCCGGCCCAGGGCAACCGCTCAGGCCGGCCCGGCACAGGAGGAGGAGCCCGGCTTCAAGAACCTGAAGGTGCTGCCCGAGGACATCTCGCGCGACGACCTCTTCGACGTCATGCGCTTCCAGTTCGTGGGCGGCCTGGGCGTGCGCTGCTCGTTCTGCCACGTCGGCGAGGAGGGCCAGCCGCTCTCGACCTACGACTTCGCCGCGGACGACAAGGAGACCAAGCGCAAGGCGCGGGTGATGTGGAAGATGACCCGCGAGATCAACCAGACCTTCCTCGCGAGCCTGCCCGAGCGCGCCGACCCGCCGATCCAGGTCGAGTGCATCACCTGCCACCGGGGGCTCCCCGAGCCGCGGCAGATCCAGGACGTCCTGCGCCAGGCCCTCGACCAGGGCGGGCCGGAGGCCGCCGCCGCCCGCTACCACCAGCTCCACGACCAGTACTACGGCAGCCAGAGCTACGACTTCTCGGACACGGCGCTCACCTCCTTCGCCCGCAGCCTCGCCGACGCCGGCCGCAGCGACGACGCGATCGCCATGCTCGAGCTCAACACCCGCGAGCACCCGGACTACTGGTTCTCCTACGCCCTGCTCGCCGACCTGGTGGCCGAGAGCGACCCGGCGCGCGCGATCGAGAGCCTGAAGAAGGCGCTCGAGCTGGCACCCGAGGACTCGAAGCGGTTCGTCGAGCGACGGCTGGATCAGTTGCAGGGGAAGGGGACACCCCCACCCGCAGGCGGCTGACGCCCCGGGCTTGCCACTCCTCCGGCATCTGCGAAACACTCGGGGGGTCTCCCGTCACGACGTTTCGGAAGTCAAGGAGATCCCCATGAAGCCCAGCCGCCCCGTCGCCGTCCGTCCGCTCCTCGCCGCGGCGAGCCTCGCCTGCCTCGCCCTCGTCGGCGGGCCCGCCCCGTGCCGGGCCGCCGGCGAGGTCGCCGCCTACCACCAGCTCCAGGAGTGGCGCTACCAGGCGGCGGCCTCCCCGGTGCCCGCGGGCGGCGTGACGATCGAGCGCGAGGGCGCCACCTGGGCTCTCGAGTCCGGCACGATCCGGCTCGCCGAGCCGACCCCGGAAGGCGCCGTCACCGGCCTCGTCTTCGAAGGCGCGGGTCGCTTTCACTTCGCCGTCTCCGACCCGGTCGAGCGCCAGCAGCTCGCGCGGCGCGCCGGCGGCCGGACCGAGCTCGACCTCGCCTTCTCCCGCCTGGTGCTCCGCGCCCCGGGCGGCGTCGCCGAGCTGGCGGGGCTGCCGGCGCCGTCGGCCCCCTACGAGAAGAGCGACCTCGCCGCCAAGCGCCACGAGGACTGGCTCGAGCACCGGAGCTTCGACGCCGACGCCCGCATCGCTGGCGGCGCTCCTGACGCCGGGCAGCGACTACCTGCGGGTCGACGTCGACACCGGCGAGCTCGGCTGGCTCACCTGGGAGCTCGACCCGGACCGCTACGAGGCGGTCGAGCTCGAGCGCTTCGAGGACGGCACCGTCGAGACCTGGGTCTCGGTGCCGCGGGCCGCGCCGCCGGACGCACTGGGGCCGGGAGATGCGGGTGACCCACGCCGACGTCAGGGCGGACCTGACCCGCGCCGGCCGCGGGCCGAAGATCGGCTACACCGAGACGCAGCCGCGCCTGGGCGAGTTCTCGGTAGATCTTGACGGGCGAGGCCGAGATCTCGGGCACCCGGGCGCTCCCCCTGGTCCTCTCGCCGTGGGCCGACGTCAAGGCGGTCCGCGTGGACGGCGAGGACGCGCCCTTCGTCCGCAGCGCCATCGGCGAGCGCTCCTTCGGGATCGACAGCGACCTCCAGGACGACTCGCTCCTGGTCATCCTCCCCGAGCCCCTGGAGAAGGGGAAGCAGATCAAGGTCGCCGTCGACTACGAGCTGGAGATCTACAACTACGTCGGCGGCCGCTCCTGGTACCCGGAGCCGCGGGGCGACAGCCTCGACGACCCCCACACCGGGACCTTCGACCTGGTGCTGCCCGACAAGATCGAGGTCCGCGCCATGGGCGAGCGGACCGGCGAGACGAAGCTCGACCACGGCCGCCACGAGGTCACCTACCGCGAGGACGACCCCACCTTCATGCTCTCGTTCACCATCGCCGAGCGCGCCCAGGACTACACCCTCGAGAGCGACACCGAGGGCGTGCCGACGATCGAGGTCTTCGGCACCGGCATGGGCAAGATCGCCAAGTTCCACAACGTCGCGGCCGACGTGCACAACAGCGCCGCCTTCTTCACCCAGCTCTTCGACATGCCCCTCGACACCGACCACCTGCTGGTCTCGAGCATCGCCGCCGGCCACGGCCAGGCCTTCAAGGGCTTCCTCCACCTCTCCGAGTTCACCTTCCACCTCGAGCAGCCGGGCGCCTGGGAGCTCTTCCGCGCCCACGAGACCGCCCACGAGTGGTGGGGCCACCTGGTCTCGTGGGACAGCTACCGCGACCAGTGGCTCTCCGAGGCCTTCGCCGAGTACTCGGCCATGATGTACGTCGAGGCGACCATGAAGGACGGCGAGCACTGGTTCAACGAGATCCTCGACGTCTACTCCGACGAGCTCAACGGCTCGATCAAGACCGTGCTCTCGAAGTTCGCGCGCCCCGGGATGGTGCCCTTGAACCCCAAGCAGCGCGCCGAGATGGGGCCGATCGGCCTCGGCTACCGGGCGGCGAGCGCCGACGTGCCGGGCGGCTACTTCGCCCAGACCTACGAGCGCGGCGCCCTGGTGCTCCACATGCTCCGCACCATGCTCGCCAACGCCACCAAGAGCGACGACCTGTTCGTCAAGGTGCTCCGGACCTTCCTCCACGACTACCGCGGCAAGTCCGCGAGCACCCAGGACTTCGTCGACACCCTGGAGCGGGTCGCCCCCGGGCACTGGAAGTGGTTCTTCGACCAGTGGGTCTACGGCACCGACATCCCGACCTACGCCTGGGGCTGGAAGGTCGAGCCGGGCGACGGCGGCAAGTCCGTGCTCGCGCTCACCGTGCGCCAGTCGGACGTCCACCCCGGCTTTCGCATGCCGGTGCCCCTCCTGATCGACTTCGGCGGCGACCGGCACGGGACCGCCGTCGTCCTGGTCGACAAGCCGGAGGAGACCTTTCGCCTGGCGCTCCCGGCCCGGCCCAAGGACGTGGTCTTCGACCCCCACCACGCCGTGCTGGCGAAGCTGAAAGGGCTCTGACCGGATCACCCCCGCATCCCCTCGTGCCCCTTCCGGCCCGCGCGGGGGGAAGGGGACGGCGCAGGCTTCGGACAACGGCTTCGTGGGTCACCCTGCCGGTAGAATGGACTCGGAATTATGCCAGCGACCCTCGAACGAACCGAGGTCGAACCCCTCCAGATCGCCGACCGCACCTTCCGCTCCCGCCTGATCCTGGGCACCGGCAAGTACGCCGACTTCGAGACCATGCGCGCGGCCCACGAGGCCTCGGGCGCCGAGATGGTCACCGTCGCCGTGCGCCGGGTCGACCTGGCCGACCGCTCCCAGCGGGCGATGATGGGCTTCATCGACACCGAGCGCCTGCTTCTGCTGCCCAACACCGCCGGCTGCTACACGGCGGACGACGCCGTCCGCACCGCCCGGCTCGCCCGCGAGCTCGGCGGCTGGAGCTGGGTGAAGCTCGAGGTGATCGGCGACGAGCGAACCCTCTTCCCGGACACCGTCGAGCTGCTGCGCGCCACCGAGACCCTGGTCGCCGAGGGCTTCACCGTGCTGCCCTACACGACCGACGACCCGGTCGTCTGCAAGAAGCTCGAGGAGCTGGGCGCCGCCGCCGTCATGCCGCTCGGCGCCCCGATCGGCTCCGGCATGGGCATCAGGAACCCGGCGAACCTGCGGATCATCATCGAGCAGGCGAAGGTGCCCGTGATCGTCGACGCCGGCGTCGGCACCGCCTCGGACGCCGCCATCGCCATGGAGCTCGGCGCCGACGGCGTCCTCATGAACACCGGCATCGCCGGCGCCAAGGACCCCGTCCGGATGGCCCGCGCCATGCGCCTCGCCGTCGAGGCCGGCTGGCTCGCCGCCCACGCCGGCCGGATCCCCAAGAAGCTCTACGCCACGGCCAGCAGCCCGACGGATGGGCTGATCGACTGACCCCTCTCGCCGTCCGCCGCAGCCTCGCGGAGGGCAACCCCGCATGAAGCGGCCGAGCTCTGCCT
>CAWIQD010000027.1:0-17180 GCA_963837945.1 uncultured Acidobacteriota bacterium
GCGAGGTCGAGCGCCGGCCGATCGCCGAGTTCACCGAGAAGGCCTATCTCGACTACTCGATGTACGTGGTCCTGGACCGCGCCCTGCCCCACCTCGCCGACGGCCTCAAACCCGTGCAGCGCCGGATCGTCTACGCCATGAGCGAGCTCGGCCTGTCGGCGGCGGCGAAGTTCAAGAAGTCGGCGCGCACGGTGGGCGACGTCCTCGGCAAGTACCACCCCCACGGCGACTCGGCCTGCTACGAGGCGATGGTGCTGATGGCCCAGCCGTTCAGCTTTCGCTACCCGCTGATCGAGGGGCAGGGCAACTGGGGCTCGCCCGACGACCCCAAGTCGTTCGCCGCCATGCGCTACACCGAGGCGCGCCTGACCCGCTTCGCCCAGCTCCTCCTCTCCGAGCTCGAGCAGGGCACGACCGACTGGACGCCGAACTTCGACGGCACCCTCCAGGAGCCCCGGCTGCTGCCCGCCCGCTGCCCCACGTCTTGCTCAACGGCGCCTGGGGATCGCCGTCGGCATGGCCACGGACCTCCCGCCGCACAACGTCCGCGAGGTGGTGGCGGCGGCGATCCGCCTGCTCGAGCACCCGAACGCCACGGTGGCCGAGCTCACCGCCCTCGTGCCCGGCCCCGACTACCCCACCGAGGCGTCGATCATCACCCCGCGCGAGGAGCTGCGCGAGATCTACGAGTCGGGCGGCGGCACGGTGCGCCTGCGCGCCCGCTGGAGCCGCGAAGGCGCCCGGGTGGTGATCGACGCCCTCCCCTACCAGGTCTCGGGCTCGCGCGTGCTCGAGCAGATCGCCGGCCAGATGCAGGGCAAGAAGCTCCCCTGGGTCGAGGACCTGCGCGACGAGTCGGACCACCAGCACCCCACCCGCCTGGTCCTCGAGCTGCGCTCGAACCGCGTCGACGTCGAGCGCCTGATGGCGCACCTCTTCGCCACCACCGATCTCGAGAAGACCTACCGGGTCAACATGAACGCCATCGGTCTCGACGGCCGGCCCCGGCTGTTCGACTTGAAGACCCTCCTCGGCGACTGGCTCGCCTTCCGCACCGAGACCGTGCGCCGGCGTCTCCAGGCCCGCCTCGAAAAGGTGCTCGATCGCCTGCACGTCCTCGAGGGCTACCTCGCCGCCTTCCTCAACATCGACGAGGTGATCCACATCATCCGCACCGAGGACGAGCCCAAGCCGGTCCTGATGGCGCGCTTCGAGCTCTCCGACCGCCAGGCGGAGGCCGTCCTGGAGCTCAAGCTGCGCAACATCGCGAAGCTCGAGGAGGTCAAGATCCGGGGCGAGCAGGACCGCCTGCTCGAGGAGCGCCAGGCGCTGCAGGAGCTCCTGGGCTCCGAGACGAAGCTCCGCGACAAGGTCCGCGACGAGCTCCGCGCCGACGCCGAGACCTTCGGCGACGACCGGCGCTCGCCGCTCCTCGACGCCGAAGACGTGGTCTCCGCCGCGGCCTTCGAGGAGGCCGACCTCCTGCCCACCGAGCCGGTGACCGTGGTCCTCTCCGAGCGCGGCTGGGTACGCGCCGGCAAGGGCCACGACGTCGACCCCGAGAGCCTCCTCTACAAGTCGGGCGACCGGTTCCTGGACGCCGCCCACGGCAAGACCAACCAGCCGGCGATCTTCTTCGACTCCACCGGCCGGAGCTACGCCGTGCCCGCCCACACCCTGCCCTCGGCCCGGAGCCACGGCGAGCCGCTCTCCTCGAGCGTCGCCCCGCCGTCCGACGCCCGCTTCGTGGGGGTGGCGATCGGCGAGCCGGACGAGCTGGTGCTCCTGGCGACCGACCACGGCTACGGCTTCCTCGCCAGGCTCGGCGACCTCCAGACCCGCCAGCGCGCCGGCAAGGCGGTCGTCACCGTGCCCCAGGGGGCCGAGGTCCTGCCGCCGCGGCGAGTCGCCGACCCCGAGCACGAGCTCCTGGTCGCCGTCACCTCCGAGGGCTACGCCCTGGTCTTCCCCGTCGCCGAGCTGCCCAGCTCGCCCGGGGCAAGGGCAACAAGATCCTGAGCGTCCCCAAGAAGCGCCTCGCCGACCGCAGCGAGGTCCTCGCCCACCTGATCGTCATGCCGCCCGACGCCACCCTCCGGGTCCACGCCGGCAAGCAGTACCTGAACCTGAAGCCCGCCGACCTCGCCAACTTCCGCGCCAACCGCGCCCTGCGCGGCTCCCGCCTCCCCCGCGGCTACCGCAACGTCGACCGCCTGGAGGTCGACTCGACGGAGTGAGGGCGGGGCCGCGCCCGGCACGAGCCGGAGGGTCGATTCACGCCGCGAGCGCCGCCAGGCGCCGGCACTTCCAGCACTCGAAGATGCCGCCGCCCAGGACGCCGTAGACGTAGCCGGCAACGAGCGGGACGTAGAAGAACAGCGCGATCAGGATGAGCAGAGTCACCGGGTTGAGGGATACCATGCAGCCGAGATTGGGCAACTGGTGGGCGAGCCCCCACCACTTCCGCCAGACCGCCGGAATCCCCCAGTACACGCCCCACAGCAGATAGGCCGCAACCAGCGCGCCGAGGACCGGCGAGACCAGCGCCACCAAGAGCGGCGGGCTCTGCGGCCCTCCCGCCAGCATCGAGTCGACCGTGGCGAAGTACCCGACGACCACGCCGAAGCTGGTCATCCCGCTCGCCACCACCTTGGCGACGCGCAGCCGGCCGCGGGCCTTGACGACTGCCTCCTGGAGATCACGGTCCATGGTCGCCTCCCCGGAGAGAGCCCGACACCGGGCTCAGATTCCCTTCAGGATCTCCTTGCGCTTGGCCTCGTACTCCGTCTCGGTGATCAGTCCCTTCGATCGGAGGTCCTCGAGCTGGCGCAGGCGCTCGGCGACCGAGCCTCCGCCGGCGGCCGCGGGCGGAGATGCCTTCCCTGGCGAAGGCGCAGTGACCGGCGAGGCGCCGGTGGCGGCGACCGCCGTCCCGATCTCCGCCGAGTCCTCGAGCCTCGCCATCGCCCCGGCCAGCTCCTTGGCGCGCCGGCACTCTCCGATGCTCTCGGCGATGATGCTTCCTCCGTCCATCTGGTAGGCCTGCTGGAGCAGGGCGAGGCCTTCGTCGTACTGCGCCTCGAGGAACTTCGTCATCCCCAGGTTGTAGTAGGCGCGGGCGAGGAACTTCGGCTTCACGGCCGCCGTCTTGCAGGTCTCGAGGTTCTCGGCCGACTGCCTCTCGGCACCTGAGAGATCGTTGATCTGCAGGAGCTTGAAGGCGGCTCGCAGGTCGCACTCGTCGTCGTTGAAGAAGTAGAGCTTGCGCTGCTCCTGCCAGGAGAAGAACATCCGCGAGACTCTCCCGACGGCGTCCCGCAGCGCCCCGTCCCGGGCGTCGAACTTCGAGGGGTACTCCGGGTAGCCATCGTAGGACCGGTTCTCGAGGGTCAAGCGGCCCTCGACCGTCTGGGCGGCGAAGATCCGCGCCGTGGCCAGGTCCACCACCCGGATGGACCCCTTGAAGAAGCCCTCCGTCTTGGCGAAGTACTCGACCCCCTGCTTTCCCTTGAGCGTCGTGAACGTCTTCCTGCTCTGGTGCTGCTCTTCGGCGCACCGCTGCGCGTGGACCAGGATCAGCGCCGCCGAGCCCACGATCTTGCCCAGCTTGACCGCCGTGTTCGAGTCGACGTACCCGCTGGCGCCCAGGTCTTGCTCCGCCAGGACCGCCTCGATGTTCTGGCGGTCGACGAGCTCGACACCTCGGCTCGAGAACAGCTCGACCACGGCGTCCGTGAACTCCTCGGCGCACTCGCCGCCCCGCGGCACGACCGCGGCACGCGCGAGGGTCAACGGGATGCCGGGCGGATGGGTCATCGTCACCTGGACCTGGGGGTTGGTGAAACGGGCGAAGAACTGGGCTTCGGCGCCAGCGGTGCTGAGCAGGGCCAGCGCCAGGACCATCACGAGTCGCTTCATGGTTCGGCTCCTTTCGGTGGAGGTCTGGATCGGTGGGCTGATCACGGTGTCGTGCCCTGGGCCAGGACCCGGCTCCGCCAGCCTTCGAGGATGGCGTCGGCGAGGCCCGGCGTGAGCTTCTCCAGCGCCCGGCCCACCTGGGCGGAGGCACCGCGTTCCGTGGTCTCGAGCTGCTCGGTCCACCCCGTCCCGAGCGAGTGCTGTCCCGGCAGGGTGAAGGCGTGGACGGCGAGGCGGGAGGTGGTCGCCCACTCGCTCCGGCCGTAGAAGCGAAGCTCACGGCGGCTCACCGGCTCCACCTGGGCCAGGACCAGGACGTGCACTCCGTCGGCGGCCAGCGACGAGGCGATCCGGGCGATGGGCAGGGGATCTCGCCGCTGCTGGAGCAGCTCGGTGACGGCGAGAGAGCTCTGGGTGTCGCGCAGGTGGAGGCCGCTCGCCCGCAACGCCTCACCGAGCTGAGACTCGATCAGCGGGCCGAGGCGCTCGTCTCCCACGGCGAGGACCGCCACGGCAGGATCGGCGGGAAGCGGGACCGGCCGGCGGGTCGCCACTCGGGTGGATCCGGCGGGGGGATTCTCGGCTGCGGGGGCCGCGGCGCTTCCCACCGGCGGAGCCGCCGCCCCTCCCGCGCCGGCGCTGCCGGCCGCCGGCGCTGTTCCGGCGGACGCCGCCGGCGGTGACCCGGCAGCGGGACTCGGCTGTGTCGCAGGTCCACTCGGCGGCGGCGGACCCGCGGCCTGCGAGACTGGCGGCGGGAGCGAGACCGAGAGCGGGGCAGGTGCCGGGTGCCCCGCCAGAGCGGCGATCAGCACCGCTCCCATGCCCACGGCGGTGAGCGAGGCGGGGACCGCCACCGCGGGCCGCCGGAAGAGGGCGGCCAGGTACCCGCCGACGGCCGCCCGGAGCGCCGAGAGCGGCTTCGCGGGAACCGGTCGGGACGGTGCCTCGGGAGGCGCCGCCCGCGCTCGCCGTGGCTGAGAGCGGTCCACGTTCCAGCCCCGCTCGCGCGCCAGGGCCAGGAGGTAGGCTCTCGCCGCGTCTTCCTCGACGCCCAGCTCGACGGCCTTGCGGATCAGAGAGGCGAGCTCCTCGCGGGTCAAGAGACCGTCGGAGCCGGCGAGCTCGATGCGATCCGCCATGCGCTCCATGGGCTCCACCGCCACGTGGCGGTCGTAGGCCGCCTTCGTCTCCTCGCTCGCGAAGATCTCCCGGCACCGGGCGGCGAGCTCGTTCTGCGCCGTCGCCGTGGCGTCGTGCCTGCCGTCCCGCAGGTTCTCGCGGTAGATCTTTGCGGCCGCGTCGCGCAGCGCCGGCGCGGTCGCGGCGGAAGAGAGACCGAGAAAGGCGTAGAGGTCCGGGAGCCCGAGGACGTCGAGGTTTCGCCGGATCTCCCGGCCCGTATGCCGATCGAGCCGCTCCTCCTCGTCCCGGCCGGAGCCGGTGCCGCCGTCCTCTCCCGCGATCTCCACTCCGGCCCGCCGGAGGCGGTCCGCGATCTCTTCCCGGCTGAAGGTGCCGCCGTACTTCTGCGCCAAGGCGTCCAGGCGTTCGCCGTCGCAGACGCCACCGCCGCTGAGAATCAGCCCGATGAGGTCGTCCAGGTCCGCTTCCTGCGCCCGCCTCTGCTCGGCGAGGAGCGCCTCCGCTTCCCGCGCCTCTCGCTCGCGGCAGGTCGGGTCGGCCAGGCAGGACTTCATCTCGGGAAGCCAGGCCAACGACCGCTCCGCTCGAGCGCGAGCCTTCGGATGGCCCTGGGTGCGGTCCCGGGACCACCGGTCGCAGGTCTCCTGGATCCGCCGCTCGATGGCGGCCCAGTCCCGCACACGCGGATCGAGATCGAGGAGCAGGTAGAAGTTCGGCCGATCGCTCATGGCTCACGCCGCGTCACGCGACCTGCATCCGCAGGTTCCGGCTCTTCGCGGCCTCGAGCTGCTCGCCGGTCATGATCGAGTCGGTCTTGAACTCGGCGTCGATCTCCCGTCCCGTGGTCAGGTCCCGCCCGTGCATCTTGAGCAGGCCGTCCGCGGCCAGGTCGAAGGAGATCTCCACCGGCGAGTCGGCGGGCAACGGCCGCTCGAAGCTCAGCTCCGCCCGCCCGAGAAGAAGCGCTTTCGAAGGATCGACGTGGCTCTCCGGAAGCGTGTTCTCCATGCACCGGATGTCGACCTGGACCTGGTTGTCCTCGATGGTCCCGAACTGCTGCGTCACGGTGGCGGGGACTTCTTCGTTGACGAGGATCAGGTTGGCGACCGCCTCCGAGCCGGTCGCCTGCTCGACCACCACCACGCCGAAGCTCCGCGACGTGACGTTCCGGATCTTCTTGTCGAGGAGGGTCCTGACCGGCGGAAGAGCGTAGCCGTGGGCTCGGGCGACCTCCTTCTGGGCGGCGTCGACCGCGGCCCGGTCGGCGCTCTCGAGGTCGACCTCCGCCTTCTCCTGGCCGGTCGCGGCGGCGACTCGGCCCTTGACCTCGTCTTCGAGCTGGCACTTGTGTCCGTAGATGGCCGCCCCCTTGGCCACCGCCTGATTGGGGTCGAACTGGCGCACCTCGAAGGGGAAGCGCGCACCGACCGCCTCGATCACCTGGGGCATGTAGGTCGAACCGCCGACCAGGAGCAGCTTGTCGATTCCACGACACCCCTTGTCCTTCGCCTTCGCGATCTCCCCCTCGGTGAGCTGCAGGGTCCGCTCGAGCAGGTTGGCCGTGAGCTGGTCGAGCTTCTCTCGGGTCAGCTCCACCTTCACGCGCTTGCCGCCGAAGCGCACCGGCTCGATGACCGACCCTCGCGTGCTCAGGGTCCTCTTGCAGGTCTCGGCCGCGTTGAGGAGCTCCTGGTAGGTCTCGGCGTCCTCGAAGAGCTCGTCCGCCGAGGTCCCGGTCTCCTCCTCGAAGCGCTGGGCGAAGTAGGAGACGATCGTCTCGTCCCAGTTGCGCCCCCCCAGCTCGTGGTCGCCGCCGGTCGACACCACCCGAATATCGCCACCCTGGATCTCGATCACCGTGACGTCGAAGGTGCCGCCGCCCAGGTCGTAGACCAGGACGACCTGGTCCCCTTCCTGCTCCATGCCGTAGGCCAGGGCCGCGGCCGTCGGCTCGGGGATCACGTAGAGGACGTTCAGCCCAGCCAGCTCGCCGGCCTGCTTCGTCGCCTCCTTCTGGTTGAGGCCGAAGTAGGCCGGACAGGTGATCACCACGTCACGGATCGAGTCGCCCGTGAGCTGTTCCGCGTCGGCGACCACCTTCCTCAGGATGAACGAGGAGACGTCCTGCGGCTTGTAGACCTGACCGTGGATCGAACGCTGCCAGAGGGCGTCGCCCATCGCGCGCTTGACGGTCGCCACGCAGAGATCCGGGAACACCTCCACCGTCTCCTTGGCGGCGTTGCCCACCACGATGTTGTCGGGAGTCTCGAAGTAGACCACCGAGGGGGTTGTCAGCTCGCCCTCGGCGTTGGCCACCACCGCCGGCTTGCCGTGCTCGTCCACGTGCGCGATGCACGAGTACGTGGTTCCGAGATCGATTCCATAGACGTTCTGGTTCATGTCGGTTCCTCCTGGGCTACCGCATCCGAGGCGATCGTCGCCCCGGTGAGATCTGGACCGGACGGCGGGGCGCCCGCCGGGGTGAAGACCGCCACCTTCTCCTTGCGCAGGACCGCGTCTCCGTGCTCGAAGCCGGGCCGGATCCGCCCGGCGACGAGCCCTACGACGTCTGGTCCCGTGGGCTCGCAAGTCACCACGGCGGTCTGCCGGCGCGGGTCGAACCGGTCGTCCGGATTGCGAAACGGCGTCACGCCGAGGCGGTCGAGCAGCAACTCGACGTCGTCGGTGAAGCCTTCGATCACGTCGGAGAAGGTCTCGGGACCAGGAGGCTCCCCGTCGGTTTCGGCGAGGCGCTCCGCGGCCCTCGTCAGGTCGTCGTGCAGGCGGATCAGCCCGAGCAACGCCGGCCGGACCGCCCGCCCCAGCAAGTCGCTCTTGTAGTCTTGGAGCTCCCGGTGCAGACGCTCGATCTGCTCCTCCTTGGACCGGTCGTAGGCGAGCTTGGTCTCGAAGGCGTCGAGGACGCTCCGGAAACCCTCCTCCATCACTCGCTCGAGTCCCGCCGAGGCCTCCGGCTCTTCGTCTCCAGTCCCAAGAAGGTCCGAAGCGACGGGGTCCACGGTCTGGTCGGCCAATCTCTCCATCGCAGCTCCTCTCCACTCTGCCTGCGCGATCCCGGCTCTTGCCGGGATGACGCGGTGCGTTGATCTGGGAGGCTTAGACACCGGAGCGCCGAATAGGTTGAGCCGCCGCGGAAGGTCTCAACCAACCGGACCGAGGGGTGTCTGACCTGGAGAGACGACACGCGAGATGCTGCGAAACGGAGGGTGTGAGATGGGTGTTCGTTCCAGGTACTTCGTTCTGACTGGAGGGCTCGGCGGCCTGGTGGGGTTCGCTGCGATGGAGGTCACCAGACTGCTCTGGGGCACGGGCCCGGCCGCCGGCCGCTGGCAGGCCGTGCTTCAGATGACGGCCTACTTCGCGGGTTTCGGGCTGGCGGTGGGCGCCGCCCTCGGCATGACCGAGGGCCTGGTCCGGCGGCGGTCGGCAACGCTGGTCTACGGCCTGGTGATCGGCCTGGTCGCCGGGGGAATCGGTGGAGCGCTGGGCGGAGCCGTGGGCCAGACGGTCTTCGGCCTGCTACCGATCCGCTACGTCGATCGAGCCCCCCTGGACCTGGTGATCGCTCTCGATTCCTCGGGCAGCATGGGAGGCTGGTGGGTCTTCGGCAACGATCCCCGAGGTCACCGCAAGCGGGCGGCGGAGCGCCTCGTCGATCGGCTTCCGGACACCGATCGAGTCGCCATCGTCGACTTCGACGATCGGGCGGCCATCCGCGCGCCTCTCACACCACTCGACTCGAAGACCCACCGGGCCGAGGTCAGGCAGGCCATCGAGGCCGTCGACAGCTCCGGCGGAACCGACCTCTCTCTCGGCTTGGCCGCGAGCCTCGAGGCGCTGGGCGAGGAGGCTCCGGCAGGACGCTTGCGCGCCGTCATCTTTCTCACCGACGGCGTGGGGGCGTTCGATCCCAGCTTCGTCGAGGCGGCCCGGCGCTCCGGGGTCGTCATCCACACCGTGGGGCTCGGCTCAGGGGTCGACGCCCGCCTGCTACGGGACGCCATCGCCCTGCCGACCGGCGGCACCTATCACCCCGTCGGCCGGGCCGCGGACCTCTCTGCCGCGTTCGAGACGATCTACACCCAGCAGATCGACATGGCAAGCCGGAGCGTGCGGGTTGGGCCCCGCGACGCCCGGCTGGAGACCTCGTCGATCGCCCTCTTCCTCTTCCGCGTCGTGAGCTGGGGCCTCATGGGCTTGCTGATCGGCACCGGCCAAGGCGTCCGCGAGAACACGCGAGAAGATCTCCGGGCCTGCGCTTTCGGAGGCCTGATCGGGGGTCTCGCCGGCGGCGCCCTCTTCGATCCCATGAGCCACCTCGTCGCCCTCGGTGCCGGCTTCCTCGGCCGGGCCCTGGCCGACGCGGCGGTCGGAGCCTCGATCGGTGGGTCGATGAGGCTCGCGCAGCGGCGGCTGGTCGAGACGACCGGCCGACCGACGACGACCCTGCTTCGTGGGCTCCCCCGTGGCAGCGGGCTGTCGCCGCGGAAGCCGGAGCGCGCCCAGGTTCGACTGATCACGCGATGAGCCGCCACCTCACCTTCGAGGACTTCGCCTTGCGCATCGCCGCGCGGGGTGCGGACGGACTGACGACGGAAATCCTCCGCTCCCCCGGCGGAGGCGGCCACGCCCCCCTTCGGCTGCCCGCCGAGCTCGGCGATCTCAGCCGCGTTCTCCGAGCTGCCGAAAGGATGGTTCGGAGCCGTGGACCTGAGGCTCGGGACGTGCATCTCGGCGCCGAGCCGGCGCGTCCCGGGAACCCGACCCTCGATCCACGCGAGATGGGCGGGCTTCTCTTCGACGCCTTGCTCACCGGGCGGGTGCGCGACAGCTTCCGCTTCGGCCTGGGCAGCGTTCGGCGCCAGCTCGACCGCGGCCTGAGGCTGCGCCTGGTCTACGATCCGAGCGATCCGGAGGTCGCCGCGGTCGCCGCCCTGCCCTGGGAGCTTCTGTTCGATGCCGAGGGCGCCGAATTCCTCAGCCGCAACGTGCTGACCCCGGTCGTCCGTTGTCTCGACGTGACCCAGCCCGACGCGCTGCCGCGCGCCGGACCGCCGGTGGGGATCCTCGTCACCGGCGCCAACCCACCGGCTTCAGAGCCCCTCGACCTCGCCGCCGAAGGCGCGCGGCTCCGCGCAGCCTTGAGCACACCCGACGCAGAGGTCGAAGTGCTCGCCGATACGAGGCTCGAAGAGCTCCGCGCCAGGCTCAGAGACGGCTCCTTCCAGGTGCTGCATTTCATGGGGCACGGCGACTTCGACGAGGTCACCGGCGAAGGTTGCCTCCTGTTCAGCGGGCCCGACGGCGGGCGCCGCCCGGTGTCGGGTCGGCTTCTCGCGGAGACGCTGCGAGGCATCCCGTCTCTCCGCCTCGTCGTCCTGAACGCCTGCGAGTCCGCGCGCTTCCCGCGGCGAGCCGGCCTCGATCCATACTCCGGAGTGGCCGCCGCGCTGGTCGCCGCCGGGTTGCCCTCTGTCCTGGCCATGCAGTTCCCGATCTCCGACCGGGCGGCCATCGAGTTCAGCAGTGCGTTCTACAGCGCTCTCGCCGCGGGAGACCAAGTCGACGCCGCGGTGGCCGAGGGCCGCCTCGCGATCCACCGGGCCGAGGAGGTGTCCCTCGAGTGGGCGACGCCCGTGCTTTTCACCCGGGTCGTGGACGCGGCGATCCTCGAGCGTCCAACAGGCGATCGAGCGACGACTGCGGCCTCGATTCGGAGTCGAGTCCTCGACTCCTCCATCCTGGTTCAGGAAAAGACGAGGGGGTTCGTCGGCCGGCGCTTCGTATTCGAAGCTTTCGACCGGTTCCTGGAGTCGTCGGGGGGCGGGTACTTCGAGCTCGTCGGGGACCCGGGCATCGGCAAGACGGCCTTGGTCGCCGAGCTTGTCCGGACCCGAGGCTGGCCTCATCACTTCAACGTGCGTTCCGCCGGCATCTACCGGCCCGAGGCCTTCCTCTCCAACGTCTGCGCCCAGCTCATCGCGGCGTACGAGCTGCCCTATGGCTCCCTGCCTCCGGATGCCGTCCGGAACGGCGCGTTCCTCCAGGAGATCCTCGGAGCCGTCTCCAGGCGCCTCGGGCCAGAGAAACCGGCCGTCCTCCTCGTCGACGCCCTCGACGAGTCGGACCTGGACGGGCTGCCGGCCGGGGTCAATCCCCTGTTCCTGCCAGCCACCCTTCCCCCGGGCGTCTTCATCCTCCTCACCAGCAGGCCGCTCGCTTCCGACCGGAAGCCGCGGATCGACGGCGCCCACGAGCGCTTGGCCCTCGAGCCCGACTCGGAAGAGAACCTCCGGGACATCGGGGAGCTGCTCGAGACCTGGATCGAGAGGCCCGGAGTCCGGGACCGGCTCGGCCTCCGGGGCATCACGGACCGCCAGCTCGTCGAGACTCTGGTCGTCAAGAGCGAGGGCAATTTCATGTACCTGTCGCACGTGCTCCGGGAGCTCGATCGGGGCCTGTACCGCGACCTCTCTCCGGCTGAGCTTCCCGCGGGCCTGGAGTCCTACTACGAAGACCATTGGCGCCGGATGCGCGGCCGGGACGAGGCCGCCTGGCTAGGCTACAAGCTGCCCGTGCTCGAAGCACTGGCCGTGGTCGACGAGCCGCTCGGCTTGGAGATGATCCAGGCATTTTCCGGCGTCGGGGACCGGCACCGGGTCCGCCAGGTTCTCGATGAGTGGCGGCCGTTTCTGGCGGTGACCCAGGCCCACGATTCCGACTCCGGCCGTCACCTCTACCGTCTCTACCATCGGAGCTTCTTCGACTTCATCGTGGCGAAGGACGAGCTGGCCGACGATCCTGTGGACCTCCGAGCCGCCCGGGTCCGGCTCTTTCGGGCGATGTCCGGTTGAGTGCCCTGTCCTTGCCGGAAGGGACCGACCCCGCCAGCGAGAGGGCCTGTCGCAGGACGATGACCGCGCTCTCGCTCCGGCCCAGCGCCTCGCAACCGCCCGCGCGGCCGAGGACAGGCGCCAGCCATGCATCGAGAAACAAACGCAAGCCGTTCTCTGCCCCTGGTCGGCCCGCAGAGCCGAGCGCGTCGACGACCGCTTGCGCCAAGACGGGCAAGGAGCGGCGCGGATCGACCTGCCATAGATGACGCCGGACTGGAGCATTCGAAGGGCTCGCAGGGTCGAGGCTGCCGGCGGCCACGAGGGAAGCGAGCGCCTCGAGCCACTCGTCCTCCGAGACCGCACCGGGACGGAGAATCCCGAGCTCGAGCCGGGCCCGCTCCGCCTTCGGCTGCTCGAGCAACTCGACCAGCCGTCTCGCCTCGTCCGGAGGTAGCCAGTCGAGGCGGAGAAGCCCGAACACCAGGTCGTCGCGAGAAGGACCAGGGCCGAGGCTGCCCACCAGGCCCGGGACGAAGGAGGCCCTCTCGCCGGCGAGGAGGTAGCAGAGCGCATGGACCGTCGCCTCGAAAAGAGGATCGGCACGCTGCCCTGACCGGCCAGGATCTTCCACGACGGCACCGGCGGCCTTCAGCCGTTCCCCGATCGAGGCGCGGCAGAGGTTCAGGCTGACGCCGAGCTCCGCGTCCGACGCCCGGAGTGCGGACGAGTCGGAAGTCCGACTGCGCCGGAAGCGTCCGGCCGTCATGCATGGCCAGCCGCGGGTGAGCGATCTCACCAGCCGTCGCTCGCTCTCAGGCCCTCGAGCGAGCTCGCCACGCCGCACCAGGGCGACCAACACCGGCAGGAGACGCGGCCAGGCACCGCGGAGCTCGCGAAGGCCGGGGGCCTCGCCAGGCCGGTGGGGCAGCCGGCCCGCCCAGCGTACGAGCCGAAGTGCCCGCCGGCGATGAACCCATAGCCCACGGTCGCCGTCCGGACGGGCAACGGCCTCGATCCGGGCGAAGAGCTGCCGGATCGCTTCCTCGCGGTACCGCCAAGACACGGTCTCCAGGCCGATGGCCTGCTCGATCGCCTCCTGGACCTCGGCGACGCCGAGCCTGCCGCCCTCGGCCATACCCAGGTCGACCAGATCGGGAGTGAGGGCGACAAGCCAGGCGTCGCTCGCGATGACCCCGAGGCTCTGCCGCAGGGGTAGGCTCGGTGCACGGCGGTCGCCGAGTCCCCGTCGAAAGGTCCTCTCCTGGTAGCGGAGGCCGTGCCACGCAAGGTCCATCAAGGCTTCGACCCGCCGAGCGTCGCTCCTCACGCTGCCGAGGAGATGCCTGGCGAGCTCGCTCGGGGAGTCCGGTACCTCCAAGAGCACCCCGAGGCAGGCGACCTCGTCCTCCAGAACGTCCACCGAGGCAACCGCCTCGTAGAGCCGGTTCGGCTCCAGACGGGAGCGGACATCCTCGTTCGTCACCTCGATCCAGGTGCGGACCCGTAGAGGGCGGTCCCGGATCTCCGAGGTGACGGCCCCAGCCTTCTCGCGGTACCCATGGCGTGCCAGAGCTCGAGCCACGAAAGCTCGGAGGTCGTCCTCCTCCTCGCCGGGCAGGAGGCGTCGGGTGGCGGACGACAACGCCTCGAGGTCGCCGGTCTCGGCGCACAGGACCCCGGCCAGCCGTACGATGAGCGCACGCCGAAGCGCGAACGCCTCGACGGTCGTGGAAGCGCTACGGAGAGCGAGTCGTTCCGCGCCGTCGAACAGCCGCCGGCGGACCCTGGGATGCCGGACCTCTCCGGCGATCGCCTCGAGGGTCGATGCCCCGCTGCCCGCAGCCGAGCTCACCGCCTCGAGCTCTCCCGGGAGGAGGTCGGGCCGGAGCTCCGCCACGAGGTCGAGAAACCGCGCCAGGTCGGCCGCCGGCGCGGCGTAGCCACTTCGCTGGAGCTCGGTCTTCAGGGCGCCCACCCCTCGAGTCCTGCTCTCGACCGTTCCGGCGCCTGGAGCCGCGAGCCACCGGAGCCGCCAGTGGAGCTCCGAGGCCGGAGGGTCGACGGCCCGGATCGAGGCGACGGCACTCGCCGCCGACTCACCACGACGCTCGAGGAGTAGCACGCGGAGCGGGAACCGGAGCTCGGCGGGCAGCTCCGACTCCAGGGCCGAGCGCTCTTGCTCGCCGAGGAGGCTCCAAAGCTCCGCGCCGAGCTCCAGGATCTGCCGGGACCAGGGCACGGGCCCGAAGCCACGCCGCGCCCGCTTCCAGCGCTCGGTCGCCAGCGCGGGCCGACAAAGCCCGTAGCCCGCCAGGGCCGCGATCGTCGCCGCCCACGCCAGTCCTGCTCCTCCCGACGGAAGGCCCTCTCGGACTCGGCGCCCTAGAGCCAGCGGATCGCCGGGCCAACGGGGCGCCACGCTCCCGGTCACCAGCTCCGCCACCAGCCGCGGCCTCCGGACCCCGCCCAGCGCTCTCCACAGGATCGGCGAGTCCGCCTCTCCCAGCTTCAGGAGGCTCTCGACGAGCTCCCGCCGGACGTCATCCGCAAGCTCCGGCCACGGCTCGAGGCTCCGGATCCAGTCCTGCCAGCGGGCCTGAAGGGGGTAGGCGAGGCACCTCGCCGCCCCGACCAGCGTGTCTCGCCACCGGCGGGCCGATGTCGGGTCCGTCGGTCGCGGGATCGCCTCGAGATCCTCCCGCACGGCATCCAGCAGCCGCCCGAACTCCGGTCGGGCCGGAGACAGCGCCGTTGCGATGGCGGCCCGAGCCCGCGCCCGCTCGCCGAGTCCGGGGAGCTGTTCGGCCAGCTCGATCGCCAGCGCCGACCGGCCCGTCGCGGCGAGCGTCTTCAGGATCTGCTCGTCGTCGAGATCCTCGGCCAGGCCCCGGAGGTTGGCGGCGATGGCCGCAAAGCGTAGAAAGCGCGGCCAGTCAGCGGCGCGGAGGGTCGCCGGGAGCACGTACCGTTCGAGGTCACGCGAAGTCTGCCGGAAGCCGTCGAGACCTGCCGCTTGCCGGGCCAAGAACCCCCCCGCCTCGATCTCTTCGAACAGCTCGTCCCAGGACCATCGCTCGTCGAGCTCGGCTGCGACCTCGACGCGGTGGCGCAACGCGAAGGCTCGCAGTGCTGGGAGACTCATGGGTTTCGGGCCACCGTCGGGCCCGGTCCGGGCGGTCTTCCGCGCTCGTCCGGATCGGCCTCGCCCGGGGGGAACCAGAAGGGAACCGTCAATCCTCCCAACGGAACGGCGGCGAAAACCATCAGCGCGGCAGGTGGGAACCAGCTCCGACCCCGGACCGCGCCCGGCCGCCGCGCGACATGGACCAAGCGCCGCCCTGCTGCAGCGGCGAACGCCACGCTCCACAAAGGGGCGAGCCAGCCCGCGGTCAGGGTCAGACCTGCACAACCGGCGGAGACGGTCATCGCCCCGCCGAATGCGGAGAGGGCGAGCAGCCCGAGCAGCCAGAGGGACGGCGCCCGCTCGCGGCTCTCGTCCGTCAGCCCGAACGGGGACCGGAGCATCAGGACGACGGCTCCGACCATGGTCCCCAGCGTCGCGCCGAGCATGAGGACGACTCCGGCGCTCTCGAAGGCACCGCGTGCGAGCGGACTTCCGACCAGCATCCCCAGGACCAGCGAGCCCTGGCCGACGGCGGCGCACCCGAGACGGGTATGCAAGCCCAGCGGGGGCGGCGGCCGGAGCAGGTGCAGCGCCCCGAGAAGGACCCTACCGCTCGCCAGGGTGAGCTCGGCACCGATCGACGCGCCGGCCAGCACCAGAACGGTCCCGAGGCGTGCCGACGAGAGCCACGGGCTGTCCTCAGGCCGGCGTAGGGACTCGAGGATCAGCGCGAGGAAGATTCCGTCGAGGAGCAGGAGCGACAGCTTCATCCGCGCCAGACTGGTGAGCGCCCGCTGCGATCCCGTGAGACGCGGGCGGACGGCTCGGCTCGAGGGCCGTCGCCATCGGCGCCACCACGGCGTGTCGATCCATGACTCGTGGACCGTCCGGCGAAGAGCGAGCCAGCTCGGCAGCTGATCGAGGTCGCGCCGATGAACGAAGGCGGTGCGGACGAGCGTCGCCTCTCTCCGGGTATCGGAGTCCAGCACCAGGAGTCCGAAGGACAGCAACGGCACCGGCATGGGCAGGAGCCAAGTCGTCGGGAGGGCGAAGGAGGCTCGGCCCAGGCCCCGCCTTCGGAGATGGCTCCGTACACCGCCATCCCCGCGAAACCGAAGAGGTGAAGCGAAGCGGCGAGACCCAGAAGGGCGAGACGGCGCCCCGGGCTCGGCGACACGGGTGCCGAGAGCCAGACCGCCGCGAGCTCCAGGAGGCCCACACCGGCGAGCCAACCCCAGAACGCCCTCCCTTCGAGCTCGGCCGGCCCTGCCCGGGAATCCCGATCCGTGAGGTGCAGGGCACGCCTCCGGCCGTCCGACCCGGCGTCGGCCGCGAGGAAGGCCCAGGGCAACTTCGCGGGATCGATCCGACACCAGATCCCCACGGTGGTGAGCCCGAGGCCGGGAGCTCCGAGACTCACGAAGCGGAGGGCTCGCAGAGGCCACCGGAGATCAGGGGTCGCTGCGGTCCGCTCCTCGACGAGCCGGACCAACAGCCTCGCCTCCAGGATCCAACCGAGCACCAGGGCGCAGACCACCGTCCACGCAGGAACTGCTCCCAGCAAGTCCAGGCCCGGCAGGCTCCAGGCGATGCCCCAGAGTCTCGACTCGACCGGCAAGGCGGCCGCCAGCGCGAGCGCCGCCGCTCCGAGGCCCATCGGTTCCGCATCCTGCCACCAAGATCGCCGGGCCAGTACGGAGCGGCTTCCCGTCAATTTCGTCCACGTGCGGTAGATCCGATCCAGGCGGTCGTCGATCTCCTGGTGGTCTTCGGGGGGCATGCCGCGAGCACACTCCGGGCCCTGGCCGAGAGGGGAGGGGCCGCCGGCAGACCGGCCGGCGGCCCGCAGGCCGGGGCGTCAGCTCTTCGGTGCCCGCCCGGGGGCGGGTAGTCGCCGCCCGTGGGCGGTGGCGGGTCGGCCGGCGGCGGATTCGCGCCGTCGAAGGGGCGGCCGGAGTCCATGCCCGGGGGTGGGTAGGAGCCGCCCGTGGGCGGTGGCGGGTCCGCCGGCGGCGGATCCGCGCCGTCGAAGTCCTCGCCCTCGGGGAACGGAGCGCCCGCCATCCAGCGCAGGTCGGTCTCCTCCGTCAGCCTGTGACCGGTCTCGATGCCATCGTTCATCGCGTCCTCCTCGG
>CAWIQD010000028.1:0-15268 GCA_963837945.1 uncultured Acidobacteriota bacterium
ACCGCTCGCGCGCCGCGCGGACCGGCCGGCGCGACGGGCGCCGGCGCCCGGATCGTGCCGCCGGACGAGCGCTCCCTGGCCCTCCTGCTGGAGGTCTACCTGCTCGACAAGGCGATCTACGAGCTGCGCTACGAGCTCGACAACCGGCCCGGCTGGGCGAGGATCCCTCTGACCGGAATCCTCGCGCTGATCGACGGAGGAGGAGGCGCTGGATGACCCGATCCGCCCATCGCGACGACCAAGGAACCCGCGCGGACGGCGGCGCCCCACCAGGGCCGCCGCCGGGGCGCGAGCTCGCCGAGCTGGCACGCCTCTGGGGCGTCGAGAGCTCCTACACCGACGCCTACGGGCGGCGGCGCCAGGCCCCGGCCGAGACCGTCCGGGCCCTGATCGAGAGCTTGAGCCGGGGCCGCCCCGACGAGGTGCCGCCGGGCGCCGATCTCGCCGCCGCCGTCGCCGGGCGCCGGCGCGAGCTGGAGAACCGCCTGGCCGAGCCGGTGGCGGCCGCCTGGGACGGGCGCCTCGAGCTCGCGGTCCGGCCGGCGGCGGGCGCCGCGGAGGTCGACTGCCGGCTGGCGCTCGAAGGCGGAGACGGCCGCCACTGGCGGCTGGCGCCGGAGCCCGCGGCCGGCGGCGCGCGCGTCCTGCGCCTCCCCGAGACCCTGCCGCGCGGCTACCACCGGCTGGAGCTCGAGGCCGGCGGCCGGCGAGCCTCGGTCCTGGTCGTCTCGGCGCCGCGTCGCGCCTACGGATCGGGCCTCGACCGGCGGGGCGAGTGGGGGGTGTTCCTGCCGCTCTACGCGCTGCGCCGCGAGACCGGCGGCTGGGGGGCCGGCGACCTGGGCGACCTCGGCCGGCTGGTCGACTGGACCGCCGGCCTCGGCGGCTCGGTGACGGGCACCCTGCCGCTCCACGCCGCCTTCCTCGATCCGGACGAAGGGGTGTTCGACCCGAGCCCCTACGCCCCGGCGAGCCGGCTGTTCTGGAACGAGCTCTACCTCGATCTCGAAGCGTCCGCCGTCCCCGAGCTCGCCGCCTCCGAGGCGGCTCGGAAGCTTCTCGCGTCGGCCCCGCTCGGCAAGGCCCGGAAGGCTCTCGAGGCCGCGCCCGAGGTCGACTACCGGCAGGTGATGGCGGCCAAGCGCCCGGTGCTCGAGGCCCTGGCCCGGGAGCTCGGCGGGCCCGCGGAGGCCGCAAGCCCCGAGCGGGCCGAGCGCCCGGCCCAGAGGGACGCCTTCCTCCGCCGCCGGCCGGAGGTGGCGGACTACGCCGCCTTCCGCGCGGCGGGCGAGCGCCGCGGCCGCCCCTGGCAGGCGTGGGAGGCGCGCCTGGCCGCCGGCGACCCGCGCGCGTTCGGCCCCGGCGACTTCGACGAGGCCGCGCGGGACTACCACCTCTACGTCCAGTTCCTGGCCGACGCCCAGGTGTGCGCCGTCGCCGCGCGCGCCCGCGAGGCGGGCACCGGCCTCTACCTCGACCTGCCCCTCGGCGTCCACCCGAGCTCCTACGACCTGTGGCGCTACCGCGACCTCTTCGCGCCCGGCGCGGCGGTCGGGGCGCCGCCCGACCCCTTCTTCGTCCGCGGCCAGAACTGGGGCTTCCCGCCGCCCCACCCCGAGCGCTGGCGCGAGGAGGGCTACGGCTACCTGCGCGCGATCCTCGGCACGCTCTTCGAGGCCGCCGGCATGCTCCGGATCGACCACGTCATGTCCCTCCACCGCCTGTTCTGGATCCCCGACGGGGCCCAGGCGACCGAGGGCGCCTACGTGCGCTACCCGGCCGAGGAGCTCTACGCCATCCTGAGCCTCGAGTCCCACCGCCACCGGACCGTCCTGGTGGGCGAGAACCTGGGCACCGTGCCCGCCGCGGTCGACGAGGCTCTCGCCGAGCACGGCGTCTCGCCCATGTGGGTCGGCCAGTTCGCGCTCACCGGCGACCCCGAAGCGCCGCTCTCGCCGCCGCGCGCCGACGCCCTCGCCTGCCTCGACACCCACGACACCCCGACCTTCCCCGCCTTCCTCGCCGGCCGCGATCTCGCGCGGCGGATCGAGCGCGGCCTGCTCGCTCCCGAGGCGGCGGAGGCGGAGCGCGAAGGGCGGGAGTCCGGCCGGCGGGCGCTCGAGGCGCACCTGGTGGCGGCCGGCCTGGCGGAGCCGCCCGCTGCGAGGACGAAGGCGAAGGGCGCCAGGGGCGAACGGCGCGCGGCCGCCGAGCCGTCGCCGGAGCTCGACCCGGCGGCCGTCGCCCGGGGCGCCGCGCGCCTGGTGGCGGCCGGCCCGGCGCGGACCGTCCTCGTCAGCCTCGAAGACCTCTGGGGCGAGACCGAGCCCCAGAACGAGCCGGGCACCGGTCCCGAGCGACCCAACTGGCGGCGCAGGGCCGCCCTCACCTTCGAGGAGATGACCGCCGACCCGCGGGTCGTCGAGACGCTCCGCGGGGTCGACGCCGCGCGGCGGAGCGCCGCGGGCGGGACGGTGCCCGGCGCCGGGGCGGCCGACCGCGAGCACGCCCGGCCGAGGATCGAGGCGCCGATCGCCGGCGAGGAGCTGGCCGCCGCGAGCCCGCTCACCGAGGACGACCTCTACCTGTTCAACGAGGGCCGCCACTTCCGGCTCTACGAGAAGCTCGGCGCCCGGCCGCTCGAGGTCGGCGGCGAGGCGGGCGTCTACTTCGCGGTCTGGGCGCCCTCGGCCTCCGCGGTGTCGGTGGTCGGCGACTTCAACGGCTGGCAGGGCGGGGCCCACCCGCTCGCGCCGCGCGGCAGCTCGGGGATCTGGGAGGGATTCCTCCCCGGCCTCGGCCCCGGGACGCTCTACAAGTACCACGTGGTCTCGGCCGACGGCGCCTACCGGGTGGACAAGGCCGACCCCTTCGCCACCCGCGCCGAGGTGCCGCCGAAGACCGCCTCCGTGGTCTGCCCGCTCGACGGCCCCGAGGCCTTCCCCTGGGAGGACGAAGAGTGGATGGCGTCGCGCGCCTCCCGCAACGCCTTGGACGCCCCGATCTCGATCTACGAGGTGCACCTGGGCTCCTGGCGGCGCAAGCCCGAGGAGGGCGACCGGCCGCTCTCCTACCGCGAGGTCGCGCCGCTCCTGGCCGAGCACGCCCGCCGCCAGGGCTACACCCACGTCGAGCTCCTGCCGATCATGGAGCACCCGTTCTACGGCTCCTGGGGCTACCAGACGACCGGCTACTTCGCGCCCACCAGCCGCTACGGCAGCCCCCAGGACTTCATGTTCCTGGTCGACACGCTCCACCGCTCCGGCATCGGGGTGATCCTCGACTGGGTGCCGTCCCACTTCCCCACCGACGAGCACGGCCTCTCCTACTTCGACGGCACCCACCTCTTCGAGCACGCCGACCCGCGCCAGGGCTTCCATCCGGACTGGGGAAGCCTGATCTTCAACTACGGGCGCAACGAGGTGCGGAGCTTCCTCGTCTCCTCGGCCGTCCACTGGCTCGAGCGCTACCACGCCGACGGCCTCCGGGTGGACGCCGTCGCCTCGATGCTCTACCTCGACTACTCGCGCAAGGCCGGCGAGTGGATCCCGAATCCCTACGGCGGGCGGGAGAACCTCGAGGCACTCGCCTTCCTGCGCCAGCTCAACGAGGAGGTCTACCGCTCCTTCCCCGACGTCCAGACCTTCGCCGAGGAGTCGACCGCCTGGCCGATGGTCTCGCGCCCGACCTACCTCGGCGGCCTGGGCTTCGGCTTCAAGTGGGACATGGGCTGGATGCACGACACCCTCCAGTACTTCGCCCACGAGCCGATCCACCGCAAGTACCACCACGGGGAGCTGACCTTCCGGATGGTCTACGCCTTCACCGAGAACTTCTGCCTGCCGCTCTCGCACGACGAGGTGGTCCACGGCAAGGGGTCGCTGCTCGCCAAGATGCCGGGGCCCGACTGGGAGAAGTTCGCCAACCTGCGCCTGCTCTACGGCTACATGACCGCCCAGCCGGGCAAGAAGCTCCTGTTCATGGGCGAGGAGCTCGCGCCCTGGCGCGAGTGGTCGCACGAGACGAGCCTCGACTGGAACCTGCTCGAGCGGGCCCCCGGGGACGAGACCGCCGGCCCGACGCCCCACGAGGGGATACGCCGGTTGGTGGCGGATTTGAACCGCCTCTACCGCGACGAGCCGGCCCTCCACGAGCTCGACCTCGACCCCGAGGGCTTCGAGTGGATCGAGGGCTCGGACGCCGAGACCAGCGTGATCGCTTTCCTGAGGAAGGGCCGCTCGAGCCGCCGGGTCGTCGCCTGCGTCTTCAACTTCACCCCCGTCGTGCGCCACAACTACCGGCTGGGCGTCCCCCGGGGGGGCGTCTGGGAGGAGCGCCTCAACACCGACGCCACCTCCTACTGGGGCAGCGGCGAGGGCAACCTGGGCGAGGTCGAGGCCTCGCCCGTCGGCGCCCACGGCCGTAGCCACAGCTTGACCCTCACCCTGCCGCCGCTCGCGGCGCTCTTCCTGAAGAGCCCGGAGCCGGAGAGCGGGTAGCCCCCGGAGAGGCGAAGCTCCGGGGCCTTCCCCTCACGGCAGGAACCCCATCCGGTCCTGGAGGCCGGGGAGGTCGTCGGTGCCCGGCGGCACGGCGTCGAGGACGTAGACCTGGCGCTCGCCCGTGCTCAGCTGCTCGATCTCCACCGCCACCCGCGACGGCGTGAAGCGCACGAGAGTCGGCCAGAGGTAGCCGTTGGGCCGCGGCCCGAGGATGCGCAGGAAGAGCTCCGAGCGCCCGGGCAGGGCGCCGCTCACGCACACCGTGTCCGGCTGGCACTCGGCCTCGTGGGCGCCCACGATCACCGCCCCCGGATCGCCGAGGTTCACCCGGAAGCGGAAGTCGGGGTACTCGGGATCGGTGAAGAAGTCGCCTTCCAGGCCGCTGTCCTCGCACGCCCCGCTCGGGCAGGCGAAGGCGTCGTCGAAGTGGGCCGCGAGCTCGCCGCCGGCCTCGCTCTTGGCGACCGTGAACATCAGGAACGCGCTCCGGCTGCCGGCGGGCGCGGTGAAGGTCTCCATCGTGCCCTCCCAGGTGCCGGCGGTCGTGATCGCGGCGAGCGAGCCGCCCCCCATGAGCACGGAGGCGAAGTCGCAACCCGGCGACGCATAGAAGTAGAACACCCCGCCCGCCGAGCCGCTGCGGTCCTGGCCCGCGGGAAGCTGGGCCTGGAACCCGACGTCGTACGAGGTCCCCGCGGTCACCGGCACGCACTGGCGGAGCACGACACCGGAGAACGACCCGTTCACCGCGTCGTTGACCGCCCGGACCGAGCCGGAGCTCGCCGAGCCGGCGACGTCCGTGGACGACCACCCGACATCGGTGCTCACCACCTCCCAGCCCGCCAGCGAGGTGGCGAAGTGGGGATTGGACAGGAGGTTCGCGGCGCCCGCCGGGGCGGCGGCGAGAAGCGCTACGAGGACCAAGGAGACGGCGAGGCGGACGAGGGACCGGCAGACAGCCTGCATCGTGACTCTCTCCTTCGAATCGGTTCCGGGTGTGACCGCGAGGCCCTATTCTACCCGTCCGCCAGCTCGGCCAAGAGGGCTTCGAGGGCGGCCCGCTCGCGCGCCGGCGAGGCGATCGCGGCGACGCGGCCGCAGCGCTCGGCGAGGTCGGCGAGGAAGGCGGGGTCGGATTCGGCCCGGGCGAGGAGGGCGGCGAGCGCCGGCGCGTCGCCCACCGGAAAATAGCCCGGGTAATCCTCCCCCAGCATTCCCACCGAGCCGGGGATCTCGGTCGAGAGGACCGGCACGCCGGCGGCCAGGGCCTCCGAGACGACGTTGGCACCGCCCTCCATGCGCGAGGTGACCAGGAGCAGCCGGCTGCCGGCCAGGAGCTCGAGCGCCTCGGAGCGCGCCAGAGGCCCCAGCCAGCGGTAGCGCGAGCCGGGCGCCTCCGAACGGCTCCGGGCCTCGGCGGCGAGCTCCTCGTCGAGGCTCTCGCCGGCGTGGAGGATCCGGACTCGCGAGCCGGGCGGCAGGAGGTCGGCCGCCCGGGCGGCGCGCAGCGGGTCCTTGACCGGGCGCAGGTGAGCGAGGAGGCAGACCTCGAAGAGGTCCGCCCTCGGCTCGCGGCGCCGGGGGGGCTCGGCCGACTGGTGGATCACCCGGACCTTGCCCCGTAGCGCGTCGGGCAGCTCGTCGGCGGCCCGGGGCTGGAGGGCGACCAGGCGGTCGGCGAGCTCCAACGCGTGGCGCGCCTCGGACGAGGTCCCCAGGTCGCCATAGAGGTCGGTACCGGTGAGCACCACCGCCAGCGGTCCGTTCGGGCGCTCGCGCCGCCAGCGCTCGATCGAGGGGAAGCTCTTGCGCGCGTGGAGCGCCAGCAGGGCGTCGCAGGGCTCGCCGTTCCAGGTCTCGGCGACCGTCACCTGGTGACCGGCCGCCGCCAGCAGCCGCCGCCAGCGCTCGGCGGTCACCCGGTTGCCGGCGAGCGAGCCCGCCGGCGCCGGCGTGACGATCATCACCCTCACCGGGTTGCCCCCCCCGAGTGCGACACCCGGCGCCCGGCCGGGCGGGAGGTCACGCTTCAGCCGGCTCGCTGCCGGACGGCGCTCACTCTTCGCCCTCCGGGGCGCAGGTGCGGAAGCCGGCCCAGACGTCGCGCCGGTCGGGGGTGTAGTAGTTGCGCCAGGTGGTGCGGAGCATCCGGCCGCGAGTGGGCCAGGCGCCACCCCGGAGCACCCGGTGGTCGCCGAACCAGGGCGCCGAGTAGTCCCGGTACATGTCCGGGGTGAAGCCGGGGTAGGGCCCGAAGGCGCTTGCCGTCCACTCCCAGACGTTGCCCAGCATCTGGCGGCAGCCGCAGGCGCTGTCGCCGGCACCCAGGGCCGCCACGTCCACGCAGCCCATGCGCAGGCCGTCGAGGTTGGCCGCCTCCGGCGCCGGCGGCTCCTCGCCCCAGCGCTGCGACGCGCTCCACGGATAGGTCCGCTTGCCGCCGCCGGCCGCCTCGGGAGCCGTCGCCGCCGAGGCCGCCGCCTCCCACTCGGCCTCGGTGGGCAGCCGGCGGCCGGCCCAGCGGCAGTACGCCTCCGCCTCGTGGGCCGAGACGTGGATCACCGGCCGGTGCGGCTCGAGGGGCACCCAGCGGTCGAAGTCCCGGCGCAGCCAGCCGTCGCCGTCGCGGCGCCAGTAGACCGGGTGCTCGGCGCCGATCTCCCGGCGCCAGGCCCAGCCCTCGGGGCTCCAGAGCTCCTCGCGCCGGTAGCCGCCGTCGGCGACGAAGGCGGCCATCTCGACCTGGGTCACCGGCGCCCGGGCGATCCGGAAGGGCGCGATCGAGACCGGGTGGGCCCACTTCTCGTTGTCGAAGACGAAGGGGGCCTCCGGGTCGGCCCCCAGGGGGAAGGTGCCGCCGGGCACCTCGACGTCCCAGGGCAGCCGGCCGGACTCCGAGGGGTCGGACGGCGGCTCGGCGGCCGGCTCACCCGGCCCCGCCAGCTCGGGCGCCGGATAGGCGAGCGTCTGCCGGGCGTAGAAGAAGGCCTCGCCGTGCATGTCCTCGTGGAAGGTCGTGTAGGCGGCCCGGTAGGCGAGGAGCGCCCCGGCCGGGCCTGCCGCCGCCGGATCGGCCAGCGCCTCGTGCAGCCGCTCCTTGACCTCCCAGAGGTAGTGGTAGGTCTCCTCGCGGGTGGGCAGCGGCAGGTCCCAGCGGGTGTCGTGGGGGACGGCGGAGGAGTCGTAGAGGGCGTCGCCGTCGGGGCGCACGGGCTCGCGCCCCAGGAGGTCGCGAAGCGTCCAGCGCTCCTGGAACCAGGCGAGGTGCCCGATCTCCCAGAGCAACGGGTTGACGATCGACAGGTGCGGCCCGAGCATCTGCTCGTCGGAGAGATCCTCCACCAGGGCGAGGGTCCGCCGCCGGGCGTCCTCGATCCAGCCGGCGAGACGCTCGGGCGAGGTGGGGGGCCGGGGGGCTGGGGTGGGAGTCGCCATCGGGAAGAGTCTATCGAGGTGCCGGTAGAGTGACGGCATGGAGCCGCTCTCGAGCTTCCGTGACGCGCCGCTCGGCGCCGTCGTCCGCGCCGGCGGCCGGACCTCGTTTCGGGTCTGGGCGCCGTACGCGCGGGCCGTGGAGCTGGTCCTCGAGGGCGACGGCGCCCGATCGGTGCCCATGGAGCCCGAGGAGCGGGGGTATTTCGCGGCGGCGGTCGAGGGCGCCGGGCCGGGCACGCGCTACCGCTACCGCCTCGACCCCTCCGGGCGAGCCTCCCCGACCCGGCGTCTCGCTGGCAGCCGGACGGAGCTCGGCCCCTCGCCGTACCGCCAGCTCTTCCGTGCTGGTCGGGCGTCCCCTTCCCCCCTTCGAGGGTGGGAAGGGGATCGAGGGGATGTGGGGGTGATCCGACCAGGTGTCTTCGGCCCCTCAGCCGTGCCGCCGGCCGATCTCTTCCGCTCAGGTCCGGTCCGGGCGGGGGCGTCCCCTTCCCCCCTCCGAGGGTGGGAAGGGGATCGAGGGGATGTGGGGGTGATCCGACCAGGTGTCTTCGGCCCCTCGGCCGTACCGCCGGCGTTCCCTCCTCGAAACGGCGCGGAGGCGGTCGCCGTCGAGCGGCGCGGCCTCCTCTTCTACGAGATCCACGTCGGCACCTTCACCCCGGAGGGCACCTTCGACGCCGCGATCCGCCACCTGCCGCGCTTCGCCGAGCTCGGCGTGACCGCCCTCGAGCTGCTGCCGGTCGCCGAGTTCTCCGGCGCGCGCAACTGGGGCTACGACGGCGTCTTCCCGTTCGCCGCCCAGAGCACCTACGGCGGCCCGGCGGGGCTCCGGCGGCTGGTCGACGCCGCCCACCGGGCGGGGCTCGCCTGCTTTCTCGACGTGGTCTACAACCACCTGGGGCCCGAAGGCTCGGTCCACGGCCGCTTCGGCCCCTACGCGACCGAGCGCTACCGCACCCCCTGGGGCCCGGCCCCCGACTTCGACGGCCCGGGCTCCGACGAGGTCCGGCGCCATTTCGTCGAGAGCGCCCTCTGGTGGCTCGCGGACGTCGGCCTCGACGGGCTCCGCCTCGATGCGGTACACGCGATCTCCGACCTCTCGGAGCGCCCCTTCCTGGCCGAGCTCTCCGAGGCCGTCGACCGGGCGGCGGAGGCGCTCGGCCGCCCTCTCGCCCTGATCGCCGAGTCGGCGACCAACACGCTGCGCTTCCTCCGCCCGCGCGAGGACGGGGGCGCGGGCTGCGCCGGCCAGTGGTCGGACGACCTTCACCACGCCCTCCACGCGGTGCTGACCGGCGAGCGCGACGGCTTCTACGCCGACTTCGGGCGCCTGGAGCAGCTCGCCACCGCCTACCGCCGGGGCTGGGTGTACACCGGCCAGCCCTCCGTCTATCGGGGGCGGCGGCACGGCGAGCCCTTCCGCGGCGTCCCGGGGATGACCCCGGACCGGCTGGTGGTCTTCGTCCAGAACCACGACCTCACCGGCAACCGCGCGCGCGGCGAGCGGCTGGCCGCGCTTCTCCGGCCACCGCCGTTCGAGGCCGCGAAGCTCGCCGCCGCGGCGGTGCTCCTCTCCCCCTTCGTGCCGCTCCTCTTCATGGGCGAGGAGTACGGCGAGACGGCGCCCTTCCTCTTCTTCACCGACCACGCGGGGCGCGAGCTCGCCGAGGCCGTCCGCCGCGGGCGCCGGCGGGACTTCGCGGGGTCGGACCTCGCCTCGGCCTGGGCCGGCGAGGTGCCCGACCCGCAGGCCCCGGCGACCTTCGCGTGCTCGAAGCTCGACCCCGGCCTGCGCGCCGCGCCCGGCCACCGGCAGCTCGAAGCCTGCTACCGCGAGCTCCTGCGCCTGCGCCGCGAGGTGCCGGGCCTGGGGACGGCCGCGAGCTGGGACGGGATCGACGCCCGCGCGGATGAGGCGGCCGGCGTCCTGACCCTGCGCCGGGGAGACGGCCTGGTCGCCCTCCTCGACTTCGCCCCGGAGCCGCGCACCGCGGCGCTCCCGCCTCCGTGCGACGAGGCACGCTCCTGGCATAAGCTCTTCGACTCCGCGGCGACGGCCTGGGGAGGCCCCGGGGAGATGGCTCCGGCCGAGGCCAAGGGGAGCGCCGAGATCCTCTTGCCGCCGTACTCCGCCGTCCTCTACGCCCGCGCCGCCGGAAGCGCCCCGCCATGAGTCGAGAGATCCGCGACTTCTTCAACCGCGAGGCCGCAGGCTACGGCCGCCGGCCGGGCGGCATGCGGCCCTTCCACGAGATCACCGACGAGAAGCTCGGCGCGGCCCTCTCGGGCGCGGTGCTCTGCGTCGGGAGCCTGTGGGTCGGGTCGTCTCCGCTGCCCAGCGGCGCGACGATCACCGCGGCCGACTCCGCCATCGCCATGCTCCTGCGGGGCGAACGCAGCCCGGATCGCTCCCTCGGGGCCGACGCCCTCGGCCTGCCGTTCCGGGACGACACCTTCGACCACCTGGTCTATCCCCTGGTGCTCCACCACATCGCCGAGACCAGCGCCGCGCGGTCCCGGGCTCTCGTCCGCCGCGCCCTCGCCGAGGGCAAGAGGGTCCTGCGACCGGGTGGCACGCTCTGGATCTCGGACTTCTCGGTACCCCGACCGGTCTACGTCGCCGAGCGCTTCCTGGCGCCGGTGACGCGGTTGCTCCTGCGCTGTGTACGGCAGCCCTTTCTGGTGATGCATACCGCCGGGTTCTACGCTCGCACCCTCGAATCTCTCGGATTCTCCGGCGTCGCCGCCGAGCGGATCCGCCCCACTTCCATCGGGCCGTGGGACACGATGGTGCCGGTGATCGCCGCGCCCTGGTTCCACGTCCCCCGGTTCGCCTATCCCTTGTACCCGACCTTGATCGCGGGAACCAAGTGACCGACCGCTTCGTCACCGTCCACGGCCACTTCTACCAGCCGCCGCGGGAGAACCCCTGGCTCGAGGCGGTCGAGATCCAGGACTCCGCCTACCCGTACCACGACTGGAACGAGCGGGTCACCGCCGAGTGCTACGCCCCGAACGCCGCGGCGCGGATCCTCGACCGCGAGGGGCGGATCGCCCGCATCGTCAACAACTACTCCCGGATCAGCTTCGACTTCGGACCCACCCTGCTCGGCTGGCTGGAGAGCGCCCGGCCCCGGGTCTACCGCGCGATCCTCGCCGCCGACCGGCTGTCGGCCGAGCGCTTCTCCGGCCACGGCTCGGCCCTCGCCCAGGCCCACAGCCACCTGATCCTGCCGCTCGCCAACCGGCGCGACAAGGAGACCCAGGTCGCCTGGGGGGTCGCCGACTTCCGGCACCGCTTCGGCCGCGACCCCGAGGGGATGTGGCTGCCCGAGACGGCGGTCGACACGGAGACCCTCGAGCTCCTGGCCGCCCACGGCATCCGCTTCACCGTCCTCGCCCCGCACCAGGCGGCCCGCGTGCAGGCCCCTGGACGCCGAGGGCCGCGGCCGGGGCGACTGGCTCGACGTGGCCGAGGGCGGCGGCGGGCTCGACACCTCCCGCCCCTACCTCTGCCGGCTCCCCTCGGGGCGCTCGATCGCGCTCTTCTTCTACGACGGACCGACCTCGCAGGCGGTCGCCTTCGAGGACCTGCTCGAGGACGGCGAGCGCTTCGCCCGGCGGCTCCTCGCCGGCTTCGGCGACCAAGGCCGCGCACCCGAAGGCGGCTCCGGAGCGGGCCCCCGGCTGGTCCACATCGCGACCGACGGCGAGTCCTACGGCCACCACCACCGCTACGGCGAGATGGCCCTCGCCTACGCCCTCGAGCGCCTGGCGGTCGAGGACGGGGCGGCGCTCACCAACTACGGCGAGCACCTGGCGCGCCGGCCGCCCGCCGACGAGGTGGAGATCCACGAGCGCACCTCGTGGAGCTGTGTCCACGGCGTCGAGCGCTGGCGCGGCGACTGTGGCTGCCACACCGGCGGGCTTCCAGGCTGGAACCAGGCGTGGCGCGCCCCCCTGCGCGCCGCCCTCGACTGGCTGCGCGACCAGCTCGCGCCGCGCTACGAGCAGGCGGCGGGCGAGCTCCTCGCCGACCCCTGGGCGGCGCGCGACGCCTACGTCGAGGTGATGCTCGACCGCGGCGACGAGACCCTCGAGCGCTTCTTCGCCGAGCACGCTGCGCACCCGCTCTCGGGCGCCGAGCGCGTCCGCGCGCGCAAGCTCCTCGAGCTCCAGCGCCACGCCCTCTACATGTACACGAGCTGCGGCTGGTTCTTCAACGACCTCGCGGGCATCGAGACCGTCCAGATCCTCCAGTACGCCGGCCGCGCCCTCCAGATCGCCCAGGACGAGCTGGGCGACACGTTCGAGGCCGGCTTCCTCGAGCGCCTGGCCGAGGCCGAGAGCAACCTGCCCGCCGACCAGGGCGGCGGCGACGGCCGCCGGATCTACGAGCAGAAGGTGCTGCCGGCGCGGGTGACCCTCACCCGGGTCGGCGCCCACTACGCGCTCTCGTCGCTCTTCGAGGAGTACCCGGAGGAGGCCCGGATCTTCAGCTTCCGGGCCGAGCAGAAGGAGGTCCGCACCTTCCGCTCCGGCCGCGCGCGCCTGGCCGTCGGCCGCTTCCGGATCGCCTCGACGATCACCGGCACGTCGGAGGACCTGTCGTTCGCCGTCCTCCACTTCGGCGACCACCACCTGAACGGCGGCGTGCGCCACCTGCGCGGCCCGGAGGAGTTCGAGGCGATGGCCGCCGACGTCTCGGAGGCCTTCGAGCATGCCGACTTCGTGCGCGTGCTGCGGCGCCTCGACCACCACTTTCTCGAGATGATCTACTCCCTCGACTCGCTGTTCCGCGACGAGCAGCGGGTGGTGCTCGACCTGATCCTCGAGTCGACCCGCGCCGAGGCCGAGGCCCACCACCGGATGGTCTACGAGGACTATGCCTCGCTCATGCAGTACCTGGGCGACCTCGGCACGCCCTTGCCCCTGGCCCTCAAGGCCGCCGCCGAGGTGGTCGTCAACCTCGACCTGCGCCGCCTGTTCGAGGACCCGGATTCGGACCTCGACGCGGTCGAGCGGCTGTTCCGCGAGGCCACCTCGTGGAAGCTCGAGCTCGACACGGCGGGCCTCTCGCTCGCGGTCAGCACCGCCCTCGAAGCCCACGCCGAGCGCCTGGCGGCCGAGCCCGGAGACCTCCCCCTGCTCCGGCGGCTCGAGCGCATGGCCCGCCTCGCCCGGGCGCGGCCCTTCGAGGTCGACCTCGCCGCCACCCAGAACGCCTGGTACCGCCTGTTCCAGGCCGAGCTCCCCGCCCGCCGCAAGGCCGCCGAGGCCGGCGACGAGACGGCCGCCGCCTGGACCGAGCGCTTCCGCGCCCTGGGCGGCGAGCTCGGCATGCGGGTCGAGTGAGAGCTTGTGAATGAATCTCCGACCTACTGCGGGCGCCCCCGAATCGCCCCTCGCGACGGCCTGAGATTTATTCACAAGCTCCTGAGCCCCGTCTCGGCCGGAGGCCCCGGAGTCCTAAGCCGCATGATAGGGGTAGGGAGGGCAGGTTGGATTCCCTGCCCCTCCCTCCGAACCGGACGTGCGGATCTCCCGCATCCGGCTCTCCGGTCGATGGTTCACCTACGAGAGGACTGCGAGTCCGAGGCATAGGCGGCTTCGAGGCTGAAAAGCCCATGCTCGGCGAAGAAGGCATTGGGCCAGCGATGGTGGTCGCTACCGCGGCCCCGGCCTCGGCCTCGGCGACGCTTGCGCAAGATGCTGCGCAGGCGCACGCGGATCCAGCGGTCGAGCGGCCGGAACGTCGTCGGGTGGCTGTAGCTGAAGTACTCGAACCAGCCACGCAACGTCCGGCTGACGTCCCAAGTGATCCGATCGAGGCTGTGACCGTTGCTGCGCCGGGTCTTGCCGCGCATGGTGTCCTTGAGCTTCTGCAGGCTCTTGTCGCGAGGCCATTGGTATCCCCGTTCGAAGTGGTACCCCAGGAAGTCGAAGCCACCCCGCTCGGTGGCATCCACCACCGCCGTCTTGTCCGGGTGAAGGCTCAGGCCCTCCTGGTCCGTCCACAGCTCTACCAGGGCAAGCGCCCGGCGGGCCTCGGTCTCGCTCCGACACAGAATCACGAAGTCGTCGGCGTAGCGCACCATCTCGAAGCCCTCGCCGGCCAGAAGATGGTCCAGCGGGTCGAGATAGATGTTGGCCAATAGGGGGCTGATCACCGCGCCTTGCGGGGTCCCCGCTCGGGCGTCCAGCTCTCCAGCCCGTCCAGCACCTCTGCTCGAGAAAGGACTCCATCAGGGCGAGCACTCGCCCGTCCGATACCCTCTCACGCACCCGCGCCAGCAGGCGCTCCGGATATCGTGTCGAAGTACCGGTTCAGGTCGGCGTCCACCACCCAGGTGTGGCCGGAGTGGAGGAGCTCCTCGACCCGCTCCAGCGCTTCCCGGCATCCGCTCCCCGGGCGGAAGCCGTAGCTGTGCTCGGCGAAATCCCGCTCGAAGATCGGCTCCAGGACCAGCCGCAACGCGCCTTGAACCACCCGGTCGCGCACCGTCGGAATCCCCAGGGGCCGCTTCTCTTTGCTCCCGGGCTTGGGAATCCACCGCCGGCGAACCGCCTGCGGGCGGTAGCTACCGTCCCGCAAGTACTCCGACAGCTTCTCCATCTTCTCCTCCAGGCGCGATCCGTAGTGATCCACGGTGACATGATCCACCCCCCGGCGCCCCCGTTGCGCTCGACTCTCGCGAACGCGCGCAGGAGCGTTGCTTCCGGTAGACCTTGTCGATCAGGCTGAACCACGTCCCTCCTTTGACCCCGTCTCCAGGGCCCGCAGCATGCGCTCCGTCCAGACCGAGGGTTCGGCCCAGCCCCATCGGGACCGGGCCTCTCCCGCTTGATTAGGGGCTCGCCGGCACTGCGCGGGGTTTCGTCTCTGTCTGTCCATCACACATCCACCTTCCTGCTTCCCTCGCTCCACGCCCATTACGGCGCTTCTTCGCTACTATGGAAGCTCTGACTCCTGCCGCCGTTCTTCTCCTCAACGACGACAGGTCTCTCCGATTACTGTGCCTGGCCTTCGCGACCATTCCGACTCCAACCAACTGTGCATACCCCCGCAACGCTTTCTCACGTTACCCTTCAGCTCGACGGGCATCCTGGCCCTCCCGGGTCTGGGCTTCGCCATTCGCCTGTAGGCTCGCCGACGCATACCGGCCGAATCGGGTTCGTTGCTTTCGGACTGGTCGCTCACTTCCTGTTACTCCCCACCTGGCCTCACGGCCACGCAGTCACTTTCAATTACAGGCCGGAGAGCGTATGCCCGGAGAGGACTTGCACCTCTCTGACGATGCACCCTCGCGGGCGTACAAGCGGCCGAC
>CAWIQD010000029.1:0-3657 GCA_963837945.1 uncultured Acidobacteriota bacterium
TGAGAGCGGTCACGGTAATCGATGGCACGGTGTTCACGATGATCGATGGGAGTGGGCTCGGTCGGTGTGGTTGGGTTGAGGCGTGGTGAGGCGGTAGCGGAGGTAGTGGAGGTAGTCGGGATCGAGGCGGGGGTCGGAGAGCTCGTCGAGGACGGGGAGGAAGTAGTGAAGGGAGCGGATGGCGGGCAGCGGCGTTGCCGTCGGGAGCCGGGCCTGGCGTCGGGCGGCGGCGAGGCGCATGGCGAGCTCGACGCGCTCGAGGGGGACGCGCCGGTGGTAGAGGCGTGCGGCGAGGCATCGGTCGGCGCGGCGTACGCGGCCGGTGGTCTCGGGGGTGCGGCGGTAGAGGGTGAGGAGGCGCTCGACAAACTCCTGGCGCTCGGAGGCGGCCATGGCGGGGATCTCAGGAGCGCTCGCCGGCGCGTCGGGGCCGTGCTTGGGTCGGGGGGGTGAAGAGCTCGAGGTAGAGCTTGTGGTCGAGCTGGGAGAGCTCGCGGTGGGCGGCGGTGGCGAGGAGCTCGTGGGCGAGGTTGGCGAGGACGCGCAGATTGCCGGCGGCGTGCTCGGTGAGGGTGGTGACGAGCTCGTCGGTCATCAGGTGGGGCTGGCCGGCCTGGGCGAGGACGTGGGCGAGCCAGTCGGCGAGCTGCTGGGGTGAGCGGTAGCCGAGGTCGAGGCGCACGCGGATGCGGCTGGCGACGGGCAGCAGGTCCTGATGGCGAAAGTGCTGGGTGAGGCGCGGGTCGCCGGAGAGGACCACACTCAGCAGGGAGCGCGAATCGAAGTGGGCGGAGGCGAGGATGCGCAGCTCGGCCAGGACCGCGGCGGGCACCTCCTGGGCCTCGTCGACGAGGAGCACGGGGCGCAGGCGAGTGGCTTCGAGGTGGGCGAGCCAGGTCTCGCGCAGGGCCCGGAAGCCGGCCCAGCGGTTATGGGGTTGGAGCGGTACGCCGAAGAGCTGGCCGAGCTCGCGGTAGAAGTCGGCGATGCCGCTCTGGGGCCGGGTGAGGACCGCCGGGGCGAGGTCCGGGAGGGTCTCGAGGTGGTGAGCCAGGAGGCGCAGGGCCACCGACTTGCCGGTGCCCGGCTCGCCGGTGACGAGAGCGAAGCCGCCCTCGCGCGAGAGGTTCTCGATGCGCCAGCAGAAGTGGTCGAGCTCGGGCGGGCGCCACAGGGCCTCGATCGGGACGTCGGGGTGGAAGGGGTTCCACTTCATGCCGTAGAGGGCGAGCAGCTTCGGGGGGTTCATTCGGGGTCTCCGGAGTCGTCATCGGGGGCTTCATCGGGGTCGTGAGGCACGTAGGCGGGCGGCAGCCCGGTGGCGGCGTAGTCGGCGAGCAGGCGGCGCAGCAGCGGTGCGATGCCGCTTGGCGCCGTGGCCGGTGCGCTCGCCTGGGGACCGAGGATCGGACGGCGCACGCCGTCGGCGTTCTTGGTGCGGTCGAGCGGGTAGAGGCGCTCGAGGGCGACCTCGGCGCGCTCGTCCATCAGCCAGACGTGGGACAGGTCCCAGGCGGCGAAGCGCAGCGCGAGGCGCGGCAGGTGGGCATAGCGCTGCGGCACCTCGAAGCGAGTGCCGGCGATCGAGACCGTGCCGTCGCTTCGGCGCTGGGTGCGCTGCTGGCCGGTGGTGAAGGCCAGGCGCAGCTCGTCGACACCGGGCGCCGGCCGGCCGACGCTGGGCCCGGCGAGCCAGCGCTCGAGGGGGCTCTGGTGGGTCTCGGAATGGATGGTGCGCTGGTACTCCAGCTCGACCCAGGCCTGGGTCGCCTGGTTCAAGAGCGCCAGCGACAGGTCCGGCGCGCCCTCGAGCATGGCGATGAGCCGGCCTTCGACCTGGGCCCAGAAGACCTCCTGCTTGCCGTTCTGGGCCGGGCAGTAGGCCAGCGTCGTGTGATGCACGATGGCGAGGCGGGCGAGCCCCGCGCGAGTCTCGCCGGCGAGCATCGGGCCGCCGTTGTCGCTCATCAGGGCGCGGGGCAGACCGCGCTTGAGGATCGCCTGCGAGAGGGCGTGGACGAGGGTCTCGGCGCTCTCGTGGCGGTACCACTGCGCGTGGCAGACCAGCCGCGAGCGGTCGTCGAGGACCGCCAGCATCACGGGCCGGATCCAGGAGCCGCCGGCGGTGAGGATCTTGCGCGAAGCGTGGTGGAAGTCGAGGTGCCACAGGCCGGCGACGTACTCGGCCTCGAAGCTGCGCATCTCGCGCCGCTCCCGGGCCTCGTCGGCCCGCCGCTCGGCGGCGCCACGGCGCGTGTCCGGCCGGCGCGGCCGGCGCACCAGGCCCTGGCCGACGAGGTAGCGACGCAGCGTCGAGTACGACGGCAGCGGCCCGAGCTCGGGGCGCTCTTCGAGGAGCACCGCCAGGTTGTCGCGGTGGAGCTGGTAGCTCCAGCTCGGGTGCTCGCTCCACTGCTGGCGCGCCAGCTCGCCCAGGGCGGTGCCGATCGCGCGGCGCCGGCCCCGGTCCTTGCGCGCCCGGCGCTCCAGCTCCGCCACCGGATCGGCGGCGTTGCGGGCCGTGTGGTACCAGCGCTCCAGCGTCGACACCGCGAAGCGCACCGGCTCCCCGCTCTCCGGATGAAGCCACGCCTTCTCGGCCAGGCGGGCCAGCTCGGCGGCGAGATCCCCTCGGGCCGGCGGTGAGGCCAACAGCGGCCCGACCACCGAGAAACGAAGCTCCCCCCAGCGCCCGAGCCGACCCGAGCGATGATCCTTCGACATCTCGCGTCTCCTTTCGCCGGCGGGGCTGTCCGTCGCCGACGGGAGACACCCTATGGGCCGTCCCGGCTGCCGTCGAGACGCATCTTCTGCGGGCCGCGCCCGAGCCTCAAAAAGCACCCCCACAAAGCCCCGGCCCCGTCGTCAGCGGACCCAGGAAGCGCAGCACCGCCACCACCCTCTCCCCCGGCTCCACCACCGCCCCGAAGACCGCCAGCAGGCTCGCCGGCAGCGCCTCCTCCGCCACCGGCCGTGCCCACCGGCCTCGCACCGCCTGCCAGAACCGCGTCGCCGGCACCCTCTGGCGCCACCACCGCCGCCAGCGCCCGAGCGTGCGCCGGCTCACCCCGAGTAGCTCCCGCAGCCGCTCGCCGCGCTGCCGGGTCGCACCGTCGGAGAGCGCCGCGACCAGCACCACCACCGCCCCGAGGTAGACCTTGCGCCCCAAGAACCGCACCGACGCCGGCGTCACCCGCCGCCGGCACCCCTCCACCGCGCAGCAGAAGCTGAACCGCTCCCGGTGCTCACGGCTCCAGACTCGCCGGAGCGCCCCGCGGCTTGCGAAAGAAGCTCGCCCGGTGCAGTACCCCGCCGCACGCCGGGCATCCCGCCGCCCGAGCCGTGCTGGCCAGGTCGCGGTCGATCTCGAGCAGCAGGCAAAAGAGGCTGGCGTCTTCGAGCAGGCTCTGGTACAAGGGGGCGTCTCCTTTCCGGCGTTGACACCCGAAAGAAGACACGCCCTCCGGGGGGCACGTCAACCCCCTGGAGGGCACTCCCTCACCGCCGCCTCGACCCCCTCCCGCCCGGCGCGCCCTCCGGGCGCGGATGATGCTGAGGCCCAGCCTCCCAAGATCACGATATTTGAGGCGCTGTCACACCTTTCCCTCGCTGATCGCGATCACCCTGGCCCAGGAAACCATCGATTGTCGTGACCAG
>CAWIQD010000030.1:7500-206704 GCA_963837945.1 uncultured Acidobacteriota bacterium
GATCTCCGGCCGGTCGACCAGGCCGACGATGAAGCCCACCAGCTCGTAGTCCCCGGGGCGGTAGAAGTCCGGCATCTCGGCGGTCTCGCCGCCCAGCAGCGCGCAGCCGTTCTCCCGGCAGCCGCGGGCGACCCCGGCGACCAGCTCGACCATCGAGGCCGGCTCGAGCACGCCCGCGCCCACGTAGTCCATGAAGAAGAGCGGCCGCGCTCCCTGGACCAGGATGTCGTTGACGCAGTGGTTGACCAGGTCGCGGCCGACGCCCGAGTAGTCGCCGGCCATCCGGGCGACCAGGAGCTTGGTGCCCACGCCGTCGGCCGAGGCGACCAGGACCGGCTCCGCCAAGCCGGAGAGCTCGGGCCGGAAGAGGCCGCCGAAGCTGCCGATCTCGTTGAGCACGCCGGCCGTGAAGGTCGCCCTCGCGAGCTCCTTGACCTCGCGGAGCCCTTCGTCCTGGGCGTCGATGTCGACGCCGGCGGCGGCGTAGGCGCTGTCGGATTTGCGCTCGGACACGTAGGCCTCCCCCCGGGCAGCCGGATGTTAGCAGCGCAGCCGCCGGCGGGCACGCCTCGAATCGCCCGTCGGAGCGGGCTGGTCTTCTCGACCCGGGAGGTCACCTAGGAACAGGAGATGGACCCCGGCCGCCGTGGTGGCGGGCGGCCTCGCCGTGTGCCTTCCCGCCGCCGGCCAGGTGGCGATGGGAGAGCACTTCCCCGGAACCACGGCCGCCCAGCACCTGGAGCTCCAGGTCGACGCCGCCCGGGCGCTGGGCCTGCTCGACACCACGGGCACCCCGAACCTGGTCTGCGGCTCCCAAGCCAACGCGGTCCTGGAACCTCTCCGTCGCCGCCGACGACCCGAACGACGCCCTGGAGGTCATCGCCACCGGCGCCGCCGCCACGAACATCCGCTGGGTGGCCGCGGTGCGGACGGCCGAGGTCGCGTTCTAGCGGGCACCGCCCAAGGTGCGCGCTGATGCGGCGTTGTCGCAGGAGCCTGGCGAGACCTCCGGGTTCGAGGCTCGGGCTGGCGCTACGGGCAGCTAGCGGAGCCGGACACGACGACCAGCCGCCCGCTCGCCGCGAAGCCGTCGCCGAGCACCACGGCGTCGCCCGCCTCGAGCGTCACCTCCTCGCCCGGGCGCACGGCGAAGCCGTCCCCCGCCGAGATCGAGCCGGACGCCCGGTAGAGCGCCGCCGTGCCGGTGTTGCCGGCGTCCAGGGTGCGGCTCGCCGGACACGAGGAGCAGGTGTAGATGCGGACATCGTCGATCCACCACCCGTACTCGTCGATCGCGTCGTCGGTGGCCACCACGAAGGCGTAGCTGAAGGCGGTGCCGCTCAGCGACGAGAGGTCGAGCCGGGTCGACGCGTAGCCCCAGCTGTCGCGCACGAAGGCCGGCAAGCCGGCGTAGGGATTGCCGCAGCAATCGGAGAGCGATCCGATGTAGTACTGCCCTTCCTCCATCAGGGGGCCGCCCTGGTGGAACGTGTGGCCTCCGTCGGTCGCGTACCAAACCTCGCCGCCGTCGAGATAGGTGTCCCCGGAGTTGTCGAAGCCGTAGGAGTGCTCGAACTGCATGCGGGCACCGGCGGGGGGCATCGACGGGAAGTCCCGGTAGTGCCACATCGCCCCCGCCGTGGGCCGGTCGTAACCCCATAGGCTGTGCTCGCCGCCGGTGGCGAAGGCACCCAGCAGGCTGTCCGGCCCGTTCCGGCACCAGTCGGCCGGCATGGTGTCCGCCGGGCATTCGGAGAGGCCGGGCTCGGCGTCCTCGAAGTCCTCGAAAAACCAGATCTCCGGAGCCTCGCCGGCCGGACAGAGGTCCGACACCGCGACCTGTGCCGGCGAGCAGGCCCACGGATCCGCCATCTCGACCGCGTCGAGCGCCTTGCCGACCTCGGCGCAGTCCCCAGCGGTGACGCCGAAGGTCCCGACCAGGTCGAGGCACGCCTGGCGCAGCGCCCGGTCGTCGTCCAGGAAGTCGGAGGCCGAGACCAGGTAGCGGGTGAGTGCCCGGTACTCGATTTTCGCCGCCTTGGTGAGCCCGATACCGGTCACCGTCCGGCCGTTGAACGAGCCGCCGTCGACCATCAGGGTGTACGCCCGGTTGGGGATGCCGCTGTTGTGGTGGACGCCGCCCTGGTCGAAGCTGTAGTCGTCGCCGCAGTAGAGGTGGAAGTCGCCCATGCGGGCCGGGTCGCCGAAGGCGTTCGGGTCCTCCATGTCGCGCCCGGCGCCGCCGCTCAGATCCTCGCCGATCAGCCACCGCACCCCGACGGAGTCGTCGCCCGCACCGTTCCACAGGTCGACGGTCTCCCCAAAAATGTCGGAGTAGGACTCGTCGAGGGCACCCGACTGCATGTAATAGAAGAGGTTCGCGGTGCTCTCGGTCACCGCGTGGGTCAGCTCGTGGGCGGTGACGTCGTCCGCCTGCGGGTAGCCCGCGCCGTACACCATGCGCTCACCGTTCCAGAAGGCGTTCTCGTACGGGCACGCCGCGGCGCTCGGGCAGTAGCGGACGGTCGATTTCAGCACCGAGCCGGCGTCGTCGTAGCTGTCGCGGCCGTGGACCTCGGCGTAGTAATCGTAGGTGTCTCCCGTGAAGTCGTAAGCGGCGTTGACGTCGGCACCGGCGTCGCCTCCGGCGGGCGGGCCGCCCTCCGTCCGCGTCGGCGAGCCCGGCTCCAAGGACGAGGTGCTCGCCGCGTCCCAGACCCGGCGCGAGCGCACGTCGGCGAGCTGGCTGAACTGGAGCACCACGCGCCCGGATCGGGCGTCGATCCAGACGAGATCGCGGACGTCGGTCGCCCGCGCCTCGAGGAACCAGGCGAGGTAGGTGGCGGGACCGCGGGCACCGAGCAGGGCGCGGTTGAGCAGCTCCAGGCGCGGCTCGCCGAGGGTCGCCCCGGAGCCGCCCGGCCGCGTGGCGAGAGCCGCGCGCGCGAAGATGCGCGCCTCGTCCGCGCTCACCAGGGCGACGGTCGGCAGGCCCGCGACGTCGGCGAGCGTCTTTGAGCTCGCGGCGACCACGCAATCGTCCCGCAGGTGCACGACGGTCTCCGCGCCGGTGATGGGAAGGCCCCGGTACATTTGCTGAAACCGCACGTGCTCGATGCCGAGTTCGTCCGGCGGGCTGGCGCTCTCCACCGCGAGGTCGACTTCGCGATCGAGCCCGAACGCTTCGCGGTAGGTGGCCAAAAAGGCGCGCGCCCGCTCCTCGGCGCTGCCGGAGCTTCCCACCGGGATCGGGCTGTCGGCCGGAGCGGACAGGAAACGCACCCGGCCGCTCCGGGGGGAGAAATCGCTTGCCACCCGGCCGCCGGCCGCGCGCGACATCCTCCGCGCCGCGAGCGCCGCGCCCGGCGCCGGCGGGCGGGCCAGCGCGACCGGCGCTGCCCCGAGCGGCACCGCCAGCGCGCAGATCGTCCAGGAAACCCAAAACCTTCGCTCTCGCTTCTCCATCCGACGCCCTCTCCCCTCTCGATGTGGAAATCCGTGGGCGTCACCTTACCGTACCGGCCGGCCCCGCCCGGAGCAGGCTCCGGATGAGGTTCGCCTTCGAGAAGTCGCCCAGGCTGGCATAGAACAGAAAACCCTCGCGGCCCAGGAGCCGACGGGCGATCGCCCGGATCGGGAGCCCCCGGTCGCGGAGGGCGCGCGCCTCCTCGGCCAGGCCCTCCCACCAGGCGATCTTGAGCTCGAGGGCGGCGCCGGCGTCCGCCACCAGGCCGGCGTGGGAGCAGATCAGGATCTCCGGATCGAGGGCCCGAACCCGGCGGAGCGAGTCGAGCTGGAGCCCAACGTCCTCGATCCGCCGCAGGTAGCGAACCCGCTCGTGGACGTAGAGGTCGCCCGAGACGAGCCATCGGCGGTCCGGCTCGAAGAGGCACACGTGGTCGAACGCGTGGCCCGGCGTGGGGATCACCCGGAATCGGAGCGCATCGGGGCCCGGCCACGCCGTCACCTCCTCGCCCAGCGGCTCGGCCCGGAAGCGGCGCGGCGCGCCCCAGACCGCCCGGCGGTAGGGGGGGATCCGCAGGCCTTCGGCGAGGATCGGCACCGCCGGAGCCGGCGCCTCGATCGGCAGACCCAGCTCCCCGAGCGCCGCCGCCCCGCCCACGTGGTCCTCGTGGTGGTGGGTGAGGACCACCCGCGCGAGCTCGCGCCGCTCGAGCGCCGGCCGGCACCAGGCGGCGAGCCGCTCGGCGGCCGGCGGCGGCCCGGTGTCCACGAGCAGGTCGCCCATCCGGTAGGCCGAGACCTCGTGGAGCGGCCGGCCGAGGACGGTGCGGGCCATCCGGATGCGGGTGAAAGGAAGGCCCGGAGCGAGGGGCTCGACGCAAAACACCGGCCCATCATAGCCAGGCCCGAGACCCACTTCGGCCGGCCGCCGAGACTCGCTCTGCGGTAGCCTGTCCGCGGCCCATGCTCCGCCCTCCAGATCGTCCGCGTCCGAGCCGCGCCGAGCTGGCGACGGTCGCCGCCCTGGCCCTCGCCGCCTTCGCGGTGGCGGCCCTGATCTCCAGCCAGGTCCTGGGTGCCGTGCCCCACGTCGCCGACGGGGTTGCCTACGCCTTGCAAGGCAAGATCTTCGCGCGCGGCCGGCTGGCGCTCGAGCCGCCCGCCTTGGCCCCCCTCTTCTTCCTGGAGAACGTGATTCTCGACTCCCGACGCTGGGTCTCCATCTATCCGCCGGGCTGGCCGGCGCTGCTCGCCGCCGGCTGGTGGCTCGGGGTGCCGTGGCTCGTCGACCCGCTGCTCCTCGGGCTCTGCGTGGTCGAGGTGTGGATGCTGGGCCGGACGCTCTTCGCGCCACGGACCGGCCTGCTCGCCGCCGGCTGTTTCGCGGTCTCGCCCTTCGCTCTGGCCATGGGCTCGGGGTTCATGGCCCACGTGCCTTGCCTGGCGGCGAGCCTGGGCTCCATGATCTGCCTGGCGTCGGCGCGGCCCGACCGGCCCTGGCGCTGGCTCGCGGCCGGCCTCCTCGCGGGTCTGGCCTTTGCGATCCGCCCCTTCACGGCGGCGGTGCTCCTCTGGCCGTGGGCTCTCTGGGCGGTGCTCCGGCTCGAAGGCGCGCGGAACCGCCTCGGCGCCCTGGCCTGGCTCGCTCTCGGCGCGCTCCCCGGCGTGGTCCTCGTGCTGGGCTTCGATGCCGCCGTCTTCGGCAGCCCGTTCGCCACCGGCTACCGGGTCGCCGACCCCACCCATACCTTCACCACCTGGCATGGCGTGCACTCCCCCCTCTTGGCGATCTTCCGGCACCACCTCCCCTGGTACGTCCGGCAGCTCGACGGCTCGGTCTGGGGCCTGCCGTTCCCGGACCTGGCGCTCCTCCTGCCCCTCTTCTGGCCGGCACCCGGCCGCCGCCGCGACGCTCTGCTCCTGGCCTCGGCGGCGAGCCTGGTCCTCGGCTACAGCGGCTACTACTGGGCCGACATCGTCTACGGCGGTCCCCGGCTGGCCTTCGAGGCGACGGGCCCCCTCGCCCTGCTCGCCGCCCGGAGCCTCGGGACCCTTTACGGCGGGCTCCGCCGCCTGCTCGAGCGCCTCGGGACCGCCCGGAACCCGCGGCTCGCTTCCCTCCTGGGTGCCCTGGCTCTGGCGCTCCTTGCGATTCCGCCGCTCCGCGCTCGGCTACCGGCGGAGGTGTCGCGCCTCGGCTCCTGGTACCACGGCGGCTCCCACCTTCCCCTGGAGCTCGTCGAGTCGCGGGGCGTGGGCGCGAGCGCCCTCATCTTCGTCCAGGCCCCTTCGGGGGTGTTCGGGCCGCTCCTCCTCTCCGGTTCCCTCCCCCCACGGACCAGCGGCCGGGTATTCGTGCGCGACGTGCCGGCCCTGCGGCAAGCCGCCCGGGCCGCCTACCCACGGACCGAGGTCTGGCACCTCATGGTCGTTCTCAAGCCCCTACCCGGCCCCAACGTCTACCTGGACGCAGCAGAGCTCCTCGGCATCCGCCTCGAGCGCTGGCGGTGAGCTTGGCAAAGCGGCAGTCGCGGAAGAGCAGGAGGCCGACTTCTGGCTCGACCTCCAGCAGCGGCGCTGGGACCTGTACCAGGCGCTGCGCGAGGAGCAGCGCCACGCTCCTCCCTACTCCTCCCGCTCTTCCGAGCGGATCGGGAAGAGCTCCGCCTGGCGCTGGTCCTCGGCGGAGATCGGCACCCGGTAGTCGCCGGTCCAGCAGGCCGTGCAGTAGGACTTCCGCTCGCCCGAGAGGCAGCCGAGCATGCCGTCGAGCGACAGGTAGGCCAGGCTGTCGGCGCCCAGGAAGTCCCGGATCTCCTCGACCGAGTGATTCGAGGCCACGAGCTCCTCGCGGGTCGGCATGTCGATCCCGTAGTGGCACGGCCAGCGGGTCGGCGGGCAGGAGATCCTGACGTGCACCTCGGTGGCGCCACCGTCGCGCACCATCTTCACGATCTTGGGCGCCGTCGTGCCGCGCACGATCGAGTCATCGACCAGCACCACGCGCTTGCCCTCGATCAGCTCGCGCACCGGGTTGAGCTTGATCCGCACCCCGAAGTGGCGGATCGACTGCTTGGGCTCGATGAAGGTGCGCCCCACGTAGTGGTTGCGGATCAGCCCGAACTCGAAAGGCAGCCCCGACTCCCGGCTGTAGCCGAGCGCCCCGAAGAGGCCCGAGTCGGGCACCGGCACCACCAGGTCCGCCGGCACCGGCGCCTCCCGGGCGAGCTGCGCGCCCATCGCGAGGCGGGACTCGGCCACCGAGTCGCCGAAGACCCGGCTGTCCGGCCGGGCGAAGTAGACCTGCTCGAAGACGCAGCGCGAGGGGCGCGGCGCCTGCGCCAGCCGGTAGCTCTCGATCTCGCCGAACCCGCCGCCCCGCGCCACCACCACCTCGCCCGGCTCGAGCTCGCGCACCGGGTCGGCGTCGAGCAGGTCGAAGGCGCAGGTCTCGGAGGCGAAGCAGGGCACGCCGTCGAGCTCGCCCAGGACCAACGGCCGGAAGGCGTTGGGATCGCGGGCGGCGATCAGGCAGTCCTGAGCGATCAGGAGCAGCGAGTAGGCGCCGCGCACCCGCTCGAGAGCCTCCATCAGCGACTCGACCACGTCCTCGCGCGGGTTGCGCGCCATCAGGTGGAGGATGACCTCGGTGTCGCTGGTGGTCTGGAAGATCGCACCCTCGGCCTCGAGCTCGTTGCGGATCTCGACGGCATTGGTCAGGTTGCCGTTGTGGACGAGGCCGAGCGGTCCCATCGAGGTCTTGACCACGATCGGCTGGGCGTTGGCGATCACGCTCGTGCCGGCGGTCGAGTAGCGCGTGTGGCCGAGGGCCCGCGCGCCGGGCAGGCGCTGGAGCACCTTGGCGCCGAACAGCTCCGCCACGTGCCCCATCCCCCGCTCCACGTGCAGGCGCTCGCCGTCCCACGAGACGATACCCGCCGACTCCTGCCCGCGGTGCTGGAGGGCGTAGAGGCCCAGGTAGGTGAAGTTCGCCGCGTCGGGCTTGCCGTCGATGCCGAAGATGCCGCACATGGGAGTGGCTAGCCCTCCTCGAGCGCCCGGGGCAAGGCCGTCGACCAGGTGCAGCGCAGGTCCTCGAGGTCGCCCCGGAAGGTCTCGCCGCCGGTCGCGATCACCAGCTCGCCGCCTCCGGTCTCGCCGATCTCGGCCGCCGGCACGCCGGCGCGCTCGGCCGAAGCGAGCACCTTGTCGAGCACCTTCGGATCGCAGGCAACGAGGGCGCGGGCCTGGCTCTCGGAGAACAGCGCGGTCGGGGAGAAGGGCACCTCGACCCGCGCGCCCAGGCCGCGGCCGAGGGTCGCCTCGGCGAGCGCCATCGCCAGGCCGCCCTCGGAAAGGTCGTGGGCGGTGCGCACCCGGCCCTGGAAGACCAGGGATCGCAGGAGCTCGGCGAGCCGCGCCTCGGCCGCCAGGTCGAGCGCCGGCGGCCGCCCCTGCTCGACGCCGTGGAGGAGCCGCAGGTAGGCGCTTCCGCCGTGCTCGTCCCGGGTCTCGCCGAGCAGCACGATCCGGTCGCCCGCGTGGGTGAACGAGGCGGAGAGCAGGGAATCGAGGTCGGGGATGAGCCCGACCATGGCGACGGTCGGCGTCGGGTGGACGCCCCGGTCGCCGGTCTCGTTGTAGAAGGACACGTTGCCCGACACCACCGGCACACCGAGCTTCTCGGCAGGCCCGCGACATCCCTCGGACCGCCTCGCGGAACTGCCACATCACCTCGGGCCGCTCCGGGTTGCCGAAGTTCAGGCAGTCGGTCAGGCCGAGCGGCTCGGCGCCGACGCAGGCGAGGTTGCGCACCGCCTCGGCCACCGCCTGGGCGCCGCCCGTGGCCGGATCGAGCCAGGTGTAGACCGGGTTGACGTCGGTGGCGAGGGCGAGGCCGGCCGGCGTGCCCTTGAGCAGGAGCACGGCGGCGTCTCCGCCGGGGCCGGCCACGGTGCTGGTGCGCACCGAGTAGTCGTACTGGCGCCAGATCCATTCCTTCGATCCGAAGTCGGGCGTGTCGAGGAGAGCGGCCAGGGTCTCGATCGGGTCGCCCACCTCCGGCACCTCGGGAGGCGCCTGGCGGGCGGCGAGGTCGGCGGGCTCGGCCACCGGCCGGTGGTACACGGGCGCCGTCTCGGTGAGCGCGCCCACCGGCACGTCGGCCACCGGCTCGCCGTGCCAGGCGAGGAGCGCCCGGCCCGAGGCGGTCACCTCGCCGATCGACACCACCTCGAGGCCCCAGCGGCGGAAGACCCGGGCGACCTCCTCCTCGTGGCCCCGCCGGGCGACCAGCAGCATCCGCTCCTGGGACTCCGAGAGCATGATCTCGTAGGGGCCGAGCCCGGGCTCGCGCAGGGGCACGCGGTCGAGGTCGAGGGTGAGACCGGTGCCGCCGCGGTCGGCCATCTCGAAGGCCGAGCTGGTCAGGCCCGCCGCGCCCATGTCCTGGATCGCCACGATCGAGCCGGTGCGCATGGCCTCGAGGCAGGCTTCGAGCAGGACCTTCTCAGTGAACGGATCGCCGACCTGCACCGTCGGCCGCTTGGCCTCGCTCTCCTCGTCGAAGGACTCCGAGGCCATGGTCGCGCCGTGGATGCCGTCACGGCCGGTGCGGCTGCCCACGTAGAGGATCGGGTTGCCGGGACCGGTCGCGCGGGCGGTGAAGATCCGCTCCTTGCGCGCCACCCCGAGGGCGAAGGCGTTGACCAGGATGTTGCCGTCGTACGAGGGGTGGAAGGTGGTCTGGCCGCCGACCGTCGGGATGCCCACGCAGTTGCCGTAGTCGCCGATCCCGCGCACCACGCCGTCGACCAGGTGGCGCATCCGCGGCGCGGCGAGATCGCCGAAGAAGAGGCTGTCGAGACAGGCGACCGGCCGCGCGCCCATGGTGAAGACGTCGCGCAGGATGCCGCCCACCCCCGTCGCCGCTCCCTGGTAGGGCTCGATGAAGCTCGGGTGGTTGTGGCTCTCCATCTTGAAGGCCGCCACCCAGCCGTAGCCCAGGTCGACGACACCGGCGTTCTCCCCGGGCCCCTGGACGACGTGGGGGCCCTCGGTCGGGAGCTCGCGGAGGTAGACCTTGGACGACTTGTAGGAGCAGTGCTCGGACCACAGGGCGGCGGTGACGCCGAGCTCGGTGTAGGTCGGCTCGCGCCCCAGGACCTCCCGGAGCCGCTCGTACTCCTCGCCGGAGAGGCCGTGGGCTTCGGCCATCTCCGGCGTGACCCGGGGCTCCTCGAGGGTCGCCGACGCGCCCGTGTCCCGGCTCATCGCGCCGCCTCCAGGATCTCGCCGGCCACTCCCACGGCGCTGGCGAAGAGCGCGAGCCCGTCGGTGCCGCCCAGGATCTCCTCCGACACCCGCTCGGGGTGGGGCATCATCCCCAGGACGTTGCCCCGCTCGTTGGTGACCCCGGCGATCCCCCGGGCCGAGCCGTTCGGGTTCCAGGCCGGATCCTCGGAGGCGGCCTCGCCGTTCGGCGAGACGTAGCGGAAGACCACCTGCCCGGCGGCCTCGAGCCGGTCGAGGTGCTCGTCGGAGTCCTCGAAGTTGCCTTCGGAGTGGGCGATCGGCATGCGCAGCACCTGGCCCTGCCGGTAACCGTGGGTGAAGGGCAGGTCGTCGCGCTCGACCCGCAGGTAGACGTCCCGGCACAGGAAGCGCAGGCCGCGGTTGCGGCGCATCGCGCCCGGCAGCAGGCCGGCTTCGACCAGGATCTGGAAGCCGTTGCAGATCCCGAGCACCAGCCCCCCGGCCTCGGCGTGCGCCTTGACCGCCTCCATCAGCGGCGAGAGCGCCGCCATCGAGCCGGCCCGCAGATAGTCGCCGTAGGAAAAGCCGCCCGGAAGCACGACCAGCTCGGCACCGCGCAGCGTTCGGTCCTGGTGCCAGAGGAACTCCGCGTCCTGGCCGAGCACGTGCTTCAGGACGTGGTAGACGTCGTGATCGCAGTTCGAGCCGGGGAACATGACGACGCCGCACCTCATGGCATCACCTCCCGGCCGCTCACGGCGCCTCGTCCCCCAGGTCGATCCGGTAGTCCTCGACCACCGGGTTCGCCAGGAGCTTGCGGCACATGGCGTCGAGCAGCTCGCCCGCGGAGTCCCGGTCGTCGGTCGCCAGCTCGATCTCGAAGCTCTTGCCGGCGCGCACGTCCTCGACCCCCTCGATCCCGATCCGCCCCAGGGCGTCGCGGATCGCCTTGCCCTGGGGATCGAGGATCTCCGGGCGGGGATACACGGTCACGGTTGCCTTCACGGAAACCTTCCTCCAGTCGAGACTCGGGCTCCTCGCTGCTAGGCGAGCTCCAGCCACCCGGTCGGCCGGTCCTGCTCGGTGACGGCGAGGCGGGCCGGCGACCCCTCGGCGGCGAGCGCCTCGCCGACGGCCTCGCGCGCCAGAGCGGGTGAGTTGTTGGTCTGGGACAGGTGGTAGAGCACCACCCAGCCGAGCCGGTCCGACACCAGCTCGGGAACCCCGTCGGCGGCGTCCCGGTTCGACAGGTGGCCGTGGCGACCGGCGACCCGCTGCTTGAGCGACCAGGGGTAGGGGCCGTCGCGCAGCATGCCGAGGTCGTGGTTGGTCTCGAGGACCAGGAAGTCGAGATCGATCAGGCGGCCCCAGGCGAGCCGGCTCCGGCTCCCCAGGTCGGCGACCAGGCCGAGGCGCCGGCCGGCCGAGTCCTCCACCGCGAAGCCGACCGGCTCCGCGGCGTCGTGCGGGATCGAGAACGGCTCGACCGAAAACCCGGCCACCTCCTCGGGCCGCCCGGAGGCCAGCCGCACGGCCGCGCCACGGGTCTCGGCCGAGAGCGAGCTCGCCTCGAGCGTGCCGCCCGTGGCGAACAGCGGCACGCCGTGCCGGCGCGCGAAGCGGTCGGCGCCGCGCACGTGGTCACTGTGCTCGTGGGTCACGATGAGGGCCGCGATGGTCTCGGGGTCGATCCCGACCAGCCTCATGCGGCGCTCCATCTCGCGGCAGGAGAAGCCCGCGTCGATCAGGATCCGCCGGTCTCCGGACTCGACGACCAGGGCGTTGCCGCGGCTGCCCGAGCCGAGAATCGCGATGCGCATGGTGCCGATCAGAGTGGTGCCGCTTCGCCCGGCACCGGGAACACCGTTGCGAGTCCTCCGAGGGCCGGCGCCGGCGACCACGCTATCACGAACCGGCGCCGTCTCCCCCGTCCGGATCGAGCCGCTCCGCGCCCTCGGACCGCAGCTCCTCGGCCCACGCCCGGCACCTCGACTCGAGCGTGCCGAGGAGCCACGCCTGCCGGTTGCCCACGCGGCTCCAGCGCACCGCCAGCGCGATGAAGGTGTCGTGGACGATCTCGACCGCCTGCTCCTCCGGCACCTGGTAGGTGGCGAGCAGCTCGAGGATGCGCGGGCGCAGAGCCTGGAGCAGGCCCTGCAGCTCGAGGGACCGCTCGGAGTGGTGAGAGGGCATGCTGATCACGAGGCCTGCCGCCGTAGCGCCCTTCGCGGAACGTCCTCCCCTTCACGGGAAGTACCTCATTCTACAGCCGAAGCCCGCGCGGTCGCGCGCCGGCGACCTCGGGTGGGGCTCGCTAGGGAAACTGGTAGACCTTGCCCTGCTCGAGGAAGCTGACGCCTTCGAGGCCCATCGCCTCGACCTCGCGGTGGATGCGCTCGACGCAGGGAGGCTTCAGGTGATGGACCAGCACGGGCACCTGGACGTGGAGCTTCTCGAGCTCCCGCTCCAGGGTCTGGGGGGTCAGGTGGAGGGAGACGTCGGCGATCTGCTGGAGGGCGTTGTCGAAGCTCGTGTCGATGCACACCGCCTTGAGGTTGCGCGTGCGGTTGGCCACCTCCCACAGGCGCTGGGTCGGGCCGGTGTCGCTCGACCAGAGGACGGCCGCGCCGTCGGCCTCGATCAGGAAGCCGTGGGTGGGGACCAGGTGATCGACCGGGATCGGGGTGTAGCGCACGCCGTCGATCTCGAGCGGCACCTCGCTGCGGATCTCGTGGAAGCGCACCGCCGGCAGGAGGTGGTTCGGCAGGCGGGTGAAGTCGGGCCAGGTGGCGTTGTTGAACAGGTACTTGCGGATCGCGTAGTTGGTCGCCGCGGAGCCGTGGAGGTCGATCGCTCCCGAGCTCTGGCCGTAGACGTTCTCGATGAAGAACGGCAGGGCGCTCGTGTGGTCCATGTGGGAGTGCGAGAAGAGGATCGAATGCACCCCTACCTGGCGCTCGATGGATAGCGCCTGGGTCAGGGATCCGGCGTCGAGCGCGACCGTGCCGTTGATCAACAGGCAGGTCATCCGGCACTCGAGGCTCTCGCCCCCGTAGCTGCCCAGAACCTCGATTCTCATGCGCTGCCGGCGAGTCTATCCCCGCCCGCGCCGTCCCTACAAGGATCGGCGCTCAGAACCGGCCGGCGCGGCTCAGAACCGGGTACCGATCCAGAACGAGGTCTGGAAGCCGGTCGACGTCTGCTTGAGGTCCCACAGCTTGGCGAAGTCCCAGTTGACCGGCAGCCCGAAGAGGACAGCCGAGATCCCGAAGCCGTACGAGGAGAGCCCGTCCTCGAGCCGGTCGGTGTCCTGGTTGTAGAAGTTGTAGTCCTGGACCTTCGAGAAGTAGGCGCCCCCGATGTCGAAGAAGAGGAGGCCCCGGATGTCCTGGATGGTGAAGGCCGGGGTCCGGAGGACGTCGATCACCGGGAAGCGGAACTCCGCGTTGGCGAAGAAGGCCCGGTCGCCCACCTCCGAACGGAACTGCAGGCCGCGCAAGGTGTCGAGGCCGCCGATGAAGGTCGGCTCGGTGAGGTTGCCGTCGGAGACGGCGGCGTACGCCCGGAACGCGAAGTTGCTCCGGCGCGTGAGCGGAATGTACTGGCGGGCGTCGAGCAGGTAGTTGGTGGTCAGGGTGCCGCCGGCGTCGAGATCCGGCGAGTAGTCGGCGCTGATCCGCCACCTGTGCCCCGCGATCGGCCCGTAGTCGGCGAACAGGACGGTGTCGCCCACCAGGCCCGCACGGACGATCGGGAAGGTGTCCTCGCGCGGGGTGTAGACGAGGAAGGTCTCCCGGGTCCGCCGGTTGAGCGCGATGGCGTCGTGGTCGATCTTCCGGTAGGCGACGCCCGCCCCCAGCTCGACGCGATGGTAGATGTCGAGCGGGTAGGCGGCCGAGGCGAGCAGCCCGGTCTCGCCGTAGAGCGAGTTACGCTCGAGCTGGTTGCGGGCGTTGACTTGGTAGAAGTAGCTCCGGGTGTCGTAGAGGTCGAGGCTCCAGTGCGTCCGGTGCGACAGGTTGGTGTAGCCGAGGTCGAAGTTCGAGTAGTAGGAGGCGGCGTCCAGGATGGCGGTCAGCCGCCGGTCGCCGGTCTGATCGGCGAAGGACAGGATGCCCAGGCCATAGAGGTTCGACCCGCTGTCGACCGCGAGCAGGCTGTCGAGGTTCTCGAGGTAGAGCTTGTTGCCGTGGTACTTCTCCTCGTTGCTGGTGTCCAGGGTCACCTGGATGTCGGGCTCGAAGCGGGGAAGGGCCTCGGGCTTCTCGGCCGCGCCGCCGAGCTGGATCAACGCGGGCTCGCCGGTGACCTCCTTCGGGATGACCGTCGGGTCGGAGCGGTAGAGGTCGAAGCGCCGCTTCCAGTAGCCCGTGTAGACGAGCTGGAGCTGGCCATCGAGGTCGACGTAGGCGGTCGGCATCGTGCAGCCGGTGACGGCGTTGGTCCATTGCAGGAGCTTGCCGGTCTCGAGGTCGACCGAGTAGACGTTTTCGGCGCCGCTGCGGTCCGAGGTGAAGAACAGGCTCTTGCCGTCCGGTGAGAAGGCGGCGTCCCGCTCGTGGGAGTCGCCGAAGGAGAGCTGCACGCGCGAGGAGGGATCGGCGAGGTCGACGCGGAAGAGCTTCTGGTAGCCGCCGACGACCGAGCTGAAGACGATCGACCTGCCGTCGGGCGAGTAGACCGGAGAGCCGTCGTAGAGCTCGTCGTCGGTCACCCGGGTGAGGTCGCCGGTCTCGAGGTCGTAGGCGAAGATGTCGAAGCGCCCATCTTTCCACGCCGAGAAGGCCACCTTCGTCCCGTCCGGCGAGAACGCCGGCGAGAGCTGCTGCTCCAGCCCGAGCTCGTCCATGTCGATGGTGCGCTCGAGCTTGCCACCGAGGACGTCGATCAGCAGCAGGCTGCGGCCGTAGTCCCGGCGCGCGAACACCGCCACCCGGTCGCCGTCGGGCGAGAACGACAGGTCGTTGCCCAAGCGGCGCCCGACGGTCAGGTTCTGGGCGACGAGGTACTGGTAGTCGTTGGTGAACCCGGAGGTCAAGTTGCGCACCAGCCGGCGGTGGCGGGTGTCGAACAGGCCCAGGTCGACCTCGCCCTCGAGGGTCGTGAAGGCGACCAGCAGGTCACCGGACGGCGAGGCCACGCCCGAGGTCTGCCAGCTCGACCGGCTCTCGCTGGCGCGGAACGGGCGGCCGAAGTCGGAGGGCTCGCCGCTCTCGACCAGCTCCGGCAGGTAACGCTCGCGCAACCAGCGCCGGAACTGGGTGTCGAACTCGTCGGGCTCGATCCGGAAGGTCCGCTGGACCGCCCGGCCGACGTCGCCGGCGATGGTGTTGCGGACCTCGTAGAGCAGGTCGTTCACCCCCTCGGGGCCGTACTTCTCCTCGATGTAGTCGAACACCGCGTGCCCGAAGCGGTAGGCGAAGTAGCCCTGGACGTCGGTGCGGGTGATCGGCGGGATCTGGTCGTTGACCACCGCGTCGCGCAGATACATCTTGTCCCAGGACTGCTCGTCCTTGGCCATGTAGCTCGCCATGCCTTCGATGAACCAGGTGGGGATGCGGCTCGCCAAGGCCCGCCCGAGGTTGCCCTGGTAGAGGATGTGGTACTGGAAGACGTGGGTGAGCTCGTGCATCATGAGCTCGAACAGGTTGGGGTCGGGCTGGTCGATCGGCAGGACCATCCGGAAGCGCGCCGCGCTGGTGAAAGCGCCCACCGCTTCCGGGATGAACCCGGTCAACACGTTGTTCTGCTCGAACGCCGAGTGGGTGGCGTAGAAGAGCAGCGGGGTCGGATCCTTGATCTGGTAGTCGAGGCGCTGCGAGAGCCGGTCGTAGGCGCTCTCGGCGAAGGAGACCACCTTCTCCAGGCTCTCCTTCTCTTCGGGGTAGAAATAGACGTCGAAGTGGGGCGAATGGTAGATCTGCCAGTCGAAGTGCTGGTAGGTGATCTTGTTCTTCCCGAAGTACGAACCCTGGTACTCGTCGAAGTACTGGGCCCGGGATGCGACCGCTCCCGTCGTGAAGGCGAGCACCAGGGCGAGGACGATCCGTCGAGTCGGTCGGCGGCTGCTGAAACGGTCCAAGATCCCCTCCTTGTCGCGCGATGGCCCTCGACTCGACGAGCTCAACGGCTGTGGGTGAAGAGCACCCGGGTGGTCTCGACCTCTTTCTGGGTGAAGACGCCGAGAATCTTGTCTTCCAGGGAGTAGAGGTTCTCGAACATTCCCGAGATCGCGGTCACGTCGTCTTTCTGGAAGCTCTGGAAGTCCTTGAAGTTGTCCCGGTAGAGCTCCTCGCCGGTCTTGCCGTCGATGACCAGCATGAGGATGTCGTACTGGAAGCCGGTCTGCTCCACCAGGACCTGGCGGTAGTAGGTGCGGCCGTCGACCGGCGAGACGAACTCCTCGGTCTTGTACCCGGAGCGGTCCTGGACGTCGAAGTCCAGGCTGCCGGTGACGATCAGGTCGGTCTGGATGCGCTCGCCGACGTCGCGCCAGAACTCCTTGGCGCCGGCCAGCTGGTCGAAGTCGAAGGAGGGGAGGTTGATCGGCCCGGGGTCGATCACCCGCAGGTCGGTCTCGCGGCGCAGGATCTTCTCGAGGTAGCGCCGGAACTCCCGTTCGACGTCGAGGTTCTTCGTCTCCTTCTGGGTCTCGCTCTCCCGGGCGACGACGACGAACGGAGCGATCGTGACCGAGTCCTTGCCCCGGAGGTCGAGCTTCGCGCGCTGCGGCAGCTTGAGCTTGACCTGGACGTCCGCGCGCGCGGCCGGGGCGGCGAGCGCCAGGGCCACGGCGAGGGCCGCGGCGCCCACCGGATGGATACCACCTGACCGCCTCATCGCGGCTCCTCCTCGCTCGGGCCCTTCTGCGGCGGGCTGGGCTCGGCCTCGCCCGCCGGGGCGGCCTCGCCCGGCTTCGGAGGCCGGAAGCCCTCGTAGAAGTCCACGAAGTGGGCGTAGTTCTCCTTGAGGTCCCGGTCTCCGGGGGCGAGGCCGAGCGCCTTCTTGTAGGTCGCGAGGGCGTCCTCGTACCGGCCGGCCGCCTCCTGGGCGACCGCCAGGTCGTTCAGGATCCGGGGGTTGTCGGGGTCGATCCGCTCGGCCTTCTCGAACCGGAACAGCGCTTCGCTCCAGAGGCCCCGCTGGGCCATCTGAACGCCGAACCGGAGCTGCGCCCCGGCGTCGTCGCCCGGGGAGTAGCCGCTGCAACCGGCCGCCGCGGCGGCGAGCGCGAGGCAGACGATCCAACTCGGCGTGGCGTGCAGTCTCATGGTTCCCCCGCTCGGAGCCGACCTCGGCGGACCGCCGCGAGCCCGCTCGGCGGTGCCCGACAGCCCATGGTGGGAGTCCCCACGGCCGCGTCGGCGGTTCAGGGGCGAAAGTATATACGAGGCGGCGGCGCCGTCCGGGCGATCGGCGCCGCGGTTTGCGTCCTGGTAGAGAGAGTCATGCCGAACCGCCGCGAGATCCTGATCGCGCTCGCCACCTGCTACGAGCTGCCGCGCCCCGCCGCCTGCCGGCTGGCCCGCCGGCTCGAGAGCTGGCGGGCGTCCGGCTGGGCGGGCGACGCCGCGACCGCCGAGGCCCTGGGCGTGCCGGCGGACGCGCTCGCGCTGGCCGCCCGGCGGGTCGGAGGGGCCGCCGCCGCGGCCGGCCGCGAGATCCGGCGTGCCGCCGAGCTGGGCGCCGAGGTCGTCGCGCTCGGCGACCCGGGGTACCCGGACGCCATGGACGACCTGGAGCTGCCGCCGCCGGCGCTCTTCGTCCTCGGCAAGCTCCCGGCCGCGGGGGCCGCAGGGGCGGTGGCGGTCGTCGGCTCGCGGCGGGCCGACCCGTACGGAAAGGAAGCCGCCGGGCTCTTCGCCCGCGAGCTCGCCGAGGCCGGCCTGACGGTCGTCTCCGGCTTCGCCCGCGGAATCGACGCCGCGGCCCACCGCGGAGCGCTCGAGGCCGCGGCCTGCGGCGAGTGCCCGACCGTCGCGGTCCTCGGCTCCGGGCTGGGCGTCGACTACCCCCGCGGCCATCGGCGCCTGGGCGAGGCGATCGCCGCGCGCGGAGCCCTGGTCAGCGAGTTCCCGCCCGGCCTCGAGCCCAAGGCCTGGCACTTCCCGGTGCGCAACCGGCTGATCGCGGCCCTCGCCGCGGCGGTGCTGGTGGTGCGGGCGGCGCCGCGCTCCGGTTCGCTGGTCACCGCCCGGCTCGCCCTCGACCTGGGCCGCGAGGTCTTCGCGGTGCCGGGCCGGATCTTCGAGGAGCGCTCGCTCGGCACCAACGCGCTGATCGCCGACGGCGCCCAGGTCGCGCTGCACCCGCGCGACCTCCTGGAACGGCTCGGGCTGCCGTCGGGCGGTCCGTCCTGCGTGCCCTCGGTGGGCGCCGCCGCCCCCGGGGCCGCGAGGCCGAAGGGCCTGCCCGGCGAGGTCCTGGCCGCCCTCACCCCGGGCGAGCCGACCGCGCCGGAGACTCTTGCGGCCCGCCTCGGACGGAGCGTGGACCGCGTCCTCGGCACGCTCCTCGAGCTCGAGCTCGTGGGGAAGGTACGGCGCTACCCGGGGCCGGCCTACGTCCGCCGCCCCTGATCCGGCGGGCCCGGCACCGCGCTTGCGGAGGCTCGTCACCGGGTGCTACGGTCCCGCGCCAGCGCCCTCGAGCCGGTTCCAGCCGCCCCTTCGGGGCGCCCGAGCCCCAGGAATAACTCTTCGCGAGAACCGCTTTACCCGAACCGTGAGCAAGAACCTGATCATCGTCGAGAGCCCCGCCAAGACCCGGACCTTGAAGAAGTTCCTGGGCGGCGATTACCAGGTGGAAGCCTCCATGGGGCACATCCGGGACCTGGTCAAGAAGGACATGGGGATCGGCCCGGACTTCGAGCCCCACTACGAGGTGCTCGACGCCAAGAAGAACGTGGTCAAGAAGCTCCGCCAGGCGGCGAGCAAGGCCGACGTGGTCTACCTCGCTCCCGACCCCGACCGCGAGGGTGAGGCGATCGCCTGGCACATCGCCCAGGTCCTGGGCAAGGATCCGGAGAAGGTCGAGCGAGTGACCTTCAACGAGATCACCCGCCGGGCCGTGCTCGCGGCGCTCGAGCACCCGCGCCGGATCGACGCGCGCAAGGTCGACGCCCAGCAGACCCGACGGCTCCTCGACCGGCTCATGGGCTTCCGCCTCTCGCCGCTCCTCTGGGACAAGATCAAGCAGGGCCTCTCGGCCGGCCGGGTGCAGTCGGTGGCGCTCAAGATGGTCTGCGAGCGGCAGGCCGAGATCGACGCCTTCGTCCCCGAGGAGTACTGGATCCTCGCCGCCGACCTCCAGGGCGACGAGCCGCCGCCGTTCACCGCCAAGCTGCACCGCGTCGGCGGCGAGAAGGCGGTGGTCGGCGACGGCGAGCGTGCCGCCGAGATCGTCGAGGGCCTGCGCGCGGGGCGCTTCACGGTCCGCTCGATCGAGCGCAAGGAGTCGCTCCAGAAGCCGGGCGCGCCGTTCATCACCAGTCGCCTCCAGCAGGATGCCGCGCGCCGCCACGGCTTCTCGGTCAAGCGCACCATGGCGATCGCGCAGGGCCTCTACGAGGGCAAGGAGATCGGCGATCGCGGCGCCGTCGGCCTGATCACCTACATGCGGACCGACTCGACCCGGGTGGCCGACGAGGCGCTCGAGGAGAGCCGCAAGTTCATCGCCGCCACCTACGGCGAGGCGTCGCTGCCCGCGAAGGCGGTGCGCTACCGTTCGAAGAAAGGCGCCCAGGACGCCCACGAGGCGATCCGCCCGACCAACTTCGACCTGCCGCCCGAGAAGCTCGAGCGCTACCTGAAGCCCGAGGACCTGAAACTCTACAAGTTGATCTGGGACCGGTTCATCGCCTCCCAGATGAACCCTGCCGTCTTCGACGTCACCCAGGTCGACATCGACAACGGCCCGTACACGCTGCGCGCCCGGGGCAAGGTGCTCAAGAGCCCCGGCTTCCTCGCCGTCTACCAGGAGGCGGTGGACGAGGATGCCCGCGCGAGCGACGACGAGAACGGCGAGGGCGCCGTCATGCCGCCGCTCCGCGAGGGCCAGGAGCTCGAGCTCCTGGAGCTGCACAGCGACCAGAAGTTCACCCAGCCGCCGGCGCGCTACAGCGAGGCCACCCTGGTCAAGGCGCTCGAGGAGAACGGCATCGGCCGGCCCTCGACCTACGCCCAGATCCTCGCCACCCTGACCGACCGGGACTACGTCGAGCGGGTCGCGCGCCGCTTCGCTCCAAGCGCCCTCGGCAAGCTGGTCAACGAGATGCTCCAGGGCAGCTTCCACGAGATCATCAACGAGGGCTACACCGCCGCCCTCGAAGAGGAGCTCGACGAGATCGAAGAGGGCAAGACGGCCTGGAAGGACGCGCTCGCGCGCTTCAACGAGCAGCTCTCGAAGGACCTGGCCTCGGCCGAGGCCGAGATGCCCAACGTCAAGCGCGAGGGCGTGCCCACCGGCGAGAAGTGCCCGGAGTGCGGGTCCGAGCTGGTGATGCGCTTCGGCCGCTACGGCACGTTCCTCGGCTGCTCGAACTACCCCGACTGTGCCTACACCCGCAATCCCGAGCCCGAAGGCGCCGCCGCCGAGGAGGAGATCGCGCCCGCCGAGGAGGTGCCGCCGTGCGAGAAGTGCGGCGCGCCGATGAAGCTGCGGCGCAGCCGCTACGGCGTCTTCTACGGCTGCTCGAACTACCCCGACTGCAAGAACATCCGCAAGACCGCCAAGGAGCAGCGCGCCGAGCCCACGCCGACCGGCGTCACCTGCCCGGAGTGCGGCAAGGGCCAGATCCAGGAGAAGCGCTCTCGCCGCGGCAAGATCTTCTACTCCTGCGACCGCTACCCGGACTGCAAGTACGCGCTCTGGAACAAGCCGGTCGCCAAGCCCTGCCCGGAGTGCGACCACCCCTTCCTGGTCGAGAAGTCGACCAAGAAGAAGGGCCCGCACCTGGCCTGCCCCGCCGAGGGCTGCGACTACGAGGAGCCGATCGGCGACGCGGGGGTCGCCGAAGGCGGCGAGCGGAGCGCCTCCGGCGCCGCCGCCGGGCGCTGAGACCGCCACATCCTGAATCGGATCCGGGCGGGGGCGCGTCCCTCTCCCCTCGCGAGGGTGGGAGAGGGATCGAGGAAGAGGAGAGTGGTCCGATAGACTCGCCGGTGGTCCTCCCGGGGGAACGCCGATGACTCGCTCCGCGACCTTCTTCGCCCTGGGCCTGCTGCTCGCCCTCTGCCTCGCCGGCTGTTTCGAGGAGCCGGTGCGCGAGAGCCTCGTGCTGCGCTTCGCACCCGACGGCACCGCCAGCGTCGAGCTTTCGACCTCCTTTTCGGACCACGAGCGCGAGGGCAACCCGGTGCTCGCTTCGCGCCTCGACGAAGCCCGCCGGCGCCTGCTCCTGGGCGAGGACGACTGGTCGCCTCGCTTCGAGCGTCTGCGGGCCGAGACCTACGACACCGCGTTCCACCGCGAAGGCGGCGACCTGGCCGAGGCCGCGCAGCTGGCCTCGGTCGACCTGGCGAAGGATTCGGACGCGCTCGGCCGCTTCTTCTCCGACACTCTTGTCGAGGTCGCCTACCGCGCCGAGGACGGCTGGTCCGAGCTCTCGTTCCAGCCCCTAGCCCCGGGCCGCCTGGGGCGTCGGGACCGCGACCGGCTGGACCGGGCCATGGAGTCCTGGACCGCGGTGCTCGCTGGTTACTTCCGGGCCTCCTCGAAGCTCTGGGCCTATCTCGACCGGCACCCGGACCGGGCGCGCCCCGTCTTCGCCCAGCTCCTGCGCGACGTCGTCGAGGACGAGGTGCCGCCGCGCGAGGAGCTCCTCACCCTCCAGGAGGATCCGCTGGTCCAGGCGGTCGAGGACGCGCGCGACGAGGCGACGGAGATCCTGGAGGTCGCCGAGCGGGAGGCCTTCACCATCGACGAGCTCTCGCGCCTGGCCTTCGACCCCTTCCCGGCCCGGCTCCGCGTCACACTCCCGGGGCCGGTGGTGGACGTGGAGGGGTTCGCGAAGGCGAGCGACGGCTCGCTCACCGTCCCCGGCGTGAGCCTCTGGGAAGCCCTCACCTCCCTCGAAGGGGTCTGGCTGGCACCCGATCCCCTCCTCATCACGGTCGATCGGCTTCGCGCGCGAGGCAGCGGCGAGAACGAGCAGGCCTCGCTCGACGCCGCGCTGACGGTCGCGAGGCACGTCGCCGACCCGCCGCCCACCGCCGCCGAGATCCGGGTCGGGATCGAGTCGCGCCTGGCGCCCGAGCCGCTCTACCGGGTGGTGTGGAAGACGGGGTAGCGCCGCCGCCCCGCCCGCGGCGAGAGCCCCGTGAGGTTGGCGAGAGCACGGCGGGTCGCCTGGAGGCCCTCCCTGCTCCCCGTCTCCGCCTTCAACCCTCCGGCCGCGCGACGAACCTCCGCAAGGTCCCGTTCACCCGGCGGGTCGTCGGATCGATCGTGAAGCCCGCGGACCTGACGTTCGCCTCGGTGTCCCGGTTCGGGTGGCAACCGCCGGCGAGCGGCGTCCAGCACGGCTGGATGAGGTCCTGGAGACCAGCGATCCATCGCCGCTCGTGCCGCACGTGCTCGAGCATCCGGAGCGTCCCACCGGCCCGTAGGACCCGCCGCACCTCCCTGAGCCCCAGGCCCGGATCCGGCACCGAGCAGAACACCAGAGCGCTCACCGCCGTGTCGAACGTGCCGTCCCGGAACGGCATCGCCATGGCGTCGCCCACCACGAGGCACTCGCACCCGCTCCCGTTCGCTCGCCGGCGGGCGGTCGCCAGCATCCGCAGATCGGGCTCCAGGGCGACGACCTCGGTCCCCTCGGGGTAGAGCGGCAGGTTGCGGCCGGTTCCCGTGCCCACGTCGAGCACCCGGCCCGCGGCTCCGCGGGCGACCCAGCGCCGCCAGCGACCGAGCCCCATCGACTCGATCAGGTGCATGTACCCGTCGTAGAGCCAGGGGATCTGCTCGACACCTCGCATGGTCGATCGATCCTACCGCCTGGGTCGCGGGTTCGCCGGAGCGTCGGCCCTGGCGCTCCGGGCGCTCTACCGGTTGGTGTGGAAGACGGGGTCGCGCCGGCGGCGGAGGACGCCGCGCCCGAGCCGACGGGCGACCAGCGCGGCGAGGACGAGGAGCAGACAACCGGCGGCGATCCAGATCGCGGCCAGGCGCCAGGCGAGTCGGCCGGCGCCGGCCGGAACCGGCCGGGCGTCGCCGTCCCCCAGGACCACGAAGCCGGCCCAGGCGGTCGCCGGAGCGCCGGCGGCGATCCGCTCCCGGCGCGCCTCGCGCAGCGCCTCTGCGACGGTCTCGCCGCGGGCGAGATGGCTGTAGAAGCGCTCGAACAGGACTTCGGCGTCGTCGTCGCGCACCGGCCAGAGGGTCGCCACCACGGTCTGGGCGCCGGCCTGGAAGAAGGCCCGCGCGAGGCTCATCACCCCCTCGCCCCGGAGCACCTGGCCGCCGGCGCTGCGGCAGGAGCCGAGGACCACCAGGCGGCCGTCGAGCCGGAGCCGGGCGATCTCGCTCGCCCGGAGCATGCCGTCCGCCCCGCCGCTCCCCGGCGGCCCGCCCACCGCGCCGCCCGCGGCGAGGACCACGGCCGAGCGCTCCGGATGCGCCTCGTCGGTCACCGCGTGCGCGGCCAGGTGGAGGACGGCGAAGTCGGCGAGCCGCGGACCCTCGAGCGCCGCCTCGCTCGCCTCGTCCCCCTCGAGGAGCGAGCTGCCGCGGCGCAGGGCGTGCGCCACCTCCCAGCCCTCGGAGCGGGCGTGGGCGAGAGGAGCCAGGGCGAGCTTGGCGGCGGCGGGCGGGCTCGCCGGGTCGGCGAGGACCAGCGCCGCACGGAGGGTCTTCGGCGGTTTTTCGCCGCGCCAGTGCAGCCAGAGGGTGGCCGACGGGGCGCGGGAGAGCGCGAAGCGCGCGCCGAGGGGAGGCTCCGTGGCTCCCGCCCGAAGCGCGTCGAAGGGCAGGCGGTGGAGGGCGTCGTCGGGCAACAGGACGAGGCGGGTCACCGTCGGCGGAAGGTCGGCGATGGCGGGCGCCAAGAGGCGGCCGTAGAGCCGAGCCGCCAGCGCGGCCTCGGTCTCCTCCCGGCCCGGCGGTCCGGTGAACAGGCCGTCGAAGAAGGCGACCGCGTTGCGCAGCTCGCCCCGGTCCGGCAGCGGATAGACCCGGACGCCGCTCCGGGTGACGGCGAGCAGCCAGGAGCCGCCGCCGAAGTCCCCCGAGAGGTCCTCGGACGGCGCCACCTGGAAGGAGAGAAGCGCCTGGTCCGGCGCCAGGCCGCGGCGTACCGCCTTCAAGGTGGCGAAGCTCGCGCCGATCTCGGGCGGCGGGCCCTCGGGCTCGACCTTGGAGGCGCGCAGGGCGTCGGCGAGCGAGCGGGCGCGCATCCGCTCGGTGACCTCGAAGGCGCGGGCCTCGGCCCAGCCGGCCTCGACGTGGCCCTTGCTCGCCGCCCGCAGGAGGCGCCCCGAGAGCCAGAGGTAGTCGTCCGCCCAGGTCGAGAAGAGCCCGGCCTGGACGGCCGAGCCCTCGGGTTGGAGGTCACGCAGCTTCTCGATGGCGTCGAGCGCCGCCCACGAGTCCGCCGTCGCCTGGACCGGGCCCTCGAGCGTCCAGGCCATCCGCATCCGCTCCCGCTCGGCGAAGGCCTGGGAGAAGGGGTCCTCCGCCTGCCTGGCCAGGGCGACGGCGCGGTTCATCAACCGCTCGGCTTCGGCGGGGTCCGACTTCGAGCGACGCCGGGCGAGGGCGCTCAGGCAGTAGCTCTTGTCGCGGTCGCTGGGCGCCGTCTCCTGGCATTGCATCAGGTGGGGCTGGCCGGCGGAACCACGAATCAGAGCTCCGAGGATCCAGGACGCCTTGGCCTGGATTCCCGCGTTGTGCGTTCGGACCGCGGCGCTCAGCGTCCCGCGCGCCAGCCGGATCACCGCCTCCCGGCGGTCGCTATCGGGGACTTCGACGAGTCTCTCCACCGCCACCCGCGTCAGCCCGTAGCGAGCGGTCGCCTCGGCGTAGGCATCGCCGGCGCGAAGGGTCTCGGCAAGCAAGCGGCGGAAGGCGCGCCTGGCCTCGTCGAAGCGGCCCTGGTCGGAGTCGACGTTGCCCAGGATGATCAGGCAATCGCGACGGGGTCCGTAGGAGCCTTCGGCACACGGCTCGCCCTCGCCCGCGGAGTCCTCGAGAAGCCGCCTGACGCGGTCGAGGTCGTCACTTGTCTGGACCAGGTACCTGGCCAGCGCAACACGGCCCTGAGCCGCGAGATCCGGGTCGTTGGAAGCGCCCGCGATGCGATAGACGCGCTGGACCTCCCGACCCGCCTCTTCGCCGCGGCTCTGGCGAAGGAGCAGAGTCGATCGGGCGGTTCGCGCCTTCACTTCACCCTCGAGGTCCCCCATTGCTTCAAACCGCAGAGCAGCGCGCCGATACAGCTCCTGGGCCCTGTCCGAATCCGCCCAGTGGAGACTTCCAAGGTAGAAAAGAAACCACGGTTGCTCGGGATGCTTGGCCTCGAGGCCCTCCAGGCATCGCCTTGCCGAGAGACCTTCCTCGCCGCTCAGGCGGGCACGGTTGTACAACAGCTCGCCCTGCGTCTTGGCGTCGGTGCCTGCTCGCGCCGAGGCGGCACAGGGAAGCGCCGCCTCTCCGGGCGCTGCCGCCGCGACCGAGAGCGTGAGCAGGAGGCAACAGAGGTGCACGCTCTTCAGCCAGCTGCGGTCGTCATGGCTTGGGAGGTGGGGGCCCACCATCGTAATCGGGTGGCGTCGCACTCTCGGTGGTCACTCTTCGCGCGAAGAACCCAAGCTCCCAGCGGCTTTCCTTCGTCTTGGTTCCCGAGCCCTTCGCAGTCGAGGCCGTCGAGTCCTCGGTGCTGGTACCCGTGTCGGTCGAGTCGTTCGTCGAGTCTTGGGGAACGCCTCTCAGGGGTTCGCTCATCGTCTCTCTCCGGGTTCGGTGTTTGGAAGTGGTCCGCCGGGCGCGAAGCATTTCGCCGCTTCGGCGGAATTCATGGGTCGCGGCGGAAACAACGAGCTCCGGCGCGCGCCTCCCTCATCCGGCCTGGGACGTGGGCCTCTCATCGGATCGCCGTCACGAAGGTCGGCGAGGCCACCGTCCGGCCGTCGGGCAGGTGCGCCTCGACCCGCCAGAGCACCTTGGCGCCGGCGGCGACGCCGTCGAAAGCCTTTTCGGGGACCGTGTAGCGGGGCTCTTCCAGGTCCTCGGCCTGCTCCAGGCTGCGCAGGTCCTCGGTCGACACCGAGAGGTCGTAGGTCGAGCCGTCGGGGGCGCCCGACCAGGCGAGCTCCGCGTGGCTTCGGGACAGCGCTTCGCCCTCCGGCACCCGGGACTGGATCGCCACCTCGGCGCCCTGCCGGTAGACCGGCGGCTCGGCGCCCGGACCGGCCGGGCGGGCGGTCCACCAGAGGCCGGCGGCGACCAGGGCGAAGACCGCCGCGGCGGCCGCCGCCCACGGCGCGAAGCGGAGCGTCGGGCGGCGCGCGGCCGGCGCCACCGGCTCGGAACCGCCCTCCTCGCCCGCCGCCTCCTCATCGAGGGCGCGGGCGAGGCGCCAGGCTTCGGCGCACTCGCCGCAGGCGGCCAGGTGCTCCACCACCTCGCGCACGCCGCCAAGACCGTCCTCGCCCCGGGCCGCGCGCCAGAGCCGCTCCGGCGGCGGGCACTCCTCCGGTCGCGGGGCGTCACGGTCGGCCGCGAAGCCCCTGCGGAGCCGTTCGGTCTCCCTCTCCAGGTCCCGACTGTCAACGTTCATCTGCCGAACCCCTTCCGATCGAGGCAACCACGCAGGTCGTCGAGCCCGCGGTAGATCAGGTTCTCGGCCCGCTTCGCGCTCCACCCGAGGAGCTCTCCCACCTCGCGGATCCGATGACCCTGGAGGTGGAGCGTCACCGCCAGCTTCCGAGGGCGGATCAGCGCTTCGAGGCACCCGCGGATCGCGCGGCCGAGCTCGCTGTCGGAGGAGAGCCGTTCGGGATCGGCGGCGGGGGTCGGCTGGTCGTCCATGCCCGGCCCCTCGTCCAGGGGAACCTCCCGGCGCCGGCGCCGCCGTCGAATCTCGTCGACCACGGTGCTGTAGGCCGTCCTCCGCAGATAGAACGTCGAGAACTCGGGGGTTCCCTCACGCCGGCCGGCGATGTCGAGCACCTTCATCAGGGCCGCCTGCACGAGGTCGTCGGCGTCGGCGGCGAGCCAGCCGGGACAACTCTTGGCGACCGCGCGCACGAGCTGCTCGCGCAGGCGCGCGATCTCTTCTTCGGGAAGCTCGTGCAGCGGGTCTCGGGGCACCGGACCTGGATCTCCAGCAGAGGTCGAGCCACAGTCGAACGCGAAGGGCTGGAGACATTATGACCCGATCGGTCCTCCGCATCCGAAACCGGCACGCTACTCGGGCGGCCAGGCCCCCAGCAGGCGGCGGACGTCGACGAGCTGGCCCAGGTGGTAGGCGTTGTGGTCGCCGACCAGGAGGGCCTCGCGCAGGAGGTTGGCGCCGTCGGCCCCCTCGTCGGCCCAGGCGAAGGGCGCGAAGAGGTCGTTGGCCGGGTCGGCGACCAGGGCGCGCATCGCTGCGAGGTCGCGCCGGAAGGCCTCGACGCTCGCCTCCCAGGCCGCCTCGTCCGGCGGCTCCGGAGACCGATCCCCTTGGGGCCAGTACCCGGCCGGCCACTCGGGCGAGACCCAGTCCGGGTCGCGGCTGTACTCCAGGATGTCCTTCTGGGCGAGGCGCAGGTGCTCGAGGATCTCCCACGGCGAGTGCGGGAAGCCCTCCGGCCGGCGGCCCCGGAGCTCGGGCGGCAGCCCCTCGATCGCGCGCGAGAAGTCCACGTGGGCGCTCCGCGCGTCGATCTGGTCGGCGAGCTGGCGTCGCAGCTCGCCGTCGGAGCCGCTCACGAGGGCCCCCGGACGGCGCCGCTCTCGGGGCCGCCGGCCTCGAGCCCGATCGAGAACATGCGCTCGAGATCGTGGTGGGAGTAGACCCGGAAGGCGGTCAGCGTCTCCGAGTGGGTGATGCCTTCGACCTTGAGCATCCGGCTGGTCACCACCTCGGCCAGCTCCTCGGTGCCCCGGGTGCGCACCATCACCACCAGGTCGTAGCGGCCGGCGACCGAGTAGACCTCCGTGACTCCCTGGATCTCGAGGAGCGCCTGGGCGACCTCGTTGATGCGTTCCCCCCGGACGTTCAACAGCACGACGGTCGTGACCATGGGTTTCTCCTCTCGTTTCGCGGCCCGCGCGGACGCGGCCCGCCTCCCTATAATGCCACCATGCGCGACGAGCCCGTCCACGTGATCGGCGGCGGCCTGGCCGGCAGCGAGTGCGCCTGGCAGCTCGCCCGGCGCGGCGTGCCGGTGGTGCTCCACGAGATGCGCCCGGTGCGCTCGACCCCGGCGCACAAGACGGGCGACCTCGCCGAGCTGGTCTGCTCGAACTCGCTCCGCAGCGACGACCCGGAGCACGCGGCGGGCCTCCTGAAGCGCGAGATGGAGGCGTTCGGCTCGCTGGTGATCGGGGCGGCGCGGGAGGCGGCGGTGCCGGCGGGAAGCGCGCTCGCCGTCGACCGGGACCGCTTCGCGGGCGCCGTGACCGCACGGCTAGCGGCGGCTCCCGGAGTCGAGATCCGGCGCGAAGAGGTGGCCGAGCTGCCCGCCGGCGACGTCGTCATCGCCACCGGCCCCTTGACCTCGGACGCCCTCGCCGGCGCCCTCGGCCGCCTCCTGGGGAGCGAGTGGCTCTACTTCTACGACGCCATCGCCCCGATCGTCGACGCCGACTCGCTCGACCTCTCGCGCCTCTTCGCACAGTCGCGCTACGGCAAGGGGGGCGGCGACGACTACCTGAACGCTCCGCTCGCGCGCGACGAGTACCTGGCCTTCCACCAGGCGCTGGTCGAAGCCGAGGTGCTGCCGCTCCAAGAGTTCGAAAAGGCGCTCTTCTTCGAGGGCTGCCTGCCGGTCGAGGAGATCGCGCGCCGGGGCGTCGACACGCTGCGCTACGGCCCGATGAAGCCGGTCGGCCTCGTCGCCCCCGACGGCCGGCGGCCCTACGCCGTGGTGCAGCTGCGCCAGGAGAACCTGGCCCGGAGCCACTACAACCTGGTGGGCTTCCAGTCCCGCCTCAAGTGGCCCGAGCAGCGGCGCGTCTTCCGGATGATCCCGGGGCTCGAGGCGGCCGAGCTGGTGCGCTACGGCCAGATCCACCGGAACACCTTCGTCAACTCGCCTACCCACCTCGACCCGCTCTATCGCCTCCGGGCCGAGCCGAGGGTGCGCCTGGCCGGGCAGCTCACCGGCGTCGAGGGCTACCTCGAGTCGGCGGCGACCGGCCTCGCGGTCGCCCTCTACCTCGCCCTCGAGCGCCGGGGCGGAGGCGCGGGCGGCCCGATCGAGCCCGTCCCGTCGACCACCGCCCTCGGCTCGCTCGCCCGCCACCTGACCGAGAGCGACCCCGAGCGCTTCCAGCCCGCCAACGTCAACTTCGGCCTGTTCGAGGACCTGCCGGGGAAGGTCAAGAAGCGGGAGCGCCGGGGCGCCTACGCCGAGCGCGCCCGCCGCGACCTGCTCGCCTGGGCGGCGCGCCAGGGCCTCGAGGCGAGCGCGGCGCCCTTCGCGGCGGCCGAGCCGGCCGCCGCCGTGGCGGCGCCGTGACCCGCGAGGGCGCCTCGAACGCCGCGCCGGCCGCGGAGACCGCGCCACCGCCCCTGGGCTCGCTGCCCGCCCTCGTCGAGCGCTACCTGCGCCACCTGGCCGAAGAGCGAAACCTCTCGGTCCACACGGTGCGCGCCTACCGCGGCGACCTCGAGCGCTTCGGCGAGTTCCTCGCCCGCGACTTCCTGGCCCGCCCGGCGGCGGAGATCCGGCCAGCCGACGTCGACCGCCTCGCGGTGCGCTCGTTCGTCGCCGCGCTCGGGCGCTCGGGCCTCGGTCGCACCAGTCAGGGCCGAGCGCTCTCGGCCGTGCGCGGGCTCTTCCGCTACGCGGTGCGCGAGGGCGTGGTCGGCGCGAGCCCTGCCCACGGCGTCAAGACGCCGAAGGCACCGAAGACTCTGCCGCGCCACCTGCGCCCCGGGGAGATCGAAAACTTGCTCGACAGCCCGGACACCGCCGAACCGCTCGGCCGGCGCGACCGGGCGATCCTCGAGCTGCTCTACGCCACGGGGCTGCGGGTGGGCGAGCTGGTGAGCCTCGGCTGGCCGGACCTCGACCTCTCCGCCCAGGTGCTCCGGGTGGTCGGCAAGGGGGGCAAGGAGCGGATGGTCCCGTTCGGCCGTCCGGCGGCCGAGGCCCTGCGCGCCTGGCTCGCCGACTGGCGCGCGGTGCGCTCCGGGGCCGACAGGGCCGACCCCGAGGACGAGCCGGTCTTCTTGAACCACCGGGGCGGCCGGCTCACGGCGCGCTCGGTGCGCCGCGTGGTCGACAAGCACGTGGCCGCGGCGGCGGTCGCCTCGGGTGTCCACCCGCATACCCTGCGCCACACCTTCGCCACCCACCTGCTCGAGGCCGGGGCGGACCTGCGCTCGATCCAGGAGCTCCTGGGCCACAGCTCGCTCTCGACCACCCAGCGCTACACGCATCTGGACGTCGATCGATTGCTCGGCGTATACCGCCAAAGCCATCCCAAGGCCCGAAGTCGCCATTGAAAAGCTCGAGCTGGAAGCCGATAGGGCCTCAGGGCGGCTCGTGGCGCCGGAGGTACTCGCGCAGCGCATCCCGGATGAGGTCGGACTCGGGCCGAACTAGGCCCTCGGAGAGTTTCCGTAGGCCCTCCGCCATCCTCACCGGCAGGTAGGTCGTCCGCCGAACGAGGCCGCCGGCGGTCCTGGTCTCGATCTCTCGAACCGGCTTCTTCTTGGCCATGCTCCGACTCTACCATCGAAGCAGCCATAGTAGAGGCACAATTGACCCGCAGAGAACATACCATGGTTGCATATCAGGGCGAGATGGATTACACTGAGTACGAAGTCGAAGGCTGGCGACAATACGCTGATCAACGGATGCACCTACGCGAGGAGACACAAGGTGATGAAACCGGCACTGGCCCTCTTCGTCACGTGTACGTCGTTCCTCTTCGCCGTAGCTGCCGAAGGCGCGACCAGGGGAGAGCAGCGCCCCACGCCGCGCGAGATCGCCTTGAAGGCCGCGGAGGCTCCTGATCCGGCCTTTCTGGAGGGGATAGCGAGCCGCCTGGCCCAAGCCGTCTCGGTACGGATGGTGGCGCCGCTCTGGGAAGTCGGTCGAGGAAGGAGCACGGACCTGTGGGTCATCAACGCCTTCGGTGAACCGATCGATGCCACGGTCCAGCTCCTCGACGCCGAGGGAGGCGTGGTGTCCTCCGCCCTCCTCACCGTGGAGCCGGCCCGACATCTGATTCTCTCTCTCGGCTCTCTGGTCGGTTCATCGGTTGGTCGGCTCGAGCAGGGGAGCTTGCGGCTCGACTTCATGGGCGACCCGGACATGCTCCAAGCGTGGGTAGTCCGGAGCGGACCGAATGGAGTCAGCGAGCTCGCCCTCAAGAAGGTCAGCGCGGATACGGAGCGGCGGTTGACATCATTCTGGGATCTCCGGCGATTCCCCTGGCCCGGTGACCAGGAGGTCGGCTTTTGGATGGTCAACGGCGGCTCTGATGCCCTCTCGTATCGAATCGAAACGGGAAGCCCGGCTTGGAGCGCTCGCGTGCTCGATACGGGCCTTCTCCAGCCCGGAGAGCAGCGCCGGTGGGAGCCCCGCGGCGGTGCGATCTCCTCCACACATGGGGTGGTGAGCTTCGTTCACGAAGGCGCTCCTGGCTCCCTCGCCGTAGCCGGGTTCGTCGAGGGGCGCAACGTCCTCGCCGCCTTGCCCGTCGTCACGCCGGAAGCCAGCCTCGTTTCTCCCGAGTACCATGCCGTGCGCCTGCCCTTCGTTACGGCCATCCGCTCCGGCCTCGGCGAGGCAGTGGTGATCCTGGCCAACACGGCCGATCGTGCCCAGTCCGTGACGGTCCAGGTCGTGGCGTCGGCCGATGACAGCTTCCTCCTCGCCGCCAACGAGGTGGAGATCCGGCCCGGGGAGGTTCGGACTGTCGAGCTGAAAGCTCTCGCTCCTCCCCAGGAAGTGCCGGAGAGCGACGGGGCGCGCGTCGTCGTCCGTGGCGAGCTTCCGGGCCTGCTCGTCACGGGAGTCGCCAGGAACGACCTGCGCGGGGAGACCGCCGAGCTCGCCTTCTTCCCCAAGGACAAAGCCCACCCGAACGGCTCGTACCCGCTTCCCGATCCGGGGCGCTTCGCGGTCTCGACGACACTGGTGAACCTGGGCCCAGTGGATAGCCGGATCGTCGGCCAAGTCTCGTGGCACGGCGGAACCTACTCGATCGGCCCTATCGTCATCCCGGCCGGAGCGAGCTACACCGTGGACTTTCGGAGCCTGGCCACCCGGGGAACCCTGGATTTGGCCGAACGCACCCTGCCGCCGTCCTTCGAGAATGGCTTCTTCCACTGGACGGTCCAGGGTGGCAGCACTCAGCTCATCGCCCGGACCGAAGTCAGGCCGGACGGAGCCGGCGACGCCTTCGGGTTCAACTGCTTCGGCTGCTGCTCCGAGCGGTCCCGAGGCGCGGTGATTCCATCGAGCACGACCTTCCCTTACTACGCCACGGGCGGCCTCGAAGGCGTCGAGTTCGTCGACACCTGTTCGGGAACGATGGGGCCATATTCCCTCTACCAGCCAAGCTACCAGTACGCCTGGCCGCTGTCGTGGAACGGCACAACCGTCTCCGCTTCGGCGCCGGACTCCCAGAGCCTGCTCTTCACCGCCACCGGCCACAAGATCACCATCATGCTGCCGTGCTCGGAGACCGCGATAACCATCTACGGCGCCGGCCCTGCGACCGCCCTCAAGGTGACGGTTCTCGACATATCGCTGCCGGCCAACCGGATCTCGGTACGCCTCGAGCCTGCGGGAATGTCCGGAAGCCTGAAGGTTTATCTCGCCGGCACGGCCCAGAAGGTTCTGGTCAATACCACCTACTCGAGCGGGGATCACAGCATCGGCTTCGGCAACCTGGGAAGCTACACGGCCGGCCAGGTCTACGACCACGTGGTCGCGGAATGGACTGTAAACGGTAAGACGGCCTCCGGGAGCCAGCACTACAAGTTCAAGGCGCTCGGCAGCTACAACCACACGCAGTACAACACACCGGCGAGTGGCCAGTGCTCCGGGAGCCCGGTGGGCTTCTGCTACTTCACCGGCGACTGCATCAACGTCCAGTCGTGCACTGTCTACCACACAGCCCAGGCACCATCGGGGTGGGTGAACGAAGTCGAGGAGAACGGGGCTGGATACCACTCGCAGCTAGGGTTCATGGGTCGCGAGGGGTTTTGCCTTTATCCAGGAGCGTGCGGCCACACCCTCCGGCAAGAGAGCAGCCCATGCCCGTCTTGCAGCGGAATGTCAGTGGTGGCTGGCATGACGGTGGCGGCCAACAAGATGAACCAAGATCTCCCTTGCGGGAGTCGCGTCTTCGTGGATGGAGTCGGGGTCGTCCAGGTCACGGACCATGGCGGAGGGCTTGCCGTGAAGCAGCTCGATCACTATGTCGGGATCTCCGGCTGCAACCAGGCGAGCACAATCGGCTACCGGGCGACCTTCTTGCTACTGTGAGCGATCGAGGAGACGAAGATGGAGGTCCGCAGAAACCGCCTGGCGCGTAGCGTCCCCATGGTACTGGTGATTCTCGCGACGGCCTCGTATGGCCATGCCGCATCGCAACCCTCGGAGGGACAGGACCCCAGCCGGCAAGAGATCGAAGACCCGCCCTACAGTGTGCGCGTTGGCAACCAATCGGAGTGCTGTCCCAAGGTCCTCGAACTCCGTGTCGAGAAGACGGGTTGGGACAAGGAGAAGACCTTGGAGATGACGGGCCGTATGCAGAACCTCGAGAAGCTCCGGCCAGTAGTCAAGCCGCGGCTTCTCGTCGTTGGCACGCTCCGCTACGGCGGCACGAACCTCTGGATCGCCAACCTCGAAACCTTGATACAGGAAGCGGAGGTCTGGACCTACGGATACGGTGTCTCCCCGTCCGGCCGCTGGCTCGCCTACCAGACGCACTACCCGCGCCTCGGCGTGCCTCTGGACACCCGGCGGTCGATCGTGCTCCTCTATGACCTGTCCCTCCCGCCAGACGGCAACGCTCACGGCCCGCTGAGCGGCCGGCCTGAGGGGGAGTCGAATCCGGGGACTCCGATCTTCCCAAGGGAGAACGCCGAGCGCCGATCCTGGCGCATCATGGAAGCGACGGACGAGTACGACGTATCCTCTCCCTTCCTCTGGTCGGACGATGAGAAGGTACTAGTGTTTGTCGCGATGAAGTTCGACGAAAACCCTGACCACAGAAAGAGCTTCGTCGTTCGCGTGGACCTCACAGAGGCAGGGACCGTGTCGAGCTTCCTACAGCAGCCGCTCACTCTCGACAACCTCGATGCAAGAAGAGCCACCGCCCCGCTGTCGAAGCTTGCAGAGTCTCCGATCCTGGTGAATCTAGAAACCCTCTCCTGGGAGGAGGGTGAGGAAGGCAAGTGGGTCGTCGGCCAGCCCGCCTTGCCCGGAGACCCGCTCGGCACGAAAGTCTGGATCCGAGTGCCGGGTTTGTCGAGCTCCAGGTGAAGAAGAATCTCCGTTCACTGGTCTAGCTGAACATTCCCGATGCTCCTCCTGCGCGCCGGAGGGCTGGTCGCCGAACCGTGGACGGGAGTTGCATTGCACACCGCGCAGTGAGCGTGCCTGGACCGGTCCCGCACAAACTCACAGTCAGCCCGGTCGAGGACGCAACGCTCGACGGCGCACGGGTCAACAGTGCGAAGGGTCGCGCCGCCCTTGCATTTCCAGGAAACCCTCTGGCCACCGCACCTTGCTGCGGATGGCGGAGACGCGATGCGACTCTCGTAGGCGGCCCGGGCCCTGACATTGGGGCCCTGCGATGCTGTGCCTCGCCCTAGCCCTGGCGGAGTGCGACGCCGACCGCTGATGCCAGTAACTCCCCGAGATCCCGAGGGGCTCGCGCCCCGCGCGGCCTCGATCCCCACCCTCCGGCGCATTCCCGCCCCGAGGTGCACTCTCCAAGGGACAATGTGTCCGAGCCGGCAGGCGGGCGGAGCCGTGCCGACACCGCCACGACCGGCCGGCAGGAGGAGGAGACCATGCATCACGTCCTTCGTCGAACGACCTTCACGGGCCTGCTCGCCGCGGTCCTGGCCCTGGCGCCGGTCGCGCCGGCACTCGCCGCGGCCCGGGCACCTACCGGCACCACCGCCACGGGCCCGGCCTTCGACCCTCTCGAGCGCCTCGCCGCATGGCTCGACGGCTGGCTCGGCGCGCCCGGCTGCCAGGTCGATCTGAACGGCCCATCGGGGCTGAGCTCTCGTACCGCTGCCGGTGGCGGCCAGATCGACCCCAACGGCACCTCGGACACCGCGAGCAGTCCCAATTCAGGCGACGCGGGCACTGTGACTCCATGGGGCGCCTGGATCGACCCGGACGTCTAGGGCCGCCGGAGCTCGGCGACTCGCGTCGTCTCGGGTGCGCCGGTGCCGCCCGGCGCCGGCGCACCCTTCCAGATGGTACGCAATCTTGGTATTCTGTGTCCGCTGACGATGACCGGCACCGCGCCACGCTCCGAGCCCGGCGCCGTGGGCCGCTTGCTCCTGGGCCTTCGGCCCGCGATCTCCGACCTCTTCGCGGGCCACGGCGTTCCGCCCGAGGAGGCGAGCCGCATCCTCCGCGACGCGGTGGTGCGCCTGGTCGTCCACTGCCGCCGCCTGCGGAACCCGCGGCGGTACTTTCTCCAGGCAATCGAGGCCGGCTGTGCGGCCTACGCTCAGGAGCATGGAAACGAGACGAAGGAGCCCGAGCATGACGGCAAGCAGCCACCCGACGCGTGACACCCTCGATAGGTTCCTGCAGGGCGGTCTCTCGGAGGGCGAGGCCGAGGAGGTCAGAAGCCACCTGGTCGCCGCGCCGTGCCTGGCCTGCGTCCTCGCCGCCCACGAGCTTCTGGCCGCCGCCGAGGAGGACCTGGGCGAGCTCCTCCACTCCTTCCAAAACCTGATCCTCGCCCGCCGTCTGGGCGGCCCGGTCTCCGAGGAGGAGTCCGACGAGGCGATCGCCGGAGCCTTACGGATCGGCGAGCGCTTGCTCGCGGTGCACGAGGCCGAGCACACCCTCGCTCCGGCCCTCCTGGCGGAACTCGAAACGCGGCCTCCCGCCGCGCGCCGGGCCGCAGTAGGCGCGGGCCGCCGCTTCCGCCTCTACGGCCTCGCGGAGCACCTGGCCGAAGCGAGCCGCGAGGAGGCGCATCGGGATCCGGCCCGGTGCCTGGAGCTGGCCGAGCTCGCGGTGGAGGTCGCCGAGGCTCTGGACCCGCACGTCTACTTCGCCGGCGCCGGGGCGGACCTGGTGGCCTACGCTTACGCGTGTCTGGGCAACGCCAGGCGGATCGCCGGCGACCTTCGGGGCTCCGAGCGCGCCTTCCGGGGAGCCGGGCGACTCCTCGGCCCGGACCAGGCCCTCGTGCCGGAGATGCCCGAAGTGCGCAGCCTCCTCGGCTCGCTCCGGATCGACCAGTGCCGCTACCTCGAGGCCCGGGAGGTGCTGGGGCGGGCTCGGCACGACTTCCGCGAGCTCGGAGATCCGGTGGGCGAGGCCCGAGTGCTCATGCAAATGGCCACCGTCGAAGGCTACGACGGTCTCCCCGAAGCGGAGATCACGATCCTCGAGCAAGTCCTCTCGCTCGTCGAGGCCGCAGGGGAGGAGCGCTTCGTGGCCTGGGCTCAGCACAACCTCGCCTATAGCCTCGTCGACGCGGGCGAGCCGCTCGAGGCTCTTGCGCGCTTCCAGAAGAACAGGGCCCTCTTCGCCGAGCACTTCCGAGATCCGGCGCTCCAGCTCCGTGTCCGCTGGCTCGAGGGCCGGATCTACGCCGGCTTGGGAGACCTGGAACTTGCCCGCGCCGCCCTCGAGCAGGTACGCCTGGAGGCCTTCGAGCGTGAGCTCCCCTACGAGCTCGCCATGGTGAGCCTGGAGCTCGCCATCGTCTACCTCCGGGAAGGCGAGATGGCGCAGGTCCAGGATCTGGCCGAGGAGCTCACTCTGGTGTTCACTTCCCAGGAGCTCCACCGCCACGCCCTGGGCGCCCTCTACCTGTTTCGCCAAGCCGCCCGCGCCCAGACCGCCTCCGTCGGCCTCCTCCAAGAGATGCTCCGCTACCTACGCCGCAGCCGCAACAACCCTCACGCGCGCTTCGACCCTTCCGCCCGCTGGGGCTGACCAGCCCTCGCCTCCCGGCGTCCCGACCGCTGCCTGGTACGCCTCGATGCCCAGCTCGAGCAGCTTCTTGCGAAGGGGGCCATCGGGACGCCGCAGCGCGCCTCGATTCGCGACTCCGGCCCCGGCATGTCGGCGCGCTCTTTCGCACGTTCCACCTGGCGGGCGAAACGTTCCACCTCGACGACGCCGCGTGGGATACCTACCTGTTGTTCGAACGCGACGCCCGCTGGCAGGCGGGCTCGGCACCTCCCGAGCCCGCGTGGTGGGAGCACCAGCTCTGGACGCTTCCCCAGGCTCGCGATCTCGACGCCCGGCGGTTCGCGCGCGAGGAGGCGGCGCTCTCACGAACCCGCCGAGAACGGCTCGCCCGCCGTCCGGACGAGCCGCGGCGCGTCAAGTCCCTGGTACAATTCGGCCCCCATGGGCAACGCCCCCCTCACCCGCTCCACCACCGTGCTCCTGGTCCGCAAAGGGGGCAAGGTGTGCATGGCGAGCGACGGCCAGGTCACGCTTGCGCAGACCACGGTGATCAAGGCGGGCGCCAAGAAGGTGCGCCGCGCGGGCAAAGACGGCGACGTCCTCGTGGGCTTCGCCGGCGGCGGCGCCGACGGGCTCACCCTCTTCACCCGGCTCGAGGCCAAGCTCGAAGAGTTCTCGGGCAACCTGGAGCGAGCCGTCGTCGAGCTGGCCAAGGACTGGCGCACCGACCGGTCCATGCGCCAGCTCGAGGCGGTGATGCTCGTCGCCAACGTCCGGTCGACCTTCTTCGTCGCGGGCAACGGCGAGCTGCTCCAGCCGGACGAGGCCGACGGCGGCGTCATCGCCATCGGCTCGGGCGCCAACTTCGCGCTCGCCGCCGCCCGCGCCCTGCTGCGCCACACCGACCTCTCCGCCCGTCAGGTGGTCGAGGAGGCGATGGGGATCGCCGCCGACATCTGCATCTTCACCAATCGCCACCTGACCGTCGAGGAGCTGTGACCACCATCACCGAGAAGACCACCGAGCCGGCGCCCGCCGGCCTGCATCTCGAAGACATGGCGCCGCGCCAGATCGTCGCCGAGCTGGACAAGTACGTCGTCGGCCAGAGGGCCGCGAAGCGGGCGGTCGCGATCGCCCTGCGCAACCGCTGGCGGCGCCAGCAGCTCGACCCCGCCCTGGCCGAGGAGATCGCGCCCAAGAACATCCTGATGATCGGGCCGACCGGCGTGGGCAAGACCGAGATCTCCCGCCGCCTGGCCCGGCTCGCCCGCGCGCCCTTCTTGAAGGTCGAAGCCTCCAAGTTCACCGAGGTCGGCTACGTCGGCCGCGACGTCGAGTCGATGATCCGCGACCTCACCGAGATCGCCGTCGCCATGGTCAAGGAGGAGAAGCGCCAGGCGGTCATCGAGCCCGCCCGCCAGCGCGCCGAGGACCGGCTGCTGGAGCTGCTCGTCCCCTCCGCCACCCGGCTCGGCTCCTCGATGGCCGGCTACTCCGCGCCGGGGGAGGGCGGCCCGGGCGAGGAGGAGGGGGATGCCGGCGAGGTCCGGGAGCCCCGCGAGCCGGCGCCCAGCCTCCAGGCGACGCGCGAGAAGTTCCGCGCCAAGCTCCGGGCCGGCCAGCTCGACGAGCGGATGGTCGAGGTGGAGCTCGAGGAGTCGAGCTTCCCGAGCCTCGAGATGTTCACCCCTCAGGGAGTCGAAGAGGTCGGCATCAACCTCAAGGACATGCTCCCCGGCATGTTCAACCGGCGCCGGCGCCAGAAGGTGACCGTCGCGGACGCCCGCGAGATCCTCACCCAGCAGGAGGCCGAGAAGCTGATCGACCGGGCGCAGGTAGCGAGCGAGGCGCGCGAGCGGGTCGAGCAGGGCGGGATCATCTTCCTCGACGAGATCGACAAGGTCGCGGGTCGCGAGGGCGGGCGCGGGCCGGACGTCTCGCGCGAAGGGGTGCAGCGCGACCTGTTGCCGATCGTCGAGGGCACGACCGTCTCGACCAAGTACGGCATGGTCCGGACCGACCACGTCCTGTTCTTCGCCGCCGGCGCCTTCCACGTCTCGAAGCCCTCGGACCTGATCCCGGAGCTCCAGGGGCGGTTCCCGATCCGGGTCGAGCTCCACGCGCTCTCCGAGGAGGACTTCGTCCGCATCCTGACCGAGCCCGAGACGGCGCTCACCAAGCAGTACGCCGCGCTGCTCTCGACCGAGGGGCTGCACCTCGAGTTCACCCGCGACGCGGTGACCGAGGTCGCCCGGCTGGCGGTCGAGGTCAACGCCGGCACCGAGAACATCGGCGCCCGGCGCCTGGCGACCCTGATGGAGCGGCTCCTCGACGAGGTCTCCTTCGAGGCGCCGGACATGGCGGGGATGGACTTCACCGTCGACGGCGAGTACGTGCGCCACACGCTCGCCGACATCGTCCAGGACCACGACCTGAGCCGTTACGTCCTGTAGCCATCGAGAGGGGCACACTCCATGACCGGTGAGTCCAGTGTTCGAGCCGAGAGCTCCGGGCGCAATCGTCGCTGCCTTGCCGCTGCCGCGCGGGTGGGAGAGCGATCGAGGGTGAGACGGGAGGTCCAAAGGGCTCGCCGCGCGTCGCTCCTCGGGCTCGTCCCTCTCCTGGCCGCTCTGGTGACCTTCTCCGGATGCGGCAAGAAGGGAGATCCCCAGCCTCCTATCCGGATGATCCCCGCCCCCACGACCGACCTGGCGGCGGTCCAGCGCGACGGCGACGTCCTGCTCGACTTCGGCTACCCCCAGGCGACCGCCGCCGGCACGCCGCTCGGCAGCCTGTCGGAGGTCGCCGTCTGGGAGCTGGTGTGGCGGGTACCGGCCGGGGCGCCGGTCCCCACGACCGCCGATTCGCGCCAGTTCCTGGCCGGCGCGCGGCCGGTGGTGGTGCTCGACCACGACGAGCTGGCGGCGGCGATCGACGGCGACCGGGTGCGGCTGACCGTCCCCGTGCCTCCACCCCCGCCGCCCAGCCCGGCGGCGAGCGCGGTGCCAGGCGTCGTGACAGCGGCGCCTGCGGCACCGGCCGAGCCCGCGGCCACGGAACCGGCCCCGGCTCCCGCGCCGGCGGAGCCCGCGCCGAGGGAGGGCGCCACGCCGGCGCCACCCGCCGCGCCCGAGGAGGGCGGAACGCCGGCCGGCACCCCCGCCCCGGCGCCCGGCGAAACGCCCGCTCCGGCCGCGGCACCCGCACCGGCGCCCGAGCTGGCGCCGCCCGGCGGGCTCGCCATGGTCGCTCTGGCGATCAAGACCCAGGGACCGAGCGGCGAGGAGTCCGCGCTCTCGAACCTGATCGCCTACCCGATCCAGACCGCGCCGGCGCCCGCGACCGGCCTGGGCGTCGAGGGCGGAGCCGGCGGGGTCAAGGTGAGCTGGCAGTACCCCCTCTCGGAGACCCCGTCGACCGAGCCGGAGACCCCGGCCGCCCCGGAACCCGGTGACGGCGCCGAGACCCCCGCCCTGGAACCGGGGCCGGCGGCCGAAACGCCGGCGGCGGTCCCCGCGGCCGAGGCAGGCGCCACCGCCCCCGCGACCGAGGCCACGGCCGCCAGCGGCGAGGTCAGCGGGTTCGACGTCTACCGGCGCCAGGCGACCGAGCGGACGTACGGCAAGCCGCTGCGCTTCGTCGGCCCGCGGTCCCGGAGCTTTCTCGACGAGAGCGCGGTGTTCGGCCAGCGCTACATCTACACGGTCACCGCGGTCTCCGAACGGCAGCCGGTGCTGGTCGAGAGCACCTTCGCCGAGGAGGTGGAGATCGAGTACGTGGACCGCTACCCGCCGCCCCCACCCGAGGGGCTGGTGGCTCTCTACGGCGAAGGGCGGGTGCGCCTGGTGTGGAAGGCGAGCCAGGCACCCGACCTGGCGGGCTACCGGGTCTACCGGCGCAGCCCCGACACCCAGGAGTTCCGGCCCCTGACCAAGGAGCTCCTGAGCGCCACCGAGCTCGTCGACCGCGACCTCGCCCCCGGCGCGAGCTACACCTACCGGGTCACCGCCGTCGATCGCAAGGGCAACGAGAGCAAGCCCTCGGAGACGGCCAAGGCCCAGGTCCGCGCGAGGGGGTAGGGGCGGGTGAGCCCGATGGACCGTGGGATCCCGCCGGGCCGTGAGGTCTACCGGCTCTCGGGAGCGGGCAACGACTTCCTGGCGCTCCCGGCGCCCGGCGCCCCGCCCTCGCCCGAGGAGATCCGGGCCTGGTGCACGCGCGGGCTCTCGCTCGGCGCGGATGGTGTCTTCACCCTCGAGCCGATCGGTCCGGGGCGGGTCCGGATGGTCCACTACAACGCCGACGGTGCCGAGGCGGCGCTGTGCGTCAACGGCACGCGCTGCGCCGCGCGCCTGGCGCTCGAGCTGGGCTGGGCCGACGGCGACCGGGTGACGGTCGAGACCGGCGCCGGAGCCCTGGCCGCTCGGCGGCTCGACGCGACCACCGTCGCCCTCGAGGTCCCGCTCCCCGAACGGCGGCCGGAGCCCCGGGCGCCGGAGGTCGAAGGCCGCTCCTGGCCCGGTCAGGCGGTCACCGTCGGGGTCCCCCACTTCGTCCTCTTCTGGCCCGCCGCCAGCTTGGCCGAAGCCCCGGTCGCCGAGCTCGGTCCCCGCCTGCGGCGCCATCCCGCCTTCGGGGCGGCCGGCACGAACGTCGACTTCGTCGAGGTCACCGGCCGCGGGAGCCTCGCGATCCGGAGCTTCGAGCGCGGGGTCGAGGCCGAGACCCTGGCCTGCGGGACCGGGGTCCTCGCGGCGGTCGCGGCGGGCCTCGCCTCCGGCGCGCTCGCCTTGCCGGTCGACGCGCTCACCAGGGGCGGCCTCGTCCTGCGGGTCGAGGGCGAGGCCGCCGACGGGCAGGTCGAGCGCTGGTCGCTCGCCGGCGACACCCGCCTTCTGGCGCACGGCCGGCTGCTCCCGGACGCCTCCCGCCCGCCCGGCGCCTGAGCGGCTTCCGGCGGCGAGCCCGAGGCGCCGATGAGCTATGATCCCGGCGACCGCACGCCCCGGCCGGACGCCGTCGACCTCAGGAGTCGTCCTCACTTCGTGGAAGCCCACCCGTGACGCCTTCGAGCAGGCAGGAGCTTCTCGACGTACCCGCCGGCTCACCTCGGGTGGCGGCGATCGTGCCCGCCTACAACGAGCAGGAGACCCTGGCCGACGTCCTCTCGGTGCTCAAGTCGTCACCCCTGGTCGACGAGATCCTGGTGGTCTCGGACGGATCTACCGACGAGACGGTGGCGATCGCCCGGGCGCTCGCGGTGCGCACCATCCACCTGCGCCGGAACCACGGCAAGGGGATGGCGATGGCGCTGGGGCTGGTCCATACCTCGGCCCCGGTGCTGGTCTTCGTCGACGGCGACATCATGAACCTCTCGGAGTACCTGATCGGCGAGCTGATCGGTCCGGTGGTCGAGGGCGAGGCGTCGATGAACGTGGGCATCCGGCACCGGGGATGGTTCCTCGACTGGTTCCACGCCCGCTACGGGCCGCTTCTCTCCGGCATCCGGTGCCTCGAGCGGCAGGTGTTCGAGGCGCTCCCGGAGGAGTACCTCGCCGGCTTCGCCGTCGAGACGGCCCTCAACTACTCCTGCCGGCGCCAGAAGCTGCGCCTCGAGACCACGGTCCTCTACCAGCTCAAGCACCTGGTCAAGGAGCGCAAGCGCGGGCTGGCGCTCGGCTCGCGCGCCCGGCTCGAGATGTTCACGGCGGTCTTCCGGGCCTGGCTCCGGCTGCACTGGGAGCACCCGGTGCTGCAAGCGCGCAGCGAGGCGCGGCGGCTCCAGCCGGGGCTGGATTACATCGCGTGGTAGGCCGCGTCACCCTCACATTTCCGCTGCTGGAGTTCTGGTAACCTCCTCTGCCTCATGGCGAAGGCCGAGCTCCGCCCCGTCGAAGAGCAGCTGGCGCTGCTGCGCCGCGGCGCGGTCGATCTGGTCGACGAGGAGCAGCTCCGCTCCAAGCTCGAGCGCTCGCGCGCGAGCGGACGGCCGCTGACCGTCAAGGCCGGCTTCGATCCCTCCTCGCCCGACCTCCACCTGGGCCACACGGTGCTCATCCGCAAGATGCGGCACTTCCAGGATCTCGGCCACCGGGTGGTCTTCCTGGTCGGCGACTTCACCGCCATGATCGGCGATCCGACGGGCAAGAAGGTGACCCGGCCGCAGCTCTCCGAGGACGAGGTGCGGGCCAACGCGCGCACCTACCAGGAGCAGGCCTTCCGCATCCTCGACCGGGAGCGCACGGTGGTCGACTACAACAGCCGCTGGCTTCTCGAGCTCGGCTCGGTGGGCATGGTGCGGCTCGCCGGCCGCTACACGCTCGCCCGGATGATGGAGCGCGAGGACTTCCGCAAGCGCTGGGAAGCCAACCAGCCGATCTCGCTCCACGAGCTCCTCTACCCGCTCGCCCAGGCCTACGACTCGATCGCCCTCGAGGCCGACGTCGAGCTCGGCGGCCACGACCAGATCTTCAACCTGCTGGTCGCCCGGGACCTGATGAAGGAGGAAGGGCTCGAGCCCCAGGTGGTGCTCACCGTGCCGCTGCTGGTGGGCACCGACGGGGTCGAGAAGATGTCCAAGAGCCTGGGCAACGCCGTCGGCATCGAGGAGCCGGCCGAGGAGATCTACGGCAAGACGATGTCGATCCCGGACGCCCTGATGTGGGACTGGTACCTGCTCCTGACCGACCTGCCGGAGGCCGAGATCGCCGAGCGCCGGCGGCGGGTCGAGGCCGGCGGCCTTCACCCCAAGAAGGTCAAGCAGGAGCTCGCGCGGCGGCTGGCCGCCGAGTACCACGGCGAAGAGGCGGCCGGGCGGGCCGAGCAGGAGTTCGAGAAGGTGTTCGCCCGGGGCGGAGAGCCCGACGCGATGCCCGAGCACCGAATCGCGGCCGGCACGCCGCTCTTCAAGCTCCTGGCCGGAACCGGGCTCGCCGCCTCGAACAGCGAGGCACGCCGGCTCCTCGAGCAGGGCGCCGTGTCGATCGACGGCGAGCGGGTGGAGGACCCGTTCACCGACCTCGCCGCGCGCCCCGATCCCTACGTCTTCAAGGTCGGCAAGCGCCGCTTCGCCCGCATCCAGATCGAGTAGCGGCCCAGCCTCCCCTCGGACTCCGCCGGAAGGCCGGGAGGGGGCACCCCAGCAAAAGCCGGCCGCCCGGGGACGACGCACGGCCCCCGAGCGGCCGAGAGAGCAGGACGGGGACGCCGGAGCGCCCCGCCCTGTTCCGACGGCGGCGCCGACCTCGACACGAACGGCGCCGCTTACGGACCTGAGCACCGGCACGGCTGGGGATCTCATCCCATCCGGCCATGACCAGTCTCCCGCCTGCCCACGCAGCGGTCCACCCGGGTGATTCCTCAGTCCGGCGGGGGGAACCGGCTCAGGAGGCGACTTCGGAACGGATAGCGGACTGGTGGCGCAGCTCGCAGAGCTGGCGGGCGACGCGGCGGATCTCCTGGACGGTCACCAGGTCCTGGAGGGCGGCCTGCCGGAAGAGGGAGAGGGAGGCCAGGGCCTCGCGGTGGATGTCCTGGGCCTCGAACAGCGCCGTCGCCCAGACCGCGATCTCCCGCACGTCGGCGGTGCGCCCCTGCTCGAGGAGGAGGACGGCGAGGTCGAGGGCGACGAGGGCCGCGTCGTAGCCCAGGCCGGCCTCGAGGAAGCCGTCGCGCGCGGCGCGGAGGCTCGCCTCCGCCGCGGCCGTATCGCCCAGGCCCATGGCGATCCGGCCTCGGAGCCAGTCGCGCCGGAGCCGGAAGGAGCGGTCCGGGTGGGCGAGGTAGAGCGGCTCGGCTGCGGCGAGTAGCTGCTGGGCCTCCTCGAGCTCGCCGGCGTCGCACAGGTAGCAGGCGAGGTTGTGGTGGACGATGAACCGGAGCGACGGTGGCGTCGTCTCGTCCAGAGCGGCCAGGTTGGCGCGCGCTTGGACCACCGCCGTGTCGAGGTCGCCGGCGCAGTAGTCGACATCGGCACGGTTGAGCCGCACGCGGGTCAAGAACTCTGGATGGGCACTTACAGAGGCGCACAAAGCCTCTGCAAGGTCGAGTTGCGAGCGCGCCTCGGACCAACGGCCCTCGTCCTTGGCAAGCGACGCGGCGAAGCTCGCCACCTCGGCTCGCAAGAGATCGTCCGCAGAGCTCTCGAGGAGGGCGGCGGCCTCGGCCATCACGGCCTCGGCGCCGTGCAAGTCCCCAGCCGCCCGGAGGGCGTTGGCCTGGTGCGCCCGGGCCTCGGCCAGACGGTCGCGGCAGAACCGGGCCCCATAGGTCTCCTCGGGCAGCCGCGGCGCCACTTCCGCGGCGAGCTCCGCGGCCTCCAAGGCGGCCACCGGCGAGTCGTGGATCTTCTCGCGGCCGGCGGCGAGAAGGAGCTCGACGAGCGCCGGGTCTAGCCCGGCGAGGGCGCTCCCGCGCACCGCCGCCAGCCGCGCGGCGTGGCCAGGAAGGGCCTCGAGGATCGCGACCGTCTCCCGGGCTCGCTGCTCCTGCTGCCGGCGGGTGAGACTCGAGTCTCCAGCGTCCGCCACAGAGAGCTCCTGCCCGCATGCGGGGCAGTGCGACGCTCTGCTCCTGGGCGCGACCAGGTCGATCACGGCCTTGACCAGGGCCCTATCGCGATCGCCGAGCGTGTCGATGCGCTGGACCTTCTCGAGGAGGTCCCGATCGGTGACCGCGGGCTTCCAGGACTCCTCGGCAGGCAGCTCCGCGAGGTAGTCGAGCGACACCCGGAGGGCCTTGGCCAGCGCGATCAAGGTCCCGATCGAGGGCGTGTGCGTGCCGCGCTCGTAGCTGGAGATCTGCTTCTGTCGAAGCCCGACCCTCTCGGCCAGCGCCTGCTGACTCCAGCCGCGTTTCAACCGAAGCTCTCGAAGCCGCCGCGCCAGAGCTGGCATCTCGGCTCCTGTGCTTTCTCCGCTACCCATCGCGAGGCCATTCTAGAGCCTTTGGTTCCCTCATCGAGCCCTCCATCCAGAGCTGCGGTTGACAGATTGCGAACGGGTCCCTAGAATACCCAACGAGTTAGGACTCTACTTAGATGGTTCCCAGAGACCTCTTCGGGCCAGGAGAGGTCGGCAAGATCTACAGCTATTGTAGATCAGGAGCGAGAGGAGAGATCGATGAGCGGAGAGCCGGCGAGCCGACAGGTCTCAAGCTACTCATCCCATGAGTTGGATTGTCTCGTTAAATCGGAGGTGGCTTGGCCCTCGGGAGGGTTAGTGGCCCCGCCGGGGGATCGACGATGACCGACTGCGAGGTGGGCTTCGATCGACCCGTGACGACTGCCGAGGAGGCCCGCGTCCGGGTGGGCACGGCTCTCGCCCTCCTCGATGTCGTCGCGGAGATGCTCGACAAGGTCCCTCCGCCGGAGACGGCCCTCTCCCTGGGCGACCCCGAGCTGTTTCGCTATCTCCAGGCAGCCGAAGGCGCGAGGAGCTGGATCGTGGGCCACGAGATCGGCAACAGCGTGGACTGCCCGGCTGGGGGCTCCGCCCTGGGCGACGGCCTCACAGTCTTCGCCTGGGACGACGAGGAGACCGAGCGCCACTTCGCCTCGGCGCTTCGCGACCGGGACGCGGGGCGGTGAGCCGGGAGCGCGCGATGAACGTCCTCTACGTGGCAAACGACGCCACGGCCCGAGCCGGCCGCTTGGTCGACTCGGTGCCGAGCGAAGGCCACGGGACCACAGCCCTCGTCAGCCGGCGTGGAGCGCCCCTCGCCCCCACCGAGGTCGGCGCTCTCCTGGCGCTGCCGGGCGCCCGCGAGAGCCGACGCGCCGCCCTCCTCCGCGCCCATCGAGCCGGCTACCGGGTCGAGGAGGCATGAGCTGTGAGGACCCAAATCGAGCGCCAGGTCGTTTCGTCGAGCTCCATTCCAGGAATCATTCACCTGCGAAGTGCGAGGACTATGGGGTTCGATGCAATCCGCGGCCCGCCTGTCGGCCGAGTGCACGTCACGTGAATCGCCGGGCACGAGCAGCCCCTCTCTGTCTGCCCGTCATGCCCATCTGATGACGCAGTCCTCTTCGAGAGGATGGATTCATGAAGACCTCCAAGATCAGCAGTCTCGCGGCGATCCTCGCCGTCGTGATCGCCCTCGCGGGCTCGAGGCCATCGTCGGCTCAACCGATGGATCTCGACACCCCGGTCGACTCGCCACTCTGGTGGACCCTGACCGACGAGATCACGCCGGGCCAGCTCCGGGCGACCTACCGCGACCCGATGGCACAGGTCGACCGTTACCAAGCGGCGATGAAGGCCGGGCTCGCTGCTCAGAACTTCAACGAAGAGCAGCTCAAATCTGTTAAGTTCTACTACAACACGCGTCTCGATCCGGAGCTCACCCCAATGTGGCTCGCCTTCGAGGCCTTCGCGGGCGCTCACCTCCATTTTCGGGGTGCCGCTCATGCCACAGACGCTCTCACCAATTTCGGTTTCGGTCGGACGGCAGTCACCACAATCCTCCTCTTCGGCACTCGCGAATTCGACGAGAGCCAGGCCATCGTACAAGAGGTGGGGCCAGCGAGTCTCGAGTTTCAAGAGATGGAGCGGAAGGCGATTCGAGGCCGCGGGGGTGACCGTGTAGCGGTCAAGACCATCGAGAGGGCTGCGAAAGAAGGCGACCTCGACATGCTCCAGCAGAGCACCGGGGTTTCTCGCGACCACCTGGCCGAGCTTCGCGCCGCTTGGATGCGCAATCCAGTCACCGAGACCGCGGCGAAACTCTTACCAGAGCTTCGGGAGCAACTTAATGGCGACGATTGGCAGCGCCTTCGCCGCTTCCTCCTCGAGCATGTCGTCGCCGACATGGGGAATGAGCTGCTCGACATCGACCCCGGCCAGGAGGTGACCCCATGAAGCACCGAGGGCGCTGGATGGGCTGTGCGATTCTGTTGGTACTCGGGGCCTCGACGAGTCGATCTGAGGCCGGGACGTTCGTCATGATGAGCGTCGACGCAGCAACCGTCGTATCGTCCTATGGGTACATGGGAGTTCGTGTCGACGGGATCGCGCAATACCAGGGATCCGTCGACTCTGGCGACGTCGACTACCAGATCAACACGGAGCTGAACGACAACCGGGATGGCGGAAGCCTCTACAACTGGTCGATGCCGGATGCGGAGGGCGATGGACTGACGGGCCATGGCATCACGCAAGGTATGTACATTTCGTGCACTGGCTCCTGCGCCGCCTACTCGAACCTCTACCGGCTCAACTGCCCCGCAACCTATAACTACGTAGGGCATGGCGCCGTCACGGTCTACCACCCGTTCAGTTCCGAGATTTCCACCAAGGATACCGGTGTCCGTCTCGTCGGCTGCTTCACGCCGCCCCCGCCACCCCCCGATGGCGGAGGCGGATGGGGAGGCGGCGGCGGAGTCTGCGGGAGCGGTGCAGTGACCACCGCGACGATGGCGTCGGTCAACAGCGGAGCGATGCTCGCTGCGGTCCCAGGCTTCTCCGCCTTGACTCGTCGCGACGTCCAGGGGCATATGCGCTACCTGCTCGAGGACTGGGCGGTCCTCTCCGTGACGCCAGCGGAAGACGACGCGCCCACGATCAAGGTTCTCAACGCGTCTTCTCCACCGTTCGGAGATGCCGCCGCTGCGAGGCTCCGCGCCCAAGCGACGAAGGCCTCGGGGACCGTGCTGGTCGTCGAGAGCGCCGAGCACCCGCGGAATTCCCGGTGGATTCCGACTCCCCGGGCCCGGATGGTCGGCCCGTCCTTTTCTGGTGGGGCGCCGGGCGAGGAGCTGGTGGTCCGCGCCGATTTCACGGACTCAGGCCGCCTCGGCCGCCTCGACGTACTCCACAGCACGGAGCCAGTGCCGGGTCCGCTGGTCGACCAGATCAAGCAACACCTCGAGATGGTTTACCAGAGCCCGAAACGCCACAGGGCCATCGCCTTCGTCATCCTGCGCCTCGGCGATTCCGTGGCCATTCGGTCCAGCGTGACCGTGGTCCCCCTCTGCTGCTGCGGCTCCGAGGGGAACTTCTGCGTCTGATCGGCGAAGGATGAGCCATCGAATTGCCCAGGCAGGCCGGGGGAGCCGTGTCAGGTCCCCCGGCCTGTTTGGGTCTTGGGCTCAGGAGGCGACTTCGGAACGGCTGGCGGGCTGGTCGCGCAGGTCGGAGAGGTAGCGGGCGACCCGGCGGATCTCGTGGACGGTCAGCAGATCACGCAGGGCCGCCTGGCGGAAGAGCGAGAGGGCGCCCAGGGCCTCGCGATGGATGTCCTGGGCCTCGAACAGGACCTTGGTCCAGACCGCGATCTCCCGCACCTCGGCGGTCCGCCCCTGCTCGAGGAGGAGGACGGCGAGGTCGAGGGCGACGAGCGCCGCGTCGTAGCCCAAGCCGGCCTCGAGGAAGCCGTCGCGCGCGGCGCGAAGGCTCGCCTCCGCCGCGGCCGTATCGCCCAGGCCCAGGGCGATCCGGCCCCGGAGCCAGTCGCGCCGGAGCCGGAAGGAGCGGTCCGGGTGGGCGAGGTAGAGGGGCTCGGCTGCGGCGAGTAGCTGCTGGGCCTCCTTGAGCTCGCCCGCCTCGCATAGGTACCAGGCCAGATTGTGGTGTGCGATGAACCGCAGCGACGGCGGCGTCCCAGCATCGAGCGCCGCCAACGTGGCGCGCGCCTGCCCCACCGCAGTGGACACATCGCCGCCGAGAAAAGCGACCTCGGCGCGTTTCAGCCATACTCCGATTAGCCTCTCACCCTCGGCGCCGATCGAAGCGTAAAGCTTTTCGGCGAGGTCGAGATGGGCCACAGCGTCAGATAAGCGACGCTGATCTTTGGCGAGCGACGCGGCGAAGCTCGCCACCTCGGCTCGCAAGAGATCGTCCGCAGAGCTCTCGAGGAGGGCGGCGGCCTCGGCCATCACGGCCTCGGCGCCGTGCAAGTCCCCAGCCGCCCGGAGGGCGTTGGCCTGGTGCGCCCGGGCCTCGGCCACGCGGTCGCGGCAGAAGGCCTCTCCGTAGGTGTCCGCGGGAAGTCTGCGAGCGAGCTCGACGGCGAGCTCCGCCGCCTCCAGGGCGGCCGTCGGAGAGTCGTGGATCTTGTCGCGGCCGGCGGCGAGCAGGAGCTCGACGAGGGCCGGGTTCAGAGCCGTGAAGGCCCCTCGGCGGACCGCCGCCAGGCGGCGCGGATGGTCGGCCAGGGCTCCGAGCAGGGCGAGCTCGCGCCGCGCTCGGCGCTGCTGCTCGTGGAAGGCGAGAGCCGGGACCGCGGCCCGGTCGATGAGTGCCGAGTTCGGGGAACTCGCCGCCACAACGCTGCGGCGGCCGGTGGAGAGGGCTTCGACCCCGGCGTGACACTCCGGGCACAGGCGCACCAGGTGCTCCAGCAGGAGCGTCAGGTAGACGCCGGGGTCGATCTCCCCCCGGGCCAGGGCCTCCAGCAGCTCGGGCGTGACGTGCCACTTGCCCTTGCCGCGACATTCCTCCATGAGCCGGACCTCCATTCCCCATCCGATTGAGTTGTCGCCTACATCCTTAAGGTTGCTCGAATCGGGGAAAGTGAGACAGGCCGACGAGAGAACCTGACCTTGTAGGCTCTAGACGGTCGAGGTGACCACCGGCCTAGCCGTCCGGATCGACCACTCCAGTCCGATCGCCGCAGTCGAGATCGCAGGTCGAGGCGGTCGAAGTCGCGGAGGTGGTAAGGCCGGAGACCGCCGCGCCGCGCGAGCCGGCCGGCGCGGCCGAGGGCGCGAGGCGCGCGAGTTCCGTCCAGAAGCCAACCCACGCCCGAGTCCAGAGAGCGTCCAGGGTGCCGAGCACGCCGAGGCCGGAGGACGGCGCCACACGGACCGTGACAAGGGCACCACCGTGCGACTCCTGGGCCACCACCGGCAAGGCGGCGCAGAGCAGCGCGAGAGCGAGAACGACGGCGACAAGGGTGAGGCGGAACCTCTGCATGGGATCTCCTCCCTCCGAGCGGACGCACCTGGCCCCGACATGGAAACCAGCGGTCCATTCACTTTGAAAGTGCGTAGAAGGAGAAAAATAGGACCTTGCGAGAGGAAAACCGGCGCGGGACGCCGCTAGCCGAGCAGGCCCTTGCGTGCCGCGTAGCGGACGACCTCTGCGGTGTTGTGGACCCCGAGCTTCTCCATCATGCGGCTGCGGTGGTTCTCGGCGGTCTTGACGCTGATGCCGAGCGCCTGGGCCACCTCCTTGGTGGCCCGACCTTCGACCACCAGGTGGAAGACCTCGCGCTCCCGCGGCGTGAGCGAGCCGTAGGGATCCTCCGGCGTGCGATCGGGGTTGCGGTAGCGCTCGGCCAGCACCCGCGCCGGCCGGGGGCCGAAGTAGCCCTGGCCGGAGTGGAGGGCCCGGACCGCCGCCAGCAGCTCCGAGCCGGCGCTGTCCTTGACCAGGTAGCCGTCGGCGCCCGCCCGCACCACCCGCACGACGTACTCCTCGTCCTCATGCATGCTGAGCACGAGGATCCGGGTCGCCGGCAGCTCGGCGTGGATTCGGCGCACCGCCTCCAGCCCCGAGAGCCGGGGCATCGAGAGGTCGAGGACGGCCACGTCCGGGCGGGTCGCGAGCGCGCGCTCCACCGCCTCCGCGCCGTCGGCGGCCTGCGCCACCACCTCGCATTCGCCCCCCTCGCCGAGCAGGCTCACCAACCCCTCGCGGACGATCGTGTGGTCGTCGGCGACCAGCACCCGGATGGCGAGCCCGGCCGGCATCAGGCCTCCGCCCCGCGCCCGGCGGCCGGCAGCTCCACCTCGACGCGCGTGCCGTCGCCCGCGCGGGAGGCGAGCCGGAACGAGCCGCCCGCGAGCTCGACTCGGTCGCGCATGCCGCGCAGGCCGAAGCCGGAGGCCGTCTCGGCCGGGCCGAGGACGGTCTGCGCGTCGAACCCCCGGCCCCGGTCGGCCACCTCGATCATCAGCCGGTCCTCGACGCGCTCGAGGCGCACCCGGGCGCCGGCCGCACCCGAGTGCCTCATGGCGTTGGTCAGGGACTCCTGGACGACGCGGAAGGCCAGGGTCTCGACCTCCGGCTCGAGGCGCGACTCCGGCTCGAGACCGGACTCCAGGGTGACCTCGAAGCCCGCCCACTCGCCCAGGGTGCGCGCCAGCCAGCGCAGGGCCGGGGCGAGACCGAGGTCGTCGAGCATCTGCGGGCGGAGCAGGTGGGCGAGGCGGCGCGCCTCGGCCAGCGCCGCGCCCGCGATCTCGACGGCCGCCGCCGCCTCGCCGGCGAGGCCCGGATCGATCGCCGCGGCCCGGCCGCCCAGGCGTTCGAGACGGATCTTGAGCGCGGTCAGGGTCTGCCCGAGACCGTCGTGGAGCTTCCCGCGCGATCCGGCGGCGCTCCTCCTCCTGGACCTCCCAGACCGCCCGCGCCAGGCCCCGAAAGCGCCGCTCCCCCTGGACCAGGCGTTCGAACAGGCGCTCGTTCTCCCGGTCGATGCGCCGGATCCGCTCCAGCAGGTCGACCGACGCGACGCCGTCGCCGGGCTCCTCCGGCCGGCGCTCAGCCGCGGCGGGTTTCACCGGCTCGCTTTCGGACGGTCTCGACAACGCTCTCCACCTCCGGCAGATGCTCGAACGCCTTGCGCTCCTCGCCCGCGAGCGACTCGCGCAGGCGGTCGACCTCCCGGCCCGCGGCCGCCCATTCCCGCCCGGCGCCCGCCGCCTCGCCCCGGGCGTCGAGGATCGCCGCCAGGGTGCGGTGCAGGCGCCAGGCCCGCGCGTACGGCCCGACCCGGGCGCTCAGCCGGAGACCCTCTCGGGCCGCCCGCTCGGCGCCCGCGAGGTCCCCGGCCGCTCGCCGCGCCTCCGCGAGCGCGACCGCCGCCTCCAGGGCCACCATCTGGCAACCGGCCCCGCCGGCGTCGGTCGCCACCGACTCTAGCCCAACGACCGCGGGCTTCGTCCGCCCGGCGGCGAGATCGGCCTCGGCCAGTCCGAGGCGGGAGCGCAGCTCGGCCAGGAAGCTCCCCGAGGAGCGGGCGTCGCCGAGGGCGCGGCCGAAGGCCTCCCGCGCCTCGGGCAAGCGGCCGCCCAGGAGCGAGAGCTCGCCTCGCAGGCGCTCGAGCTCCGCCTGCTGCTCCTGGTTGCCGGCCTCGCGGAGCCAGCCGGAGGCGTTTGCGAGCTGCTCTTTCGCGGGCCCGGCGCGGCCCGTTTCGATCAGGACGCTCGCTTCGAACAGCGAGAACTCCGCCAGGCCCCGGGCGTCGGCGAGCTCATGGACGATGGCGAGCGCCTGGGAGTAGGACTCGCGCGCCGCGCCGTAGCGCCCCTGGAGCTCGGCGACCCGCCCCAGGTGCCCGAGCGAGACCGCCTCGGCGTCGCGCAGCCCGAGGGCGCGGCTCTGGTCCAGGGCGGCGAGGAACGACTCGAGCGCCGAGGACCACTCGCCGCGCACCAGGTCGAGCAGCCCGAGGCTCTGGGTGGCGATCACCTGCCCCTCCCGGTTGCCGCTCTTCTGGTAGAGGTCGAGCGCCTGGTGCCAGTAGACACCGGCGTTGTCGTACTGGCCCAGGAGGTAGAAGGCGAAGCCGACGTTGTTGTAGCTCTCCGCCAGCGCCCGGTGGTCGCCCAGGTCCTGGCGCATCTGGAGGGCCTGCCGGTAGTGGTCGAGCGCTGCCTGGTAGCGCCCGCGCTCCTCTTCGAGGATGCCGAAGTCGTTCTCGAGACCGGCCACGCCCTCGCGGTCGCCGATGGCCTCGAGGATGCCCCGGGCCTCCTCCATGCGCGAGCGCCCCGCGGCATAGTGGCCGCGCAGGAACTCCACCGACCCGAGGTTGGTGAGCGTGGCCGCGTAGCCGCGCCGGTCGCCGATCCGCGAGCGGATCTCCGCGGCCTCGCCGTAGCGCTCGGCCGCGCGGTCGAGCTCGCCCAGGTCGTCGTAGGCGACGCCCAGGGCGTTGAGCACGTCGGCCCGCCCCTTGGCGTTGCCCAGCCGGTTCTGGATCACCAGCGCCCGGACCAGGTAGTCGTCGACCGCCCGCCGGCTGTCACCCGCCAGCACCGCGTACTTGCCGAGCAGGTACCAGGCGCGCGGGTGGTTGGGCTCCTCGGCGGCGACCCGGAGCAGGACCTTGCGCGCGTCGTCGAAGTGGCCGCCGTCGCCGTAGGCGCGGGCGAGCTCGATCCGGGCCTCGACGTCGTGCGGGTAGCGCGCGACCAGGGCACCCAGCGCCGCCTGGGCGCGCTTCGGCTCGCCTGCGAGCAGGGCCTCGCGCGCCCGCGCCTCATAGGCCAGCCTCCCCCGCTCGGCGGGCAGCACCGAAACCGCGCGGCGAGCCGCTTCGAGGGCCTTGTCGTGATAGCCGAGCTCGTCGTAGGCGCCGGCGAGGCGCACCCAGCCCGCCGCGAAACCGGCGTCCTCGGCGACCGCCCGTTCGAGCTCGGGAGCTGCGCCGGCCGCGTCGCCCGCGGCGAGCTTCGCGACTCCGCGGGAGTAGGCCGACAAGGCCGCGGTGGAGGCCGTGGTCGCCGCCTTCGCGGGCGCCGCCGGCGCGGCGACCTCCAGGCGCTCCCGAAGCTCGCCGCCCAGGCGTGCGACGACCTGGAAGAGGCCCCCGTCGCCGGCGCCGCCCTGGGCGGAGATGCCGGTCCCGACCGGCGAGCCCTCGGGGCCGAGCAGATGGGCGTCGACCCGCAGCACGTCGCCGGCGGAGCGCACCGTGCCCACCACCAGGCGGTCGACGTCGAGGAGCTCGGCGAGCTGGCGCGCCTCCTGCTCGCCCGGAGCGCCCGGCGCCAGGCCGAGATCGCGGACCGTCCGGCTCACCCGCTGGCTGTCGACCACGCGCAGGGCGGGGCTCTCGGCGAGGGCCGAGGTCAGCATCTCCGCCAGGCCGGTCGGGGCCCACGCGAGCTCGGTGCGGCCGGTCTCGTCCGCCAGGGGAAGGATGGCGACCGCGTGCGACGGGGCGGCCGCCGAAGCCGGCCCGCGCGCGGCCCGGCGGGCCAGCACGACCCCCAGGGCCGCGAGCGCCAGGACGAGGACGCCGGCCGCGGTCCACGCCGCGAGGCGCCGCCCGCCCGGCCTCCGCCACGCCCCGGCGCGGGGCCCACGCGGGGCCCGTACCCCGGCGAGGTCCGCCGCGAGGTCGGAGGCGCTCTGGTAGCGCTCGGCCGGCTCGCGCTCCAGGCAGCGGCCGAGGATCCGCTCGAGGAAACGGGGGACCCGCACTCCCAGCTCGCGCGGCGTCCGGGGCCTGCCGCTCAGGCGCTGCCCCAGGACCTCACCCATCGTCTCGCCGCGGAAGGGCAGCTCGCCGGTGAGCATCTCGAACAGGATGAGACCCAGGGCGTAGATGTCGCTGCGCCCGTCGACCTCGCCGCCCGAGGCCTGCTCCGGCGACAGGTAGTCGGGGGTACCGACCAGGCTGCCGGCGCGGGTGAGGGCGGCTCCGGCCATCGAGCGCGCGACGCCGAAGTCGGTCAGGTAGGCCGTCCCGTCCTCGTCCAGCAGCACGTTGGCCGGCTTGAGATCCCGATGGACGACGCCTTCCTCGTGGGCCGCGGCCAGCCCGTCGGCGAGCTGGCGGGCGACGGCGGCGGCCTGCTCCGGTGCCAGGGCCCCCTGCTCGGCGAGCACGGCCTGGAGCGAGCGCCCCGGCACCAGGTCCATGGTCAGGAAGCGCAGCTCGCCGTCTTCGCCGAAATCGTGGATGCGGACGACGTTCTTGTGGGTCACCTGACGGGCGAGGATGAGCTCGCGGCGGAACCGCTCCTCGCCGTGGGCGCCGGCCGCGGCCTCCGGCCGGAGCACCTTGAGCGCGACCTCGAGGTCGAGACGCTCGTCCCGGGCACGGTAGACCATGCCCATGCCACCGACCCCGAGGAGCTCGACGATCCGGTACCGCCCGGCGACCCGGGTACCGGGCGCCAGGAGGTAGCCCTCGGCGAGATTCGTTCGAGTCGGCTGTGCGTCGCTGTCGGAACGCCCGGGCACCTGGGGGTCAGACTACCGCAGAGTACGACCGGATCTCCTCCGCGACCCCTCGATTCCGGAGCTCACGCCTCCAGGCTGGAGTCGCCGGGCGCGGAGTCGGCCGGGAAGCGGGAGCGCCAAGCGCCCGCCGGGCCCTCGGCGCCCGGTTCATAGGCGGGCAGCGAGTCGGCCCAGGGCGCGAGGAAGCCGGGCACCTCCGCGGCCTCCGGGTCCCAGCTCGTCGGCACCTCGCCGGCCAGGCCTCCCGCCTGCCGCGAGAGCTGGGCCACGGCGATCGCCAGAGCGGCCTGGCCGGCGAGGGCCTCGAAGATCTCGAGGTCGAGGTCCGTGAAGGCGCTCCCCGGCCGCCGGCTGTCGGCGTAGATGGCGCCGATACGCCGCCCCAGGACCTCGAGGGGCAGGCAGGCGAGCGCCCGGATCCCCCGGTCGGCGATGCTGGCGCGGCGGCCGAGCTCGAGGTCCGCGCCGACGTCGCAGGCGACCACCGGCCGGCCCTCGGCGAGGGCGCGCTCGACCGCCCCCGCGCTGCCCGCGAACTCTTCGCTCGCCAGCGCTTCGGGCTCGAGCCCGGCGGCGGCCGCGACCTCCAGGCCGCCGGCCTCGCGCGCCAGGAGGACGAAGCCCCGCTCGGCGCCGGCGAGCTGGAGCACCGAGCCCAAGACCTGGCCGAGGAGGGCGGGAAGACCGGTCGTCGGGTCGAGCCGCTCGCGGAGCCGCAGGGTGGTGTGCCAGCGGTCGCGGTCGCGGCCCGCGGCGGCCAGGCGCTCCGCCTCGCTGATCACCTCGAAGCGCGCCAGCAACCCTCCCAGACCGAGCCAGCACTGCGGGGCGAGACGCGCCGTGCCCCGCACCGGCCGGCCGGCGACCGCGACGCCGTTCTTGCTCTCGAGGTCGGTCACGCTCCAGCCCGCCGGTCCGCCCTCCAGGGCCACATGGCGCCGCGAGATGCGCGTGTCGTCGAGCCGTACGTCGGACTCCTGGAGCCGCCCGACGACGTGCCGCCTGCCCTCGTCGAGCAGGAACCGGCGGGCCGGTCGGTCGGCGTAGTGGAGCGTCAGCAGCGCGGGCATGAGGATCCGGGGTGCCTCAAGAGCCGCCGTTGTCTTTCAGCAGGAGGCTGTAGCGCAGCGTGCTGGCGGCGGCCCGGAGCCGGCCGGCGACGTCCACCAGGTCGCCCGAGGAGCGCCAGACGTCGGGGATCTTGGCCCCGCTCGCCGCCTGGACCTCGGACTCGAACGCCTCGACCCCCTCGATCGCCGCCACCACGTCACCGGCCGCGACCGAGGACTCGGCAGCCGACAGCAGCCCGTCCAGGGTCTCGAGCTCCGCCTCCTCGATCTGGCCGGCGTCGTCGTCGAGCTCGTTGCGCAACCGGGTGAGCTTGGTGGCGATCACCGAGTCGACGGGGCGCAGATCGGCGACGATCAGGAACTGGCAGAACTGGCCCTTCCGGCCGCGGACCCGGTAGCTCCCTGCGCTCGCCGACTCGGTGATGTCGCGGAACGCTCCGCCCACGGGAGCCGAGAAGAGGCGCAGCGGGCTGCCCGGCACATAGACCAGGTCGTGGGTGTAGAGCTCGATCGTCACCACGCCGGAGAACGACAAGCCGCCGTCCGCCGGCGGCTCGATGGTCAGGAGGAGCGGGAATCCGAGGGGCACCGAGACCAGGCTGTCCGGCAGGCGGCTCGCGATCCGGCGAAGCGCCGTGGGGCCGAGGAGCTGGGTCGAGATTCCCAGGTTCTGTGGCGAGAGCCCCACGGCGTGCTCGAAGCTCACGGTGAGATCCGCCCCCAGGGTCAAGAGACGGATCTTGACGGCGACGCTGTCTCCGTCGACGGTCGTGCTCACGATCCCGGCGCGCGACGGCGCGGCGACCGCCATGGCAAGGATTACAAAGGCGAAGAAGCAACGAGCCGATGTCCTCGTCATCTGAACCCCCGAATCTGAACGGATCTGCCATCTAGTGTAGCCTGGCGACCGTTCCACAAGCAAGGCATGTGCCCGAAACCTCGGACCGGCCGCCGGCCGGTCCGGTTATGATGGTCTTCCATGAGGTCCACGATCCGAGGCGCGGCACTCCTGGCCACGGCCGGGCTCGCCGTCCTGGGGCCTTCCGGCGCCACGGCCGGCGCCACGGCCGGCGCCACGGGGGGAGAGGGAGCCGCGCCCGCCGTCGTGGCCGGCGCCATCCAGCTCCAGGCCGAGGCCCTCGGCCGCCCGGTGGAGATCGACGTCGAGGGGCTCTCTCCGGGCGCGAGCCGGGCGGTGCTGCGCAAGGCCTTCGAACGGCTCCAGGAGATCGAATCCCTGCTCGCCGAAGACACCGAGAAGATCGACGCCGGCGCCGAGCTGGAACGCGAGGTCCGGGTCTCGCCGGAGACCGCCGAGCTGCTCGAACGCGCCGAGCATTTCTGCACCTGGTCCGGCGGCGCCCACGGACCGCTCGGCGGGGACCTCGCCAGCCACTGGCGGGCGGTCGGCGCGAATCCCTCCGCGCCGCCGCCCGGCGCCGCCCTGGTGGAGAGCGCCGCCTGCAACCGCCTGACGGTGGACCGCAAGCTCTCCCAGGTCTGGATCGCCGCCCACAGCCGCGTCGACCTCGACGGCTTCGCGGCCGGATTCGCCGTCGACCAGGCGGTGGCGAGCCTGCGCGCCTCCGGGGTGACCGACGGCCGGGTCCGGGTGGGCCGGATCCTCCGGGCGTTCGGACCGGGACCGGGCGACCCGGCTCCCGCGGACGACTCCGGGGAGGACGGATGGCCGGTCCAGCTGCCGGTCTTCGAAGGGTTCCGCCACTCGCTCGACCGCGTGGTCCTGCACGACGCGGCGCTCGCGATCGTGTGGCGGGCGGACTGGTCCGACGGCGTACCGCGCTACCTCGATCAGCGCACCGGCAAGCCCCCCGAGGGGGTCTGGGCGACCATCGCCTCGAGCGAGCTGGCGGTCGACGCCGAAGCGCTGGCGGCCTCGGCGCTGGTGCTGGGCTCGCGGGAGGGCCGCTTCAAGATCGCCGCGCTCGAGCCTCATCCGTCGATCCTCTGGCTGCTGGGGTCGGGCAAGGGCAGGCCGCTGCTGACCGACTACAACTGGTCGGCCCTGCGGACGCCGTAGGCACACGCCACGAGGCCCGCCGATGTCGAGCTCGCGATCCCTCGTCTCCCTGTCGCTCTCGCTGGCCGTCGCGGCCCTCGGCTGCGGCCGGTCCGAGCCCGCTCCTGCGCTCCCGCAACCGGCGGCGCACCGGGTGGAGCTTCCCGCCGACGCTCCGGCGCTCATCCTCTTCCTGGTCATCGACCAGGGCTCCGCAGCCCAGATCGAGCGCTGGCGCCCCCTGCTCCACGGCGGGCTGGAGCGGCTCCTCGAGCAGTCGGCCTGGTTCACCGACGCCCACCAGGACCACGCGGTGACCGAGACCTCGCCGGGCCACGCCACCCTGGCGACAGGCCGGGAGCCGAAGAGCCACGGGATCATCGGCAACGAGTGGATCGATCCGGAGAGCGGCGAGGAGGTCTACTCGGTCGGCGATCCCGACGCCGGGCGCTCGCCCCACAACTTGCGCGGGGAGGCCCTGGGCGACTGGCTCCACGAAGCGGTGCCGACGAGCAAGGTGTTCGCCTTGAGCGGCAAGGACCGGGCGGCCATCCTGCTCGGCGGACAGCACCCGGACGGCGTCCTCTGGTACGACCGGTCGACCGGCCGGTTCGCGAGCAGCGGCTACTACCCCTGGGGCAAGAAGGGGCCCGCGTGGCTCGACGGGTTCTACCGGCAGCACCCTCCGGCCGAGCGTTTCGGCAGCCTCTGGGAGCCCCTTCCCGAGGTCGCGGCCCGGGCGCCGGCCCTGGGCGCGGCCGAGGTCGACTTCGGCACCGTCGAGCCGTCCCGGACCTTTCCGCACGCCCTGGGCGGCCTCGAGCTGGCGCCCGACCCGGCGTTCTACTCGGACCTCTACCGCTCGCCCTTCGGAGACGCCTACGTGGCCGCTCTCGCCGAGACCCTGATCGCCGAGGAGGAGCTCGGGGAGGACCGCGCGCCCGACCTGCTGGCGGTCTCCTTCTCCTCGCTCGACGCCGTCGGCCACCTCTACGGGCCGGACAGCCTCGAGTTCGCCGACACCCTGGTGCGCCTCGACCGTGCCCTCGGAGAGCTCCTCGACCTGGTCGACCGGCGGCTGGGGATCGACCGCACGCTCGTGGTCCTGTCGGCCGACCACGGCGTCGGCTCGGTCCCCGAGCTCCGGTCGGCGGGCGATGCCCCCTCGCGCCGCGCCGGGGCGCGCGACGAGCTCTGCTTCCAGCGGATCGAGTCCGAGCTCGAGGACGAGCTCGGACCGGCCACCTGGCTCCATCCCGGCCCGTTCATCGACCGCCAGGCGGTGGCGGCCCATCACCTGGAGCTCGCCGCGGTCGAGGGCGCGGCCGCGAAGCTCCTCGACCGCTGCCCGGGCGTGGCTCGCGTCTGGACCCGCGCCGAGCTCGAAAGCGGCTCGCCGCCGGCCGGGCCGTACGCCCGTCTCTTCGTCAACGCCTTCGACGCCCGCCGGAGCCCCGACCTGCTGATCCAGCTCGAGGAGGGCTTCGTCCCCGTCGAGCCGCCGGTGGTCGCGACCCACGGCTCGCCCTATCCGTACGACACCCGGGTGCCCTGGCTCGTCCGCGGAGCGGGGATCGCACCGCACCGGATCGCGACCCCGGTCTCGGCCGCGGACGTGGCGCCGACGCTCGCCGCCCTGGTGGGGATCCCGGCGCCGGACGACCTCGACGGCGTGGACCGCGAGGCCGCGCTTGGCCGGCAGTAAGCTGCGGCTCGGCGGCCCTCTGGCGTCGCCGCCGCGCTGGTGACGCTCGCCTGTCGGCCCGAGCCGTCGATCCGCTACCGGGACTTCGTCGTCTCCGGCAAGCTGGCCTCGGCCCTCGCCGCCGTCGACGCCAGGCGGGGCGCGGGGAGGATCTTCTGCGCCGACGAGAGCCGCTACGGGGTGGTCGTCGCGCCCGGCGCGACGGTCGAGCTCACGACCCGCCTCGGCGCCGAGCCGAGCCTGGTCTTCGACGGCTGCCTCGAAAAGGCGAAGCGGGGCACGCTCACGATCACCGTCGACGGCCCCGGTGGCCGCTCCACCGAGGCGCGGCTCGAGGTCACGCCGGCCGCCTGGAGCCAGCGGAGCCTCGACCTGCGCCGCTTCGGGGGCGCGCCCGTGACCCTGAGGTTCCACGCCGACCTGCCGGATCGGAGCGAGCTGCTGGTCAGCCGGCTCTATCTCCGTCACCGGGTCGCCGCGGCGCCCTCTCCCCGGCCGCCCCGCCTCCAGGTGCTCCTCGTCTCGCTCGACACGCTGCGGGCCGACGCGATCGGCTCCGCCACGCCGGCGCTCGAGGCCTTCGCCCGCCGCGCCCAGGTCTGGTCGCCGCACTACGCGGCGGCGAGCTGGACCAAGCCGTCCCACGCCAGCCTGCTCACCGGGCTGCCGCCCGAGGTCCACGGCGCGCGGCTCGAGGAGGACGCGATCTCGCCCTCGGTCGAAACCCTGGCCGAGCGCTTTCGGCGCGCCGGATTCGCGACCCAGGGGCTGGTCCACGACTGCCTCTGGCTCGACCGGCGGTGGGGGTTCGATCGGGGCTTCGAGGGCTACCGCGTGGTGCACTGGCGGGAGGACCAGGCGGTTCGGGCCACCGCCGACTGGATCGCCGTCCACCGCGACCGGCCCTTCTTCTACTTCCTCCACCTCTACACCGCCCACTCCGACACCCGGCGCCTGCCCTACGAGTCGGACGGGATGCACCCGGCGAAGGTGAAGGAGCTCTTCGGGGTGCCCGGTTACGGCTGCCGCCAGGGCTTCTGCGCGTCGGACCTCTTGCTCCACATCGACTCGGGTGACGTCGCGCTGCTGCCGCGGGAGCCCGAGATCCTCCACTACCTCTACCGCGCCGGCGTCTCGGAGCTGGACTCCGCCCTGGGCCACCTCTTCCGCGACCTCGAGGAGGAGGGGGTCTTCGACCGCCTCTTGATCGTGGTCACCGCCGACCACGGCGAGTCCTTCGAGGAGCACGGGGCGCTGCTCCACTCGGCCTCGAACGTCTACCGGGAGATCCTCGAGGTGCCACTGATCGTCAAGTGGCCCGGCGGCCAGCACGCCGGGGAGGTCCGGGCCACACCGACCAGCTCGCTCGACCTCGCGCCGACCCTGCTCGCCGCCGCCGGCCTCGCCGCGCCGGGGCTGCCCGGCTCGATCCTCGGCGAGCGGGACCCTGCGGCGCCGATCGTCTCCGGGACGACCTACGAGTCGATCGTCGCGGGCGGGCTGCAGGCGATCTTCCCGCCCGCCGACGGCGCGGTCCGGATCTTCGACCTGGCGCGCGACCCGCGCGAGCAGGAAGACCTCGCCGGGAGCCGCCCCGATCTCGTCGCCCGGTTGCGCCGGGAGCTCCGCCTCCGGCTCGAGGCCGACAAGGCGCTCTTGGCGGCCCTCGAGCGGTCGCCGGGCCAGACTCCGAGCCCCTCCCTGACGCCGGAGGAACGGCGCCGGCTCGAGGCGCTCGGCTACGTCCAGTAGCCGGCTGGTGGCAGGATCTTCCTGCGGGCCCGGTCTGGAGCTTGCGGGAGGTCGAGCGCTTTCGCACCCGGGTGCGCTGGACGTACCGGCGGTGGGGGCGCCGCGGCCTCAGCGGTCGCCGAGCGGCACGAAGTCCCGCTCGCCCTCGCCGGTGTAGACCTGGCGCGGGCGGTTGATCCGGGTGCGCGGATCGTCGCGCATCTCCTTCCACTGGGCGATCCACCCCGGCAGGCGTCCGAGGGCGAACATGACCGTGAACATCTGGGTCGGGATGCCCATCGCCCGGTAGAGGATGCCGCTGTAGAAGTCGACGTTGGGGTAGAGGCGGCGCTCGACGAAGTACTCGTCCTCGAGCGCGACCTTCTCGAGCTGGCGGGCGATCTCGAGCAACGGATCGTGCTCGATGCCGAGCTCGCCCAGCACCTCGTCGGCCGACTGCTTGAGAATCTTGGCGCGCGGATCGAAGTTCTTGTACACGCGGTGGCCGAAGCCGAACAAGCGAAAGCTCGAGTCCTTGTCCTTGGCCAGGCGCACGTACTTGTCCACGTCGCCGCCGTCCTGGCGGATCTTCTCGAGCATCTCGATCACCCGCTGGTTGGCGCCGCCGTGGAGCGGCCCCCACAGAGCGTTGATCCCGGCGCCGATCGAGGCGAAGAGGTTCGCCTGCGACGAGCCCACCATGCGCACGGTCGAGGTCGAGCAGTTCTGCTCGTGGTCGGCGTGCAGGATGAGCAGCATGTTGAGCGCCCGCTCGAGCACCGGCGACACGGTGTAGGGCTCGGCCGGCACGGCGAACACCATGTGGAGGAAGTTGCCGCAGTAGGACAGGTCGTTGCGCGGGTAGATGAAGGGCTGCCCGACGGTCTTCTTGAACGAGAAGGCGGCGATCGTGGGGGTCTTGGCGAGCAGTCGGATGATGTTGACGTCGATCGCCTCCTCGTCGCTCTCCCCGTAGTAGGCCGACAGCGACGACACCATGGACGACAGGATCGCCATCGGATGGGCGGTCGGCGGGTACCCCTCGAAGAACTTCTTCATGTCCTCGTGGAGCAGCGTGTGGTTGGTCAGGCGCTGGCGGAAGGCGTCGAGCTCCTCGCGGGTGGGCAGGCGGCCGAAGATCAGCAGGTAGCAGACCTCGGTGAACTCCGCCTGCTCGGCGATCTGCTCGATCGGGTAGCCGCGGTAGCGCAGGATCCCGCGCTCGCCGTCGATGAAGGTGATGTCACTGGTGCACGACCCGGTGTCGGCGTAGCCGGGATCGAGGGTGATGATGCCGCTGTCGGCGCGCAGCCGCGAGATGTCGAGCGCCAGCTCGCCCTCGGAGCCCACCACCACGGGCAGCTCGATTTCCTTGTCCTCGAACGTCAGCTTGGCCTTGCTCATGACACCTCTCCACTCGGGCGTGGGGCCTGAAGAACGACCGGTATGCGGCGGGAACAGCCAGAGTGACCTGGTCGGCCGGACCGAAGAGGCCGCCCGGCCGGAGCCTGCAGCGGGCGACGCCCCTGGGGATTGTACCGCCCGGTCCGGAGGGCACGCAAGGAACGGCGCGACCCCGAGCCGCCCCCGGGGCCGTCGGCTCCCGGACGCCTCAGACCCCCGGGCGGTCGCCCCAGAGCACCTTGTGCACCTGGAGCTGGAAGCGCACCGGCAGGCCATCGCGCAGGATCCACTCGGCCAGCCGGGCCGGCTCGAGCTCGCTCCAGACCGGCGACAGGAGCACCGGACAGCGCTCGGCCAGCCGGCGCTCCCGGATCACCCGCCGGGCGAAGAGGTAGTCCTCCTCCGACGCCAGGACGAGCTTGACCTCGTCCGTGGCGCGCAGCAGGTCGAGGTTCTGCCAGCGGTTCGCGCCGGCCTCGCCGCTTCCCGGGCACTTGACGTCGACGATTCGCCGCACCCGGGGGTCGACGCCGCCGATGTCGAGGCCGCCGCCGGTTTCGAGGAGCACCTCGTAGCCGCGGTCGGCGAGCGCGCTCATCAGGGGCCGGGCGCCCGGCTGGAGGAGCGGCTCGCCGCCGGTGACCTCGACCAGCGGGCAGCCGTGCTCCGCCACCTCCTCGAGGATCTCGTCCACCGTCCGCCACGAGCCGCCGTGGAAGGCGTACTCGGAGTCGCACCAGCGGCAGCGCATCTGGCAGCCGGTCAGGCGCACGAAGACGCACGGGCGCCCCGCGAAGGTCGACTCGCCCTGGATCGAGTGGAAGATCTCGGTGACCCGCAGCCGCCGCTCGGGAGCCGGGACGACGCGGGCATCGGCCGGGCGGCCCGCCCGGTCGCCCTCCGGAAAGGCCACCACGCTCAGGCCTCCTCGTAGACGGCGCAGGAGGTGGCCGTCTCCCAGACCTCGACGCGCCGGACGGCGGCCCGGCCGCCGGTGCGCTCGCCGACCCGGTGGGCCACCTCGCGGTGGAGGTGACGGGCGAGGAGCTCCGCGGTGGTGTTCTCCCGGTCGAAGGGGGGGATCTCGTTGATCACCTGGTGGTCGAACGGACCGGCCACCTCGGAGACGATCTGCTTCAGGTCGGCGAAGTCGATCACCATGCCCAGGGCGTCGAGCTCGCCCGCCGCGACGTACACCCGCACGCGGTAGTTGTGGCCGTGGAGGCGCTGGCAGCCGCGGGTGTGGCCGCGGATGGCGTGAGCGGCGGAAAAGTCGAAGTCCTTGAAGACGGTGAAGCGCTCGGCCATGGGACCCCGAATGTTACTAGAGGCCCCGCGGTAGAGCGGGTGGGAGAGGGATCGAGGGTGAGAGGGGTGGTCCAGAGGATCTCTGCGTCCGTCGAGGCTCGGGCCGGCGTGCTTGCCGCAAGCTGGCCGGCGTGGGAGGGGGCGCAAGGTCCGAGCTCGAGCCGCTTCGAGTGCGCTCGGCTACCCTTGCTCCTTGATGTACTCGATGGTCGGCGGCAGGCCCTCGGCGAGGCTCCGCGGCTGCCAGCCGAGCTCCTCTCGGGCGCGGGCGTCGTCGAAGGCCCAGTGGCGCGACAGGTTGGCGAGCTGCTCGGGAGGCAGGGGCGGGCGCTTGCCGGCCAGGCGGAAGAGCGGCGCGGTGAGCGCGGTGGCCACCCGGGCGACGCCCAGTGGCAGGTGGACCCGGGGAGGCGGCGCGCCACCGAGCTCGTGGATCCAGCCGGCGATCTCCCGGACGGTCGCCACGTCGCCTGCCAGCAGGTACGCCCGCCCCGGAGCGGCGCGCTCCATCAGGCGGACGACGGCGTCCACTACGTCATCGAGAAACACCCAGCTCGTCTTGCGGTCGCCCCCGACGAGGACCGGAAAGCGCCCTTTGAAGATCGCCCGCAGCAGCCAGTTCGCTCCCTGTTTCTTGCCCGGCGGGCCGTAGACCAGGCTCGGGTAGACGGTGTTGACCGCGAGCCCCCGCTCGGCCCAGCCGCGGATGGCGAGCTCCCCCTCGTGCTTGGTCAGGCTGTAGGCGCTGGGAAAAGGCGTCTGCGGCGCCGACTCCTCGCTCGCCGGCGTGCCGTCCGCCGGGCTGCCGCCGAAGTAGGCGACCGAGGACACCGAGAGCAGCCGCCCGACGCCGAGCTTGTAGGCCAGGGAGGCGACCGCCTCGCTGCCCCCGACGTTGACCCGACGCATGCGCTCGAGGGGCGCCGCGGGGTCGAGCTCGGCCGCCAGGTGGAGCACCCAGTCGCAGCCCGACATCGCCTCGCGCAGCGAGCTGCGTTTCGTCTCGGGGTCGGCGACGTCCCCTGTGAAGGTCGCCACGCCGAGCTTCTCGAGCTCACCCGAGCGGCTGGTCGCCCGCACCAGGGCCCGGAGCTCGTGGCCTTCGCGCGCCAGCCGGCGGGCGAGCGCCGAGCCGATATAGCCCGTAGCGCCGGTCAGGAGGATCCTCATGACCCGGCGAGTCTACAGGCGTCGCACCGGGACGGGAATCTGGCCCACGGCTTGCACTGTTACAAGTGCATGAGGCGGGCTGCTCGGGAGTTGGCCCGCCTCCCCGGCTCTCCCCAGTGGGAGCCTCGACAGTCTCCTTCAAGCTCCCTCTCCTCCCCCCGCGTCGGCTCCCTCCTCGACGCGGGGCTTTTTGTTGGATCACCCCCGCGCCCCCTCGAGACGGGGGCGCCACTACCCGCCCTTCTCCGCCGAACGATGGAGCCTTCCGGGTCTGTCTAGACAGCTCGATTTGGCGGGGAGGTCCGGAGCCGGATTCACCGATCGCCCGGCCGAGGCAGAGCTCGGCCGCTTCACGCGTCGGCGGACTCCGGGCCGCTATCCGACGAACGCCGATCCACCTCTTCCCCCTCCTCGGCCAGGACAGCCAGCCCCGACCGCCGAGGGGGCAGCCCGCGGGACCGTTGGCCCCTCGCCGCCGCAGTCCGACGAACGCCGATCCACCCCATTCCCTCATCGGCCAGGACAGCCAGCCCCAACCGCCGAGGGGGCAGCCCGCGGGGCCGGTGGTTTCTCGCCGGCGCAGTCCGCCGCCGAGAAACCACCGGTCGCGCGGGCGTGTGTGCTGCGCGCCCTGCAGCTCCGGCCCGCCCGGCCTACTGACTGTCCTCGCCGCCCTTCCCGTCGTCCTTGAACAAGTACGCGTACTGGCCGTAGCCCTCCTCCTCGAGCTTGTCCGCCGGGATGAAGCGCAGGGCCGCCGAGTTCATGCAGTAACGCTTGCCGGTCGGCGCCGGCCCGTCGTCGAACACGTGCCCCAGGTGGGAGTCCGCGTGCTTCGAGCGCACCTCCGTGCGCGGCACCAGCATCTTGAAGTCCCGCTTGGTGACGACGTTGTCCGAGTCGAGCGGCTTGGTGAAGCTCGGCCAACCGGTGCCGGACTCGAACTTGTCCTTGGAGCTGAAGAGCACCTCGCCGGAGACCACGTCGACGTAGATACCGGGCCGGTGGTTGTCCCAGTACTCGTTCTTGAACGGCGGCTCGGTGGCTTCGTGCTGGGTGACCTCGAACTGGAGCGGGGTCAGCTCCTGCTCGATCTTCTTCTCGGGGGGCTTCACGTAGCTCGCCATCGACTTGTCTCCTGAGGGCCGTTGGGCCATGTCGGTCGCCGGCTGCCGGGCGGTTTCTTCGGTCTTGCCGCCGGCGGGCGGCTCGGCCTGCGCCGTACAGCCGGTGAGCAGGGCGAGGCCGGCGGTCAATGTCCAGATCGTGCGTGCATTCATTTGGGCATCCTACTCGCTGGGGGTCCGGGGGAGAGAGGCCCGCTCCGGTCGGAGCGCGGGGCCTCGCGTCGCACCCGATGATACGACCGGCATGCCCCGGCGGATTGCCGGCACCGGGCCCGGTGGCCGGCCCTTCAGCCCGCCAGGAGCTGCCGCAGGACGTACTGGAGGATGCCGCCGTGCCGGTAGTAGGCGATCTCCTGGGGGGTGTCGAGGCGGACCCTGGCCCGGAGCTCGATCGGCTCGCCGCCTTCGTCCGGCGTCGCGCGCACCGTCACCTCGCGCCCGTCGGCGAAGCCCGAGGCGGCCCCGGCGGCGAGACCACGGATCTCGTAGGTCTCTCGGCCGGTGAGCCCCAGGCTCTCGGCCGTGTCGCCGCCGGCGAGCTCGAGCGGCGCGATCCCCATGCCGACCAGGTTCGAGCGGTGGATGCGCTCGTAGCTCTCCGCGATCACTGCGCGCACGCCGAGCAGGGCCGGGCCCTTGGCCGCCCAGTCGCGCGACGAGCCGGTGCCGTACTCCTTGCCCGCGAGGATCACCAGCGGCACTCCCTCGTCTCGGTACTTCATCGCGGCGTCGAAGATCGTCATCGGCTCGCCGTCGGGCAGGTGGAGGGTGTAGCCGCCCTCGATCTCCGGGGTCAGCCGGTTGCGCAGCCGCACGTTGGCGAAGGTGCCGCGCATCATGACCTCGTGGTTGCCGCGGCGCGAGCCGTAGGAGTTGAAGTCCCGTGGCGGGATGCCCCGCTCGACGAGGTACTTGCCCGCCGGGCTGTCCGACTTGATCGAGCCGGCGGGAGAGATGTGGTCGGTGGTGATCGAGTCGCCGAGGACGGCGAGCGCACGGGCGCCCGAGAGATCCGCGGGCGCGGCCGGCTCGCGGCCCATCTCGTCGAAGAACGGGGGCCGCTTGACGTAGGTCGAGTCGTCGCGCCAGGCGAAGGTGCCGCCCTCGGGGGTGGGCAGCGCCTGCCAACGCTCGTCGCCGGTGAAGACCTCGGCGTACTCCTTGGTGAACATCTCCGAGTGGACCGAGCTCCGGACCGTCTCCCGGACCTCCTCCTGGCTCGGCCAGACGTCCTTCAAGAAGACCGGCTCGCCGTCCGGCGTCTCGCCGAGCGGCTCGCGGTAGAGGTCGACGTCGATGCGGCCGGCGAGCGCGTAAGCGACCACCAGCGGCGGCGAGGCGAGGTAGTTGGCGCGCACGTCGGGGCTGATCCGCCCCTCGAAGTTGCGGTTGCCGGAGAGCACCGCGGCGGTCACCAGGTTGCCGGCGCGGATCGCGTCGGAGATCGGCGCCGGCAGCGGACCCGAGTTGCCGATGCAGGTGGTGCAGCCGTAGCCCACCAGGTTGAACCGGAGCGCTTCGAGATCGGTCATGAGGCCCGACTCGGTGAGGTAGTCGGTGACCACCTTGGAGCCGGGGGCGAGGCTGGTCTTGACCCAGGGCTTGACCTGGAGGCCGAGGGCCACCGCCTTCCTCGCGAGCAGGCCCGCGGCGACCATCACCGACGGGTTCGAGGTGTTGGTGCAGGAGGTGATCGCCGCGATCACCACCGAGCCGTGCCCGAGCTCGAACTCCTCGCCCCGGTAGACGGTCCGCACCCGGCCGTCGACCACCTGGGGCTCGGCGACCGCCACCGCCTCGCCGTCGCCGCCCTCGTTCTCCCACCGGGAGACCGGGCGAGTGACTCGAAGGGGGGAGCTGGACGGCTTCTTCTCCGGCTGGACGAGCTTGTCGAGCTGGGCGCGGAAGTCGGCGGCCACCTCGGAGAGGCGCACCCGGTCCTGGGGCCGGCGCGGTCCGGCGAGCGACGGCTCGACGGTGGCCAGGTCGAGCTCCAGGGTGTCGGTGTACTCGGCCTCCGGGCTCTCGGCGGTGTGGAAGAGGCCCTGCTCCTTGGTGTAGGCCTCGACCAGGGCCACGCGGTCGGCCGGCCGGCCGGTGAAGCGCAGGTAGCCGAGCGACACCTCGTCGACCGGGAAGATGCCGCAGGTGGCGCCGTACTCGGGAGCCATGTTGGCCAGCGTCGCCCGGTCGGCGAGCGGCAGGCTCGGCAGGCCCGGGCCGAAGAACTCGACGAACTTGCCCACCACGCCGCGGCGCCGGAGCAGCTCGGTGACCGTGAGCACCAGGTCGGTGGCGGTGGCGCCCTCGGCGAGGCGTCCGGTCAGGCGGAAGCCCACCACCTGGGGGATCAGCATCGAGATCGGCTGTCCGAGCATGGCGGCCTCGGCCTCGATGCCGCCCACCCCCCAGCCGAGCACGCCCAGCCCGTTGATCATGGTGGTGTGGGAGTCGGTGCCGACCAGCGTGTCCGGATAGGCGAAGGGGGGGCCGCCGTCGCCGCCGGAGGGCCCGGTCATGGTGACCCGCGCCAGGTACTCGAGGTTCACCTGGTGCACGATGCCGGTCGCCGGCGGCACGACCTTGAAGTTGTCGAAGGCCTTCTGGCCCCAGCGCAGGAAGGCGTAGCGCTCGCCGTTGCGCTCGTAGTCGCGCTCGGCATTGATCAGGAAGGCCGCCTCGGAGCCGTACTCGTCGACCTGCACCGAGTGATCGATCACCAGCTCCGCCGGCTGCAGCGGATTGATCGCCCGCGCCTCGCCGCCCATCGCCACCATCGCGTCGCGCATCGCGGCGAGGTCGACGATCGCCGGCACGCCGGTGAAGTCCTGGAGCAGCACGCGGGCCGGCATGAACGCGATCTCGCGCGAGGGCTCGGCCTCCGGGCGCCAGCGGGCCAGGCTCTCGATCTCCTCGGCGGCGACGGTCTCGCCGTCCTCGCGGCGCAGGAGGTTCTCGAGCAGGATCTTCAGGCTGTAGGGCAGGCGAGCGATCGACAGCCCGTGGGACTCGAGGGCCTCGAGGCGGGCGATCCGGTAGGCGCGGTCGCCGACCTCCAGGGTCCCGTGGCTGGAAAAGGTGTCACTCATGGCCTCGTCCTCTTTCGAGTCGGGGTGGAACGTGTGCTGGACGACTGGAGAACGCCGGGCGCCGGGAGGGGAGGGCCCGGCGGCCGCCTCTACTCTACACCGGCGGCGGCGCGCGGTCCTTCCGCTATCATGTCGCATGGTGACCGCCCCCGCCGAGACCACTCTCGAGGCCCCGAACCTGCTGATCGCCATGCCGCAGGTTCTGGACCCCTTTTTCCACAAGAGCGTGGTCCTCTTGATCCACCAGGACGACGACGAGGGGAGCTTCGGGCTGATCGTCAACCGGCCGACCGGCATCCGGGTCTCGGAGATCCTGGGTGGCCTCGAGATCTCCTGGACCGGAGCCGAGGAGGAGACGGCCTTTTTCGGCGGACCGGTCCAGCCGCAGCTCGGAAGCGTCCTGTTCGCCCGGCGGGGCCCCGGGGGCGCGGGCCCCGAGGCGTCCTCGCGCCTGGCCGCCATGACCGAGGTCACCCGCGACCTCGGCCTCACCCATCACGTCGGTGACCTGGGCGCTCTCGCCGAGGCGCCGCCCGAGCGCCTGCGCCTCTACCTCGGCTACGCGGGGTGGCAGGCGGGCCAGCTCATGGAGGAGATCCTGCGCGACGACTGGCTGCTCGCCCCGGTGAGCGACGACCTGGTCTTCGCCGCGGACCCGGAGAGCGTCTGGGAGGCGGCGCTCCGCTCGGTCGGGGCGGACCCGGCCGCCCTGCCGTCGTGGAGCGGCGGCGGCAACGGGGCGACCACGAATTGAGCGGATGGTAAGATCCGCGACCGTCCTTCCACCACCCCCCACCGGAGCGCCATGACCGAACGCAACAAGATCGCCGTCGTGACCGGCGCGAGCTCCGGGATCGGGGCCGCGACCGCCGCCGCCCTCTCCCGCGCGGGCTTCGATCTGGTCCTCGGTGCCCGGCGCATCGAGCGCCTGGAGCGGCTGGCCGGTGAGCTCGGCGGGGCGCCCGCCGCCCGCTTCCACTCGCTCGACGTGACCGATCCCGCGAGCGTGCGCAAGTTCGTCTCGCAGCTCGACCGGGTCCACCTCCTGGTCAACAACGCCGGCGCGGCCTTCGGGCTGGACTCGATCGAGCAGGCGGTCGAGGAGCGCTGGAACGCGATGTTCGAGCTCAACGTCATGGGCGTGCTGCGCATGACCCGGGCCCTGCTCGGCGCCCTGCGCGCCGCCGGCGAGGGCCACGTGATCAACGTCGGCTCGACCGCCGGCTTCGAGGTCTACCCGGGCGGCGCCGGCTACACCGCCTCGAAGCACGCCGAGCGGGCGCTCACCCGGACCCTGCGCCTCGAGCTCCTGGGCGAGCCGATCCGGGTGACCGAGGTCTGCCCGGGCCTGGCCGACACCGAGTTCTCCAAGGTCCGGTTCGGAGGCGACCGACACCGCGCGCAAGAGGTCTACCGGGGGATGACGCCGCTCGCCGCCGAGGACGTCGCCGAATGCATCGTCTGGGCGGCCACCCGCCCGCCGCACGTCAACGTCGACGAGATCGTCGTCCGGCCCCGCGACCAGGCGACCTCGACCCAGGTCCACCGGGGCTGACGCGCATGGACCCCAAGCGCTTCAAGGACGCCTACGAGCGCCTGCAGTACATCGACGACAACCTGACCTACAAGCTCCGCCGCCACGGCCGCAGCCGCCTCCACTCCCCGAGCATCGAGGAGGTCGACGAGGCGCTGAAGACGCTCGGCGACTACACCACCGAGCTCAAGGACGTCGTGCGCGAGCTGTTCCTGGCGATCGGCTCGAAACCCAAGGAGGAGTGAGCGGCGGGCGAGGGCCCTACCCGACGCCGGTGGAGCCGAAGCCGCCGGCGCCGCGGCCGCTCGGGCCGAGCTCGGGCGCCTCCTCCCACTCCACCGTCTCGACGGGCGCGATCACCAGCTGGGCGATCCGGTCGCCCCGCGCCACGGTCACCGGCGCGTCGCCCAGGTGGACGAGCAGGACCTTCACCTCGCCCCGGTAGTCGCTGTCGATCGTCCCTGGCGAGTTGGCGAGGGTCACGCCGTGCGCGAGCGCGAGACCGCTTCGCGGCCGGACCTGCCCCTCGTAGCCGGCCGGGATCTCGAGCACCAGGCCGGTGGGCACCGCCACGCGCTCGCCGGGACGGAGCACGAGGTCGTCGCCGATCGCCGCCCGCAGGTCGACCCCGGAGCTCGCCGCCGATGCCGCAGCGGGCAGGGGCAGGTCGCGGGCGTGCTCGAGCCGGCGCAGGCGGACCTTCATCGTCGTCCGAAGGGTCAGCCGGCGCCGCCACGGTGCTTGTCGGGTGGCCGGTTTCCGCCGGGCGCGGACCCCGGGCGCGGCAGGCTGCCGGCGGGAGGGGCGCCGCCCTGCGGCTCGAGACCTTCCCGGAAGGGCCTTCCGAGCCAGCGGGCGCGCGGCACCCGCGGCGCCTGACCGGCCGCGCCGGTCCCGCCGATCTGAGTCGGCACGCCGCCGACCGGGATCCTGCTGTTCTGAGAAGTGAGCCGTTGAACCGTGAACAACCACTTGTCGTAGTGGTCCTCGTCGAACAGGGTCTTGAACGCTTCGTCGGTCGAGCGGCTGTGAACGCCGATGATCGGGCCGGTGGTCACCACCTCGCCGTTCGGTCCGCGGGTCGGCGTGCGGCCGGACGGGCGCCCCGGGCGGCCGTTGCGATCCTCATCGCCCGGAGCGCTTCCGCCGCCCACCTCCTGCCCGCCGCCCTGGCCCGGCAGGGCGCCCACCCCCTGGAAGACCAGACCCCACTTGCCGTCCTCGGTCATCGGGTCCGTCCACAGGCGCCGGATCGACCTCGGCTTGACCTCGATCAGCTCCTCGAGCCGGATCGGCAGCCGCCCCTGGCGCTGCTGGAAGACCCGGATCGCCTCGGCGTACTGCCAGCCGCGGAAGATCAGCTCCTCCTCCTTGTCGCGCTGGACGATCCGGCTCCACATCGGCAGGGCGGCCGCCACCATGATCGACATCACGGTCACCGCGATCGCCAGGACGACCAGCGTGTAGCCGCCCTCCGAGCCACCGCCGAGCGCCCTCGCCGACCCGTCTCGCTGCGCCGGTCTCACCATTCGGAGTACGGCTCTCCCTTGAGGCTCACGCCGTCTGAGCCCGAATGGACGTCGATGATCCCCGGCCCGCCCCCTTCCGGCTCGTCGGTCTCCGCCGGCTGTGCGTCCGGGTCGATCTCCTCGTACTCCGGGACCCAGGTGTCGGTCGACTGGGTGATCGGATCGATCGGCAGCGTGCGCAGGTAGCCGTCGTCGACCAGCTCGTCGAGGCTCGGCGGGTAGTGGCCCTTGTCGGCGTAGTACTGGTTGATCGTATCGCGCAGCGCGCGCAGGTTGGTCTTGAGCACGGCCTCCTGGGCACGGCGCGGCGCGTCGACCAGGCGCGGCAGGGCGATCCCGGCGAGAATCCCGATGATGGCGATCACCACGATCAGCTCGATCAGGGTGAAGCCTGATCGGCGGTTGCGCGGCGTGTTGCTGGTCGCTCGCTCCTGCATGATGTCCTCCCGCGGTGTCACCACTGGGCGTAGGGGGTTCCGTCGAGGCCGACGCCCTCGGAAAGGGAGTGCACGTCGTAGACGTCCTCGCCTCCCCACGAGCCGGAATCGGGGTCGTCCTGATAGCTGCGCAGCCCCCAATCGGTGTCGCCGGTCATCGGGTCGACCGGGATCCGCCGCAAGAACCTCACCTTCTTGTCCACCTGGCCGATCAGGTCGACCCCGTCGACCAGGGTCTCGAGATCGGGAGGATAACCGTCCGTTCCCAGGTCGACCGGGATCAGGCCGGCGTCGCTGTAGCGCTTGTACTCGTCGATGGCGTAGCGCAGGTCGCGCAGGTCCGCGCGCAGCTCGATCTCCTTGCTCCGCTTCTGGGCGTAGTGGGCGAGAGGGACGACGGCGGCCGAGAGGATCACGAGGACCGCCGCGACGACCACCATCTCGACCAGGGTGAAGCCGGCTTCGGCTCGCTGGCGGGGAAGGCTCATGTCCGGGCGGCTTCTCCGGTCTTGACCGCCGCCGGCGGCCGGGCCGGCTTCTCGGGCTTCTCGGGAACCGGCGCCGGCGGGGCGTCACCGCTCACCTCGATCCGGGCCGCCCGGCTGGCGAGCGCCAGCGGCCGCAGGGCGGAGTCGAGCGCCTTGGCCTCGACGAAGGCCAGGGCCCCGGAGCCCGCCTTCAGGGCGCGGAACTCGATCCGGGCGACCACTCCCTCGCCGGCCACGCCCGCCACCTTCCCCAGGCGGCTCGCGCCGAGCACCAGGCGGCCGGGCGTCGAGCTGTCGGCGAGGACCTGGGCGGCCTCCGGCCCACCCAGGAACGCCCCCGGCGTCACCTTCTCGACGGCGAGGACCTCGGGGTCGAAGCTCAGGGTGAGCGGCAAATGGGAGACCGGGTCGAGGGCCCGGGCCTCGAGGGTCACCTCGAACGTGTCGCCGGGCGCCACCGCGATCTTCTCCGGCACCATCCGGACGACGACGTCGGTCTCGGTCGAGAGCGGCGAGGCGGTGGCTGCGGCGAAGCGACCGAACGAACCCGCCTGGTCCTCCGCTTTCGCCAACGCCACGGTGTCGGAGACCATCCCGTCGATCGCCCGATCGTACTCGGCGGCGTTCGCGGCGACCGGGCCGTTGGCGGCCCCGGCCGGACCGCCCCCCGAGCGGGTTGCGAAGGGCGGTTGCTCGTCGTCGGGCTCGGGCTCCGGCTCGGCCGGCGGCTCCTCCTGCTCGAGCGAGGTGGGCGGCGGCAGGCCGGGGACCAGCTCCTGGCCGGCGGGGGCCTGGGGCTCCTGCTGCTGGTTCTCGTCCTCGTTCTCGCGCAGGCCGCGCGGCAGGCTCTGGAGCCGCTCGCGGATCCGCTGCCGGATCTCCTCCGGGGTGGCCTGCTCGCCGCCGTCGAAGGGCCCCTCGACGTCCGACTCGACACGCGGGCTGCCGCCGCGGAAGGTGATGTTCTGTTCCGTTCCGACCCAGATCGGGAGCAGATCCTCCTCGGTGATGTCGGGCAGCCGGACGATGTGCGGGGTCAGGGTGAGCAGGACGTCGGTGCGCTGGTTCTGGTTGGTGTTGTGCGAGAACAGCCGGCCGAGCACCGGAATGTCCGAGAGGCCCGGCACCCCGGAGTCGTTGGCGGAGTCGTCCTGCCGGATCAGGCCGGCGAGGAGGTTGGTCTCGCCGTCCTTGAGACGGATCGTCGACTCGATCGTCCGGGTGCCGATGATCGGCTGCGAGCCCTGGCCCGAGCCGCCGGAGACCTGGCCGGAGACCTGGCTCACCTCCACCGAGAGCTTCAGGGTGACCTCCCGGTTGTGGTGGACCCGGGGCTCGATCTGAATCGTGATGCCCACGTCCTGGTACTGGAACGAGGTGATCGGCACGATGTTTCCGCCCACGGTGTTGGCGGTGTTGAAGCTGGTCACCGGGATCGGCACGCGGTCGCCGATCACCAGCTTGGCCTTCTCCCCCTCGCTGATCCGGAGCTTCGGCTGAGCGAGGAGCTGGGCGTCGGTATTGGTCTTGACGAAGTTGTAGATGATCGTGGGGATGGTCAGCGCCCAGTTGCTCTGATTCAGGAACTCGAGGTCCGAGACGTGGAGCTTGGCGTCCGTCGAGCCCAGGTCGAGGCTTTGGGTGACGGTGTAGGGCTGGAGCTCGACGCCCAGGTCCCGGAGGCGGTTGGTCGTGAGCTGGAGCAGCTCGACGTCGACCACCACCTCGGCCTTCGACTTGTCGATGGTGTCGATGATCTTCTCGGCGACCTTCACCTTGTCCGCGGTGTCGCGCAGGATGATGGCGTTGAGCTGCTCGTCCATCGCGATCTGCCGGGCGCCGATCAGGCTGCGCAGGATGGTGAGCGCATCCTTGACGTCGGCGTTCGACAGGAAGAAGGCCTGGATCACCAGGTCCTCGTAGTTGCGCCGGTTCTGCGGCGTGTCGGCGGCGATGATGATCGTCTGCGGGTCGAGCACCTTGTAGAAGTGCCCGGCCGCGCGCATCAGGATCTCGAGGGCGTCCTGGGCGGTGACGTCCTTGAGCACGATGGGGATCTCGATGTCCTTGAGGTTGGGATCGAAGAGGATGTTGATCCCGAAGGCCTTGCCGAGCGCGCGGTAGATCTGCTTGATCGGCACCGGCTCCGGGAACTCGAGGGAGATCGGCGTGTTCGAGCGCGGGTTGAGCAGCGGCGGCTGGGGACGGATCCCCTGGGCCTTGCGCTTCATCTCCTCGATCGTCTCGAGGTCGGTCCCCTTGCGCGCCGCGTCGAGCTCGTCGCGCACCTTCTTGAGCTCGACCTGGGCGTACTGGTTCGACGGGTCGAGCTGCACCGCCTGCTGGAACTCGACCAGGGCGCGCTCGAGGACGCCGGCCTCGTGGAACTGCTTGGCCTTCTCGAAGTGCTCCTGCGAGGCGCGCACCTTGGCCCGCAAGAGCGCGCCCTTGTAGGCGATGTTGGTCGGATCCTGGTCGACCGCCCGCGACCAGTAGAGCACCGCGTTGTCCCAGTCTCCCGACTGGCTGGCGATCTCCGCCTGCCGCGAGGTGTGGTACCCGCTGCACCCGGCCAGCGCCAGGCAGACGACCGCCGCGAGGGTTCCCATCGCTCTCTTACCCGTCATTCCCATTCCCTCCGTGTCACTTCTTGCCGACCGGCAAGCGCTTGGCCGGCGCGTCGGGGAAACCGACGAACGCCAGATCGGCCGACTCGAATCCGATCCGGACGACCTGGAACTTGCCGTCGATCACGTCACCCTCGCGGGCGTTGTAGATGTCCTGCTCGCCGGAGAATACGGCGATCGGGTGATCCGCGGGGCCGAAGCTGCCCAGGTACTTCAAGGTGACCGGCGGCGGTTGCGGCACGGGCGGCGCGGCCGGTGCCTGCGGGACGATCGGCACCACCGGCTGCGGCGCGGGAGCCGGCGCCGGCCGGGGCGGCGGCGGGGGCGGCGGCGGCGGCTGATAGAAGCGGAACGGATCGCGGCCGGGCTCGTACTTCGACGGCACGTTCTCGGGCTCGACCGCGTGGAGCTCGACGACCTCGTCCACCGGCTTCTGAGCGTCCTTTCCCTTGGCTCGGGCGGCCGTCGGACGTCCCGGAGCCGCCGTCTCGTCTCCTCCGCCGCCGATCCGGCTGAGGACCCCGATCACCACGACGAACCCGAGGATCGCCACCAGGAACAGGGTGCGCCGGTTCACGAGGTGCCACCCCGGGCTCCCGTACCCCGATCCTCGGCCTGGGCCCGGTCTCCGGCCGGAGCCGGCGGCGCCGCGCCCTCCTGGGCGAAGAGCGTCGACAGGTTGAGCCGGATGCCGAGCCGGGCGCCGTCCTCCCCGCTGAGGCTCACCTGCTCCAGAGTGACGAACGACGGGGTGAGCTCGAGCAGGTTGATGAACTGTCGCAGCTGCTGATAGGTGCCCTCCACGCCGAAGGTGAAGCTCCGCTTGACCAGCCCGTAGCTCTGGATCTCCTCACTCGGATAGCTCATCGCCGACGGCTCGAGCCCCGCCCGCCGAGCGAGGTCGCGGATCTCGGCGGTGACCGCCGTGAAGCGCCGGCTCTGGGTGGAGAAGCGATCCTGGTAGAGCTCGCGCATCCGGTCGGCCGTGGTGCTTGCAGCGACCACCCGGTGGTTGCGGATCCCGCTCTCGTGCCGCAGCCGGTCCAGAGTCCTCTCCTTGGACTGGAGCTCCTGCTTCGCGGCCTGGAGCCGGCCGGCGACCACCAGCCGGTAGGTGGAGAACAGAGCCACGTTCAAGAGCAGGAAGAGGAGCGCCGGGAGCCAGACCCAGAGGCGCCGCCGCCAGATGCCGTTGCCGAGGCTCATCGTACGCCCTCGGGGGTCTCGGAGAGCCCGGCCGAGCGCGCGGGGGGCACGGCGGGGGAGGTGCCGCCCGCGTCCGCCGGTGGGGTCGCCGGGGGAGCGGCCTGCGGCGCTGCCGGAGCCGGCTCCGCGCCCTGCCCGGCCGCCGGCGAGTGGTAGACCACGTCGAGGCTGAAGCCGATCAGGCCGTTGTCCAGCTTCGCCTGCCGCTGGAGGTTCGGGCTCTCGAAGGACGGATCGGCGAACAGCGCGTCGACGAAAGCGAGGATGGCCTGGTCGGTGCGCGCCTGGGCGTCGATGTTGAGGACCACGCGGTCGCTCTTGACGGGTTCCTCGGCACTCGCGCTACGCCGGCTCGTCCGCTTCGAGTCACCGACCGATACGGGCCGCAGGCTCTGGAGCCGTACGTCCTGCGGCAGGATCGCCGTCAGCGCGTCGAACAGCCGGCTCCACGAGAATCGGCGGCTCTCGATCCGGTCGTTCAGGAAGCTCGCCTGGTCGTTCTGCTGCGCGAGGTCGAAGCCGGCGAGCTTCCGGTCGAGCGCCTCGATGCGCTGGCGCTCCGCGACGATCGACCGGTCGACCTCGGCGATCCCGGTGTGGACGTCGCCGCTGCCGGTGATGAAGACCCGGTAGACCCAGACGTTGGCCGCCAGGAAGACCAGTCCCAGGAGCCAGAGAAGAACCGACAGCCGGATCACCGGCCGGGTGTTGACGAACGGCTTCGCCGCCAGGTTGAGGTGGCTCCGGCTCATCCTGCGACCTCCTGGCAGGCGGCGCCGGCGAGCGGCAGGAGCTCCGGCCACGGAGGGCGGGCTCCCGGGGTCTCGAGCGGCACGACGTGGGCCGGAGCCAGGAGCTCGACCGGCTGCTCGAGCCCCTCCTCCAGCCAGCCGGCCCACGACGGCGCGGCGTCTTCCGGCGCGACCAGCCGCACCCGCGCCAGCGGGTCGCCCGGCAAGCGGTCCTCGAGGAAGGTGCGGGTCAGGCGCAGGTCGCGGCGCACGGCGGCGCCCTGCGCCTCGGCGGGCAGTCCTTCCGAGGCGCCCTTGAAGCGGTGGAGCACCGGCTCCCCGCGCAGCGTGAAGACCAGGGTGTAGCCTTCCTCGGTCACCAGCACCAGTCCCTCGAGCCCGCTCTCCGCTCCCATCCCCGCCAGGCCGCCGCACGCCGAGAGGCCGCGGTTCGAGATCCGGCCCACGTGGACCCCCGCGGCGGCAAAGGCCGCCTCGAGCTGGCCGAAGAGCGTCTCGATGCCGAAACCGAGAAGCAATCGATGTGCCTCGCTCTGGCCCGGGACCGGCTCCACCTCGACGGCGCGCACCCGCAGGTCGTCGACCCGGAAGGGGACCAGGCGCTTGAGCTTCCAGCGCAGCATCTCGTCGCGGCTCTGGCCGTTGGTCGAGACCTGTTCGACCTCGGCGACGGCGGTCCGGAGCCAGGCGTCGGGCAGGACGAGCGAGGCCTCGCGCACCGGGGTCTCGAGCCCGGAGACGAACGCGCCGATCCGCGCCTCGAAGGCGCGGGGCTCCCGCGGCGGACCGCCCAGGGGACCCTGCTGGAAGGTCTCGGGAGCCAGCGGCTCGGCGCGGAACTCGCGCAGCACGAGCCCACGCCCCTCGCGCTCGAAGGCCGCGAAGACGAGCCGCGAGGCCGAGCAGGCGAAGGCGTAGGGCGGCGGCGCGATCGGCACCGCCCCCAAGAGCCGCTCAATCGACGAAGGTGACCTTGTTGATCTCACGAAGCGTGGTGACCCCTTGGAAGACTTTCTCGAGGGCCGACTCGCGCAGGAAGATCATGCCCTCTTCCTTGGCGGCCCGACGGATCTCGGAAGCCGGCCGCTTCTCCAGGATCAGCTCCCGGATGCGGTCCGACAGGTCGAGGAGCTCGGAGACGGCGAGCCGGCCGTGGAAGCCCGTGCCGTTGCACTCGATGCACCCGGCTCCCTCGTAGAACTGGACGTCGCCGTACTCGCGATGGTCGAGGCCGCTCTCCTCGAGCAGCTGGCGCGAGGCCTTCATCGGCTGCCGGCAATGGTCGCAGATCTTGCGCACCAGGCGCTGGGCGAGGACGCAGTTGAGCGCCGAGACGAAGTTGTACAGGTCGACGTTCATGTTGAGGAACCGGCCGAGGACGTCGACCACGTTGTTGGCGTGGACCGTGGTGAACACCAGGTGGCCGGTCAGGGCCGACTGGATCGCGATCTGGGCGGTGTCCTCGTCGCGGATCTCGCCGACCATGATCTTGTCCGGGTCGTGGCGCAGGATCGAGCGTAGCCCGCGGGCGAAGGTGAGGCCCTTCTTCTCGTTGACCGGGATCTGGGTGATTCCCCGGAGCTGGTACTCGACCGGGTCCTCGATGGTGATGACCTTGTCCTCGGAGGACTGGATCTCGGAGAGGCAGGCGTAGAGGGTGGTCGTCTTGCCCGAGCCAGTGGGACCGGTGACCAGCACCATGCCGTAGGGCTCACGGATGAACTTGCGCACCTTGCGCAGGGTCTCCTCGTCGAAGCCCAGGATGTCGAGGCGCAGGTTCTTGAACTCCTTGTTCATCGACTCCTTGTCGAGGATCCGGATCACGCAGTCCTCGCCGTGGACCGAGGGCATGATCGAGACCCGGAAGTCGATGGTGCGCCCCTTCAGGCGCAGCTTGAAGCGCCCGTCCTGCGGGATGCGCTTCTCCGCGATGTCGAGGTCGCTCATCACCTTGACCCGGCTGATGATCGTCTGGTGGTGGCGCTTGTCGATCGGCTCCATCGCCTGGTAGAGGACGCCGTCGATGCGGTACTTGATGATGACCTCGGTCTCGCGGGTCTCGATGTGGATGTCGCTCGCCCGCCGCTGGATGGCGTTGAAGACCGTCGAGTCGACCAGCTTGATGATCGGGCTCGTGTCGTGGCTGATCCGGTCGATCGACAGGATCTCCTCGCCTTCGTCGTCCTCCTGGACGAGCTGCAGGCGGAAGTCCTCGGTCGCCTCGTCGAGCACCCGCTGGGCGCTCTCGGACTTCTGGAGGATCTCCTCGATCGCCGCGCGGGCGCCCAGGCGCACCTCGACCGGCTGGCCGAGGAGCAGCTCGAGCTCGTCGATCTTGATCACGTCGGAGGCGTCGGCCATGACCACGGCCAGCCGCCCCGCGAGCTGTTGCTCCGGCACGAAACCGTAGCGCAGCATCAGGTCGAAGGGGATCGACCGGAACAGGTCGTTGTCGATCCTGAAGCGCGCCATGTCGACGAACTCCAGGCCGTAGCGGTCGGCCAGCTTCTGGGCCTCTCGCCGTTCCCGGTCGCGGCGCTCTTCGGCGGCCTCGACCGTCTCCAGGGTCGGTGTGTCGGATGCGATCATCGTTCGTGTCTCGAAGCCTGCTCGTTCAGTCTCTCGGGTCGGCGTTCGTCCTTGTCTAACGCGCACCGCGGCTCGGCCGTCTACCGGCCCGCGCCACGAGCCCGCACGGTTCCCGCCGGTCTTCGCTCGTCTGCCCGTCCCGCAACGACGAGCCCTACCCCTGTGTTTGAGCCAGCGCGCTGAACAGCGGCAGGTACAGGGAAATCAAGATCGTCCCGATGATAATTCCCATGAACACCAGCATGATCGGCTCGATCAGGGTCAGCAGCCGTTGCATCCGGGTCTCGACCTGCTCGTCGAGGAAGTCGGAGACATTGGTCAACATCTCGTCCAGCGCGCCGGTCGCCTCGCCCACCTGCACCATGTCGACCGTCAGGTCGGTGAAGACGCCGCTCTCCTCGAGGGCGCCGTGGAACGACTTGCCTTCGCGCACCTTCTGGATGGTCGGCTCGAGGCGCCGCCGGACCTCGCCGTTGCCGACCGCGGCGACGGCGATCTCGAGCGACGGCACGAGCGGCAGCCCGCCGGCGAGCAGGGTGGCGAGCGAGCGGCTGAACTCGGACAGCGAGAAACGGTGGAGCACCGGACCGAGGAACGGCACCTTCAGCCGCAACCGGTCGAGGGTGAGCGCGCCCGCCGCCGTCTGCCGCCACTCCCAGAGCAGGAATCCGCCGACGCTCAGGACCGCGAGGATCAGGAGCCAGTTGGCCTGGATCGTGGTCCCGATGCCGAGCATGATGCGGGTGATCAAGGGGAGCCTCACCTGGGTGCCGGCGAAGAAGACCTCGAACTTGGGCACCACGAAGGTCATCATGATCGCGATCATCGCCGCCGACAGGCAGATCAGCACCGCCGGGTAGACCAGCGCCGAAACCACCCTCTTGCGGGCTTCCAGCACCAGCTTCTCGTAGCGGATGAAGCGGCGCACCACCAGCTCCAGCTCGCCGCTGCGCTCGCCCGCCTTGAGGATCGACGGGTAGAGGCGCGGGAACAGGTCGCGGTGGACGCCGAAGGCCTCGGACAGATCCTCGCCGGTCTTGACCCGCTCGCGCACGTCGTCGAGGACGGCGCGGAAGGTGCCCTGCTTCATCCGCACGGTCATCAGGTCGAGCGCCTGGAGCAGCGGCAGGCCGGCGTGGAGCAGCGCGGCGAGCTCCTGGTTGAAGGCCAGGAACTGGCGCTCGTCGATCCGCCGGCGCCGCTGCCCGGTGAGCGACGGCAGCACCAGGCCGCGGCGGCGGAGCTCGAAGACGTGGAGCCCCCGCTTCTCGAGCTCGTTGCGCAGGGAGATCGCGTCCGAAGCGCTGTGCTGCTCCTCGATCACCCTTCCTTCGGGCGTGCCCACGCGCGCGACGAACTGCATCACGGACCTCCGGGCGGCGAGGTGACGGGGGAGACCTGGTGCTGGGGCGCAGGGCGGTCGCAGGTGAGCACCACCATCAGGGCCTGGTCGGACGATTCGCTGTTGGCGAGACCCAGGACCTTCGGCTTGCCCAGCCACAGGTTGAGGGTCGCCTCGATCAGGGGCTTGCCGGTCTTCTGCTCCGCGTGCCAGATCTTGAAGTCCCGGAGCTGGATCCGCTGGTCCTCGAACAGGTTGCCCAGCCGGAAGCTCACCCCGTAGAGCTTCTCCGACTTCGTCGGAGACGTCCTGGCCCTCCTGGGTATCGAGGCCCGACGTCGCGAGGACGGTGTAGTGGTCCCAGCGCAGCAGCCCGCGGAGGCGCTTCTCGAGCCAGGGAGGCAGCGGCGCTTGCTCCGGCAGGCCCGAGACCACCCGCATCGAGGCCCGGACGAGGATCACCTGGATGCGCAGCTGCCGGGGCGGCCGGTCGTAGGCGCGCAGGGTGGGAACGATCCGGCCCAGGGCCGCCAGCGTGTCGCGCACCACCAGGGTGTTGGTCTCCGGCTGCAGCTCGAGGCTCCCTTCCCGGCTGAGCAGCGGCCTGACGAGCACCAGCGCCTCCGCCGCCGCCTTGTGGCGCAAGGTGTAGGCGTAGACCTGGAGGCCGGCCGGGCGCCCGGATACCTGCCCCGACACCTGGGCAGCGCCCTGGGGCCGCGCCGCGGCCGGGAGCGCGACGCCCCAGACCAGCAGGACCACGACCAGGCCACGCGGGAGTTTCGATCGGATTGTCTTCATCGAAGGACGGCTCGCGCCGGTCCGGGTCAGACGTCGAAACCGGCGTCGACCACCATCACCACCCCGACGTCGTCGCCGTCGAAGTGGTAGACGCTGGCGGTCGGGCGCTCGATCTCGTCGACCGCGGCCCACTCCGAGACGTCCTCCGCAAAGGAGGCGGGAGCCGGCCGCGCGAGAGCGGCGCCGAGCCCGAAGCGCACGGCCGGGTCCATCGCGGCGCTTCCGTCGTGCGCCGACGGATGAGCGCTGAGCAGCATCCCGGCGAGGCCGGCCGCGACCGCGACGCGGCGCCACCACCGGCCGTCCGGGGTCCGCGCGGCGTCGGCGCCGTCGGCCTCGATCCGGCGCGCGCGGCGCAGGGCCTCGACGCCCGCGCGGACGATCCCCACGTCGTCCGCGGCGTTCTCGACCTTCGGCAGGCGCCGGAAGAGCAGGAGCGGGTCGGCCTCGAAGGCTTCCTCGCGGCAGCGGGGGCACTCTTCGAGGTGATCGAGCGCGCCGGCCCACTCGGCCGGCTCGGCGGCGGCCTCCGTGCTCGCGGCCGCGAACCGGTGGGCGGCGAGGCGGTTCCAGTCCGGGCAGCTCACCCGCGGCCTCCCGTCGACTCGTCGCCCGCGGCGAACGCTCCGGCGTACTCCGGGTAGCGTTCCACCAGGGCCTTGCGCAGGATCTTGCGGGCGTTGAACAGGTGGTTGCGCACCGTCGACTCGCGGCATCCGACGACCTCGGCGACCTCCTGCGAGGAGAGCCCTTCGAGCTCGCGCAGGATGAAGACCGAGCGCTGCTTGTCCGTCAGCTCCCGGGCGAGCTCGCGGAAGATCCCCATGACCTCGGAGCCGTCGAGGCTCGACTGACTCCGCCGGGAGCGCCCGTCGGCCACGTGGAGCATGTGGCGCCGGACCGGCTCGACCTGCCGCTCGCGGCTCTGGCGCGAGCGCAGGTGGTCGATGGCGAGGTTGTTCACGATGCGGTAGATCCAGGTGTTCGGGCTCCAGCGGTCGTCGAAACGGTCGCGGTTCTCCCACACCTTGAAGAAGGCGACCTGGACGACGTCGCGCGCTTCCTCGCGGTCGCCCAGGATGCGGAAGGCGAGTTGGATCAAGGCCCCGGTCTTGCGCTCGATCAGCTCGTCGAGGGCGGCCTCGTCCTCGGCCCGGATGCCCGCGAGGATCTCCCGGTCGGACCGTTCGCTCCAGGCGGCGCGCTGGCGTGACGCTGAGTAGACGAGCTCCGGCATGTCCCTTCCTCCTCGGTTTCTACGCTCGCCGGAAGCTCGCCGTCTATGGAGGTCGTCACGCATGGCGCTCGGATCGCCCCGCGGGGACACCGGGCGAAGCTCCGTCCGGAGGCCGAGCGAGGCCGAAGAGGACAATTATACTGCGCCCCCGTGAGCGGCTCGGACCAGGATGGCGCGATTCCCGGCGGCAACGGGGCCTGGGGCTGGCTCGTCTACCAGGCAAGCCTGGCCCTGGCCCTCGCCGTCGCGGGACCGGTGCTCCTGGCGCGGCGCGGCCGGCACTACCTCCCGACCCTGGCGGGCCGGTTGGGCCGCGGCGCCCCGCAGCCGCCCCGCGCGACCGGCGGCGTGTGGATCCACGCGGTCTCGGTCGGCGAGGTCGCGGTGGCGGCCACCCTGGTCCGCGCGCTGCCTGGCGGCCGGCCGGCGGTCGTGACCACGGTCACCCCGACCGGCCAGGAGCGCGCCCGCGCGGCCTTCGGGGAGACCTCGGAGGTCGCCTACCTGCCCTTCGACCTGGGCTTCGCCGTCTCCCGCTTCTTCCGCCGGTTCGCACCGAGGGTGCTGATCCTGGTGGAGGGCGACTACTGGCCGCTGGTCTTGCGCGAAGCGAAGCGGCGCGGGGTGCCGGTGGCGGTGGTCAACGGCCGGGTCGGCGACCGCAGCTTCCGGCGCATGCGGCGGCTCGGGCGGCTCCTCGGGCTCCTCTTCGACGGCGTCGAGCGGTTCGGGGTGCAGACCGAGGAGGACGCCCGCCGGCTCGCCGAGCTGGGGGTCGACCGCTCCCGGGTGACGGTCACCGGGAACCTCAAGTACGAGAGCCCCGAGCCGCCGGTGCTGGCCGAGCTCGAGGCGCGGATTTGCCGTCTCGCGAGCGGCCGGCCGCTCCTGGTCGCCGGCTCGACGATGGCCGGCGAGGAGGAGCAAGTGCTGGCGGCCTTCGAGGACCTGGGCGGCGGCCGGCGGGCCCTCCTGCTCCTCGCGCCCCGCCACCCGGAGCGCTGGGAGGAGGTGGCCGCGGCGGTCGAAGGGCGCGGTCTGGCGCTCGCCCGGAGGAGCCGCCCGGAGGAGATCTCGGCCGACGTGGTGCTGCTCGACAGCCTCGGTGAGCTCGCTTCCCTCTACCGCCTCGCGGCCGCGGTCTTCGTCGGCGGTACCCTGGTCGGCGCCGGCGGCCACAACCCGCTCGAGGCCGCCCGCTGGGGGGTCCCTGTGGCGGTGGGGCCGTCGATGGAGAACTTCCGCCAGATCGGCGCGGACTTCGACCGCGCCGGCGCCTGGCTGCGGGTGGCCGACGCCGCGGAGCTCGCCGCCGCCTGGCAGGAGTGGCTCGCGCGGCCCGAGGCGGCGCGCGACCTCGGCCGCCGCGGACGCGCCCTGGTCGAAGACAACCGGGGCGCCCTCCGGAAGACGGTCGAGATGCTCGAGCCCCTGCTCGCATAGACCCCGGACGACCGATGCCGCTACCCCCGGTTCCCGCGCCGCCCCGCTCCCCCTGGCAGCTCCTCTACGGAGCCGCCCACCGGCGGCGGCGCGCCTACTGGCGGCGCCGGGCACACCGGCTGCCGCGGCCGGTCGTCTCGGTGGGCAACCTCCACTGGGGCGGGACGGGCAAGACGCCGCTCACCGCGGCCGTCGCCGCCCACCTGCGGGACGCGGGGCTCGCGGTGGCGATCCTCTCGCGCGGCTACGGGCGCTCGCGCCGCGGAGGCCCTCCGCCGGTGCTGGTGGTCTCGGCCGGCCGGGCGGGCGAGGTCCCGCTCGGCGACCCGGCGCTCGCCGGCGACGAGCCCGTGCTCCTGGCGGCGGAGCTGCCGGGGGTCGCGGTCCTGGTGGCAGCCGACCGGTACCAGGCCGGCCGCCACGCGCTGGAGCACCTCGCGCCGCCGCCCGACCTCTTCCTCCTCGACGACGGCTTTTCGCACCTCTCGCTGGCGCGCGACCTCGACTTGCTGGCGTTCCCCGCCGCCGATCCCTTCGCGGGCGGCCGCCTGGCGCCCGCCGGGAGGCTTCGCGAGCCGCTCGGCTCGTCGGCCGCGGCCGACGCCGCGCTCGTCACGGGGGCGGCCGACGACGCCGACGGCCAGGCCCTCGCCGACGCCCTCGCCCGGTACGGCTTCACCGGGGCCGGCTTCGTCGCCCCGGCGCGTTTCGGCCCGCCACGGACCCCGGCCGGGGCCGAGCTCGCCACCGGCGCCCGGGTTCTCCTGGTCTCGGCCGTCGCCCGGCCCGAGAGCTTCGCGCGGGCGGTCGCCGGCCTGCCCCTCGAGGTCGCGGGCGACCTGCGCTTCCCCGACCACCACCGCTACCCGCCGGCGACTCTCGACCGGATCGGCGACGCCTTCAGGCATTCGGGCGCCGAAGCGGTGCTTACCACCGCCAAGGACCGGGTGAAGCTCGCCGGCCGGCTCGACTTGCCGCTCGCGGAGCTGCCGATGGAGGTGATCCCCGAGCCCGGGTTCTGGCGCTGGCTGGACCGCCGGCTCGCGCCGCTCCTCGACCGGACGGCGGGCGCCGAGGAGGCGCGGTGAAGCAGGCTCCGGTCCGCCACCTGGTGGAGTACTCGGCCTTCACCGGGGTCCGGGCCTTCCTGCGCCTCCTGCCGCACGGCACGGCCCGGCGCCTGGGCCGCTGGATCGGCCGGCTGGCGCACCTCGTCCTCGCCAAGCACCGCCGGATCGCCCGGATCAACCTCGAGCACGCCCTGCCCGAGCTGGCGGCCGCCGAGCGCGCGGCTCTCGTCCGGCGCTGCTTCGAGCACTTCGGCCTCGCGCTCTGCGACACCGTCTCGGCGCGCCGGTTCGGGCTCGTGGAGCTCTGCCGGCGGCTCGACCTCGAGGGCTGGGACAACCTCCAGGCCGCCGAGGCGCGCGCCCACGACCGGGGGGTCGGGGTGTTCCTGCTCACCGGCCACATCGGGCTCTGGGAGATGGCCGCCTACGCCGCCGGCGTCTACGGCGGCCCGGTCCACGTGATCGGCCGGCCGCTCGACAATCCGTGGCTCGACCGCGAGCTCGTCCGCGCGCGCCGGCGCCTCGGCAACCAGCTGATCCCGAAGCAGGGCGCGGTCCGGCCGATGCTGCGGGTGATCGGCCAGGGCGGGCGGGTAGGGATCCTGGTCGACCAGCGGGCGCGCGCCGGCGAGGGGATCTGGGTGCCGTTCTTCGGCCTCCCGGCGTACTCGACGCCGATCCTCGCCCGGCTGGCGCTGCGCACCGGGGCGCCGGTGGTGCCGATGTTCGCCTACCCGGAGCCCGCGGGGAGGTACCGGGTGGTGGTCGAGCCGGCGATCTGGCCCGAGGAGGTGGCGGGCCTGGAGAAGGAGGCCGCGGAGCTCGAGCTCACGCGCCGTTATCTCGAGGTGACCGAGCGGGCGATCCGGAAGCGGCCGGAGATGTGGTTGTGGATGCACGACCGCTGGAGCCTCGGGAGGGGTTCCCGCCCGGGGAACGGCGCGGCTGGCTAGAACGTCGGGCCGGAGGAGCCGCGCCTCGGCATGGACCGCGCTCGCCCGCCTCGGACTCCGCAAGGCCTCGTTGGGCGCGGTCCATGACGTCCCCGGGCGGGAACCCCTCCCTCGTTGGGATGGAATCGTCGCCCGGGGACCTCCCAAAACCGCGCCTGCGCGAGAACCCGTCCCTCGTGGAGGGTGGATCGACGTACGAAGGCGGCCGAGACCAGGCAAGCCCGGATGATAGGGGTAGGGAGGGCAGGTTGGATTCCCTGCCCCCCCTCCCTCCGAACCGGACGTGCGGATCTCCCGCATCCGGCTCTCCGGTTGGTGGTTCACCTACGAGAGGACTGCGAGTCCGAGGCATAGGCGGCTTCGAGGCTGAACAGCCCATGCTCGGCGAAGAAGGCGTTGGGCCAGCGCTGGTGGTCGCTACCGCGGCCCCGGCCTCGGCCTCGGCGACGCTTGCGTAAGATGCTGCGCAGGCGCATGCGGATCCACCGGTCGAGCGGCCGGAAGGTCGTCGGGTGGCTGTAGCGGTAGTACTCGTACCAGCCACGCAACGTCCGGCTGATGTCCCAGGTGATCCGATCGAGGCTGTGACCGTTGGTGCGCCGGGTCTTGCGGCGCAGGGTGTCCTTGAGCTTCCGGAGGCTCTTGTCGCGAGGCCATTGGTATCCCCGTTCGAAGTGGTACCCCAGGAAGTCGAAGCCACCCCGCTCGGTGGCATCCACCACCGCCGTCTTGTCCGGGTGAAGGCTCAGGCCCTCCTGGGCCGTCCACACCTCTACCAGGGCAAGCGCCCGGCGGGCCTCGGTCTCGCTCCGACACAGGATCACGAAGTCGTCGGCGTAGCGCACCATCTCGAAGCCCTCGCGGGCCAGAAGATGGTCCAGCGGGTCGAGGTAGATGTTGGCCAGTAGGGGGCTGATCACCGCGCCTTGCGGGGTTCCCCGCTCGGGCGTCCAGCTCTCCAGTCCGTCCAGTACCTCTTGCTCGAGAAAGGACTCGATCAGGGCGAGCACTCGCCCGTCCGATACCCTCTCACGCACCCGCGCCAGCAGGCGCTCCGGATCGATCGTGTCGAAGTACCGGCGCAGGTCGGCGTCCACCACCCAGGTGTGGCCCGAGTCGAGGAGCTCCTCGACCCGCTCCAGCGCTTCCCGGCACCCGCGCCCCGGGCGGAAGCCGTAGCTGTGCTCGGCGAAATCCCGCTCGAAGATCGGCTCCAGGACCAGGCGCAACGCGCCCTGCACCACCCGGTCGCGCACCGTCGGAATCCCCAGGGGCCGCTTCTCGCGGCTCCCCGGCTTGGGAATCCACCGCCGGCGAACCGCCTGCGGGCGGTAGCTACCGTCCCGCAAGGACGCCGACAGCGTCTCCACCTCCTCCTCCAGGCGCGATCCGTAGTGATCCACGGTGACGTGATCTACCCCCGCGGCGCCCCCGTTGCGCTCGACTCTCTCGAACGCGCGCAGGAGCGTCTGCTTCCGGTAGACCTTGTCGATCAGGCTGAACCACGTCCCTCCTCGGACCCCGGTCTCCAGGGCCCGCAGCATGCGCTCCGTCCAGACCGAGGGTTCGGCCCAGCCCCATCGGGACCGGGCCTCTCCGGCGGGATTAGGGGCTCGCCCCACTCGCGCCGGGGTCTCGTCTCTCGTCCTGTCCGTCACACATCCACCTTCCTGCTTCCCTTCGCTCCACGCCCATTACGGCGTTTCCTCGCTACTATGGAAGCTCTGACTCCTGCCGCCCTGCTTCTCCTCGTGGACGACAGGTCTCCCCGCTTACGGTGCCTGGCCCTCGCGGTCATTCCGTCCCCAACCACCTGTAGACCCCCCGCACACGCTTTCGCACGCTACCCCTCAGCGCGACGGGCACCCCGGCTCTCCCGGGTCCGGGCTTCGCCATTCGCTTGCAGGCTCGCCGAGTCCTACCGGCCGAATCGGGTTCGTTGCCTACGGACTGATCGCTCATCTCCTCCTACTCCCCACCCCGCCTCACGGCGACGCAGTCAGAGTCAATTACAGGCCGGAGAGCGTATGCCTGGAGAGGACTCGCACCTCTCTGACCATGCACCCTCGCGGGCGTAAAGCGGCCGAGCTCTGCCTCGGCCGGGCGAACGGTCCGGAGGACTCCGAACCCTCGGCCGAGCTCTGCCTCGGCCGCTTCAGGCGGGGTCGGGCTCCGCGCCGCCGCCTCCCGCGGCCAGCTCGAACAGCAGGTCCCCGCCTTCGACCGCCTGGCCCTCCTCGACGTGGATCTTCGCGATCCGGCCGGCGTGCTCGGCGGCGATCTCGTTCTCCATCTTCATCGCCTCCAGCACCACCACCCCCTGGCCGGCCTCGACCTCGTCGCCCTCGGTGAGCAGCACCGCCACCACCCGGCCCGGCATGTAGGCGGTCACCTTCCGGGAGGCGCCGCCCGCGGCGGCACCGTGGGCGGCGCGCGCCAGGTGGGTCAGCGGATCGGTCACCTCGACCCGCCGCTCCCCGCCGGCGGTCGAGACCGCCCAGGCGCCGTCCGGCAGCCGGGCCAGCGCCACCTCGTGCTGCGCGCCGTCGACGATCAGCGTCCAGAGCCCGCGAGTGCCGTCCCCCTGGAGGTCCAGGCGGACCGCGTCCACCTCGTGCGTCCGCTCCCCCACCGTCACCCGGTAGCGGCGGCCGTCACGCTCGAGGCGCACCCGCTCTTCGCGCTCGTCGGGCCCCTCGGCGAGCCGCGCGATCAGCTCCACGAGCCGCCTCCCGTCGCCTCGCGACGGCCCGCCTCGCTCCACGCCGGCCGCCGCCGGCCGCCGGCAGCGACGGCCGCCGCGGCCTCGCGCGCGGCCTCCCGCTCGTGCGCCAGCGCGGCGGCGAGGATCGCCAGGTCGTCGGAATCGCCGCCGTCTTCGGGCGGGCGGAGCTCGCCGGCGGCGAGCTTGCGGTCGAGCATCGCGATGTCCAGGCGCCCGGCCCGGAAGTCGGCGTCGGCGAGCAGCGCCCGGAACAGCGGGACGGTGGTGCGGATCCCCTCCATGCGCAGCTCGCCCAACGCCCGGCCGAGCCGCGCCATGGCGCGCTCCCGGTCGCGCCCCCAGACGACGAGCTTGGCCACCATCGGGTCGTAGTGGATCGTCACCTCGCCCCCTTCGGCGACGCCGCAGTCGGTGCGCACGCCGGGGCCCTCGGGCAGCCGGAGGAGGTGGATCCTGCCCGGTGACGGCGCGAACCCCCGGAAGGGGTCCTCGGCGTAGATCCGGACCTCGATAGCGTGCCCCCGGGGCTCGATCCAGTCGGTCGTGTCGAAGGGAGGCCCGAGCGGCCGGCCCTCGGCGACCCGGATCTGGGCCTCGACCAGGTCGACGCCGGTGACCATCTCGGTGACCGGGTGCTCGACCTGGAGGCGGGTGTTCATCTCGAGGAAGTAGAACGAGCCGTCCTGGGCGAGCAGGAACTCGACCGTCCCGGCGTTGGTGTAGCCGACCGCCTGCGCCGCCCGGATCGCGGCCTCCCCCATCTTTCGCCGCAGCTCGGGGCCGACGACCGGCGAGGGCGCCTCCTCGACCACCTTCTGGTGCCGCCGCTGGAGCGAGCACTCCCGCTCGCCGAGCGAGACCACCCGGCCGTGCTCGTCGCCCAGGACTTGGATCTCCACGTGCCGGGGCTCGACGACGTACTTCTCGAGGTAGACCGAGTCGTCCCCGAAGCTCGCCGCCGCCTCCGAGCGCGCCGCCCGGTAGGCCGAGGCGAGCTCGTCGGCCGAGTCGATCCGCCGCATCCCCTTGCCGCCGCCCCCGGCCGCCGCCTTGAGCATGACCGGGTAGCCGATCTCCTCGGCCGCGGCGCGGGCGTCCTCGATCTCGGGCAGGGGGTCCTTGCCGCCCGGCACCACCGGCACGCCGGCGTCGATCATCCGGCGCCGGCTCTCGACCTTCGAGCCCATCACGGCGATCGCCTGGGGCGGTGGCCCGATGAACCGGACGCCCGCCTCCAGGCAGGCACGGGCGAAGTCCGCGTTCTCGGCCAGGAAGCCGTAGCCCGGATGGACGGCGTCGGCGCCGATCTCGCGCGCGAGCCGGGCGATGGCGTCGCCGCGCAGGTAGCTCTCGCGCGACGGCGCGGGCCCGATCGGATAGGCCTCGTCCGCCAGGAGCACGGGCAGTGCGGCGCGGTCCGGCTCGGAGTAGACGACCGCCCCCCGGATGCCGAGCTCGCGGAGCGCCCGCAGAATGCGCACCGTGATCTCTCCCCGGTTGGCGATCAGGACCTTGCGGATCGGCCGCTCGGACGGCGGGGCCATGAGGCCCGGAATAGTATCAGCGCCATGGCGGGGGCGAGGCGGTCGACGGCCGGGCGCGACGCCGGCCGGGCGGAGGGACCTCCGCCCGTCCGGCACCGGCGCCGGACGGCCGGTTGGACCGCGCTCGCCGCGGCCGTCCTCCTCGCGGCCCACGCCGGGCTCGCCGTCTCGTCGCTCGCCGTCAAGTCGGTGACCAACGACGAGCTGGCCCATCTCCCGTCAGGGCTCGCCGCGGTCGCGACCGGCACCCGGCGGCTCAACCCCGAGCACCCGCCACTGGTCAAATTCCTCGCGGGCCTGGCGGCGTCGACCCTGCACCCGTCCCTGCCGCTCGACTCGCGCGCCTATCGGGAGGGCAACGAGTGGGCCTTCGGGCGCGCCGTCCTCTTCGCGAGCGGCAACGACCCTCGGGCGCTCCTTTTTCGCGGCCGGCTGCCGGTCGTCGCGCTCTCGGTGCTCGGCGGCCTCGGCGTCTTCCTGTGGAGCCGGCGGCGCTTCGGGCCCGGCGGCGCTCTGCTCTCGCTCGCCCTCTACGCCTTCTCACCCACCGTCCTCGCCCACGGCCGCCTGGTGACCATGGACGCCGCGGTCGCCACCGGCGTCGTGTGGAGCCTCTACCTCGCGTGGCGGACGAGCCGCCCGGCGCCGGCGGCCGCGCCCCCCCGCCGCCCCGCGGCGAGCGCGGCCGCCGGTCTCGCTCCGGGCCTGGCTCTCGGCCTCACGCTGGGCGCCAAGTTCAGCGGCCTGATCCTCCTGCCGGCCCTGGCTCTCGCCGAGCTCGGCGCCCTCGGCCTCGCGGGCCGCGCCGTCTGGCGCGAGCGCCTGGCGCGCTGGGGCGCCGCCCTGGCGGTCGCCGCGCTGGTCCTCGCGGCGCTCTACCTCGGCTCTGGAGGTCTCGTCCGCTACCTCCACGACCTCGGCTACCTCTACCGCGAGAACGATCCCGGCGCCCTGACCTACCTGGCGGGGACCTTTCGGCACGGGCGCTTGCCGCAGTACTTCCTGGTGGCGCTGGCGGTGAAGACCTCGGTCGCCGGCCTCGCCGCCATGGCCGGCGGCCTGGCGCTCGCCGGGCTCGCCCTCGTCCGGCGGGCGCCGCGTTGGCGCGACGATCTCTGGCTCTGGCTTCCCGCCGCCCTGTGGCTCGCCGTCCACTCGGTCTTCGCCCTGGACCTGGGCGTGCGCTACGTCCTGCCCGTCTACCCGCTCCTCTTCGCCCTCGCCGGCGGCCTGGTGCCGGCACTCGCCGGCCTCGCCGAAGCGCGCGGCGGCGCCGGCCCCTCCCCGGCGGGGCCGCGACCGGTCGCCCGCGCCCTGCCGGCGGTCCTGGCCGGCGCCCTGGCCCTCGCTCAGCTCGCGACCGCGCTCGCCGCGCACCCGGACTACCTGCCGTTCTTCAACCGTTTCGTGGGCGGCGCACGCGGCGGCGTCCACTGGCTCGACGACTCGAATCTCGACTGGGGGCAGGACCTGGCTCGTCTCGCCCCCTGGCTCCGGGCCCGGGGCATCGGCCGGGTGCGGCTGCTCTACTACGGCGCCGGCATCCCCGCGGCCTACGGGGTCGAGCGCGAGAGGATGCTGCCCTCGGACTGGCTCCGGGCGCCGCGGCCCGGCGACTACGTGGTCTCCGCCGAGTACCTGATCCGCGGCCTCCAGCAGGCCGAAACGACCGGCGCGGCGAGCGACTGGCTCCGGCGTTACCGGCCCTCAGACGCCCTCGGCGGGACCCTCTACCTCTTCCGCTTCCGGGCGCCGGGCGGCGCCTCGCACGCGGCGGCGGGGAGGCCATCCCAGCCAGACGAGGCCGGCGAGACCGACCGCCGAGGCGGCGCCCGAAGCGTAGAGCGGCCGGCGGTCGACCCACAGCCGCACCCGGTGGCGGCCCGCCGGCACCCGCACGCCCATGCGGTAGAGGTTCGCCGGCTGGATCGGGGGCGGGATCGGCGTCGACCGTCGCCCGCCAGAGCGGGAGGTCGGCCCGCTGCACCACCAACACGCCGGGGACCGGTGAAGCGACCGCCACGTCGAAGAGCTCCGGGCTGCGCGCGAGGAGGGTCGTCCGGCCCCGGGGACCCACCGCCCCGGCCAGCCGCGAGGGCGGCGGCACCGGCGCTCCGGGCGAAGTGGGAAGGACGACCTCGCGCTCGGGGTCGAATCCCGGGGCGATGAACGCCGCCCAGGCGGCCCGCAGGTCGGGGACGGTGAGCGTCGACTCGGCGAACAGCAGCTCGGGAGCCGGCCGCAGCAGCCGGTAGACCGAGATCGGCTCGATCGGCCCAGGAAACCGGCCGGCGAGCTCGCCGACTTCGGGCGGGATCGGGGTCAGGGGATCCTCCGCGACCACCCGGCTCACCCCCCAGCGGGACAGGGCGCGCAGCCGAATCGCGTCGTCGCGGGCGCCGGCGACCGCCACGGTCGCGATCCTCGAGAGGTAGGTCTCGAGCCCCTCCGGCGAGCGGTCGAGCTCGTAGCGCCGGCCGTAGAGCACGCCGGCGAACGGGTAGAGCGCGAGGTAGTCCTGGCGGATGAGCCACTGCGGCCGGTTGTCCGGACCCGCCGCCTTCGGCGACTTGCCGAACAGGTCCAGGTACTCCGCGTGGGCGACGGTCGACCCCGGCGGGACCGCCGCGAGAGCCGGCGGCGGGTGGCGGAAGAGCGCCACGCCGTCGGTGACCGCCAGCGGCCGGAGGAGGTAGACCTGGCCGGCCGCGTGGACTGCCAGGAGGAGGCAGGCGCCGAGCGCCGGCCGCCGCCGCGCGACGACCAGGGCGCCCGAGAGCGCCGCGACGAGCGCCAGCGAGACGACCACCGTGGCGAGCCAGCGGGCCCGCTCCGCGGCGGCGAGCAGCGGTGTCCAGCCCGCCGCGCCGAAACGGAGGATCCATCCCTCGAAGCTCGCGGGCGCGATCACCAGCACCAGCCAGACGGCGAGCAGGGCGGCGCCCAACACGAGGAGGACGATCGAGAGGGCGAGGAGGCGCGGCCGGCTCCGGCCTTCCAGGGCGCCGCCCAGCGCGCGCTCGAAGCCGAGGCCGCAGAGAAGGGCGGCCCCCACCGCCACCAGCGGCCAGAGCTTCACCGGGTAGCGGAAGAGGCTTCCGCCGGGCAGATCGAAGAGCCACGCCCCGAGCGGGTTGTTGGCGCCCAGGGCGAGGAACAGGCCCAGCCCGACCGCTCCCCAGGCCCACGCCGCCCGGCGGCTCCGCGGCCGGCCGGAGGTCGCCATCAGGGCGAGGGCCAGAAGGCCGGGGTAGAGCGACAGGAAGAGCGGCAGCTTGCCGGCGAAGAAGCGCGAGCCCCAGAAGCCGCCGGCCCCGATCCGGTCGATCCGGCCGAAGGCCAGCGGCACGAGCCATTCGAGGGCGTGGACCGGGCGCCAGGCGCCGACCATCGCCCCCCAGGCCGAGTACCCGGCGTAGCCGCGGAAGGAGCCGGGCAGGATGCGCAGGAGCTCGACGATCTGGGGCAGGGCGGCCAGGGTGCCGAGCGCCAGCGCCGCGACCAGCCGGAGGAGGTCTCCCCGCCGCAGCCGGCGCCCCCGGACCACGACGAGGGCCGACGCCGCGAGCAGCGCAGCCACCAGGGCGGTCGAGGGGTCGCCCGCGACCAGGAGCAGGGCCCAGACGAGGCCGGCGGCGGCCGCGCCCCGGCGTCGCCCCTCGCCGGCCAGGAGGACCGCCGCCACCAGCGCCGGGGCGAGGGCGGCTCCGGCCACCAGGTTGTAGAGGTTGAGCTGGGAGAGCATGTAGCCGCTCGCGCCGTAGCACACGCCGGCGGCCCAGGCGGCCGGCCGCGACAGCCCGAAGGCCCGGGCCATCCAGCAGGCGGCGAGCGGCGCGAGCAGCAGGTGAATCCAGAAGTGGGCGTTGAAGGCCCAGAGCAGCGGCGCCACCAGAAACAGGAGGTCGTCCGGGTAGAAGGGCAGGGCGTTGGGGTTCCCGGCGAGGGCCTGGCCGCCCATCCGCAGGGGGTCGACGAGCGGGAAGTAGCCGGCCTGGAGGGCCCGCACCAGGGGGACCTTGAGCAGCAGGTGGACCTGCAACACGTCGCGCAGGATGAGCGTTCCGGCCCCGGTGATCAGCGGCAGGACGAGCAGGGCGAGGAGCCCCAGGGCCGGCAGACCGAAGAGCAGGAAGTCGCGGGCCCAGAGGCGGACCCTCGGACCGTTGCGGGCGGGCGGGCTCATCGACGCAGGGCCAGTCTACCGGCAAGCGCCGTCCCCACCGCTACAATACGGCGCCGTGGGGACTCCGACTCGCCGGGCCTCGGTGGCCTGGGCCCTGATCCGCTCGTTGCGGCCGCACCAGTGGGTCAAGAACGGATTCGTGCTGGCGCCGCTGGTCTTCGGCCGCGAGCTGACCGACCCGGCCTCCCTGGGGCGGGCCGGGCTCGCCTTCGCCGCCTTCTGCGCCGCCTCGAGCGCCGTCTACCTGGTCAACGACGTCCGGGACCGGGAGGAGGACCGGCGCCACCCGCTCAAGAGCCGGCGGCCGATCGCCTCGGGGATCCTGCCGGTCGGCGTGGCGGGGATCGCGGCCGCGGTCCTCCTCGCCACTGCGGCCGCCCTGGCCCTCCTGGCCGGCCCGGCGGTCGCCGGCGTCCTCGCCCTCTACGCGCTCCTCAACCTCCTCTACTCGGCGGGCTTGAAGCACGTGGTGATCCTCGACGTGATGATCGTGGCGGTCGGCTTCGTGCTCCGAGTGCTCGCCGGCGGCCTCGCGGTCGGCGTGAGGGTATCGAGCTGGCTCCTGCTGTGCACCATCTTCCTGGCGCTCTTCCTGGCGTTCTCGAAGCGGCGTCACGAGATCGTGCTCCTGGCCGACGGAGCGGCGGGCCAGCGCCGGGTCCTCGACCAGTACAGCCCGGCGTTCCTCGACCAGATGATCAACGTCGTGACCGCCTCGTCGGTCGTCTCCTACGCGCTCTACGCCGTCTCCCCGGAGACCTCCCAGCGCTACCACTCGGAGTGGCTCGTCTACACCCTGCCGCTGGTCCTCTTCGGAATCTTCCGCTACCTCTATCTGATCTACCAGGCCCCCGCCGAGAAGAATCCCACCGAGGCGATCCTGGCGGACCCGCCGTTCCTGGTGAACCTCGCGCTCTGGGTGCTCGCCGTGTTGTGGATCGTCTACGGGCTATGATCGGATCGAGACCATGACGGAAGCGGCCGTTTCGCAGCCCGCGGCGGCCGGATCGGTACCCGCGGCGATGTCCGGGCGGGAGCCGGCTCCGGTCGAGGTGTCGGTGGTGCTGCCCTGCCTCGACGAGGAGCGGGGAGTCGCCGAGTGCGTTCGCGCGGCGCTCGCGGCGCTCGCGGCGCTGGGCATTTCGGGCGAGGTGGTGGTGGTCGACAACGGCTCGAGCGACCGCTCGGCCGAGGTGGCGGCCGCCGCCGGCGCCCGGGTGATCCGGGAGACCCGCCGGGGTTACGGATCGGCCTACCTCCGGGGGTTCGAGGAGGCGCGCGGCCGCTTCCTGGTGATGGCCGACGCCGACACCACCTACGATCTCTCCGACCTGGCGCGCTTCGTCGAGCCGCTCGTCCGGGGCGAGTGCGACCTGGTGATGGGCAACCGCCTGGGCGGCGAGATCCTGCCGGGGGCGATGCCCTGGAGCCACCGCTGGATCGGCAACCCGATCCTCTCCGGGATGCTCCGCCTCCTGTTCCGGACCCGGATCGCCGACGCCCACTGCGGCATGCGCGGCATCTCGCGCGAGGCCTACCGGCGGCTCGGCCTGCGCACGACCGGCATGGAGTTCGCGTCCGAGATGGTGGTAGGCGCGCTGCGCGAGGGCCTCGCGATCCGGGAGATCCCCATCACCTACCGCCCCCGGGAAGGCGAGTCGAAGCTCTCGGGCCTGCGCGACGCCTGGCGCCACGTGCGCTTCATGCTCCTCTACTCGCCGAGCCACCTGTTCCAGCTGCCGGGTCTCCTGCTGATGGCCCTCGGGGCGTTCCTGGTCCTTGCCCTGGCCGGCGGGCCGCGGATGCTCTTCGGCCACCGCTGGGACTACCACCCGCTCCTGTTCGGCGCCATCGCCCTGATCGTCGGCTACCAGCTCGTCCTCTTCGACACCTTCGCCAAGACCTTCTCGGTGGGCGCCGGGCTCGCCCGGCCGGGCGCCTGGATCCGGCGCTTCTTCCGCCTCTTCTCGCTCGAACGGGGGCTCGTCGCCGGCGCCTTGGTCTTCCTCGCCGGCCTCGGTCTCGAGGCGAAGATCGTCCTCGACTGGCTGCGGGCCGGCGGCGGCGAGCTGATGGCGGTGCGCGGCGTGGTGATCGGCATGACGGCGATGGTGCTGGGGCTGGAGACCCTCTTCGGCTCGTTCCTGGTCAGCCTGATGCTGATCCCCCGGCGGTGAGCGCGACCGTGGCCCGGACCGGCGCCGGGACCGGATCCCCCGTCCCCTGCCCGCTCTGCGGCTCGGCCTCGAGCCGGCCGGTCCATCGGGAGAGCTGGATCTCGATCCGGCGCTGCCGCGCCTGCGGCTTCCGGTTCACCGAGGAGCGCAGCGGCGACTTCCGCGACGACGCGATCGCCGCCGAGATCGACGAGTTCTACCGCTGGCTCGACCGCTACCGCGACGCCCGGGTGCCGCTGCTCGCCCGGCGGCTCGAGTCGATCCGCGCCCGCTTCGGCCTGCCGCAGGGCCCGCTCTCGGTCTTCGAGGTCGGCACCGGCGGCGGCGCCCTGGCCCACGCGTGCCTCCGGCTCGGCCATCGCTACACCGGCCTCGAGCCCTTCCTGGGAGCGCGCTTCGAGGGCGCCGACGACCCCGCCGTCACGATCGTGCCGGAACGGATCGAGAGCTACGCCCCGGCCGAGCGGTTCGACCTGGCGGTCCTCGACAACGTGCTCGAGCACCTGGCCGACCCGGTGGGCGCCGCCCGCAAGGTGCTCGGTCTCCTCGCGCCGGGGGGCGTCGCCTGGTTCCAGGTGCCGAACGAGGTCTCGCCGGTCTGGAAGCACCGCCTCCTGGCGCGGATCAAGGAGCGCCGCATCACCTTCCCCGGCCACGTCAACCTGTTCACCCGGAAGACGCTCGCGCGCTGTCTCGAGGCGGCGGGCGCGTCGGCGGTCACCCTCGATGCCACCAGCGCCTCCGACCCGGTGCTCACCCGCCTGCTCCTGATGGACGAGCCCGGCGTCGCCCTGCGCGCGGTCATGGCGGGGCTGCGCGCCACCCGCCTCGACGTCCTCGCCGGCTGGGCCTACTGGCTGGACGCCTACGCCCGGCCATGAGCGCCCCGCCGGTGCGCTACTCGGTGGTCCTGCCGACCCGCGACGCCGGGCCGGGCTTCCGCGAGGTCCTCGAGGGCCTCGTCGCCTGCCGCGGGATCGACGAGGCGGAGATCCTGGTGATCGACTCCGGCTCCGAGGACGGCACGGCGGAGCTCGCCGCCACCTTCCCGCGGGTGCGGGTGCTGCGCATCCCATCTCGGGAGTTCGGCCACGGCCGGACCCGGAACCTCGGCGCCTCCGAGGCGCGGGGCGAGATCCTGGTGTTCCTGGTCCAGGACGCGACCCCGGCGGACGCGGGCTTCCTCGAGAGCCTGGTCGAACCGCTCGCCCGCGACCCGCGGATCGCCGCCGCCTACGGCCGCCAGCTCCCCCGGCCCGAGGCGACGCCGGTCGAGGCCGAGTTCCTGCGCCAGACGTATCCTCCGGAGCCCGCCGTGCGCCGGCTCGATCCGCCGGCGGGGCGGGTGGCGATCGGCTCGGTGTTCTTCTCGAACGTCTGCTCGGCCGTCCGGCGCGCGGTCTGGAGCCGCTTCCCGTTCGACGAGACGCTGATCATGAGCGAGGACCAGAAGTGGGCCCGCGAGGTGCTCGAGGCAGGCTGGCGGATCGCCTACCAGCCGGCGGCCGCGGTGCTCCACTCGCACCACTATCCCCTCGCCAAGGTCTTCCGGCGCAACTTCGACAGCGGCTGCTCGCTCGCCGGTGTGACCCAGGACTCGCGCCGCGCGATGCTCGGCTACGAGCTCGGCTTCGTCCGTGCAGCGGCCGGGGCGCTCCGGCGGCGGGGCGAAGCGCGCTGGCTCCCGTACCTCGTGGCCCACGAGCTCGCCCGCACCCTCGGCTTCGCCGCCGGCCGACAAGCCTCCTGGCTGCCCCGTGCGCTCCGGCGCCGCCTGAGCCTCCACCGCGCTTTCTGGGACCGGCCGTGAGCCGCTGGCCCGGCACCCGGGCGACGTGCTAACAATCTCCGCCATGGCCCTCGCCGACGTGCTGGGCGCGCTGCTCACCCTGTTGAGCCTCGGCATCCTCTTGCTGGGAGGATTCCTCGCCGCGGTCCGCCTGCTCGGCGCGCGCGCGGAGCAAGAGCCCCTGACCCTGGCGATCGCCTCGCTGGTGGCGACCTTCGCGATCGCCGTGGGAATCGGGCTCGCCCTCGGGTCGGTGGGCCGGCTCCGGATCGACCTCGCCCTGGCGCTCGCCGCGGCCCTCGCCCTGGCACTCGCCTGGGCCGAGCGCCGGCACGCGGGTGGTCAGAGGGCGGCGCGCGTCGCCCGGAGCCTCGGCCGGGCCACTCGGGAGCGCCTCCGGGAGCATCAGGTGCTGGCGCTGATTGCGGCCTTCGCGGCCGGTACGGAGCTGTTCCGGGGTCTGCTGCGCCCGCCACTTTCCTGGGACAGCCTGATGTACCACCTCTTCCTCGCGGCCACCTGGCTGCAGCGGGGAGGGTTCGGCCTCGTCTCGGCTCGCGGCCCGACCACGGCGTACCTGTTCATGCCGGCCGACGGCTCGATCTGGCTGTGGTGGTGGATGGCACCCTCCCACAGCGAGATCTACGTCAACCTGGCCTACGGGCCCGCGTGGCTCCTCCTCGGCCTCGCCGCCGGCGGGATCGCACGCCACCTGGGAGCGCGGCGTCACTGGCCGGTCGCCTCGTTCCTGGTCGTGCTCACCCCGGCGGTGCTGCGCTTCCTGGCCACGGAGTATGCCGACATCCTGCTCGGCGCCGCCCTGGCCTCGGCAACCTACTTCGCCCTCCGGTGGTTGGAGAGGCCCGCGTGGGCCGACGCCCTCCTCGCCGGCGCGGGATCCGGCCTCGCCCTGGGGGCCAAGCTCCTCGGCTTGCCTTTCGCCGTCGCCCTCGGGGGGATGAGCCTGGTCCTGGCCGGCCGGCCGTTCGGCCGGCGCCTGGCGCAGCTCGCCGCCGCTCTGGTGTTGGCCCTCCTTCTCGGCAGCGCGTTCTACGTCCGGAACGTGGCCTCGGGCGGCGGTCTCTTCGCTTTCGCCTGCACCCAGCGGCAGGCTCCCGAGGAAGGGGGTCTCCTGGCCAACTTCCCGTCCCGGGATTCCCTGCTGGCGCGGCTCGGTCCGATCCTCGAGAGCCACGAGCTGAGCGACGCGTTCCTCGGTTCGCTGCGCCCGACCCTGAGCGAGCTCGGCGTCGGGCCCCAGGTCGTGCTCCTCCTCGCCGCCCTGGTCCTGCTGCCGTTCGTCCGTCTCCCCTCGGGGCCGCGCGCCTCGTGGTTGATCCTGGGCCAGATCGGGGCCCAGGCCGTGGTCTGGGCGACGGTCCCGTACACCCCGAACGCCCACATCCTGGCCAACGTCCGGTACCTGGCGGGTGCCTTGGCGCTCCTCTTCGCCTCGGCCACCGCCCTCGCCGAGCGCTGGCTCCCCGACGGCTGGCTCCGTCTCCTCGCCGTCGCGCTGGCGATCCAGGACCTCCTGATGCTGCGCGCGGCGATGCCCAGACAGGTCCGCCTGGCGCTCGCGGCGATCCTGCTGGCCGTCGTCGTCCTGGGCGCTTCGCGGCGCCTCCGCGAGACGCTGGCGAGGCGCTGGTTGCCGGTGACCGCTGCCGTCGCGGTCACTGCCCTGGCAGCGGTCCCGGCTCTCGTCTCCTTCCGGGTGGCGGACCGCGAACGCGCCTTCGCCGAGGAGTACACGGCCCACCTGACCTCGAGCCGGCTGTTCGCCGCGGGCTGGGGCTGGCTCGACCGCCACGCCGGCTCCGGGGCGGTGGCGGTGAGCCACGCGCCGGAGAACTATTTCGTCTATCCCGCCATGGGACCGTTCCTCGAGCGCCGGGCGGTCTACGTGCCGGTCAACCGGGAGGCGTACGTCAACCCCCTGCGCTACCCGGAGTGCGACACGCGGGTCGATCCCTCGCCCGGCGCCTGGCTCGAGAACCTGCGCCGGCAGAACGTCCGCTGGCTCTACGTCGCGCGTTTCCCGGAGTTCGACTTCCCGGTCGAGGACCGCTGGGCGAGCAGCCACCCGGAGCTCTTCCGGCTGCGCTTCGAGGACCCGACCAACCGCGTCTACGAGCTCGGCGAGGGGGTCGGCACGGTGCCCACCGCCAGCAGCTCCCTGGCCCGGGACCGGTCGAACCGATAGGCGACGTTCTGGCGGTTCGGCCCGGCTTCCAGGGGCCGGAACAGCGCCGGCGCGCCGCGCATCCAGTAGTCCTCGATCGTCGAGCGCGGGGCCAGGGAGGCGACCACGTCCACCCGCTCCTCGACCAGGCGCCGCAACCAGGCGTCGAGGTCCGCGCGCCGGGCGACCGTCGCGCGCAGGCGGTAGTCGACCACCGCACCGTCAGCGGTCACCGGCACGTAAAGAACCCGGTTCTCGAGCCGGCAGCCGAGCAGCGGGTAAAGGTACCAGTTGTGACCCAGGCCGTCGAAGCCGGCGGCGACCGCGAGCACCCGCGGCCGGCCTCGTCGAGCGCCCGCCAGACCGGCCAGGCGCTGGCGTAGCGCGGATCGAGCGAGGTGGAGCGTGAAGAGCGGGTCGGTCCGGGCGGCCGCGGCCTCGTAGAGCGGGTAGCGGAAGGTCCGGCGGACCTCTCCACTCCCACCGCCGAGACGCCGGCCAGGACGAACAGAACGGAGGCCGTGACGAGATGTCGAGGGCGGGGGCCGGCGGAGGCGCAGCGCGAGCACCGAGAGGACCGCCGAGACCAGGACGATGGACGAGCACCCAGGCGGTTGCGCGCAGATCGACCTCGCTCCAGGCCACCGGCGTCGGCAACAGGGCGCCGACGGCCGCCGCGATCGCCGTCAGCGCGCGGGGCAAGGGGCGGTGGAGAAGTGCGGCGAGCGCGCCGAGAGCGCCGAAGGCAGGGGTGAGGTAGCGCCCCGACGTCATGACCATGGAGGCGGTGCGGAAGACCTCCATGGCGCCGCTGGCGTAGGCTCCCAGGAGGACCATGGCCACCAGCCAGAGGTAGGAGCCGGCGAGAAGCGTCCGCCGCTCCAGGCGAGGGACCCCGGCCACCGCGAGGAGCAGCAGCAGCAGCCCTCCCGGACCCGGGTTCAGGAAGGCCCCAGACGGGGCGTTGCGGGAGACGAGATAGCCGATCGAGGTCGAGAGCGGGACATGCAGGTGCGGGCTCTCGAGAATCCGTCGCGTCACCTCCGCCGACTCGGGCTCCCCGGCCGAGAGCTCGACGCCGGCTACATGGAGCGGAACCGGGTAGAGCGGCGAGCCGCGCTCGATCCAGGCCCGGACGTATGTCGGCGCGGCCACGGACGCGGCGAGGAGGAGGGCGGCGCAGGCTCCCGCCCGGGCGCGCGGCGAGGCCGGGCTCCGGGCGATCCGCCAGAGGACCACCGCGCCGCCCAGGGCGAGGATCGGCATCGCCAGGAGCTTGGTTCCGCCGGCGAGCGCCAGGGCCGCGACCGCCAGCGGCGCCTCGCGCGGCGGGCCGCCGCGGGCCACGCGCACGACGAAGACCGAACCGAGCGCCACCCCGGCGAGCGTCAGGTTGTCGACGTAGCCGGTGCCGACGTAGGCGAGCGCCGCCGGCATCGCACCCACCGCGAGCGCCGCGAGAAAGGCCGGCCGGACACGGGCGCCGAGCTGGCGTGCCGCGGCGGAGACCCCGAGGACGGCCAGGCACCAGATCAGCAGGCTCGCCGGCGCGAGCAGGCAGTCGTCGTGGAGCGGCAGCATCGCCCAGGACCAGAGGATTTCGCCCGCCACCGGGAAGAAGCCGTAGGCGCCCCAGGCGTCCGGGGCCGCGACGTCGGTGAAGCCGCCGGCCTGGACGAAGCGTCCGGCCTTGAGCAGGTGGTAGGTCAGGTCGTCCCAGCCGAGCGGCGGAGCCGCGAGGGCACGGAGGAAGCGGACCAGGACCACCCCGAGGACCGCCCCCGCGACGCTCCGCTCGAGCACGCCCGAGCTCCCGGGGAAATCCCGCGAGCCGACGGAGGTCGGCACGGAGCACGGCGAGGGCTGCCCGCGCCCCGTCCCCCCGGCCGGCACCGAGGACGGCGGCACCGGCGGCCAGGACGAGCACCACCGGCAGCCGGAAGGCGTGAGCCGAGCCCAGGACCCAGAACGACGCCACCGCCAGCCAGAGCGCGACGATCGCCGCCGCGCACCACCGGACCGACAGGCCCGCTCCAGGGACCAGCCGCAGGGCCAGTCGCCAGGAGAGCCAGCCCACGGCCGCGACGAGCGCCACGGCGGCGGTGCCGCCGAGCGCGGCATGGACCGTGAAGAGCTCCATCGCAGCCGCCTCAGGCGGCGAAGAAGGCGGCGAGCGCGGCGACCACCTCGGCGACCTCCACGTCGGTCAGCTCGGGGAACATGGGCAGGCTGAGCGCCCGCTCGGCCGCGCGCTCGGAGACCGGCAGCTCGAGCCCGGCGGCTGCGTACCGCTCGAGGGCCGGCTGGCGGTGGAGCGGGATCGGGTAGTAGACCGCCGAGCCGACGCCGCGCCCGGCCAGGTGCTCGCGGAGCGCATCCCGTCGGTCCGAGAGCAGGGTGAACTGGTGGTAGACCGGCTCGGTGTCCGGCCGGTCCTCGAGCAGCTCGACCCCGTCGCGGCCGGCCAGGGCCTCGCGGTACGCCGCGGCGATCTGCCGGCGCCGGTCGTTGGCCGCTTCGAGCCGTTCCAGGCGCAGGCCGAGGACCGCCGCCTGGAGCGCGTCGAGGCGGCTGTTCAAGCCCAGCTCGCCGTGCAAGTAGTGCTCGGTGCGGCCGTGGTTGGCCACCCGGCGCACGCGCGCCAGGAGCTCCCGGTCGCCGCCGGTGACCGCTCCGGCGTCGCCGAACGCCCCGAGGTTCTTGGTCGGGTAGAAGCTCCAGCAGGCGAGCTCGCCGAAGGTGCCCACCCGCCGGCCGCCGACCCGGGCGCCGTGCGCCTGCGCCGCGTCCTCGACCAGCCAGAGGCCGCGCCGGCGGCAGAGCGCCCCGAGCGCCTCGACGTCGAACGGCCGGCCGAAGAGGTGGACCCCGATCACCCCGACCGTTCGCGGTCCGAGCCGCTCCTCGACCGAGGCGGGGTCGAGGTTCAGGGTGGCGGGCTCGACGTCGGCGAGGACCGGCACGCCGCCGGCGAGGGCCACGGCCGAGCCGGTGGCGACGAAGGTGAAGGCGGGGACCACCACCTCGTCGCCGGGTGCTAGCCCGAGCGCGCGCAGCGCCACGACCAGGGCGTCGGTGCCGTTGGCCACGCCGACGCAGCCGCCCGCTCCCAGGTAGTCGGCGAACGCCGCCTCGAAGCGCTCCACCTCGGGTCCGCCGACGAAGGCCGCCGCCGTCACCTGCGCGGCCCAGCGCTCGGCGAGCGGCGCGGCGAGATCGGCGGCGGCGCGGCGGAGGTCGAACGGCGGAATGGTCATCGGGAGGGTCCTTTCCCGCCGCTCGCCGGGCCACCGAGCGGCATCCGGGTCCACGGCGTGGCGTAGAGGGCCAGCGTGTCGTGGCCCAGGGTGACGTTGCCGGGTACCCGGATCGTGTGGAGCCGGGTAAAGCCGGAGCCGGGCCGCTCGACCGAGGTCAACCAGTCGGGGAAGACGACCAGGTAGTCGGGCCTCCGCTCGGCCACGAAGGCGAGGACGCCGTCCTGCCAGGTGCCGCCCGCGGCCTTTGCCCGGCCGATGGCGTCGAGGACCCGCGGGTCGGCGATTCCGGCCAGGTCGACGATCCGGTTCGGCAGGAGAGCGGACAGGGCCCCGATGTCCATGGTCGCGACCACCGCTCTGGCGCGGCAGCCGGTGAGCGAGCCAGCGGGCCATCGCGGACGTCGCCCGGACTCGATGTCGGCGACGTTGCGGGCGTAGAGGATGCGCGCCGCGGGCGAACGCGAAGAGCGGCGGCGCGAGGAGGACGCGAGGATCCCGGCGACGGCCAGGGCGCCCCGGAGACGAGAGGATCTCCAGCTGGTCCCGAGGGTCTCGGCGACCGGCTCGAGGCCGACGGTCCCGAGGACGATCAGGACCGGAAACAGAGGGAAGAGATAGCGACCGAAGTTTCCGATCAGGGCGGCCCGTCGCTCGGCCGGGTTGACGCAGGCGTAGGCGAGGGGGAGGGCCACGAGCCAGAGGGCCGGGAGGAGGCCCCGGTCGCGCGGCGTGCCCAGCCGGCGGACCAGTGCGAGGGCGCCGGCGGGCGCCAGCGCCGCCATCCAGGGTTGCGGCCGGAAGAAGACGCCGGCGGCGAGGTAAAGGTAATGGAGGTCGGGCAGGTGGGCTCCGCCACCGCCGGCCTTGGCGGCGAACGTGGTCGGCAGCGGCGAGCCCTCGACCGCCGAGGTACCAGGCCGCGACCGGCAGAAACGCGAGACAGGCCAGGGCGAGCGGCGCGGCGAGCCGGGAGGCGGCAAGCCCCGCCGGCCGGCCCAGGCGAGGCTGCCGTCGGAGCGGCGGCGCCAGACGAGGAGGCCGTCCGCGACGGCGCAGACGAGGAGGAGAAGACCCCTCCGGCCGGGCGAGCACCGAAAGGCCGAGGACGGCGAGGGAAAGCCGCGGCCGGGCGCTCGGGTCGGCGCGTTCCGCGAGGTGGAGGACGAGGCCACCCAGGGAGAGGACGAGGAAGAGCGGGATCTCCATCCCGGAGAGAGACGACCAGGCGAGCCAGCGGTGACGGCGACCAGGGCGCCCGCCAGCACCGAGAGCCCGCGGGACAAGGCCGAGCTCGCGGCCCAGGCGCCACGAGAGCACCATCCCCGCGGCGTGGAGGGCGGCCCCCAGGAGCTGCATCCAAACGGCGCCGCCACCGAGCGCGGGCAGGAGGGCGCCGAGGGCCGACAGGCCGGTCCAGAGCGGGCGCCGTCGAGCCGGCGACGAGCTCCCCGGGGACGATCGACAGGCCGTGCCCCGCCGCCAGATTGCGCGCGAAGGAGAGGTGGATCCAGGCGTCGTCGAGCGGGAAGGCGGGCCAGGCGCCCCACGAAGGTAGGCGGCCGCGAGAGCGTAGACGGCCGAGGCGCCCGAGGGCCGCGGCCGCGAGCGCAGGGGAGTCGGGAGCCGCCGCCGAGAGACCGATGAGACCGGGCGCGCCATCGACCGGGGAGCATACCGCGGCGGGCTTTGGGCCGGCCGCCGCCGGCACTGCTAGTGGTCTGATTCACGAATCCCTTATCTTTCGCGCAGGGGTCTTGCGGAGTGGCTCCAAGGCGGGAGGAGGAGGCGATGCCGTAGCATCGCGGACGACGAGCAACGCAGGAGCCGCCCGCAACCCCCGCGCCCTTCGGGTTGCGGCGGCGCGCGGCCGTCTACGGCGTTGCCGCTCCTCGACGATGGCTCGGCATCGCCTGCGTCGCGGCGTCTGGTATCCGGCCCCGCGGTGCCGCAACGAAAGACAAGGGATTCATGAATCAGACCACTAGACTCGCCGCCCGCATGGTCTTTTCCCCTCTCGAACGACGTCTCCGAAGGGTCTCCCGGATCGCCCTCTACGGGAGCCTGGCCCTCCTCGTCGCTCTCGCCGCCTTCCTCGTCTACCTGGCGGCGGAGCCCCTGGTCCGCGAGCAACGGGTCACCTGGGACGGCGTCGACTACGCCTCGCTGGAGTCCGTTCGACTGCTCCAGGACTACGTCCGGGTCGACACCTCGAGACGACCGGGAGCACGCTGGCCGGCGCCCGCTTCCTGGCGGGCGTGCTCAGCGCGGCGGGCATCCCGTACCACCTCGAGCGGATCGGCGAGAAGGACGCGAACCTGTGGGCGGTCCTCGAGGGCAGGTCCCCGGAGGCGGTGGTCCTCCATCACCACATCGACGTCGACTCGGTCGAGCACCCCGAGGGCTGGCCCTTCCCGCCCTACGGTGCACACCTCGCGCTGCCCTGGATGTACGGCCGGGGTACCTTCGACATGAAGAGCATCGGCATCGCGCAGCTCCTCGCCTTCCTCGACCTCGCGAGAAGCGGCAGGACCCCCGCGAGGTCGGTGGTCTTGCTGGCGACCGCCGGAGAAGAGACGGGCAGCGAGCTCGGTACCCGCTGGATCCTCCGCGATCATCCCGACCTGGCCCACCGCTTCGGAGTGGTGCTCACGGAGGGAGGAGTGGTCGAAGGGCGAAGCGACGACGACTTCAAGTACTGGGGCATCGAGTTCGCCCAGAAGAGGTTCCTCACGCTCGTCGCCTGCGACCCGTCCCGCGAGCGGCTCGAGCAGCTCCGGGAGGACGTTCGGCGCAACGAGGCTCTGGAGCCCCACCTGAGATTGGTCGACGAGGTCCGGGAATTCCTGCCCCGCTACGCTTCCTCGCGAGATCGCCGGGACTATCGGGAAGCCTTCTCCCACCCGGAGCGTATCGTCCGGGACCGGGCGCTCTTCCAGAGCCTGCCGCGATACGTCCAGTCGATGTTCCGGGACGAGCTCCACCCCCTTCAGGTGCGGCCGGTCGAAGGAGGCGGCTGGGAGCTCCCGGTGACGCTGCACCTGCTGCCCGGCGTCGACCTCGACGAGGTGCGCGACGAGCTGCTCCCCGAGTGGCTCTTCTACGGCGTGCGAACCCGGATCGAAGCGGACGTCCCGGTCCACCACGGGAGCCCCCTCGACGACGGAGCCCTGGAGGCGCTCCTGGACCTCGTGGGCCAGGTCCACCCGGAGGTTCCCGCGGGACCGCTCTTCCTCTCGTGGGTGGCCACCGACTCCCGGTTCTTCCGCGCCCACGGCATCCCCTCGTACGGCTTCTCCCCGTTCCTGATTCTGACCTCGGATGCCCTGGGGCTCCACGCGACGGGCGAGAGGATCGCGGTGCCCGACTTCGTGGCGGGCGTGGCGCTCTATACCCGGTCCCTCCGGCGCCTCGCGGGCTGACAATCCTCGCCACGTGGAGTGACACTCCCTGTCACTTCCGTCGGCCCGGCGCCACCCGTCCGTCGCGCCGATGGCCTCCCCGGGGGACCGGGTGGCGCTGGCACAGTCCCTGCAGCCGTTGATTTCGCGACTTTTCTCTGCCCAACCGCATTCCGGTCCAAGGAGGACGAACCATGATGAGGAAACTCCGCAATCGGCAGCGCGGCTTCACGCTGATCGAGCTGCTGATCGTGATCGCGATCATCGGCATCATCGCCGCCCTGCTGATCCCCAACTTCCTGGATGCGCTCAACAAGGCGAAGCAGAAGCGCTCCATGGGCGACATCAAGGACACGGGCACCGCCTGGATGTCCTGGCTCACCGACCAGTTCGGCGCCGCGGCGGCCGCCGGGGCCGCCCAGACCGTCAGCCTGCCCAGCAGTACACCTTCGCAAGTGGTCAAGGCCGACCTGCGGCCGCAGTACATCCAGGAGGTCAAGCAGTTGGACGCCTGGAACAACACCCTGACCTACTGCCGCCGAGCGTCGTCGCTTCCGTCATCAAGAGGCGGCCAAGGCGGGTCTCGACCCTCGCCATCGTCTCGGGCGGACGGGACGGCACGCCTACCACCACATGCCCGGGCCAGGTCACTGCGGGCGCTTTCGACCCGACGGACTACGACCAGGATCTCGTCTGGTCTGACGGCTTCTTCATTCGTTATCCCCAGAAGACCACCGCCGGCGGCGGAACCTAGCTTTCGCCCGGTGGCGCCGGGGATGTTCGTCCCCGGCGAAGTGCTCGAGACCGCCCGCCATCTCGGCGGGCGGTTTCGTCTTATCCTGAGCCGTCGTGATCCCCGCCGCGCCCGAGCCCGCAACCGGCTCGCTCCTGCTGCTTGCGGTCCTGCTGGCGGCCCGCGCCCGTCTCCCTCGCGAGGCCCGGGCGCCGAGCGCCGCGCCGGAGACGTCTCCGAGGCGGCCCGGTGGCTTCAGGCCTACCTGCGGATCGACACCACCGACCCGCCCGGACACGAGGAGCGGGGCGCCGCGTACCTCGCCGATCTCCTACATCGCGAGGGGATCTCGACGACGCTGCTGGTGAGCCCCGAGGGGAGGGCCAGTCTCTACGCCCGCCTTCGCTCCTCGATGCCCGCGGGGGCGGCGGCGGGGCCCGTGATCCTCCTCCACCACATCGACGTGGTGCCCGCGGGACCGGACTGGACGATCGAGCCCTTCGCCGGAACGGTGAAAAAGGGGCGCCTGTGGGGACGGGGCGCCCTCGACATCAAGAGCCTGGGGATCGCGGAGCTCGCCGCCGTGATCGACCTTCACCGGCGCCACGTGCCGCTGGCGCGCGACGTGATCTACCTCGCCGCCGCCGACGAGGAGCGGGGCGGCCGTCAGGGAGTGGGCTGGCTGCTGCGAAGCCACCCCGAGCTCTTCGCCGGCGCCGCCGGAGTCCTCAACGAGGGCGGGGCCAACCGGACGGTCAACGGCCGCGCCTTGTGGGCCGGGATCGAGGTGGCCCAGAAGCGGCCGCTCTGGCTCCGCATCTCGGCTTCGGGGCGCCCGGGGCACGGCTCCGGCCTCAACCCCTCGAGCGCCACCCACCAGCTCATCCGAGGCCTGGCCCGGGTGCTCGATCTGCCGCCGCGCTGGAAGGTTACCGAGGCGGCCCGCCTCTACCTGGGCGCCCTGGCCCCGCTCCACAACGCCAAGTACCGCAGGATCTTCACCCACCTCGACGACGTGGTCCACGAGGACGGCCCCACCGAGGACCTCATGCCGGGGCTCGCCAACCTGTTCCTCGACACCTTCCAGGTCACGGTCCTCCGGAGCGGCGAGAAGATCAACGTGATCCCCGGCGAGGCGGGTGCCCAGGTGGACGCGCGGCTCCTGCCGGAGACCGACGGCCAGGCGTACCTCGCCCGCGTCAAAGAGGCCCTCGGCGGCGGGCTCCGGGTCGAGGTGCTGCTGACCTCGCCGCCCGTGCCGCCCTCGCCGGTCGACGACCCGATCTACCGGGCGGTGGCGGGCGTGCTCGCGAAGACCGCGCCGGTGGTGCCGGCCTTCATCGCCGGCTTCACCGACTCGCGCTACTTCCGCGAGCGCGGCATCCCCGCCTACGGGGTTTCGCCCTTCTTCCTCGAGCCCCAGGACTTCCTCGGCATCCACGGCCCCGACGAGTCGATCCCGCTCGTCGAGCTCGATCGGGGCGTCGAGCGGATGAAGCGGATCGTCGAGGCCTGCGCGACGAGCTCCGGGCGCTGAGCGGCCGCCGGCCACCGGCCGCTTGCGAAGAGAAGAAAAGCCATCGTTCTATGGAACGCGAGTTGCTAGCTCCACGTCCACATTCGGTCTCGAACACTGGCTCGAACCTCACCTGATCCGACGTGGAGGACGCGAGGATGCACATTCGCCGCAAAGCCAGCGGCTTCACCCTGGTCGAGCTGCTCATCGTCATCGCCATCATCGGCATCATCGCCGCCCTGCTCCTGCCGAACCTCTTGGACGCGCTCGAAAAGGCCAAGCAGAAGCGGAGCATGGGCGACATCAAGATCGTGGGTACGGCGCTCATGGCCTGGCTCACCGATCAGTCCGGGGCGGCGGCGGCGGCCGGGGCCTCACAGATCGACCTGGCCTCGATTCCGCCGGTGACGCACGACGACATCGTCGAGGTCCTGGTGCCCGGCTACGTCCAGGAGGTGCCCCGGCTCGACGCCTGGTGGAAGCCGATCGAATACCGCCTCGATCGCGCGAACATCTCCGGTGACGAGGTGTTCTCGGTGCGCAGCCTGGGGCGGGACGGCGTCGCTTCCGGGACCGAGTACACCACCGGTGCTTTCGACCCGACCGACTACGACCAGGACCTGGTCTGGGTCGACGGCTGGTTCGTGCGCTACCCCCAGAAGACCGACAGCTGAGGCCGGGTCCCGGGCGGCTAGAATCCGGACCGTGGCCGTCCGCGTCCTGCTCGACCTCTACGCCGCCCTCTTCGGGCTGGTGACCGGCAGCTACCTGAACGTCGTCATCCACCGGTTGCCCCGCCGGCTCTCGACGGTGCTGCCGCGCTCCCGGTGCCCGACCTGCGGCGCACCGATTCGCGCCCGCGACAACCTGCCGGTCCTCTCCTGGCTCCTGCTCCGAGGCCGCTGCCGGGCCTGCGGCACCCGAATCTCGCCCCGCTATCCCCTGGTCGAGGCCTCGACCGGGATGCTCTTCGTCGCCTCGATGGAGCGCTTCGGGCCGAGCGCGGCAGCCCTGGCGGCGGCCCTCTTCTGCAGCCTGATGGTGGTCCTGGCGTGGATCGACCTCGAGCACCTGATCCTGCCGGATCGGATCACGCTCCCGGGCATCGCGGTGGGGATCGCCGTCCAGCTCGTCGTCCCCTGGAGCGGGCTTGTCGGTGCCGTCCTGGGCGCGCTGCTGGGCGCGGGGGTGCTGCTCGCCGCCTACGGGGCCTGGTGGCTGGTGCGCCGCGAGGAGGGGCTGGGCCTGGGGGACGTGAAGATGCTCGCGATGATCGGCGCCTTCCTCGGCTGGCGGGGGGTCGTCGTGTCGCTCTTCGTCGGCGCGCTCGCCGGCGCTCTCTTCGGACTCTCCCTGGTCGCCGCGGGGCGCGGCGCCATGCGCTCGAAGATCCCCTTCGGCGCCTTCCTCGCCCTGGGCGGCCTGGTGGCGCTGTTCGCGGGGCCGGCGCTGATCGCGATCTACCTGCGCACCGCCTTCGGCGTCTCTACCGTCGCCGGCGGGCCATGAGCGAGCCCGGCGCGATCGGCTCGCACGGACCGCGGCGAGCGCGCGGCGTCGGCTTGCGCCGCGAGGTCCTGATCCTGCTGCCGGTCGCAGTCTTCCTGCTCGTGCTGCTGTCGGTCTTCACCCTCTTCTCCTATCGCAGCGGCATCGCCCTGCTGGTCGACGAGCGCCAGGGGAAGGCCGTCGACCTCGCTCGGCGGGTGGCGGTCGCGGCGGCGGGCGGAGAGCTCGACCCGGCGGCCCTCCGAGCGCGGGCCCCGGGGGCTGACGGGGTCGCCGTCGTGGGCGCGGACGGCGAGGTTCGGGCGCGCTCGGGAAACCTGCCCGACGAGGCGCTGCTGGCGCCGCTCGAGGACTCCCGGGAGCGGCTGGCACGCGCCGTGGGCCCCGACGAGCTTCGCGGCGAGGCGGTCGTCGGCCTGGTCCCGGTCCCGGGCGGCGGCTGGGCGCGGGTCGACCTCGCCGCCCCCGCCCTCGCCCTCCAGGTGCGCAGCGTGGCGGTCCTCACCTGGGTGGTGCTCGCGGGCGACGCCGCCCTCGCCCTGCTGGTGATCCTCTTCCTGGGCCACATGCTGGCGCCGATCGACCGGCTGCTCGAGCGGGCCCGGCAGGCGGGCGAGGCCCCCGCCGACCGGGAGGACGAGATCCCCTTCCTGCTCGACACCTTCGAGCGCGCGCTGCGCTCGCTCGCCCGGGTCGAGACCGCTTCCGGCGACGAGGACATCGCGGTGCTCCAGCGCACCCTCGCCGCGAGCTTCGACAGCGGGGTCCTGCTCCTCGACCGGCAGGGCACCGTGCTCGCGGTCAACGAAGCCGGGGCCGAGCTCCTCGAGGTGGCCGAGAGCGCGCCGCCCGCGCCGGTCGGCGAGCGGCTGGCGAGCCATCCGGAGCTCGCCCACCTGCTCGAGGGTGCCGTGGCGGGCGAGCGGGGCGTGCGTCGGCGCGAGCTGGTCACCGTCACCCCCTCGGGTCGCCGCCTGACGCTGGGCCTCACCGTCCATCCCCTGCGCCGGGACGACGGGGCGTCCCGCGGCTTCCTGGTGCTGTTCGCCGATCTCACCGAGATCCGGCGCCGGGCCGAGCAGTCGCGGCTCGCCGAGAGCCTGCAGCAGATCGGCGAGCTCGCCGCCGGCGTCGCCCACGAGATGCGCAACAGCCTCGCCACGCTCAAGGGCTACCTGACGCTGATCGAGCGCACCGCCCGCCCCGGAGAGCGGGCGGTCGCCGAGAGCGACGACGTGGCCGACTACGTCGGGGAGATCCGGCACGAGACCGACCACCTGCAGCGGGTGCTCGAGGACTTCCTCTCCTTCGCCCGGCCGGGGACCGTGCGCGTGGAGGACGTGGAGCTCCGGCGGCTGGTCGCGCGGGCGGCCGCCGACCCGGTGCTCGCCGGAGCACCGATCGAGCTCGCCCCCGGGGACGGCGAGAGCTACGCCCTGCTCGGCGACCCACAGCTCCTCGAGCGCGCCTTCAGGAACCTCCTCCACAACGCCGTCGAGGCGGCCCGCGAAGCCGGTGGCAAGCCGGTCGAGGTGGCGCTCGGCCGCGCCGACGGCTTCCTCGAGGTGACGGTGGCGGATCGGGGGGCCGGCATCCCGGCAGACCTTCGCGAGCGGCTCTTCCACCCCTTCGCGAGCGGGCGGCCCGGGGGCGTCGGATTGGGCCTGGCGCTCGCCCGGCGGATCGTGGTGCTCCACGGCGGCCGCCTGGGGCTCGAAGATCGACCGGGGGGCGGCACGGTGGCGCGGGCGCTCCTCCCGACTGGCGAGAATGTTACCAAAGGTAACGTCGAGGAACCAAAAGAACTCGGCTAGGAGGCCGCCCGAGACGGCGATTGATCGCTCAACTCTCTGAAGACAAAGCACCTCGTCGGCCTGCCGGGCGCCTGGCATCGCCGTTGCTGATCTAAGGCTCTCGTGAAACCGACAGCGCGTGGTCCGCGAGGCCGCTCCGGCGGCTTCACCCTGGTCGAGCTGCTGGTGGTGCTCGTCATCCTGGCGACGATCCTGACCCTGGGGATCCCGGCGCTGCACAACCTCATCCTGCGCAGCCGCACCGAGGGGTTCGCGCGGGACCTGGCGGTCACCATGCAGCGCGCGCGGCTCGAGTCGATCAAGAAGAACCGGCCGGCCCCGGTCGCCGTGGACCCCGCCACGAAGGACGTGGTGGCGTTCCTGGACGCGGACGGAGACAGCGCGTTCGACCCCGACTCGGGCAACCCGCCGGAGACCTTGGACTACGCGATCGCGCGCCTCCCTCTGCCGAGCTACCTCGCCTACGAGGATCCCGATGGCAAGACGGGAGAGGACTCGATCTACGGCGCGAGCCAGGTCGCGCTCGGCGGCGAGGAACGGAAGGCCGCGATCTTCCGGCCCGACGGGTCGATCTCCGACCCCGGAACCGATCCGGAGGCCTTCGCTTTCCGGATCGCCGACGCGCGGGGCAACCAGCTCGAGGTACGGGTGGACCCGCCCGCGACCGGCAGGATCCAGATCCGCAAGTACCAGGCTCCCGACTGGCTCTCCTCCCCCGACCCGGCCGATCCGGACTACAAGACGAAGCAATGGAAATGGAACTGATGCCACCGACGCGCACTTCCCGCGAGGCCGGCTTCTCGCTCGTCGAGGTGCTGGTCGCCGCCCTCATCCTGGGCATCATCGCCCTCGGGCTGGTGCCCCTCTACACCCGCTCGATCCGCAGCAACTTCGAGGGCTTCGACTCGACCCAGGTGAGCAACTTCGCCAAGTCGCGGGCCGAGACCTACGTCCAGTACCCGTTTAACAGCGCCGCCTTGACGGTCGACGCGGGAAAGACCGAGCTCTCGGTGCCCGACTACTTCTCGCAGAAGGCCCACGAATGGGTCGACGCGCTCGATGCCGACGACACCGCCCTGTTCACTCGCACGACGACCGTTCGACAGTTCTCGGTCACCGACCTGGCCACCCCGCTCGATGGCGACGCCGACATCAACCTGGTCCACCTGAAGGAGATCACCGTCACGGTGCAAGACAACCGGGGCGGCAGCTCCCTGGGCACCCCCAAGGCGATCGCCATTCGGGAGTTCAAGTCCCAATGACGAGGACGAGAGCGATGACATCCGAAAGTCAACGAGCACGACACGCGACCGGCCGCCACTCGGCCGAGGCCGGGTTCACCCTGCTCGAGGCGATCGTCTCCCTGGGGGTGATGGCGATCGTCCTGATCGGCCTGCTGGGGCTCTTCGAGTTCAACAGCCGGGTGGCCCGGGCCCAGGTGAACGTGGCGGAGATGCAGCAGTCGCTCCGCGCGGCGCAGACCAGCATGAGCCGCGAGGTGCGGATGGCGGGGCGGGGCGGGCTGCCGGCCTTCGCCGGCGCGCAGGAGCTGCCGAACGGCGTTGCGGTCGCAGTCCAGAACAATGTGCCCGCGGGCACCACGATCGACGGGAAATCAGGCCCCGAGGTCGTCGCCGGCACCGACGTGCTGACCATCCGCGGTGTCTTCGCCGGCACGCTCTACCAGCTACGCACTGGTGGCGACGGAAGTGACACCGACAGCAAGGTCGACGACTCCGGGACCGGCCAGATCATCGTCCGCGCGATCTCCCCGGCCGGTGTCGAGCAGGACCTCGGACCGCTCCAGAAAGCCATCGAGAATGGCCGTCCCGAAGCCCTGCTGCTGATCAGCTCACTCGAGGACTCGATCCAGGCGGTGGTCGAAATGACCAGCGCCTCCCAGGACAACGACGACAACGTGGCCTTGAGCTACACGAACACCGGAACCCACGGCATCGACTACCGGGCTTTATCGGGCGGAGTCTTCCCTCCGAATCTCACCTCGGTGGCTTCGGTCGGTCTGCTCGAGGAGTACCGATACTACGTCCGGAACGAGAAGACCGGCCCCGTCCTGTCCCGGGCGCGGTTCTACCCGGGGACCAACGTGGCCTACGCCGGCGACCCGGACAACCTGCACCAGGATCTCGCGGACAACATCCTCGATCTCCAGGTGGCGCTGGGGATCGACACGAACAACAACGAGACGATCGAGGACACGGGGAGCGGGGCCGACGATTGGCTGTTCAACGCGACCGCCGACTCCGACTCTTCCGGCAACCCGAAGGATCGGAGCCTGTGGAACGACGACACCCACCCTCTCTACTACGTGCGGATCAACACCCTCGCCCGCACCGATCACGCCGATCCCAAGTACGTCTCGCCGCCGATCACGGCGATCGAGGACCACGTCTACGGCGAGGCGGCCACGCCGGCCGCCGGCACGGGCCTCGCCCGCGCCTACCGGCGCCGGCTCCTGCAGACCGTGGTGGACCTGAGGAACGTGTCATGAGACCCCGGACGCCCGAATCCCCCGTCGCCGCCCCCCGCTCCTCGGAGGCCGGCAGCGCCTACCTGATCGCCCTGCTCGCCCTGGTGGTCCTGACCATCATCGGCCTCTCCCTGGCGCTCGTCACCCAGACCGAGATGCAGATCGGGGCCAACGAGCGGACGATCGAGCGGACCTTCTACTCCGCCGACTCCGGGATCGCCCTGTCGACCGCCAACACGCTGGTGGCGCACAGCCCCGCATGGAGCCAGGTCTACAAGCTGCCGGATCCGCCAGGCCCAGGTCTGCAGCTCGAGAGCGAGGTGGATGTGTCTCCCTTCCTGCCGATCTCCTCAGGCTGGTGCAATCTCTGCGATATCAAGCGCTTTGGAGAACAAGGACCAGCACCCTACCAGAAGGTCAACCACTCCGTGACGTCGACGGCCATCCGCCGAATTCCGGGCGACAACCAGGTGAGTCTCGCGGAACGGTCGCTGACTGCGATGGTCGAGTTCCAGCCGTGGCAGCCCTCAAACGAATCGCTGGCCGCCGTGCTGGAAGGCAACTAGGCCCCTGATCGAGTTTCCCAACGGGCCACCCGGCCCAGGGAGTAGACCATGAGACAACTGCACCGCCGCCATTCGAGCCGGCCTTCCCGCCGGGCCGTCGCCTCGGTCGTCGTTTTGGCGACTGGCTTTGCCACCGTCGTCGCGCCAGCCAGCGCGGCGGACGACATCGACCTGCTGCGCACCGATGGCGGCAAGCCCTACGTCTACTTCATTGTCGACACCTCGGGCTCGATGGTGCTCGACGAGAACGGCGACTGGGTGCCGGGCAACGGCGACGACCCGGCCTCGAAGATCTACCAGGTCAAGAAGGCCCTCTACGACGTGTTGAAGGACGTGGACGGCGTCCACTTCGGGTTCGCCGGCTTCAACCAGGACCGGCTCGCGATCACCGCCAAGCACTGGCTCTACACCTCCGCCGGCGCCGCGGTTCTCGACCCCGATCTCACCTACCCGACCGACGCCGGCAAGACCTGGACCTTCGGCAAGCACATCAACACCAACGGCCAGGCGGGCACCTGCGCTTCCCCCCTGAGCCTGACCAACGCCCTGGACACGATCAACCGCTTCCCGCGCCTGGGCACGGCCGGGCTCTCCACGACCACGCTCTGGGTCTCCGGCAAGGGCAACAAGGAGTTCCAGGTCCTGGTCTCGCTCTCCCCGGCGAGCACCGGCCAGCTGGGAGACCCGACGATCCTCGTCCGCCTCCAGGCCAACGCCGTCACCAGCTGCTCCCCTCTCACGGTCACCGCCGGCACGCCGGTCGACGTCTCCTTCCGCCGGGTCCGCGACTTCCTGATGGTCGAGTCCAATGGCACGAGCACGGGCGGCAGCGGCAACTGTAACGCCGATGAAACCCTAACCGGGCTCTGGCCCTACACCGACGTCCTGGCGGACAACACCTGCGGCTCCGGCTCGAGCCAGCCGTTCACCGGCGAGGGCTGGGAGGGCAACACCGACGACGCCGCGAGGACCGGCTACGACGACCTCGACAAATGCTGCGTCAAGACCAGCAACCCGGGTGTCTGCCAGACCGACCCAAAGCCGAACGATGTTTGCTACGACCTGCGCTTTCCAACCGTGGTCAGCCCCGTGGCCGCAGAGCTCGACAAGGGCGACGAGATCCCCTTCAACTGGTCGGCCGACTACCAGACCGAGTTTCTCAAACGGCTAAACCCGAAGTATCCGGACGGCGAGGACTTCGGGATCGCCTCGTACTTCCAGAACCTGCCCGATTCAGTGACTGGACTGCTCCAACTCAAGAATCAGGACCAGCGGCCTCTCGTCGCTTTCGGCAACAGCCCGCTCGGCAGGGCGATCAACGACTTCCGGTGCTGGTACCTCGGAAAGGGCAACAAGTGCAAGGGTCCGGCCTTCGATCCTGGCTGGGAGCGCCTTTTCGAACTCAACGATCGCGACTACGCGTGCCGCGTCCCGTATTTGATCTTGGTCAGCGACGGCGAGGACAACAGCCAGGGTGAGGCCCCCGCGGCCGACACGGCGAATCTCTTCTCAATGGCCGGAGTGCGGACTTTCGCCTTCAGCTTTTCAGACACCAAGAATCTCCATCCGATCGTCCAGAACGGCCGGGGCGAGCTCATCCTGGTGCAGAATGGTCAGGAACTCGAGCAAAAACTGCGGGACGTAATCGGGAATATCGTCGAGACTGCCAAGACGTTCGCCTCCGCGGCGGTGCCCTCGGTGCAGGCGGCGGTGGCGGACAAGATCTACCTGACCAACTTCACCCCCCTCGACGGCACCGGCAACTGGGACGGCCACCTTCACAGCTACTTGAAGCCCCTGCCGATCGACCCGCTGACCCTCCTGCCGGATACCTCGTCACCGCGCCACCTATGGGATGCGGGCGAAGTGATGCTCGAGCAGGCACCCGACCCGGTCCCGGCGGGCGACGACACCAGCACGGTGCCGCTCCAGGTCGGCAACGGCATCGACGAGCGGCGCGTCTACTACTCGATGGAGCCGCGGCCCAACGACGCCGACGCTCGGGGCCTGGCCGGACAACCGGCGCCTCTTCGACCGCACGACCACGGAGCTCGACAAGACCGAGCCGATCACCCCGATCGAGCCCGACTTCTGGAACGGAATGGGCATCGCCTTCGACGCCTCCGACCCGGACTCGGTGAAGGCCGCCCGCGAGGCCGGCAACACGGTCGTCGAGAGAACCCTGATCGAGAAGACCTACCTCTCGGAGAAACAGGGTGATCTCGACTACATCCTCGGCGACATCTTCCACTCGAACCCGCTGGTCGTCGGCAGCCCGGTCAACACGCGCTACTTCAGTGACGACGCCGAGCAGACCTACAAGAACGGGGTCGCCCAGGGCACCGGCTACCGGGACTTCTTCCTCAAGCAGGAGAACCGGAGGAAGGTGATCTTCGCCGGCGCCAACGACGGCATGCTCCACGCCTGGGACGCGGGCAAGGCGTCGGTCGAGCGCATCACCGACGCCGCCAAGATCAAGCGCGACGTCGTGCACTTCGACGACGGCACCGGCCGCGAGCTCTTCGCCTACATGCCGCGCTCAGTGCTTCCGACGGTCAAGACTCTGGCCGAGGATCCCGAGCGCCACCACTGGAGCGTCGACGGCTCGCCGGCCGCCGCCGAGGTCTTCATCGACCCGCGGGAGACGGGCACTCCCGACCCGGCGCAGCGCGAGTGGCGCACCGTTCTCGTCGGCGGCCTGCGCGAGGGCGGCAGCGCCTACTACGCCCTCGACATCACGCAGCCGGACGAGCTCGTCGCGTCCACGATCGGGCCGGTCGACAACGAGGCCGAGCAGCGCGACATCACCATCCCGAAGGACCAGGGCGTGGTGCCGGACTGCGCCGACAAGAAAGGCGACGGCGAGATGGGCTGCGACGAGGACCTAGACTACCCGGCGGCCCTCTGGGAGTTCACCGACCGGGTCTGGGACCCGGCGGCGATCGCCGACGACCGCACGACCGGCGACTACGTGGCCCTCGACGAGGACGGCAACGGCTTCCCCGATCTGGGCGAGACCTGGTCGCGGCCGAACATCGGCCGGATTCGGGTGGTGGTCGACGACCAGGTGGTCAGCAAGTACGTCGCCGTCTTCGGCGGCGGCCTCGACCCGGCCAAGGCGGACGCACAGGGCAATTTCTTGTACATGATCGACGTCGAGACCGGCCAGCCGATCTACAAGCGAGAGCTCCAAGGCTCGGCGCCCTCCGATCCCGCCGCCGTCGACACCGACCAGGATGGCTACCTCGACCGGGTCTACCTCGGCACCACCGCGGGCTTCATGTACCGGCTCGATCTCGAGGACAGGTCCAAAACTGGCAACGCCCGCTACCCGAAGCTCCTCTCCGACGTCCTGGTCATGGGAATGAAGGGCTTGGCGTCAATGGCCCCGACCTACCAGGTCACCCGGATCGAACAGACCGACGGCTCCGGCAACCCGCTGTGGGCACCCAGGAAGATCTTCGACACCGGCGGGCGACCTATCTACTACGCACCATCGGTCCTCTTCGTGGCCAACCTTGGGCGCTACGCCCTGGGTATCGGCACCGGTGACCGCTCCGACCTCACCTCTAAGTCCGACCTCACCGGCCGTTTCTACCTGTTTGTCGACGACTCGGACCTCGAGGCGGTCAAGGCGAGCCTGCCGCTCGACGAGAGCGACTTGACCGCGGTGGCCGTGGCCGGAGCCACGAACACCGACCTCCTGACCACCGGGTCACCGGGGCATCGGGGCTGGTACCTGGTCCTGAGCCTCAAGGAGCGGCTGATCAGCAACCCCTTCGGTCTGAGTGGTGTCACCTTCTTCGCCACCTTCACGCCGGACGATCCGTGCGACGATGGGACGTCGAGCTGCAAGAACCCCAAGTGCTCACTCGGCGGCACGAGCTACGTCTACGTGGTCGAGTCGACCACCGCCAACCCGCTCCTGCTCGACGCCTTTGGTGAGCCCAGCCGAGTGCACCAGGTCCAGGGTTTCGTCACTGAGCCCTTCACGGAGCAGGGGCTGACCAAAAACTCCACGTCGGGAACCGGAGGTGGAACTGAGACCACCTCGGACGACCTCAGTCAGCGCGACATCGACGTCATGAATAACTTGAAGAGCCTGTTCCCGAAGAACTGCAAGTTCGGCAACCACCGGATCGATATCAAGCTGATCGCGGCGGACACCCATCTCGAGCGGATCGCGGCGGTGCCGATCTGCATCATCGAGAAGAACTGGAAGGAGGCGGGCCAGTGAGCCGGCGCCGGCGCTGGGGGCTCGCCGCGGTCGCCGCCGCGGCGTTGGCCGGCACTCTCCTCTACCCGGCGGCCGCCGACTGGCTGGTCACCAAGGACGGCGCCCGCATCGAGACCGCGGGGCCCTGGCAGGTCGAGGGCCGGCTGGTGGTGTTCAAGAAGCCGGACGGCAGCCTGGTCTCGCTGCGGCTGTCGGAGGTCGACCTCGAGGGCAGCCGCGACCTGACCCGCGAGATGGACGAGCGGGCGAAGAAGGCCGCGGAGGCGGCGCGCCCGGTGGCCTCCGTGCCCAAGCGACCCTCCGTCGCCCGGCTGACCGAGAAGGACCTGCCACCGGTGGGCGCCGCGGACGAGGCGGGATGCGAAGCCGGATCAGCCCGCCGCACCGGGAGACGAGGACCGGCCGGAGGCGCTCCAGATCGCCACCTGGCGCGAGGTCGGGGGCCCGACGAGCGACGGCCTCGAGTTCGTGGGCAACGTGCGCAACGTGACCGACAAGACCGCCCTCGGCGTGACCGTGAAGGTCGTCCTGTCCGACGAGGCCGGCAAGGAGCTCGCCCAGGGCGACGCGACGGTGAGCTCGACCGCCCTGCCGCCGGGCCAGAACGCGAGCTTCCATGCCTCGTTCCCGGGCATCTTCGCGTACGCCAAGATCGAGTTCAAGGTAGCCGGCAACCTCGTGCTCACCTCCCGGCCGGACGGAGCGGCCCAGGAAGAGACCCAGGCCGGCGAGGACGACGGCCAGGAGCCGCCTCCGGGCTAGCGGTAGTCCGGATACCCGCCCAGGTCGTGCCGGCGGATCCGGCGCAAGAGCGTCCGGTAGCTCATCCCCAGAAGCGTCGCCGCCCGCCGCCGGTCGCCCGCCGCCTCGTCGAGCGCCCGGCGGATCCGCTCGCGCTCCCCGATCCCTTCGAGAGGAGCGAGCAGCGGCTTGACGTCGGCCACCGTCAAGCGGGGCCCCTCGGCGAGGATCACCGCCCGTTCGAGGACGTTCGCCAGCTCCCGCACGTTGCCCGGCCAGGGCTGGGCCGCGAGGAGCTCGAGGGCGGCCTCGTCCGGCGCCGGGGGCTCACGCCGGTGCCGGCGTGCGATCTCCCGCAGCAGGTGCCGGGCGAGCAGCGGCACGTCCGAGGCGCGCTCGCGCAGGGCGGGCAGCGCGATCGGAAAGACGTCGAGCCGGAAGTAGAGGTCCGAGCGGAAGCTCCCCGCCTCGACCATCGCCGCCAGGTCGCGGTTGGTCGCCGCCACCAGGCGGACGTCGGCCGTGCGGGTACGGCCGCCGCCGACCCGCTCGAAGGTCCGCTCCTCGAGCACCCGGAGGACCTTGCCCTGGACCGGCGCCGGCAGCTCGCCGATCTCGTCGAGCAGGAGCGTGCCCCCCGCGGCCGCCTCGAAGCGCCCCTCCTGGAGCCGGTCGGCCCCGGTGAACGCTCCCTTCTCGTGGCCGAAGAGCTCGTTCTCCACCAGCGTCTCCGGAATGGCGGCGCAGTTGACCGCTACGAACGGCCCGCCGGAGCGGGGAGAGAGCATGTGGAGGGCGCGCGCGAAGAGCTCCTTGCCGGTACCGCTCTCGCCGGTCAGGAGGACCGTGCTCTCGGTCGGCGCCACCCGGCGCAGGAGCTTGAAGGCCGCGCGCAGCGCCGGGTGGCGGCCGACGAGGGTCGGGCCACCGGGCAGGTCGAGCCCCGGAACCTCCCCGGCGCCCGGCTCGCCGACCGCTTCGGCGACCAGGCGGCAGAGATCGTCGATCTCCACCGGCTTCTCGAGGAAGTGGTAGGCGCCGCCGCGCATGGCGGCGACCGCAGTCGGCACCGAGCCGTAGCCGGTGAGCACGATGACGGGCAGCCCGGAGCCGTGCTCGCGGGCCGCTTCGAGGACCTCGAGCCCCGACGCCCCGGGCAGCTTGAGGTCGGTGAGGACCAGGTCGAGCCCGCCGCCGCGGAGCCGCTCGATCCCCGCTTCGCCGTCGGCGACCGCGACGACCTCGTAGCCCTCCGCGCGGAGGGCGCGCTCGAGCATCCGGCGCAGCGAATCCCGGTCCTCGACCAAGAGAATGCGGCCTCGGGTCAACCGACCCCCCCCGCAACCCCTCGATCCCCTTCCCTCCCCCGGGGGGAGGGGACGATCGACCGGACCCCCCCGCACCCCTCGATCCCCTTCCCTCCCCGGGGGGAGGGGACGCCCCCTCCCAGCCGGCGCGGCGTCGAGACTCGGCGAAGTCGTCACGAGCATTCACCCCTCGAGGGCCCGGGTGACGGCGCCGACCAGCGTCTCGTCGTCGGCCGGATCGACGGTCCTCAGGTCGAGGATCAGCCGGTCGTCGCGGAGATAGGCGACGAGCGGCGGGTGACCGGTGCGCATGCGGGTGAGCAGGGCGTCGCCGCCGGCGAGCGCCAGGGCCTCGCCCGGGATCGGGCGCTCGGGCGCCGAGCCGCCCCCCAGGAAGGCTTCGGCGCCCACCCGCTCGACACCGATCCGGTCGGCGAGCGCGCCGGCGACGGCGTCGAGGCGGGCGCGGTGCGCGGCCGGATCGGGCCACAGCCCGTCGACCGGCATCCGGCGGCCCGCGAGGTGGCGGCGCAGCACCGCCTCGAGCGCGGCGTAGGTGGCGCGGTCGGGCCGCATGGCGCGGTAGAGCGGATGGCGCCGGCAGCGCTCGACGACCGGCCGGCGACCGACCAGGATCCCCGCCTGCGGCCCGCCGAGGAGCTTGTCGCCGCTGCCGGTCACCAGGTCGCAACCGGCGGCGACGAGCTCGGCGTGGGAAGGATGGTCGGCGAGCTGCGGCGCCGAGTGAGGCCGGAGCAGCCCGCTGCCCTCGTCGACCATCACCGGCACACCCCGCTCCTTGCCGAGCGCCGCGAGCTCGGCCGGAGCGACCGCGGAGGTGAACCCGACGATCCGGTAGTTCGAGGGAAAGACCTTGAGCAACAGGGCCGTCCGGTCCCCGATCGCCCCGGCGTAGTCGGCGAGCCGCACCCGGTTGGTGGTGCCCACCTCCACCAGCTCGGCGCCCGCGGCGGCCATCATCTCCGGGATCCGGAACGAGCCGCCGATCTCCACCAGCTCGCCGCGCGAGACCACCACCTCGCGGTGCTTCGCGAGGGCGGCCAGGGCGAGGACGACGGCGGCGGCGTTGTTGTTGACCAGCACCGCGTCCTCGGCGCCGGTGGCGGCGGCGAGCAGCGAGCGGACGCGCCGGTTGCGGTCGCTCCTGCGGCCGGTGGCGAGGTCCATCTCCAGGTTGCAGTAGGCGGCGAGGAGCCCCGGCAGCTCGCGGGCGACCTCCCGCGGCAGGGGCGAGCGCCCCAGGTTGGTGTGGATGAAGATCCCGGTGGCGTTGATCACCCGCTCGAGAGGACGGCCGAAGAGGGTCTCGACGCGCGCCGCGATGCGGGCGGCGACCGCGGCGTCGTCCTCGGTCGGCCGGGCGGCACGGACCGCTTCGGCGCCCTCCGGATCGGCGCCCGCCAGGCCCTGGCGCAGCTCCTCCAGCTCGCGCCGCGCTTGGACCCTCACGGCGTCCCGGCCGTATACTCCGATCAGGTGTTGCAAGGCGGAATCGCCGAGCAGGCGATCCACCGGCGGGATCCGGCGGCGTGGGTCGTCGGGAACGAGTCGGCTCATGACGGTCGAGAGAATTGTAGTCGGAGATCCGGTCTCCCCCATCAGGCCATGACGCCCGGTCAACGAATCGACCAGCTCGACCGCCAGATCCGGGAGCTCCGGATCGAGTACGAGCGGTTTCTCAACGGCGGCCTCGAGGTTCCGCCCGAGGCCCAGCGCCGCCAGATCGCCCAGGAGCTGCGCGCCTTGCGCACCGGCGACCTGAAAAGCGTCGAGGACAACTTCCGCCTGGGCAACACCGAGGCCCGGTTCAACAGCTACTGCGAGCTCTTCGGCCGCCGGGTACGAGCCCAGGAGGAAGGGGCGATCCCCGCCGTCTCGCAGCGCGCCGTGGCGGCTCTCGCTGCCGACCCGGACCGCGGATTGGTGATCGACGGCGCCATCGCTCACGAGGCGGCGGCGGCGCTCTACCGGGGCCTGCACCGCAACGCCGGCGCTCAGCCCAAGTTCGACCTCGAGAGCTTCCGCACCTACCTGGGACGCCAGGTCGCCGCGATCCGCGAGAAGACCGGCTGCGAGCAGGTGCTCTTCCGGATCGCCGAAGAGGGCGGGAAGTTGAAGCTCAGGGCGAAGCCGATCCGGCCGGCCTGAGTCGCGAACGAAGTCCGAACAACAGAGGAGCTACCGTGTCCAAGACCCTGTCGTCCATCTCCTTCCTCGTCCTCGGCGCCGTCGCCTTGCTGGCGTTCGACGCTCCCGCAGCCGCGCCCCCGAACCTGGACCGGGCGCTCGCCGCCCAGACCGACCTGGCCGCGCAGCACCCCAACGACCCCAAGGTGCTCAACGACCTGGGCAACCTTCAGATGCTCGCCGGCCAGGTCGACGCCGCCGAGTCGTCCTACCGGCGGGCGCTCGAGATCGCGCCGGACCTGACCTCGGCGCGCTACAACCTGGCGCTGCTGCTCGAGCAGCGCAAGAGCTACCGCGAGGCCCGCGGCGAGCTCACCAAGGTCCTCGAAGCCGAGCCGGACAACGCCTGGGCCCACTACCAGCTCGGCGCGGTCTACGACGCGCAAGGCTCGGAGAGCAAGGCGGTCAACCAGTACGCCGCGGCCTTCCGGCTCGACCCCGACCTCGCCTTCCCCGAGGTCAATCCGCACGTGATCGACAACCGCTACGTGACCAAGGCGATGCTCCAGGCCTACCACGGGCTGCCGCTCGCGGGCCGCGCTCCCAAGAGCTACGAAGACCCGTCGCACATCGTGGCGATGATGCTCCCCCAGGGCGCGCCGCCGACCGAGGCGGCGGGAGCGCCGGGCGCGAAGCAAGCCGCCCCGGCCGCCGGGGCTCCGGGGATGAGGCCGGAGCCCGCCTTCGCGGGCGAGGGCAACGGCGAAGCCGGTGTCCCTTCCGACGAGGCCGAGAGGGTGTTGCGGCAGGAGGACCTCCAGGGCCAGCGCGACCTCAACCAGACGGTGACGCCCGGGGGCACCTACATCCCCCCACAGGGAGGCACTCGCGTGCGCACCTACCCGCCGGGGACGAGCACGCCGGCGCCACAGAACCGGGGCGGAGCCGCGATCCCCGGCGGTCGCTCGGCACCCGCGCGGCCCGGCACCGTGCGCCCGGGCGGGCCGACCCGCTACGTTCCCGGGATTCCGAGCACCGGCCGGCTGGAGACCGAGCTCCTGCCCGGAGCGCCGGCCGACCGGACGCCGGCGCCGGCGGGCTGATCAAGAGCCTCTGACCACCTCCAGCCCGCTCACCCGGATCGTCGGCGCTCCGATCATGCCGCCGGCGAGCGGGCGGAAGGCGAGGTCCCTCGCGACGCCGTCGATCCCCCGGAGCAGGGTGCCGATCGCCCCCTGGAGGCGGGCGCCGGCGAGGGGGGCGGCGGCCTCGCCCCGTTCCACCGCGAACCCGAGGACCGGCAGGGAGAAGCGGCCCTGCTCGAAGTCGAACCGGCCGGCGCCGTCGGCGTCGAGCAGGTAGTAGCCGCGGGCGAGGCCGGCGAGCAGCTCGCCCACCGGCACTCCCGCGGTGGGCTTCAAGTAGAGATGGCTCGGGCCCGGGAGTGGCAGGTCGCGCCAGCCGGCCCGACGGCTGCAGGCGGCCGGGCGCCGGCCCGGCGCGCCCGTCCGGCCGGGGCGGGCTCCGCCGCTCACCTCGTACCAGGGGACGAGCGGCTGCCGATAGCTCCCCTCCTCGACCAGGGTGACCTCCGACGTGGCCAGCCCTTCGCCGTCGGCCGGCGCGGCCATCACGCCGCCGGCGAGCCGCGGATCGTCGACCACGTCGAGGCCGCGGGCGCCGAACCGGCCGTGGCGGTCCTCCAGGCGGGCCGCGAGCTCCGCGCCCCGGGCACCGACGAAGAGCGGCAGGAGGCCGGCCAGCAGGCGGCCGGCGACCGGCGGCGCGAGCAACACGTCGGCCCGGTCGCGCTCCGGGCTCCGGCCGCGCGCCGCGACCGTCAGCCGGTCCGCCAGCCGGCGGGCGATCGGCTTCGGCTCGAAGCCTCGGGCCTCGCGGCCGGCGAGCTCCAGGCCGGCCCGCACCCCGTCGCCCGGGATCGCCGCTTCGAGGCGCAGGTAGGCGACCCGGCTGCGGACCGTCGCCGCCACCCCCCGGCTGCTGGCGATCTCCGCCTCGCTGGCGCCGTCGGCCAGGCTCGCGGCGAGCAGCCCGGCCGCCGGGAGCTCCGCGGCCAGCGCCTCGGCCAGCGCCTCGAGCAAGCCGGCGGCTTCGCGCTCGCCGATCAGCGAGCTGTCGAAGTCCGGCGGCTCGGACCAGGGGGCCGCGGGGCCGCGCACCGCCCCCGGCTCGGCGAGAGCCAGCCGCTCGCCGTCCGCCTCCGGCCAGGCGCCGCCGGGTCCCGCCGGGTGCGGCCTGCCGGTGGCGGCGGCGAAGAAGGAGCGACGATCGTCGCCCGCGCGCACCGCCCATCCCGCTTCGCGATGGAGCGACACCGCGGCCCCCGAGGGCCCGAGCTCGACGACCCGGGAGCGCCCTCGCTTGGCGTACACCTCGGCCTCCGGCAGGCCGCGCCGGGCGAGCACCTCGATCACCTCGGCCAGGGGCGCGTCGGCGGCGGGCTCCGGCCCTCGCTCGTCCGCCGGGTCCAGGGGGCTCACGAGGCGATCTCCACGCCCTCGAGCCGGAGTGCGGGCGCGGTGGCCCACACCGGGAGCTTCTGGCCCCCCTTGGCGCACCAGCCGGCGCCGGTCGAGCTGCGTTCGGCGCCCAGGCCGGCCACCCGGCCGAGCAGGTCGGCCACCGAGCCGACCAGCCGGAACGGTCCGACCGGGTCGGCCGGGGTGCCGCTCCGGATGCGCCGGGCGCACGGCACGTCGAGCACGAAACGGCCCGACAGCGGGTCGAGTGCGCCGCGCGCGGCCTCCGCGACGAAGAAGCCGCCGTCGGCCGCCGCCAGCAGCTCGCCCAGGTCGGCCTCGCCGGCCATCAGCTCCAGATGGCTCGAGCGGGGACCGGGGCGGACGTGGCGGTTGCCTCGGCGCCCGGCGCCGGCCATGAGCAGCTCGGACTCGCGGGCCCAGAAGCGGTCCGCCAGCGGCTGCTGGACGGCCCCTTCCTTGAGCAACCAGCGGCGCACCACCGCCACGCCCTCGTCGTCCGTCGTCCGCCGCACCGGCTCGGGAGCGCTCCCGGGGTCGTCGAGCACGGCGAGCATCGGCGGCCCCATCGCGACCCCGGTCGCCGCCTCCGGGCGGCTGGTCAGGGCCAGGGTGTCGGCTTCGAGGGCGTGGGCCACCGCCTCGTGGAGGAGCACGGCCGCGGCGTGCGGCCCGAGGACCACGCCGGCCGCCGGGCGCGGCTCGGGCGCGGGAGCGTTCCGGCATCGGAAGCGCTCGACCAGGGCCTCGGCCACCGCCTCGGCGGCGCCCTCGAGCGACGGGACGAGGGTCCCCCAGGTCGCCCACGGCATCTCGGCGGTGACGCTGAAGAAGGTCTCGGTCTCGGCCCCGGGGACCACCCGCGGACCGACGACCTGGACCTCGCGCCGGTGCCGGCGCACGGTCAAGCGGACCGGGAACGCCACGTGCCGGGCCCGGACCGCCCGCGACACCTCGAGCGGAAGCGCCGCGAGCTCCGCCGGGTCGGGCGGCGCCTCCCAGGGCGCCACGTCGAGCCGCGGCTCCGGGTAGAGCGCCGAGGGCAGCGCCCGGGCGACCTGCCGGAGCGCGTCGGAGAAGGCCCGCGGCTCGATCCCGTCGCGCGCCGAGAGCCAGGTCCGGCCGTCGCGCACCAGCCGCACCGCGAGCCCTTCCTCGCGCCGCACCCGGAACCCCGGGGCCGCGCCGTCGGCCGGCAGCTCCACCTCCTCGAGTCGCTCGAAGAACACGTCGGCCAGGTCGTCGTCACGCTCGGCGAGCTGCGAGATGGCGCGGGCGACGGCGGCCGTGTCCAGGGATTCGAACGACATGGGGGATGAATTCTGGCATAGCCGGTTCCGGTGGGGCCGCCCGGCGAGACGATAAGCTGCGGCGGTTCGCACCGGCAGCCCGACCCCCGGAGGAGGATCCCACCGTGACGACCACCCGTAGCGACGACAGGCTCGAAGAGCTCGAGAGGCGGCTCGAGGCCGCCCGCCAGGGGGGAGGCCCCGAGCGAGTCGAGCGCCAGCACGCGGCCGGCAAGCTGACCGCCCGCGAGCGGGTCGACCTGCTCCTCGACCCCGGCTCGCTGGTCGAGCTCGACGCCCTGGTCACCCACCGCTGCCGCCACTTCGGGATGGAGGAAAAGACCGTGCCCGGAGACGGCGTCGTCACCGGCCACGGCACCATCGACGGCCGGCTGGTCTACGTCTTCGCCCAGGACTTCACCGTCTTCGGCGGGTCGCTCTCCGAGACCAACGCCAAGAAGATCGTCAAGATCATGGACCTGGCGATGGAGAACGGCGCGCCCGTCGTCGGCCTCAACGACTCCGGCGGCGCGCGGATCCAGGAGGGGGTCGCCTCTCTCGGCGGCTACGCGGACATCTTCCTGCGCAACACCCTGGCCTCGGGCGTGGTGCCCCAGATCAGCGCCATCCTCGGGCCCTGCGCCGGCGGCGCGGTCTACTCCCCGGCGATCACCGACTTCGTGTTCATGGTCGAGGAGACGAGCTACATGTTCGTCACCGGACCCGAGGTGATCAAGACCGTCACCCACGAGGAGGTGACCAAGGAGCAGCTGGGCGGCGCCAGCGCGCACAGCGCCAAGAGCGGGGTGTGCCACTTCACGGTACCCAACGACGCCGCCTGCCTGGCGGCCATCCGCCGCCTGCTCTCCTACCTGCCCTCGAACAACCTCGACGACCCGCCGACGGTGGCGTCCGACGACCCCCCCGACCGCGAGGACGAGGCCCTCGACGCCCTGGTGCCGGCCGATCCCAACAAGCCGTACGACATCAAGCAGCTGATCGAGCGCGTGGTCGACCGGGGGAGCTTCTTCGAGGTCCACGCGGCCTACGCCCGAAACATCGTCGTCGGCTTCGCCCGCTTCGGCGGCCGGAGCGTCGGCGTGGTGGCCAACCAGCCGGCCTACCTGGCCGGGGTCCTCGACATCGACGCCTCGCTCAAGGGCGCCCGGTTCGTGCGCTTCTGCGACGCCTTCAACCTGCCGCTGGTGACCTTCGAGGACGTGCCCGGCTTCCTCCCGGGACGCAACAGGAGTTCGGCGGCATCATCAAGCACGGCGCCAAGCTCCTCTACGCCTTCGCCGAGGCCACGGTCCCCAAGATCACCGTGATCACCCGCAAGGCCTACGGCGGCGCCTACTGCGTGATGGCCTCGAAGCACCTCCGCACCGACGTCAACCTGGCCTACCCGACGGCGGAGATCGCGGTCATGGGCCCGGAGGGCGCGGTCAACGTCCTGTACCGGCGCGAGCTCGAGGAGGCCGGGGGCGACGCCGCCGCCGTGCGCTCGGAGAAGGTCGCCGAGTACCGGGCGAAGTTCTCGAACCCCTACATCGCGGCCGAGCTCGGCTTCCTCGACGGGCTGATCGAGCCGCGCACGACCCGGCCCGCGATCATCCGCTCCCTCGCCCAGCTCGCCGGCAAGCGGCAGAAGCTGCCCCCCAAGAAGCACGGGAACATCCCGTTGTGAGCCGCGGCTCGCCTTGACAGCCGGGGTGGCCTGGGAGAAGCTGCACCCGGCCTCGCGGCTGAGACGTCAAACCGAGAGAGGACACCGATGCGCGAGAAGGATCGAGAGCTGCGCCGTCGCCGTCACCGGCGCGGAAAGAGTGTGAAGCGACGGGCGAAGGAAGAGCTGTTGAGCGGCCAGAAGAGCAGCTCCAGCAAGGCCCCGAAGGCCAAGAAGACGGCCACGAAGTCGCCCGCGAAGAAGAAGACCACCCGCAAGAAGGAGCCCGCGGCGGAGCCGGAGAAGGCCGCCGAGGAGACGAGCGAAGCGAAGGCCGAGGCGTAGCGGACCCGGACCCCGCCTCATGTCCGACTACCGAGCCCTCAAGGCCGTCGACCCGGACGTCTACAGCGCCATCTCCGCCGAACGCGAGCGCCAGAACTCCGGGCTCGAGCTGATCGCCTCGGAGAACTTCGTCAGCCGCGCGGTCCTCGAGGCCACCGGCTGCGTGATGACCAACAAGTACGCCGAGGGCTACCCCGGCCGGCGCTACTACGGTGGCTGCGAGTTCGTCGACGTGGTGGAGCGGCTGGCGATCGAGCGCGCCCTCGATCTGTTCGCCGGCGCGGAGCACGCCAACGTCCAGCCGCACAGCGGCACCTCCGCGAACACCGCGGTCTACTTCGCCGTCCTCAAGCCGGGCGACGTCTTGATGGGCATGGACCTCGCCGCCGGCGGGCACCTGACCCACGGTCACCGCCTGTCGTACTCGGGGCGGGACTTCCAGGTCGTCTCCTACGGCGTCGACCGCGAGAGCGAGCGGATCGACTACGAGCAGGTCGAGCGCCTGGCCGTCGAGCACCGGCCCCGGCTCATCGTGTGCGGAGCGAGCGCCTACAGCCGGGTGATCGACTTCGAGCGCTTCGCCGCCGTCGCCCGGCGCTCCGGCTCGCTGCTGATGGCCGACATCGCCCACATCGCCGGCCTGGTCGCGGCCGGCCTCCACCCCTCGCCCTTCCCGCACTGCGACTTCGTCACCACCACCACGCACAAGACCCTGCGCGGTCCCCGCGGCGGGCTGGCCTTCTGCAAGCAGGAGCATGCGAAGGCCCTCGACCGGGCGGTCTTTCCCGGCCTCCAGGGCGGGCCGCTCATGCACGTCATCGCCGCCAAGGCGGTGGCGCTGGGCGAGGCCCTGAGCGAGGACTTCCGCGCCTACCAGCGGCGGATCGTCGCGAACGCCGGGCGCCTCGCCTCCCGGCTCGAGCAGCGCGGGTTCCGGATCGTCTCGGGCGGCACCGACAACCACCTGTTCCTGCTCGACGTGGCCTCGCGCGGTCTGACCGGCAAGCTCGCCGAGGAGGCCCTCGAGGCGGCGGCGATCACGGTCAACAAGAACGCCATCCCCTACGACGAGAAGCCCCCGATGGTCGCCTCGGGGATCCGGATCGGCACCCCGGCGCTCTCGACCCGCGGCATGGGCGTGGAGGAGATGGACCTCGTCGGCGACCTGATCTCGGAGGTCCTCGCCGACCCGGAGAGCGAGACGGTCCGCGCCGGCGTCCGGCGGCGGGTCGAGGAGCTCGCCGCGCGCTTCCCGCTCTACGACCCGCTGGTCTGACTGGATGCCCCCCGCAACCCCTCGATCCCCTTCCCTCCCCACGGGGGGGAAGGGGACGGTTGACCGGATGCCCCCCGCAACCCCTCGATCCCCTTCCCTCCCCACGGGGGGGAAGGGGACGCCCGCGCCCGAACTGGCAGGCGGTCAGGGTGGCCCGGCGTCAGGCTCGACACCTCCCACGAGCATCTCCAGGGCCGGCCGGGGAACTCCGTAACGGCGGTGGAGGTGCGCGCGGAGCTCGCCCACCAGCGCCAGCGAGCCGCAGCAGACGACGATCCGGCCCTCCGAGCGGCGGAGCGCCGAGGCGAGGGCCTCGTCCGGCGCCTCGACCACCTCTACCTCGCGGCCCGGTCCTTCGGCCAGCGGCACGAGAGACGCCGCCTCCCGGCCCCGCGCTCCCGACGGACGGGTGAGGGTGAGGCGGCGGGCCCGGGGCGCGAGCGCGGCGAGCATCGGCTCGGCCTCCTTCTCGGCGAGGACCCCGAACAGCAGGTCGACCAGTTCGGCGAGGTCGTCGAGGGCCGCCGCCAGCGCCACCGCGCCGGCCGGGTTGTGGGCGACGTCGAGGAGCACCCGCCCGCCGTCGGGGAGCGGCACCTCTTCCAGCCGGCCGGGCCAGCGGCAGGCGCGGCAGCCACGGGCGAGGGCCCGAGGGGTCAGCCGGTCCCAGCCCGCCGCCGCGAGGGTCTCCGCCGCCGCCAGGGCGAGGGCCAGGTTCTCGGCCTGGTGGCGCCCGGCGAGCGCGGTCTCGTAGACCCGGCGCTCCCCGTCGCTCGCGCGCACCCAGATCCGCTGGCGCCGCTCCGGCGGATCGACGAACGGCTTGAACCGTTGCGCCGCCTCCACCTGCAAGAGCGCGGCGACCGGCACGAGCCGGGCGCCGGCGCGCCGCGCCTCCTCCTCGAGCACCGCGGCGACCGCCGGGCCGCTGTCGGCCACGACCACCGGGTGCTCGGCCCGCATGACGCCCGCCTTCTCGCGGGCAACCTCCTCGGGCGTCGCGCCCAGGTGCTCGCGGTGGTCGAGCCCGATCGAGGCGATCACCGAGAGCGCGGGCTCGGTGGCGTTGGTGGCGTCGAAGCGCCCGCCGAGCCCGACCTCGAGGACGGCGAGGTCGACCGCCTCCTCGGCGAACCAGAGCAAGGCGGCGGCGGTGAGCGCCTCGAAGTAGGTCGGCGGCTCCTCGAGCACCAGGTCGCCGGCCGCGAGCACCCGGTCGAGGAGCCCTCCGAGGCGCGGGCCCTCGATCGCCGTGCCGTCGAGACGCAGGCGCTCTTCGACGCTTTCGAGATGCGGCGAGGTGTAGAGGCCGGTGCGGTAGCGCGCGGCGGAAGCGAACGAGGAGAGGAGCGCCGAGACCGTCCCCTTGCCGTTGGTCCCGGCGACCAGAACCACCGGCAGGCCCGCCTGGGGATCGCCCAGGGCCGCGAGGAGCCGGCGGATCCGCTCGAGCCCGAGGCGGACGCCGAACTGCCCCAGCCGGTCGAGGGCCGCCGCGGTGTCGGGGGGGAGCGCCACGGAGGCGAAGCCTATCGTAGGGCGGGCGCGTCGCCCGCCGGACGACGAGACGAGCCCGGCGGCGGGTCGGAGGCCCGCCCTAGAGGAAGTGCCGCAGACAGCGGGCCGCGGTCTCCTTGAGCTCCTGGCGACCGACCACCAGGTCGAGGAACCCGTGCTCGAGGAGGAACTCGCTGCGCTGGAAGCCTTCGGGCAGGCTCTGGCGGATGGTCTGCTCGATCACGCGGGGACCGGCGAAGCCGATCAGCGCGCCGGGCTCGGCGAGGTTGAGGTCGCCGAGCATGGCGAACGACGCGGTCACGCCACCGGTCGTGGGATCGGTGAGGATGGAGAGATAGGGCAGGGGGACCTCGCGCAAGCGGGCGAGGGCCGCGGAGATCTTCGCCATCTGCATGAGCGAGAGGACCCCCTCCTGCATCCGCGCGCCGCCCGAGGCCGAGACCACCACGAGCGGCCTCCCGGCTTCGATCGCGTGCTCGATGGCGCGGGTGATCCGCTCCCCCACCACCGAGCCCATCGAGCCGCCCATGAAGCGGTACTCCATGACCGCGAGCACGACCGGGATCGAGTCGAGGTGGCCCTCGACCACGATCACCGCGTCGCGCTCACCGAGGGCGTTCTGGTAGGTCTTCAGCCGGTCCTTGTAGCGCTTCGAGTCCTTGAAGCCGAGCGGGTCGAGCGGCGCGATGTCGTCGAAGAGGCGGGCGGGCTCCTCCTCGTCGAGGAGCAGGCGAATCCGCTCCTGGGCGTCGATCCGGAAGTGGTAACCGCAACGGGGGCAGATCCGTTGATTGCGGTCCAGCTCCTTCGAGTAGATGACCTCTTTGCAGCTCTCGCACTTGACCCAGAGCCCCTTGGGGACCGAGCTCTTGGGGCGCTCCTCGGCCGTCGGCTTGCGCTTGGACTTCTTGGCTTTTTTGAACCAGGCCATGCGGTGTCGTCACCCCGCGGGCGCGGCGGCGGCGGGAAGCCCGGCCGGGGCCGGAGCGGAGCGGGCGGCGCTCAGACCGCCTCGTCCTCGTCTTCGGCGTCGAGATCGTTGGCGCGGCCCAGCCGCTGGCAGGCCGCGTCGTACATCTGGCGGGCCGCTTTCTTCGCGGCCTGCAGCTCGGCCAGGGTGTCCTTCACCTTGGCGAGCTCCCGCTCGATCGCTTCGTCCAGATCCTCGATCTCCTTGCGGGTGACCGTCAGCGTGTTCTCGTAGAAGCTTCTCTGTTCCTCGGTCAGGCTCATGCTCTCTCCGCGCGTCCTCCCGTGGCCGCTGGTGCCGGCCGGCGAGGGCCTCACAGCTTGAACGGGAAACTGATGGTCGTCCACATCTTGACCCGCACGCCGTTCTTGGTGGCGGGACGGAACCGGGCGTTGCGGGCGGCTTCGAGGGCGGCCTCGTTGAGCCCCACTTCCTGGGGAACCCGCTTCTCCACCCGGGTGTCGACGACGCGTCCTGCCTCGTCGACCAGCACCGAAACCACCACTTCTCCTTGCACCCGGAGCCTCCGGGCCATCGGAGGATACTCCGGTTTCGCGAGAGTGACAACCTGCGGACGGACGACTCCCGGGCCGTCCGAAACCAGCTCGCCCTCGCGGACGGCGGGCTCGCGGGGCGCCGGTGGAGGCGCCGGTTCCGGGGCCGGCTGGCGCGTCCCGGGCCCGGCGACCCCAAGCTCCCGGGGCGCCGGCTTGGCGGGCGCCGGCGTCGCCGGGGCCGCGTCCGCCTCGTCGGCAGACGCCTCGGGGGCCGGCTGCGGAGGAGGCACGTCGGCGGCGGGCGCCGCCGTCCCCTCCGGCGGCGCCGCGGGCTGCGCGGACGCCGGAGCGGGAGCCGGGGCGGGCGGCTTCGCCGGCGCCTTCTCGGCCTCCACCTTCGGCGGCTCCGGCTCCTTCTCCTTCTGGATCTCGTCGAGCTGGTCCTTGAGCCGGCGCTCCTCCGCCTCGAACTGGCTCCGGAGCTCCTTCTCCCGCTCGGCCATCTTCGCCTTGAGGGCCCGGTCGATCGCGGCCGCGACCTCGGGGTCCGCGGTGGCCGGGGCGGCGGCTCCGGCGGCTCCGGCCTGGGCCTGTTCCCCGGGGCTCCCCGCCGCCGGTGCCGCGGCGGCCGCCGGAGCAGTGCCCGGAGTCTCGCCGGCGGTCCCGGCCTGGGCGCTCTCGGCGGCTCCGGGGGCTCTGGGGGCTTCCGCCTGCGCCGGCACCTCGAGCTCCGGGGCCGCGCCGGAGCCGGAGCCCGGTCGCAGCAGGTACCAGACGAGCACGGCGCCGGCGACCAGGGCCACCAGGATCGCGGCGACCAGGAGTCCCTTGCCGCGGCCGCCGCCCTCCTCGGGCTCGACCGGGCTCACCGGCTCGACGGCCTGGACGGCCGGAGACTCCCCGGACGCCGTCCCGGCGGCGGCTCCCACGGATCCCGCGCCCGGGTCCGCGGGCTCGGCGACCGCGCCCATCGGCAGCCGCCCGGGCGACTCCGCGCCGCTCCGCTCGGCGAGCGGCACCTCGGCCGGCGGCACGCGGTCCGGAGCGGTGCTCCCGGCCGCGCCGTGGGAGCGGCCGAAGAGCTCGTCCATGTAGGCGGCGAGCTCGGCCTGGCCCGGCGCCGGGCGCATCGCGGCGAGGATGCCCTCGAGACGCTTGGCGAGGTCGCCGGCGCTCTGGAAGCGGTCGGCGGGTTCCCGCGCGAGCGCTTCGAGCACCACCGCGTCGACCTCCTCGCCCACCTCGGGACGGAGCTCGCTCGGCTTGTCGACCCGGCACTCGCGCACCGCCTCGAGCACCTCCAGCTCACTCTCGCCCACGAACAGGCGCTGGCCGGTGAGCATCTCGAACAGCAGGGTGCCGAGGGCGAAGATGTCCGAGCGGCCGTCGACCTTCCGGCCCCAGGCCTGCTCCGGGGACATGTACTGGAGCTTGCCCTTGAGGGCGCCCATCTGGGTGTGGCTCGACTTCGAGACCGCCTTGACGATGCCGAAGTCGCAGAGCTTGATCGTGCCCTCGTAGCCGATCAGGACGTTCTGGGGCGAGACGTCGCGATGGACCAGGCCGAGGTCCCGATCCTCGAAGTCCCGCGTGCGATGCGCGTGCTCGAGGGCGCTCGCCAGGCGGGCGGCGACGTGCAGGGCCAGGCCCACCGGCAACGGTTTGCCGCGCTCCCGCGCCGCGTTGAGGATGTTGCGGAGGTTCTCGCCCTCCACGTACTCCATCGCGATGTAGTAGTCGTCGCCGATCTTGCCCAGGTCGTAGATGTGGATGATGTTGGAGTGACTGAGCTGGGCGGCGAGCTTCGCCTCGTCGATGAACATGTCGACGAAGGCCGGGCTGTCGGTCAGGTGGGGCAGGATCTTCTTGATCGCGACGGTCTTCTGGAACCCTTCGACCCCGGTCATGCGGGCCTTCCAGACCTCGGCCATCCCGCCCACGCCGATGCGCTCGAGCAGCCGGTACTGCCCGAACTCGACGCCCGGAGCGGAGTCCTTCCGGGGAGGTTTCGAGGCCTCCGCTGCGGCGGCGCTCGCGGCGGGCTCCTCGGCCGGGACGGACGGAGCCTCCTTGGCCGGCTCCCCGCCGGTCGGCTCGAGCGGCGGCTCGGCGCTCGTCGCGGCGCTCGGCGGGACGACCTCCGGCCGGGCGCCGGACGGGCCTTCCGGCGGGCTCGGGACGGCCGCCGTGCGCGCCGCCGAGCGGCGCGCCCCGCCCTTGTGGCTCCGGATCATCTCCTCGAGGTCGGAGAGGTCGAAGGGCTGCTCCTCCGGGGGCGCCGGCCGGCGTGGCGGACGCTCCGGGACCGGCGCCGGCCGCTTGCGGCGCCCGGCGTCCGCTCCCAGGTCGAGCCCCGAGAGGGTCTTGCTGATCAGGTCGTCGACCTCCGAGCGCGGCGGGCCGGACACCTTGGGCGGCACCGCTGGAGGCGGGCTCGGCGGGGGGCCGGGCGGCGCCGGGCGGGACGACGCCGGCGGCCGGCGCGAGGCGCCGAACACGCCCGAGAGGGTCTGCTCGAGCTTGCGCTCGATGTCGTCGTCCGAGGCCGGACGCCGCGGCGGCCTCGGCGGCGCCGACGATCCGAGCGGCTGGCGCTTGCGATCCGAGCGCCGGAGGCGGGGCGGAGCCGCCGTCCCGGGTCTCCTTCTCCACCTCGGCGACCAGCTCGCCGAAGATGTCGGCCGACGTCAGCTTGGGCTCGTCGGCTCCGGGCTGGCTCGAGCGCCGGCGCTCGGCGCTATGGAGGATCTTGGCCACCGCCTCGAGCAGCTCGGCGTCCGCGAACGGCTCGCGCAGGACGGCGTCCGCGCCGCGCACCGGGCCAGGCGCCCGTCTTCGGCACGAGCGCCAGCGTCCCGGGCCCGCCGCGCAGGCGCGCGAAAGGCTCCAGGATGTCCTCGGAGTGCTCCACCGCCGTCGACACGAGGAACAGGTCGGGAGCCTCCGAGGCCACCCGCCCCATCGCCTCCGTGACGCCGCGCGCTCGGGCCACCCGCCAGCCCTCCGGACCGAGGACGCCGCGGACGCGCTCGAACACACCTTCGCCCGGCTCGACGACAAGGATCAAGGGCATCCTCACTTTCTAGCACTCCCGCCTTCCGGAGTCAATCGGGAATCGGTCGAACCCATTGACGCGTAGAGGGTTACCTCTCGTCCAGGCAGCCCCCGGGCCGGCGCGACACGCTCGGCCTCCGCGGCGGCCGAGCGACGCCGCCCGCACCCTCTTGTACAATCGAGGATCGCGACGCCCGGTCGGGACCCTCGGAGCCCCTCCGAGCCGCCCGGTCCGGGGATCCCGCCGTGGGGGACCGCAGGCCGGCGGAAACCGTCGCGGATCAACCCGGGCACCATCTCCGGCGACCGCCGGCGCCCGCAAGGAGCAGAGGTCATGTCAGGTCACAGCAAGTGGGCGGGTATCAAGCACAAGAAGGCGGTGGTCGACGCCAAGCGGGCGAAGCGCTGGACCAAGCTGATCCGCGAGGTGATGGTCTCGGCGCGGCTGGGAGGCGGCGACCCCGACTTCAATCCCCGCCTGCGCAGCGCCATCAATGACGCCAAGGCCGACAACGTCCCCAACGACACGATCGACCGGGCGATCAAGAAGGGCACGGGCGAGCTCGAGGGCGAGAGCTACGAGGAGGTCGCCTACGAGGGCTACGGGCCGGGCGGGCGTGGCGGTGCTGGTCGAGACCATGACCGACAACCGCAACCGCACGGTCTCGGAGCTGCGCCACATCTTCGCCAAGCACGGTGGCAACCTGGGAGAGAGCGGCTGCGTCGCCTGGATGTTCGACCGGCGGGGCTACTTCGTCATCGAGCGTGAGGCGATGGGCGAGGAGGCCTTCATGGAGCTCGCCCTCGACCTCGGCGTCGACGACATCGCCATGGACGACGTCTACGAGATCTTCACCTCCCCCGAGGACTACAACCGGGTGCGCGACGAGCTCGAGGCCCGCGAGGTCGCGGTCGAGGTCCGGGAGCTCGCCATGATCCCGCAGTCCACGGTCGAGATCGGCGACGGGGCCGGCTCCGTGCTCCGGATGATCGACGCCCTCGAGGACCAGGACGACGTCCAGAACGTGTGGGCGAACTTCGAGGTCGACGAGCAGGTGCTCGCCGCCCAGTAGGGACCTCGGATCACGCCTTGTTGATCCTCGGTCTCGACCCGGGAAGCCTCCACACCGGCTACGGCCTGGTGGAGAGGCGGGGCTCGCGGCTGGCGCCCGTCGACTGGGGCCGGATCTCGTGTCCCCGCGGCGACGCCCTCGGCCGGCGGCTGGCGACCCTGGTCGAGTCCCTGGGCGAGCTGCTCGACGGCGTGCGCCCGGACCTGGCCGCCCTCGAGTCACCCTTTCTCGGCAGGAGCTCCCGCTCGCTGATCGTCCTCGCCCAGGCCCGCGGCGCGCTGCTCGCGGGGCTCGCCGGACGAGGCCTCCCGATCGCCGAGTACAGCCCGGCCGAGGTCAAGTCGGCGGTGACCGGCAACGGCCGCGCCGAGAAGGGGCAGGTGGCACGCATGGTGCAGCTTCTCCTCGGGCTGGAAGGCGAGGCGCTGGCGGAGGATACGAGCGACGCGCTGGCGGTTGCGATCTGCTGCGCCCAGCGCTACAGACTGGACAAGCTGGCCGAATCGCTATGCTAACATCCGCCTCGACCCGCCGGCGTGGAGATGGCTGAAGTGCCTCTCGGCGCGCCGTTTCGGCCTCGGGCGGTCTCGACAAGACTCGCTCCCGGACACCCGGCGATCCCGCCTCGGAAGCGAAACACGGGAACTCAGCTCACCTCGAGTGAGTCCAATTCACGTAAGAGGAGGAAATCGTGGAGAATTTCGGCGGAACGCTAATCAAGGTCATGAACACAGGCGGAATCGTCATGTGGTTCCTCTTTGGGTTCTCGGTCGTGGGCCTGGCCTTCATCGTCGAGCGCTTCATCGCCCTGCGCCGGGCCAAGATCAACGTCAACGAGTTCCTCGCGAAGATCCGCAAGGCCCTGCTGGTCAACCGGTCGGTCCGGGACGCGATCAAGATCTGCGAGCAGTACCGGGGTCCGGTGGCCTCGATCATGAAGGCCGGCCTGGTCAAGTACGGCCAGCCCAAGGAGGAGATCGAGAAGACCATCGAGAACGCCGCGCTCTACGAGATGGGTCGCCTCGAGCGCGGCCTGACGGTGCTCGCGACGGTCGCCAACGTCGCTCCGCTCCTCGGCTTCCTCGGGACCGTGACCGGCATGATCCTCTCCTTCGACGCCCTGGCCGAGGCCGGCCTGTCGAACCCCGGCCTGGTGGCCATCGGCATCAAGCAGGCCCTCTACACCACGGCCTTCGGTCTGTTCATCGCCATCCCCGTGCAGATCGCCTACAACTACTTCATGAGTCGCATCAACCGGTTCGTGCGGGACATCGAGACCGCCGCCAACATGCTCCTCGAGGCCTTTACGGAGATGGAGCGCAGCGGTGTCGCCCCCGAGGCGCCCGTCGTCGAGCCGACGCCGGCCAAGGCCGCTTCGAAGTGATGACACGCCGGACCGACCGGAGCCTCGGGCTCCAGAGGAAGGGAGGCTGACGAACCATGGAGCTACGCGCGTCGAAGGCCATGGGCGCGGTCATCCCCACCGCCAGCATGGCGGACATCGCCTTCCTGCTCATCATCTTCTTCATGTTGACCATGACCTTCGAAGTCGACAAGACGCGAGTCGAGCTGCCTTCGACCGTGATCCGCATGGAGGTGCCGAAGAAGGCGGCCTACATCTCGGTCAACGAGGCAGGGCAGATCAAGGTGTCGAGCGGTGAGGAGCTGTCCGTTCCCGTGGCGAGCACGGAAGACGTGCTCTCTTTCGCGGCGGGTGTGATGGCCTCGAACCCCGGCAAGGAGTTCGTCATCAAGGCCGACGAGAAGGTGCCCTACCGCACCATCGACGGCATCATCGACGCCCTCAAGCGAGCGCGGGTGGAGGTGATCTACCTGCTCTCCCGGGCGGAAGCTCAGAAGCAGGGCGAACCGGGAGGCTCTCCATGAAGCTCGGCCGCGACACCGACATCAGCAGCGAGATCCCGACCTCCTCGATGGCGGACATCGCGTTCCTGCTGATCATCTACTTCATGATCACGACCACCTTCGCGGCGACCCAGGGGCTCGACTTCCAGCTCCCCAAGGAGGAGAACAACCCTCCGACCGTCGAGAAGGAGGAGTCGGTGCTGATCGAGATCCAGCCTTCGGGCCAGCTCCTGGTCGACAACCGGCCGATGCAGATCGACGAAGTGCTGCCCTACCTGAAGCCCAAGCTGGAGCGCAACCCGCTCAAGCCGGTGATCATCCGGCCCGACCCGGAAGCGCCCTACGGGAGCATGGTCACCGTCTTCGACGAGCTGCGCCAGGCGAAGGACAAGATCGGCATCCAGATCAAGAACATCTCGATCCCCACGCAGCGCGAGATCGAAGCATTCTGGTATTGACGAGGAGACGTCATGGCTGACGACAAGAAGGCCGGCCGCTCGCCGAGCCAGGCACCGGGCGCCAAGGCCAAGGAGGCGTACGACGTCTCCGACCCGACGACGACCTTCGCCCTGGAGTACGAGGAGGACCGGAAGGTCATGCGCATCGCGGTCGCGGCCGCGATCGTGGTCCACGCGGTCCTCCTGCTCATCACCTTCCCGGAGATCACCTCCGGGCCGGTCAAACCGGCCGAGAAGCCGAAGATCTACGTCGTCCAGCAGGTGCGCTTCAAGCCGCCGCCGCCGAAGCAGCAAAAGGAGATCCCGAAGCCGAAGGCGATGAAGGTGCCGATCCCCGACCCGACGCCGGACGAGCCCGAGCCGATCCGCCTGCCGGAGGAGATCCAGCCCGAGGTCGACCTGCCACAGACCGACGTGGTGTTCGACATCCCGGAAGGGCCCCCGCCGACGCCGGAGCCCGAAGGGCCGATCCAGGTCGGGGGCGACGTGGCCGCTCCGGTCAAGATCAACGCTCCGCAACCCCAGTACACCGAGATCGCCAGGAAGGCCCGCCTCCAGGGCGTGGTCATCGTCCAGGCGATCATCGACAAGCAGGGCACCGTCACCAACGTCAAGGTCCTCAAGGGGTTGGGCATGGGGCTCGACACGGCGGCGGTCGACGCGATCAAGCAATGGAAGTTCAAACCGGCGACCCTCAACGGCAAGCCGGTCGCCGTGTACTACAACCTGACGGTGAACTTCCGGCTGCAGTAGAGCGGGGGATCGATGGCGTTCCAGGGATCGCTCAAGGAGCTTCCCCTCCCGGACATCATTCAGCTCGTCTCGGTGTCCGGAAAGACCGGCGCCTTCACCTTGAGGAGCGGCGGTGCGAGCGGGGAGATCTTCCTTCGTAACGGGCAGATCGTCCACGCCGAGAGCGGCGAGCTCTCGGGTGAGGAGGCGGTCTACGAGCTCGCCATCTGGACGGAGGGGGACTTCGTCTTCACGCCCGGCAAAGAGATCCAGACGACCACCATCCAGAAGTCGAACACCAACCTCCTGATGGAGGCCGCCCGGCGGATCGACGAGTGGCAGGTCCTGTCGAAGCGCATCCCGTCGACCCGCCTGGTCCCGGTGTTCACCACCCAGGTCGCCACCACCTCGGTCTCGTTCACCCCCGGCGAGTGGAAGCTGATCTGCAAGATCGACGAGCGGCGCTCGATCGACGAGGTCGCGGCGGGGCTCGGGATGAGCCCGTTCGAGGCCTGCAAGCTGCTCTACGGCCTGATCACCTCGGGCCTGGTCACCCTGCGCGAGGGCCTCGGCGCGGTCGAGGCGGAGCGCCTGAAGACGATGGCGCCGGCCGAGCTCGACTCGATCGCCGCGGCGATTCATCGTCAGGCGACCGAGCTCCTGGGCAGCCACGACCGGCTTTCGGACCTGGAGGCCGTCTACCGGATGAGTCGGACCGAGCTCGAGAACGGACGAGAGGTCGACGCCGTCCTCGACTTGATCCGATCGGAGGAGAAGATCGTCTCGGGAGCCCTGGGGCCGAACCAGTCCAAGGCCTTCCTGGAACGGGTGGGATCGCTGCTGCAGGGCCGTTGACGAGCGCGCGGAAGATCGACCGGTCGCCGGAATTTCCCGGGCACGAGACTTGCTAACGGGAACGAGGCACCCGGTCCCATCCTCGAACGACCAGCGACATTGCGGGGCCGTCGGGTTAGAAAGGAGAACGCGATGAGGAACCTCACCAGGGCACTGATCACCGCCGTTCTCGTCGTCGGAGTGGCCGTTCCCGCACGGGCCGGCTGGGACGAGGGCGTGAAGGCGTTCAAGAGCGGCAACTACAGCGTCGCCGCCAAGGAGTTCCAGGGGGTCGTCGAGGCGACGCCCGACTACGCCGCCGGCTACCTGATGCTGGGGCAGTCGCTGACCAAGCTCAACCGCGACGAGGACGCGGTCCGGGCCTACCGCAAGGCCTACGACCTCGACCCGAACAACGTCCAGTACCAGTTCGCGCTCGCCAACGCCTTCCTCGACACCAAGCGCTACGGCGACGCCGCGCAGCTCTTCGGCCGGATCGACCCCTCGAGCCTGCCGAGCCAGTACCAGGCCGCGTTCTTCAAGAACAAGACGATCGCCCTCGAGAAGGCCGGCCGGTCCGGAGACGTGCTCGGCTCGCTGCGCGACGCCGCGCGGAGCAAGCCGAACGATGCCGCCGTCCAGTACCAGTACGGTGTCGCCGCCTTCAACGCCGGGCAGATCTCGGAGGCGGTCAAGGCGCTCGGCCAGGCGGTCAAGACCGCGCCCTCGACCGAGAACCGCACCGCCTACATGCAGGCCCTCATCCGTTCCGCGCGGGAGAACCCCTCCCAGAAGAGCGCGAGCTACGCCGCGGCGGTCGAGCAGGCCAAGGTGCTGGTCGGCCAGAGCCCGACCTACGACAACCTGCTCAGCCTCGGCGAGGCCCAGCTCGGAGCCAAGCAGTACCAGGGCGCCACCGACAGCTTTCAGAAGGCCGCCGCCAAGAAGCCCGGCGACTGGCTGGCCTACTACTATGCGAGTCAGGCGAGCACCGCCCTCGGCCAGTTCGAGAGCGCCGAAGCCGCACTCAAGAGGGCGCTCTCGACCGGGCCCTCGGCGCAGAACGAACGCCGTATCTACAAGCAGATCGGGTTCGTCAACGAGAAGCTGAAGAACTACGACGAAGCCAAGGTCGCCTACTCCAAGGCCGGCGATCAGGCTTCGATCGCGCGGGTCGAGAAGAACATGCAGATCGCCCAGGAGAACCAGAAGATCTCGGCCGAGAACCAGCGGATCGAAGAGATGCGCAAGGAGCAGGAGGACCTCGAGAAGCAGCTCAAGGACCTCAAGCAGGGCGGGCCGCCGCCGCTGCGCTAGCAGCCCGATCCAGCACCCGAGGGGCCGCGAGCTCGCGGCCCCTTTTTCTTTGCCGTCGAGTCGGCCCGGAAACGGGGGGCGGCGCCGCGCTAGAATGCGTCGCGGCCATGCTCTCGGTTCCGATCTTCTGTCTCTGGGCGGCCCTGGCGCCGGTCCCGGCACCGGGCGCGTTCGCGCTGGCTCCGCCCCCGCCGCCCGCGGCCGCGGAGCAGGCCGCGGACCAGGCCCCGCCGCCCGTCCCCGAGGCACCCACCCCCGCCGTCCCCTCCGAGCCCGCCGAGCCAGCTCCGGCGAGCGGCCCGGCGGCCGGCGCCGAGCAACCCGCCGCGGACGCCGCCGGGAGCAAGGGAGACGAGCAGCTCTTCCCGGAGCTCAACGTCTACCTGCCCGAGGGGGAGCTCGACCTCCGGCTCAATCACCTGGTCAAGAAGGTGTTCGTCGAGGGCCAGGTGAAGTACAACTTCGTCAACGGTGACATCTCGTCCTTCCTGCGCTACCGCTACTACGGCTACGCGCGCGCCTACCAGCTGAGCGTCTTCGACCAGATCGAGTTCGCCAGCATCGAGAGGTTCTCGAACCAGTTCGACCGCACGCGGGGCATCCTCGTCCTGACCGAGTGGCCGCGGACCTACAACCGGCGGATGTTCGCGCTCACCGAGCTCGACCGGATCACCTCCAACAAGGAAGCGTTCGTCTTCGACAACGGCAAGACGAACACCTTCCTGCGGCTCGGCTACCAGATCGGCACTCCGAACGACGAGCGGTCCAACGCCATCGTCGGCGAGAGCCGGGCGCGGGTCGAGCACCTGTTCACGGCGTTTCGCCAGATCGGTCCGGGCGACGCCGGCCTGACCGGGGCGCTCACCTGGGGCAGCGACCTGGTGCTGGGGGACTTCGACTATCTCAAGCTCGAGCTCTCCGGGATCAAGCGCTTCGAGCTCCCCCGTGGCGCCTTCCTGTTCGGCCGGATCCACGCCGGCACCTTCCTCGAGAAGACGGTGCTCGACCGGAACCTCGAGGAGGATCCCCGGCTCCCGATCACCGGCCGGTACTCGATCCCCCGCGAGGAGTACTTCAAGCTCGACGGACGGGACAACCTCAAGGGACTCGACGAGAGCCTCCGGGGCACCGACGAGATCCTCGGCACCTGGGAAGTGCTCTTCCCATGGTTCGTCGGCGAGAGCCGCTCGGCCCTCAAGCTCGACTGGCGCAACTGGTACTGGGTGCTCTACACCGGAGCCGGGACGATCGGCTTCGACCGCCAGGTGATCTCCCAGCTCAACGACTACATCGAGGACGCCGGGGTCGGGTTCGAGTCCTCCTTCCGGCTCAAGAACTTCCAGTTCTTCTTCAGCGGCCTGGTCGCCCAGTCGTTCAACGCCGAAGGCGGGCTGAAGGTGCGTCTGGCCCTGAAGTCCTACCACTGAGCGCGACACGGCCGGTGGCGCGCGATGTGAGTATGTCTGTGTTAGAATTCTGCCGGGTTCTTTCTATAGGCACGATCCTTGCTCTTGTTTTCGGGGACGGTTCGCTGCCCCGTCAGGAGCTCCAAGGTTTTTTCCGCAGCTGTCCCAACTGACTTCGGAGGGAAATCCATGAATTGGAAACGAAGCAGCGGGCTCTGGCTTCTCGCTGTGCTGCTCGCGACACCCGCAGCGATGGCTCAACCCGGCTCGGCTCCGACCGCCACTGGCGAAACGGGCCTGTTCACGCTGTTCACCCCGGAGACCTTGCCCCAAGGGGACTGGTCCTTTGGTGTCTATTACAACAACTGGGACCGGGTCTTCGAGTTCGACGACCGCGCCGGCCTCGACATCCACCAGCTCAGCGCCAGCATCGGCTGGGGCATCACCGACCGGTTCGAGCTCGCTCTCCAGGTGCCCTACCTGAACCTCGACGGGGACTTTCCCGACAGCGAGATGTTCGGGAACCTGGGCGGCAGCTCGGAGAGCGGCCTGGGCAACGTCCACGTCGGCGGCAAGTATTGGCTGACCGGCGAGCGGGGCCAGGGCGGTTTCGCGCTCAACGCCTACGTCGAGGCGCCGACCGGTGACGACAAGGTCCTCGCCGGCGACACCGGCTACGGCGCCGGCCTCGAGTGGGCCAACCCCCACTGGGTGTTCGACGCCGGCTACCGGTTGCCCGGAGACCTCACCTTCGGCAACCAGAGCGTCTCGGTCTCCGACGAGCTCTCCGCGGGCGTCGGTAACGTCTTCGCGATCAGCGACCGGCTGGACTGGATCACCGAGCTGGTGGGCACGTTCCCCACCGACAGCGACAAGGCGATCTTCAAGGACAGCGTCGACCTGACCACCGGCGGCCGCCTGTGGTTCGGCGCGAACGGCAACTGGGCGTTCAACTTCGGGCTGCGGACCGACGTGCTGCAGCTCGACCAGACCGACGAGCACTGCCCACTGGGCGGCCTGCTCGGCCTGACGTACTTCCCGCGCTGGCAGCCACCACCGCCGCCGCCACCGCCGGCGCCGGCCCCCGAGCCGCCGCCGCCACCACCGCCGGCGCCCGCGCCGAAGCCGGCTCCGCCGCCACCGCCGCCACCGGCCCCCAAGCCGAAGCCGGAGGAGCGGGTGACGGTGCAGTTCGGCAACGGCAGCGCTCGGCTCTCGAACATCGCCAAGGCGAAGCTCGACGACGTGGCGCTCCGGATGAAGCAGGACCCGAGCGCTCAGGCGCTGGTGATCGGCTACACCGACGATCGCGGGTCCAATTCGGCCAACCAGAAGATGAGCGAACGGCGTGCCGAGGCGGTCAAGACCTACCTGGTCCAGCGCCACGGCATCGATCCGAGTCGCATCCGGACCGAAGGCCGCGGCTCGGCCGAGCCGGTGGCGTCCAACGACACCGCCGCAGGCCGGGCGCAGAACCGCCGCGCAGTGGTGATCATCACCTTCGAGTAACGCGGCGGGACAGGCAGTAGCCTCGAACCCCCGCCGGGAGATCCCGGCGGGGGTTTTTCGTAGCTCACCCCTCCTCGTCGAGCGGCGGCTCGCCGAGGCTTTCGCGACGCAGGGAGAAGACCGCCCCCACCAGGCCGGCGGCCGCGCCCAGAGCGACCAGGGCGAGGAGGTCCAGCGGACCGGGCGGGCGGGAGACCAGGGCGCCGCCCAACAACGAGCCCTCCAGTCGCCGCGCGGCGAGCCAGAAGACGCCGGCGAGGGCGGCCGCGGCGAGCCCTCCCCCCAGCAGTCCCTGGAGGGTCCCTTCGACGTAGAACGGACCCCGGATGTAGAACTCGGTCGCCCCGACCAGCCGCATGATCGAGATCTCCTCCTGGTAGAGGTAGGCGGTCAGGCGAATGACGCTGCCGATGGTGAAGACGGCGGCGGCCAGCAGGATCCCTCCGAGAGCGAGCCCGAGGCCCCGCACCACCGCCACGACCGCCGCGAGCCGGCGCACCCAGTCGCGGTCGTCGTCGACCATCGAGACCCCGGCGGCCCCGCGCAAGCCGTCGAGCCATGCCGCGTAGCGCTCGGCCCCGGCCGCCTCGGGATCCGCGTCGATCTCGAGCGAGGCCGGCAGGGCTGCCTGCTCCCCCGCCACCAGGTCGGAGAGGCTCGGGAAGATGTCGACGAAGCGTCGGCGCGCCTCCGCCGCACTGACCGGCTGGGCCGAGCGCACCCAGGAGGGCGTCTGCGCCTCGTGGGCGAGCGCTTCGATCGCAGCGCCCGGCGTCCGGTCCTCGAAGTACACGACCACCCGACTCTCGTCGCGCGCCTGCTCGACCACCCGTGCGAGGTTGCCGGCGACCATCAGGAAGACGCCGCCCACGAACAGGCTCACGGCGATGGTCGCCACGGCGACCAGGCTCACCTTCCAGCTCCTGCCGAGGCTCACCCCGGCCTCCCGGACGAAGTAGGCGAGCGCCTTGCCGAGAGTCATGCCTCCCCCTCGTCCTCGAGCGGCCGAAGCTCCGGCGGCGCGCTGCCCGGGATCTCCTCGTCCCGCACCAGGCGTCCGGCGTCGAGCCCGAGCACCCGGCCGCCCACGCGCTCGATGGTCGCCCGGTCGTGGGTGGCGAGCAGCACGGTCGTGCCCCGGGCGTTGATCTCCAGGAACAGGCGGACGATCTCCCACGAGAGGTCGGGGTCGAGGTTGCCCGTCGGCTCGTCGGCGATCAGGATGTCGGGTCGCGCGATCACCGCCCGCGCGATCGCGACGCGCTGCTGCTCGCCGCCGGAGAGCTCGCCGGGGAAGGCGTCGACGCGGTGGGCCAGACCCACCCGGCGCAGGGCCCAGAGGGCGGCCCGCTTCTGGCTCTCGCGGTCGGAGCCGAGGATGCGCGGCAGGTAGGAGACGTTCTCGAAGACGGTCTTGCGCTCGATCAGCCGAAAGCTCTGGAAGACCACGCCGATGGTGCGCCGCAGGTAGGGGATCTTGTGACGAGGCAGCGAGGCGACGTTGCGGCCGTTGACCAGGATGCGCCCGGTCGAAGGGACCTCGCCCCGGTAGATGAGACGCAGCAAGGTGGTCTTGCCGGCGCCGCTCGCTCCGGTGAGGAAGGCGAACTGACCGCGGAGCAGGGAGAAGGTCACGTCTTCGAGGGCGAGCTGGCCTCCGGCGTACAGCTTGCCGACGTGGAAGAACTGGATCACAAGGGGGCCCAGTCTACCTCAGCGCCCGGCCTCTCCCTGGCGAGGAATTTGCGCGGCAGAAACGCGCAGGCTCCTAGAATGCGGGGATGCGCAAGGCGCCCCCGACCACGACCGACGAGCCGACGCCGCCCCTTGGCGGCCCCGTCCCGGCGGGCGGCCACCCGGTCTGGGCGGCCCGGGCCGGCCCGGTCGAGCTGCGCTTCGTCGGCCGTGGCGCCGGGGGGAGCCGGAGCGAGATCCTCGAGCGCGTCGAGGGCTCGCACCTGCCGGTCGCCGCCGCCCGCCAGGTCCACTCCGATCGCGTGCTCGAGGCCCGCCCCGGCCCGTGTGGCGAGGGCGACGCCCTGTGGACGGACCGTCGCGGGCTCGCCCTCTCGGTGATCACGGCGGACTGCGTGCCGGTCGTCCTGGCCGCGATCGGCGGCTCGCCGTCCCGAGCCGCCGGGCCGGTGGCCGTGATCCACGCCGGCTGGCGCGGCATCGAGGCCGGCGTGGTCGGCCGGACGGTCCGCGAGCTGGGCGTCGCGCCGGCGCAGCTCGGCGCCTGGATCGGGCCGGCGATCGGAGCCTGCTGCTACGAGGTGAGCGACGAGGTGGCGGCGCGGGTCGCCGGGGCGAGCGGCCCGGGGGTGGTGGTCGCCGGCCCGGGCGAGCGCCCCCATCTGGACCTGCCGGGCGCGGTCCGCCGCCAGCTTCTGGCGGCGGGCGTCGGCGAGCCGCGGATCGTCGTCCGTTGCACCCGCTGCGACGCGGAGTCGCTCTGGAGCTACCGGCGCGAGGGCCGGGGAGCGGGCCGGAACCTCGCCTTCGTCTGGATCACGTGAAACCCTTGGGCGCGGGCGTCCCCTTCCTCCCCGTGGGGTGGGAAGGGGATCGAGGGGTTGCGGGGGGCATCCGGTCGACCGTCCGGTGGAGGCCGGCCCGGAAGCCCTTCGGGTCCCGGCTGAAGGCGCGGAGCTGACCGCAGGCGGCGGAGACGTCGTCGCCCCGGCGCCGGCGCACGGTCGCCACCAGCCCGCGCCCCGCCAGCCGCGCGCGGAAGGCCTCGATCCGTCCGTCGGCGGGCGGCACCATGTCCGCGCCGAGGACCGGGTCCGGGTTGATCGGGATCAAGTTGACCTTGGCGCGGAGGCCGGAGAGCCGCCGGGCGAGCAGATCGGCGTCGGCGTCGGCGTCGTTGAAGTCGCGGATCAGGATGTACTCGACGGTCAGGCGCCGGCCCCGCTCGAGGGGGTACCTGCCGAGGGCCGAGAGCAGCTCCGCCAGCGGATAGCTCCGGTTGACCGGCATCAGCTCGCTCCGGCGCTCGTCGTCCGGCGCGTGGAGGGACACGGCGAGGTTCGGGCGCCGTGGCCAGCCGGCCATGGCGTCGATCCCCGGAACCACCCCGGCGGTCGAGACGGTGATCCGGTGCCAGGAGATCGTCTCGGTGAGGAGCTCGAGGGCGCAGCGCAGGTTCTCGAGGTTGAGAAGCGGCTCGCCCATCCCCATGAACACCAGGTTGAACCCGTTGGGCGGCAGCTCCCGGTCGCGCCGGATCGCCAGGACCTGCCCCACAATCTCCCCCGCGCTCAGGTTGCGCCCGGGTCCCCAGTAGCCGGTCACACAGAACCGGCAGGCGAGGCCGCAGCCCGCCTGGCTCGAGATGCAGAAGGTCCGCCGCTCGCCGTCCGGGATGTCGACGGCCTCGATCGAGGCACCGTCGGCGAGGCCCAGGAGGTATTTGACCGTGCCATCGTCGGAGGCCGCTCGCCGCACCACCTCGGGGCCTCCGATGCGGAAGCCCTCGGCGAGGCGCTCGCGCAGAGCCTTCGGCAGGTCGGTCATGGCCTCGAAGCTCGCCACGGCCCGGCGGTGCAGGGCGTCGTGGATCTGGCGGGCGCGGAACGGGCGGTCGACGACCGGGGACAGGGTCTCGGCGAGCCGTTCGAGGGGGAGGCCCAGGAGGTCCGGTGCTTCGAGTGCGGTCATGAGGTCACGGTACCGGGGGGAGCCCTCTCACCCGGGCCGCCGCTTGACGCGGCGGGTCGGGTCGATGCCGATCGAGCGCAGAAAGGAGAGGTCGCCGCCGTGGATCCGGAACACGGGCTCGCCGCGCCGCGCCGCGACCCGCGCTTCGGCCGGGCTCTGCTCCGACTCGCGAGCGTCCGGCGTGTTCCGGCGGTCCAGGAGGATGAACAGGCTGTAGCCCTCCTCGTGGAGCTGGCGCAGCGCGTCGGTCACGTCCGAGGAGTCGGTGATCGCCACGGCCAGGGCCCGGCCCAGGTCGCGGAGCATCTGTCGGATCTTGTCGTCCAGGGCGTTTCTCCCACCGCCTGTGCACCATGGCGCTCGACGCGGCCGCCGGCTCACGAATGCCCTCGGGGCACGGTCTCAGAACACGCTCGCCGGAGCCTCCATTCCGGGCGCCGCCGGCCTCGCCGGCCTCCGTATAATACGGCTCCTCGCGCCGGACCGCCGTGGCGCGCCCGTTCCCGCTCCCCGCACGATGACCCCGCCTCCGACTTCCGGCCCCCTGACCGGCGCGCTCGAAGCTCTCGGCCGTCGGGGCCACCGGGTGGCCGGAGCGGTACCGATGGCGGGCGACGTCTCCCGGCGCTCCTACTTCCGGCTGAGCCTGGCGGCGGGCCCGGCGGTCCTCGCCCTCTACCCGCCCGACCTCGCCGCCGGCTGCACCCGCTACCTGGCGACGACCGGGCTGCTCGCCGGCGCCGGCGTGCGGGTCCCCCGCGTCCTCGACCAGGATTGCCGGGCGGGCTGGACCCTGCTCGAGGACCTGGGCCCGCGAACCCTGTACGAGGAGAAGGGCCGGCCGTGGTCGGAGCTCGCCCCCTTCTTCGTCGCCGCGGTGGACGCCGGCCGCCGTATCGCGAGCCTGCCGCCGGCGGCGGTCGCGGACCTCAACCCGCGGCTCGACCGGGAGCTCCTGGCGCGCGAGCTCGACCAGACGCGCACCGCCTTCCTCGAGCCCCTGGGCCTTGCCGGCGACCCGGAGATCGCCCGCGCCCTGGCCACCCTCTGCGAGCGGCTCGGCGCCGAGCCGCCGGTCCCCTGCCACCGGGACTTCGGCGCGCGCAACCTGATGCCGCTCGAGAGCGACGCACCCGGCGAGAGGAGCGCGGAGGCCGGGGATGCCGCTCGGATCGGCGTCCTGGACCACCAGGACCTCCGCCTCGGGCCTCCGGCCTACGACCTGGCCTCGCTGCTCAACGACAGCCTCTTTCCGCCGGCCGACCTCGAGGAGGCGCTGCTCGCCGCTGCCGGCCAGGTCGACCGGGAGAGCTACCATCGCGCCGCCACGCAGCGGACGCTCAAGGCGGTGGGCAGCTACGCCGCCTTCGCCCGCCGCGGCTCGGACCGGCACCTGCCGCTGGTCGCCCCGACCCTCGGCCGCGCGCTCGGGCACCTGCGCCGGGTCCCCGAGACGGCTCCCCTCGCGGCCCGTTTCGACGCTCTCTGGGCGCCCGTAGCCGAAGGCCGGATCGCGCTCGCCCCCGCTCTGCTAGACTGACCGTGCAATCACAGGGTGGCAGGCGTTTTCGAGCCGCCGCCCGAGGAGTCACTCAATGTTCGGTCTCGGTGTGCAAGAGCTCCTGGTCATCCTCGCCATCATCATCGTGATCTTCGGCGCTTCGAAGATCCCCCAGCTCGGCAAGGGCATCGGTGAAGGCATCCGCAACTTCAAGAAGGGCCTGAAAGACGACGAGGGCAAGGACCGTATCGAGGGCGGGAGCGGCCCGGGCACCGATCGCCGCTCCTGAGCCCCTCGCTCCCTCTCCCTCCCCCTCCCAACGCAAGAACGCTCCGGCCGATCGACCCGCCCGGAGCGTCCTTCCGGCTCGTGCGGCGGACGCCGCCGCCGGCTTCGATTCAGTCGAGCGAGGCGAGCCGGACCTGCACGACGCCGCCGGAGGTCTTCCAGACCTCGCGGTTGTGGTCCGCGTACAGGTTCAGCACGCGCGAGACGTACCTGCGGGTCTCGCGGTACGGGGGGATGCCGCCGTACTTGAGCACCGCCGCCGGACCGGCGTTGTACGCCGCCAGGGCGAGCTCCAGGTTGCCGTCGAAGCGGTCGATGAGCTGGCTGAGGTAGCGGGCTCCCGCTTCCAGGTTCGAGTCGGGATCGGTGAGGTCGCCGGCGGTCCCCACCCAGCGCGCGGTCGACGGCAAGACCTGGGTCAGACCCACGGCGCCCAGCGGCGAGACGGCGTCGGGCAGGAAGCTCGACTCCACCTCCACCAGGGCCGCCAGCAGCAGCCCGTCCAGGCGGTTGTCGTCCGCGACCTGCTGGATGACGTCGCCGTACGGCAGCCCGCGCAGGAACTCGCGCTCGGCGTTGTCGTCCAGGGTGCGGCGGAACAGCTCGAAGCTCCGGGGCTGCTCCCGGATGAGGTCGGCCAGATTGTCCCTGACCATGGTGTCGAGATGGCGGCCCTGGGCCGCGGGGCCCACCAGCCAGTCCGCCAAGTCCTCCATCATCGCCACTTCCTCGAGGTCCGGCGGCGCGGGCACCGAGATGGACATGGCGGGAGCGGTCGGAGCGGTATCCAACCAGAGGAACAGGAACGCCAGGATTCCCACCACGCAAACCTTCCGCGTGGTCCTGCTTCCAGGTTTCCCAGTCATGATTGTGCGCTCATCCTCGTGTAGGATTCACATTCGTGTAACTTCTTCTCCGGAACGGGCGTGCGCGAGAATCCAAGGATCCAAGAGGCCTGGGAAGATCTGACCTCACTCGTCCCAGCGATTTGGACAGAATTTCAAAATCGGATCCCGCTTTCGCGAAATACAACCCTCTTGCCTGGATTTGAATTCCTGGTTGTAATTTTGATGCCAGTTCCGTGCCTGCGGCACGGGTACCGTGAGGAGGGCTATCGCCCGCGGCGGCGCTCGGCGCGGAGCTCGTCGACGGCGATCCCCAGGCTAGAGACCTTGTTGCGGAGGGTGTTGCGGTGCACGCCCAGGCACTTCGCCGAGCGGCCGACGCTCAGGTCGTTGGACAGGAGCGAGGAGACGATGAACTGCTTCTCGAACTCCCGGCGGGCCTGTTCCAGGGTCAGGCCTCGTCGGACGAGCTCGTCCACGATCTGCCGCAGCCGGCCGTTGAGATCGTTCACCGCCATCGCTTCCCGGGGAAGAACCGCGAGCATACCATAGCGCTCCACGGCCGGGGCGACCCGGGCGGGCGCCGAGGAGCCGGGCGAAGGGCTACCTCTTGGCTTCGAGGACGTCGCCGACATAGATGGTGTAGCGCGACTCGAGGATCCGGGCGACCGCCGTGTGGTCCTCGACCGCCAGGATCGCGAGCTCACCCATCACCACCGGCGGCAGGCCGGGCCGGTTGACCCGGTAGACGGTGAAGAGATCGCCCGGCAGCACATCGTCTTCGGCGCCGCGGTCGACGAAGACCACGTTGCCCTGGCCCAGGCTGACCACGTTGTCCTCGGTGCGCACGATGACCGGCGCGTCCTCGAGCGAAGCCGCGCTCGGCGGCAGGTTGACCGGCCGCATCCGGGTGCGGCGCCCCAGGGGCACGGGTTGCGCCTCGAACCGGCGGAAGCGGTCGCCGACGTGGACCGGCCCACAGGCTTCCTCGATCTCGCCGATCGCGGTCTCGTCCTGGACCGACAGCACCTTCACCCGGGCCACGTAATGGTAGTAGCGGCCCACGATCCGGTCCCGGTGGTGCGGGTGGCGAACCAGCTCCTCCGGCTCGATCGCGGTCAGGATGTCGCCGGGCGCGAGACCCCCCCCCTGGCCGCCGTCGAGGTAGATCACGTCCCCGGTGGCGAGGTCGTAGCGCACCGTCTCGATGTCGCCGTAGTAGCCGGACTTCCCCCGCCCCGCGACCCCTTCGAGGCTGGGCGTCAGGGCGCCGTGCTCCGAGCCGATCAAGGAGTACGGGAACTCGAGGTCGGGCGCCGCGACGAAGCCGGAGCAATAGATGTCGGACTCGGCGCCCAGCGGCACCGGCGCGCCGGCCGCCTGGTCCGCGGTCAGAACGCCGCGGAACGGCTCCTGCGCGGCGGGCGGAGCGGTCTCGCCTCCCTCGGCCGGAGCACCGCCCTCGGCGTTCGACTCGGCGTACTCGTCGGCCGTGGTCACCTCGACGTCGACGAGCAGGGGGTCACCCGGATAGATCCAGTGGGCATCGAGGATGTATCGGTTCTGCTCCCAGAGCTGGGGCCAGAGGTAGGGATCGCCGTAGTAGCGGGCGGCGAGGTCCCACAGCGTGTCGCCGCGGACGATGGTGTAGACGGTGGCCCCCTGGGGAAGGCTCGCCGGCGCCGGAGGATCCCAGGCCGTCCAATGGTCTCCGACCTGGTGGAGGTCCTGGGGCGGCCGGTCGGCAGCCGACAGAGCGGCGGTGCCCGCCAGCGCCGCAGCCAGCACGATGACGCTCCTGAGTCCAGTCATGTTCGACACCCTCCCGGAGACCTGGCAGACTCGTGGGCTCTCTCCGGCCCCGCGGCCTTCTATAGTGAATCGTCTATGAACGCTACCGCGTGAAGCCGATTCTGTCAAGGTTTGTTCAAGGTTTAGCCACCAGAAGCTCAAGCAGAGCTTGAGGTGTGGCCCCTCAGGGCAGGGCGGCCAACCGGTCGTCGGCGACCGCGGCGGCGGTCGTTCCGGGGAAGCGCTTCTTCACGTCCTGGTAGGCCTTGCGGGCGCCTTCGACGTCGCCCAGAGCGGCCATCGACTCGCCGGCCTTGAGCAGGGCGTCGGGAACCTTGTTGCCCCCGGGGTAGCGGTCGGCGGTCTCGCGGAAGGCGGCGAGCGCGCCCTGCGAGTCCCCCCGGGCGAGGCGGCACTCGCCGATCCAGTACTGCGCGTTGTCGGTCAGCTCGGTGGCGGGGAAGGACTGGATGAAGCGCTGGAAGCTCGCCTCGGCGTCGACGTAGCGCCCCTGGTGGTAGAGGGTGTAGCCCCGGTCGTAGAGGGCCTGCGCCGAGGTGCTGATCCGGTCGGCACCGGCGGCGGACGACTCCTCCGGCTCCGGTTCGGCGATCGCGGGCGCCGTGCGTGGCGCGGGCCGTGGCTCGATCGGGACCGGGGCCGGGGCCGGGGTCGGGGCGGGCTCCTCGACCGCCCGCGGCGGCGCCGAGGGGGGCGACGGGACGGCGGCGGAGCGGGTCGCGCTCCCGGCGCCGGTCCTCGCCGCCGGAGCCTCGTCCGAGAGGTCCTCGACCTCGAAGTCCGGCTCGCGGTGGGGCGCTCCGGCGCGGGCGCCGGCCGGAGCACCCCGGGGAGGGGCCGCCGTCGGTGCGATTCCCGCGCGCGCCTGGAGCCGGGCCACGTCCTGGCGCAGCCGGTCGAGCTCCACCTGGGTCACCGCCGCCTGGCGCTGCAGCTCCAGGACCCGAGCCTTGAGCTCGGCCACCTCCGAGGGCGGCTGCTCCTCGGTACGGGGGCGCATCCAGGTCGAGCCGGAGCAGGAGACCCCCGCGAGGGCGAGCCCGCAGACGGCGAGGCGCAGCGCCCGGCGTCCGATCCGGGTCATCCGGAGGTCTCCCGTCCGGTCTGGGCGTCGCCCTTGTCGTCCTCGGCGGCCGCGGGCTCCTCTTTCTTGGGCTCGGGGACGTCGGGGATCTCGCGGCTGTACCGGCTGTCGGGGAACTCCCGGACCAGCCGCTCGAAGGTCTTCTTGGCGTCCGCGTTCTCGTGCCCTCGCAGCTGCGCCACGCCCAGCTTGTAGAGCACCTTGTCCCGCTCGCTGTACGCGGGGTAGGTGTCGAGCAGATAGGAGAAGCGCTTCGCCGCGGCGTGCGGCAGGCGATAGGTCATGTAGAAGTTGCCCACGATGTACTCGTGGTCGGCCAGGTTCTCGCGGACCAGCCGCATCTTCTCCCGAGCCTGGGCGGAGTACTCGCTCGTCGGGTAAAGGCGCAGCAGGTCCTCGTAGGCCTGGAGGGCGTCCTTGGAGACGCCGAGGTCGCGGTCCGGCGGACCCATGCGCTGGGCCAGGCTGTTGCCGATCTGGAACTGCACGTAGGCCGCCCGGTCGCTGGTCGGGAAGCGATTGAGGTAATCGCGGTATTTCGCCTCGGCCTGGATCAGGTTCGTCCGGCCGCCGTCCAGGTAGTAGCTGTCGGCGACCAGGAGCAGGCTCTCGCGCCCGGCCAGGGAGTTGGGCTCCACATCGAAGGCGTGCTGCAGGTACTCGCGCGCCCGGTCGTACTTGTCGTCGGCCAGCAGCGTCTTGCCCTGGTCGAGGGATTCCTGCGCCGACAGGTGGAGGATCGGGTTGGAGGCCGCGCCGCTCTTGCAGCCGGCGAGCGGCAGCAGGAGGGTCGAGAGGGCGAGGGCGAAGAGGGTGGCTCGGCGCGTGCTGGGCATCGGTCGGTTCACTCGGCTCCGGGGCAGCGGGCCCGGATCTCGGCCATGGCGGCGACCGGATCCTCCCGCCCGAAGATTGCCGAGCCTACCACGCAGACCTCGACGCCGGCGGCCACCGCGCGGGGCGCCGTCTCGGCGTCCAGGCCGCCGTCCATGTCGATCTCCACGGGGAGCCCCCGCTCCGCGACCAGGGCCCGGAGGCGGCGCGCCTTGTCCAGGGCGCGGGGCTGGAAGGCCTGCCCGGCGAAGCCCGGGTTGACCGACATGACCAGCACGAAGTCCAGGGCGCCGAGGACGTCGGTCAGCAGCTCGACCGGGGTGGCGGGGTTGACCACCACGCCGGCGCGGGCGCCGCCGTCCCGGATGCGCGCGAGCAGCCGGTCGAGGTGCACCGCCGCCTCCCAGTGGACCGAGATCCGGTCGGCTCCGGCCGCCAGGTAGTCGTCCAGGAGGCGATCCGGGTTGGCGACCATCAGGTGGACGTCGAGGGGCAGCTCGGTGCGCCGCGCCAGGGCGGCCACCATCGGCACGCCGAAGGTCAGGTTGGGCACGAAGTGGCCGTCCATCACGTCCACGTGCACCAGGTCGGCGCCGCCCGCGGCACAGACCTCCAGGGCGGCGGCCAGATCAGCCAGGTCGGCGGCGAGGATCGACGGGGCGAGCTTCATCCGGTGCCTCCTGGAGGTGCGGCCGGCGGCGCGGCGGGGAGCGCCGGCGCGGCGGGTCCCTCCTCGGCACCCGGGCGGTCGGCGGCCACCACCAGGGCGATGGTGTCGCTCTTGCCGAGCGGGTGGCCGGCGAGCGGATACTGGCGCAGGATGACCCCGGGACGGATCCCCTCGTAGCGCTCGTACTTGACGCTGCCCAGCCGGAACCCGCGGCCCTCGAAGAAGCTCCGGACGTCCTCGTAATCCCGGTAGACGAGGTCGGGCATCACGTAGGTCTCTCCCGAGCTCTGGCGGGCGAGGAGCAGATCGACCGTGGCGCCGGGCGCCACCGTGGCGCCCGCGGGCGGCTCCTGCGCGACCACCGAGCCGGCCGCGGCGTCATGTCCGAAGACCTCGACCGTCCGCCCCAGGGAGAGGCCGGCAGCCGACAGCAGCACCTGGGCGGACTGGAGCCCCTGGCCGCCGAGGGCCGGCACCCCCACCCTCTGCGGCCCGAGGGAGGGCACCACCTCCACCGAGCTTCCCCGCTTGACCAGCGCCCCCTCCGGCGGGTTCTGCTGGACCACGTGGTCGGCCGGGACCTGGGCGTCGTAGCGGCCGGACTCCTCGACCCGGAGCTCGAGCCCCTGGTCGGCGAGCTGGCCGCGTGCGTCGTCGAGCGACAACCCGGCGAGCGACGGCGTCCGGGTGGCGCCGCTGCGCACGAAGAGGTTGAAGGAGACGTACGCCGCCAGCAGGAAGACGACGATCACCAGGCCGAGATAGACGAGGAATCCGAGCGCTCGGAGGGCCTTCCGGAGCATCGAGGGCAGTCTAACACCGCGGAGGACCTGCTCCCGGGCCCGACCCGGGGGCGGCGGGGGGATACAATCGCCGGCCCATGGACGGACCTCTCCTCGGTGCCCACGTGTCGATCGCCGGCGGCCTGTCGAACGCCATCGCGCGCGGCACGGACCTGGGCTGCGACGCCCTCCAGATCTTCGTCAAGAACGCCAGCCAGTGGCGCGGCCGGCCGCTCGCGGAGGAGGAGGCCGCCGCCTTCCGGCAGACCCACGGCGACTCGGCGATCGGCCCGCTGGTCGCCCACTCGAGCTACCTGATCAACCTCGCGGCGACCGACCCGGCGATCCTCGCCAAGTCGCGCGCCGCGCTCGGTGACGAGCTCGACCGGTGCGGCCGCCTCGGGGTCGCCGGCCTGGTGGTGCACCCGGGGGCCCACCTCGGGGCGGGAGAGGAGGCGGGCGTCGCTGCCATCGCGGCCTCGCTCGACGCGGTCTTCGCCGAGCGCCCGGACTGCCCCGCCCTGGTGCTGCTCGAGAACACCGCCGGCCAGGGCACGGTCCTCGGGTACACCAACGACCAGCTCGCCGGCATCGTCGCGGCGAGCGAGGCCGGGGACCACCTGGGGTTCTGCCTCGACACCTGTCACGCCTTCGCCGCCGGCTACGCGGTCCACGAGCCGGCGGGCTACGACGAGTGGGCGGCGGAGGTCGGCGAGCTCCTCGGCTGGGAGCGGGTGGGAGCGCTGCACCTGAACGACTCGAAGCAGCCGTTCGCCTCGCGCAAGGACCGGCACGAGAACGTCGGCCAGGGCGCGATCGGGCCGGAGCTGTTCGACCGCCTGCTCCACGACGAGCGGACCGTCGCCAAACCGATGGTGGTGGAGACGCCCATGGGCGACGACGAGGGGGGGCACCGGCGGGATCTGGAGTTCTTGCGAAGCTGATCTGATCTGCGAGGGTGGCGTGGCACACGCCCACGCGACCGGTGGCTTTCTCGGCGGCGGACTGCGCCGGCGAGAAACCACGCGGTCCCGTGGGCTGCCCCGTGGGCGGTTGGGGCGGCAGCTCCGCCGGTGTGGGGGGGAGAGGGGGGGGATCGGCGTTCGTCGGGCTCCGCGAGGTCTGGCCGGCCGAGACAGAGCTCGGCCGCTTCAACCGACTTCGCCGTCGCCCGCCGTAACCGGCCCATCGACGTCGCCGTCACCCACCGCAACCGGCCCACCGACGTCGCCGTCACCCACCGCAACCGGCCCACCGACGTCGCCGTCGCCCACCGCAACCGGCCTACCGACTTCGCCGTCGCCTACCGCAACAGGCCCATGATAGGGGTAGGGAGGGCAGGTTGGATTCCCTGCCCCCCCTCCCTCCGAACCGGACGTGCGGATCTCCCGCATCCGGCTCTCCGGTTGGTGGTTCACCTACGAGAGGACTGCGAGTCCGAGGCATAGGCGGCTTCGAGGCTGAACAGCCCATGCTCGGCGAAGAAGGCGTTGGGCCAGCGCTGGTGGTCGCTACCGCGGCCCCGGCCTCGGCCTCGGCGACGCTTGCGTAAGATGCTGCGCAGGCGCATGCGGATCCACCGGTCGAGCGGCCGGAAGGTCGTCGGGTGGCTGTAGCGGTAGTACTCGTACCAGCCACGCAACGTCCGGCTGATGTCCCAAGTGATCCGATCGAGGCTGTGACCGTTGGTGCGCCGGGTCTTGCGGCGCAGGGTGTCCTTGAGCTTCCGGAGGCTCTTGTCGCGAGGCCATTGGTATCCCCGTTCGAAGTGGTACCCCAGGAAGTCGAAGCCACCCCGCTCGGTGGCATCCACCACCGCCGTCTTGTCCGGGTGAAGGCTCAGGCCCTCCTGGGCCGTCCACACCTCTACCAGGGCAAGCGCCCGGCGGGCCTCGGTCTCGCTCCGACACAGGATCACGAAGTCGTCGGCGTAGCGCACCATCTCGAAGCCCTCGCGGGCCAGAAGATGGTCCAGCGGGTCGAGGTAGATGTTGGCCAGTAGGGGGCTGATCACCGCGCCTTGCGGGGTTCCCCGCTCGGGCGTCCAGCTCTCCAGTCCGTCCAGTACCTCTTGCTCGAGAAAGGACTCGATCAGGGCGAGCACTCGCCCGTCCGATACCCTCTCACGCACCCGCGCCAGCAGGCGCTCCGGATCGATCGTGTCGAAGTACCGGCGCAGGTCGGCGTCCACCACCCAGGTGTGGCCCGAGTCGAGGAGCTCCTCGACCCGCTCCAGCGCTTCCCGGCACCCGCGCCCCGGGCGGAAGCCGTAGCTGTGCTCGGCGAAATCCCGCTCGAAGATCGGCTCCAGGACCAGGCGCAACGCGCCCTGCACCACCCGGTCGCGCACCGTCGGAATCCCCAGGGGCCGCTTCTCGCGGCTCCCCGGCTTGGGAATCCACCGCCGGCGAACCGCCTGCGGGCGGTAGCTACCGTCCCGCAAGGACGCCGACAGCGTCTCCACCTCCTCCTCCAGGCGCGATCCGTAGTGATCCACGGTGACGTGATCTACCCCCGCGGCGCCCCCGTTGCGCTCGACTCTCTCGAACGCGCGCAGGAGCGTCTGCTTCCGGTAGACCTTGTCGATCAGGCTGAACCACGTCCCTCCTCGGACCCCGGTCTCCAGGGCCCGCAGCATGCGCTCCGTCCAGACCGAGGGTTCGGCCCAGCCCCATCGGGACCGGGCCTCTCCGGCGGGATTAGGGGCTCGCCCCACTCGCGCCGGGGTCTCGTCTCTCGTCCTGTCCGTCACACATCCACCTTCCTGCTTCCCTTCGCTCCACGCCCATTACGGCGTTTCCTCGCTACTATGGAAGCTCTGACTCCTGCCGCCCTGCTTCTCCTCGTGGACGACAGGTCTCCCCGCTTACGGTGCCTGGCCCTCGCGGTCATTCCGTCCCCAACCACCTGTAGACCCCCCGCACACGCTTTCGCACGCTACCCCTCAGCGCGACGGGCACCCCGGCTCTCCCGGGTCCGGGCTTCGCCATTCGCTTGCAGGCTCGCCGAGTCCTACCGGCCGAATCGGGTTCGTTGCCTACGGACTGATCGCTCATCTCCTCCTACTCCCCACCCCGCCTCACGGCGACGCAGTCAGAGTCAATTACAGGCCGGAGAGCGTATGCCTGGAGAGGACTCGCACCTCTCTGACCATGCACCCTCGCGGGCGTACAAGCGGCCGAGCTCTGTCTCGGCCGGGCGAACGGTGCAGTCCGCACCGAGCGGCGCCGGGGGAATGACGGCGAAGGGGGGTGGTCGGGGCGCCCGGTCAATTCCCGAACAGGCCGCTCGGCAACCGCTTCGTGATGTCCATCAGGATCACCGCCGCCATCAGGACGATGATCACCAGGAAGCCGGCCTGCTGGATGCGCTCCTTGAGGCCCATGGAGAGGTCCCGGCCGCGGACGGTCTCGATCAGCAGGATGAAGATCTGGCCGCCGTCGAGGAGCGGGATCGGCAGCAGGTTGAAGATCGCGATCGAGACGCTGATCAGCGCCATCAGCGAGAACAGGTCCTTGACCCCGCGCCGCGCCGCCTCGCCGGAGAGCGAGGCGATGTCGATCGGGCCGGAGACCGCGCTCTTGGCCGACACCTGGTGGGTGGCGATCTTGCCCAGGATCTCGAAGGTCTGGAAGGCGATGTTCCAGTTGTAGGAGAGGCTCTGGACGAATGCCTCGCCGAGCGGATAGCGCGCCCAGTAACCGATCGAGATCCCGATCTTGCCCTTGCCGCTCTCGTCGGGCCGCGGCGTGACGGCGATCTTCCGGGCCTCGCCGCCGCGCCGGATCCCGACCGTCACCTCCCGGTTCGGATGGTCCTCGAGGTAGGCCACGAAGTCCTGGTGATCGGCGAGCGGCCGGCCGTCGACCGAGATCAGCTCGTCGCCCGAGCGGAAGCCCGCCGCCGCCGCGGGCGTGTCGGGGAGGACCCGGATCACGCGCGGCAGGATCCTCGGGATCACCCCGGTGTCGCCGTAGCCGTAGGGCTCCACCTTCTCGGGCGTGATCCGCGTCTCGACCGTCTTGCCGTGCCGCTCGTAGCTGAGCGCCATCGCCTTGCCGGGGTGGAAGGAGACGGCGACGGCAAAGTCCTGCCAGCTCTCGAGCGGCTCGCCGTCGATCCGCACCAGGCGGTCGCCGGGCTCGAGGCCGGCCCGGGCGGCGGGCGAGCCGGCGGCGACGACGCCGACGACCGGCTGCACCTTGCCGGGATTGATCGCCGCCGGGGTGCCGACCGCGAACAGCGCGGTCATGATCCCGACCGCCAGCACGACGTTCATCGCCGGCCCCGCGAGGTACACCGCGATCCGCTGCCAGCGAGGCTTGTTGAGGAACTCCCGCGGGTCCTCGGAGACCTCGTCCGGATTCTCCCCGCCCAGGCGCACGTAGCCGCCCAGCGGGACGATCGAGACGCGGTAGTCGGTCTCGCCCCGCTTGAAGCCCACGAGGCGCTTGCCGAAGCCCAGCGAGAAGGCGAGCACCCGGACGTCGAAGGCCTTCGCCACCAGCAGGTGGCCCGCCTCGTGGACGAAGATGATGACGCCGAGAGCGAAGACGAAGGCCAGAGCGTTGGTCAGGAAATCCATGGATCTCGTGTCGGGGTGGAGTGGGTCGAGCCCTTACACAACAGGGCGGGCGATGCCGGGATTCCGGCCGCGGCCGGCCTCACCGCTGCCACACGCCGGTCAACCAGATCCCGACCAGGAAGACCGGCGCCGCGAACAGCATGGCGTCCAGGCGATCGTACATGCCACCGTGGCCCGGCAGCAGGTTGCCCGAATCCTTGAGGCCGGCGCCCCGCTTGATCATCGACTCGACCAGGTCGCCGAGCTGGGCGGCGAGGGAGGTCGCGCCGCCCACCAGGAGCAGCCGGCCGTCGACGCCGCCGAGCTTCCAGAGGCTCCAGATCAGGGTGGCCCCCACCGCGGTGCCGAGGGCGGCGGCCGCCCCTTCCCAGCTCTTGTTCGGGCTCACCGTCTGCGCCATCTTGTGGCGGCCGAAGCGGGAGCCGAAGTAGTACGCCGCGGTGTCTCCGAGCCAGACGATCGCGAAGAGCAAGAAGACCCACCAGGGGCCGATCCGGTGGATGCGGTAGAGGCTCGCGATGGGCAGGGCGAAGTAGGGGATGCCGAAGGAGAACGCCGCGATCGCGGGAAACACCTCGGGCAGCGGCGTCTTGGCCAGGAGCACCAGCGACCCGACCCCCACCGACAAGAGCAGGGCGGCGCCGAACAGCTCGAGCTCCCGTCCCGCGGGCCCGACCGAGACCGGCAGGAAGCCGGCGAGCAGGACGGCCGCCAGCGGCACCAGGGCGAGGACCGCCTCGACCGGCGCGCCCGGGGCCCAGAAGCGGGTGATCCGCACGTACTCCCCCGAGGCCCAGCCGATCACCACCGCCACCAGGATGAAGAACCAGACGCTGGGCAGGTAGAACACCGCGGCGAGCGCCACGGGTACGGTGAGGGCGGCGGTCAGCAGGCGCTGCATCGGCGGCTCGCGATCAGGCGCCGCCCCGGCGGTGCTCGAAGGGCCGGGCCGGCTCGTCGCTCGTCTCGCCGGCGCCGCCCTCGACACCGCCGAACCGCCGCTCGCGCGCCTGGTAGTCGAGGATCGCCTGGTAGAGGTGACCGCGCCGGAAGTCGGGCCACCGCGTCGGGGTCACCCAGATCTCGGTGTAGGCGATCTGCCAGAGAAGGAAGTTCGAGATCCGGAGCTCGCCCGAGGTCCGGATCAGCAGGTCGGGATCCGGCAGGCCGGAGGTGTAGAGGTACTCGCCGATCGTCTCCTCGTCGATGTCGGCCCGCTTGCCGGCCGCCCAGTCGGAGACGATGCGCCGGCAGGCGTCGACGATCTCGCAACGCCCCGAGTAGTTGAGCGCGATGTTGAGCGTCATGCGCTCGCCGCCCGCGGTCGCTTCGACCGCCCGTTCGAGCAACCTGACGACCGAGTCGTCGAGCTCGCGCCAACGGCCGATCGGCCGGCACCGGATGCCGTTGGCGATCAGCTCGTCGAGCTCCCGGCGGATGTACTCCTTGAGCAGGTTCATCAGGGTCCAGATCTCGAAGCGCGGCCGCTTCCAGTTCTCGACCGAGAAGGCGTAGAGGGTCAGCACCGGCAGGCCCATGCGTGCCGCCGTCTCGACCGTCTCGCGCACCGCGTCGACCCCGGCCCGGTGACCCTCGACTCTGGCCTGGCCGCGCTCGGCGGCCCAGCGGCCGTTGCCGTCCATGATCAACGCGACGTGGCGCGGCAGGTGATCGAAGTCGATGCGGCGGACCAGGAGCTCTTCCGGCGAGCCCGGCTCGGCGAGCCGGGAGAGATCGGGGGACGGCATGGCGGGGGCATTGTATCTTGGCGGGTGGCCGGGTCAGGGGTGGCGTTCGAGCGCCCGCCACCTCTCCGGGTAGTCGACCCGCTCGAGCACCAGGCCGTGGGCCGGCGCCGTCGGCCCGGCCGCGGCGCGCGGGCGCCCGGCGAGGAGCTCGGCGAACCCCTCCGGGCTGCGCCGGCCGCGCCCCACCTCGAGCAGCGTGCCGACCAGCGAGCGGACCATGCCGCGCAGAAACCCGTCGCCGGTGATCCGGAAGGTGAGCTCGTCGCCCCGCTCGGTCCACTCGGCCGCGGTGACGGTGCGGAAGGGCTGGCCGTGGGAGCCGCCCGCGAGGGCGAAGGCGGTGAAGTCGTGGCGCCCCGGAAGGCGGGCCGTCGCCTCGTGGAGCGCGCCGAGGTCGACCGGCCCCGGCCACCGGACCACGTACGGCGCGGCGAGCGGCGAGACCACCGGGGCGCGGCTCAGCCGGTAGCGGTACTCCTTGCCCGTCGCGTGCTTGCGGGCGTCGAAGCCGGGCGCCACGGCCTCGGCCACCATCACCCGGACGTCCTCGGGCAGGTAGCGGTTGGCACCGTGGACCATGGCTCTGAGAGGCAACCGGGAGACGGACTCCCCTCCGGCCGTCCCCGCGAGGACCAGGTGCGCCGCCTGGCCCCGGGCGTGGACCCCGGCGTCGGTACGGCTCGCGCCGACCGCCCGGACCGGCCGGCCCGCGGGATCGACCGCCGGCGCGAGCAGCCGCGCGAGCGCCTCCTCGACCACCTGCTGGACGGCGAGAGCGTTGTCCTGGCGCTGCCAGCCGGCGTAGGCGGCGCCCCGGTAGGAGAGGATCAGGCGGAGGCTCATCGCGGGGGGCTCCGCCGGACTCTACACCGGCCCCGAAGCGGCCGGGGCGGGCCGCCCGGGAGAGCCCCGGACGGTTAGAATCGGGGGATGGCCACCCTCGAGCAAGGCGAGACCGGAGACCTCCGGCTCCGCCCGGCCATACCCTCCGACGCCGAGTGGCTCAAACGCTGGCGCGAGGAGTGGAGCGTACGCCGGTTCCAGCCCCTCCACGACCTCTCGGTCGCTCAGCTGCGCTCGGACGTCGCCGCCCAACGCATGCGCGACCTCTACCGCGGCCGGGGCGAGAAGTTCCAGTGGATCATCGAGGAGGACGCCGCGCCGGCCGGCTGGATCACCCTGGTGGTCTCGAACTGGGAGCACGGCCTGGCCGAGGTGGGCTACGCTCTGGCGACCGAGCGCCAGGGCCGCGGCGTGATGACCCGCGCCCTGGTGATGCTGGTCGCCGACCTCTTCGGGCAGACCGGGCTCGAGCGCGTCGAGGCGCGGTGCGCGATCGACAACGCCGCCTCGAAGCGGGTGCTCGAGAAGGCCGGCTTCCGCCACGAGGGCGTCCTGCGGAGCTACTTCCGGCTTCACGGCCGCCGGGTGGACAACCACCTGTACGCGATCCTCAAGGACGACTGGCTGGCCGCCGGCCGCCGGTAGATCGGATCGCCCCCTCTCCCTCGATCCGTCTCCCTCCCTCGCGGGGGGCGAGGGACGCCCCCTCGCCATCTATGACCGCCCCCCTCACCCCGATCCCTCTCCCACCCTCGCGGGGAGGCGAGGGACGCCCCCGCCCCATCTAGCGGGTCACAAGCTTACTCGCTCGATCCCGATCTGTGCAGCTAGAGGAGCTCCAGGCTGGCGTACTTCGCCATCAGCTTCTTGCGCCCGGCGCGCTCGAAGAACACGGTGATCTTCGCCTGCTCGCCCGAGCCCTCGGTGGCGAGCACCACCCCCTGGCCGAGCGTCGGGTGCTCCACCCGGCTTCCCCGCTGGATCGTCCGGCCCGAGCCGCCCGCACCGGCCGAGCTGCCCGGCGCCACGGCGCGCGGGGCCGTCTCGCGGCCGAAGAAGGAGTAGACGCCGCCCAGGCGCTCGCCGCCGGCCCCCGGGCGGTGGGCGTGGAAGAGGCTCGGGCTCTCGGTCGTCCGCAGCATCTCGCCCGGGATCTCGGCCAAGAACGGCGACTCCATCTGGTCCTGGTAGCGGCCGGCGATTCGCCGCCGCCGGCAGGCGGTGAGGATCAGGCGCCGCTTGGCGCGCGTCATCCCGACGTAGAGCAGCCGCCGCTCCTCCTCGAGGTCGTCGCGCGTGCCCTGGGAGTTGAAGTGCGGCAGCAGGCCGTCCTCGAGCCCGCCGACGATCACCACCGGGAACTCGAGCCCCTTGGCGCTGTGGAGGGTCATCACCGAGACCCCGCGGCTCCCCTGCCAGGCGTCGATGTCCGCCACCAGGGAGACGTGGTCCAGGAAGGCGGTCAGGAGGTCGTCGGTCTCGGCCGCCTGCGGCGAGACCGCCGAGGCCTCGGTGAAGTCCTGGGCCGCCGAGAGGAGCTCCTTGATGTTCTCGAGGCGGGCCTCCGACTCCGCGTCCCGCTTGTCCTCGTACATCTTCGCGTAACCGGTCGCCTCGAGCAGGCGGTCGAGCAGGGCCGGCAGCGGCAGCTCCGCGGCCGCCTCCTGGAGCTCCCGGACCAGCTCGCCGAACGCGCGCAGGGCCGAGGCGCTGCGGGCCGGGAGATTGCCCAGCTCGTCCTGGGCGATCAGGTCCCAGAACGGCAGCCCCCGCTCCGCCGCCTCCTGGCGGGCCATCTCCTCGGTCCCCTTGCCGATCCCGCGCGGCGGCTGGTTGAGAATGCGGTTCAGCGAGAGCAGATCCCGCGGGTTGCGGATCACCCGCAGGTAGGCGACCAGGTCCTTGATCTCGGCCCGGTCGTAGAACCGGGTGCCACCCACCAGGACGTACGGCACCTCCTGGCGCAGCAGCTCCTCTTCGAGGGCGCGGGTCTGGGCGTTGGTGCGCACCAGGATGGCCATCTCGGAGAGCTCGAAGCGGCCGCGGAGCGACTGCAGCGTGTTGACGATCCAGCGCGCCTCGTCGCCCTCGTCGTCGGCCCGGTAGAGCTCCAGCAGCTCGCCGTCGCCGGCCTCGGTCCACAGCCGCTTGCCGCGGCGCCGCTCGTTGTGGGCGACCAGCGCTCCGGAGGCGTCGAGGATCGTCTGGGTCGAGCGGTAGTTGCGTTCGAGCTTGCGCGCCACGGCGCCGGGGAAGCTCTTCTCGAACTGCAGGATGTTCTCGATCTCGGCGCCTCGCCAGCGGTAGATCGACTGGTCCTCGTCGCCCACCGCGGTGAGGTTCGCGGGGTCGGGGACCAGGGCCCGGATCAGGGCGAGCTGGGCGTGGTTGGTGTCCTGGTACTCGTCGACCAGGAGGTGCTCGAGGCGCCCGCGGACGCGCTCGCCCACCACCTCCTCCTGGGTCAGCAGCCGCACCGCCAGCGCGATCATGTCGTCGAAGTCCACCCCCGAGACGCTCTTCAGCAGCCCCTGGTAGCGACGGTAGATGCCGACCACCTTGCGCTGGAAGAAGTTCTCCGCCTCGGCGGCGTAGGCGTCCGGCGTCAACAGCCGGTTCTTCGCGGCGCTGATCGCCGCGAGCACCGACCGCGGCGTGAACGACTTGTCCGACAGCTCCTCGGCCTCGATCGCCTGCTTGACCAGGTTGAGCTGGTCCCCCGTGTCGAGGATGGCGAAGTCCCGTTTCAGGCCCACCCGCTCGCCGTAGCGCCGGAGCAGGCCGAGGCTGAAGCGGTGGAAGGTGCCGACGAAGGTGGGCAGTGGAAAGATCCCCAGCAGGTCCTCGACCCGCTCGCGCATCTCGGCCGCTGCCTTGTTGGTGAAGGTCACCGCCGCGATCCGGTCCGGCGCCACGCCGGCTTCCTGCACCAGCCACGCGATACGGTAGGTGATCACCCGCGTCTTGCCCGACCCGGCGCCGGCGAGGACCAGCTGCGGGCCTTCGCCGTGGGTGACGGCGGCGATCTGCTCCGGGTTGAGGACGCCCTCGAGATCGAGGGACGGCGAGGACTTGCACGGACGCGACATGGGGGGACAGTCTCTCCGAGGAGAGGGGGGATCCGCAACCGCGGCGAGCACCGCCCGGCCGCCCGGAGGAACCGGCCAAGAATTTCTTCGTCTTTTTTTTCGAGTTCGGGAATGTGCCGGCCCTGTCCGAGGTTTTGGCGGTCGGTTCGCGAGATCGTCGCCGGACAGCGTGTCCGGAGCTCGCGACTTCTCGGCGTGGGCGAAACGCGCCCCCGCCTACAGCACCGAGTCGGAAGGTACGGATTTTTCGTCTCCGACCCGAGTCTGAGGACAAGTTAGGAGAACGAGAAAATGAGTACCACCGGCATCGTGAAGTGGTTCAACGACACCAAGGGCTTCGGCTTCATCACGCCCGAGGACGGCGGCAAGGATTGCTTCGTCCATCACACCGCCATTCAGGGCAGCGGCTTCAAAAGCCTCAACGAAGGCGATCGGGTCGAGTTCGACGTGGTGCAGGGCCAGAAGGGCCCCGCCGCCGAGAACGTCCGCAAGGTCTGAAACCCGCTTCACACGCTGTAGGAACCACGGCCCGCTTCGAGGAATCGAAGCGGGCCGTCGGCTTTTGGGGAGGGCGAGCGGCGGCCGGCGGCGCATTCGCCTGGACGTTGGCCGAAGACGGTCCGTAGATCCGGAAAAGGAGAGCTCTCATGCGTCGCATCGCCGTGCTCGCCGCCGCCACCCTCGGCTTCGCTCTGCTGCTCGTCCAGGGCGCACCTCGAACCGCCGCCGACAGCCCCTCCGAGGTCGTGGTGGCCAACTTCCCCGAGGTCCAGAGAGTCGCGGGAAGCGTGTCGGTGGCGGGGCCGGTCCCGCACTCCAGCCTGGTCCGCAAGCTCGGCGTGGTCGTGCCGCCGGTCGAGCGCTCGGCGACGACCGGGCTGGTCGAGGCGGGCACCGTCGACGCCGCCGGGTTCACCCACGCGGTGCTCGGTCTGCGCGGCGAGGTGCAGGGCAACCTGCTGCGCGAAGGGGTGGTCGGGGCGGTGCTGGTGCCGGACGAGGAGCCGGTGGTCAAGTCGCTCCTCGAGCAGGGGCGCTACGAGTTCCCGGTGGAGGTCCGGGCGAAGGTGCTCAAGGACGCTCGCGGCTACTTCTCCTCCGACCAGCCCCGCCAGGTGCTCGGCTTCCCTCGCTACCGCGTGTTCCTCTACAACAGCTCGGACCGAGCGGTGAACGCGGACCTCTACGTCTATCTGACCGATTGATCGCGTCGCCCGCCCCGGGCGACCGACTCACTCGGCGGGAGGGGCTCGACGCCGGTGAGCTCCCCGGCGAGGTCGCGAAGCCGGCGGCGGGCCTCCTCGTCGTAGGCCTGGTCGTCCCCGACCGTTGCCCCCGTTTCCCCACGATGCAGGTCGGATGCCGGCAGGCTCCCGTCCCTCAGGCGTTCTTGCCCACCTGGAGGGCCCGCCAGGAGCGCCCTTCCCGCTCGAGGAGGTCGTGCGAGCGGTCCGGGCCCCAGGTTCCGGCGCGGTAGTTCGGCAGGTCGTCCGGCGGGCCGCTCTCGTGGCGCTCGACGATCGGGTCGACGATCGACCAGGCCTGGTCGATCCAGTCGGCGCGGGCGAACAGGGTCTGGTTGCCCTGCATGACGTCGAGCAGCAGCCAGGCGTAGGCCCGGGGCGGCGAGCCCCCGCCGAAGGCGTCGGCGTACAGGAAGCGCGAGGTCACCGGCGTCAGGCGGATGTCCGGGCCCGGCTGCTTGGCGATGAAGGTCTGGAGGATTCCCTCCTGGGGCTGGAGCCGGAAGACCAGCACGTTCTTGCGGATGGGGCGGTCCTCCTCGAGCGGGAACATCAAGTGCGGCGTCGGCTTGAAGAACACCGCCACCTCGGTGAGCTTGCGGGCCAGGCGCTTGCCGGTGCGCAGGTAGAACGGCACCCCGGCCCAGCGCCAGCTGTCGAGCTCCAGGCGCAGGGCGGCGAAGGTCGGCGTGGTCGACGCGTCGTCGACGCCCTTCTCGGCCCGGTAGCCGGGCACCTCCTCGCCTTCGACCACGCCCGGGCCGTACTGACCGAGCACGCAGTCCTCGGCGGCGAGGCGGCGGACCGAGCGCAGCACCTTGACCGTCTCGTCGCGCAGCGAGGCGCCGTCGAAGTAGACCGGCGGGTCGACCGCCGTCATGCACAGGAGCTGGAGGAGGTGGTTCTGGACCATGTCCCGCACCACGCCGGTCTTCTCGTAGAACCTGGCGCGCGTGCCGATGCCGATGTCCTCGGAGGCGGTGATCTGGACGTGGTCGATGAAGTCCCGGTTCCAGATCGGCTCGAAGGCCGGGTTGGCGAACCGGAAGACGAGCATGTTCTGGACCGTCTCCTTGCCCAGGTAGTGGTCGATCCGGTAGATCTGCTCCTCGTCGAAAGCGGAGCGCAGCTCGCGGTCGAGGGCCCGGGCCGAAGCGCGGTCCTCGCCGAACGGCTTCTCGATCACCAGCCGGCGCCAGTCACCGTCGTCCGAATGGTCGCTCGAGCGCCGGGCGAGCCCCGAGTCACCGAGCTTCCCGGCGATGGTCCCGAAGAGCGAAGGCGGGGTCGCGAGATGGAAGAAGGCGTTGCCCGGGATGCCGTGCTCGTCGCGGAGCTCCTCGATCCGGCCGCCGAGCCGCTCGTAGTCCTCGGTGGTCGTCAGATCGCCCGCCTGGTAGTGGATCCGGGGCGCGAGCCGGTCCCACACCCGGCGGTCGAAGTCGCAGCCCTCCTCGACCGCCTGGCGCATCCGGCGGCGGAACTCCTCGTCGCTCCACTCGGAGCGCGCAAGCCCGAGGAGCGCGAAGCGGTCGGGCAGGAGGTTTCTCGCCGCGAGCTCGAAGATCGAGGGCAAGAGATCCTTGCGCGTCAGGTCTCCCGAGGCCCCGAAGACGACCATCACGCAGGGGTCCGCGGCGACCTCGGGGCTCCCGGAGCGCTCGGCTTCCAGCACGGTCTGCTCGGTGTGGGCCGTCATCTCAGCCCTTTCCGCCACCGTCGCGGTCCTCGCGGTGGACCGCATGGCCGCCGAACTGGTTGCGCAGCGCCGCGATCACCTTGTACGAGAACCGTTCGTCGAGCTGCGAGGCGAAGCGCTCGAACAGCGCCTGCGTGATGTTCGGCATCGGGATGCCCCGCTCGAGGGCGTACTGGGCCGTCCACCGGCCGGTGCCCGACTCCTCGACGTACGGGGCGATGCCGGCGAGGTCCTCCCCTTCCTGGTCGAAGGCCCGGGCGAGGAGCTCGAGGAGCCAGGAGCGGATCACCGATCCGTGGGCCCAGAGGTCGGCCACCTGCCCCAGGTCGACGTCGAGCTCCGAGCGCCGCAGCGCCTCGAAGCCCTCGCCGATCGCCTCGAGCATGGCGTACTCGATGGCGTTGTGGATCATCTTGACGAAGTGCCCGGCGCCGTTGTCGCCCACCCGGGCGTAGCCGTCCTCCGGGGCGAGCGCCCGGGCCACCGGCTCGATCCGGTCGAACGCGCCTTGCGGGCCGCCCGCCATCAGGCAGTAGCCGATCTCGAGGCCCCAGATCCCGCCGCTCAAGCCGATGTCCAGAAAGTCGACCCCGCGCTCCCGGCATCGCCTCGCGTTGGCCAGCGAGTCGGTGTAGTGGGAGTTGCCGCCGTCGACGATCAGATCCCCCTCGTCGACCTCGTCCAGCACGGCCGCGACCGTCCGGTTCGTCGGGTCGCCGTGGGGCAGCATGATCCAGACGGTCCGCGGCGCCTCGAGACCCGCCACCAGGTCGCCCAGCGACGAGGCGCCTTGGGCGCCGTGCTCGGCGGCGGCGGCGACCGCCTCTTCGTCCAGGTCGTAGGCCACCACCTCGTGGCCCCGCTCCACCAGCCGCTGGACCATGTTGCCGCCCATCTTGCCCAGCCCGATCAGTCCGATACGCATGGCGAACAACCTCCTTCCGGGTGCTTCACGTGAGCTCGTCGACGAGGGCTTCCAGGCCGGCGGCCGGGTCGCCTTCCAGGTGGACCCGCATCACCCGCCGGCCGTGCTCGGCGAGCGAGCGAAAGTCTCCCAGCGCCTGGGCGCGGAGCAGTGTGGCGAAGCCGTAGCCGGCGTCCGGGATGGTGAGGTCCTCCTGCTCCGAGCCGGCGGTGAAGAGGAGGTAGACGCCGGAGTCCGGACCGCCCTTGTGGAGCTGGCCGGTCGAGTGGAGGTAGCGCGGGCCGTAGCCGAGGGTGGTCGCGACGCGGTGCCGGTCGCGCACGGCGCGGCGGAGCTTGGCGAGCGGCCGGTGGCGCTCCGGGGTCCGCCGGAAGTACGGCAGGAGCGCCAGGTAGTCGCCCTCCCGGAGGCCGTCGAGAAGCCGGCCGACGGCCTCGACCGGCCCGTCTTTGCCGCCCCCGGCCTCGCCGCCGGTCCACACCGCCAGCCTCCCTCGCTCGGCGGCGGGCGGCGGCTCGTCGAAGCCCCCCTTCTCGCGCCAGACCCCGAGGAGCTCGCGCGTGTTCTCCTTGCTCTCGGTGACGTTCGGCTCGTCGAACGGGTCGACCCCGAGGATCGCGCCGGCGGTGGCGGTCGCCACCTCCCAGCGGAAGATCTCGGCGCCGAGGTCGAGCCGGTCGTCGAGGGCGATCCGGACGACCGGATGGCCGGCCTCCTCCAGGTCCCGGAGACGCTGGCGCCGGTCCGGGTCCTGCTCGTCGGCGAGCTCGAGCGCCACGAACACCCGGTCGGAGCCGTAGTCCTTCGGCGTGCCGAGCGGCTCGCCCTCGACCGGCACCAGGCCGCGGCCCAGCTTGCCCGTGCTCTCGGCGAGGAGCTGCTCGACCCAGTAAGCGAACGGCGCCACCGGCTCGTCGATCACGAAGGTGACCTTGTCGCGCCCGGTCCGGGCGAGGAGGCCGAGCGCCGCGCCCAGGTGGAGCCCCGGGTTGCGCTCCGGGGGCACCGCCCCGGCCGAGCTCGCCGCCTGGCGCCCGGCGCGCTCGAGGACCGCACCGAGATCGACACCGAGCAGCGCCATCGGCACCAGGCCGAAGTTGGAGAGGGCCGAGTAGCGGCCGCCGAAGTCGGGCGGGTTCTCGAACAGGTGCCGGAAGCCCCGGTCGCGGGCCTCCTCGGCGAGCGGGCTCCCCGGGTCGGTGATCGCCACGAAGCGCCCGCCCGGCTCGGAGCCACCCAGGCGCTCGGCGACGCGGGCGTAGAAGTACCGGTAGAAGCTCAGGGTCTCGGTCGTGGTGCCCGACTTGCTCGAGACGACGAACAGGGTCCGCTCGAGGTCGATCGCCTCCTCGACCGCGCGGACGGCCTCCGGATCGGTCGAGTCGAGCACCTGGAGATCGGGCCACCCGCGCTCGGGGCCGAACACCCGGCTCGCGACCTCGGGCCACAGGCTGCTGCCCCCCATGCCCAGGACCACGACGTGGGCCAGGCCCTCGGACCGGGCGGCGCGGGCGAAGGCCTCCAGCCCGCCGGCCTCGGCACGAAAGGCGGCCGGCGCGTCGAGCCAGCCCAGGCGGCCGGCGATCGCTTCGGCGGTCGCCTCGTCGTCGGTCCAGAGGGTCGTGTCCCGGGCGTGGAGGCGGCGGCCGAAGCGACGTTCGGCGAGCGCCGCGAGGCCGTCGCCCAGCCCCTTGCCGGCGTACTCCTGGCGCGTGGCGGCCGCGCCCAGGATCGCCTCGCGCTTCGCCTCGAGGGTCCGCATCAGGTCGTCGTAGGGGGCGACGAACTTCTCCATGCCTTCGTTCAGGAGCTGCCAGGTGACGGCGTCGAAGTCGATCCCCACCTCTTCGAGCTCGTCCATCAGGGCGTGCGCCTCGTCGAGCCCCTCGTCGACCGTGCCCGGCTCGACCCGGCCGTGGTCGGCGAAGGCGTCGATGGTCGCGTCCGGAAGGGTGTTGACCGTGTCGGGCCCGATCAGCGGCTCGACGTAGCGCACGTCGCGGTAGAGGGGGTTCTTGGTGCTGGTCGACGCCCAGAGCACCCGCTGGACGCGCGCACCCTTGTCCGCCAGGGCCTGCCAGCGCTCGCCGGAGAAGATCTCCCGGAAGCTCTGGTAGGCGAGCTTGGCGTTGGCGATCGCCGCCCGCCCGAGGAGCTGCTCGGGACGCGGAGCGTCGCCCGAGCTCACCTCCGGCTGGATCCGCTGCCCCAACAGGTGATCGACCAGCACGTCGATGCGCGACAGGAAGAAGCTCGCCACCGAGCCGATCCCGGCCACGTCCAGACCCTCGGCGGCACGGCGCTCGAGGGCGTCGACGTAGGCGTGGGCCACCGCCTCGTAGGCCTCGATCGAGAACAACAGGGTGATGTTGACGTTGATCCCCCGGTAGAGGCTCTCCTCGATCGCCGGCACCCCGGCCTCGCTGCCCGGGATCTTGATCAGCACGTTGGGCCGGTCGACCGCGTCGAACAGCCGGCGGGCCTCGTCGACGGTCGCCTCGGTGTCGTGGAGCAGGTAGGGCGAGACCTCGAGGCTCACGAAGCCGTCGGCGCCCTCGGACTCGTCGAAGACCGGGCGCAGCACGTCGCAGGCGGAGCGCACGTCGTCGACCGCCAGGCGCTCGTAGATCTCGTCGACCGCGAGGCCCTGGCGCACCAGCTCCTCGATCTGCTCGTCGTAGGCCGCGCCCCCCGAGATCGCCTGGTCGAAGATCTTGGGGTTGGAGGTGACGCCCCGCAGGCCCGCCTCGCGCACCCGGCGCTCGAGAGCGCCGTCGCGGAGCATGGTGCGGGTGAGGTTGTCCAGCCAGTAGCTCTGACCGTGCTCGTGGAGTGCGATCAACGGGTTCATGGTGCGGTCCCTTCCGCCGCGCTCGGGGCGCGGCACATCGAGGTGAGCGTGTCGCCGGCGAGGCGGCCGGCCGCCGCCTCGTCGACCAGCCAGGCGAGCTCGCCGCCGTCCGGCCGGACTCCGGCTGCCGGCAGCGCGTCCGGCGGCTCCTCGCCCGCGAGCACCCGCGAGAGCGCCTCGGCCTTGCCGGCGCCGGCGATCAGGAAGAGGACCCGCCGGGCGGCGTTGATCGCCGGCAGGGTGAGGGTGATCCGCGGATGCGCCAGATGCTCCGGCGCGCAGGAGGAGACCAGGCGCGCGGTCTCCGCGAGCGCCGGGCAGCCGGGCATGAGCGAGGCGGTGTGGCCGTCCTCGCCGAGCCCGAGGAGGACGAGATCGAAGCGCGGGCGCTCGGTGCCGCGCCCCGCGCCGGCGGCGAGGCCGAACCAGCGCTCGAGCGTCTCCTCGTAGGCCGCGGCCGACGCCTCGGCCGAGCCTCGCCCGGTCGGCACCGGGTGGACGTTGGCCGCCGGCACCGGGGCGCCGGCGAGCAGGGTCTCGCGGACCATCCGGTAGTTGCTGTCCGGGTGGTCGGGCGGCACCAGGCGCTCGTCACCCCAGAAGAGGTGGACCCGCGCCCACTCGACGGCGGCGGTTGCGGCGAGGAGGCGGTAGGTCGCGGCCGGGGTGTGGCCGCCCGCCAGGGCCACCGCGAAGCGTCCGTGCGCCGCGATCGAAGCGCGCGCCGCGTCGACGAACCGGGCGGCCGCCGCCTCGGCCAGGGCCTCCGGGTCGGGGTGGACTTCGATCACGCCGCCTCCCGGGAGACGAAGCGCTCGAAGGCCGCCACCTCGCGGCGGCTGCCCAGGGCCACCGGCACCGGCTGGTGGAGCGACTCGGCTTCGAGCTCCAGGATCGGCCGCCGGCCGTCGCTCGCGGCCCCGCCCGCCGCCGCCAGCACGAAGGCGAGGGGAGCCGCCTCGTAGAGCAGGCGGATCTTGCCTTCCGGGTGCTCGCGGTCGGCCGGATAGCAGTAGATCCCCCCCTCGAGGAGGATGCGATGGAGATCGGCCACCAGGGCGCCGGTGTAGCGCAGGCTGTAGGGGTGGCGAGCGCCGCTGCCGGGGTCGTTCAGGTGCTCGAGGAACCGGCCGATCGCCGGCTCCCAGCGGTCGGCGTTGCCGGTGTTGATCGAGTAGGTCTCGCCGTGCTCGGGACACCGGATGCCGGGATGGGAGAGGAGGAACTCCCCCACCGACGGGTCGAGCGTGAAGCCGTCGGCCCCCTCGCCCAGGGTGTAGACCAGGACGGTCGCCGGGCCGTAGAGCACGTAGCCCGCCGCCACGCGCGGCGCGCCGGAGAGGATCTCGCCGGCGACGTCGGTGCAGGGGCCCGTCGCGGGACGCCGGTGGACGGCGAAGATCGTGCCGACGCTCGCGCCCGTCTCGACATTGCCCGAGCCGTCGACCGGATCGATCGCCAGCAGGTAGGACGAGCTCTCCTCGCAGCTCTGGATCCGCGGCTCGTCGAGCTCCTCCGAGACCACCGCGGCGACCTCGGGCACGTCGGACAGCGCCGCGAGGAAAGCCCGGTTGGCGAACAGGTCGAGCTCTTTCTGGGCGTCGCCGCTGGCGTTGGTCGTGCCGGCGGCGCCCAGGCGCCCGGCCAGGGCCGCGCGACGGGCCTCGCGCGCCACCACCTTGGCGGCGAAGGCGACCTGACCCAGGAGGACGCCGAGGTCCCGGTCCGCACCGGCCTCGGCGGCCCGTGCGGTGACGTGGCGCGGCAAGGTCACGGCGCGCGCCAGCTCGAGGGCCGGATCGCTCATCGCCTCTCCTCCTTGTACCGCGCGGCGACCCGCGCCGCGCCGCGCAGGGCCGCCTTGTCGTCGAGGATCACTCGCACCGGGACCGGCTCGAGCAGGTCGCGCATCCGGCCCTTGGCGAGGAACCTCTCCATGAACGCCCCGCCGGGGGCCGCGAGCACCTCCCGGATCTCCGGGGCGATGCCCCCGCCGACCCAGACGCCGCCGGTTGCCAGCACCTTCAGCGCGAGGTTGCCGGCCTCGGCTCCCAGCAGACGGCAGAAGCGGTCCAGGCTGTCGGTGCAGACCTCGCAGGAGCCGGCGAGGGCCGCGCGGCTGATGGCGGGGGCGGCCTCGTCGCCCGGCGCGAGCTCCGCGACCGGGCAGCCGGCGCCGGCGCCGCCCCGGCGCACGCACAGGAAGCGATGGATCGCCTCGAGGCCCGGTCCGGAGGCCACCCGCTCCCAGCTCACGTGATCGTGCTCGCGAGCGAGGTAGGCGAGGAGGTCGCGCTCGAGCTCGTCGCCGGGGGCGAAGTCGGCGTGGCCTCCTTCGGTCGCGAAGGGCCGGTGCTCGGAGCCGTCCCAGAAGAGCCCGGCCTCGCCCAGGCCGGTGCCGGCGGCGATCAGCGCCCGGTTGCCGCGGGCGTCCCCGCCGGCCCCCGGGTGGACGGTCTCCACGGCGTCGGGGGCGAGGATCGCCACGCTCCACGCCGCGGCCTCGAGGTCGTTGATCACCGCCACCGGCACCCCCAGGTCCTCGCCCAGGGAACGCTCGTCGACCACCCAGGGAAGGTTCGTGGCGCGCACGTGGCCCTCGTGGACCGGTCCGGCGACGCCGAAGCACGCGGCCTCGAAGGCGGCGTCCCGCTCGTCGACGAAGCGGTGCACCAGGCTCGCCAGGTCGTCGTGCTCCGGGCTCGAGTACTCCGCCTCGTCGGCGATCCGGTGATCGTCCGAAGAGTCGACCAGGGCCAGACGGGTGTGGGTGCCGCCGATGTCGCCCGCCAGGATTCGCATGATCTAGGGAAGCTCCGCCTCAAACCGACGAGGCGCCTGAAGCGTCTCCGGCACCACGGGCCGCTGGTCCCCCGCCCACGCCGACCGCTCACGGCTGCGCTCCTCGGAACGGCTACTCCAGACCGCCAGATTCATCGGATCCCCCCGCATCCCCTCGATCCCCTTCCCTCCCCACGGGGGGGAAGGGGACGATCGACCGGATGCCCCCCACATCCCCTCGATCCCCTTCCCTCCCCACGGGGGAAGGGGACGATCGACCGGATGCCCCCCGCATCCCCTCGATCCCCTTCCCTCCCCACGGGGGGAAGGGGACGATCGACCGGATGCCCCCCGCATCCCCTCGATCCCCTTCCCTCCCCACGGGGGGGAAGGGGACGATCGACCGGATGCCCCCCGCATCCCCTCGATCCCCTTCCCTCCCCACGGGGGGGAAGGGGACGCCCCCACCCTCTCGGTCTGTTTCTCGAGGAGCTCGGCTCGTTGGTCACGATTCTGGCCTGATCAGACATCTAGAGAAGCTCCACCCTCACACCAGGTCGCGCACCGCCCGGGCGATGGCATCGCGGTCGATCTCCTCGTAGGCGAGGAGCTCGGCGGGCTTGCCGCTCCGGGGCTTCTTGCCCACCGCCAGGTGGCGGAGCCGGACCGCGAGCCCCGCCTCGGCGAGGGCGCTCGCCACCGCCTCCCCCAGGCCGCCCGCCGGGTAGTGGTCCTCGACCGTCACCACGGCCCCGGTCTCGCGGGCGGCGGCCAACAGCGTATCCCGGTCGAGGGGCTTGACGCTGTAGAGGTCGATCACCCGGATCGCGAGACCCTCGGCGGCGAGGGTCTCGTGGGCGGCGAGCGCCTCGTGGAGGGTGACGCCGGCGGCGATCACGGTGGCCGCGTCGTCCGGGCTCGTGCGCAGGACCGCCGAGCCCCCGATGCGGAAGGTCTCGTCGGGGCCGTAGATCAGCGGCGTCCCCATGCGGGTCGTCCGCAGGTAGACGATCCCCGGATGCTCGGCCGCGCACTCGACCAGCCGCTCGGCCGAGTAGGCGTCCGACGGGTAGAGGACCACGCTGTCGCGGATCGAACGCATCATGGCGATGTCTTCGAGGCCCATCTGGGACGGGCCGTCCTGGCCGATCGAGACCCCGGCGTGGGAGCCGACCAGCTTCAGGTTCGGCTCCGAGTACTGGGCCATGCGGATCTGGTCGAAGGCGCGGGAGAGGAAGGCCGAGAAGGTGGAGACGAAGGGGAGCTTGCCGCGGAGCGCTAGACCCAGGGCGGCGCCCACCATGTTCTGCTCGGCGATGTACATCTCGAAGAAGCGCTCGGGGTGCTCCTTTGCGAGGTAGGCGGCGCGGGTCGAGTTGCTCACCTCGCCGTCGAGGCTCACGAGGGCGGGGTAGTGGGGTGCCAGCCGGACCAGGGCGTTGCCGTAGGCGTTGCGCGTCGGCACCTTCTCGCCCGGCTCGTACGTGGGCTCCGCCGCGGGAGCGGCGGCGCGGGAGGCGGGGCGCAGGTCCTCCGGCTCCCGGATCGCCCCGACCGCCTCGCGGTCGACCTCGCCCAGGCCCTCGAGGGCGCGCTCGAGATCCTCGCCTTCGAGCGCCTTGCCGTGGTAGCCGTTCTGGTCCTCGACGAAGGCGACCCCCTTGCCCTTGACCGTGCGGGCGATGACCATGGACGGTCGCCCGTCGGCCTCGGAGGCGATCTCCTCGTAGGCGACCCGGATCTGCTCGAAGGAGTGGCCGTCGACCTCGAAGGTGCGCCAGCCGAAGGCGTCGAGCCGGCGGCGGTAGGCGTCGAGGTCGTGGCCGTACATCGTCTCGCCCCGCTGGCCCAGCCGGTTGACGTCGAGGAGGCCGACCAGGTTGTCGAGCCGGTAGTGGGCGGCGATCTCGATCGCCTCCCACTGCGACCCCTCGGCCATCTCGCTGTCGCCGAGGAGCACCCAGGTGCGGTAGGGAAGGCGGTCGAGATGGCGGGCGTTGAGTGCCATGCCGACACCGATCGAGAGGCCCTGGCCGAGCGAGCCGGTCGCCGCCTCCGTGAAGCGGAAGCGCAGCGACGGGTGGCCTTCGAGGGGGCTGTCGAAGTGGCGGTAGGTCATCAGCTCCCGCTCGGAGAGCTGCCCGGCCACCGCCCACAGCGCGTAGAGGAGCGGCGAGGCGTGACCCTTGGAGAAGATCAGGCGGTCGTTGTTGGGGTGGTCGGGGCGCCTCGGGTCGTAGCGGAAGTGGCCGCCGAAGAAGAGGGCGGTGACGAGCTCGACAGCCGAGAGCGACGAGGTCGGGTGGCCGGAGCCGGCCTGGCCGGTCGAGCGCAGGATGAGGTAGCGGATGCGCCGGGCGAGGCGCGCGAGGTCGTCGGAGGCGGCGGTGGTTGGGGGTGCGGCGGCGGTTTCTGCGGGGGCTGTCATGACCCGGGAGGAGCGTGCAAGGGGCGTTCCCTGCGGGGGGAGGGGGCGGTGGGGAACGCTGGGGCGGAGGGGTGATGGAAAGTTTGCGGAGGCGGATGTAAGTCGTGCGCGGGTGCGCGATCACACGCCCGCGGGCCGGGTGGCTTTCTCGGCGGCGGACTGCGTGGCGCTGGGCGAGGGAGCACACGCCCGCGGGCCGGGTGGCTTTCTCGGCGGCGGACTGCGTGGCGCTGGGCGAGGGAGCACACGCCAGCGGGCGGGTGGCTTTCTCGGCGGCGGACTGCGCCGGCGAGAAACCACGCCGGCCCGCGGGCTGCCACCTCGGTGGTTGAAAAGTGCGCCCTCCGCCGTGGGGTGGCGTGAGGGGGTGGACCGGCGTTCGGCGGACTCCTCCGCTTCTCCTGTCATTCCGAGCGGAGCGAAGCGGAGTCGAGGAATCTCGGGAGGAACGTTTCCTCGGCCTCGGGAGGCTCCGAGCTCACCCGGGCGGGCCGGGGGCTCAGACGCGATGCGGGGGTGTTCCGATCAGACGGCCGGGGCGAGGAGGTGGGCACCCAGCCAGACGATGCCGCCCAGGATCTGGGTGAGGTGAGAGGTGGATCGGCGTTCGGTGGACTCCGGAACGCTGGGTGGAGGGAGCACACGCCAGCGGGCGGGTGGCTTTCTCGGCGGCGGACTGCGCCGGCGAGAAACCACGCCGGCCCGCGGGCTGCCACCTTGGTGGTTGGAAGAGTGCCCCTCCGCCGTGGGGTGGGGAGAGGGTGGACCGGCGTTCGGTGGACTCCTCCGCTTCTCTTGTCATTCCGAGCGGAGCGAAGCGGAGTCGAGGAATCTCGGGAGGAACGTTTCCTCGGCCTCGGGAGGCTCCGAGCTCACCCGGGCGGGCCGGGGGCTCAGACGCGATGCGGGGGTGTTCCGATCAGACGGCCGGGGCGAGGAGGTGGGCACCCAGCCAGACGATGCCGCCCAGGATCTGGGTGAGGTGAGAGGTGGATCGGCGTTCGGTGGACTCCGGAACGCTGGGTGGAGGGAGCACACGCCAGCGGGCGGGTGGCTTTCTCGGCGGCGGACTGCGCCGGCGAGAAACCACGCCGGCCCGCGGGCTGCCACCTTTGCGGTTGGAAGAGTGCCCCTCCGCCGTGGGGTGGGGAGAGGGTGGACCGGCGTTCGGTGGACTCCTCCGCTTCTCTTGTCATTCCGAGCGGAGCGAAGCGGAGTCGAGGAATCTCGGGAGGAACGTTTCCTCGGCCTCGGGAGGCTCCGAGCTCACCCGGGCGGGCCGAGGGCTCAGACGGGATGCGGGGGTGTCCGATCAGACGGCCGGGGCGAGGAGGTGGGCACCCAGCCAGACGATGGCGCCCAGGACGAGCAGGGGGATCGCCACCAGGCAGAAGATGACCAGCAGGCCCACGAGGCCCATGAACACCGGCGCGGCGGCGAGGGCGACGAACAGGCCGGCGAGCAGCACGAACGGCAGGAGGACGAGCTTCACGACTCCCACGGTCAGCTTGAGCGCCACGCCCACCACCGCCAGGACGATGGAGGCGATCGCCAGGAAGGCAAAGGCCACGGTCACGAAGACGGCGAGCTCGATCATGGTGCGGCGACCTCCTCTGTCTCTTCCTACGCCCGACCCGCCCGCCGTGTTTCAAATCCCCTCGCCCACGGACCCGCCACGTGGGCGCGGGGGCGGGGGCGTCCCCTTCCCCCCCGTGGGGAGGGAAGGGGATCGAGGGGATGCGGGGGGCATCCAGTCAACCGTCCCCTTCCCCCCCGTGGGGAGGGAAGGGGATCGAGGGGATGCGGGGGGCATCCAGTCAACCGTCCCCTTCCCCCCCCGTGGGGAGGGAAGGGGATCGAGGGGATGCGGGGGGCATCCAGTCAACCGTCCCCTTCCCCCCCGTGGGGAGGGAAGGGGATCGAGGGGTTGCGGGGGGCATCACCGTCTAGGCTTGTAGAGCTCCGTCAGCGTGCCCTCGAAGGCCTCCGCCGCGAAGGCCACCGTCTCCGACAGCGTCGGGTGCGGGTGGACGGTGAGGCCGATGTCGGCCGCCTCGCACTGCATCTCGATCGCCAGGGCGACCTCGGCGATCAGGTCGCCGGCGTTCGGGCCGACGATGCCGGCGCCGATCACCCGGTGGCTGTCGTTGTCGAAGAGAAGCTTGGTCATCCCCTCGTCGCGCCCCAGGCCGAGCGACCGGCCGCTCGCCGACCAGGGGAAGATGCCTTTGCCGTAGTCGAGGCCCCGGCGCTTCGCCTCCTCCTCGGTGACCCCGGCCCAGGCGACCTCCGGGTCGGTGTAGGCGACCGCGGGCACCACCCGGGCGTCGAAGGCGCTGCCCCGGCCGGAGGCGACCTCCGCCGCCACCTTGCCCTGGTGGCTCGCCTTGTGGGCGAGGAGCGGCTGGCCGACGACGTCGCCGATCGCGAAGACGTGGGGGACGTTGGTGCGCTGGTGCTCGTCGACCGCGAGGAAGCCCCGGTCGTCGACCTCGAGGCCGGCGGCCTCGGCGCCGATCCGGTCGCCATTCGGCCGGCGGCCCACCGCCACCAGGACCCGGTCGAAGAGCGCGGGCTCGGGCGCCTCGTTGCCGTCGCCGGCGCTCTCGAAGTGGACCCGGAGGCCGTCGTCCTCGGCGTCGACCCTCGCCACCTTCGTTTCGAGGTGGATCGCCTCGTAGCGCGCCTCGATCCGCCTCCTGAGCGGCTTGATCAGGTCGGCGTCGGCGCCCGCCATCAGCCGGTCGAGGAGCTCGACGACCGTCACCTTCGATCCCAGCGCGTCGTAGACGCAGGCCATCTCGAGGCCGATGATCCCGCCGCCGACCACCAGGAGGCGCCCCGGGACGTCGGGGATCTCCAGGGCGCGCGTGGAGTCGAGCACCCGCGGGTCGTCCCACGGGATGCCCGGCAGCTCGAGCACGCGGGAGCCCGCGGCCACGATGGCGGCGTCGAAGGAGACGGTACGGGTCTCGCCGTTTGCCGTCTCGACCTCCAGGGTGTGGGGCGAGGCGAAGGTGCCCGTGCCCTGGAGCACCTTCACCCCGCGGCGCTTGGCGAGCGAGGCGAGACCCCCCGTGAGCTTGCCCACCACCTCGTCCTTCCAGCTCCTGAGGGCACCGAGGTCGATCTCGGGCTTGCCGAAGCGGATGCCCCGCTCGGCCATCTCGGCCGCCTCGTCGATCACCTTGGCGGCGTGGAGCAGAGCCTTCGACGGGATGCAGCCGACGTTCAGGCAGACGCCGCCCAGGTCCGGGTAGCGCTCGACGAGGACCACCTCGGACCCCAGGTCGGCGGCCCGGAAGGCGGCGCTATAGCCGCCCGGGCCGGCGCCCAGGACGAGCACCTGGGCGTGGAGGTCGGCGGCGGGTTCGTCGGGCCCCGAGCGGCCGGCCGACCCTTCGGCTCGCTCCGCTCGCTCAGGGCGGCGGCCAGAGCTCGGTGAGGTCGGGCCTTCGGCCCTGTCGGCCGAGGCGGAGCTCGGCCGCTTCATGCGTTCGTCGGACTCTTCCTCGTTTTCTTCGTCGAGCTCGAGGGTGAGGATCACGTCGCCCTGGGAGACCTTGCCACCGGCCTCGACCTTCACCTGCCGGACCGTTCCCGCCCTGGGCGACGGCACGTCCATCGACGCCTTGTCGCTCTCGAGCGTGATCAGGCCGTCGTCGACCGCCACCCGGTCGCCGGGGGCGACCAGCACCTCGATGACGTCGACGGCCTCGAAGTCGCCGATGTCGGGAACGCGGACGGATTCGGTCTTCGCCATCGCGCCTCTACAGGAGGAGACGGCGGATGTCGCCCAGGACCGTCGCCAGGTAGCGGGTGAAGCGCACGGCGGTGGCGCCGTCGATCACCCGGTGGTCGTAGGAGAGCGAGAGCGGCATCAGGAGCCGCGGGACGAGCTCGCCGTCCCGGTAGACCGGCCGGCGCTCGGTCCGGGAGACGCCGAGGATCGCCACCTCGGGCCAGTTGACGATCGGCGTGAAGGTGGTGCCGCCGATGCCACCCAAGCTCGAGATGGTGAAGGTGCCGCCCTCGAGCTCGTCGGCCTTGAGCTTGCGCTCCCGCGCCCGCTCGGCCAGGTCCCCGACCTCTGCCGCGAGCTGGAACAGCCCCTTGCGATCGGCGTCGCGCACCACCGGCACCACCAGGCCGGCGTCGGTGTCGACCGCGACTCCGACGTGGAAGTACTTCTTGACCACGATCGAGTCGCCGCCGGCGGAGAGCGAGGCGTTGAAGCGCGGGAACTCGCGGAGCGCCGCCACCGCCGCCCGGATCAGGAAGGGGATCGGGCTGAGCTTGACCCCGCGGCGCTCGGCCTCGTCGCCCTGGGCCTTGCGGAACGCCTCGAGGTCGGTGACGTCCGCCTCGTCGTGCTGGGTGACGTGCGGGATCGTCACCCACGCACGGTGGACGTTGCGCCCGGTCAGGCGCTGGATCTTCGAGAGCTCCTGCGTCTCGACCTCGCCCCATTTCGAGAAGTCGACGTCGGGCAGCTCGGGCAGGGCGAGGCCCGGACCGAGACCGCGCCTCCGAGCCTCCTGGACCTCGCCGAGCTGCTTCTGGACGTAGGTCCGGACGTCGTAGCGGACGACCCGTCCCTTGCGCCCCGAGCCCTCGACCCGGGAGAGATCGACCCCCAGCTCCCGCGCGTAGTGGCGCACCGCCGGGCTGGCGTAGACCTTGCCGAAGGCCTCCTCGTCCACCTCCTCGTCGACGGGCCGGAGCTCGACCTCCTCGTCCCGGACCGGGATGGTGGGCGGCGGGCCGGCCGCCCGCTCGCGCCGGCGCTGCTTCGCCGCCTCGCGGGCCTCGTGTCCGCCGGCAGCGGCGCGCTCGGGCTCGGCCTCCTGGTCGGCCTCGTCTTCGTCGACGGGGTGTCGGCGTCTGGCCCGGTCGGCCGAGGCGGAGCTCGGGCCTTTTCCCCGCTCGTCGGACCGCTCGTCTTCCCCGGCCGAGGCGGAGCTCGGCCGCTTCACGCGTTCGGAGGGCTCCTCGGCTTCCGCCGAGGCAGAGCTCGGCCGCTTCACGCGCTCGGAGGGCTCTTCGGCTTCGGCCGAGGCGGAGCTCGGCCGCTTCACGCGTTCGGAGGGCTCCTCGGCTTCCGCCGAGGCGGAGCTCGGCCGCTTCATGTGTTCGTCGGACTCTTCGTCGTCGGGCTCGAGGGTGAGGATCACGTCGCCCTGGGAGACCTTGCCACCGGCCTCGACCTTCACCTCCTTGACCGTCCCCGCCCTGGGCGACGGCACGTCCATCGAAGCCTTGTCGCTCTCGAGCGTGATCAGGCCGTCGTCGACCGCCACCCGGTCGCCGGGCGCGACCAGCACCTCGATGACGTCGACCTCGTCGAAGTCGCCGATGTCCGGGATCCGGATCTCCTCGCTCTTAGCCATGGTCGAGTCTCCCGCTCAGACGGTCCACGGGTCGGGCTTCTCCGGGTCGAGGTCGAGGAGCTTGATCGCCTTCGCGACCTGCGAGGCGTCGACGGTGCCCTCGTCGGCCAGGGCCTTGACGGCGGTGAGCGCCACGGCCTTGCGGTCCACCTCGAAGAAGCGCCGCAGCGCCTCGCGGGTGTCGCTCCTGCCGAAGCCGTCGGTGCCCAGCACGCTGTAGCGCCGGGGCACCCAGGCGCGGATCTGGTCGGCGAAGGTGCGCACGTAGTCGGTGGCCGCGACCACCGGGCCGCGGGAGTCGTCGAGGCACTGCTCGACCCAGCTCGTGCGCGGCTCCTGGTCGGGATGGAGAAGGTTCCAGCGGTCGACCGCCAGGCCCTGGCGCCGGAGCTCGGTGAAGCTGGTGACGCTCCAGACGTCGGCGTCGACCCCGAGGTCGGACTCGAGGAGCTCGGCGGCGGCGATCACCTCGCGGAGGATCGCCCCCGAGCCCAGGAGCTGCACCCGGGCCTTCTTGCGCCCGCCGCTCTTGCGGATCCGGTACATGCCGCGCAGGATCCCCTTCCTCGCGTCCTTGGGCAGGGGCGGGTGCTCGTAGTTCTCGTTGAGCGTGGTGATGTAGTAGAAGACGCTCTCCTGCTCGACGAACATGCGGCGCAGGCCCTCGTGGATGATCACCGCGAGCTCGTAGCCGTAGGTCGGGTCGTAGGCGACGCAGGTGGGGATGACCGAGGCCTGGACGTGGCTCTGGCCGTCCTCGTGCTGGAGGCCCTCGCCGTTGAGCGTGGTGCGCCCCGAGGTACCGCCGATCAGGAAGCCGCGGGCCCGGAGGTCGGCCGCCGCCCACGCCAGGTCGCCGATCCTCTGGAAGCCGAACATCGAGTAGAAGGCGAAGAAGGGCACCATCTGGATGCCGTGGTTGGCGTAGGAGGTGCCGGCGGACACCCAGGTCGAGAACGCGCCGGCCTCGGTGATGCCCTCCTCGATGATCTGGCCGCTCTCCTCCTCGCGGTAGTAGAGGAGCTGCTCGGCGTCGACCGGCTCGTAGAGCTGGCCGACCGGCGAGTAGATGCCGGACTGGCGGAACAGCCCCTCCATGCCGAACGTGCGGGCCTCGTCGGCGACGATCGGCACCACGTGGCGGGCCATCTTCGAGTCGCGAAGCAGCACGGTCAGGATGCGCACGAAGGCCATGGTGGTCGACATCTCGCGTCCCTTCGAGCCGTCGAGCACCAGCTTGAAGGCATCGAGGTTCGGGATCTCGAGGGCCGGAGCCTCGGTCACCCGGCGCGGCATCCAACCGCCCAGGGCGTCGCGCCGCTGCTTCAAGTACTGGAACTCCTCGGAGTCCCGGGGCGGGCGGTAGTAGGGGATGTCACCGATCTCGTCGTCCGCGATCGGCACCCGGAAGCGGTCGCGAAAGCTCTTGAGCTCCTCGACGTCCATCTTCTTCTGCTGGTGGGTGATGTTGAGGCCCTCGCCGGCCTCGCCCATGCCGTAGCCCTTGATCGTGTGGGCCAGGATCACCGTCGGCGTCCCCTGGTTGGAGACCGCCTCGTGGTACGCAGCGTAGACCTTGAACGGGTCGTGGCCGCCCCGCTTCAGGTTCCAGATCTCCTCGTCGGTCATGTTGGCGACCATCTCCTCGAGCTCGGGGTAGGCGCCGAAGAAGTTCTCGCGGATGTAGGCGCCGTCCTTGGCGGCGTAGGCCTGGTAGTCGCCGTCGAGCGCCTCCATCATCCGCTTCTTGAGCAGGCCCTTCTTGTCCTTGGCGAGGAGCGGGTCCCAGCTGCGGCCCCAGACCAGCTTGATCACGTTCCAGCCGGCGCCGCGGAACAGGGTCTCGAGCTCCTGGATGATCTTGCCGTTGCCGCGCACCGGCCCGTCGAGGCGCTGGAGGTTGCAGTTGACCACGAAGATCAGGTTGTCGAGCCGCTCCCGGGCGGCGAGCGAGATCGCCCCCACCGACTCCGGCTCGTCCATCTCGCCGTCCCCCAGGAAGGCCCAGACGCGGCGGTCTCCGGCGTCGAGAATGCCCCGCTTGTGGAGGTACTTCATGAACCGGGCCTGGTAGATGGCCGAGATCGGCCCGAGCCCCATGGAGACCGTGGGCAGGCACCAGAAGTCGGGCATCAGCCAGGGGTGGGGATAGGAGGACAGGCCCGGGCTCTCGACCTCGCGCCGGAAGTTGTCCAGGTCCTCCTCGTCGAGCCGGTACTCGAGGAAGGCGCGGGCATAGACCCCGGGCGAGCTGTGCCCCTGGAAGTAGACCAGGTCGCCCCGGTCGTCCTCGCTCGGGGCGTGGAAGAAGTTGTTGAAGCCGATCTCCCAGAGGTTGGCCACCGACTGGTAGCTGGCGATGTGGCCGCCCAGGCCGGGGAAGCGGGTGTTGGCCCGCACCACCATCGCCACGGCGTTCCAGCGGATCAGGCTCTTGATCCGGCGCTCGAGGTCGTGATCGCCCGGCCGGTGGGCCTCGCGCTCGGGAGGGATGGTGTTGATGTACTCGGTGGTCAGGGTGAAGGGGATCTGGCCGCTCTCCCGGTGGAAGCGCTCCCCCAGGCGCTCGATCAGGTACCGGGCCCGGTCGGAGCCGTCGTGGCGGAGCACCGCCTCCAGGGCCTCGATCCACTCTCGGGTCTCGCGCGGGTCGATGTCTTGCCGTTTCGGATCGTCAGCCATGGGCGCTTCCTCGAGGGGTGGCTCGGGCCGTCCGGCGGCCACCGGCGGACGGTGGGGCGGGAGGGCGGCGGTCGAAGGTGCCGATTATGCCAAATGGATGCCGCGCTGGCCCGCCGGTGGGATCGGGCCGCTAGAATCGGCCCCATGGTCCAGGACCAGGCCCCCTCGGGGCTCTACGTCCACGTGCCGTTCTGCTCGGCGATCTGTCCGTACTGCGACTTCGCGGTCACCCGCGACGCGCCGGTTCGGCACGCCATCTACGTCGAGTGCCTGCTCGCCGAGATCGCGCTCTGGCGCGGCGGCTGGAGCGGCGGCTCGTTCGACACCCTCTACTTCGGCGGCGGCACGCCGTCGTGCCTGGCGCGCGGTGAGCTCGCCGCTGTGCTCCGGGCGCTCGCCGCCGAGCTGCCGGTCGCGCCCGGAGCCTGGATCGCCCTCGAGGCGAACCCGGAGGACGTCCGGCCGGAGAGCCTGGAGGACCTCCGGGAGCTCGGCGTGCGGACCCTTTCGCTCGGCGTCCAGTCCTTCGACGAGCGGGCGCTCAAGTTCCTGGGCCGGCGCCACTCTCCGGAGGCGGCGCGGCGCAGCGTCGAGCTGGCGCTCGCGGCGGGCTTCGACACGGTCTCGATCGACCTGATCTTCGGCCTGCCCGACGAGCGCCAGGACCTGGCGGCGCTCACCCGGACCCTGAAGGAGGCGGTGGCCCTCGGAGCGCACCACGTCTCGTGCTACCAGCTGACGGTGCACGAGGGGACGCCGTTCGGCCGCGGGGTCGCGCGCGGCGTGATCCGCGAGCTGCCGGACGGCGAGCAGGCGCGCTCGTACGAGCGGGTGGTGGAGGTGCTCGCCGCCGCCGGTTACGAGCCCTACGAGGTGTCGAGCTTCGCCCTCGCCCCGGCGCACCGCTCGCGGCACAACCGGAAGTACTGGGACCACACGCCCTACCTGGGGCTGGGGCCGTCGGCGCACTCGTTCGACGGCCGGCGGCGGTGGTGGAACGAGCGCGCGCTCGCCGACTGGTCGGCGATGGTGGCTGCCGGGGAGCGGCCGGTGGCCGGCGGGGAGGATCTGACGGACGAGGAGCTGGCGCTGGAGCGCCTGATGTTGGGCTTGCGGACGGCGGAAGGGGTCGATCTGGGACGGTTTCGGGAGCGGTTCGGGGTGGATTTGGGGGCGGTGAACGCGGGGCTGGTGGAGGGTTTGGAGGAGGCGGGGCTGGTGGTGGTCGCAGGGGGGCGGTTGCGGCCTACGGTGCGGGGGCTGGCGGTGGCGGACGGGTTGCCGGCGGGGTTCCGGGTGTCCGGGTGAGGAGCGGGGGTACCTAGGCGGGGGCGTTGGAGCGGGGGCGGGGTACCGGACGGGCCGGCACCCGGCAAGGGTTCGGCGGCAGACTGCGCCGGCGAACCCTCGCCGGGCACCGGCCCTCTGTGAACCGGCGGCCGAGGGGCCTGGTGGCGCCCACCCGCGCCCCCTCCCCCGCTGGTCGACTGCCGGCAACCTGGAGAGGAGAGGGGGTGGACCGGCGGGCTCGGACCCCACGGCTGCCACCGAACCCATGATAGGGGTAGGGAGGGCAGGTTGGATTCCCTGCCCCCCCTCCCTCCGAACCGGACGTGCGGATCTCCCGCATCCGGCTCTCCGGTTGGTGGTTCACCTACGAGAGGACTGCGAGTCCGAGGCATAGGCGGCTTCGAGGCTGAACAGCCCATGCTCGGCGAAGAAGGCGTTGGGCCAGCGCTGGTGGTCGCTACCGCGGCCCCGGCCTCGGCCTCGGCGACGCTTGCGTAAGATGCTGCGCAGGCGCATGCGGATCCACCGGTCGAGCGGCCGGAAGGTCGTCGGGTGGCTGTAGCGGTAGTACTCGTACCAGCCACGCAACGTCCGGCTGATGTCCCAGGTGATCCGATCGAGGCTGTGACCGTTGGTGCGCCGGGTCTTGCGGCGCAGGGTGTCCTTGAGCTTCCGGAGGCTCTTGTCGCGAGGCCATTGGTATCCCCGTTCGAAGTGGTACCCCAGGAAGTCGAAGCCACCCCGCTCGGTGGCATCCACCACCGCCGTCTTGTCCGGGTGAAGGCTCAGGCCCTCCTGGGCCGTCCACACCTCTACCAGGGCAAGCGCCCGGCGGGCCTCGGTCTCGCTCCGACACAGGATCACGAAGTCGTCGGCGTAGCGCACCATCTCGAAGCCCTCGCGGGCCAGAAGATGGTCCAGCGGGTCGAGGTAGATGTTGGCCAGTAGGGGGCTGATCACCGCGCCTTGCGGGGTTCCCCGCTCGGGCGTCCAGCTCTCCAGTCCGTCCAGTACCTCTTGCTCGAGAAAGGACTCGATCAGGGCGAGCACTCGCCCGTCCGATACCCTCTCACGCACCCGCGCCAGCAGGCGCTCCGGATCGATCGTGTCGAAGTACCGGCGCAGGTCGGCGTCCACCACCCAGGTGTGGCCCGAGTCGAGGAGCTCCTCGACCCGCTCCAGCGCTTCCCGGCACCCGCGCCCCGGGCGGAAGCCGTAGCTGTGCTCGGCGAAATCCCGCTCGAAGATCGGCTCCAGGACCAGGCGCAACGCGCCCTGCACCACCCGGTCGCGCACCGTCGGAATCCCCAGGGGCCGCTTCTCGCGGCTCCCCGGCTTGGGAATCCACCGCCGGCGAACCGCCTGCGGGCGGTAGCTACCGTCCCGCAAGGACGCCGACAGCGTCTCCACCTCCTCCTCCAGGCGCGATCCGTAGTGATCCACGGTGACGTGATCTACCCCCGCGGCGCCCCCGTTGCGCTCGACTCTCTCGAACGCGCGCAGGAGCGTCTGCTTCCGGTAGACCTTGTCGATCAGGCTGAACCACGTCCCTCCTCGGACCCCGGTCTCCAGGGCCCGCAGCATGCGCTCCGTCCAGACCGAGGGTTCGGCCCAGCCCCATCGGGACCGGGCCTCTCCGGCGGGATTAGGGGCTCGCCCCACTCGCGCCGGGGTCTCGTCTCTCGTCCTGTCCGTCACACATCCACCTTCCTGCTTCCCTTCGCTCCACGCCCATTACGGCGTTTCCTCGCTACTATGGAAGCTCTGACTCCTGCCGCCCTGCTTCTCCTCGTGGACGACAGGTCTCCCCGCTTACGGTGCCTGGCCCTCGCGGTCATTCCGTCCCCAACCACCTGTAGACCCCCCGCACACGCTTTCGCACGCTACCCCTCAGCGCGACGGGCACCCCGGCTCTCCCGGGTCCGGGCTTCGCCATTCGCTTGCAGGCTCGCCGAGTCCTACCGGCCGAATCGGGTTCGTTGCCTACGGACTGATCGCTCATCTCCTCCTACTCCCCACCCCGCCTCACGGCGACGCAGTCAGAGTCAATTACAGGCCGGAGAGCGTATGCCTGGAGAGGACTCGCACCTCTCTGACCATGCACCCTCGCGGGCGTACAAGCGGCCGAGCTCTGCCTCGGCCGGCCACGCCCCACCACCGGCACCGAACGCCGGAGCTAGGCAACCGCCGCAACCGCTTGCGTATCACGGTCCCCGGGCCGAGCTCTGCCTCGGCCGGCCAATCCCGCCAGCCAGCACCGCGCGGCTGAGCCCATCGGGCGGGGGAGCGCTCTCGGGGCGCAGCCGACACCGACGGCACTGCGCTGGATGGCTGAAGCGAAGCCTCTCTAATACCGGTAATGATCCGGCTTGTACGGGCCCTCCTGGGGGACTCCGATGTAGTCGGCCTGCTCCGGGGTGAGCTTCGTGAGCTCGACCTGGAGGTGGGCCAGGTGGAGGCGGGCGACCTCTTCGTCGAGGTGCTTCGGGAGGACGTAGACCTGGTTCTCGTAGCGGCCCTCGTTCTGGGCCAGCTCGAGCTGGGCGAGGACCTGGTTGGTGAACGACGCCGACATGACGAAGCTCGGGTGGCCGGTGGCGCAGCCGAGGTTGAGCAGACGGCCTTCGGCGAGCACCAGGATCGAGTGCCCGTCCGGGAACAGGAACTCGTCGTACTGCGGCTTGATCCGGATGCGCTCGATGCCCGGGACCTTCTTCAGGCCCGCCATGTCGATCTCGTTGTCGAAGTGGCCGATGTTGCCGACGATCGCCTTGTCCTTCATCCGCCCCATCTGGCGGGCGGTGATCACGTCCCGGTTGCCGGTGGCGGTCACGAAGACGTCGGTGCGCTCGAGGACGCTCTCGAGGGTGCGCACCTCGAAGCCCTCCATCGCGGCCTGGAGCGCGCAGATCGGATCGATCTCGGCGATCACGACCCGGCAGCCCTGGCCGCGCAAGGCCTGGGCGCAGCCCTTGCCCACCTCGCCGTAGCCGCAGACCACGGCGAGCTTGCCGGAGAGCATGGTGTCGGTCGCGCGGTTGAGGCCGTCGATCAGCGAGTGGCGGCAGCCGTAGATGTTGTCGAACTTCGACTTGGTCACCGAGTCGTTGACGTTGATCGCCGGGAACAGGAGGCTCCCCTCCTTGGCCATCCGATAGAGGCGGTGGACCCCGGTCGTGGTCTCCTCGGAGACTCCGCGAATGCTCGCCGCGGCGCGCGTCCAGCGCTCGGGGTCGGCCGCGAGCTCCCGGCGCAGGAGATCGAGGATCACTCCCCACTCCTCGGGCTCGGTCTCGGGGTCGAACTCCGGCACCGCGCCGGCGCGCTCGAGCTCGACGCCCTTGTGGACGAGCAGGGTCGCATCGCCGCCGTCGTCGACGATCTGCTCGGGGCCCGAGCCGTCCGGCCAGGCCAGCGCCTCGCCCGTGCACCACCAGTACTCCTCGAGGGTCTCCCCCTTCCAGGCGAAGACCGGCGTGCCCTTCGGATCTCGGGGCGTACCGCCCGACTCCGGCCGGCCGACCACCACCGCGGCCGCCGCCGAATCCTGGGTCGAGAAGATGTTGCACGACACCCAGCGCACGTCGGCGCCGAGGGCGGTGAGGGTCTCGATCAGGACGGCGGTCTGCACCGTCATGTGCAGGCTGCCCATGACCTTGACGCCGGCGAGCGGCTTCTCGGGGCCGTACTTCTCGCGCACGGCCATCAGGCCGGGCATCTCGTGCTCGGCGAGACGGATCTCCTTCCTTCCGAGCTCGGCCTGCGCCAGGTCGGCCACCTTGAACGGCGGACGGCCGGCGGCCTTCGCGGCGTCGAACGGGTGAGGCTTGGTGTCCATGGCGACGGTCATCTCGAGTTCCTCCAGAGCTTCGTAGGGCGGGCTTCGGGCCCGCCGGTTGTCGTGGCGGGCCAAGTGGCCCGCCCTACGGTCGATTCAGGTCCTCTTCTTCGTCTCCGCCTTGCGGGCGGCGGCCGCGAACAGGGTCGGGCCCTTGGCTTCCGGGTCCGGGGGCAGCGGCTCGAAGCGCAGGGCCTCGAAGCCGGCGGCGGCGGCCCAGCGGGCGAGCTGGCGGCGGTCGAAGCCGAGCCAGACGTGCCCCATCTCCTGCCGGTACTCCTGGCGCTCGTGCGGATTCATGTCGACCACCAGGAGCCGGCCGCCGGGCGCGAGACCGCGGGCGGCCTCGGCCAGCACCCGGGACGGTTCGGCGACGTGGTGCAGCACCAGGAAGAGCACCGCCGCGTCGAGCTCGCCCTCGGCGAGCGGCAGGCTCTCGAGCTCGCCCTGGCGGATCTCGACGTTGGTGCGGCCCGCCAGCCGCTCGCGCGCCGCAGCCAGCATCGACGGCGAGGCGTCGACCGCCACGACCCGGCGCACGAAGGGCGCCAGAGCCGCGGCCGCCAGGCCGGTGCCGCAGCCCAGGTCGCCGACCGTCCAGCTCTCGTCGAGCAGGCCGAGCAGCGGTCCCGGGCCCGCCTGGCAGCCGAAGAGCTCGTGGCGCAGGCGGTCCCACTCGCCGGCCGAGGAGAGGAAGAACTCCCGCGAGCGGGTGACCCGCTCGACGAGCACCGTCTCCAGGCGCTGGGCATCCTGGGCCGCCTCCGGGAGGCTCGCGAGCTCCGGGCGGATCGCCTCCCAGAGACGGCGCCGCCCGCCGCCGAGGCGGGAAGGATCGAGCTGGTAGAGCCGGCTGGTGCCTTCGGGCCGGAAGCCCACCCAGCGGGCGTCGGCCAGCACCTTGAGGTGCCGGCTGATGGTCGACTGGGGGGCCTGGAGCACCGTGCACAGCTCGGAGACCGCGAGCTCCTGGGCCTCGAGAGCGAGCAGCAGCCGCCCCCGGGTCGAGTCCGCGAGCGCCGAGAGGTCTTGAAAGACTGGGTCCGATCCGTTCATCCGGATCTAAGGATACGTGACATGGCGCGGGCTGTCAAACAGGCTCTTGGCAAGGGCCGTGGCGGAGGGGATAGGTCGGCCAGGGGATCGGAATGAAGTGGGGCGCCGGCGGTGCCGGCCGGCGCCGGTGGGTGCCCGCCGAGCCGTTCGTCCGGCCGAGGCGGAGCTCGGCCGCTTCCACCGGGATCGCCGCTTCCCACCGCTTCAGGCCCATGATAGGGGTAGGGAGGGCAGGTTGGATTCCCTGCCCCCCCTCCCTCCGAACCGGACGTGCGGATCTCCCGCATCCGGCTCTCCGGTTGGTGGTTCACCTACGAGAGGACTGCGAGTCCGAGGCATAGGCGGCTTCGAGGCTGAACAGCCCATGCTCGGCGAAGAAGGCGTTGGGCCAGCGCTGGTGGTCGCTACCGCGGCCCCGGCCTCGGCCTCGGCGACGCTTGCGTAAGATGCTGCGCAGGCGCATGCGGATCCACCGGTCGAGCGGCCGGAAGGTCGTCGGGTGGCTGTAGCGGTAGTACTCGTACCAGCCACGCAACGTCCGGCTGATGTCCCAGGTGATCCGATCGAGGCTGTGACCGTTGGTGCGCCGGGTCTTGCGGCGCAGGGTGTCCTTGAGCTTCCGGAGGCTCTTGTCGCGAGGCCATTGGTATCCCCGTTCGAAGTGGTACCCCAGGAAGTCGAAGCCACCCCGCTCGGTGGCATCCACCACCGCCGTCTTGTCCGGGTGAAGGCTCAGGCCCTCCTGGGCCGTCCACACCTCTACCAGGGCAAGCGCCCGGCGGGCCTCGGTCTCGCTCCGACACAGGATCACGAAGTCGTCGGCGTAGCGCACCATCTCGAAGCCCTCGCGGGCCAGAAGATGGTCCAGCGGGTCGAGGTAGATGTTGGCCAGTAGGGGGCTGATCACCGCGCCTTGCGGGGTTCCCCGCTCGGGCGTCCAGCTCTCCAGTCCGTCCAGTACCTCTTGCTCGAGAAAGGACTCGATCAGGGCGAGCACTCGCCCGTCCGATACCCTCTCACGCACCCGCGCCAGCAGGCGCTCCGGATCGATCGTGTCGAAGTACCGGCGCAGGTCGGCGTCCACCACCCAGGTGTGGCCCGAGTCGAGGAGCTCCTCGACCCGCTCCAGCGCTTCCCGGCACCCGCGCCCCGGGCGGAAGCCGTAGCTGTGCTCGGCGAAATCCCGCTCGAAGATCGGCTCCAGGACCAGGCGCAACGCGCCCTGCACCACCCGGTCGCGCACCGTCGGAATCCCCAGGGGCCGCTTCTCGCGGCTCCCCGGCTTGGGAATCCACCGCCGGCGAACCGCCTGCGGGCGGTAGCTACCGTCCCGCAAGGACGCCGACAGCGTCTCCACCTCCTCCTCCAGGCGCGATCCGTAGTGATCCACGGTGACGTGATCTACCCCCGCGGCGCCCCCGTTGCGCTCGACTCTCTCGAACGCGCGCAGGAGCGTCTGCTTCCGGTAGACCTTGTCGATCAGGCTGAACCACGTCCCTCCTCGGACCCCGGTCTCCAGGGCCCGCAGCATGCGCTCCGTCCAGACCGAGGGTTCGGCCCAGCCCCATCGGGACCGGGCCTCTCCGGCGGGATTAGGGGCTCGCCCCACTCGCGCCGGGGTCTCGTCTCTCGTCCTGTCCGTCACACATCCACCTTCCTGCTTCCCTTCGCTCCACGCCCATTACGGCGTTTCCTCGCTACTATGGAAGCTCTGACTCCTGCCGCCCTGCTTCTCCTCGTGGACGACAGGTCTCCCCGCTTACGGTGCCTGGCCCTCGCGGTCATTCCGTCCCCAACCACCTGTAGACCCCCCGCACACGCTTTCGCACGCTACCCCTCAGCGCGACGGGCACCCCGGCTCTCCCGGGTCCGGGCTTCGCCATTCGCTTGCAGGCTCGCCGAGTCCTACCGGCCGAATCGGGTTCGTTGCCTACGGACTGATCGCTCATCTCCTCCTACTCCCCACCCCGCCTCACGGCGACGCAGTCAGAGTCAATTACAGGCCGGAGAGCGTATGCCTGGAGAGGACTCGCACCTCTCTGACCATGCACCCTCGCGGGCGTACAAGCGGCCGAGC
>CAWIQD010000031.1:0-9927 GCA_963837945.1 uncultured Acidobacteriota bacterium
CTTGCTGGAGGAATGTTCCCTCCGAGGGGATTTCGAGGCCGGGGTGCTCGTAAAGCTTGAAGCTTCTTCGAGTTGGGGGCAGCTCGACCCGGATGCGAAGCGGCTCGGGGAGGTCGAGGGCCCAGACGCGAGTTTCCGCGGGGGGTCGCAGGTGGAAACGCGCGTCCGAGCGCGCCTCCGGCGACAGCTGGAAACGATCGCCGGGCGCCTCCTCAAAGAGGGCGAAGGCGACCCGCTCGGCGGCGGCCGGCGGCGCCGCCGGCGGCTCCTGGGCAGCGGCCAAGAGGGTTGCAGGATCGACGTCGAGGTGACGGGCAGAAGGGATCGACGCCGCGGCGGGCGCGGCGGTGGCCACCGCGAGCAGGAGGACCAGGAGGGTTCTTCCTTTAGCCGCCGGCATTTGCCGGCATTCTAGCGGCTGAGGGAGAGCCGGGGTTCAAATCCCTCTTGCTATACCACCCCCTGGCGAAGTTTGAACCGGCAGAGGCAGGCGGACGCCCCCCGGCCGGCTGACGCCCGCCGCTCCCCTCCCGCCAGATGAGGACGGCACCGGGGCCTGCCCCCGCCCGGCCACCGGCCCCCGTGCCGGTTCGATCCGGATCTCCCCCGCCCCCGGGGCCGGACCGGGCCTGGGGCTCCGAGAGGCGGTGGCGGTCGCCGGAGCACCGGCCCGGGGTGGGGCGCTTCGTGGCCGGGGCTTCGTGCCTCCGCCGAGCGCCCGCCCCAAGCGGCGGCGTCGGGGCGGCGCGTCCGCTCCGGTCGCTACGCTCCCTCCAGGACCGGTCCGAGGTCCGATAAAGGGCGCCCTTTATCGGACCTGGACCTCGCCCGCCCCCGCCTTGGGCTTCGCCTTGACATAACGCCCGGGCGCTATGTGCAACTTGGGGCGGGCGAGGTCGGGGCGGCCGTCGAGGGTCTGGCGGGTCTCGGGAAGGCGCCCCACCCCGGGCCTCGGGGGCTTCGCCGGGGCGATCGTGTCGGCCCCGTCCGGCCCCTCCCGCCCTGATGCGGCCCGGCCCCGTGGCGCTCCCCCTGGCCTACCGCCCGCGCCACCGGGCCGACTTCACCTCGATGGCGCCGGCGTCTTCGGACGCTGCGCGCGAGCCGGCGCTGGAGCGCCGTCTCGTGCTCGGCCCGCCTCAGCCGCCGGCGCCTCCCCCTCCCGCCCGGCGGCTCCCGGCACAGGCGGCGAAAGACGGAGCGGAGCGGGCGGGGCCGGCCCAGCCGGGGCTCAGAGGTAGCGCTCCATGTCGAGAGCCCCGTGGAAGACGCCGAGGATGGTGACGTCCTGGTGGTCGTCGATCGAGTAGGCGATGCGGTAGTGGCCGTAGAGGAGGATGCGCAGCGGCTCTCCGCTGCGGCTCGTGTGGCGGTAGCCGCGCTCGGGGAAGTCGGCGAGGGACAGGCCCCTCTTGTAGATGCCGTGGACGGTGCGCTGCGCCGCGGCGGGATTGTCGGCGGCGATGTAGTCGTGGATCTCGGAGAGCCAGCGCTCGGCCTCGGCGGTCCAGACTACTTGGCCCACGACTCGATCCTGCGCTTCATCTCCTCGCTGGAGATCGTCCGGCCAGCCTTGGCGTCGGCCAGGCCGCGCTCGATCATCCGCTCGAAGGCGAGCTCGCGCAGGATGTCCTCGTCAGGAGCTGTCCTCGGGTAGCTCGTCGACGATCTGGAGGGCGCGCTGCTTGGCGGTGGCAAGCTCGGTCGGCATGGAGGGCTCCTTCTCGGTCGGCTCGATTCTACGGGAGGGAGGGGGCGGGCGCTGGGGCTGAGGCGGGCCGAGCACGGGACGGCGCAGCCGGCCCGCGCGCAGCGTCCGAAGACCCGGCGCCCGAGGCCCCTTCGAGGGGCCGGAGGGAGGGGGGCGGGGCGGGGTGATCGAGGTAGAGCCGGCCCGGCGGTGCGGGGCTGGGGATGGGGAGCGCCGCGGGGCCGGGCCTGCATCAGGGGGGCAGGGCACGGACGGGGCCGGCGAGGCGGCCACCACGGCGGCTAGGACTGGAGGGGGCGCCCCTGGCCGGAGCCTCTTCCTTCTTAGCCGCCTTTCGCCCGGCCCAAGTTGCACATAGGCTCCGCTTATGTCAAGCCGCAGGCCAAGGCGGGGGCGGCCGAGGGCCAGGTCGGAGAATGCGCATTCTCGGACAGCGAGGACCGCACGGCGCGTGACGGCGGGGGCCGGCGCGCGCCGTGCCCCGGAGCGGCTGGCCCGTGCCCGCCAGGGCGGTCGCCCCCGCCGCCGCTTGGGCCGGGCGTCGCTACGGCACCGGGCGCTCGGCCACCTCGCGCCCCGCCTGTCCTGAGAGCCGTGGTGCCGACCACGGATCCTCGCCGGCCCGGTCCGTGCCCGGGGGCGGGGGAAATCCTCGATCGGGTGGGCGGGTGGGGAGTGGGGCTCCGGGCGGGGCGAGCGGAGGACACGCCTGCGCAGGGCTGGATCGGCCGCAGCGCCCCGCCCGGAGACCCGGCCTTCTCATCCCTCGGTCGCCTCGGCCTCCACCGCTCGCTCGATCTCGCCGGCGAGCTCGTCGACCTTCACGGCCCAGTCCTCGCAGCGGTCGGCCAGGCGCGTCTCGGCCGCGGTGAGCGAGGTGTGCGGCCGCTCGTCCGCCAGCGCCTCGAGGCACTGGCGCGCGAAGCGCAGCTCCGCCACCGTCGCCTCGAGGCGGGCGGCGAGCCAGCTTCCCGGGGGCGCGTAGAGGCCCAGGTGGTCGAGCAGCTCGTAGAGGACGCGGCCCATCTCGCGGACCGAGTCGGCCACGTCGGGCGGCAGGTGGAGCATCAGGGCCTCCCGGAAGGCCGGCCACTGCTCCCAGCTCTCGGGAGTCGTTGGAGGGAGGGGGAAGTAGACTTCTTCTGGTCACTCATGGAGTCTTGTCTCCTTTGAGTGGCAAGGCTCGGCGGGGTGTCTCACCACCTCGTCGGGCCGCCTGGTTGTCGGTGTGTCGCGTCGTCAGGTCCTGCCGTTGGTTCTCCGGTCACCTCCTTTCTCGTCGTCCTCCTCGGCCGCCTCGGCGGCCAGCGTCGAAAGCAGGTCCTCGTGTGTCGGCTCCTCCTCGTGGTCGGCATCCTCGCCGGCCGGCTCGCGCCGCGCCAGGTGCGCCCCCGGATGGGTCCTCTCGTAGACCTCCTTGAGCTTGCGCAGCGCCACCTGGGTGTAGACCTGGGTCGAGGTGATCGAGCCGTGGCCGAGCATCGCCTGGATGAAGCGCAGGTCCGCTCCGCCCTCGAGCATCAGCGTCGCCATGGTGTGGCGAAACATGTGGCAGCACCCCTTCTTGGTGATCCCGGCGCCGTCGAGGGCGGTGCGGACGACCTTCGACATGTTCTCGGGCGAGAAGCGGCTGCGGTGGTGGGTCAAGAAGAGCGTGCCGTCGTCGGGCTCGCCGGCGAGCGCGGGCCGGGCCTCCTCGACGTACTTGGCGATCCAGAGGGCGGCCCGGCGACCCAGCGGGATGAGCCGGTCCTTCTTGCCCTTGCCCTGGCGCACCAGGAGCGTGCCGTGCTCCAGGTCGACGTCGTAGAGCTCGAGGTCGATCGCCTCCTGGCGGCGGATGCCGGTCGAGTAGAAGGTCTCGAGGATCGCCCGGTCGCGCAGGCCCGTCACGGTGCCGGTCGCCGGCTGGGCCAGGACCCGCTCGACCTCCTCGACGGTCAGCACGCCGCGCGGGATGCGCCTCTCGGCCTGGCGGGCCTCGAGCAGCTCGGCCGCGGGTCATGGCGAGGATCCGCTGGCGCACCAGGTAGCGGTAGAAGCGCTTCAAGACCTGGAGCCGGTCGCGCTGGGTGCGGAAGGAGAGCGGGCGATCGTCGTCGGTGCGGTACTGGTAGAGGAAGCGCTGGTAGCGCTCCAAGACCGACACGGTCACCTCGTCGAGGCGCACCAGGCCTCGCTCGGCGGCCCAGCCGAGGAAGACCCGCAGGCTCGCCGCCTCCGAGCGCACCGAGTGCGGCGAGTAGCGCGGCGCCTCCAGGTGCTCCAGGTAGTCACGGAGGTAGGCCCCGAGGCTTCCTGGCTCGATCGCCGTGGTCTCCTCGAGGAGCTCGATCGGCGTGTGGCGCCGGCGGCGGCTCATCCTGGCCTCCGGGCGCTCGCCACCAGGCGGTGCGCGTACGACGGCGGCTCGGAGATCTCGCCCGTACCGTGCGATTTCGAGCTTCGATCGGTTGTTTTGCCGGAAGTCCTTCTCTCCGGGCCACTTGGCGCCGTTTCTTGCGCCGGACCACCCCCCGACCGCCCCCCGACCGGGGGCCGACCGGACCCCGACCGGTTCGCTTGGGCCGACCGACCCTGCCTGACCCCGACCGTTCGCGCCGTAGGTCAAGGTCGGAGGCGCTCGACGTCGAGGAGCCCCAGGACGAAGCACTCGCCGCCGGCGCCCTCGCCCCGATAGAGCAGCTCGTAGGCGTAGCGGCCTCCCCGGCCGGCGCCCGGGTGGATCGCCAGGTACTCGAGGTCCGAGAGCCGGGCCAGGTGGACCTTGAGCTGCGTGTCGCTCCAGCCGAGGGCCTCGCGGACGTCGCGGCGGGTGAAGCGGACGTCCTCGCGCGCCATCCCGAGCTCCCCGCACTGCTCGGCGACGTGACGGTCCAGCAGCTCCAGCAGCCGCCGGGTCTGCGGCGGCAGCTCGTCGAGGGAGGTGCCGAGGACCTCGGCCGCCAGACGGTTGGCGGCCTCGACGTCGGCAAGCTCGACCTCGACGTAGCGGAGCTCCGGCCCTGTCCGGCGTCGAGCGCTTCACCTCCCGCTGGTGCTGGTGAAGGAGCGCGATCGTGTCGATCAGCGTGAGGTACTTCTCGTGGTCCCGGCGCGTGCGGGTCCGGGTGTCGAGGAAGGTCAGCTGGGCGTAGGGGTTGACGACGGCGAGCGGCCGGAGGAGCCGCTGGGCGTTTCTGTGCTGGCGGAGGACCTGTTCGCGCTCGCGCCGGGCCGCGAGGCCGGCGAGCGTGCGGCGCTCGCGCTGGATCTTGTGGATCGCCCGCGTCTGCTCCCGGCTCTTCGAGACGGAGAGGACGAGGCAGCGGTTCAGCAGCTCCTCGTCCACCTCGGCCGCGGTCGTCGTGAAAAAGATCGCCACCGGCCCCTCGACCCGGTACTCCTGGGTCACGAGCCGGCCGGACTTCGGGTCCTTCCCCGTCGAGGCGATCGTCAGCTCGCCTTCGGACTGGAGGAGCTTCAGGGCATAGGCGGCCCGCTCGGCGCCCTCCTCCTCGGCCACCGCGAGCACCTTGTGCGCGAGGTCCGTCTCGCCCATGTAGAAGAGGCTCTGGCCGGTCATCGCCGAGTAGGCGACGCGCTCCTCCTCGGGCACCAGGGCCAGCATCGCGTCCAGCAGCGAGGACTTGCCCGCGGCCGAGGAGGACTGGACGATCGCCGCCAGCGGCTCGTCGAGCTTCCTCGCGGCCGCGAGGTAGCCGGTGAGCTTGTTGGTCTCCTCGCCCACCACGCCGCAGCGGGGGAAGTCGGCGAGGATGCGCCCCGGCAGATCCTCCGAGGGAGAGCTCCAGCGCCGTCGCGCTCCTCCTCGGGCAGCGCCGGCCCGCGTCTCCTTCGGCGCCAGCGCCGCCCGGATAGCCGGTCCTGGAGCTCCTCGAGCTTGCAGTGGAGCTGGCCGAGGTCCTTCTTGACCACTCCTCCTTGACCCCCAGCTCGGCCGCCGCCTGCTGGAGGAAGGCCCTCCGCTTCTTGGCCGCCGCTAGAGGTCGAGCGTGTCGACGAAGAAGCCCGCGGCGCCACGGCGGCGCACCAGAGGGACCCAGGCGCTCGTAGGAGAGGTTCTTCTCCAGGCCGCGCACCCGGTAGCGCCGGTCCCCGAGCAGGATCACCGCGTCCTGCTCGGGCACCTCCGGCCGGGACGTCGGCCGCCGGCGCCGGCGGCACTGGAGAGGCCGCGGGCGCCGGCGAGGCTGCGGCGGCTCCCCCTCCCCGCCGGCGGCTAAAGGAGGAGCCGGGGGCGCCTCGTCCTCGGGCTCTCCTTCTTCAGCCGCTTCTTCTTCCGTCGCCGCCGCGGCCGCTCCGGCGCCGGTGGCCCCCGCCGGCGCCGCCTCCTCCGCGGCCTCCTCCGCCCGTGCCGCCGCCGTCGCTGCCGTGCCCTTGCCGAGCCAGGCCGCTTGTGGAGCAGGAGCGCCAGGGTCTTCTCGGCCGGCGTCACCTTCAAGGCGTAGTCGTTGGCGTCCATGCCGCGGGGAAACTGCACCCGGAAGCACTCGATCCCCTCGGCCAGGAGCCGCTCGGCGAGCTTCGCCGCCGCCTTCTCGCCGGCGGCGTCCCGGTCGTAGGCGAGGAGGACCCGCTACGTCCCGTATGCTGGAAGGCCTCCAGGTGCTCCCCGGTGAAGCCCTCGACGCCGTAGGCGGCTGGTGACGTTGTGGAAGCCGGCGCACCAGAAGGTCAGCGCGTCGAGCAGCGACTCGTAGAGGATCACCTCCTTCGCGGCCGCGAGCGCCTCCAGGTTGAAGACGCCGCGGTGCGGGCCCGGCAGGTAGAGATGGATCGGCGTGCCGCTTGGCCAGGTCGTGCTGATCTTCCGGCCGTAGACCTCCACCACCCGGCCGCCGCGGTCGAAGACCGGGACCACCAGGCGAGCCGGCGAAGTGCTCGTGGCCGCTCTCGCGGAAGCACCCCGAGCGCCTGGAGGCGGTCCCGCAGCTCGCGGCCCTCCTTCCACTGCCGCTGCGGGATCCGGTAGCCGAGCGTCCGGTTCGCGTAGCCCAGGCGAAAGCGCTCGATCGCCTCCCGCGACGACAGGCCGCGCTGCTCCAAGTAGGCCAGGGCCTCGGGGCTCTCCAGGAGGGTCCGGTGGTAGAAGTCGATCACCCGGCCGAGAAGCTCCGCGTCCCCCGCCTCGGGCGAGGCCAGGGCGTCAAACTTCATCGCCAGCGAGTGCTTGACCGGCGTCTCCGTCAGCGCCTCGACCGAGGGCGCGTAGTCGCGCCGCAGCAGCTCCACCGCCTTCCGGAAGGAGATCCCCTCGAAGCGCATCACCCAATCGATCACCGAGCCGCCCGCCTGGCAGGCGCCGAGGCAGTGCCAGAGGTTCTTGGCCGGCGAGACGACCAGCGACGGCTCCGTGTCGGCGTGGAAGGGGCACAGGCCCACCAGGTCCTGGCCCCGGCGGGTGAGCGCCACCCCCGAGCGGCCCACCAGCTCCGAGAGGTCCACCTCGCGCTTGATCCGCGCCAGCTCCGCCTCCGGCACCCGCGCCATCCGCTATCGCCCTCCCCGGCGTCGGGGGCCGGTCTCCCGGCTCCGGCCCCACTCCCCCTCTCCCGGCGAAGGCTCGGCCACCTCGCACGCCAGCTCGTCCGGCACCGCCTGGAGCACCAGACGGCCCGGCTCCGCCTCCACGTCGATCTTCGCGCCGAGCGGAAACCCCAGGACCGCGAGCCACTGGCCCGACAGGCGGATCAGCGGGTGAAACGACTCCGGCCGGCGGTGGCGCTTCTTCCACTCCGGCGCACAGGGCGAGGTCCCCTCGTACCGACGATAGGAGACGGTGTACTCCTTACGCATGGGCCGCCTCCCGCTCCGGCTCCTCGCACGCCTCGGCGAGCCGTCCCGCCGGCCGCCGCGCCTCGGCTGACTCCCCCTCCTCCACCCGCCGCACCACCAGCTCCCCGTCCTCCACCACCTCGACCACCACCCGCGACCCCACCGGGAAGCCCGCCTCCTCCAGCCACCGACCCGCCAGCGGCAGGTACGCCACCTGCCCCAGCTCCGGCCACCGGTGCCACCCCGGCCGGTACAGCCCCGAGATCGTCAGCTTCTGCTCCGTCATCGCGCGTCCTCCTTGGCTCCGCCTACCCCCCGCGACCCTTGTCAAGCCCCTTGGGCCAGGAAAAACTCTGCACGGAGTATACTCCTATTTGGAGTAGTGTCAACTCCATTCCGCAGATCCAGGGGTAGGCTTGTGCAGCGGCGGACGAAGACCAGGACCCAGACCACCATGAGCCCCGACGAGAAGACCTTCTTCGAGAGACTCGGCCAGCGCATCGCCGCGCTGCGCAACGAGCGCGGCCTCACCCAGGTCCAGCTCGCCGAGATCCTCGGCTACTCCCAGCAGCAGGTCCTCTCCTTCGAGAAGGGCCGGCGACGCGTGCCCGTCTCCGCCCTCCCCGAGCTCTCCCGAGCCCTCGGCGTCTCCGTCGAGGAGCTCCTCGGCGCCACCGAGGAGAAACCCGCCAAGCGCGGACCCGCCCCCAAGCTCCAGCAGCAGCTCGAGCAGCTCTCCCAGCTCCCCCGAAGCCAGCAGCGCTTCGTCTCCCAGATGCTCGATACCGTCCTCCAGCAGGCCGGACAGTAAGGGGACCGGCCGGGGCAGTACCGTGGACATCGCCTTCCACTACCCGCCCGAGCTGTTCCAGCTCCTCGTCGACGCCATCCCCCGGTTGTGTCGGTCGAAGAAGGATCTGATGCTCTTCTTCCAGGGCGCCGGGATCGGAGACGACATCCTCCGCGACCACTGGCAGGTCGTGCGGACGAATCCCAAGAGCGTCAATAAGTTCGCGATCACCCGCTCCGTCTTGACCCGGCTCAACGAGCGTGGGGAGAGGGCGCTACGCGAGCGCCGCGAGCTGCTGCGGCGTGTCGTCGATTTCGAGGACTTCTCGACCTGCTGGGAGAAGGAGCGAGCCGCCGTCAAGGGCTACGTCGCCGACATCCGCCGGATCGTCGACGTCAAGGACTCCTTCACCCGCATGCGCCAGGAGAAGGACCGAGAGCGGCAGGCCCACATCGAGCAGCGGGAGGCACAGGCCACCGAGCTACGGAGGAAGAATGCTGCCCGAGAGGCGGCCCGCCAGCGACTTTACGGGCTGTTCAAGGAAGACCTCGATCCCCACCAGCGCGGCCGGGACTTCGAGGCCGTCCTCAACGAGCTTTTCCAGCTCGATGGCATTTCTCTCCGGGAGCCCTTCCGACGCCAGAAGGAGAACGGACAGACGCTGGAGCAGATCGACGGCGTCGTCGAGATCGCCGGCCACCTCTACCTCGTCGAGGTCAAGTGGTACAAGAGGGCCGTCGGCATGCCGGAGGTCCGGGAGTTGGTGGGGAGGCTCTACCTACGCCCCGAGAACAGCGTCCGAGGCATCTTCATCTCCGCCAATGACTTCACCGAGCCGGCCGTCGAGCTCGCCCGGCAAACCGCGTCGAAACGGGTGCTGATCCTGTGCAACCTCGCCGAGATCGTTCAGGTCCTCGAGCGCGAGGAAAGCCTGGGCAGCTTCTTCAAAGACAGGGCCGACCACGCCGTCATGGAGCTGCGAGGCACCGCGTAGCGCTTCACCCCTTCAGTCCCCACCGGGGACCAAGCTCGTCGGACCGGCGAATGGGCCACCGGCGTCGACTCCATCTACTCGTACATGCGTGCAGCCATCAGCACATCGGAAACAATCTTCCACGGCGACAGCTCGGAGAGCTTCTGGCCTGTGTTCTGATAGTAACCTTCCATGTCTTGAATCCAGCCGGCCATCGCTTCGAGGAACGACGCAAGATCCACGTTCTTCCATTCGCTCGGGTTCGCGTCTAGGTCGGCCTTCAGCTCAGCCACGAAGGCTGCGAGATCCTCGCGCGTCTGAACGGCCCTGGCACGTTCGGCTAGCCTCATAGCCCACCTCGTACGCGAATCGAGACGCCCTCGTTGCGTGTTGTGAACTTCCATGCCTCTGCCGCGACTTCCTCGGCGGTTGCCCGAACGGTACGTATCGGAACACCCGCCTGTTGAAAGACAAATAGGCGTCGGTTGTCGAGCGTGAAAGTGAGACCGTTGCGCTCGAACACGCGGATGGGAGGGAAAGGTTCGGGGGATATCGCGCCGCTCCGCAGCCCCTCGATCGTCTCGCGAAGTGTCCCGCCCTCGCTGAAGGTTCGGCCGATGCTGCTCTGGCTAAAACGGATAGAGCCGGGGTCAACCGCCCAGGCTGTTCCCCTTG
>CAWIQD010000032.1:0-198051 GCA_963837945.1 uncultured Acidobacteriota bacterium
GAGCTGGCACTTGTGTCCCGTAGATGGCCGCCCCCTTGGCCACCGCCTGGTTGCGGTGGGACTGGGCGCAGGCCTCGAAGGGGAAGCGCGCGCCGACCGCCTCGATCACCTGGGGCATGTAGGTCGAACCGCCGACCAGGAGCAGCTTGTCGATTCCACGACACCCCTTGTCCTTCGCCTTCGCGATCTCCCCCTCGGTGAGCTCCAGGTTGCGCTCGAGCAGGTTGGCCGTGAGCTGGTCGAGCTTCTCTGGGTCAGCTCCACCTTCACGCGCTTGCCGCCGAAGCGCACCGGCTCGATGACCGACCCTCGCGTGCTCAGGGTCCTCTTGCAGGTCTCAGCCGCGTTGAGGAGCTCCTGGTAGGTCTCGGCGTCCTCGAAGGGCACCGTCCGCCGAGGTCCCGGTCTCCTCCTCGAAGCGCTGGGCGAAGTAGGAGACGATCGTCTCGTCCCAGTTGCGCCCCCCCAGCTCGTGGTCGCCGCCGGTCGACACCACCCGGATATCGCCACCCTGGATCTCGATCACCGTGACGTCGAAGGTGCCGCCGCCCAGGTCGTAGACCAGGACGACCTGGACCCCTTCCTGCTCCATGCCGTAGGCCAGGGCCGCGGCCGTCGGCTCGGGGATGACGTAGAGGACGTTCAGCCCCGCCAGCTCGCCGGCCAGCTTCGTCGCCTCCTTCTGGTTGAGGCCGAAGTAGGCCGGACAGGTGATCACCACGTCACGGATCGAGTCGCCCGTGAGCTGTTCCGCGTCGGCGACCACCTTCCTCAGGATGAACGAGGAGACGTCCTGCGGCTTGTAGACCTGACCGTGGATCGAACGCTGCCAGAGGGCGTCGCCCATCGCGCGCTTGACGGTCGCCACGCAGAGATCCGGGAACACCTCCACCGTCTCCTTGGCGGCGTTGCCCACCACGATGTTGTCGGGAGTCTCGAAGTAGACCACCGAGGGGGTTGTCAGCTCGCCCTCGGCGTTGGCCACCACCGCCGGCTTGCCGTGCTCGTCCACGAGCGCGATGCACGAGTACGTGGTTCCGAGATCGATTCCATAGACGTTCTGGTTCATGTCGGGTCCTCCTGGGCTACCACATCCGAGGCATCGTCGCCCCGGTGAGATCTGGCCCGGACGGCGGGGCACCCGCCGGGGTGAAGACCGCCACCCTCTCCTGCGTAGGACCGTGTCTCCGTGCTCGAAGCCGGGCCGGATGCCGGCGACAAGCCCTACGAGTCTGGTCCCGTCGGCTCGCGAGTCACCACGGCGGTTTGCCGGCGCGGGTCGAACCGGTCGTCCGGATTGCGAAACGGCGTCACCCCGAGGCGGTCGAGCAACAACTCGAGTCGTCGGTGAAGCCTTCGATCACGTCGGAGAAGGTCTCGGGAGCAGGGGGTTCCCCTTCGGTTTCGGCGAGGCGCTCCGCGGCCCTCGTCAGGTCGTCGTGCGGCGGATCAGCCCGAGCAACGCCGGCCGGACCGCCCGCCCCAGCAAGTCGCTCTGTAGTCTTGGAGTCCCGGTGCAGACGCTCGATCTGCTCCTCCTTGGACCGTTCGTAGGCGAGCTTGGTCTCGAAGGCGTGGAGGACGCTCGGAAACCCTCCTCCATCACTCGCTCGAGTCCCGCCGAGGCCTCCGGCTCTTCGTCTCCAGTCCCAAGAAGGTCCGAAGCGACGGGGTCCACGGTCTGGTCGGCCAATCTCTCCATCGCAGCTCCTCTCCACTCTGCCTGCGCGATCCCAGCTCTTGCCGGGATGACGCGGTGCGTTGATCTGGGAGGCTTAGGCACCTGAGCGCCAATAGGTTGAAACGCCGTGGAGGTCTCAACCAACCGGACCGAGGGGTGTCTGACCTGGGGAGACGACACGCGAGATGCTGCGAAACGGAGGGTGTGAGATGGGTGTTCGTTCCAGGTACTTCGTTCTGACTGGAGGGCTCGGCGGCCTGGTGGGGTTCGCGGCGATGGAGGTCACCAGACTGCTCTGGCGCACGGGCCCGGCCGCCGGCCGCTGGCAGGCCGTGCTTCAGATGACGGCCTACTTCGCGGGTTTCGGGCTGGCGGTGGGCGCCGCCCTCGGCATGACCGAGGGCCTGGTCCGGCGGCGGTCGGCAACGCTGGTCTACGGCCTGGTATCGGCCTGGTCGCCGGGGGAATCGGTGGAGCGCTGGGCGGAGCCGTGGGCCAGACGGTCTTCGGCCTGCTACCGATCCGCTACGTCGATCGAGCCCCCCTGGACCTGGTGATCGCTCTCGATTCCTCGGGCAGCATGGGAGGCTGGTTGGTCTTCGGCAACGATCCGCGAGGTCACCGCAAGCGGGCGGCGGAGCGCCTCGTCGATCGGCTTCCGGACACCGATCGAGTCGCCATCGTCGACTTCGACGATCGGGCGGCCATCCGCGCGCCTCTCACACCACTCGACTCGAAGACCCACCGGGCCGAGGTCAGGCAGGCCATCGAGGCCGTCGACAGCTCCGGCGGAACCGACCTCTCTCTCGGCTTGGCCGCGAGCCTCGAGGCGCTGGGCGAGGAGGCTCCGGCAGGACGCTCGCGCGCCGTCATCTTTCTCACCGACGGCGTGGGGGCGTTCGATCCCAGCTTCGTCGAGGCGGCCCGGCGCTCCGGGGTCGTCATCCACACCGTGGGGCTCGGCTCAGGGGTCGACGCCCGCCTGCTACGGGACGCCATCGCCCTGCCGACCGGCGGCACCTATCACCCCGTCGGCCGGGCCGCGGACCTCTCTGCCGCGTTCGAGACGATCTACACCCAGCAGATCGACATGGCAAGCCGAAGCGTGCGGGTTGGGCCCCGCGACGCCCGGTTGGAGACCTCGTCGATCGCCCTCTTCCTCTTCCGCGTCGTGAGCTGGGGCCTCATGGGCCTGCTGATCGGCACCGGCCAAGGCGTCCGCGAGAACACGCGAGAAGATCTCCGGGCCTGCGCTTTCGGAGGCCTGATCGGGGGTCTCGCCGGCGGCGCCCTCTTCGATCCCGTGAGCCACCTCGGCGCCCTTGGTGCCGGCTTCCTCGGCCGGGCCCTGGCCGACGCGGCGGTCGGAGCCTCGATCGGTGGGTCGATGAGGCTCGCGCAGCGGCGGCTGGTCGAGACGACCGGCCGACCGACCACGACCCTGCTTCGTGGGCTCCCCCGTGGCAGCGGGCTGTCGCCCCGGAAGCCGGAGCGCGCCCACGTTCGACTGATCACGCGATGAGCCGCCACCTCACCTTCGAGGACTTCGCCTTGCGCATTGCCACGCGGGGTGCGGACGGACTGACGACGGAAATCCTCCGCTCCCCCGGCGGAGGCGGTCACGCCCCCCTCCGGCTGCCCGCCGAGCTCGGCGATCTCAGCCGCGTTCTCCGAGCTGCCGAAAGGATGGTTCGGAGCCGTGGACCTGAGGCTCGGGACCTGCATCTCGGCGCCGAGACGCCGAGTCCCGGGAACCCGACCTTCGATCCACGCGAGATGGGCGGGCTTCTCTTCGACGCCTTGCTCACCGGGCGGGTGCGCGACAGCTTCCGCTTCGGCCTGGGCAGCGTTCGGCGCCAGCTCGACCGCGGCCTGAGGCTGCGCCTGGTCTACGATCCGAGCGATCCGGAGGTCGCCGCGGTCGCCGCCCTGCCCTGGGAGCTTCTGTTCGATGCCGAGGGCGCCGAATTCCTCAGCCGCAACGTGCTGACCCCGGTCGTCCGTTGTCTCGACGTGACCCAGCCCGACGCGCTGCCGCGCGCCGGACCGCCGGTGGGGATCCTCGTCACCGGCGCCAACCCACCGGCTTCAGAGCCCCTCGACCTCGCCGCCGAAGGCGCGCGTCTCCGCGCAGCCTTGAGCACACCCGACGCAGAGGTCGAAGTGCTCGCCGATACGAGGCTCGAAGAGCTCCGCGCCAGGCTCAGAGACGGCTCCTTCCAGGTGCTGCATTTCATGGGGCACGGCGACTTCGACGAGGTCACCGGCGAAGGTTGCCTCCTGTTCAGCGGGCCCGACGGCGGGCGCCGCCCGGTGTCGGGTCGGCTTCTCGCGGAGACGCTGCGAGGCATCCCGTCTCTCCGCCTCGTCGTCCTGAACGCCTGCGAGTCCGCGCGCTTCCCGCGGCGAGCCGGCCTCGATCCATACTCCGGAGTGGCCGCCGCGCTGGTCGCCGCCGGGTTGCCCTCTGTCCTGGCCATGCAGTTCCCGATCTCCGACCGGGCGGCCATCGAGTTCAGCAGTGCGTTCTACAGCGCTCTCGCCGCGGGAGACCAAGTCGACGCCGCGGTGGCCGAGGGCCGCCTCGCGATCCACCGGGCCGAGGAGGTGTCCCTCGAGTGGGCGACGCCCGTACTTTTCACCCGGGTGGTGGACGCGGCGATCCTCGAGCGTCCAACAGGCGATCGAGCGACGACTGCGGGGGCGATTCGGAGTCGAGTCCTCGACTCCTCCATCCTGGTTCAGGAAAAGACGAGGGGGTTCGTCGGCCGGCGCTTCGTATTCGAAGCTTTCGACCGGTTCCTGGAGTCGTCGGGGGGCGGGTACTTCGAGCTCGTCGGGGACCCGGGCATCGGCAAGACGGCCTTGGTCGCCGAGCTTGTCCGGACCCGAGGCTGGCCTCATCACTTCAACGTGCGTTCCGCCGGCATCTACCGGCCCGAGGCCTTCCTCTCCAACGTCTGCGCCCAGCTCATCGCGGCGTACGAGCTGCCCTATGGCTCCCTGCCTCCGGATGCCGTCCGGAACGGCGCGTTCCTCCAGGAGATCCTCGGAGCCGTCTCCAGGCGCCTCGGGCCAGAGAAACCGGCCGTCCTCCTCGTCGACGCCCTCGACGAGTCGGACCTGGACGGGCTGCCGGCCGGGGTCAATCCCCTATTCCTGCCAGCCACCCTTCCCCCGGGCGTCTTCATCCTCCTCACCAGCAGGCCGCTCGCTTCCGACCGGAAGCCGCGGATCGACGGCGCCCACGAGCGCTTGGCCCTCGAGCCCGACTCGGAAGAGAACCTCCGGGACATCGGGGAGCTGCTCGAGACCTGGATGAAGAGGCCCGGAGTCCGGGACCGGCTCGGCCTCCGGGGCATCACGGACCGCCAGCTCGTCGAGACTCTGGTCGTCAAGAGCGAGGGCAATTTCATGTACCTGTCGCACGTGCTCCGGGAGCTCGATCGGGGCCTGTACCGCGACCTCTCTCCGGCTGAGCTTCCCGCGGGCCTGGAGTCCTACTACGAAGACCATTGGCGCCGGATGCGCGGCCGGGACGAGGCCGCCTGGCTAGGCTACAAGCTGCCCGTGCTCGAAGCACTGGCCGTGGTCGACGAGCCGCTCGGCTTGGAGATGATCCAGGCATTTTCCGGCGTCGGGGACCGGCACCGGGTCCGCCAGGTTCTCGATGAGTGGCGGCCGTTTCTGGCGGTGACCCAGGCCCACGATTCCGACTCCGGCCGTCACCTCTACCGTCTCTACCATCGGAGCTTCTTCGACTTCATCGTGGCAAAGGACGAGCTGGCCGACGATCCTGTGGACCTCCGAGCCGCCCGGGTCCGGCTCTTTCGGGCGATGTCCGGTTGAGTGCCCTGTCCTTGCCGGAAGGGACCGACCCCGCCAGCGAGAGGGCCTGTCGCAGGACGATGACCGCGCTCTCGCTCCGGCCCAGCGCCTCGCAACCGCCCGCGCGGCCGAGGACAGGCGCCAGCCATGCATCGAGAAACAAGCGCAAGCCGTTCTCTGCCCCTGGTCGGCCCGCAGAGCCGAGCGCGTCGACGACCGCTTGCGCCAAGACGGGCAAGGAGCGGCGGGGATCGACCTGCCATAGATGACGCCGGACTGGAGCATTCGAAGGGCTCGAAGGGTCGAGGCTGCCGGCGGCCACGAGGGAAGCGAGCGCCTCGAGCCACTCGTCCTCCGAGACCGCACCGGGACGGAGAATCCCGAGCTCGAGCCAGGCCCGCTCCGCCTTCGGCTGCTCGAGCAACTCGACCAGCCGTCTCGCCTCGTCCGGAGGTAGCCAGTCGAGGCGGAGAAGCCCGAACACCAGGTCGTCGCGAGAAGGACCAGGGCCGAGGCTGCCCACCAGGCCCGGGACGAAGGAGGCCCTCTCGCCGGCGAGGAGGTAGCAGAGCGCATGGACCGTAGCCTCGAGAAGAGGATCGGCACGCTGCCCTGACCGGCCAGGATCTTCCACGACGGCACCGGCGGCCTTCAGCCGTTCCCCGATCGAGGCGCGGCAGAGGTTCAGGCTGACGCCGAGCTCGGCGTCCGACGCCCGGAGTGCGGACGAGTCGGAAGTCCGACTGCGCCGGAAGAGTCCGGCCGTCATGCATGGCCAGCCGCGGGTGAGCGATCTCACCAGCCGTCGCTCGCTCTCAGGCCCTCGAGCGAGCTCGCCACGCCGCACCAGGGCCACCAACACCGGCAGGAGACGCGGCCAGGCACCGCGGAGCTCGCGAAGGCCGGGGGCCTCGCCAGGCCGGCGGGGCAGCCGGCCCGCCCAACGTACGAGCCGAAGTGCCCGCCGACGATGAACCCATAGCCCACGGTCGCCGTCCGGACGGGCAACGGCCTCGATCCGGGCGAAGAGCTGCCGGATCGCTTCCTCGCGGTACCGCCAAGGCACGGTCTCCAGGCCGATGGCCTGCTCGATCGCCTCCTGGACCTCGGCGACGCCGAGCCTGCCGCCCTCGGCCATACCCAGGTCGACCAGATCGGGAGTGAGGGCGACAAGCCAGGCGTCGCTCGCGATGACCCCGAGGCTCTGCCGCAGGGGTAGGCTCGGTGCACGGCGGTCGCCGAGTCCCCGTCGAAAGGTTCTCTCCTGGTAGCGGAGGCCGTGCCACGCAAGGTCCATCAAGGCTTCGACCCGCCGAGCGTCGCTCCTCACGCTGCCGAGGAGATGCCTGGCGAGCTCGCTCGGGGAGTCCGGTACCTCCAAGAGCACCCCGAGGCAGGCGACCTCGTCCTCCAGAACGTCCACCGAAGCAACCGCCTCGTAGAGCCGGTTCGGCTCCAGACGGGAGCGGACATCCTCGTTCGTCACCTCGAGCCAGGTGCGGACTCGCAGAGGGCGGCCCCGGATCTCCGAGGTGACGGCCCCAGCCTTCTCGCGGTACCCATGGCGTGCCAGAGCTCGAGCCACGAAAGCTCGGAGGTCGTCCTCCTCCTCGCCGGGCAGGAGGCGTCTGGTGGCGGACGACAACGCCTCGAGGTCGCCGGTCTCGGCGCACAGGACCCCGGCCAGCCGTACGATGAGCGCACGCCGAAGCGCGAACGCCTCGACGGTCGTGGAAGCGCAACGGAGAGCGAGTCGTTCCGCATCGTCGAATAGCCGCCGGCGGACCCTGGGATGCCGGACCTCTCCGGCGATCGCCTCGAGGGTCGATGCCCCGCTGCCCGCAGCCGAGCTCACCGCCTCGAGCTCTCCCGGGAGGAGGTCGGGCCGGAGCTCCGCCACGAGGTCGAGAAACCGCGCCAGGTCGGCCGCCGGCGCGGCGTAGCCACTTCGCTGGAGCTCGGTCTTCAGGGCGCCCACCCCTCGAGTCCTGCTCTCGACCGTTCCGGCGCCTGGAGCCGCGAGCCACCGGAGCCGCCAGTGGAGCTCCGAGGCCGGAGGGTCGACGGCCCGGATCGAGGCGACGGCACTCGCCGCCGACTTACCACGACGCTCGAGGAGTAGCACGCGGAGCGGGAACCGAAGCTCGGCGGGCAGCTCCGACTCCAGCGCCGAGCGCTCTTGCTCGCCGAGGAGGCTCCATAGCTCTGCACCGAGCTCCAGGATCTGCCGGGACCAGGGCACGGGCCCGAAGCCACGCCGCGCCCGCTTCCAGCGCTCGGTCGCCAGCGCGGGCCGACAAAGCCCGTGGCCCGCCAGGGCCGCGATCGTCGCCGCCCACGCCAGTCCTGCTCCTCCCGACGGAAGGCCCTCTCGGACTCGGCGCCCTAGAGCCAGCGGATCGCCGGGCCAACGGGGCGCCACGCTCCCGGTCACCAGCTCCGCCACCAGCCGCGGGCTCCGGACCCCACCCAGCGCTCTCCACAGGATCGGCGAGTCCGCCTCTCCCAGCTTCAGGAGGCTCTCGACGAGCTCCCGCCGGACGTCGTCCGCAAGCTCCGGCCACGGTTCGAGGCTCCGGATCCAGTCCTGCCAGCGGGCCTGAAGGGGGTAGGCGAGGCACCTCGCCGCCCCGACCAGCGTGTCTCGCCACCGGCGGGCCGATGTCGGGTCCGTCGGTCGCGGGATCGCCTCGAGATCCTCCCGCACGGCATCCAGCAGGCGCCCGAACTCCGGTCGGGCCGGAGACAGCGCCGTTGCGATGGCGGCCCGAGCCCGCGCCCGCTCGCCGAGTCCGGGGAGCTGTTCGGCCAGCTCGATCGCCAGCGCCGACCGGCCCGTCGCGGCGAGGGTCTTCAGGATCTGCTCGTCGTCGAGATCCTCGGCCAGGCCCCGGAGATTGGCGGCGATGGCCGCAAAGCGTAGAAGGCGCGGCCAGTCCGCGGCGCGGAGGGTCGCCGGGAGCACGTACCGTTCGAGGTCACGCGAAGTCTGCCGGAAGCCGTCGAGACCTGCCGCTTGCCGGGCAAAGAACCCCCCCGCCTCGATCTCTTCGAACAGCTCTTCCCAGGACCATCGCTCGTCGAGCTCGGCTGCGACCTCGACGCGGTGGCGCAACGCGAAGGCTCGCAGTGCTGGGAGACTCATGGGTTTCGGGCCACCGTCGGGCCCGGTCCGGGCGGTCTTCCGCGCTCGTCCGGATCGGCCTCGCCCGGGGGGAACCAGAAGGGAACCGTCAATCCTCCCAACGGAACGGCGGCGAAAACCATCAGTGCGGCAGGTGGGAACCAGCTCCGACCCCGGACCGCGCCCGGCCGCCGCGCGACATGGACCAAGCGCCGCCCTGCTGCAGCGGCGAACGCTACACTCCACAAAGGGGCGAGCCAGCCCGCGGTCAGGGTCAGACCTGCACAACCGGCGGAGACGGTCATCGCCCCGCCGAATGCGGAGAGGGCGAGCAGCCCGAGCAGCCAGAGGGACGGCGCCCCTTCGCGGCTTTCGTCCGCCAGCCCGAAAGGGGACCGGAGCATCAGGACGACGGCTCCGACCATGGTCCCCAGCGTCGCGCCGAGCATGAGGACGACTCCGGCGCTCTCGAAGGCACCGCGTGCGAGCGGACTTCCGACCAGCATCCCCAGGACCAGCGAGCTCTGGCCGACGGCGGCGCACCCGAGACGGGTATGCAAGCCCAGCGGGGGCGGCGGCCGGACCAGGTGCAGCGCTCCGAGAAGGACCCTACCGCTCGCCAGGGTGAGCTCGGCACCGATCAACACGCCGGCCAGCACCAGAACGGTCCCGAGGCGTGCCGACGAGAGCCACGGGCTGTCCTCAGGCCGGCGTAGGGACTCAAGGCTCAGCGCGAGGAAGATTCCGTCGAGGAGCAGGAGCGACAGCTTCATCCGCGCCAGACTGGTGAGCGCCCGTTGCGATCCCGTGAGACGCGGGCGGACGGCTCGGCTCGAGGGCCGTCGCCATCGGCGCCACCACGGCCTGTCGATCCATGACTCGTGGACCGTCCGGCGAAGAGCGAGCCAGCTCGGCAGCTGATCGAGATCGCGCCGATGAACGAAGGCGGTGCGGACGAGCGTCGTCTCTCTTCGGGTATCGGAGTCCAGCACCAGGAGTCCGAAGGACAGCAACGGCACCGGCATAGGCAGGAGCCAAGTCGTCGGGAGGGCGAAGGAGGCTCGGCCCAGGCCCCGCCTTCTGAGATGAGCTCCGTACACCGCCATCCCCGCGAAACCGAAGAGGTGAAGCGAAGCGGCGAGACCCAGAAGGGCGAAACGGCGCCCCGGGCTCGGCGACACGGGTGCCGAGAGCCAGACCGCCGCGAGCTCCAGGAGGCCCACACCGGCGAGCCAACCCCAGAACGCCCTCCCTTCGAGCTCGGCCGGCCCTGCCCGGAAATCTCGATCCGTGAGGTGCAAGGCACGCCTCCGGCCGTCCGACCCGGCGTCGGCCGCGAGGAAGGCCCAGGGCAACTTCGCGGGATCGATCCGACACCAGATCCCCACGGTGGTGAGCCCAAGGCCGGGAGCTCCGAGACTCACGAAGCGGAGGGCTCGCAGAGGCCACCGGAGATCAGGGGTCGCTGCGGTCCGCTCCTCGACGAGCCGGACCAACAGCCTCGCCTCCAGGATCCAACCGAGCACCAGGGCGCAGACCACCGTCCACGCGGGAACTGCTCCCAGCAAGTCCAGGCCCGGCATGCTCCAAGCGATACCCCAGAGTCTCGACTCGACCGGCAAGGCGGCCGCCAGCGCGAGCGCCGCCGCTCCGAGGCCCATCGGTTCCGCATCCTGCCACCAAGATCGCCGGGCCAGTACGGAGCGGCTTCCCGTCAATTTCGTCCACGTGCGGTAGATCCGATCCAGGCGCTCGTCGAGCGTCTCCTGCCGGTCTTGGAGGGGCATGCCGTGAGCACACTCCGGTCCCTGGCCGAAATGGCGGGGCCGCCGGCGGACTGCCCGGCGGCCCCGAGGCTCGGTCCTCAGTCTCGCCCGCCCCCGCCCGGGGGCGGGTAGTCGCCGCCCTTCGGCGGCGGGGGATCGGGCGACGGCGGCGGCTCGCCGTCGTAGGGACGGCCGGTGCCCATGCCCGGCGGCGGGTAGGGCTCTCCCTTCGGCGGTGGCGAGTCGGGCGGCGGCGCGGTCTCGCCGTCGTAGTCGTCGCCCTCGGGGAATGGAGCGCCGGTCATCCGGCGCAGGTTGGTCTCTTCCGTCGAGCTGCGACGGGTCTCGGTGCCATCGTTCATCGCGTCCTCCTCGGTTGGGGGCCGGCACCCGGGGATCGCCCACCCGCTGTCGGGAGTCGATCGGCCACCGCCGGCCCTCGGTTCGCGTCTCATCCGCACTAGACACCGCGAGCGCGCGATGGTTGAGAGGCGGCGGGCGACACCCGACCGGCGACCGCGATTCAGTCGCCGCGAGGAGGGCCGGCCCCCTGCAGGACGAAGGCCGCCCAGTACTCCGGAGCCGACCAGCGGGGATCGGCCCGCAGCGACCGCTGCGCGGTCCGGAGAGCCTGGCCGGGCGCTTCCCCCGCGACCAGAAGGGCGCGGTAGAAGAGCTCCATGAACCGCGCCGTCGCCCGATCGTCCACGTCCCAGAGCGAGACCAGCACCTGCGAGGCTCCGGCGTAGAGGAACGCTCGCGACAGCCCGAGCACTCCCTCGCCCGGAACGCGGCGGCCGAGGCCGCTACGGCACGAGCCGAGGACCACGAGGCCGGCATCGAGGTCGAGGTCGTAGATCTCCTGCTCGCTGAGGAGGGGCTGGACCGGCCGGCCGTCCCGGTCGTAGCCCGACAGGAGGAGACCCGAGACGTCGGGCCCGACCTCGCCGTGGGTGGCGAAGTGGACGATCCCGAAACCGCGTAGGCCGCCGTCGAGGACGAAGCGGCGGCTGGCCTCGAAGCCGATGGCGACGCGGCGCGCGGCCGGAGGCACCAGCTGCGCGATCGACTGCGCCTCCCGGGCGGCGGCCAGGAGCCTGGGGAGATCGAGCTCCGGGTGCCTCGCCCCCGCCACGGCCCCCGGCGCAGGAGCGCCGCTCTCGTGAGGCGCTTCGCTGACCTCGGCCGGCCGCGCCGGCGGTCGGAGCCGCTCGTCGGTCGCCGAGACCACCGGATCGGCGACGATCACCAGGCGGCCCGCTGGCGCGGAGCGGCCGGCTCTCCGCTCGGCCAGCTGCGCCGCCGACGAGGCCGACGGGAGCTCGAGGATCTCGCGGCGGTCGCCGAGCAGGACCCGGCTCGCACCCGCGGCCGCGACGGGCAGGGCGGCGAACGGGACGGTGTGGAGCGCGCCGTCGGCCGCGATCGCCAGGCGCTCGGCCGTGATCCGCCCGACGACCGGCGCGAGCACCACCCGGGCGAGCGCCTCGGCGGCCAGCTCCGCCTGCTGTCGCGAGGGGGCCTCGCCGCTGCGGCCGAGCAGGGCGGTCGCCCGGTCCGCCAGGGCCTCGATCCGCGCTCGCCCGGCAAGCCGCCGGGCGACCAGCTCGTCCTTGCCGACGAGCCAGACCCAGCTCTCGCGCTCGCCCAGGAAGTAGCTGAGCAGCTCCGTGCCGTCGCCCCCCAAGAGCCTGCGACGCACGTCGCCGAGGCGGACCGGTACGACGTCGAGGAGACGCCGCCACCCCGGATGCGCGGCGAGGAGCGCGCCCCGCGCCAGGTTCCGTTCGCGCTCGAGACCGCTCAACCGGGCTCGCAGCGGCGTCCCCCTTCCCTGGAGGGCACCGTCCGCGGCTCCGCCGCCGAACAGCTCCTGCTGCACCTCCGAGATCTGCGCCGTCAAGCGGGTCACCCGGTCGAGCAGCGCCGGGTCCGCGCCGCGCTCGACTTCGGCCGCCTGCTGGACGACGCGGTCGAGGAGAGTCCGCGCCTTGCTCTGCTCGGCGACCTCGAAAGCCCGCTCCTCGAAGCCGTCGTCCGGGTGCCGCTCCGCGAGAGCCATGAGGATCTCGACCTCGAGCTCGTAGTACTCGTGGCGGGAGGCGAGGAGCGCCGTCCGCAGATCCGGCGGAGCCGACCGGCTGCGCTCCACCTCCATGCGGTCGATCGCTCGGGAGATGCTGTCGAGCGCATCGTCGAGGTCGCCCGCCAACCGCTGGTGGTGCGCGAGACAGTTCCATCCGCGGGCCGTCAGCAGCGGCGTGCCGCTCTGCTCGAACCGCGCGAGCGCTCGCCGGCACTCGTCGAGGCCGTGGGCCGGATCTCCCCGGTCCTCGAGGACCCGCGCCAGGTCCAGGTGGACTGTGCCGACGCTCTCGTCCGAGCCGTCCGGTTCCAGGAGCTCGAGGGCCCGGCCGAGGTCCCGGTCCGCTCCGTCCAGGTCGCCGAGAGCTCGGCGCGCCCGCCCCAGCTCGTCGAGCACCCCGCCCAGGCCGCGGGAATCGTCGAGGCCCTCGAAGGCATCCCGCGCCCGCTCCAGGAAGTGGACCGCCAGGGGGCTCCTGCCGGCCTTGATCTCGACCACCCCGAGGTCCGCCAGGGCCCGGGCCTCCTCGCGCCGCAATCCGTGCTCGTGGGCCAGCCGGCGGCTCTCGCCCACGCGCCCGAGGACCTCCGCCCAGTCGCCGGCCTCGGCGAAGATCCATGCCTGCCAGTCGAGGGCCTTGAGCGCCTCCTCCCACCGGCCGGCCGCGCGATCCATCGCCTCGACCCGGCGCCAGAGGACCAGGGCCTCGAGCGCGTCGCCGGTCTCGGCGTGGACTTGGGCCGCGTGGCCCAGCGCCTGCGCTTCCAGGGCCCCGGCGCCGGCGGCATGGGCCAGCCGGGCTCCCTCGAGATCGAGCTCCAGGCTCTCGTGGAGCCTCCCGGCCTCGCGTGCGCTCCGCGCCTGCCACCCGACGCAGATCGCCTGCATCCACCGGTTCCCGGCGCCGCCGGCGAGCTCGGCGGCCGCGCCGTAGGCCTTCTCCGCCCGGTCGAGATCGCCACGGATTCGTGCCAGGCCGGCGAGCTTGTAGCGCGCCCAGCTCTCCCGCTGTCCGTCCCCGGCCCGCTTCCAGGTCGCTGCCGCCGTCTCGAAGGCGTGGATCGCGGCTTCCGGGCGGCCCGCGGCGGCCAGCGCCCGGCCCCGGGCGTAGCTCCTCGTCGCCCGGTCCACCAGCCGGTCGCCGTCGGACGCCGGCCGGGGCGGAGCCATCCGGAGGGTGTAGGCGCCCGGGCCCTCGCTCGTGGCGCCGAGGCAGACCGCCACCTCGTGCTCGCCGGCCGCGGCGGCGACCAGGAGACCGCCGTCCGCTCCTCGATCCATCACCGGGCTGTCGAGCTCGACGGCCGCGCCGGATCCTGCGGGAGGGGTGACGGTGACCGCCACGTCCAGGCCCCGCTGGTCGACCGCCAGGTCGAGGACGTCGTCCGCCGCCAGGGAGACGCGATAGCGGTCACAGGCGCCGGGCGCCGGGGAACGGACGTAGGAGCGGCCGGGTTCCAGCTCGACTTCCTGGGGCCCGGCGGGCCGGCTCGCGACCGCCGCCACCGGGGCCGGCGGGCTCACGGGCGCGGCCGGTGCCGCCGCCGGTGCCGGCGAGCAACCGGCCAGTGCAGCCGCCAGGGCGAGGGGCGCCAGAGGCGCGACCCACCGTCCCCGGCGGCGGCTCATGGTCCCGGGCGGGTCACCCGGAAGGAATAGCGCTCGAGGCGCTCGCGCGCGCCGTCGCGGACTCCGTAGAGCTCGATCCGGTACTCGCCCGGCGCCAGCCGCCACGCCGGCAGCTCGGGGGAGAAGTTCTCGTTCGGAGACGGCGCCCGCTGGACCGGCAGGTCACGGACCAGGGAGACGCCCGCGCCGTCCGTCAAGTCGATCGCGTAGCCGGGGAAGTCGCGGGGCTCGCCGACGGCGAGGTTCACGACCACGCGCTCGGCCGTCGCCGGGATCGCGACGACCTGCGGCGACACGCCGCGGATCACCCGGCTCTCGGGGTTGAGCACGACCATCACGACGTCGCCCTGGGGGCCGGCCGCTCGCTCCAGGCGCTGGCGCAGGACGAGATTCCACGCCCCCAGGCCGACGACAGCGAGCAGGAACGCCGCCGCCAGCGGCAGGACCACCTTCGAGCGCGTCCAGAGCGGTCCCCGGTCCGCGGCCGCCGCCTGGAGGTCGCGCCAGCGCTCGCCGATCTCCCGCCGGTCGAGACGCGGGCTCCCCTCCGGAGGCTCGAGGGCGGGGAAGGCGGCGAAGTCCAGCACCAGGTCGCCGCACTCCCGGCAGAGGGCGAGATGGTCGCGCACGCGCTCGGCCTCCGCCGCGGGCAGCTCGCCCCGCTGGTAGGCGAGCAGGGCATCCGGATCAGGGTGCTCGGCGCCCAGTCTCCTGCGCTCCTCCGCCGCCAGCTCGCGGAGAGCCGCGTCGAGATCGGGTTTGTCAGAGTCCATCGTCTCCCCCGGGGACGGTCACAGGAGCCTAGTCCCGGTCCTCGCCCTCGTCGTCGCCCATGCTGAAGTACTCTCCCAGCTCGACCCGGAGCCGCTGGCGCGCCTGATGGAGCTGGGTCTTCACCGTATCCACCGAGACCTGCATGATGCTCGCGATCTCCTGGTACTTGAGGCCGCGATCGATGCGCAGCATCACCGACCGTCGCATCCGGGGGGGCAGCGCGGACACGGCCTCCCGGAGCATCTGGGCGCGCTCGCGGTCGAGCGCCTGGTCGAGCGGCCCGGAGCGCCGCGGCTGCCGGACGGCGCTCGCCTCGGCCACCGGCTCGCCGCGCTCGAGCACGGCGTCGAGCGACTCGGTCGGCGCGCTGCGCTTGCTCGCCTTCTTCTCCCGGATCGAGTTCTTCCAGACGTTGGCGGCCACCCGCAGGAGCCAGGTGGTGACCGCCGAGTCTCCCCGGAAGCGAGCGTAGCCGCGGAAGGCCCGGAGGAAGGTCTCTTGGGCCAGGTCCCGGCACTCCTCGGCGGGGCATCCGCGGCGGGCGAAGAAATACGAGATCGGCTCCGCGTACTGCAGGAAGAGGGCGCCGAACTCCTCTTGGTGCTCGGCGTCCTGGGGCATCTCTCCGAGATCGAGGTCGACGACTGACACGGACCGGGCTCCTTCGGCGGCCCTTGGCTCGAGCGGGCTCGGAGGATGCGGCTCGCGGAGCCGGTCGGATCGCCTCCGGGCTCCGCGGCGACCGCGGGGCTCGTCGTGCTCACTCTCCTTGGGGCGTGGCGCGGTCGAAGGATAACGCAAATTCTGGACTCCCGGGTGATCCGAAAGCACGTGCCTCGGGAGGGAGCGGGCATTTCGCACCGCGAGCCTGCCGTACCTCCGGCGCGGGCGCCCGAAAATACGAAGCCCCGGCGCCGCATCCCGCGGGGCCGGGGCTTTGGATCTGCATCGGTGGCGTGGGTACCCCCCGGCTGCGGGGGCCTCCAGTGAGCGCCACAGAGGCGATGGAGGTTCCCCTACGGGGACGCCACCTCCGTCAAATCCGTTTTAGCACTCTTCACTGGATCACCTCCTTCCTGGGCGTACCCCTCGTCGGCGGGTCCCACCCCGCCCGGCCCCTCGAGCCGCCCGAGCTCTCGAAGCCGCCGCGCCGCTCACGCCAAGGAGCGGTGCGGATCCGGACCGCCTCCATGCTGCGCGATCAGGCGCGGTTTGTCAAATACGCGGACCGGAGCCCGCCGCCGGCGGCCCGGCGACGCCACACCGCGCCGGTTGATAGTCTCTGCCGCGCATCGACCTGCGCCTCGTCGAGGAGGAGTCCCATGCGCTTCGGGAAACGATTCGCCCCGCCGGGAACGGCCCCCGGCACCCTGAGCCCGCTCACCGTCCACCGGGTGGAGAGGGTCTCGATCTCGGTCCTCGAGTACGGGCCCGACCGGGTGGCCGAATGGCAGGCTTCCGGCGCCGAGGAGATCGCGACCCGGCGCGAGGGGCTGCCGGTGCTCTGGATCGACGTCGTCGGCCTCCAGGACGTCGCGCTCCTGAGCGCCCTCGGGGAGCAGTTCGGGCTCCATCCCCTGGCGCTCGAGGACGTGCTCAACACCGGGCAGCGCCCCAAGATGGAGCCCTACGAAGACCACCTCTTCGTGGTCATGAAGCTCATGCACTCCTCGACCGGCCGCATGGAGAGCGAGCAGATCTCGCTGTTCCTCGGTGAACGCTTCGTGATCACCTTCCAGGAGATCCCGGGCGACGTCTTCGACCCGGTGCGCCAGCGCATCCGCACCGCCCAGGGCCGGATCCGGCGCATGGGGCCGGACTACCTGGCCTACGCCCTGCTCGACAGCCTGGTCGACCACTGCTTCCCGGTGCTCGAGGAGTTCGGCGAGCGCCTCGAGGACCTGGAGCAGGAGGTGGTCGAGGAGCCGGACCGGGAGACGGTCGGGCTGATCCACGCCGCCAAGCGGGACCTGCTCGTCCTGCGCCGCGCCACCTGGCCCCAACGCGAGGTGGTGAGCGCGCTCGAGCGCTTCGAGTCGCCGCTGGTGAGCAAGGAGATCCGGGTCTACCTGCGCGATCTCTACGACCACACGATCCAGGTGCTCGACATGGTCGAGACCTACCGCGACCTGGCCACCGGGCTCCTGGACATCTACCTCTCGAGCGTCAGCAACCGGATGAACGAGGTGATGAAGGTGCTCACGGTGCTCGCCTCGATCTTCATCCCGCTCACCTTCCTCGCGGGCATCTACGGCATGAACTTCGACCCGCGGGCGAGCCGCTGGAACATGCCCGAGCTCGAGTGGGCCTACGGCTACCCGGCCTTCTGGGTGATGGCGGCGGTGATCGTGCTGATCATGCTGCTCGTCTTCAGGAGGAAGCGGTGGCTGTGACCGTCTCCGCGACGTAGCGGTGGACCACCCAGGCGCTCGCCAGGGCGAGCGCCCCGCCGATCCAGAACGGGAAGTGGAAGTCGACGACCGAGAGCACCCCGGCGAGCAGCGGGCCGGTGGCGATCCCGAGCGAGAACCCCATCGTCAGGATGCTGAGCTGCCGCCCCTCGCCTCCCTTGCGCGCGACGTCCGCGGCCAGCGCGAAGGCGGGCGCGGCGATCCCGGCGGTGGCGATCCCCTGGACGAGCCGTACCGCGGTGAGCTCGAGCGTCGACCCGGTGTACGCGAGGGCCATCGTGGCCGGAGCCAGGAGCAGCAGGCCGCCGATCACCACCGGCTTGCGCCCCGTGCGGTCGGAGAGCGACCCCAGGGGGATCTGGAACACCACCCGGCTCAGCGTCAGGGCGCTGAACGCCACCCCGAACCCGAAGGCGGTCTGCTCCAGGCGGGCGTTGAACTGGTTCTCGAGGGCCGACATCATGGCCACCGAGGCCGCCATCACGAAGGTCGCTCCCGCCAGGCTGAGGAGCGCGGGATCGAGCAGGCTCCGGTCGAAGAGGCGGAAGGCCGCGCCGCCCGCCGGGCGCTCGCTCGGGTCCTCGACCCAGATCTGGACCGCCACCATCCCGAGGACGATGAACCCGGCCCCGGTGTAGAAGGCCGGGGCGAAGCCGTAGCGCGACTGCAGGAAGCCGCCCAACAGGGGTCCGATCGAGAAGCCCACCATGCGCAAGGTGGTGAACACCCCCATGGCGCCACCCCGGGTGGTGCGCCGGGTCGCCGCCTTCATGATGGTGAGCGAGGCCGGCAGGGTCAGGGCGAAGCCGACGCCCTGGACCGCGCGCACCGCGACCAGCTCGGTGAAGGTGTTGGCGAGCAGGATCGAGGCGGTCGAGCCCGCCATCAGCAGCAGCCCCCCCTGGATGAACGCCTTGCGCCGGCCGAAGCGGTCGATGAGCGCCCCGGCGAGCGGCTGGACCGCCGAGTTCACGTAGCCGTAGAGGGCGATCAGGATGCCCACCAGCACCGGCGTGGGAAACGGCACCCAGGGCGAAGGGATCGTGGCGACGTAGAGGGGAAGGGTGACGATCAGGATGCTGTTGCCCACGCCGTCGCCCAGCCGCGCGAACGACAGGGCGAGCACCACCCGGTCGGCCCCCAGGTGCTCCTCGAGCCAGCCGAAGGCCCCTCGCCTCCCGCCGTGGCTCTTCCCCCCCTCGCCGTCGAAGGACATCCCGAGTGGATCCTGCAGATCGCGCGCCAGCCCGGCGGTCCCCGGGGGCGCCGGCCTCAGCCGGTCGCGAGGAGCTCCCCGGCGAGCCCCGAGATCCGCTCCCAGGCCGCCGCCACGTGGCGCTCCTCCGTCGCCGTCTGGCCGATCGACATGCGGATCGCGTAGCGGTCGCCGAGGCGGGTGTGGGTCAGGTACAGGGCGCCGGAGTCATCGAGCCGCGCGAGGAGCTCCTCGTTGGCCTCGTCGCTCGCCCGGAGCCGGAAGCAGACCAGGTTGAGGCTCCGCGGCACCACCAGCTCGAACCGAGGGTCCGCGGCCACCCACGAGGCGAACCGCTCGGCCAGCTCGACGTGGAGACGCACGCGGCGGCGGAGCCCCTCGAGGCCGAAGGAGCGGAGGACGAACCAGAGCTTGAGGGCCCGGAACCGCCGGCCCAGCGGGATGTGCCAGTCGCGGTAGTCGATCACCTCGCCGGACTCGGTGGCCCGGTTGCGCAGGTACTCGGGCAGGATCGAGAGGGTCCGCACCAGCGCCGCCCGATCGGCGACCCAGAAGCAGTCGCAGTCGAAGTTCGTGAACATCCACTTGTGCGGGTTGAAGCAGTAGCTGTCCGCGGCCTCGAGCCCGTGGTGGATCGCCCGCAGCTCGGGGCAGAGCGCCGCCGTCCCCGCCATCGCGGCGTCGACGTGGAGCCAGGCACCGTGCTCGCGGCAGAGCTCGCCGATCGCGGCCAGCGGATCGACGGCGAGCGACGAGGTGGTCCCGACGGTCGCGCAGACGAAGGCCGGCACGAGCCCCGCGGCCCGGTCGGCGGCGAGCGCTTCGGCCAGCGCCTCGGGCCGCATGCGGAAGAGCTCGTCGGTCTCGATCGCGCGCAGCCGGGACGGTGCCGAGGCCGGCGATCCGCACCGCCTTCTCGACCGAGGAGTGGGCCTGGGTCGAGGTGTAGGCGACCAGGTCCCCGGGCACGCCCGTCCCGGCCGGCGGCGAAGCCGGTGGCGCGCTCCCGCGCCGCCAGGAGGGCGCAGAGCGTCGCGCTCGAAGCCGTGTCCTGGATCACGCCGCCGCCCGGGCCGGTCGAGCGGAAGGCCGCCGGCAGGGCGAGGGCGGACACCAGCCAGTCGAGCACCCGGGTCTCGACCTCGGTGCAGGCCGGGCTGGTCGCCCAGAGCATGCCCTGGACGGCGAGCCCCGAGGCGGCGAGCTCGCCCAAGATCGAGGGGAACGAGGCGTTCGACGGGAAGTAGGCGAAGAAGCTGGGCGACTGCCAGTGGGTGATCCCGGGCAGCACGATCTCGTCGAGGTCGGCGAGGATCCGCTCGAAGCCCTCGGGCTCCTCCGGCGCCTCGGCCGGCAGCTTCACGGCGATCTCGCCGGGAGCGACGCGCGAGAGGACCGGCAGCTCCTCGACCCGCTCGCGGTAGTCGGCGATCCAGTCGACCAGCGCCTTGCCCCAGTGCCGGAACTCCTCGGGGCTCATCGCGTCGCTCACTGCCACTCCACGGTCGCCGGCGGCTTGGAGGTGACGTCCCAGAGCACCAGGTCGATGCGGTCGGCGAAGGCGCCCTCGACGTCGGCGACCAGCTCCTCGACCACCTCGAGCGGCACCTCGCCGCCCACCCGCGCCGGGCGCCCGGTCATGAAGTCCTCGGTCACGAACGTGCGCACCGCCACCGAGCACCGGCCGCCGCGGCCGATCGGGAGCAACACCGCGAACGCCTGGGAGACGGCGCCCAGGGTCAGGTGCCGGGTGACCCGCGCGTCGAGCTCGCGCAGCAGGTCGACCGTGTCGTCCCCGATGTAGGTCGGGTGGTGATCGAGGCCGGCCGGTAGCTCCCGGTGGTTGAGCACGTAGGCGGTCCGGTTCACGAAGTCGAAGCGGTTGGCGAGGCGATTGCCCAGCCGGGTGAGCCCCTGCCAGTCGGCGCCTCCGAGGCCGCCGCCGCGCGGTCCCGCGACCAGGGCGAGGTAGCGGTAGCTGCGCTGGTCGCCCTGCACTCCGACCGTCTTGACCGGCACCACGGTGCCCTCGTAGGCGGCGCTCCACTCGGCGACCCGCTCCGCCACCGCGCGCTCCTGCTCGGCGGTCACCCCGCCCTCGCCGTGATCGGCGATCAGGCGCACCGCGAGCCCCGGACCGGGGAAGGGCTGGCGCCCCGCGACCTCCTCGGGGAGGCCCAGCATCCGGGCGACCTGGCGCACCTCGTCCTTGTGCCAGTCCCAGTTGGTCTCGACCACCATCCCCCGCTCGCGCGCCCGGCGCACCAGCTCGATGTCGTTGTGGTGGGTCTTGATCTTGTGGGCGAAGCCCGAGATCTGCGGGTTGCCGCTCTCGATGAGATCCGGGCGCAGCGTGCCCTGGGCCCAGAACGTCCGGTCGAAGTCGAGGTCGAGGCCGAGCGCCGCCTCGCGCAGCGCCTTGAGGAAGATCTCCCCGATCAGGCGCCGCTTCTCCTCCGGGTCGACCAGCCGGGTCAGCGGGCCCAGGACCCGCCCCTCGACCTCCACCGTGTCGTGGAAGAACATCTCCTTGGCGTCGATGCGCACCAGGTGGCCGAGCCCGAGGTCGCCGAGCACCTCGCAGATCCGATCGCTCTCGTCCTTCCTCATCAGGCCGTGGTCGACGTGCACCGCGTAGACCCGCTCGGGCCCGAGGGCCTCGAGCAGCAAGGCCGCCGAGACCGCCGAGTCGACGCCGCCCGAGACCAGCACCAGGCAGGGGTGCTCCCCCACCTGCTCGCGGATCTTCGCCACCGCCGCCGCGATCCGGTCGCCCAAGACGTAGTTGCCCTCGAGCGCGCAGACCCGGTGCAGGAAGCTCCAGAGCATGTCCCGGCCGTGGTCGGTCAAGTCGACCTCCGGGTGGAACTGGACGCCGTAGAGCCGCCGCGACTCGTCGGCGATGGCAGCCACCGCGTCGTCGGACCGGCCGGTCACCCGGAAGCCGGCCGGCAGCTCGTCGACCGAGTCGCCGTGGCTCATGAGCACCCGCTGGCGCTCGGCGAGCCCGGAGAACAGCGGGCTCTCCGGGTCGACCCCGATCTCGGTCTCGCCGTACTCCCGGCTCCCTTCGGCCGGGCTCACCCGGCCGCCGAAGTGGGCGGCGAGCAGGTGCATGCCGTAGCAGATCCCCAGCGCCGGGATGCCGAGCTCCCAGATCCCCGGGTCGCAGTCCGGCTTCTCCTCGCCCCAGACCGAGGAGGGGCCGCCCGAGAGGATGATCCCGTCGAATCTCCCCGAGGGCCTCGGGCGCCACGTCGAGCGGGAAGATCTCGGAGCGGACGCCGAGCTCGCGGACCTTGCGGTCGATGACCTTGGTGTACTGCCCCCCGCAGTCGAGGATGGCGACGGAGTCGACGTGCATCGGAATCTGGCTGGCTACTCGGGAAAGCCGCCGGTGGTCCCCACGGCCGAGGCGAGCCTACCAGAGGGCCCACCCGGACGCCATAGCCCGGAAGGACCTCGCGCCGCGATCCGGATGGCGCTCGATAGGACTCGCGAGTCGGGCGATCTGATCGCCGGGCTCGGAACCATCATCCACAGGGAGATCCTACTCGGCCTCGGCTTCCCGCCTGGCGACGTACTCTCGGCAGGCGCTCTCCAAGTAAGCCAGAAACCAGCTCCGTACGTTGGGAATCCTGTGGGTCTTGTAGGCGAGGTAGAGGATCGCGTCGCCCAGGATCTCGACCCGGCCCTCCTCTGGGATGCCGTAGCCCGTGAAGAGGTCGTGGATCGTGGTGGCGCCGAGAGCCTGCACGAGGCCTCGAGCCTCGGCCCTGCTCGTCGAGTCCAGCCGGGCTGAGGTCATCGCGGCGGATCGTAGAAGTTGGTCCACGGTTCCTGGTCGGATCGCCCGGACCTCGGGGAGGACTCCTCGGGCGCTCGGATTCCCAGGCGCCGGAGCTTCTCGGCCAGGGTGTTGCGGCAGATGCCCAAAAGGAGTGCGGCGCGGCTCTGGTTGCCGCCAGTACGCCGGAGCGCCTCCGCGATCATCACCCGCTCGACTCGCGCCACCTCGGGCGCCAGCGCGAGCGAGGCCCGGGAGCGCGCTGCCAGGGGGAGAGGATCTCCCCTCCAGGGGGAGCGGATGCCAGGAGAGAGCGAGTCGCCATCGAGCACGGCGCCGTCGGGAGCGAGGTAAGCGAGGCGGCGGAGCTCGTTGTCCAGCTCCCGGACATTTCCAGGCCAGGGGTAGGCGGAGAGGGCTTCGATGGCGCTCACCGTCAGGCTCAATCGCTTCTTCCCCGCGGCCTCGGCATGGCGGCGGAGGAAAGCCTCGACCAGGTCGGGAAGGTCCTCGATCCGATCCCGAAGCGGCGGCACGCGAAGAGGCACTCCAGCGACTCGGTAATAAAGGTCCTGACGGAACTCGCCGCGGTGGATCCGGTCCTCGAGGTCGGCGTTGGTCGAGGAGACGACTCGAACGTCGATCGCCTGCGGCCGTCCGCCGACGGGTCGCACCTCGTTCTCCTGGAGCGCCCGGAGAAGCTTCGCCTGGAGCGCCGGGGGCATCTCGCCGATCTCGTCGAGAAGAAGCGTCCCGCCGTCGGCCTGCCGCAGACGCCCTTCCCGTTTCTCGACGCCGGTGGCGACACCCCGCTCGATGCCGAACATCTCGGCCTCCAGCAGGTCGTGGGGAAGGGCGGCACAGTTTACTGCGACGAAGGGACCGGTCGAACGGCCCGAGGAGAGGTGAAGGGTACGGGCGAGGAGGCTCCTTGCCGACCCCGGTCTCGCCCAGGAGCAAGATGGGAACGTTCGCCGCGGCGAACACGGAGATCTCCTCGAAGAGGGCCCGCATACCCCGTGACTGGCCGGGCACGAACCCTTTCGCGAAGACGAGGCACTGCTGTAGCCCGGGCTCTCCACGCCCTGGCACGGCGTCCGACGAGAGCGCCGAGCCTGGGAGATCGACATGGATCGCAATCCTGTCGGCCTCGACGGCGTGAGGCGGTCTTCCATTGTTGCCCGGCAAGTCCATGGCCCCTTCCGGTAGGTCTCCTTCAAGCCTCGGTCCGTGGGCTCGTCGTTCTGGCAAGTCGACTTCCGCAGCAGCTTAGTGAGGGGGAAACCACCGTGTCAAGCAGTTGACGAACAGACATGGTCGACTCAAAGAGGTGTGCCCAAGGACTGCGCAGGCTTGCGCAAGTGCTGAGCACCGCAAGGCGAGCCCGAGCACGCGGCGAGCGCTGAGAGGGCCCGTCTTTCCGGGCCTTTCTCGATCCGTCACATCTTGGCGTAGACCTTGCGATAGACGCCGGCCAGTGAAACTCGTTCCAGCTTGACTGAACCAGGGGGTAGGCCATGACGAACGTCTGGCGAGCGATCGCCATAGTTCTCGTTCTCCTCTCAGCTCTGCAGATTGACGCGGCTCGTGCCGAGAACCCTAGAACGGCCCTCGGGATCGCGCGGCTCGAGGCGCCGACGTGTGGGGCCAAGTCCCCTACCGACAAGGTCGTCGTCCAGACGGGTGCCTTTCTGGTCTATCGGAACCCTGCTACCGGAAACCTCGAGACGCCTCCCCAGGCCCTCGAAGCTCACTCTGCCGGCAAGGCTCGAGCTTCGCCTCCGTCCCCTGGTCGAGAGGCGGTCGACTCGGCCGGGAGGTGGCGTGGAGGTCGATCTCGCCGGACGGTTTACGACGGCTCTGGTGGCCTCACGACGCGCGGATGGAGGGCTCGATATCGCATGTACGAAAGGCGTGACGGCTCTGCAAGTTGATTCGGAGGCACCCGACGGCGAGAGGAAGGATCGATGATGGCCCGGGGCGCACATCTGCTTGGGCGAGCCGGGGCGCTGGCCGCCATCCTCCTTTTGGGTTTTGCTTCCGCCGTCCAGGCGGGCGCGACGTTGGTGATCGTCAACCTCGACGGACCCAGCGAGGGTCTCAACGATCCCAGTCCGCTCTCTCCCGGAGGTGGTAATCCGGCCCCCACCCTGGGTGAAGCGCGCCTTCGTGCGGTCGAGCTCGCCGCTTCGCTCTGGGCCAATCTCCTCTCGAGCGACGTCCCCATCAGGATTGAGGTGCAGTTCGACTCCCTCGGTGGAACGGACAGCTACGCCGCCTTGGGTCTCGGTGGGGCAACCAAGGCCTTCCGCGACTTCACCGGCGCGCCGCGGGCCGGCACCTGGTACGTCAGCGCCGAAGCCGATGCGCTGGCGGGTACAGACCTCGATCCTTCGGCCGACGACGTCGAGCTCTTCTTCAACTCCGACCTCGACTCCGGCGCTCTGGGAGCTTCTCGCTTCTACTACGGCTTCGACGCCGCGGCGCCTGCCGGGGACATCGACTTCGTGTCGATCGCGCTCCATGAGTTGGCCCACGGTCTGGGGTTCGAGACCTTCCTTGACCTCGACACCGGGGAAAAGCTCTTCGGCTACGACGACGCCTTCATGGTGAACCTGGCGAGCTACGGCGCCGTTCCGCCCGATCTTCCCAGCATGACGGATTTGGAGCGGCTCTCGGCCTTCACTTCCGGCCCGGCGCTCCACTGGACCGGAGCGAGCGCCGACGAGGCCGGGTCCGGCCTGACGGCCGGCGTTGCGGCCGACGGACACCTCGAGATGTACGCCCCCGATCCTGCCGTGCCCCGGCAATCCCTGGTGCACTTCAGCGACGCCATCACTCCCGATGACCTCATGGAGCCTTTCTATGTCGCGCCCAGAACTCATCTGGAGCTGGTCCGCGCCCTTTTTGAAGACCTCGGATGGGGCGTGGCGGGTGCGTGCGTCGATCCCAGCCTGCCGTGACCGCGGCCTGGGCGAGATGGAAATGGCGAACGCTCGACGAAGGAGCTTCTCTATGATCAAGCACCGAGGTGACCGCCCCCAAGCTCTAGTCCCGGAACCCGATGTGCGTTTCGCCGCCGGTTCTCGCTGCTCTGCTTGCTCATCGCCATCTTCGCCCTCTTGTTGCCAGCCGGTGCCGCTGCCCAGGCCAGTGATCCAGATGCCGTCGGAATCGTCTGGGTCGGCACCTCGTCGGGGCTATTCAAGGTTTCGAGCGAGACGGGCGAGGTCTTGCTCGGTCTGCCCTTTCCAGTGAGCCCGAGCCGCCTGGCTGTCGATCGTTTCGGCGGAGTTCTCTGGGCGTATACCGACTCCGTCCTCCATGCCCTCGACTTCTCAGGCCAGTCACTCTTCGACATCCCGCTCCCCGTCTCCGGCCCCGCGGCAGACCTCATCGTCGACGATGCCGACGGAACCGTGTGGCTCGCGGTCGGAACCAGCGTCATGCGCTTCGACCGAGCGGGCCAGGACCTCGGCGGTTTCTCGACCGCGTCTCCGGTCGTCGCGTTGGGATCGACCAGTTCAATCGCCTCTGGATCGCATTCAGCTCCGCCGTTACGGCCTTCGACGCCGGAACCGGCGGCTCACTCAAAAACCTCAATCTGGGCAAGGGAAAATCGACCCTTTCCGACATGGAAGTCGAATCCCTCTTCCCAGCGCTTGCTTATGACGAGCTCTATCTCGTCGGTACCAAGGGCTGGGCGACCTATGACGTCCTCGACTCAGCAGAGTATGGCGGCACCTGGAAAAGCATGCAGAGCGGCCTGACGTCAGTGAGCCGCAACGCGGCCGTCAGCGCTTCCGCGGTAAGTATCGTGAGCTCGGCGGGGACGGTCACTACCATGAGCTCGCCTCTTCAGAGCTCGATTGCCTCGTTGGACCGCGAGGCTCGCGGTTCTGGATCGGCGGCGGTTCGGAAATCGCGCGGGTCTACCCACCCTATGTCGATATTCTCGAGAGCCTTGGCCAAGGCGTCGATGTTACGGCCATGGCAGCGAACGATCGCGAGAGGACGCCCCCAGCCATTTCCCTGGACAGCCCTTCCCCCGGCGGTTGGATCTCGACCAACCCGCCCACCTTCTTCTTCGACCTGGACGATCCTCCGGGCGATTACGACCCTCGAGCCTCAGGCGTCGATCTCTCGTGGCTTCGAATCGGCTGGACGTACGCAGCGAACGGGACCCCAACGGGCCTCGTCGAAGCGAGTTGCACCGAGACGAGCTTCGGCGCAGCGTGTACCTTGGCTTCGCCGGTCAGCGAGGGGCTCAACCGGTTCGAAGCGGATGTCCTCGACTTCGCGCTCAACAGTGCCACCGCCGCGAACCCGAACCATCTCTGGCTCACCTGGGAAGTGAGCGTCGATTCGACACCCCCGACTCTTGCGATCACGGCGCCCGCTTCCGGAAGCACCGTGCTCGATCGGCAGGTCCCGATCGATGTCTCCTACGCCGACCCGGGCTCGGTCTCGAGCGGGCTCGACCTCTCCTCGCTCGAGATCCTCGCCAACGGGCAAGACTGGGCGGTCTCCTGCGTGAAGGACGCCGACTCGGCGACCTGCCAGCCCACGGACCCGCTGCCGCTCGGCCCGGTCGCGCTCGAGGCGCGGATTCAGGATGTCGCCGGCGGCTCGGGCTCCGCAGAGATCGACCTCACGGTAAGCGGGGAGGACACCTCGGCGCCGAACCTGGAGATTCTCGGTCCTATGGAGGGTGAGCAGGTGACGTCGACGACACCCTCGATCCGCCTGTCCTTCACGGACCAGGGCCTGGGAATCGACCAGCAGACGCTGTCGATCCTGGCTAACGGCTCCTCCCTGCCCGTCTCCTGCTCCATGACCGGAAGCGAGTTTCAAGGGGAGCTGGAGTGCACTCCGACGACGGCGCTGGCTTTCGGCCCGCTCTCCGTGGAGGCCAGGATCAGTGACCAAGCCGGCAACGCCTCCAGTCCCGCACTCCGCAATTTCACCGTCGTTCCGCCGTACACCACGGTCTCCAGCACGGTTCTCCTGCCGAACGGCTCGCCGGCCGAGGGCGCGAGCGTCTCAGTCGTAGGTAAACCCGGCGCAAGCGCGACGACCGAGGCTGCGGGCGCTTTCACGATCCCCGACGTGCCGGTCACTACCGGGAGACGCTCTCCCTCCGGGCGCTGCTACGGTCGGGCAGACCGCGTCGGTCGCAACGGTGATCGGTCTGAGCCCGACCTACGGTGATGTCACGGACTCCGGGGTCATCCAGCTCGTCCCGCTTTGCGACTACCACTTCTCCTCGGCGTTCTCTCCTCCAGGGAATTACCTGCCGGGGCCACCGTACGACGCCTCCGTCTCGCATGTCGACGCTCTCGCCGTCTTCGACGACGGCTCAGGCCCCGCGCTCTATGCTGGTGGCTATTGGATGGGGTCTCCGACACCCGGCTTCGTCGCGAAGTGGGGCGAGTCGGGCTGGCAGGTCCTGGGCTGGTTCGGCTCGACCGTCGAGGCTCTCGCCTCCTTCGACGACGGAGCGGGCGCCCGTCTCTACGCCGGCGGCAGCTTCACGACGGCCGCGGGCCTGGCCGCCGCGAGAATCGCGAGCTGGGACGGCACCACGTGGTCTTCCGTCGGCGGGGGCTTCGACGGCACGGTCTACTCCCTCGAGACAATCGCCGAAGGAGGAGGCAAGGTGCTCTACGCCGGGGGAAGCTTCACTCAGGCAGGCGGCTCTGCGGCCGGCCGGGTCGCGCGCTGGGACGGCACCACGTGGAGCGGGATCGGCGACGGGCTCGACGGCGCGGTCCGAGCCCTGGCACAGTTCGACGACGGCCAGAGTGGCGCCCTCTACGCGGGCGGTGACTTCCGTCACGATGCCGTAGGTACCGTCGAGATCGAGCACGTCGCCAAGCTCGTGGACGGCGCCGGGCTCCGGTGGGCACCGGCGTCGACCACGGGGTGAAGGCGCTGGTCGTCTTCGACGACGGCTCGGGGCCGAGCCTGGCCGCCGGCGGGAGCTTCGACACCGCGGGCGGTATCGCCGCGAGCGGAGTCGCCCGGTGGGACGGCACCTCCTGGAGGGCCATGGGCAGCCCGGCGAGCCGTCAGGCCGAAGACCTGGCGGTCCTCGACGACGGCCGCGGCGACGTCCTGTACGTGGCGTGGACCGCGTACACCGGATACATCCAGCGCTGGAACAGGACCGACTGGGAGACGGAGGAGGGGGGCGTCGATTCTGCTGTCTACGACCTGCTTGCGGTTTCTGAAGCCGGGGGCGGTCTGCCGTCCCTCTTCCTCGGCGGCACTTTCGATGTTCGGGCGATGGCTCTGCCCATCGCGTGGCCGATGGCTCCCGGATGCGAGCAGACCCCGCCGAGCATCGCGGTCGCGTCCCGGGGACTTCCGCCGTCCGGCCCGCGCTGGCAAGCACAACCTCGGTGGCCGGGACGTCTTCCACCGGTGGCGACGTGCTGTGGCTCGATGACCGGCTCCTGTCGCTCGCTTCCAACAGCTCCTCCACTTCGGCGCGCTCAACCTCAGCGAAACGGCACGAACACTTTGCTCACTTCCTGGCCCTCGACGCGGCGAGCAACTCAGCGAAGGTGCCGGTCCGAGCGTTACAGGCAGGCCCGCGCCCTGGGGTCGAGGTGGGTGCGTCGAAGCGGACGCCGTAACGCGGTCCGGCCCGACATCGAGCTTCAGCTCGCGGACAACCAGGCGGTCGATCCGACGACCGTCGAGCACCGTACCGCCACCGGCGAGCTGGCGGCGGAGTGTCGCGGCGGGGCCCATGTAGACTGCACGCTACGCAGGATCTGGCCGGGCGGTCCGGTGACGCTGACCGCGACGGTCCGGGACATCGAGCGGCAACGTCTGGCCCGGCGGCCGGCGTCGAGTTCGAGTTCGTCCAAGCCTCGACCGCGTAGCCGGCTCGGTCGTCCTGCCCGGCGGCGACCCGCGGCTCGAAGCAGCAGATGAAAGTGCTGGCGACGCAGACCGTGGAGCCGACGCCGTCACCGCGGCCGACGGCGGCTTCTCCATCGCGGGATCGAGGCGGTCGGACGACGATCTCGTCGTCGCCCGCTACCGCGATTCAGAGCGGTGGGCTGGCCGGCGTGGCGCGCGACATCGCGGTCAGACCCAGGGCAATACCGACGCCGGGGCCAGTGCCCTCGAGGCTCTCTGCGATCTGGAGCTGGTGGGCGACTTCTACAGTGGTGTCGGGCTGGACGGCAATTCGCCCCGGGTGTACGCCCTGGCCGTCTTCGACGACGGCTCGGGGCCGGGCCTCTATGTTGGAGGTCGCTCTACGACGCGGGTGGCGTGCCTGCTGGCGGCCTGGCGAAGTGGGATGGGAGTCGCTGGTCGGACGTCGGAGGTGGCGTCAGGACGGCGCATCGCAGGAGTGGTCCTCGCCCTAGCCGTCTACGGCGAAGGCGCGGAGAAGTCGCTCTAGGTTCGAGGCACCTTCTTTCGGGGAGGGGGCGCGTTCGGGGCAGCGACGGCATCGGAGCGCACGGAATCGCTCAGCGGGACGGAAATGCCTGGCACGTCGTCGGAGGATCGATTTCAGGTGGCGGGATATACGCCCTATCCGTCGTGGCCCTGGGCAACGGGCAGCGACTCTTCGCCGGCGGCACTTCTACGCGATCGCCGGCATCTCGTGGCTCGACGTCGCGAGTTGGGACGGCTCGACCTGGTCAGCCCTGGGGCCAGGACTGGGAGAGGGATTCCGCCGCTCCAGGCATTTTACGCTCTTACCTCGTCCAGAGCACCCAGAGGGCATGGGCAGGCCCTCTACGCCGGCAGCAGCTTCATCGAGAGCGGCACGGATCCTTCGGTGGAGCCGTTCGCGGTCTGGGATGGCTCGAGGTGGCAGGCGGCGGGTGGTGGCGTGGAGGCTTTGAGCGCCAGCGATACGTTGGGGTCTGCGGCCTGGCGGTGTTCGACGGTTCCCTAATGGTTGGCGGATCCTCGGACATGTTGGCAGAGCGGAAATTCCAGGTTTCGCCGGCCTCGCCGCCTGGGACGGACTCGAACTGGAGCACGCTGGGGAGCGGGTTATGGGCAGCCTTTCTATCTCGCCATCGGACCGAAGGGGGTCCAGGCCCTCGCCACGCAGAGACAGCTCGGGCCGGCCCTCTATGCCATGGGCGGGCTCAGCCTCGACTCCGGAGCGACGAGGGTCACCGTCGCCCGGTGGGATGGAGACCCCTGGAAGCTCCGTGGGCATTCCGCTTTCGGACGGAGACGACTACGGCGGCATGGCGCTCGCAGCCTTCGATCCGGACCCGACGGACGGCAGGCCGGGGGAGCCTACGCCGGAAGCGGATTCCTGGCCGCGGGCGCGAGCGGGGAGCTCGACACCAACGGCATCGCGCGCTGGGACGGCTCGCAATGGCTACCGGTCGACCGAGGAGTTCCCGGACCCATCTCCGGCCTCGCGGTCGCGGATCAGGGCTCCGGGCCGGACCTCTACGCCGCCGGCGAACGTTCGCTCCCCGTAGCTGGCGAGGTGGCGAGAGCTGGCAGTCCCTTCCCGCTCTCGGTGGCGGCGACGTCCGAGACCTCGAGACCCTCGACCTGGGGACCGGCCCCGCCATCTATGCCGTCGGCGGGTTTGACCAGGCAGGCCCCTGGGCGGCGAGCGGCGTGGCGAGCTGGGATGGGCGTCAGTGGATTCCCTTTCCCCACACCGGATTGCCCCAGGATCCGGGAAGCACGTCGGGGAGCCCATCGGAGATCGAGGCGGTAGGCAGGTTCGAGGGCGTAGCTGGACCCAGGCTCGTGGTCCTGGGCACACTGGGGTCCAACTACGCCGAGGGCCAGCAGCGAGGTGTCGCCGAGTGGGACGGAACCGCCTGGCGAGTCCTGGGCTTGGTCCCGGGTCTAAGCACCCTCAAGGCCCTCGCAGCCTTCGACGATGGCAGCGGCCCCTCCCTCTACGTGGCGGGAGAGTTCGACGAAATCGACGGTCAACCCGTCCAGAACCTCGCTCGCTGGGACGGCACCGCCTGGAGTAGCGCCGGGGACTTCAACGGGCAGATCTTCGATCTCGCCGTCTTCGACGACGGCACCGGCTCCGCCCTCTACGCGACTGGCAGCTTCACCAGCGTGGACGGCGTCCCGGCCGAGTACGTCGCGCGCTGGAATGGGCAGATTGGCAGCAGGTGGGCGCCGGCTTGCCCCGCTCCGGGACGAGCCTCGGAGGTCGACGACGGCGCCGGGCCGACCCTATGGGCCGTCGGCCCCTTCCACTACGAGATTCCCAACTACATGGACGAGCTCGCCAGGTGGACCGGTTCGGCCTGGGTGGAGGTCCCGACGGGGAAGGTCCCCGCCGGGACGAGGATCGTCGGCTTCGACGATGGAACCGGGCCGGCCCTCTTCACCGGTGGCACCAGCACATACCCCTCGTTCAACTACATCAAAAAGTACCAGCGACCCCTCGAGTGCTCGGGCGGTGGCGACGTCACTCGGCCGCAGATCTCTTTCACCCAGCCGGCCGGCGGCGCCCTGGTCGCTACCGCCCGCCCGGAGATCGACCTCGCCTACAGCGACGACCAGAGTGGGGTCGACACCTCGACGCTCGCCGTTCTTGCCAACGGCGCCACGCTCTCCCTAGCTGCCAGTTCCTCTGGCCTCGGCCACCTGCACACCCACCGCCGACCTGCCCGTGGGCTCGGTCACCCTCTCGGCGACCGTCGCCGACGCCGCGGGCAACGTCTCGTCCCCGGCCCAGGTCAGCTTCTCCGTGATTGCCGGCACGCCCGACCTCGCGATCACGACGCCCGCGGACGGCTCGCTCGTTCTCGTAGCCCAGCCCGAGGTCGATCTCGTCTACACCGAGAATGCCGACCCCTCGACGCTCGATCTCCAGGTGAGCGCGGCGGGCGTCGCATTCTCCTGCTCGGCGACCGCCACCAGCGCCGCCTGCACGCCGGTCTCGGCGCTCCCGGAGGGTCCGATCACCCTCACGGCGACGATCTCGGGTTACGACGGAAGCGCCGCCCGCCGGCCTCGATCACCTTCATCGTCGACCTCACCCGCCGTCGCTGGCGTTCACCGCCCCGGCTGATGGCTCGGCGAGCAACCAGCAGCAGCCCAGCTCCGCCTGGCCTACGGCGACGCCGGTTCGGGCGCGGACCCCTCGACCCTCGCCGTCCAGGACGGCGGCTCCGCCCTCGCCCTCAGCTGCTCGAGCGACCCAGGGAGCTCGTTCGCACCCCGACCGGGCCGCTCGCCGAGGGGTTCCACGCCCTCTCGGCGACGATCGCGGACTTCGCCGGCCGCGCCTCGGTGCCGGCCCAGGTCTCGTTGGACATCGTGCTCGACTTCACCCCGCCCGCGATCACCTTGACCTCGCCGCAACCGGACGAGGCCACGTCCAGCCTCGCGCTCCAGCTCACCGGCAGCCTGGACGAGCCGGGCACCTTGAGCCTCGACGGCACCGCGGTGCCCCTCGATGCGGCGAACGCCTTCGACTACGGCCCGGTGCCTCTGGGCGAAGGCTGGAACCACTTCGAGCCGTGGCTACCGACCGGCTGGGCAATGCCCCGAGCCAGAGCCTTCGCGTGCTCCGGGACACCCAGGCGCCCGGCCTCGCCTTCCTGGCGCCAACCAGGGCACCTACTTCGATCCCTCGACCCAGGCGATCGAGCCCGCTGGGGCGACAGCGGCACGGGCGTCGATCCCACGACCCTCCAGCTCACGGCCAACGGCGCGCCCCTCACCGCCACCTGCAGCGCCTGTGCCGGCGGCGTCGTCTGCACCCCCACGACGCCACCGACTGACACGGTGGTGGACCTGACGGCCACGGTGACCGACGGCGTGGCCCTTTCCGCGACAACCCAGGCCCGCTTCACCACGGACCCGAACGGCGACATCGTGCCACCGGCGATCTACCTGGCCACCCCGACCTCCGGGACCGTCACCCGGGCGGCGGAGCAGCGGTTCCGGGGAGACCTGAGCGAACCGGCCACCTTCACGATCGACGGCGCGGCGGTGACCCTCGACGCCAACGACCACTTCGACTACGGCCCGGTGACCCTGGCTGAGGGCGCGAACAGCTTCGACCTGGTAGCGATCGACGCTGCCGGCAATGTCGGTGCCCGTACAGTGGCCGTCACGCTGGACAGCACCGCTCCGCCACCGGTGGACGAGAGCCTGGTGACGGTCGGCTCCTCCTCCGGCGGCCAGGTCACCGTGACCGGCACGGCGGGGGCCGTGAGCCCGGTCGAAAGCGGCGAGCTCGTCCGAGTGGAGAACGACTTCGCCTCGGGCTTCGTCGAGGTGCCTCCCGCCGCCGACGGTAGCTTCACCGTCCTCGCTTCCGCCGAAGGCGGCGACGGCTCGCGATCGCCACCCGAGACACGGCGGGCAACCGGAGCGCTCCGCGGCTCGAGACGGTGCCCGGAGCACCAGCCTTGCCACCGGATCCCGCGGGCGTGGCCCCGGCCCTCGACCCCACCGTGGCCACAGGTCCGTGCAGCTCTTCGGCTTCTTCTACCAGGGAAGCGATCCGATCCAAGCTGGCGTCGCAGCCGGCGCCATCGACTGCCGGCACGCGGGCCTCGTCCACGGCCGGGTCCTCGACCGTATCGGCCAGCCCGTCGCCGGCGTTCGCGTGAGCGTCTTCGGCGGGCCCAACCTCGGAAGCACCCTGACCCGTTCCGACGGCGCCTTCGACTTCGTCCTTCCCGGTGGCTCGGCCGTCGGCCTACAGCTCCGCAAGGCCGGCTACCTCCCCGTCCAGCGGCGGGCCACGGTCTCCGAGGGCGCTTTGGCCACCTTGCCCGACGTGGCGCTCACCGCCATCGATGCCGCGGTCACCACGGTCGATGCCACGGGCGGAGCGCCCTCCGTGCAGGTGGCCCGGGGGAGCGCCGTTTCCGACGCGGACGGCACGCGCCGCGCGACCCTCCTCTTTCCGGCCGGCACGACGGCCACCCTCCTCTACCGCGGCGGCGCGACCGAGCCCGCGGGGAGCCTCGCCATCCGGGAGACCGAGTACACCGTCGGCCCGGACGGTCCCGCGGCCATGCCGGCGGAGCTTCCGCCCGCGAGCGCCTACACCTATGCCGTCGAGATCTCCGCCGACGAGGCCCTGGCCGCCGGTGCCTCGGGTATCGCCCTCGACCGCCCGGTCGTGAGCTACACCGAGAACTTCCTGGATCTCCCCGTGGGTCTGGTCATCCCGGTGGGCTCGTACGACCGCGAGCTCGGCCACTGGGTCGCCGAGGGCAACGGACGAGTCTTAGAGATCCTCTCCGTGACCTCCGGCCTCGCGGACCTGGACGTGGACGGCACCGGCACGCCGGCCGACGCCACCCGGCTCGCCGAGCTCGGCGTCACCGACTCAGAGCGCGGCCAGCTCGCCGCCGTCTACACCGTCGGCCAGAGCCTCTGGCGCGTGCCCCTCGCCCACTTCTCGACCTACGACTACAACCTGCCGGTCTTTCCGCCCGCCGGCGCCACGCCGCCCGAGCGGCCGAAACCGAAGGGCGCCGACCAGGACAGGAAAGACCGAGATTGCAGGTCGGCCGGCTCCGTCATCGAGTGCACCAACCAGGTCCTGGGCGAGGACGTGGCCGTGACCGGCACCCCCTACGCCCTCCACTACCGGAGCGACCGGGTGCCCAGCCGCACCTCGGCCCGGACCCTCGAGATCTCGCTCACCGGGAGCTCGCCGCCCGCCTCCCTCCAGCGGATCGACCTCACGGTCGACGTGGCCGGTCAGCACCTCACCCAGAGCTTCACCCCGGCGGCCGACCTCTCCCACACCTTCACCTGGGACGGCCTCGACGCCTTCGGAAGGACCGTCCAGGGCGGGACCGAGGCCCAGGTCTCGGTGGGCTACGTCTACGACGCCGACTACGCCAGGCCGCCGGACGACGAGATCGACGCCTTCGCCCGCGCCGGCACGGCGGAGCTGACCGGCACCGCGTCCCGCCAGCAGGTGACGAGCTGGCAGCGCCACGAGGTGACGATCGGTGGCTGGAACGCCCTCACCCAGGTAGAGCTGGGTGGCTGGACCCTCACGCCACACCACGGCTACGACCCCAGCACCCGGACTCTCTACTACGGCGACGGCGAGCACCGGGCGGTGCACGACGTGACGGTCATCACCGGTGCCGCCGGCACCGGACAGGAAGGCTTCGGCGGCGACGGCGGCCCCGCCAAGGACGCCGTCTTCGATCGGCCGAGGAGGATTACGCTCAGTCGCGACTCCGCGGGCGTCCTCGACGGTGGGTACTTCATCGCCGACAACGAAAACTGCCGCATCCGGCGAGTCCTCCCCGACGGCACCATCACCACCTTCGCCGGCTCCGGCTGCCGCTACAACGAAGATCGAACGGACTTCGCGCCGGCTTCGGGCGACGGCGGCCCCGCGACCGAGGCCGTGCTCAGTGGCTTCCAGGGCCAGATCGTCCAGGCGCCGGATGGAACCGTCTACTTCACGGACGTCGACTACGGTCTGGTCCGGCGGGTCACGCCGGACGGCACCATCGACACCGTCATCGGCTACGACCACTACCACGGAGCAAAGCCCGGCCCCACTCCGGGTACCTCGACCTTCCTGTTCTTGCCGATCGGCCTGGCGATGGACTCCCTTGGCGACCTCTGGCTGGCGTTTCAGCCTGGCTTCGGCGCGGTCTCCCGCTTCTCGCCTCCAGATTTCGCGTGGGAGGACGGTCTCGGCTTCGACATCAATGATCCTGTGCTGAGATACCTTTTCCACCCCGAGTACGTGACGTTCGATGAGCAGGGAAACCTCTTCGTCGCCGACTGGTTCGCCAACTTCGTCTTCGAGCACACCTGGGACGGCAAGCTCCTCCCGATCGCCGGTGGCTGCCGGGATCCGGAGCTGACCATGTGCGAGGGCTACAGCGGAGACGGCGGCCCGGCGACCCTCTCCCTCCTCAGCTCCCCCACCGGCCTCGCACCCACGCCGGACGGCGGCCTCCTGATCGCCGACGCCGGCAACAACGTGCTGCGGAAGGTGGACTCCGAGGGCCGCATCTCGACCGTCGCCGGCACCGGCTCCCCCGGCTACAACGGCGATGAGCGGCCGGCCACCCAGACCCAGTTCGACGGCGTCTACGACGTCCAGATCCTCCCGGACCATTCGTTGCTGATCGCCGACGGCGAAAACAACCGCATCCGGAAGGTCGAGGACGTCCTCCCGCCGGTGCCCCAGACTGGCTTGATTCTGGTCCCGGAGGAGGACGGCAGGACTCGCTACGTCTTCGACCAGACCGGCCGCCACCTGCGGACCGAGGACGCCCGGACCGGCCAGGTGCTCTTGAGCTTCGGCTACTCGCCCGAGGGCCTTCTCACCGGTATCACCGACGCCTTCGGCAACACGACGACCGTCGAGCGCGACGCCTACGGCGTGCCCCAGGCGATCGTCGCGCCCTTCGGGCAGCGGACCGAGCTCACCGTCCACCCGTCGGGCTACCTCGCCACGATCACCGATCCTGCGGGCGACGCGGTGGGCCTCACCTACGCCCCTGAGGGCCTCCTGACCGGTCTCACCGACCCGCGCGGCAACCCCCACACCTTCGAGTACGACGCCCTCGGCCGCCTCCAGAAGGACTCGGACTCCGCCGCCGGCTCGACCACGCTGGCCCGGACCGAGATCACCCCGGCGGGCGACGTGGCCGCCGGCTTCGTCTCGACCAAGACGACCGCCCTGGGCAGGACCACGACCTACCGGACCGAGACTCTCACGACCGGCGAGACCCGCGTCACCGTGACCGGCCCCGCGGGCCTCACCACCGTCTCCCTCGAGGGCACCGACGGCTCGCGGACCACGACCACGCCCGACGGCACCGTCGCCTCCGCCACCGTCGGGCCGGACCCGCGCTTCGGCATGCAATCGCCCCAGCTCCAGAGCTTCGCCGTCACCACCCCCGGCGGCCTCACTTCCACGACCACCGCCAGCCACACGGCCCTCTTCCTCGACCCGGCGGGCGATCCCAAGGACCCGGCGAACGTCTCGAGCCTCGCCGACACGCTCACGGTCAACGGCAAGACCGCCACCACGGTCCAGGACCTCGTGGCACGCCAGACGACGACCACCACCCCCGAGGGCCGCCAGGCCTCGAGCACCTTCGACCTCTTCGGCCGCCTCAGCCAGGCTCAGGAGCCCGGCGTGGCCGCCGTCCAGTACGGCTATGACGCCAAGGGAAGGCTTGAGACCGCCACCCAGGGCGCCCGCACCACGACCTACACCTACGACCCTGCGACGGGCTACCTCTCGAAGATCACCGATCCCGCCTCGCGGGACGTCTCCTTCACCTACGACGTGGCCGGGCGCGTCCTGACTCAGACCCTGCCCGATCTCCGGGTGGTCGCCTTCGGCTACGACCCCTCCGGCAACGTGACCTCCATCACCCCGGCCGGCCGGCCGGACCACGCCTTCACCTACACCCCGGCCGACCTGCCGGAGACCTACACCCCGCCGGACGTGGGCCTCCCCGAGCGCACGACGACCTACGCCTACAACCCGGACCACCAGGTGGAGCTCGTCACCCGCCCCGACGGCGAGACGATCGACCCGGTCTACGACGCCGCCTCCGGGCGCCTCGCGAGCGTCGTCACCCCGCGGGGCACCTACGCCTACGGCTACGACCCGGCCTCGGGCAACCTCGCCTCCGTCTCCGACCCCGACGGCGGCGCCCTCGCCTACGGCTACGACGGGGGCCTCCCGACCTCGGTCACCTGGACGGGCGAGGTCTCGGGCTCCGTCGCCTTCACCTACGACTCCGACTTCCGCCTCGCCGCCCGCACGGTCGACGGCGGCAACTCCGTCACCTACGCCTACGACCAGGACGGCCTCCTGACCGGCGCCGGCGCCCTCACCCTCGCCCGCGAGGCGGCCTCCGGCTTCCTCACCGGCACCACCCTCGGCGGTCTAACCGACACCTACGCCTTCGACTCGACCTACGGCGAGCTCGCGAGCTACTCGGCCACCGACGGCGCCACCGGCCTCTACTCGGCCACCTACAGTCGGGACGACCTCGGCCGCATCCACCAGAAAGTCGAGTCCGTCGACGGCGTGAGCGCCACCTACGTCTACACTTACGATCCCGCCGGAAGGCTCACCGACGTCACGAAGGACGGCGCACCTCAAGCCCACTACGACTACGACGCCAACTCGAACCGCCAGTCCTGGAGCGACCCCTGGGGCACGGGCACCGCCACGTACGACAACCAGGACCGGCTCACGGACTACGCCGGCACGACCTACACCTACACCGCCAACGGCGAGCCGCCGCGAAGTCCGCCGGCACCCAGACGGTCACCTACGCCTACGACGTCCTCGGAGGACTGCGCCAGGTGGTCCTCGCCGACGGCCTGACGATCGACTACGTGATCGACGCCGCCGGCCGCCGGATCGGCAAGAAGGTGGGCGGCGTCCTGACCAAAGGCTTCCTCTACCAGGACGCCTTGAACCCGGTGGCCGAACTCGACGGCTCGGGCGCCGTCGTCGCCACCTTCGCCTACGCCAGCAAGCCCAACGTGCCGGACACCATGGCGAAGGGCGGCGTGACCTACCGGATCGTCTCGGACCCCCAGGGAAGCGTCCGCCTGGTTGTGAACACCGCCGACGGCACCGTCGCCCAGCGCCTCGACTACGGCCCCTTCGGCCGCGTGATGCTCGACACGAACCCCGGCTTCCAACCCTTCGGATTCGCCGGAGGGCTGTACGACCCCCAGACCGGTCTGCTACGCTTCGGAGCCAGGGACTACGACCCCGAGACCGGGCGGTGGACGAGCAAGGACCCGATCGGGTTTGGGGGTGGTACCACCAACTTGTATGGCTACACTCTGGCAGACCCCATTAATGCCAAGGACCCCAGCGGGCTCGCGACGTTCGTCGGAGGCTCGGACCAGGATCGCGCGCGAGGGTACCAGCTGCAAGCTGACCTCCGGGACAGTCTAAAGGCCAGTACCATCGATTTCTTCAAGGACTTGTACGGCATCGATCTATTGGGCGCGCTAAGCTGTGATGGTGGTCCTACAGGGGTTCAATTCTCCCGAGGTCGCAAGGCCCGGTGGCTGCGTGGAAAGAACGGAAGGTATCAGATGGGTGCGACTCCGGCACCCTGGGACGAACAATATCTACTTGAATATGGACGTCATCGACGGAGGCGGCCTTCTTTTCCAAGCGAGCTTGCTCCACGAGATGACACACTGGGGCGCTGACATGGTGACAATCTTCGGTCACAACGACGGGGAGTCGAAAATAGCTCCCTGGCTCTACAAGCTAGCCGACGACTACGTCAACAAGTTCAGAAGGCATATGGAACCTTTAACTTCGGTCTCTCAGACCACCCAAGGGCCGGCTACGCCATTGAATTTCTCCAGTTCGGGGACGTCATTACCTTACCCATCCCCTAGCCTAAGCGCTGAGGATCGGGCGATAACCAGATGAGTGCCATTAAAGCAAAATTTGCAGTTCTACTCGCAGCTGCGTTCCTTGTAGGACTCGCCGCCTGCAAAGGGGCTGCGAATCTCACCGATGAAGATGGCCGCGCTTTCCGGACGCTCGGCGTCTCGGACGAGGCCCACTTCGACCGTTTCGATTCCGCCCTCCTCGGCACGGTCCGGTTCCATGATGGGCCGATCAAGGCTCGCTGGCTCAGTATGCTCAGCGCAGACGAGGGGATCGATACCCACGTCGCCTTCCGTGTCGTGGGCTCCCAGAATGCAGAGCAGTGCCAAGTTGGGCCAGACTGCTCCCTTCTCGTCTTCTTGCTCAGTCCGGTAGGAATTGACATGGAGTGGGCGAAACGGGGGACCCTTACCTTCCGGCCCGTCGACGGTGAGTCGCTACTCGTTTCAGCGAGCGTACTAATGGGGGAGAGTGTCCGACCGTCTCACTACCCTTCTCCTTGGCGGTTCATCGTCCCGCCGCTCAAGATGGTGAGGAGCCGTGAAACTGATAAACTCTTGCAGCGCGACCGATATATCGCCCCGGCACTCGAAGACAAAGGCTGGTTCGAGCCGCTGCCGGGAGTTCCGGGGCTCAGGGTCCCGCGCGCACTAGTCGTCTGATTAGGGCGACTCTTGGATAAAGAGGCCGAGTTTTGGTCAGAGATCTGCATCCGGGAGGAGCTTCTCAGGCGGCCTTCTGGTGTGGCGGGAAGGCGTGTTGAATGAGGGAATCGAGCTGGTGGTCGACGCGGTGGAGAGCTTCAGCGAGGCGAGGGTGAGGCTCGGCGACGCCGGGCCCTTCAATGGCGGTCAGTGCAGGCCGCAGCACGCGGGCATCCAGCCGGGCGTAGAAGCGAGCGAGCTTCCAGCCGTAGGGCGTGACGAGGTAGCGATAGGTCCCGGGAGCGCGATAGATCAGGCCCTTGCGTCCAGGCTACGGAGGTCGTAGCTGGCCTGGGCGCTGGTGTAGGCAGGCTCGGTCGGTCCCAGGAGTTGGCAGACGTTGCGCCGCAGGTCCTGGTTCCGGAAGCCGTGGATCAGGTGGAGAAACAGGCTGAGGCCGAGCATCAGGGCCATGACGCGGGGATCGCCGAAGCGAAGGCCGGGGGCTTTGTGACCGTCGTCGGTGACGGTGGGCTGTACCACGCGTTGGATGCTGCCGGCGGACAGCCCGCCGGTCTGGCTGACCCGCTCGACCTCCAGAAGCCGCCGGTTGATGTGGCGTCCGATCTGTTGCAAGTAGCCGAAGTTCGCCAGGCCCTTGTTGACATCGAAGTCCTTGGGGTTGCGGAAGGTCCCCTCGGTGCGCAGCGCTCGTCCCTCCTTGAAGTACTGCTTGAGATCGAAGCTCTTGTACTCGATGTGGAGGCTCGGCGAGACACCCTGCTCGACGACCCGGGTGCGGAAGGTGCCTGGCGTCCGGCGGGTGACGCGCCGGTCGAAGACGAGCTGCACCCGGTCCGGCCGGCCGAGGTCGAGGTTCTCGCGCAGCACCTGCTCGAAGAACTCCCGGCCGCGGGCCGGCCGATCGAAGACCTCGAGTGAGGCTGACCTCCATCTGCCAGATCGAGAGCTTCCAGTCGTACCCGGCCGCGCGGTCCTCCGGCGACAGGGGCATCGGCAGCCGTTCGAGCCAGCGAGCCAGGAAGGCTTCGATCGCCGCCGGGCCAGCTCGTCGCAGATCGTTTGCAGCGCCTCGGGGTCCGCGCACGAGAGAAACCCGTTGTCGAGCGCTTCGTAGGCGATGCCGCGCCGCTCGAGCTGGCGCTTGGCCCACTCGTGCCCGTTCAAGCACAGCTTCAGCGACCACGGGGCGTAGCTGCACACCTTGAGGAACGCCGGCCCGAACTCCTCGTCGTCGACGTAGAAGTAGTAGTGGTTGACGTAGACGTCCTTGTCCCGCGTCCAGTCGAACCACCCCGCCCCCTTCTCTGGCCTCGGCTTGCCCTGAAACGCCTTGGTCTTCTCCTGCGCCACCCCGATGAAGACCACCCCGTCGCGCACCCCCCGCTCCCGGCGCAGCCGGTTCGCCAGCTCGTCCTTGCGCTGCTTGGAACGAAACTCAACCCAGGGGATCTCGTGACTCTCCGCAAACCCCTTCACCGCCTCGCGAAAGCGCGTCGTGATCTGACCCAACACCGCCGGCGACGGGATTGGCTTGCCCAGGTGCTCGCGCAGGAAGCCCGTCATCCCGGGACCCGTCGCCAACGCCGGCACGTACCCGTTCAGGTACAGCCGGTCCACGCATTCCACCTCCAGCGTCACATGCCCTTCGAGAAGCTCCGCCACGGTCGTCATCGGAGCATCCTATGCCCACACCGGTTCAACCGCCCACGGTCTACTCGTCGGTTTGAGGCGGAGCTTCGCTAGTCGAGACGTCAAGGAACCTCCACCTCGAGCCTCGGCGAATCAGCTCGAATCGCGACGCCTACGGCGTGCCGCAGGCGATCGTCGCGCCCTTCGGCCAGCGGACAGAGCTCAGCGTCTACCCGTCAGGCTACCTCGCCACGATCACCGATCCTGCGGGCGACGCGGTGGGCCTCACCTACGCCCCTGAGGGCCTCCTGACCGGTCTCACCGACCCGCGCGGCAACCCCCACACCTTCGAGTACGACGCCCTCGGCCGCCTCCAGAAGGACTCGGACCCCGCCGCCGGCTCGACCACGCTGGCCCGGACCGAGATCACCCCGGCGGGCGACGTGGCCGCGGGCTTCGTCTCGACCAAGACGACCGCCCTGGGCAGGACCACGACCTACCGGACCGAGACCCTCACGACCGGCGCGACCCGCGTCACCGTGACCGGCCCCGCGGGCCTCACCGACCGTCTCCCTCGAGGGCACCGACGGCTCGCGGACCACGACCACACCCGACGGCACCGTCGCCTCCGCCACCGTCGAGCCGGACCCGCGCTTCGGCATGCAATCGCCCCAGCTCCAGAGCTTCGCCGTCACCACCCCCGGCGGCCTCACTTCCACCACGACCGCCAGCCACACGGCCCTCTTCCTCGACCCGGCGGGCGATCCCACGGACCCGGCGAACGTCTCGAGCCTCGCCGACACGCTCACCGTCAACAGCAAGACCGCAACCACGCTCCAGGACCTCGTGGCACGCCAGACGACGACCACCACCCCCGAGGGCCGCCAGGCGACTCGAGCACCTTCGACCTCTTCGGCCGCCTCAGCCAGGCCCAGGTGCCCGGCGTGGCCGCCGTCCAGTACGGCTATGACGCCAAGGGAAGGCTCGAGACCGCCACCCAGGGCGCCCGCACCACGACCTACACCTACGACCCTGCGACGGGCTACCTCTCGAAGATCACCGATCCCGCCTCGCGGGACGTCTCCTTCACCTACGACGCGGCCGGGCGCGTCCTGACTCAGACCCTGCCCGATCTCCGGGTGGTCGGCTTCGGCTACGACCCCTCCGGCAACGTGACCTCCATCACCCCGGCCGGCCGGCCGGACCACGCCTTCACCTACACCCCGGCCGACCTGCCGGAGACCTACACGCCGCCGGACGTGGGCCTCCCCGAGCGCACGACGACCTACGCCTACAACCCGGACCACCAGGTCGAGCTCGTCACCCGCCCCGACGGCGAGACGATCGACCCGGTCTACGACGCCGCCTCCGGGCGCCTCGCGAGCGTCGTCACACCCCGGGGCACCTACGCCTACGGCTACGACCCGAGGAGCGGCAACCTCGACCTCCGTAACGGACCCCGACGGCGGCGCCCTCGCCTACGGCTACGACGGCGGCCTTCCCACCTCGGCCACCTGGACGGGCGACGTCTCGGGCTCGGTCTCCTTCACCTACGACTCCGACTTCCGCCTCGCCACCCGCACGGTCGACGGCGGCAACTCCGTCACCTACGCCTACGACCAGGACGGCCTCCTGACCGGCGCCGGCGCCCTCACCCTCGCCCGCGAGGCGGCCTCCGGCTTCCTCGCCGGCACCGCCCTCGGCGAGCCTCACCGACGCCTACGCCTTCGACTCGACCTACGGCGAGCTCGCGAGCTACTCGGCCACCGACGGCGCCACCGGCCTCTACTCGGCCACCTACACCCGCGACGACCTCGGCCGCATCCACCAGAAGGTCGAGACCGTCGAGGCCACGAGCGCCACCTACGTCTACACCTACGATCCCGCCGGCCGCCTGACCGACGTCACGAAGGACGGCGCCGCCTTACGCCCACTACGACTACGACGCCAACTCGAACCGCCAGTCCTGGAGCGACCCCTGGGGCACGGGCACCGCGACCTACGACGCCCAGGACCGGCTGACCGATTCGAACGGCACGACCTATACCTACACCGCCAACGGCGAGCTCGCCGCCAAGAGCGCCAACGGTCAAACGGTCACCTATACCTACGACGTCCTGGGAAGACTGCGCCAGGTCGTCCTCGCCGACGGCCTGACGATCGACTACGTGATCGACGCCGCCGGCCGGAGGATCGGCAAGAAGGTGGGCGGCGTCCTGACCGACGGCTTCCTCTACCAGGACGCCTTGAACCCCGTCGCCGAGCTCGACGGCTCGGGCGCCGTCGTCGCCACCTTCGCCTACGCCAGCAAGCCCAACGTGCCGGACACCATGGCGAAGGGCGGCGTGACCTACCGGATCGTCTCGGACCCCCAGGGAAGCGTCCGCCTGGTTGTGAACACCGCCGACGGCACCGTCGCCCAGCGCCTCGACTACGGCCCCTTCGGCCGTGTGATGCTGGACACCAACCCAGGCTTCCAACCCTTCGCATTCGCGGGAGGGCTGTACGACCCCCAGACCCATCTGCTACGCTTCGGAGCCAGAGACTACGACCCCGAGACGGGGCGGTGGACCAGCAAGGACCCGATCGGGTTTGGGGGTGGAGACAGCAACCTCTATGGATACGTCGTCAATGATCCGGTCAACTTCGTGGACCCAGATGGCCACTTTGTATGGGTTATTGCAGGTGCACTGATAGGTGGCCTCGTCAATGCAGGGGCAACCGTTGTTGCGAACGGAGGATTTGATGGGCTAACAGCGCGACAGCTCGCCGGATCGTTCGCCGGTGGCGCTGTAGCGGGTGCGCTGGGCGCATTGGCAGGTCCCTTGGGAGGAACTATTGCTGGAGCGATAGGCTTCTCGACAAGTGGCCTCTTCGCGACCACAGCGGCTGGTCTAGCTTCGGGGGCCGCTGGCGCCTTAGGCCAGCTTGCGACCAACTGGATTGATCCGTGTCACGGAGCAAGCCTCATCAATGCGGCGGTCTGGTCGGGCGTCGGCGGAGGACTAGGCAAGGGGTTCATCCCAACCAAAAACCTCAACTCGCTTGCACAAGCAGCGCATTTCGGGCCGAAAACCCTTCGCGGACTGTTCCGGACTCCGAACGCTTGGCTCAATCTCGGAGCGTTCGGAACCTCGTCGGGATTAGGAGCAGCGGCCAACTGGCCGGAGCTTGGTCCGATTCCGGAGGCTTCCTATGCTCAATGATATACTCGTAGGCGTGAGCGCTTTCGTTATAGGATATGTGGGTTGGCCGTCAGTCTTCCTTCTCACCGGCCCATGGGCCCGTCGCCTAACGAGCGGCTCGCGGCCCGGAGCGCCTGCACAGATCGCCGTGACACACGCTATCGCGGCCATAGCACTAATACTGCTCAACTTCTTGCTCCTCATAGCCATCACGAGCAGCCTCAGCAATCAAGATGGACGGCACATCCGCGCTGTCGCCTATCTGAGTTCTTTTGCAGGATTGTTCTTCTTCCTTGCTCTTGGTAAGTTCAGATCGACTAAGCTGGGTCGCTGATTCGCGGCCCTCGACGCCGGACGTCAGTGTAGATGGGACCTCACCACCTTGGCTTTTGACACTACTGTAGGTACTCTGATGGGCGCGTTCTTCGACGCAGAATCGCTTTCCTATCCGGACGCCACAAGGCAGTGCGGCTCACGTCTTCAAGTCCACCAGGACCAGGCTCCGCCTGGGGCAGATCTCGTCGATTAAGACGCAGACAGGTGTGAAGATGTTCGTTGGTGCCAGTTTTGAATATCAAATCCCGGCAGGAGCAGCCACCGGCGTTACGATATCACCCACGGCTTCAGGCGTGGCAGGAATCGGGGAAAACGGCTATGGATCCGGCAACTAACGGGGGCCGCGTATTCCGTCCCTCCGTACAGGCATATCTGGTTTTTACCCTGGCTATTGGAATTCCGATTGCGGTCGTTGCTTACCCTACCAGCAATTCACGTGTTCAGCCGCCGTATCCAATAATCGCGGCGCTGGTGGCCCTCTACCTATTTTCGTTAATATGGCTCACGACACTGGAGATTCGTGTTCATCCAGACTCCATATGTTTTCGGAGCTTGTTTCGTGGCAAGAGATGCCTTCGAGTTGATGAGATCAGATCCGTCGAACTCAAGTTCGTCCTCGGTAGTGTCGGCCCGCTCAAACTAGCGGTGTTTCCGAAGCGAGGCTCGGGCAGGCCGGTCATGATGATCAATGCGAAGCTCTTCTCTCGGGAGGCAGTTCAGGCCGTTCTTGCTTTCGGCACCGCCGTGGCCCGGGCAGATGGCCATGGTCTGGAGAATGGCGTCGCGTTGAAGCTTCTCCGGCAACGCAGGTCGAAGAGGAAGGGCCCGTAGCTATGCTCAGTGATGTGCTCGCAGACGCGTGTGCCTTGGTCTTCGTGTACGTCGGTTGGCCATCAGTCTTCCTTTTTGGCCCGAGTGGCCTTGATTTGGCTGGAGTAGTACATCGAAAGGGGCGTCTGACTTCTTCTCGGGCTTCGGGGAGACGCTCACCTTCGGGCTGACGCGCAAGATTCGCCAATGGATGGGAGTCGACTACGTGGTGAATACGTGCTCGGGGTTTTACGCCGGCGGCAAGGTCACTGCGATTGTGCACTCAATCTCTCCTGGGCGCTGCCGGTGGACTCGAGGCGGCTGGAGCCGAAACCACCGAAACGGAGTTCTCTCACTGGATTCCTGACCGAGTCTTGAAGCGCACAGGATCTACCTGGTTGAGAAGGACCTTCGGTAGGTCCATCTTCAACGGGAACTACGTGACCCCAGCGAGACACGCTCTACACGATGCTTTCCGGTTTACTGGAGGCGCCACTGAGAAGCTGCCCTTGGTGATAGGTCAGTTGGATCGGGTGCCTCGTGTCTATTACGGAACTGCCGCTGGAGTCGCTGCTGGCACTGCTGAAGCAGAAACCTCTGGAGCTTGTGGATGTCACTAATCCTACGTGGGCCATGGGGGCGCAGGCTGAGCCTTCGCACTTGTGCGCTCTTCGAATCCACCGAATTCAATAGATCCGAGACAAAAGATTGCTACGTCCATCCTGGGAACTACGGCGACGACCTTGCCCGATGGCTCGGCGAGGTGCTCCGGAGGAGGAGTGTAAGCGTGGATGAGACAGGACCCAGCCAAGAAGACCACGGCTGGTATCTGACATTCCTTTACGAACAACATCCTTACGATCTATTTGTCGCTTACATGCCGACAGGGCAGGCGAACAGCGGGACTTGGCTCGCTTGTCTAGAACGTAGCTACGGCCTCCTAGGCTCGCTCCTTGGCAAGCGACACCGGTCTATCGAGCCAGGGGCTATCTTGGTGATCCATGACGTATTGGCGGCCTCGGAGTTGTGTCACAATGTTAGGTGGCTCTTTTTTCGCGATATTCGTCGCGGAGATCTTGAAGGCGGAGCAGGTCACCCACTGAGCTAGATTCAGCTTCTCTGGCAGAGGGGACGCCTTCTAATGCGAATGCAGCTCATGTCTTCAAGTCCTGGCCGACTGCACTGCGGAAGCGGTCGACTCGTTCCATGCGTCTCCGAACTGGCCTAAGGATGCTTCTGGGAGTAACTTTCGAGTATCAGATACCTGCCGACGTGGCGCCGGGAGTCTCGGCATCGACACTCCCGTCCGAGCTTGTCGATTGCGAAGAAAAGCTTGACAGTGAAGATACTTGGCTCTCCTCAACTATGAGTGGGTAGCCGGCAGCCCGTCGGTGGTCGGCCCTCGGAGCGGTAGGTCGCCAGGGGTGAGAGGTCTGGGAGGATGGGGGGTGGCGCTAAGGGGTTGAAAACGCATGGGGTTTGAGGATGCTGAGCCCCAGCCTCCCAAGGTCACGATATTTGAGGGGCTGTCACACCTTTCCCTCGCTGATCGCGATCACGCTGGCCCAGGTGACCATCGATTGTCGGTGCACCAGCAGCTGACTGGCACCTATTCGTTCTCTACCCCTCGCCCAGCAGGCTTCTTGGTCTAGCTTGAACTCTAGGTGGGAGACCCCTCAGAACTACGTCCCAGGCATCGACCTGCGCCACCTGCAGCTCACCGGGAGGTTACTCTCATCATCTCAAGAGCCCGGGTGTGAAACAGGTGACCGGACCGGCCCCGAGATCGTAAGCGGCTTTCATAGTGTAAAGACAATCCGGCCTCCCCCGGGCGGGGGAGGTGCTGGGGCTGGGGCTCGGACAGGTTCGGACCCAGCACCCCACGAGACCGTCGGGGCACCGTCAGGCAGCCTCCTGGAGGTCGTAGAGGCGCTCGAACTCGGTGGGGCTGAAGAAGCCGAGGCTGCTGTGGAGCTGCCTGGTGTTGGAGAAGCCCTCGATGTATTCGAACAGCTCCCGGTGGGCGGCGGCCCGGCCCGGGAAGCAGTCGCCAAGCTCGCCCAGGCCGAGGGTCTTGTAGTAGCTCTCGGCCATGGCGTTGTCCCAGCAGTCGCCTCGGCGGCTCTGACTGGGCACCAGGCCTGCCTCCTCGACCATCTCTCATTAGGTCCCCGGCTCGCGAACTGTGACCCCCGGCTCGGGGTGACGGAACAGCCCCGGAGCCGGGCGGGACCCTGGCCTGCTTCCAGGGCCCGCTCGGCAGGGCCGTCACGGCGAGTTCGGGCTCCAGCCGGCGGCTCACCGCCCAGCCTGGGATCCGGCGAGAGGACGTGTCGAGGACGACCGCCAGGTACAACCAGCCCTCGAGCGTCCAAAGATAGGTGATGTCGCCGACCCAGATGCGGTCCGGCGCCGAGGTCGCAAAGTCGCGCTGGAGGCGGTTCGGCGCCACCGGCTGGACATGGTTCGAGTCGGTCGTGGCCTTGTACTTCTTGGCCGCCTTGGCCTTGAGCCCCAGCTCCCGCCGCAGGCGACCAGCCCGCCGGCGGCTGGTCCTCACGCCCTGACGCCGGAGTACGCTCGACTCGCGGAGTGCCGTAGCGCTCCTTCGCTTGGCGTGGATGTCCACGATCGCCTGCTTGAGTCGGCGATCTTCCCGGGCTCGCTCACCCGGTCGCGTGTCTGCCACGAGTAGTAGCCGCTCGGCGTCGGCCCAGCGCTCGGCAGACATGGCGGATCGGGTACTGACCCTCGAGCTTCGCCACCGCCTGATACCTCAGGGGCGCCGATCCGAGAAGATCGCCAACGCTTTTCTTAGGATGTCCCGCTCCTCGCGGACATCCCGCAGCTCCCGCCGCAGCTGACGATTCTCCACCTCCAGCTCGCTCGGCGCGGCCTGCTCGCCCGCAAGGGTCCGCCGCCACCGACGCACCATGTCCGGCCGAACCTCCAGCTCCCGGGCAACCTCCGCCACCCGCCGATCGCCGCCGAACGCCATCCGCACCGCCTCGCGCTTGAACTCCTCGCTCAACCGACGTCGTTGCTCGGCCATTCGTGGCCTCCTCCTGCCTCATTCTGAGGCCTAAGTGCCTCCACGAATCGAGGCACCTCCAGACCGAGCACGACTTCCCGCTCGCCAGGCCCCCTCAACTCTCGATTGAGCGTGGCCTCAGCCCCAGCGGGCCGAGGGCTCAAGCGTAGGTAGGGGTTGTTCCGGGCCCGCCGCAGGTAGAGGACCTCCCTCGTAGGAGGCCAACCGTGACCGGCTGCTTCCTTGCCTCGTGGCGAAAGAGGTAGACCGCCGCCAGGGCGTGGCGGTGGAGCTCCTGGGAGCGAAAGATCGGAGTCATCTCCTCGGCGAGTCCTGGTCTTTCTCCCTCTCCCGCGGCGGAGGTAGACGATCGCCAGCTCCAGGCTGACCATCGCCACCTCGTAGGAGAGCTCGCGCTCGGCTGCCGCCGCGACTTCTTCGAAGGCGTCTCTCGCCGGATCGAGATCCCCGAGGCCAGCGTAGATTCGCCCCTCGAGCCAGCGACGGCGGAGATTGAGCGACGGCTCGGTGCAGGCCGGTCATAGAGGCTCGTCGCCTGCTCATAGCGAACGAGCGCGTGAATCGCGTCTCCGGCCTCGACCATCCAGAAGGCGAGGTTGTGGTGAGCCTGGAGGTGGAGCCGGGACTCCTCCTGGCCCGTCAGGAGGTGGAGGGCAATCTGAAGGAACTCCACCGCCGTCTCCGCGTTACCGGAGAAGCCTTCGGCATCCGCGATCTTTACGAGGACCTTCGCCTCCTCGATCTTGTAGCCGAAGGATCGGTAGGTGTCGAGGGCGTCGCCCAGGATCTGCTTCGCCTCCTGATATCGCGTCTGGTCGATCCGGAGCGAGCCCAGCAGGCTCTGGACGTCGGCGCTCACCGGCGATGTCCGGTTCCCCTCCTTGAGCAGGAGCAGGCTCTCCTGGAACGCTCCCTCCGCGCCGAAGAGGTCCGATGAGATCCTCCGCGCGTTGCCGAGGAAGGCCCGGGCGAGAGCGCGGTGGTCGGCCGCGGTGACGGCGCCGTAGACCGCAGGGTCGAGGCTGTCGGAGACCTCGACGGCCAGCTCGCCGAGCTCGACGGCCCGGGCCACGTCCCGGAAACCGGCTTCCCGGCAGCTCGTGCAAAGAAGCTCGCACAAGGCGAAGAGCTGATAGCGAGGGACGGTGCGGATGAGCGCCCGGCGCGTCGCCGGGGAGCGGCGCTCTACCTCTTCCAGGACTCCGGTGCCAGGAGTCGCTCGGCCGCGACGATTGTCTGGCGTCTTTCGACTTGGCGCATCGCCGAGGCGAAGCCAGCGCTCCGCTCGTTCTCGGAGTACCTGTCGCGGTAGGCCCATCGGCGGAGGTTCTCTCGCAGCTCGGGCTCCGCCTCGGCTAGGGCCTCGCGGGCCAGGAAGAGGCACGGGACGCACCGGTCCTCAAGGAGATGCGCCCTGATCTGGTCGGCTTCCTCCTCGGGCGACCCTCCGAGGAGAAACTCCAGGGTCATCTCTCGGCCGGGGTGCTCGCTCGGGCTCCGCGCGACCGGAGGCCTGCCGCTCGGAGACGGCACGGGGTCAGCCACGGAAGGCCCGCTCCGAGGCACCGGCGCGCGATCGAGCGCGCCAATCGCCGCAGCCGACGCTCGGTCCACCGCCGTGTCGGCCGAGCCGAGCGCCCGGCGAAGCGCGTCCAGGGTGCGCACCTGGAGATCCGCCGGGGGATCCGGAGAGCGGAGGCCGTCGAGGACGCGCGAACGCCGGCGTCGCCTCCGGCCGATCTCTTCGACTCTGGTCATGACCCTGCCTCCATCCACGAGCGGAGCTTTCGAATGCCGAGCCGGCAGCGACTGACGGCGGTGAACAGCGACACTCCCGTGATCCGGCCGATCTCGGCGAACGACAGCTCCGCGAAGAACCGCAGGTAGACGGCCTCGCGTTGCGTTTCCGGGAGGCGCCGCAGGCGGCGGGAGGCCGCCGCCGCGTCGATGCGGCGGGCCGGGCCCTCCTCGGGCGCCTCGATGACGAGGTGGTCGGTCGTGGTGGTGGGCCTGCGTGCACGGATCCGGTCGACCGCGCGTCTCCTGGCGAGGGTGAACAGGAAGGCCCTGGGCTCTCGGACCTCGACGCCCCGCCGCCACGAGCAGGCAGCTCTACGAAGGCGTCCTGGACGACCTCGGCGGCGTCCTCCCTCGAGCCGGTGTGCCAGAGCGCGAGGCCGAACAGGTCGCGGGCGGTGCGAGCGTAGAGACCTTCGAGAGCCTCGAGTTCCTCCGCGGCGAGGCGGTTGAACGGCGGCTCGATCGCGCTTTGCTGGGGCACGGCAGCCGCGAGATCCGGCACGACGTCCTCGGCGAGATCGTCCTTCACGGTCTACACGTCGGCTGAGACGCGGAGTTTGTCACTCCGCGGCGCGTGGAGGCTCGAAATAGGTCCCCTCGGCGCCGGCTGGCCTCTGGGGCGGCGAGGCGCTGCTCCCGCTATTTCGGCCGGTGCCGCTCAGCGGCCGCGGGAGGTAGCCCCAGCTCCGAACGCCGATGACGGACGGCCTTGGTCGTGCGGCCGATGGCGCGCGCCGCCTCGTCGACCGGCAGCGTCCGGACAAGCCGTCGTCCTCCTCCGTCCAGCGCCGCCACGGGCGGAAGTGGATGCCTCGCCGGTTCCGCTCCAGCCTTACGGTGTGCGCCGAGAGCCCCAGCCGCTCGGCCAGCTCGTCGTCCGGCACCTTGCCCAGGGCTTCGATGGCCTCCGGCGTCCAGGCGGAGAGCTTGCCGGGCTGGCGCATGCCAAGGTCCGTTCGGAGCCGGCGCACGGTCTTCTCGTTGAGCCCTGTGCGGCGCACGACCTCGTTGGTCTGGAGGCTCAGGAGCTTCCGCAGCTCCGGCTTCCTGAGCACCTTCCAGGAGTCGTCCTTGACGGGCGGCAGGCCACGGCGATGGCGCTCCCTGCGCACGGTGTCCTCGCCAATGCCGAGCCTCCGCGCCACCCGTGCGTCCGAGAGCCGGCCGAGCTCGCGCACCATTTCGGCGGTCCACACCACCTTGGGCCTGCGCGGCTGGAATGGAGGGATGCCACGCTTGCGGCGGTGGTAGGCGGCGACGGAAGGCGAGATCCCCAGCCGGCGGGCCACCGCCTTGTCTCGGTCCGTGCCGAGGAGCGCCACCCTCGCCGGGGTCCAGAACGGGTTCCGGCGCCGGGTGGTCGTGGCACCGTACGCGGGAATCCCGAGCATGCGCCGCTTGTAGGAAACGCTGTGCTCGGCGATCCCGAGCTCTGCCGCGACCTCGGCGTCGGTCGCCTCGCCCAGCCGCTCGGTCATCTCGTCCGTCCACTCGACACAGGGCGAGGCGTGGCGGAAGGCCGCGATTCCCCGGCGCTGGCGCTCGCGCACCACGGCGGTCAGTGAGACGCCGGCGAGCGCCGCCAGCTCTGGGTCCGGCACCTCTCCCAGGAGGCGGGCCAAGCGCACCGGCCAGCGGATCTGGTTCGGGATGCGCGTGGAGCGCTCGATGCGGGGCGTCTTGGGCGCGTTGCGTCGTCCCATGGCGGGGTGCGGGAAGTCCTTCGAGGTCTCGAAAGTACGCTCGAAGGCTACCACCCTGTACCGGAAGCCATGAGCCGCCAGGGCGGCGGGGACTCGATTCCCGCGACGAAGCGCCACCGTCCGCTCCGGGCGATGCACTTTTGTGGCCGGCTCCGGAGCCCCACAATCCGGTTCAAGGGCGGGGCTTGCCTCGATAGATGCCAAGGCTCAAGCGCCTCATCTCGACCGCCCCCGGCGTGCGCCCGATGCGCTCCGCGATCTCGCGGTCGGGCGCCGTTCCGAGGAGGGCGATCTCTTCCTCGCGCCAGGCGTCGGCCCGCCTGGCCGGCACGGGCGGGATGCCGCGCCGCCACCGGGCGGCCCGCACGGCCTCGACCGAGCGGCCGATGCGAGTCGCGATCTCGGCGTCCGACACCGTCCCGAAAAGCGCGACCTCTTCCGGGCGCCACGCTTCGATCGGCCGCCGGAGAAGGCCCAGGCTCCGCCGCTTGTCCTTCACCGCGTCCACTGACCAGCCGGTTCGGGCGGCGATCTCCTCGTCGGGAGCCGTGCCGAGACGCGCCACCTCCTCCGGCGTCCACCTCCGTGGCGGCGCCTTGGCGCCAAAACATAAGATACCCAGCTCTTGGCGCTTCGCCGCCACCGCCTTCTCGGATCGCCCGACTCGCCGGGCAACCACGAGGTCCGGGGCGGTACCCACCAAGGCCTTCTCCTCTTCCGTCCAGCGCCGGAGCCTGGGCGAAGGGATGCCGAGGCCTGCGCGTTTCGCCGCCACGGTCTTGGCCGTGATGCCGAGCTCGGCAGCGATCGCGGCATCCGGATCCTCGCCCAGGCGAGCCAGGATCTCCGGGGTCCAGCGCCGCTCGCTGGGGCTCGGCATCTTGATTCCGAGCTCCTTGCGCAGCTTCCGGACCCGCTCCACGTGGAGACCCGTGCGGCGGCAGACCTGGGGGTTCGGGAGGTGGAGGGCCTCGACCAGCTCCGCCGTCCGGGCGATGTGGCGGGTGTCGGAGCTGGCCGGGATGCCGAGGTCCTTCCGCTTCTTGCGTACCGAGCCTTCCGAGATCTCCAAGCGCTCGGCAACCTCGGTGTCCGGGGCGGTGCCGAGCAGGGTGAGATCCTCCTCGCGCCACTCCACGGGCGGAGTCCGCGGCTGAGACGGTGCGATGCCGAGGCGCCGCCGCTTCCGGTGCACGGTGGTCGCGGAGACGCCGATGCGCCGGGCGACCTCGCCGTCCGGCAGCTTGCCCAGCAGCGCGAGCTCATCGCGGCTCCAGAGGTGAGCCCTCAGCTGCTTGCTACGCCTGGGAGCATAGGCCGGAATGCCCAATTCGAGGCGCTTCCTGGCCACGCAATGGCGGGGCAGGTCCAGAGTGGCCGCGACCTCGCCGTCGTAGTCGGTGCCGAGGGCGGCGATCATGTCGGGCGTCCACACGACGTCGAGGCGTTTCGGGCGAAACGGTGGGATGCCGCGGCGAACTCTCTCATCCCGAACGGTCTCGGGGTGGAGCCCGAGCCGTTCCGAAACGGCGCGATCCGGCATCGTCCCGAGAAGCGCCACGGCCTCCTCGGTCCACACGAAAGCGTTTGACGGACGCCTACGGATCACGGGGATCCGACGTCCACTCGCGGCGCTTGGCTCGGCTCGCGGGCGGCCGCGGCTGGAGCTTGGTTCGTGACGGAGCTTCGAGGAGGGCACGGCGGCTTTGCTCGCGTCATTCTACCGCCTTCTGCCGGCGGCGCCCTGGAATCCAGACCTCCTGACCTACCCGCTGTAACTGTTTGACAACACAGAGTCGCCCTCCTCCGGGGGTGCGGACCCAAAGGTGTCCGCTTTTTCGGCGCCGCCGAGACCGGATCGGGTATGGCGCCGACGATCGACGACCCCTTCCTGTTTCCGGACCTCGCCGGCCTCCCGGCGGGTGTGATCGCCATCAATGACCGCTGCCGGCTCCAGGAGCGCGAGGGCCACCGGGTGGTGAGCGTGTGCGGGCTGCCGCTGGCGCACTTCGCCGTGGGTGACCGGGTGGGCGAGGCCCACGCGATGGTGAGCCTGGTCGATCTGCGCTGGGCGCGCCAGTGTGAGGTGGCGCGGGCCTTCGGCTACGACGTGCGCACGGTGCGGCGGCACCAGCGGCGGTTCGAAGAGGGAGGTCTGGCGGCCCTGGGGCGGCCCGGCGGCTTCCCCCGTGGACGGTCCCGGGTGGCGCCGAGCCGGTCGGAGGCGGTGAATCGATGGAAGGCCGAGGGGGTGTCGAATCGCGAGATCGCCCGGCGGCTGGGCATCGACGAGAAGGCGGTGCGCAAGCTCGCCCGGCGTCTCGGTTGGCCGGGGCGCTCGGTCGAGCAAGAGGACCTGCCCTTCGCCAGCGCGGACCCAAACCTGTCCGCTCTGGACGAGCCGGACGGTCCGGCGGCCCAACAGATCGGGCCGAAGGCCATCGAGACCGACAACGGCTTCGCGGACCCAAACCTGTCCGCTTTCGCGTGCGGACGACGCGGACCCTGAGGGGCGGGATGCGAGGGGGCCGGCCCGGCTGCGGCCCAGCTGTCCGCTCCGGCGACGCCCGGAGCCGCCCCCGTTCTCGCTCGACCGGGACCCATCCGACCGCTCCGGCGATCGGCTGTTGGCCCGGCTGGGCCTACTCGAGGACGCGGCACCGCTCTTCGGCACCAGTACCCGGGTGCCCGGCCTCGGGGTCCTGCTGGCGATGCCCGCCCTGGTGGAGAGCGGTGTGCTCGCGGTGGCCCGCGAGATCTACGGGGGCCTCGGGCCGGCCTTCTACGGGCTGCGTACCACGCTCGTGACCCTGCTGCTGATGGCGCTCCTGCGAGTCAAGCGGCCCGAGGGGCTCAAGGAGCGCTCGCCCAGCCAGCTCGGCCAAGTGCTCGGCCTCGACCGCGCCCCGGAGGTCAAGACCTTGCGCCGCAAGCTCGCCCGGCTCGCCGCCCAGGGCCGCGCGGCCGAGCTCGGCCGCGCCCTGGCACGGCTCCGGGTCGCCACCCGGGGGCACGCCGTGGGCTTCCTCTACGTCGACGGCCACGTGCGCGCCTACCACGGCGACCGCGAGATCCCGAAGACCCATGTGGCCCGGATTCGCCTCTCGATGCCGGCCACTACCGACTACTGGGTCCACGATGCCGAGAGCGAGCCCCTCTTCGTCGTTCCCACCGAGGCCAACCGGGGGATGGTCGAGATGCTGCCGGGCATCCTCGCCGAGGTCCGAGAGCTCGTCGGCGAGCGCCGGGTCACCGTCGTCTTCGACCGCGGCGGCTGGAGCCCAGAGCTGTTTGCCCGGATCCTCGCTCACGGCTTCGACATGCTCACCTACCGCAAGGCCCCCTACCGCCCGGTGCCCCTCGGCCGGTTCCGGCGCCACCAGGCGAAGATCGACGGGGCCACGCTCGACTACTGGCTCGCCGACCAGGGCATCCTCCTCGAGTACGGCCCAAGGAAAAAGCGCAGGAGGCTGTCACCTCCGCCAGGTCACCCGTCTGAGCGAGAGCGGCCACCAGACGCCCATCCTCACCTCCCGCCGGGACCTCGACGCCCTCGAGGTCGCCTACCGCATGTTCGAGCGCTGGGGACAGGAGAACTTCTTCAAGTACCTCCGCGAGGAGTTCGCCCTCGACGCCCTGGTCGACTACGCCACCGAGCCGGCCGACGCCACTCGCGACGTCCCGAACCCCGAGCGCAAGAAGCTCGACGCCCAGCTACGCAAGGCCCGCGCCCACCTCGAGCAACTCCAGGCCCACTACGGGCTCGCCGCCCTCGACAACCGCGAGCGCCTGCGGCCCACCATGCGCGGATTCAAGATCGCCAACGCCCCTCTCGCCTCCCGCCTGCGCGAGGCGATCGGGCGGATCACCGAGCTCGAGGCCCAGCGCGCGAAGCTGCCCACCCGCGTCCCGGTCCAGGAGGTCGTCCAGGCCGACGTCGTCAAGCTCTCCGTCGAGCGCAAGCACCTCACCGACCTGCTCAAGATGGTCGCCTACCAGGCCGAAGGCGATCTGCTCCGCCTCCTCGCTCCCCACTACCGTCGCACCGAGCAGGAGGGCCGCACCCTCGTCCAGAGTGCGCTCGCCGCGGCCGGCGATCTCGAAGTCACCACCACCGAGCTCCGCGTCGCCCTCGATCCCCTCAGCTCGCCCCACAAGACCCGGGCCCTCGCCGCCGTCTGCGACCAGCTCAACGCCTCCGCCGCCCGCTTCCCCGGCACCCACCTCCGGATGCGCTTCACCCTCAAGCCCGAACCGCCCCAAAACCCCGCCTTCCCCGGTCCTCGCCCGACCCCAGTCGACGACCGACCGGACAATTCGAGACCGGGGTAGGTCAGGAGGTCTGGAATCCCCGCGAACCGGACGAGGACGCCGCGGGTCGAGGGGAGGGAGGAGATGGCGATACACTTCCTCCGATGCGCTCCTTCGCCCCCGGTTTTCTCGAGGAGCAGCCGATCTCCCGGCACCTCGAAGAGGTTCTTCGCGAGCTCCGCGACTACCGGGGCACGGAGGAGCACTGCCTGGACCTCCGACCCCTCGAGGTCCGCCGCGTCCTGTGGGAATCGGCGATCTTCGACAGCGTCCGCTCCTCGAACCGGATCGAGGGCGTCGTCGTGCCGGAGTCGCGGCTCAGGGAGCTGGTCCAGAGGAGGCGGTCGGCCATCGACCGGGCCGACCGGGACGTCGCTGGCTACCACGCCGCCCTGAGGGAGTTCCTCGCCTCCGGCCCGGGCTCACGGTTTTCGCCCGAGAACGTCCTCCACCTGTACCGGCTCTTCGACGACACGCCGCCGTACTACAGCCGTCCACCCGACCTGTTCAAGTGCCGAAACGAGGTGGACCTGGAAGCCCCATTGGCCGGCTCTCGCGTGGAGTGGTTGGCGACCGTTCCGGCGGCGGAGACGCCCGAGACCCTCGAGGAGCTTCAAGGGCGCTTCGAGGGCCAGCGGCGGGATGGGGGCGTGGAGCCCCTCCTCCTCGTCGCCGCGTACGTCCTCGACTTCGTGATGATCCATCCGTTTCGCACCGGCAACGGTCGGCTGGCCCGGCTCCTCACCAGTTTGCTGCTGCAGAGGGAAGGCTATGAGGTGGGACGGTACGTGAGCCTCGAGCGCATCCTCGAGGGGCGACTCCAGGCCTACCGCGACGCGTTCTCCGAGTCGGCTCCGGGCTGGCACCACAGCCTGCACGATCTCCTGCCGTGGTGGGAGTTCTTCCTGGAGTCGATGCTGCTCACGGCGTACCGCGAGCTCGAGGCGTGGGCGGAGGCGACGCCAGCCGTCTCCGGGTACAAGGGCGAGGTCGTGGAGGCTACCGTCGAGCGCCTCCTGCCCGCCCGCTTCCGCGTCCGCGAGGTGCTCGAGGCCTACCCCGGCCGCGTCAGCCGCGCCACCGTGAACCGCGCCCTCCGGCGCCTCCGGGCGGCGGGACGCCTCGAGCTGGCGAGGTCCGGGCGGGGCGCCCTCTGGGCGAAGCGGTGAGGGGCGATGCCCTGAGAGCCTACGACCCGTCAGAGGCCGTGGCGGCGGAGCTTGCCGGCGAGGCTCTTCGCGGTGATGCCGAGGAGCTCGGCGGCCGCCTCGCGGTCGCCCTGGGCGAGGGTCATGGCCTCGCGCAGAGCGCGCAGCTCGACCGCGTCGAGTCGCTCGCGGAGTGGGCGAAAGGTCTCGGGCGAGCGCTCGGAACGGGCGCCGGCCTCGGCGGCCGGCGGCAGGCTGGTGGCGTAGCGCTCGAACGGCTCCTCGCCCCGCAGCCCGCGCTCGACCGCCCAGCGGACCGAGCCGAAGTGGGCGCTCTCGAGCGCTCCGCTCGGGTCGGCGAGGAGCACCGCGCGCTCGACCGAGTTCTGGAGCTCGCGGACGTTGCCGGGCCAGTCGTAGGCCATGAGCAGGGTGAGCGCGCGCCGGCTCACCCCCGAGATCCTCTTGCCGTACTTCTCCGCCGCCCGCGCGGCGAAGTGGAGCACCAGGCGGGGAAGGTCCTCCAGCCGGTCGCGCAGCGGCGGCACGTGGAGCTCGAGGCCCGAGAGGCGGTAATAGAGGTCGGCGCGGAACCGGCCGCCGCGCACCAGCTCGTCGACGTTGCGGTTCGAGGCCGCCACCACCCGGGCCTCGAACCTGAGCGGATGGTCGCCGCCCAGGGGCAGGACCTCGCGCTCCTGGAGCACGCGCAGGAGCTTCGCCTGAAGCGGGTCGGCCAGCTCCCCCACCTCGTCGAGGAAGATGGTGCCGGCGTCCGCCTGGCGGAAGCGTCCGGGGCGGGGCTCGACCCCCGCGGCGACGCCCGCCGCGACCCCGAACAGCTCCGCCTCCAGAAGCTCCTGCGGGATCGCCGCGCAGCTGATCGCCACGAACGGGCCGGCGGCGGCGCGGCTCGATTCGTGGAGCGCGCGGGCCACCAGCTCCTTGCCGGCTCCCGTCTCACCGAGCAGGAGCACGTGGAGGTCGCTACGGGCCGCCGCGCGCAGGTGCTCGAGCAGGCCGCGCATGGCGGGCGACTCCCCGACCACCATCCCTTCCGGGAGGACCAGCTCGTCGCCGCCGTGCGGCCGGCGGCCGGCGGCCGGCGCTCCCTCGGCCTGACGCACCTTCTCGCCGACGTAGCTCAGGAGCTCGCTCACCCAGGCGTCCGGCCGCTCGCGGCGCCGCGGGAACGCCGCGACCACCGCCAGTCCGCCGTCGTCGGTGCCGGGGCACACCACCGTCCAGCATCCGGAGTCCGTCTCCAGGGTCATCGGCTCGGTGCACCGGTCCGACGCGAGCTCGGCGGCGAACCACGCGGCCTGCTCGGTCTCGGGGAGGGTGCCGACGGCGTCGCGCAGGAAGAGGTCGCCCTCGACCGGCGCGAACACCCACAGGGCCGAGGCGCCGACCTGGTCGGCCACTCGGGCGAGGAGCCGCGAGCGGCCCTCCTGGGAGAGCCCGGGGCCGAGCTCCTCGAGGTCGCGGACCAGGCGGAGCACGGAGACCGGCGTGCCTTCCTCCTCTCGCCTTGGATCCACTCCGCAAGACCTCTGCGCGAAACATAGGGGGTCATGAATCAGACCACTGGATTCGACGAGAACCGTCCAGGGGTGGCGCGCGCCCGCGAAACGTTTCGGGCCCGCGGAGCACCGGAGCCGGGCGGAGAGGGGGGATCTGGGCCGTCAGGGAATCGAACCCTGGACCCGCGGATTAAAAGTCCGCTGCTCTGCCGACTGAGCTAACGGCCCGCGGCAGTATAGCCCGGCGCGGGAGCCGGCCGAGGGAGGTGCGGGCCGACGAGGACGGGCGCGGGACCGCTTCCCGTCTCAGGCCGAGACGCGCTGCTCGATCACCTGGGCGAAGCGCTCGCCGAGGAGCGCCTCGAGCACTCCCCCGGAGCGGACGATCGTCTCCTCGCGCCGCGGGCCGGTCGAGATCACCTCGACCGCCGCGCCGACCTCCTCCTCGATCAGGCTCACGTAGTCGCGCGCCGCGCGTGGCAGGGCGGCGAGATCGAGCGCGCCCACCGTCGTCTTCTTCCAGCCCGGCACCGAACGGTAGACGGGCCGGGCCCGCGCCAACACCCGCGCGTCCGACGGCAGGTCCGTCGTCCGATCGCCGTCGACCTCGTACTCGGTGCACACCTGGATCTCGTCGAACTCGTCGAGCACGTCGAGCTTGGTGAGGGCGATCGCCCCCGTGCCGTTCAGGCGCCGGGCGTGGCGCGCGACGACCGTGTCCAGCCAGCCGCAGCGCCGGGGCCGGCCGGTGGTGGTGCCGAACTCGTTGCCGCGCTCGCGCAGGTACTCGCCCGCGGCGTCCTCGAGCTCGGTCGGGAACGGGCCGCCGCCGACCCGGGTCGTGTAGGCCTTGAGCACCCCGATCGAGCCGTCGATGGCGGTCGGCGGCACGCCGGAGCCGGTGCACGCGCCACCCGCGGTGGAGCTCGAGCTGGTGACGTACGGGTAGGTGCCGTGGTCGAGGTCGAGGAGCGCGCCCTGGGCCCCCTCGAACAGCAGGCTCGCGCCCTCCTCGAGCCACTCGGAGAGGAGGACCTCGGTGTCCCAGAGGAGCGGGGCCAGGCGCCGCGCCCACCCTCCGCACTGCCCCTCGAGCTCGGCGACCGGCGTGGCCGGCGGCGCGCCGAGGCTCGCGAGCTCGGCCGCCACCCGCCGGTGCTCGGCCATCAGGCGCTCGTGCAGATCCTCGCCCGCCAGGTCGCCCAGGCGCACCCCGAAGCGCGCGGCCTTCGCCTCGTACGCCGGGCCGATGCCCCGCGAGGTGGTACCGATCGCCTGCGCGCCGCGCGCTTGCTCGCGGGCCTGGTCGAGCTCGACGTGCCAGGGCAGCAGGGCGTGCGCCCGGTTCGACACCAGCAGGCGCCCGCCGATCTCGACGCCGGCCGCGGCCAACCGGTCGAGCTCGGTGAAGAGCGCCGGGGGCGACACCACCATGCCGTTGCCCAGGACGCAGCGCATCTCCGGGTGCAGGATGCCCGAGGGAATCAGGTGGAGGGAGAAGTGGCGGTCGCCGAAGCGCACCGTGTGGCCGGCGTTGTGGCCGCCCTGGTAGCGCACCACGCCGTCGAAGCCGGGGCAGAGCAGATCGACGATCTTGCCCTTGCCCTCGTCGCCCCACTGCATGCCCAGGATGATTCCGTTTCCCATACCTTCAGCCCCGTCGGCGCAAACCGCGAGAGGGTACCAGACCTACGCGCCCAGGTAAACACCCGTCGGGGCGGGCCGGCGAACACCCTGCGGGGCAGAGCGCCGGGCCCGCACGGGTGCTAGCATCCCCTCGCCGGCGATGGCGCCGGCACCGACCTCCCCGACCGCCGTGAGCCCACTCTCGATCTTCCTGCGCGCCGAGATCGTCGTCCTGCCCCTGGCCTACCTGATCACGGCGGTGGCCTACGGGCGGATCTTCTTCGCCGCCGGCCGCTCCTCGGAGCGCATGGCCCAGCCCCTTCTGCGCGCGACCTTGGCCCTGCATCTCGCCTACCTGGGCGCCCTGACGGTGCACTGGCAGCAGTTCCCGGCCGCCACCATCGCCCAGGGGCTGTCGGTCGTCGCCTTCGCCGTCGGCGTGACCTACGCCCTGGTCGAGTGGCGGGGCCGCGAGCGCTCGACCGGCTTCTGGATCGTCTCGGTGATCTTCTTCGTCCAGCTCCTCTCCTCGGTCCTCAGGCCGCCGGAGTCGGTGCCCTCGACCGAGGTGCTGCACAGCGTCTGGTTCGCCTCGCACGCCTTCCTGGCGCTGGTCGCCTACGCCGCCTTCGTCATGGCCGCGGCCTACGGCTTCCTGTTCCTCGAGCTCTACCGCGAGCTCAAGCGCGGGCTGTTCTCGGTCTTCTTCGGCAAGCTGCCGCCGCTCGAGGCGCTCGAGCGGATGATGAGCGGCGCCCTCCACGTCGGGTTCGTGGCGCTCACCGGCTCGGTCGTGATCGGCGCCGTCTGGGCCTACCGGCTCTACGGGAAGGTGTGGCCGGCCGATCCGATCATCCAGCTCACCTTCGCCACCTGGGCGCTCTACGGGCTGGCGCTCCTGCTGCGGCGGACGCAGCAGTGGCAAGGCCGCCAGACCGCCTTCGCCAGCCTCGCGGGGCTGTGCGCCATCCTCCTCTCGCTGGTGGTGGTGAACTTCGTCGTCGGCAACTTCCACGGCACCCTCGGAACCGGGACCTCCTGAGCCGGCCCGAACCAGACGCCCCTCTCGTCCTACGGCCAGGCACTCCCCGATGACCGCCCCGTCCAGCAGCCGCCAGGACCTGCCTCTGCTCCTCGTGGGCACCGATCACCGGTGCTCGCCGGTCGAGCTGCGCGAGCGGGTGGCCTACTCCGGCGAGCACGCCGAGGAGCTGCTCGTCCACCTGCTCGCCCGCCCCGAGGTGGCCGAGAGCGTGCTCGTCTCGACCTGCAACCGCACCGAGGTCTATGCCAAGCCGCGCGACGACAACGCCTACCACGCGGTGGTCGAGCTGGCCTTCGCCTCGCGCGCCCCGGAGCTCGCCGACCAGGGCCGGCTGTACGTCAAGCGGGGGCGCGAGGCGGCTCGCCACCTGATGTCGGTCGCGAGCGGGCTCGAGTCGATGGTCCTCGGCGAGCCCGAGATCCTCAGCCAGGTCAAGCAGGCGACGGCGCTCGCCGACGTCGTGGGCACCAGCGGCACCCTGCTGCGGCGCCTCGGCCGGGCGGCGCTCAAGGCGGGCAGCCGGGCACGCTCGGAGACCGGGATCACCAGCGGCGCCGTGTCGCTCGGGTACGCCACGGTCGAGCTCGCCCGGGCGATCTTCAACCGCCTGGAAGAGGCCCGGATCCTGGTGGTCGGGGCGGGCGAGACCGGCCGCATGGTGACCCGGAACCTGCTCGAGAAGGGCGCCGGCCACCTGACCGTGACCAACCGCTCCGCGCTCCGGATCGAGAGTTTCTTGAGGGAGTTCCCCGAAGCCCAGGTCCAGCCCTTCGAGGACCGAGTCCACGGCCTGGTGGCCGCGGATCTGGTGGTGGTCACCACCGGCGCCGACCAGCCGGTGCTGCGCGCGGAGGACTTCGCCACCGCCATGCTCCGCCGGCCCGGGCGCTCGCTGCTGGTGGTCGACCTCGGCATCCCGCGCAACGTCGAGCCGGCGACCGCCCGGCTGAGCAACGTCTTCCTGCACGACGTCGACTCGCTCGAGACCCTGATCCAGCGCAACCTGAAGCGCCGGCGCGAGGAGGTGCCGCGGGTCGAGGAGATCCTCGACGACGAGCTCGGCCATCTCCTCGCCTGGTACCGGGGGCTCGAGGCCGAGCCGGTGATCGCCAGCCTCCAGAAGCAGGCCGAGCGGGTCCGCCGGCGGGAGGTCGCGTCGGTCCTCGACCGCTTCCCGGCCGAGACCCACGAGGACCTCGACCGGCTGACCCGCGCCCTGGTGCGCAAGATCCTCCACCATCCGAGCCGGCGCCTGCGCGGCGCCGACGGCGAGGACCAGCTCCCCCACCTCGACCTGGTCCGCGAGCTCTTCCAGCTCGACCAGGAAGAGGCCGACTCCTGACCCCCGACCCCCGGCGCCCGCATCGATGACCGACACTCTCCGGCTCGGCACCCGCAAGTCCGAGCTCGCCGTCGCCCAGTCGACCACCGTCGCCCGCTCCCTCGAAGCGCTCCACCCCGGCCTGCGCGTCGAGCTGGTCACGCTCTCGACCAAGGGCGACACCACCCCCGGCCTGCTCGCCCCGCTCGGCGGCAAGGGCCTCTTTACCGAGGAGCTCGAGGCGGGCCTCGCCGACGGCTCGCTCGACCTCGCCGTGCACAGCCTGAAGGACCTCCCCGTCACCCTGGGCGAGGGCCTGGTGGTGGCCGCCTACCCGGAGCGGGCCGACCCGCGCGACGTGCTGGTGAGCGAGACCGCGGGCGACCTCGACGCTCTGGCCGAGGGCGCGACCGTCCTCACCGGCGCCCTCCGCCGCCGGGCGCAGGTGCTGGCGCTGCGCCCCGGGCTGCGGGTCGAGGGCGTGCGGGGCAACGTCCAGACCCGCCTGCGCAAGTGGCGCGAAGCGGGCGCCGGCGGGGTGATCCTCGCCGCCGCCGGCCTCGCGCGGCTGGGCCTCGCCGACCTGCCGGCCCACCCGCTCGATCCCGAGACCTTCGTGCCCGCGCCGGGCCAGGGCATCCTGGCGATCGAGGTCCGCTCCGGCAGCGACGCCGAGGAGCTCTGCCGGCCCCTCGGCCACCGCCCTTCGGCGCGCGCCGCCGAGGCCGAGCGCCGGGTGGTGGCGGCCTTCGGCGGCAACTGCGCGCTGCCCCTCGCGGCCTGGGCCCGGCCCGCCGCCGAGGGCGGCGAGGCCCTCACCCTGACCGCCCTGCTGGCCACCCCCGACGGCTCGCGGATCGCCCGCGCCCGGGCGAGCGCCGGCTCCCCGCGCGAGGCGGCCGAGGCCTGCGTCGCCGCCATGCGCGCCCAGGGGGCCGACGAGATCCTGGCCCGGATCGGCTCGTGAGCCCGGAGCGCGAAACCGGCCCGGCGCCCGGCGGACCGCTCACCGGGCTGCGGGTCGTCGTCACCCGGGCCCGCCACCAGGCCGCCTCGACCGTCGACGCCTTCCGCTCGGCGGGGGCCAGGGTCGAGCTCCTGCCGCTCCTCGAGGTCGTCCCACCCGCCGACCCGGCGCCGCTCGAGCGCGCGCTCGAGCGCCTCGAGAGCTACGACTGGATCGTCTTGACCTCGGCGAACGCGGTCGAGCAGCTCCTCGCCCGCCTCGCCGAGCGCGGCCGGACCCTGCCCGCCGGCCCGCGGCTGGCCGTGATCGGAGCGGCGACCGCGGAGGCGCTGCGGGCGGGCGATCTCGCGCCGAGCGTCGAGGCCTCCGACTCCCGCGCCGAGGGGCTCGCGGCCGCGCTCGCTCCCCACCTCGCGGCCGGCGACCGGCTGCTCCTGCCGCAGGCCGCGGACGCCCGCGAGACGCTCGAGGGCGAGCTCCGGCGCCTCGGCGCCCGCCCCGAGCGCGTCGACGCCTACGCCAAGCGGGTGCCGTCCGGGAGCCGGGAGTCCGCGCGCGAGATCTTCGGCACCGCGCGGCTCGGCTGGGTCACCTTCACCAGCCCCTCGATCGCCCGGGCCTTCGCCGCGCTCTGGGAGGGGGACTGGGGGGTACGCCGGCGCGGCCTGTTCGCCGCCTCGATCGGCTCGGTGACCAGCGAGGCTCTCCGCGGCCTCGGCGTCGAGCCGGCCGCCGAGGCCGCGAGCCCGGCGGACCGCGAGCTGGTCGAGGCGGTGACCGCGGCGGTCGCCGGCGACCGAGGCTGCTAGACTTTCGAAAGGTTCTCTTTTCGGAGCAAGATCATGCCCAACGAGCCAAGTTTTCTCGCGGCCCCTCGCGAACGGGGGCAGGGCGGTCGTGAAACTGCCCTCGCTCGTGAAGATCCCCTCCCTCGTCCTCCAGCGCCTCTACACCGCGGGCAGCCTGGCGAACCGGTCCGGAGGCGGGGTCGCCTTCCAGCTCAAGAACCGCCTGAGCGACGCCCGCCTGACCCGCGTCCGGGCGGTCCGGCTGTGCGGCCGCGAGCTCCCCCTCGACCGGCTCTGGCTCGAGGCCGGGGAGAGCTCGGTCACCGCCGCCTCCGTCTCGGCGGAGACGCCCCTCGCCTTCCCGCTGGGGGCGATCGTGACGCTCGTCGCGACCGGCCACGAGCCGCTCGCCAAGGGCAAGCACGAGATCGCCTTCGACGTCGACTCCGAGCCGTTCGGCCACCTCTCGTTCGACGTCAAGGACGCGATCGCCGAGCCCAACCAGCGGGTGGTCGTGCCCTACGACAAGGAGCACAACCTCGAGCGCGACGTCATCCGCAAGCGCCAGCGGTTCGTCGAGGAGGTCACCGGCGCGAAGCTCGAGCACCTGACCCAGTACTCCTTCGATCCCCACACCACCCAGGGCAACATCGAGAACTTCAGCGGCATCGCCCAGGTTCCGATCGGGTTCGCCGGACCGCTCCACGTCGACGGCGAGCATGCACGCGGCGACTTCGTGATCCCGCTCGCCACCACCGAGGGCACGCTCGTCGCCTCGTACAACCGGGGCATGAAGGTGCTCAACCTCGCGGGCGGGGTGATGTGTACGGTCCAGGACGACTGCATGCAGCGCGCACCGGTCTTCATCTTCGACTCGGCGCGCGGCGCGCGGGACTTCCGCTTCTGGGTCGAGGAGAACCTCGCGGGCATCCGGGAGGCGGCGGAGGCGACCTCCTCGGTCGCCCGGCTGCTGTTCATCGACACCTACCTGGCGAACAAGTTCGCCTTCTTGCGGTTCAACTTCGCGACCGGCGACGCCGCCGGCCAGAACATGGTCGGCCGCGCCACCTTCGCCGCCTGCTCCTGGATCCTGGAGCAGAACGACACGATCCGCCGCTTCTACCTCGAGTCGAACCTCGCGACCGACAAGAAGGCGTCGCAGGTCAACATGATGCGCACCCGCGGCAAGCGGGTCACCGCCGAGGCCACGATTCCGCGCGACGTCCTGGTGCAGCACATGCGGGTCGAGCCCGAGAGCCTCCAGCACCACGCCGGCGTGGCCAACGTCGGCGCCTTCCTCTCGGGTGCCAACAACAACGGGCTGCACTCGCCCAACGGCATCACCGCCATGTTCATCGCCACCGGCCAGGACGTGGCGAACGTCTCGGAGTCCTCGGCCGGCATCCTCTACACCGAGGTCACGCCGGAGCGCGGTCTCTACCTCTCGCTGACCATCCCGTCGCTGATCGTCGCGACCTACGGCGGCGGCACCGGCCTCGCGACCCAGCGCGAATGCCTGGAGATCCTCGGCTGCTTCGGCAAGGGCAAGGTCCGCAAGCTCGCCGAGATCGTCGCCGGCGTCGCCCTCGCCGGCGAGATTTCGCTGGCGGCCGCCATCTCGTCGCTCGACTGGGTGTCGAGCCACGAGCAGTACGGCCGGAACCGGTAGGGCCCGAGCGCCGCGGGCCCGGAAGGGAATCGGATGACCGCGAAGCCGGATCTCGAGCTGCTCCGCGCCGCGGCGCCGGCCGATCCCGCGGCCTCCGCCGCCGAGCCGGAGTGGGAGATCTTCGTCGAGACCCCGCCCACCGGCCTCGTGCGCCGCTTCCTCACCACGAATCGCCATTTCCTCGGCCTGCTCTTCGGCGGCCTGGTGGCCTGGGCCCGCGACCTGCCGGCGCGCCGGCGCCACGGGGTGCGCTACCTCGCGGCGCGCCTGCTCGGCCTCGCCGCCCGGCCGTTCCTCGACCGCGGCCTGGTGCGCGAGAGCTTCCCGGTCCAGCTCCGCCGGCGCCTGGAGGCGATGGGGGCGACCTACATCAAGCTCGGGCAGATCCTCTCGCTGCGCCGGGACATCCTGCCCGCCTCGATCACCGAGGAGCTCGGGAACCTCCTCGACCGGCTGCCGGTGGTGCCCTACCCGCGCTACCTCGAGCTGGTCTCCGCCGCCATCGGCCGGTCCGCCGAGGAGGTCTTCGCGTCGATCGACGAGCGGCCGCTCGGCTCGGCCTCGATCGCCCAGATCCACCGCGCGGTCACCCGCGAGGGGGACGAGGTGGTGCTCAAGCTGGTCAAGCCGGGCATCCGCGACACACTGCGGCGGGACGCCGTGCTCCTCAAGATGCTCGGGTTCATGCTCCAGATCATCGCCGGCCGCTTCCAGCCGCGGCGGGTGATCGGCGAGTTCGTCGAGTACACCTTCCGCGAGGTCGACCTGCGCCGGGAGGCGGACAACGCGGAGAGCTTCGCGGCCAACTTCGCCGACATGGAGGACGTCGTCTTCCCCCGCATCTTCCGGCAGTACTCGGGGCGCGACGTCCTGTGCATGGAGTTCCTCGACGGCATGAAGCCGAGCGACCCGCGGGTGCAGGCGCTCCCCGAGGAGGCCAAGGACCGGCTGGTCGACCTGGGGGCGGCGTCGATCATCCGCATGCTCTATCGCGACGGCTTCTTCCACGCCGACCTGCACCCGGGGAACCTCCTGGTGCTGCCCGGGCCGAAGGTCGGGTTCATCGACCTGGGGATGGTCGGCCGGTTCAACGACGAGCTGCGCCGCACCCTCCTCTACTACTACTACTGCCTGGTGATGGGCGACGCGGAGAACGCCGCCCGCTACCTGGCGGCGGTGGCCGAGCCGATCTCGGGCAGCGACATGATCGGCTTCCGCCGCGAGGTCGAGGAGATCTGCCGGCGCTGGCAGCGGGCCTCGAGCTTCGAGGGCTTCTCGCTCGCCCAGCTCATCCTGGAGTCGGTCGGTCGCGGCGGCCAGTTCCGGATCTACTTCCCCGTCGAGCTCGTGCTCATGGTCAAGGCGCTCGTCACCTTCGAGGGCGTCGGGCACGTGCTCAAGCCGGGGTTCGACGTGGCGAGCGTCTCGCAGGCGCACATCAACCGCATCTTCCTGCGCCAGTTCAGCCCCATGCGCCTGGCCCGCGAGGGGCTGCGCGGCGCCCCCGAGCTGGTCGACGCGCTGGTCAAGGCCCCGATGCTGGTCACCGAGGGCCTGCGCCTGCTCGAGCTCCAGACCCGCCGCCCGTCGACCAACCCGTTCGCCGGCATCCGGGGCACGATCTTCGGGGGCTTCTGTCTGCTCGCGGGCGCGATCCTCGCGTCGAGCGGCGCCCCCTGGTACCTGGCCGGCCTCCTGTTCGCGATCGGCGTGATCCTCGCCGTGCGCCCGGGCCGCTGAGGCGTCCGTACGGGCAGGCCGGGTCAGCCGGTCGCCGCCAGCTCGCCCACCAGCTGCTCTTCGAAGAACCGGCGCAGCGGCGCGCGGTGGAGCCGCTCGTCCTTCCATTCGCCGTACAGGTTCTCCAGCAGGTGGACCTCGGCGACCTGCACGCCGCCCTCGATCCGGCGCACGACCGGGTGGAGGAAGGCGCTCTCCTCGGCCATCGCCGGGTCGGGCTTGCGCTCGATGTGGAACGGATCGTCGCGCGCGGGCCCGAACTCGAGAGTGATCGCGAACAGCGGTCCGCGCGCCCCGAGCCTGCCCTCGAGCAGCCAGGCGAGGGGCAGCTCCTCGTAGTAGCGGGCCTCCCCCGCCGTCTCCTCGACCGCCACCGCGTCGGCCAGGAACCCGAACTGCTGCCAGAGGGCCGAGCTGCGGTTGGCGCGCGCGACGACCGCCTCGACCAGCGCCTCGGGGGTGGCGGCGAGCGGCCGGCTCGGCAGCTCGCGGCCGCGGTAGCGCCGCTCCATCAGGTGGTGGAGGGTGCGGATGTTGTAGCGGAACCCGTGGATGAAGGACGAGGTCGTCTTCTTGTAGTCGCGCACCTGCATCAGGGTGCCGGCGAAGAAGAGGTCCGGCACGTTCGGCGACTCCCACTCGCTGGTCTGGGCCGGCAGGCGGCCGTCGATCACCAGCTCCGGGCGGCAGGAGGGGTCGAAGATCGAGGCGTCGAAGCGGAACCCGGTGCAGTTGAGCACCCGGTCGTAGACCAGCTCCTCGCGCTCGCCGGCCGCGTGGCTGTAGTGCACCGCCACCGCCAGGCGCCCGTCCGGGCGCCGCCGGATCGACTCCACCGAGGCGTCGAGCACCGCGTTCTGGCACTTGAGCTGATAGGTGTCGAGGAAGTTGTTGTTGAGCGCCCGCAGGTGACCCACGTGGTGGGTCCGCCAGGCCATCTTGATCGGCTCCGGGCTCGCCAGGTGGATCACCGCCGCGGTCTCGATCAGCGGCTCGGCGGTCTCGAAGCCGGAGTTGCCCTTGCCGAGGATCAAGACCTGCTGGCCCGCGTAGTCCTCGGGGTCGGTGGGCGCGTCCTCGTAGCTCTCGGCGAGCTCGATCCCGGGGATCGGAGGCACGTAGAGGGCGCTCACGCCGGTGGCCACCACCAGGCGATCCGCCCGGTAGGTCCGGCCGTCGGCGGTCGCCAGCTCGAAGCGGCTCCGGGGCCTCGCGATCCGGACCACCCGCGTGCCCGTGTCGATCGCCAGGCCGTGGTGGGCCGCGAAGCCGCACAGGTAATCGACCAGCGCGTCCGCCGGCGGGAAGTAGCGGCGCGAGTAGTCGGTGAAGCGCGGCGCCTCGCCCTCGTCGAGCAGCGAGTTCCAGTCCCAGCGCAGGTTGATCTCCGGGTCGTCGTAGCCGGTGTGGACCTTGTTGATCGAGATCAGCGTGCGGCGTCGGGGATGGGTGCGGAAGAAGGTGCCCGGGGTCTCCCCGGCTTCGAGGATCCGGTAGTCGCGGCCCGCGCGCTCGAGCAGGGCTCCGAGCTGGAGGCCGGCGGGGCCCGCGCCGAGGATCAGGGTTTCGTGCTCGATCACTTCGTTCTTGGGGTCGTTCACGCGCACCTCACCTCTCTGTCTCGCACGCTCTCGGAACGCCAGAGATTCAGTTACTTCTACCCATAGAGAGTACGCGAGCGCCGGAGCGCGGGACAGCCGGAGGTGGCGAGGTCAGCCGCGGGCGGGCGGCGGGCCGATCGGGCGGGACTCCCCCGCGGCGCTCGCCGGCACGGTGGCCGGCAAGAGCGGCTCGACCGGGCGCGGCAGGAGGAGCCACATGCGGCCGGGATGCTTCATCCGCCCCGCGACGTCGGCCGCCTCGTCGCCGGGCCCCCAGAAGAGGTCTCCCCGGACCGGACCGCGGATGGCACCGCCGGTGTCCTGGGCGACCACCAGCCGGTGGACCGGGCGGTCCGAGGGCGGCGCCTGCGCGGCGCCCGGAGTCGCCGCCGGGAGCGCCGGGACGGGGGCGCGGGTGGCGAGCCAGACCGGGGCCCCGAGCGGCAGGAAGCCGGCGTCGACCGCCAGCGACCGGCCGGGGGTCAAGGGCACCCCCTGGCTGCCCACCGGACCGGGGCCGTCGAGGGTCCGGAAGAAGACGTACGAGGCGTTGCGCGCCATGACCTCGCGCGCCTCCTCGGGATGAGCGTCGAGCCAGGCGCGGATCGACTGCATGGAGACGGTCTCGGCGGTCAGGTCGCCGCGGTCGATCAAGTCGCGGCCGATGGCGTGGTACGGGTGTCCGTTCTGGCCCGCGTAGCCCACCCGGACCACCGAGCCGTCCTCGAGCACGAGCCGGCCCGAGCCCTGGATCTGGAGGAAGAACGCGTCGACCGGATCGTCGACCCAGTAGAGCTCGAGCCCGCGGCCGGAGAGCGCGCCGGACTGGATCTCGGAGCGGTCGAAGTAAGGCTTCAGCCGCCGCCCGTCGAGGCGCCCGGCGATCCGGATGCCCGCCAGGTCGTCCCGGAAGGCGCCCAGGTCGACCTCCACGAGGTCGGCGGGCTGGGCGTAGAGCGGGGTGCGGAACGCGCCGTGGCGCCGGCGGCTGGCGTGGAGGCTCGGCTCGTAGTACCCGGTGAAGAGGCCCAGCGGGTCGCCGCGGTTCGTCACCGCCCACGGGCGGAAGCGCTCGGCGAGGAGGGCTCGCAACGCCTCCGGATCTCCCGGCGGGAGGCTCCGGGCCGCGGCACAGGGCCCGAGCCAGTCGGCGATCGTCCCCCCGACGCCCGCCGCGCCGACCGGCCGGGCCGGGGGTTGGCGCTCGAGCGCGGAGCACGAGGCGAGGAGCGAGTCGAGGGCGCCGGACAGGCCGTCCTCCGTCCAGCCCGGCAGGGCGGCGAAGCTCGCGGGCTCGAGGTCCAGGCGGGGCTCGGGCGGCTCGGCCGGACGGGAGGCCTCGGGGCTCGCCGGGAGCAGGAGGGGGTGCTCGCGCTGCCTCCGGACGAGGACGAAGAGCACGACCAGGAGGCCCAGGATCACCAGGAGGAGGACCGTGACCAGGAGGCTGGAGCTGCGGGGTGTTCGGGCCATCGGAGAGTCGCCCGCGGTAGAGCCGAGCGGGATCGAGTATAGCAACGGCCCGGCGCCACGAGCCCCGCGGGCACCGCGGGCACCGCGGCACCAGCGTGACAAAATGCCCCTCCCTGGCTTTCGTACCTGGAGGATCGAACATGACGCGCCACCGTGCGAGCCCACTCCTCGTCGCCGCCCTGGTCCTGCCGGTCGTCGCCGCGGCGGCCGGCGGCTGCTCCCCCGCCGGACCGTCCGCGCCTGGCGCTTCGGCGGACCTCTCGACGGCCCCGGACTCCGAAGCCCTCTTCCCGGTCCGCCGCGGCGGCAAGGTCGGGTTCATCGACGGCTCCGGCAAGCTGATCATCGAGCCGGTCTACGACAGCGCCGGCGAGGCGGCCGACGGCGTGATCCCGGTCAAGGCGGGCGGCAAGTGGGGCTACATCGACCGCTCCGGCGAGTGGCTGATCCAGCCCCGCTTCGCCCAGGCCGGCGGCTTCGCCGAGGGGCTCGCCCCGGTCGCGGTCGACGGCAAGGGGGGCTACGTCGACCGCCAGGGGAAGCTCGCCATCGCGCCGGCCTACCAGGGCACCGGCGGCTTCTCCGGCGGCCGCGCGGCGGTCGAGGTCGGCGGTCTGTGGGGCTACGTCGACGCCCAGGGGACGATGGTCATCGAGCCGCGCTACGCCGCCGCCCGGGCGTTCTCCCACGACCTCGCGGCGGTGTCGACCGACGAGAGCCACTGGGGGTTCATCGACCCGGCCGGCAAGACGGCGATCGAGCCCGCGTTCACCGACGCCTACAGCTTCTCGCGGGACCGGGCGGTGGTGCGCGGCGCCGACGGCGCCTTCGGCCTGATCGACCCGACCGGCTCGTTCGTCGTGCAGCCGACTCTCTTCGGGGCGCGGAGCTTCGGCGACGGCGATCTCGCGGCGGTCAAGGTGGGCAGCCGCTGGGGGTTCATGAACACCTCCGGCGAGATGACCGTCGAGCCGACCTTCGAGGACGCGAAGAGCTTCACCGACGGGCGGGGCGCGGTGGCGGTGGACGGCTCCTGCCGCGATCGCGACGGCAACCGGGTCGCGGTGTGCTGGGGGTTCGTCGACACCCGGGGCAAGCTAGTGATCCCGGCCCGCTTCGCCTCGGTCGAGCCGTTCGCCCACGGCCTCGCCCAGGTCGAGGAACAGGGCGGCTGGGGGTACGTGGACACCGCCGGCCGGGAGGTCTGGAAGCCCTCGGTGTGAAGTCTCGGCGCCCGGGAGCGGCTCAGCGCGGCGGGTCGTCGGAGGGCGGTTCGAGACCGACGGCGAGGCCCCGGGGCTCGCGGCTCTTCCAGGTCGCGAGCTCGGCGAGCGCCCGGCCCAGCCGGGGATCCCCGGCCGCCCGGTAGCAGGCGACCCGCTCCTCGAGGAAGGTCCCCTCCCACGGCACCCAGGGCTCCAGGGCGCCGAACGCCCGCACGCACGGCGCGGGCTCGCCGGTCTCTCGCGCGAGCTCGACGCGGGCGAGCCGGCGCCGCGTCTCGAGCAGCCCGGCGGCGAACGGCTCGCCCAGGGCGGCGAACAGCGTGCGGGCGCTCGCCGGATCGCCCCGCCCGACCTCGGGCGCCAGGGCGAGGGCGCTCTCCGCCAGCCGGTCGGCGATCCAGGGCTCGCGCCGGAGCGCCCGGAAGAAGGCGGCGAGGTGCTCGGTCGCCGGCGGCCACCGGCCCTGCCGCGCGGCGAGGATCGCCTCGACGCCCTCCGCCTCGCCCGCCGAGTCGCGGCGCAGCCCCGGGACCAGCTCGAGGGCCCGCGGGTCGCCGGTCTCGGCGTACGCCTGCGCCAGGCCGGCCCGGTCGGCCCGGTGCGCGGGGGAAGCGCTCTGCCGCTCCCAGGCGCGGGCGGCGTCGGCCCACCGCTCCTCGAGCAGCGCCCGCCGCGCCCGGTCGCGGGCCCGCACGGGGTTCGGAGCGCCGTCGGGCAGGGGCGGGACGGCGCCGAGCTCGAGGCCGCGGGCGCCGCGCGCGTCGACCACCCGCCACCAGGCCGCCGCCTCCGGGCCGCGGGCCCCGAAGGCGGGCCGGTCCTCCCCTCGGCGCACCGCCAGCTTTGCCAGGTCTTCGATGTCGAACAGGCCCGAGCGCCCCAGGTTGCGGGCGAAGCCGTACTCGATCACCGGGTGGTCGTCCGTGTTGATCGCGACCCCTGCCGCCCGCGCCATCGCCCGGCCCAGCCCGGGCCCGGCGAGAAAGCCGCTGTAGAAGCCCGCGGCGCCCGCCACCCCCCAGACGTCGGAGAGCGCGCTGCGGTACGGCTCGCGGCCGGCGCGGGCGGCGACCCGCGCCCAGTCGTGGACCACCGGCCGCCGGCTCGCGACCAGCAGCAGGTCGCCCTGCTGCGTCCGCCAGCTCTCGACCGCGGGAAAGACCTCCGCCAGGGTGGCGTAGGCGGTTCGCACCACCGCGGCGTCGACCTCGTAGCCCTGGAGCCACTGGAGGAACAGGCCGTCCGGGGTCAGCCGATCGCGCGCCGCCTCGTAGAGCTCGCGGGTGAAGAGGCTCGAGACCCCGGCCCGGTAGGGGTTCGACGGCTCGGAGAAGATCACGTCGTAGCGCGCGTCGCCGGTGAGGAGGAGCTCCCGGCCGTCGCCGATCGTCAGGTGCACCCGGGGGTTGGCGAGCGCCCCCCGGTTGACCCCGGCGCAGGCCCGCGCGACCCGGACGATCGCCGGCTCGAGCTCGACCACGTCGACCCGCTCGACCGACGGCACCCGGGCGAGCCAGCCGGCGGTCGAGCCGGTCCCGAGGCCGATCACCAGGGCGCGCTTCGGGTGCGGGTGGAGCATCGAGCCGACCAGCCCACCCATCACCTGGGTCGGCGCGTCGCCCACCGCGGCGCCGTCGGACTTGCCGTTGACGATGAAGGCGTAACCCTGCCCGTAGACCAGCGCCACGCTGCTCTCCCGGCCGTCCTCCTGCCAGATCACCTGGGCGCGGAGCGCCCGGACCGCCCGGGTGAGCCCGTTCTCGTCGCGCAGGTCGCGCGCGCCGCGGCCGGCGCCGATGCCGCCGTGACGCCAGAAGGCCGTCGGTCCCGGCGCCGCCGCCAGGGCCAGGGTGAGGACCGCGAGCCCCGCCGCCGCCGCGAGCGAGACGGCGCCCGGGCGGGGGCGGCGGGTCGGGATCCGGGACCGGTCGGCCCAGGCCGCCGCGACCGCGGCCAGCGCCAGCAGCACGGCCGTCGCCCGCCAGGTGCCGGGCGCCGAGAGCGCCGGCAGCAAGCCGAAGCCGCCGGCGAGGGCACCGGCGATCGCACCGGCGGTGTTCCAGGCGTAGGCCAGGCCGACCTGCCGCCCCACTCGCCGCCGCCCGGCGCCGAGGAGCGAGACCAGGAGCGGGAACTGGTAGCCGGCGACCCACGCCGCCGGCAAGACGACCAGCGAGGCGACCACCGCCCAGCCGAGCACCAGGCCGCCGAAGCCGGCCGCCCCCAGCCCCTGGAGCTCGAGGGCGAGGAAGGCGAGGCGGTCTCCGAGGGCGAGCGGCGCGATCAGGACCAGGGCCTCGAGGCCGCAGGTCGAGGCCGAAGGCGGCGAGCGTCGGGCGCGCCCGCCGGGAGCGCCGGGAGAAGGTCCACCCGCCGGCCGCGATCCCCAGGAGGGCGACGGCCAGCACCAGCCCGAACGTGTACGAGGTGCCGCCCAGGATCGGCGCCAGCATCCGGTACCAGACGAGCTCCATCAGGAAGAAGGCGAAACCGGTGAGAGCCGCCGCGCCGAGCACCACCGGTAGAGGCGCGCGTGCTCCGTCGTCGCCGGCCGCCGCGGCGGCCTCCGGAGCGCTCCCGGCCGGCTCCTCCGCGCCGGGCTCCGCGGCGCTCCGCCGCGCCAGCCGGAAGGCGCCCGCCGCCACCAGCAGGTTGAGCCCGGCCGCGGTCCAGATCGCCCGGTCGATGCCCAGCAGCTCGATCGTCACGAAGGTGGTGAGGAGCGCCCCGAGGACCGCTCCCAGCGTGTTCACGCCGTAGAGCAGGCCCACCGTCCTGCGGCCGGCGTCGGCGGCGCCGGTGAGCGCCCGCACGGTCGCCGGCAGCACGCCGCCCATGAGGACCGCCGGCAGACCGAGCACCACGGCCGCCAGAGCCAGGCGCACCACCGTGCCGCCGGCGAGCCCCAAGGCTTCGGTGCCGCCGAGCGACACGTAGAGGCGGCGGATTCCCGCGACCAGCGCCGGCGAGAGGATCGCACCCAGGGCGATCCCGGCCTCGAGGCGGGCGTAGAGCCCGAGGGGGCGGGCCGCGCGGTCCGCCTTCGGGCCGAGCCAGAGGCTGCCCAGCCCGATGCCGCCCATGAAGATCGCCACAACCGCCGCCGAGGCCGCGGTCGAAGCGCCGAAGACCAGCCGCAGCAGGCGCAGCCAGGCGACCTGGTAGACGAGGCCGCAGAAGCCGCTCGCGAAGAGCAGGAGAGCGACGCTGGCGATTCGAGCCTGGGAAGGGCGGCGCACGACGGAGCGGAGGGCCCTCTCTTCGCTCAAGGCTCGTCGAACGTCACTTCGAACATCCGCGGCCAGAGCTTGCCGGTGACCAGGAAGCTACGGTGGGAAGGCCACCAGGCGATGCCGTTCAGGACGTCGATCGAGCCGCTCGCGGCGGGCGGCAGACGGGCCTCGAGGGCCGAGCAATCGGCCACCCCGGTGACCTCGCCGGTCTCGGGGTCGATGCGCACGATCGAGAGCGACTGCCAGACGTTCGCCCAGACCGCGCCGTCCACCCACTCGAGCTCGTTGAGCTGCGAGAGCGGGCGGCCGCTCAAGGTCACCTCGACCCGGCCCAGCTCGGCGAAGGTCTCCGGGTCGCGGAACACCAGCCAGGAGCTGCCGTCGCTCATCACCAGCCGGTGACCGTCCGAGGTGAGGCCCCAGCCCTCGCCCGGGTAGGAGAGCTCGCCACGCCGGGTGAAGGTGTCGCGCTCCCAGGCCAGCGCCAGGCCCGACTGCCAGGTGAGCTGGAACAGGCGGTCGCCCACCTCCGCCAGGCCCTCGCCGAACAGCTTCTCGGGCAGGTCCTGGCGGCGCAGCACCCGGCCGCTCGCGATCTCCACCTCGCGGACGCTCGAGCGGCCGTGGAGCCCGGTGCTCTCGAACAGCCGGTCGCCGTCGACCAGGAGGCCCTGGGTGAAGGCGTCGGGATCGTGCGGGTAGGTGGCGCGGACCGTGACCGCGAGGGTCGCGGGCGCGCCGGACGGATCGGCAGGGGCCGCGTCGGGCATCGGGGTCGGAGTCGGAGTCGGAATCGCGGCCGGAGCCGTCGTGGCGGGCGGCGCGTCACCCGGCGGCGCCGGCGGGCCGGCGCACGCTCCGAGGCCGCCGGCCCCGCCCGCCCAGACGAGCGCCAGAGCGAAGGCGAAGGGGGCGCGGTCGATCACCCCGCCAGCCTATCGCGCCCCGCCCCCGGACGCCGTCGACCAGCCGCAGCCGGTCCCCTCCCAGTCGGTCCAGGCGGGCGGCGTCCCGGCGCCGGCCGAGGAGGCCGCCGAGGCGCGCGCCGCCGCCGCTCCGCCGATCGGGTCGCCGGGGGGCGGCGCGGCCGGGGCCGGCAAGGGGCTCGACTCCTGGCGCCGGCGTTCGAGGAAGCGGGCGATCTCGCGCGCGAGGTAGGCGCGGTGGGCCACCGCCGCCGCGTCGCCTCCCGGCGCGCCCTTCCCCAGGCGGCTCGCCAGGCGGTCGAGCGTCGCCTCGACCCGGGAGCGCACCGCCGGCGTCGCGCCCGGATCGGAGGCCAGCTCGACGAGGCTCCGGACCGCCGCGCTCTGGACCGTGCGGCCGATCTCCGCCAGCCGCTCCGCCTCCTGGGGTTGGGAGGCCGCGGTGGCGGGGCCGAAGGCCGCGTCGACCACCCGGTCGAGGACCTCGTCGAGCGACGGCAGCTCGGAGTGGCGGCGATGGAGGTCGACCAGGCGCGCCGCGCGCTCCGGCTGGAGCAGGCCCGAGAACGCCATCTCGGCCGCGGTCGAAGCGGCGCCCAGGGCGTCGAAGGCCGGGCTGGTGCGCGAGTCGATCAGCTCGCGGTGCGGCGGGTAGCCGAAGGCCCGGGGCAGGACCAGCTCGAGGACCGGCTCGGGCAGGTCGAGGAAGGCGGGCCGGACGGTCGCGAGCACCTCGTCGAGGGCGCGGCGCTGGAGGGCGGCGTCGACCGGCTTGGCGGCGGCCTCCGGGTCGCCGCGCAGCGAGTAGCGGTACTCGAGGCCGCCGACCGCCTTGACCGCCGCCTGGAGCTCGTAGCGGTGGAAGAAGTAGACCGGCACCAGCGCCTCCTGGAGCAGCGACAGGGGCTCGCCCGGCGGGACGTTGTCGGCGCCGAAGGCGGCGAGCGCCACCTTGCGCACCGCCATCGTGTTCTCGAGCCCGGCGACCGGATCGGCGAGGTTGTCCCAGAGATTGGCGAACGGCTCGGCGGCGCCGGGCGGGCGGGCGTCCTCGTCGGTCAGGAAGACCATCCCGCGCGCGCGGTTCTCCGCCAGGATCTTCGCCAGCCCGGCCGCCTCGTCGGCGCCGGGCGGAAATTCGCTGTAGGCGTAGCGGATCGCCTGGACGTCCCAGGCGCCGATGCCGGTGGCGTACGCCTGCGAGAAGTCGAGCTTGCCGCCCGCCCCGACGGTGACGAGCGGCGCCGGGTAGTCCATCACCGACGCCCGGCCGAAGGTCGAGGCGGCGAAGTTGTGCGCCAGACCCAGCGTGTGGCCGACCTCGTGGGCGGCGAGCTGGCGGATCCGCCCCAGGGCGAGCCGCACCGGGTCGTCCGGCCGGCCGCTGCCGGTCTCGGCGGTGCCCGCCAGGCCTTCGAAGATCAGCCGGTCCTGGCGCACCCGCAGCGACCCCAGCGTCACGTGCCCCTTGATCAGCTCGCCGGTGCGCGGGTCGATCACGCCGCCGCCGTAGGACCAGCCCCGAGTCGAGCGGTGGACCCACTGGATCACGTTGTAGCGGACGTCGAGCGGGTCGACGCCTGCCGGCAGGAGCTTCACCTGGAAGGCGTTCTCGAAGCCGGCGGCCTCGAACGCCTCGGACCACCAGGAGGCGCCCTCGATCAAGGCGCTGCGAATCGGCTCCGGCGCCCCGCGGTCGACGTAGTAGACGAGCGGCTCGACCGGCTCGGAGACGGCGGCCGCCGGGTCCTTCTTCTCGAGCCGGTGGCGCACCAGGTAATGGCGCAGGATCGGCTGGTCGAGGGGCGCCGCGTAGTCGGTGAAGGCGACCGGGTAGGAGCCCGAGCGCGGGTCGAAGGCGCGCGGCCGATAGCCGTCGTCCGGCAGCCGGATGAGCGAGTGGTGCTGGACCACGCTGAAGGTCTGCGGCCACCGGCGCCGTGTCGGTCACCTCCGCTCCGGGCTCGTCGGAGTCGTAGGTCAGGAGCGCCTCGAGCTCGAGGTTGTCGGGGAAGTCCTTGATCGAGGAGAGGTCGACGGCGCTCTTGCCCGCCTCGAAGCGGAAGGCTCCCTGGCCGGTCTGCTTCAGGGTCTGGACCACGCCGTGGGCGTCGCGCACCAGGAAGGAGGTGAAGTCGACCAGCGCCCGCCCGGTGCCGGGGTCCTCCGCCGCCATCTCGCCCGCCCACAGGACCGAGTCGGCGAACGACTCGTGGACCGCCCGGAGCTCGTCCGGGTCCTCGGAGAGAGCCCGGAACTTCAGGTTCTCGACCTCGGCGAGGAGCCGGTTGCCGACCCAGCGCAGGTCGAGCACGCGGGTGTCTCCGATCTGCCCCCGGTCGAGGCCGACCGGGTTCGAGCCCAGGCCGGTCACCAGCCCCTCGATGTACAGGTAGCTCCCGACCCGCCCGTCGTCGCCGGGGGGCGGGACCTCGAGCCAGACCTTGCCGTGCTGGCGGTCGATCCAGACGTCGAGGAGCCCCTGGCGGTGCTCGAGGCCTTCGGTGTGCTTCGCCACCGTCGGCAACGGACCTTCGTGATCGGCCGGCCGGCTCTCGGCCGGGGCCGGAGCCGAGGCCGCCAGGGCCAGCCCGAGGAGGAGGCCGACGGGCGTGAGGGGGGCGAGCCGCGAGCGGCGGCGGAAACCGAGGAAACGATCTGTCATGTGCGGGCTCCCAACGCGGTAGGGGGCGGAGTCTATCACCGGGCTTTGATACCCTCGGCGGGCACCGAGCCACCGGAGTCACCCTCGCCGATGCCGCTTCCGACGCGTCCCAAGACCGCCTTGCGCGCCCTTCTCCTCCTCGTCGCCTGCCTCGCCGGGCCGGCCGGCTGGCCGGCGCCCGCGGCGGCGCAGGACCCGGCGGCGCAGGCCACCGCGGCGGCCGGCAACCGGGTGCCCGCCGCCCACCGGACGCCGCGGGCGACCATGATGAGCTTCCTCCGGGCGTTCTACGGCGAGCGGCGCATCGAGCAGGCGGTCGCCGCCCTCGACCTCTCGGCGGTCCCCGAGAGCCTGCGCTCGCTCGAGGGCCCGGAGCTCGCGGTCCAGCTCAAGGACGTCCTCGACCGCACCGCGCGGATCGATCCCGAGGATCTCCCCGACGTGCCGGACGCCGCCCCCTACCGGGTCCTCGAGCGGCCGGAGGGCGCGGTGGTCCTCGACCGGGGCCCGAACGGCGAGTGGCGCTTCACCGCCGCCACCGTCGCCGCCGTCCCCGAGCTCTACCGCGCCCTCCAGGGCCAGGCGGTGGTCGCCGGGGTCGAGGAGGCGCCGGTCGATCTCTCGCCCGGCCTCTGGCTGCGCTCGAAGATGCCGGCCGGCCTGCGCGCCACGCGCTTCATCCTCGAGCCCTGGCAGTGGCTCGGCCTGCTGGTGCTCGCCCTGGTCGGGATCGTCCTCGACCGGCTGGTGGTCGCCCTGGCCCAGGTCTTGACCGGCCGCTGGCTGCGCCGCCACGTCGACCGGATCGACTCCGAGACCTTGCGCCGGGCGTTGCGGCCGCTGGGAATCCTCGCCATGGCGGTGGCCTGGACCTCGGGGATCCGGTTCCTCTGGTTGCCGGTCGACGTGCTGGCGGTACTGGCCGTCGCGGTGCGCTTCGTGGTCGCCGCGGGCGCGGTCTGGGCCGCCTACCGCCTGGTCGACATCGTCTCGGCCCTGCTCGAGGCGCGCGCCGCGCGCACCCGCAACCGCTTCGACGACCTGCTGGTGCCGCTGGTGCGCAAGTCGCTCAAGGTGTTCATCACCGCGTTCGGCCTGGTGTTCATCGCCGACACCCTCGACATCCAGATCAAGAGCCTGCTCGCCGGCCTCGGGCTGGGTGGGCTGGCGGTGGCGCTCGCCGCCCAGGACGCGGTCAAGAACCTGTTCGGCTCGCTCATGGTGCTGGTCGACCGCCCCTTCTCGGTCGGCGACTGGATCGTGGTCGGCGACTTCGAGGGGACGGTCGAGGAGGTCGGCTTCCGGAGCATCCGGATCCGCACCTTCTACAACTCGCTGATCACCCTGCCCAACTCGAACCTGATCGCCTCGGCGGTCGACAACTACGGCGCGCGCCGCTTCCGGCGCTGGTCGACCCGGCTGTCGATCGCCTACGACACGCCGCCCGAGCGGATCGACGCCTTCTGCGAGGGCATCCGCGAGCTCGTCCGCCGGCACCCGGCGACCCGCAAGGACTCGTTCCACGTCTACCTGAACGCCTTCGGCGACTCGGCGCTCGAGGTCCTGCTCTACCTCTTCTTCGAGGTCGGCGACTGGAGCGAGGAGCTCGCCGCCCGCCACGGCCTGGCGCTCGACGTGCTCCGCCTGGCCGACGAGCTCGGGGTCGAGCTCGCCTTCCCCACCCGCACGGTCTGGCTGCACCAGGCCCGGACTCCGGGGGACGGGTCGGCCGGCATCGCGGACGAGGAGGCCGCCGGCGACGGGCGGCGGGCGGCGGCTCGAGCGTTCGAGTCGGACCCGGTCTCCCAATGAGCCGCCCACCCCGGCGCGCCGCCCTCGCGCTGGCGCTCCTCGCCGCCCTCGGCTGCCACGGCCCCTCCGGGCCGCCCCCCTCGGGTGTCGGGCTCGAGCCGCTCTTCGCCGACCGCTTCGCCATCGAGGTGCTCGACGAGGCGGAGGAGCTGGCCGAGCCGATCTCGACCCGGCCGAATCGGTTCTTCGGAGGCTGGATCCCGACCCGCTCCGGCGGCCGGCGCGCCCTGCGCTCCGAGCCGGCCGGCGCGACCCTTCAAGTGGCGATCGTCGAGCCCGGGCCGCGGACCGTCGCCCTCGACCTCCTGCCGCCCGCGGGTACCGCCCGGCCGGCACACGTCGAAGTGCGGGTGGACGGGGGGCCCGGCCGCCCGGTGCCGGTCGCCGACCCCCTGCTCCTGCCGCTGCCCGCGGACCTCGCGCCCGGCCGGCACCAGGTGCGGATCGCCCCCCGCGGGGCGGCACGGACGCCGATCGTCGTGGGCTCCGGGCAGGTGCGGGGGGCGACGCCGGGGGGCTCGGCGCGGCTCGGCGACGGCGGCCTGGTCCAGTCGGCGCCGTCGATCGTCGACGTCGTGGCACCGCCCGGCCCGGCGCGCCGGCTGACCGGCGAGCTCTGCCGGCCCGCCCGTCTCGGCTCGGTCGCGGCCTTCGAGCTCGAGGTCGAGGCCGCCGGCGGCGAGACGCTCGGCCGCTGGCGCTCGGACGACGGCCCGCTCGGCTCGCTCGCCTCCCACCTGGGAGGCTGCCGGCCGATCGCGCTCGCCGTGGCGGCCTCGGGCCGGCCGCTCCGGGTGCGGCTCCGCGCCGCCGGCCGCGGCGCCCCCGGGACCTGGCGCGCTCTGGCCTGGAGCCGGATTCCTGGACCGGAGGGACCCGAGGCACCGGCGGTCCGGGCCGCGGACCCCGCGCCCAGTCCAGCGCCCGATCCTGCGCCGAATCCACCGCCGGGAGCCGGCGCCGGCCGCCCGGCGCCACCGCGGCTGGTGGTCCTCTACGTCATGGATGCGCTGCGGGCCGACCGGGTCGGCGCGCTCGGCGGTCCGGAGGGCGTCTCCCCGACCTACGACCGCCTCGCCCGCGAGGGCTTCCTCTTCCGGGCGCACCGCAGCGTGGCACCCAACACCCTGCCCTCGACCCGCGACCTCTTCACCGGCCGCGTGTTCCTGACCCGCCGCTCCTGGGAGCGGGCCGGCAAGGACCGCCCCACCCTCGCCGAGGCCTTCCGGCACGCCGGCTACCGGACCGGGCTCTTCTCGGGCAACGCCTACGTCAGCGCCCGCTTCGGCCTCGCCCGAGGCTTCGAGCACGTCTCGCAAGCGGCGCTCCTCGATCCGCTCGACGAGCCTGCGGGAGGCGCGCCGCCGGTCAACCGCAACGCCGAGCAGGTGCACGCCGCGGCGCTCTCGTGGCTCGCCGGCCTGCCCCCCGGCGAGCGCGCCTTCCTCTACCTCCACACCATCCATCCGCACAACCCGTATGCCCCGCCGCCGGCCTTCGAGCGCCGCTTCACCGCCGGCATCCCCTCGGCGATCGACGGCCGCACCCGCACCCTCCTGGCGATCGAGAAGGGCCGCCGGGCCACCTCGGCGGCCGACCGCGAACGGCTCGCCGGCCTCTACGCCGCCTCCCTCGCCTACGAGGACGCCGAGCTCGCCCGGTTCGTCGCCGCGCTCCGCCGACGCTACCCGGAGCGGGAGATCTTCCTGATCCTGACCGCCGACCACGGCGACGAGCTCTTCGACCACGGCGGGGCGCTCCACGGCTTCACCCTCTACGAGGAGCTCCTCCACGTGCCGCTCGTCCTCTGGTCCCCCGGGCGCGTGGCGCCCGGCGCGAGCGACGAGCTCACCGACGCCCTCGACCTCCACGCCACTCTCCTCGACCTGCTCGGCGCGAGCCGTCCCGGCGACCCCGGCCCCGGCCGGAGCCTCCTGCCGCTCGCCACCGGGCGCGCCAGCCACCTCGCCGCCCGCCCGAGCTTCGCGGGCGCCGCCAACGTCCCCGGGGGCTTCGCGGCGATCCGCGACGGGCGCTGGAAGCTGATCCGGGTGGCCGGCGAGCGGCACGGCTGGGCGATGGGGCGCGGGCCGGGACGCTCCTGGAGCCGCGACTACCTCTTCGACCTCGCGACCGACCCGGGCGAGCGGCGCAATCTCGCGGGTACCGGCGGGATCGAGGAGCAGTGGCTGCGGGCGCGCCTCCGGGCCTGGGTCCAGGAGCGCAAGGCGGCCGGGACGGCGATCGGCTCGGGGGAGAGGGCTCCGGCCGCCCCCGACCTCGACGAGGCCACCCGCCGGCGGCTCGAGGCCCTGGGCTACGTCGACTGACGGTCGAGGTGGACGTCGCGCTGCGGGAACGGGATGACGATCCCCTCCTCGCCGAAGCGCGCGGCGATCGCCGAGGCGAGCTCGCTGCGCGCCGCCAGGAGCTGGTCGAAGGCCGCGAGCCAGACTCTGAGCTCGAAGTCGAGCGAGCTCTCGCCGAAGGCGGTGAAGACCGCCATCGGTGCCGGCTCGGCGAGCGCCCGGGGGTGGGCGCGGCCGATCTCCTCGAGCAGCGCGATCACCCGCCCCGGATCGGTGCCGTAGGCGGCCGAGACCGGCAGCACCAGTCGCGCCCGCGGGCTCGAGAGCGTCCAGTTGGTGACCTTCTCCGAGATCAGGTCGCCGTTGGGCACGATCAGCTCGGCGCCGTTGAAGGTCAGGATCACCGTCGAGCGCAGGCCGATCTTCTGGACCGTGCCCCACTCGTCGCCCACCACCACGATGTCGCCCACCCGCACCGGCCGCTCGAAGAGCAGGATCAGGCCGCTGATGAAGTTGTTGACCACGTTCTGCAGCCCGAAGCCGATCCCCACCCCGAGGGCGCCCGCCACCAGCGCGAACGACGAGAGGTCGACGCCGAAGACGGTGAGCGCCACGAACACCCCGACCACCAGGACCGAGTAGTGGAGCAGGGTCGAGATCGAGTCCCGGATGCCGCGCGCGAGCTGGCGCCGCTCGAAGAAGGTCTGGTCGAGCAGCGCCCGGACGATCCACGAGGCGAGGAACGCGAGGTAGACCGTGACCGTCGCGAGCAGGAGCTTGCCGAGGGTGAAGTGGTGCTCCCCCACCGAGAACCCGGCATGGACCAGCGACGCCCAGGCCTGGCCGGCGCTCGGCACCAGGTCCCAGATGGCGAGCACGTAGAGCGCCGCGTAGCCCACCACCAGCACCTTGAGCGCCAGCACCAGGCGCTCCGCGAGCACTCCGCCCACCCGGGCGAGAAAGCGCACCCGCGCCGCCTCCTCCGAACGCAGGATGGCGTGGAGCGACCCCTGCCCGAGCCGTAGCAGGAAGCTCACCACGAAGCCGACGAAGGCGGTGGCCACCGAGGCCTCGAACAGCCACTGGGCGAGGACGTGGAAGCCCAAGAGCTCGGCGACGAAGATCGCCCCGAGCGCCGCCGCGCCCAGCCGCAAAGCCCCGAGGAACACCCGCTGCCGCGGCCGGGCAGAGCCCTTCGTCCGCCGGGCGAGGAAGAGCAGCGCCGGCACCCCGGCCGCCGCCAGGGCGGCCAGCACCAGGCGCAGAATCGCCACCGGCACGGCGAGCACCTCGAGCGCCGAGAAGAGCACGTAGACCGCCGAGACCAGGAAGACCACCCGGCGCTTCGCCGGGTTGGCGTACATGCCCGCCGCCACCCGGCAGACCGCGGCCGCCACGGCGGCGACCAGCGCCAGCACCCCGATCGGCGGCAGCGGTCCGTAGAGCGGCGTCGCCGCCGCCGTCGCCACCAGCAGGCCGATCGCCCACGGATGGTCGAGCACCGCCGCCCAGTGCGAGTCGCCGCCCACCCGCGGCCGGAGACGGCGCGCGGCCCAGGCGACGACCAGCGCCAGGCCAGCCTGGAAGAGAAGCACCCAGAGCTGGCGCGCCTCGAAGCCGAGGTCGACGCCCCCGGCCCCGGCGAGCCCGGCGCCGAGCCGCACCCGGAGCGCCGGGCCGAGCTTCGCCCGGTGGGCGGCGGAGAGGAGCACCGGCGAGCCGCGCCGCCAGAGCGTGTCGTGCCAGCTCGCGAGCACGGCCTCGGCGCGGGCGCTCATCCGGCGGTTGGCCCGCTCGGCCCGCTGCAGCCGCCGCTGGAGCTCGACCAGCGGGGGGAGCGCCCGGCCGGTCGCCCCGATCACCTCGCCGATCCGCTCCCTGGCCCGCGAAGCTCGTCCCGGTAGACCGCCGCCAGCTCGGCGTCGGCCTCCAGGCTCTTCGCCCAGCGCTGCCAGAGCGCACGCCGCGCCGTCCAGTCCGCACGCACCTCGCCGAGGCGCTGGAGGCGGCCGGATGCGGTGGCCATGGCGTCGCCCATCCGCTTCTCGAGAAGCTCCCCGCGGCGGGCGAGCGCCGCCACCCGTCCCTCGTCCGGGGACTCGCTCGCGAGCACGGCGTCGAGGCGGCTCGCGAGACGGGAGCGCTCCTCGGCGAGCTCGCCGATCCGGGGCTCGAGCGCGCTCGTGTCCCCGAGCTCGCCGATCGTGTCGAGGGCCTCTTCCGCGTCGTCCGAGACGGCGAGCACCCGGGGGACGAGCTCCGAGACCGGCGGCAGCGGCGCGGGCCGCTCGGCCGCCCCGAGGCCCGGGCCGGCCGCCGCGACGACCGCGAGCAGTGCCGCGGCGAGCACCGAGCGGGCGCTCATCCGGCCCTCACCGCCGTCGGAAGCGCTGGACGAGCCGCCCGATCCAGGAGTCGATCTCCGGGAAGCGGGCGAGCGCCGCGCCGCCGAGGTAGAGGCCGGCGAAGGTGCCGAGCACCAGGAGCGCGAGGACGGCCGGATGAAGCGGGGGCAGGAGCCACCACAGGAGGGTAGCAGGCACCGCCGCCGCGAGCGCCAGGCCGCTCATGCGTCCGAGGGCCCGCCACGGCACCTCGATGCCCGCCACCCGCGGCCGCGCGGCGCGGAAGAGGCGAACGAGCTCCCACCAGGCGCCCACCGCGGACCCGAGCGCCAGGCCGAGCGCCCCGAGGTGGAGCGCCGCGCCCTCGGAGGGCACCGCGCCGGCGCCGCCCCAGACGGCGGCGAGCGTGTAGTGGTCGAGCCGGAACATCAGGGGGATCGAGACGGCGGCCGCCAGGACGACCCGTTGCGCCGCGATCTTGGCCGGGGTCCGCGTGTCGCCGAGCGCGAAGAAGACGTTCTGGAAGAGACGCGACCCGGCGGACGCCGGCAGCCCGAGGGTGTAGGCGACGAGGATCAGGCAGACCAGCAGGTTGCTCCCCCGGCCGAAGCTGCCGGTGCGGAAGAGGGCGCCGGCGAGGACGTAGCCGAAGGCCAGGTAGCCGACCACCGTCGGCACGGTGAACAGCGCGATCTGGCGCAGCGAGCGGTCGATCCGCCGCGGCGCCGAGCCGGCGATCCGGGAGAGCTCCGGCAGCTCGGCGGCGGCGACCGACATGGCGAACAGGCTGATCGGCAGCAGGTAGAGCATCTGGGCGAAGCCCATCGCCGCCAGCGCGCCGCCGGCGAGGAAGGTGGCGAGGAAGAGGTCGAGGTAGCCGCCGAGCTGGACCACGCCGCGGCCGGCGACCACCGGCCCGAAGGCGCGGATCGCCCGGCGCACCCCCGGCACCCGGGTCGAGACCGACAGCCGGAAGCCGCGCATGACGCGGAAGACCAGGGGCACCTGGACGAGGAACTGGAGCAGGCCGCCGATCAGGGCGCCGAAGCAGGCCGCGTAGAGCAGCTGATCGCGGGTGGTCGAGGAGATCCCCACCCCGCCCGGCGCCAGCTCGCCGAAGACCAGCGCGTGCCCGGCCACCGCCAGGGCCGCGATGATCGTGGCGTTCCAGAGCACCGGCGCGACGTAGGGCAGGAAGAACCGGCGGTGACTGTTGAGCACCCCGAGCGCCCAGGCGTGGAGCACCAGCACGCCGGTCATCGGAAACGTGATCCGCACCGCCGCCACCGCCAGCGGAAAACGGTCGACCGCCGACGAGCTCTCCTTCAGGAAGCCGGCGCCGAGCACCGTGACGATCGGCTCGGCGAAGAAGACCCCGGCGATGGCCAGGGCCCCGGCGAGCGCCAGCAGGAGGCCGAAGATCGCCCCGGCGAAGCGCCCGGCCTCCTCCTCGCGCCCCTCCTCGAGCAGGCGCGAGTAGATCGGGATGAACGACGCCGAGAGCGTCCCCTCGCCGAGCAGGTTCTGGAGCAGGTTGGGGGCGCGCAGGGCGAACAGGAAGACGTCCGCGTGCGGGCTGGTGCCGAAGAAGTAGGCGACCGCCCGCTGGCGCGCGAAGCCGACCAGGCGGCTCAGCAGGATGCCGACGGCGACGCTCGCCGAGCGGCTCCGGCCGCCGGCCGGAGCCTCCCGCAGGCCCGCCGGGCCGACCTCGGGCTCAGACACGTCCCTCGGCCTCGCAGCCCGCCAGCCGCAGATCGAGCGCCTCGAGGGCCTCGAGGGCGCCCAGGTCGATGCTCAGCCCGCGCCCCGAGACGGCGGCCTCGCCCGGGTTGATCCGCACCAGGCGGCCACCGCGCTCGCGCGCCAGGTGCTCCGAGGTCAGGCGCACCGTCGGCACCGCCGTCCCGGCACCGAGCTCGACCACCACCAGGGCCCCTTCGAGGCGCTCGAGCCAGAGGCGGAATCGATCCTCCTGGGCCGACGTCCGGTGGGGCACCCAGAGCCAGTCGCCGAACATCAGGACGTTGGGACGGGCGGTGCCGCCGCACGCGGGACAGACGGGCAGCGGCGGCAGGGCCCGAAAGGTCTCCTCGTCCACCCGCACCTCGAGCTCCTCGCCGCTCCAGATCTCCTCGCAGCAGGGCGCGGCGCACTGCAGGTGGAAGAGCGAGCCGTGGCACTCGACCACCCGCTCCGGGGCAAAGCCCGCGCGCTGGAACTGGCCGTCGACGTTCGAGGTGAAGACGAAGGCGCCGCCCGGCATCCGTGCCGCCCAGCGCCGCAGCAGCTCGAAGCCCCGGTGCGGCAGGGCCGCCCGGTAGAGCCGCATCCGGTGGCCGTAGAACCCCCAGGCGAGGGCCGGGTCGCGGGCGAAGTGGACCGGGTTGGCCATCTCGTCGAAGCGCAGCCCGAGGCGGGCGAACGCCGGATAGGCGCGCCAGAAGCCCTCGGTGCCGCGGAAGTCGGGCAGGCCCGAGTCCACCCCCATGCCGGAACCGGCGGTGATCAGCAGGGCATCCGCCCCGCAGATCGCTTCCGCGGCCTCGTCGAGGCGGCTCTCGAGCTCCCGCGACTTTTCGGACATCGGCCGCCAATCCTACCGCGCCCGAATGCCGGCGGAGCACGGAGCGAGCCGCTCCTCCGCCCGGCCGGGGCCCCGCCGGATAGAATCGGCGGCGCGCCGCGCCCCGCCATGAGCCCGCCCACGACCCCCGCTTCGACGTCGCCGATCCAGCCCGCGACCGAGCAGCTCGTCCACACCCTCGACCGGGTGGTGGCGTTCCTCCCGCTCTTCCTCCTGGCGCTCCTGGTCTTCCTCGTCTTCGGGTACGTCGCGCACCTCTCCGGGCGCTGGGACGCGCCCTACCGCCGCCTGTCGAAGAACCGCTTCGTCCGCGACCTGCTGCGCCAGGTCACGCGCACCGCCGTGCTGGTGGTGGGCGCGCTCTTCGCGCTCGAGATCATGAACGCGACCACGGTCGCGGGCGCCGTCCTGGGCACCGCCGGCGTGCTCGGCCTGGCCGTGGGCTTCGCCTTCAAGGACCTGATCGAGAACTACGTGGCGGGCGTGATGATGTCGCTGCGCCAGCCGTTCGACCCCAACGACCACGTGGCGATCGAGGGCTTCGAAGGCAAGGTGATCCGCCTCACCTCGCGGGCGACGATCCTCATGACGCTCGACGGCAATCACCTGCGGATCCCGAACGCGACCGTGCTCAAGGGGATCATGGTCAACTACACGCGCAACCCGCGGCGGCGCTTCGAGCTCGCCATGGGGCTGGGGCCGGGCGAGGACCTGGCGCGGGCGCTCGCGGTGGGGATCGAGGCGCTCCGCGCGACCGCGGGGGTGCTCGAGGACCCGCCGGCCTGGGCTCAGATCGACGAGCTCGGCGACTCGTCGGTGACGCTGCGCTACTACGGGTGGATCGACCAGCGGGTCTCCTCCTTCGCCACCGTCCGGAGCGAGGCGATCCGCCGGGTCAAGAGCGCGCTCGAGGACGAGGGAATGGACCTGCCCGAGCCGACCTACCGGCTGCGGATGGAAGGCGCGGCGGCCGCCGGGGCCGCGGCCGAGAGCGAGCCGCCCGGGCCGGTGGCCGCGCCGAGCCCGCGGGCCGCGCCGCCCACGCCGCGCGGCGAGCCCTCCTCGGGCGACGCCATCGACCGCCAGATCGCCGAGGAGCGCGCGACCACGCCGCAGGACGACCTGCTGCGCAGAGACGCTCCGCGGGAATAATCGAGGCGGGGCCGCCCGGTGCCTTCCGAGGCGTTCGGCCGGCCGAGGCGGAGCTCGGCCGCTTCACGCGGGGTCGGACTCCGCGGCGGAGGCTAGCTGAACGCGCGGGCGCCGCGTTGCGGCCGGCCGCCCCGGCGCATCCACCGGGCGCTCGCCAGGACGGCCGCCTTGGCGCGGTCGATCCGGTCCTGGTCTCCGGGCGGCTTCGGCTTCAGGCCGCAGCGGCGCAACCGGCGGTTGACCAGGTGGACCAGCTCGTGGCACTCGCTGCGCCGGGTGCGGAAGGTGATCGAGAGCGACACCGAGGCCGCCGGTCCGTTCTGGACCCAGTGCGGGACCCAGGGGTACATGTAGACGCCGTCGCCGGGCCGCATCAGGAAGGTGCTCGAGAGCGGCGGCACCCGGTCGAGGTTGCGGTGCCCGCCGTCGTGATAGCGGTCGAGCTCGCGCAGCTCCCAGGTGCGGTCCGGGAAGCGCCCGACGTTGATCTCCTTGGTGCCGCGGATCTGCAGCAGGAAGTTGTGCTCGGGGTCGAAGTGGACCGGGGTCACCGCCTCCGGCGCCGAGAGGAACAGGAACGCCTCGCGCCGCCCCATCCCCCCCTCTCGCGGCGGGAGGAACGGCGCCGCCTCGTCGAGGATCTCGTCGAGCAGGCGGCGGTAGCGCGGCACCTGCTCGATGTTCCACAGCACCATCCAGCGCCGGCTGGTCTCGATGGTCCGTACGATCTCCGAGGGCGAGCCCTCGATGTCCGGCAGGCCGCCCGGCGCGAGCAGCGGCTGCTTCGCCTCGTGGCGCTCGACCGCCCCCGCCGGCAGGGCGTCGGCGAGGTCGGCGATCGCCTCGAGCGAGAGCAGGGAATGGTCGGCCAGCCGGTGGGCGACGGCGATCTCCCGGCGGCCGATGGCGTCGGCGAGCTCGGCCGGCGAGACGTTCAGCAGGCGGCTTCCGACCGGGTCGCGGGGGACGGCGCGGGGGGCGGCATGGGGCACGGGAACGGCGCTCACGGTCATGATCGAGTCCTCGCAGTGTTCGAATGGTTCATCGTTCCCGCTCTGTCGGAGCAAGAGATATGCCACTCGCGGGCGGCCGTTCCTCGTCGTTCCGGCGCCCTTCCTCGCCTGCCCCGGCGGCCCCCGGAAGCGGTTTCCGGCATGGTGTTCGCATCGAGTAGAGGGCGTGGCCACGGAGGTCGACATCACGACGGAAAGCCAGCCGGGGCCGCACGAGATTTCTCTCAATTCAAATGAAGGAGGTACAAATGCGTAGAATCCTTTCCATCCTCGCTGCCCCTCTGCTCCTGGGCGGTCTGCTCGCCGCGACGCCGGCGCAGGCCAATGGCAATCACGACAACGGCATGCGCAAGGGCTCCAAACCGATGGCGCAGAGCCAGGACGCCAAAGAGCTGGTGAAGGACGCCGCCTCGACCGTCAAGCAGATGGAGCGCGATCCCCAGATGAAGCAGCTCCTGGCCAAGGCCAAGGGCGTCTACATCATCCCGTCCTACGCCAAGGGCGGTCTGGTGGTCGGTGGCCGCGGTGGCCAGGGCGTCATGCTCGCCCACACCAACAGCAGCTGGAGCAGCCCCGCGTTCTACAACCTCGCGGGCGTGAGCGTCGGAGCCCAGGCCGGCTTCGAGGCCGGCGCCATCGCCATGGTCCTGATGAGCCAGAAGGCCGTCGACTCGTTCGAGAGCGGCAACACGTTCTCGGTGAACGCGGACGCCGGCTTCACCGTCATCAACTGGTCGGGCCGCAGCCAGGCTTCGCTCGGCAAGGGCGGCGACGTGGTCATCTGGTCCGACAGCGAAGGCGCCTTCGCGGGCGCGGACTTCAGCGCCTCCGACATCAGCTGGGCGGATGAAGAGAACGCCGCCTTCTACGGCCGGAACGCGAGCGCGCAGGAGGTTCTCGCCAGCAAGGTGAGCAACCCGCTCGCCAAGCGCCTGCAGAACGTGCTTCCGAGCTGACCGGGGCACGGACCCACCCGCCGGCCGGCCGCCGCGCCGGCCGGCGGGCCTCCAGCATTTTCCATCCCAGATCGACGCCTACCGCGGCGGCTTGAACGAGCCGCCGCCGGTGGCTTGCTCGGCTGACGGCACCCGCCGCCAGCCGGTCGTCGTCGGTGGGGCGTCCTCGAACAGCTTCACCCGCACCTCCACGACCAGCCTCTGCCCTTCGTAGGAGGCCTCCGCGCGGACCAGCGCCAGGTCCGCGGCCGGCCGCGAGACCCGGCTCGCGATCGTCCCGCCGCCGAACTCACGCTCCTCGACCCCCGGGTAGTACGGCGAGACCGCCAGGTTCGCCACGCTCTCCGCGACCGCAGCGTCGGAGAGGGCGAGGAGGACGGTACGGCCTGTGTCCTCGCGCGCGCGATCCATGCGCGAGACGAGGAAGCCGGCGACCAGGCCGAAGGCCGTCGCGAGCAGCAGCACCACGGTCAGGGCGACGACGAGCGCCTGCCCCGACTCCCGCCGGGCGCCCGCGGCCCGGCCGCTCACCAACCCCTCCCCAACCCGGCGCCGCGCAGCGTCGCCGTCACCCGGAGCGTTCGCCAGGTGCGAGCGCCGCCGATCGCTCCCGCCGGGTCGACGACGCCGTGGCGGGCGCCCGAGGCGCGGTCGTAGACCGCCTCGACGGCGACCAGCCGGGGCGCCAGCACCATCCAGCGCCAGGAGACGAGCCGGGGCAGGACCAGGCTCCGGCCGCCGCCCGCCACCTGGCGCACCAGGTCGTCGCCCTGGCGCTCGTAGACGATCACTTGCGCGTCCGGCGCCACCACCGTCAGCCGATCCCGGCTCCAGCCGGAGACCGGCGAGAGATCGACGACCCCGGCGGCTCCCTGGAGGTCCTGCCGGATCCTGGCGAGCGCCAGCTCCTCCACCGGCGCCCGGAAGCTCGAGCCCCGACTGCGCGAGCATGCGGTAGGACTGGACCAGCAGGCCCGCGGCGAGGAGCAGCCCGACCGCCAGCACGGCGAGTGCCACCACGAGCTCGACGAGGGTGCTACCGGCGTCGCGCCGGCAAAGGGCCGGGGCGCTCACCTCAGGGCGCCGCCTTGACCAGGCCGGGGCGCCAGATCTCGGTCTCGACCGAGCGCACCGTGGGCCGCCCGGCGACCTCGTACCGGGCGACCACCCAGACGTGGTAGAGGTCGGCCGGCGGCTCGGCGAGGGCCACCCGGACGAGGATCTCGAGGCCGGCGCCGACGCCGACGGCCGCGCCGGGAGGGGGCTCCCCGGGGGGCGCCGGCAGGGTCACCGCCGTCTCGGCCGGGGGCAGGGGGACGGCCCCGGAGCGCAGGGCCTCCAGGGCCTCCTCGATCCGCCGGTCGGCCTCCCGCCGGGCGTCGAGGCGCTCGAGGACGTGGCGCTGCTGGGCGAGGAGACCGAGGCCCAGGAGCAGCGCCAGCGCCACGATGGCGAGCGCGAACAGGGCCTCGACGAGCGAGAACCCGGAGGTGCTCCGGCTACATCCCCTCGTCAACCGGCTTCTTCTTCCAGACGCCGCCGTCCTCGTACCAGGTGTAGCGGGGCTCGCCGTTCACCTTGTGGATCGAGAAGTCCTGGTACTCGAGGGCGTCGGGGCTCGTGCCCTTCATGAAGAAGTCGACGTCGTAGGTCCGGCCGTCGGCGGCCTTGAAATCGGTGCAGGCGAAGTAGGTGTCCGGACCGGTCTGGGAGAGCCGCTCCTTGTGGACCTTGACCAGGGTGAGCTCGAGCTGCTGGCCGGTCTTGGGGTCGGTCAGCGGATAGACGCCGTCGTGCTCGGCGGCGACCTTCTCGACGTGGGTCTGGATGGCGTCGGCGAGGGTGTCCTTGTCGATCGCGGGCTTCTTGTCGCTGCCCTTGGGGTGCTCGGGGTGCTCCTGCGCGGCGGCCGTGACCGGCAGCGCGAGCAGGGCGATCAGGGCGAGGGGGGCCACCAGGTAGAGAGTCCAGCGGGTCGAAGGGGTCCAGCGCATCGGGGAACCTCCTGGGTCGTCTTGGGGATGGGGCTTCGCGAACCCGCCGAGCCTATCTCATCGATTGCCGGACGACCGGCAGCTCGACGTAGCTCGCCTCGCCGGGGGCGTGGTAGATGCGCTGCGTGGCCTTCCGGAAGTCGTCGGGCTTCGCCTCGAAGATGCTCGGGACGAAGGTCTGCGGGTTGCGGTCGTAGAGCGGGAACCAGCTCGACTGGACCTGCACCGCGATCCGGTGGCCGGGCAGGAAGACGTGGTTCGCCGTCGGCAGCGCGAACTCGTACGGCAGCGGCTCGCCGGCGGCGATCGGCGCGGGTGTCTCGAGGCTCTCGCGGTAGCGGCCGCGGAAGACGTCCGCCGCGACCATGAGCTGGTAGCCGCCCATCTCCGGCTGGGCCGCCACCTCGTCCGGGTAGAGGTCGATCAGCTTCACCACCCAGTCGGAGTCGGTGCCGCTGGTCGAGGCCACGAGGTGGACCTCGCGGCTGGCCGGCGATCGAGACCGGTTCGGCGAGGACGTCCGAGACGAAGGTCACGACGTCCGGCCGGCCGGAGACCTCGCGCTGGTCGGAGACCAGCCACTCGTGCCACGACTGGCCGGCGTCGAACGAGCGCGGCGGGATCGGGCGGTGGATGAAGGGCACCGGCTTCGCCGGGTCGGAGAGGTACTCGGTGTAGGCGGCGCCGGCCGGGTCCGCGGAGGCCGCCGGCGGGGCGAACCCGACCTTGCCGCCCGGCTCGAGGTAGAGGGGCGTCGGCTCGATCGTGCAGCCCTCCGGGCAGCCCGAGGGCCAGGCGTCGAGGCGCTCCCAGCGGTTCGTCCCGCTCTCGAAGGCGGTCACCGGCGCCACGTCCATCGCCGGGGCGCCGTCCTTGAGGTAGTGGTCGAGGAAGGGGCGCAGGACGTTGCGCCGGAACCAGAGCCCCGTGTCGCTCCCCCACCGCAGCGGCCCGAGCGCGCTCGCGTCCTTGATCTCCTGGCCGTGGTACCAGGGGCCGAGGACCAGGTAGACGCGGTCGTTGCCCGTGTCCTTGGGCTCGATCGCCCGGTAGACCGCGACCGCGCCGTAGATGTCCTCCTGGTCCCAGAGGCTCGCGACCAGCATCACCGGCACGTCGAGCGGCTCGTCCGCCAGGATCCGGTCGACCGCCTGGTCGCGCCAGAAGGCGTCGTAGGCCGGGTGGGCGAGGATCTTCCGCCAGAAGCCGAGCTGCTCCATGCCGTGGCGCCGGCCGAGCTCGGCGGCCGAGCCCGCCTCCAGGAAGGTGTCGTAGTCGTCGAAGTGGTCGCGCCACCACTTCTCGTCCGACTTCCGGGTCGCCTCCTGCTCGTAGACGTACGGCATCATGAGCTGGCGGAAGGCGCCGTTGTGGAACCAGTCGTCGCCGCGCCAGCCGTCGACCATCGGGTTCATCGGCACGGCGACCTTGAGCGCCGGGTGCGGGTGGACGAGCGCCATGAGCGGCAGGAAGCCGTCGTAGGAGATGCCGAGGATCCCCACCCGGCCGTTCGACTCCGGGACGTTCGCGACCAGCCAGTCGATCGTGTCGTAGGTGTCCGTCGCGTTGTCGACCGGCGTCGGGTTCTGGGGGCCGTGGAGCGGGCGGTTCATCACGTAGTCGCCCTCGGAGCCGTACTTGCCGCGCACGTCCTGGACCACCCGGATGTAGCCGCCCTCGACGATCACGTCGGTCGCGTTGTCGTAGCCCTGGAGGATCGGCCCAGGTGCGAGCTCTCGGCGTGGCTGGTGAGCGAGTCGGCGTCGTAGGGCGTGCGCGTCAAGAGCATCGGCGCGCCTTCGCCCCGCGCGGCACCAGGATCACGGTGTGGAGCTTCACCCCGTCGCGCATCGGGATCTCCACCTCCCGGCGCTGGTAGTCGAAGCTCGCCGTGACCGGCTGGAGCTCGGCCGGCGTCTCGCTCGGGAGAGCCGGGTAGGTGGCGGGCGCGGGCGGCGCCTTCGCCGGCGCCTTCCCCGCCTGTGCCGCGACCGGCGCACCGCTCAGCAGCACCATCACCAGCCCCGCCAGCACCAGCGGGCACTCGTCACCCCGGCTGTGTCTCGACATGAAAGGCAGTTTACCGGAGGCCACCCGGAGGGCCACCCCGGCCGGGCCAGCCCCGCCGCCGCTCAGGCTTCCGGCGGATAGACGTCCCGCAGGCGCTCGTTGGCGCGGTCGAGATCGAAGCGCTCCGGGTCGAGGTCGCGGCCCAACCAGGCTTTCATGTCCTCGTGCTCCGGGTCCTCGGGGTCGGCGAGGATCTCGAGGAGCCGCTGGTAGCCCCAGATCCCGCCGCAGTCCTCGGGTGGAGTCGCCCGCTCGCCGGATACGCAGACCGGGTACTCGACGCCCGGCTCGGCCGGCCCAGCCCTCACCACCTCGATCTCGTGGAGCCAGTCGTCCCCGAAGTCGTACAGGTACTCGAAGCGCCGCCCCGCGACGCCGAGCTTCAAGCCCCAGAGGCTGACCTCCGAGCCGTCGAGTGCGCGGCTCCTCGTCCCAGTCCGGTCGAACGGCGAGGGCGCCTCGTAGCGCTCGCCGCGCACGCGGAACTCGTGGAGATGGCAGTTCTCCCAGTCGAAGACCGCCTGGATCACCCAGTGCAGGTCCGCCAGGGTGAAGGAGCACGGCATCCTCACCCGTCGCCGGATCGGCGGGTCCGATTCGGCGAGGGTCACCTGGAGCTCGGCGATCCGGTCGGCGCCGGGCTCCGCGGCGCCCTGGCTCGCCCGCCGGGCGACGGCGGGCGGCCGCTCCGGCTCGGCGGGGCGGGCCTCGAAGATCAAGCCGTTGCCGACGTTCGGATCGCCCCGGACGACCCCCAGCGACCAGTCCCACTCGCCCCGGGGAGCCGGCTGCGCCACGACCGTCGTCCCCCACGGGTCGTCCCAGGAGGGCGGCGCGCCCACGACGAGATCCAGGAGCCCGCCGGTCGCCATGACCTCCCGGCCGAGCTGCTCGATCGAGGGATAGCCCGGCCGCGACCAGTAGGCCGGGATCGTCTCGTCGAAGCCGCCCCAGCGCAGCGTGACCGCGCTGTTGAGGACGCCGAACCGGTAGTAGGCCCAGAGGTTCTTGGCATCCGCCTCGAGGCGCCGGCGGACGCGGCTCGGCGGGCCCTCGGCGAGCTGGCGCCGATAGGTGGCGTCGTCGCCCAGCGGGCGCCGCGCCTCGAGGGTGCCGGCCATGAGCATCTCGTTGGTGATCCGCAAGAGCCGCCGGCCCCGCCCGGGGAGGCTCTTCGTCTTCTGGGGGCGGTCGAGGTCGACGAGGATCCAGTCTCCGCCCGGCTCGATTCCCAGGCGGTCGAGGGCCTTCTCGGGCTGGATTCCGACGACCAGGTCGTGGCCGGCGAGGCACTCCGGCAGCCGCGCGAGCTCCTCGCCGACGAAGGTCTCGATCTCGCGCGTCTCGGGATCGAGGAGCACGGCCGCCCCCACCTCCCCCTTCGACGGCACCGCGTGCAGCACGACCCGCCGGCGGGCCGCGGCCTCCTGGCGACTGCGGGCCAGCCGGTCCCGGCGCTCCTCGGCGTAGCGCGCCTGGATCTCCTCGCTCCGTGTCTCACGCTCCCGGTATGCCCGCTCCTTGGCTCCGCCCTCCCGGATCGTCCGGCGCGTCGCCCGGAGCGCCGGCGCCTCGCGGTCGAGCGCGAGGCGACCGTCGTCGAGCTGCCGCACCGGCGGCCGCACCCAGGTCCAGGGCATCTCCCAGTTCACCCGGTAGCCCCTGGGTTTCCAGGCTTCGAGACACTCGCGGATCACCTCCAGAGAGAGGGGCCCGCCCCCGGCCACGTCGAGCACCGCCGCCACCTGGCGCAGACCCGAGAGCGTGCCGGCCCACGCCACGCCGTCGGCCGCCTCCTCCGCCGTCAAGGGCTGGGTGTCCGGTGGCAGGGGCGTCGGCTCTTGGGTCTGACGGCGGGGCCTCGACGCCGGTGCCCGCTCCCCCACGCGGAGCTGGAGGAGCCGCCAGTGAAGCTCGTGCTCCGGGCAGTCCAGGGCGAAGCAGAAGCGCCCCTCCTCGTCCCGGTAGACCGACGACACGCTGGACGCCGCGCGCTGGAGCGAGAGCGGCAGGTCGCCGGTCCGGGAGGTGACGCCGAGCCCTCCGAGGCGCTCGGCCACCTCCTCGGGCGCCATCGGCCCGCCGCGCTCGAAGAGGCAGGCCACCAAGAGGTCGACGAGCTTCAGCTCCGGCCGGCCGACGAGCTTCTCGAGCACGGGCCGGGGGACCCCGAGCCGTTCCGTGTAGGTCTGCTCCGTCATGCCAGGGAGAGGCGAGCGCCGAGCTTACGAGCGATCCAGGATCTCACACGTTTCTCCTCCGCCCTGCCAAACGAGGCCGCGGCGGCTAGTGACCCGTCACTAAAGCCCCAAGTCCTCCAGGCTGGAGGCATCGAGGACGCGCGCTGCGAGGCGCGAGAGCTCCTCGGGAAAGCTGAGGGCGCGGACCCGCTTCACGGTGGCCGCCGGCAGGGGGCCGAAGCGGCGCTCGATCTGCTCGAGCAGCAGCTCCCGCCGGCCCTCCTCCCGGCCCCTCTCCAGACCCTGCTCCAGGCCCTTTTCCAGGCCCTTTTCCAGGCCCTCGGCTCGCAACGCATCCGCCCAGGTCATCTCCATGGTCGCCACCTCCTCGTTTCCCTCCTCGGCCAGGAGAGCCTCGTACTCTCGCTGCGCCGCGTCGTTCCATTCTACGTAGGTCTCGATACAGTTGACCAGCAGCACGCGCTGCCGATCGCTCAGCCCCGTGAAGAGCTCGCTCTCGAGAAACGTCGGCTCCTCGACCCGGAGCTTCTCCGCAAGCCCCGGTGCCACGATCCGCACGAGATCGCCGAAGAACACCTGGAACAGGTTCTTGAAAAGCTGATCGTGATCCGTCACCACACCTCCTCCGTCGTACGCCAGGCCGGCTCCGGCCGATCCGCGCCGTTCATCCCATCAGGACGCGATCCGGCGCCGCGATCTCCCCCTCGAGAGGAAAAAAGCGGAACACCTGTCGACGAACCTCGGGATGGAGGCCGGGCCGGCCGGCCCGGCCTCGGGTGGAGCGGCGACGGCAACAGCGCCTCGCCCCGCCGCGCGAACGCCCGGCCGAGGACCGGCCGAGGTCCCGGATCAGGCGGCGCTGTCGGCCGGCGAGGCGAGGCTCTTCCGGAGGATCCTCGGGTGCCGAGCGGCAGTCCGCAGCAGGGCGGTGGCGGGGCCCTGCGGACGCCGGCGGCCTTGCTCCCAGTTGCGTAAACTGTGAACGCTGATCCCGACGCTCAGCGAGGGAAGATCCGGGGCCGGCGCCGAATCACGAGGGGGCCTAGCAGCCCGTGGTGGAAGTCCGCACGGTCGCGTTGCGAGCGCCCGACCTGCCTTCGGCCGGTGCCCGCCAGATACGAGGCGTCGCGACGCAGGCGATGCCGAGCCATCGTCGAGGAGCGGGAACGAAGTAGATGGCCCGCAAGACCCATGCGCGCGACCATGTGGAGCCCGCTCCTCGGGAGTCGCCTGCAGGAGACGCGGGTACCAGACCAGGGGAACGGAGATCGTCCGCCCATCGGCGATGCTGACGATCAGCTCATCCTCCGTGCAGCTCACATGCTTGACGCGGAGTCCCGGGTTAAGAGCCGAGGTGCTCATTCCATGCCTCCAACAGGGCTTCGTGGTGTGGGTCCAAGAGCCGTTGAATCTGGCGCAGCTCGTGTGGGCTGAAACCGAGGTTCCGAGAAAGGCTCAGGGGCCTTTGCCACTGCCATCCGCCTGGACAACCTCGCGAACCGGCTCCTCGATCACTTGCCTGATCCATTCCTCCGCGATCATCCGCCGATCGGGGCAGGGCCTCCACCGTCTCAGGCGCAACCACGAGAACCTCGGTCCTCTCGGGTAGCTTGCCCTCCAGGAGGCGGACCTGCCCGCCTTGAGACGCCCGTGCACCGAGCGAAAATCGGTTCAGGCCCGGAGCGGCACGATCCGGAAGGTTCGGCCGCCGGGGATGCGGTAGGTCTCGAAGTCGGCGTGGTCCACCGTGAAGACCGTGGTCAGCGACTCGCGGGCGGCGAGGTGGACGAGGGTGGCATCGGCCAAGTCCATGGGGCGGTCGGCGTACCGGTCCATGAGCTCCTGGAGTGCGGGTAGATCTGCGTCCGTGATCGGTAGGAGGGTCAGGGCCTCGGAGCGGACCAAACGCCAGGCCGCCTGGAGATCGAGGGGGTGATCACCGACCAGGTGGAAGAGCTCGGCGAGGACCGCCGCCGTCGTCGCCAGTGGCAGCCGCAGGGATTCGAAGCCCTCGACGCACCGGTGGTGCCACCGGTCCCGGGGGTTGAGGAGAGCCAGCAGTCCTCCGGTGTCAGCGAGCCCCGCGGGCTTCATGACGCTCTCGGAGCTTGCGCCGGACGCGCACCCCCGACTCCTCCGCCAGACGCTCGTCGCCGTGATCGAGGGTTCCGAAGCTCTTCCGCGCCTCGGCGTGGAGTCGCCGCTGTAGCGCCTCGTCGTCCTCTGCCGACGGCTCCCGATCGAGCCAGGACCGGACCATCTCGTCCAGGAGCGCCGCGACGCTACGACCCCGGGAGCGAGCCGCGTGCTCCAGCGAGCTCTCGAGCTCCGGATCGAGCCGCCAGCTATAGATCTCCGTTTTCATGCAATGCAGTGTAGTGCACCACCGGCGCCGCGTCAACGCCACCGGACCTTCCTGGCAGCGCGCTGTCATCCCGATAGCTGCTGGCGAATTGCCGGCACCCGGCGCCGAGATGTGCCATGGCGGGCTCGATCTGCTGGAAGGCCTCCACCGCCCACGGTCCGAACTTGTGGAACCGCCAGCTCACGCCGGAATAGGTCTCGCCGTCGTGGGTCTCCGCGTGGGCCAGATCCGCCAGGTACAAGTACTTGAGGAGGTGGATCGGCCCGAGCTCGCGGTCCCGGGGATGGTCGGCCTGAGCGGCGACCGCGAGGGCGTAGCCGAAGACTTCCTCGATTCGAGCGGGGTTCATGGCGCCCTTTCCTCAGCTCTTCTTCGGTCGATAGTCTCTTGGGTCCAGGCACCGGTCGTAGGTGGTGCGGTCGATCCGGATCCAGTCTGTCCTGTCGATGCCACGGCGGTTCCGGTAGGTCGGACTGGAAGGAAACGCGGAAGCCAGCTTGACCCACCGGCCTTCCCGCCTGGCGATACGGCGGATCTCCCCGCTCACCTCGGACAAGTCCTGGTCCTGGCTGAAGATCAGCGCCACATCCAGCGCGTTGTCGATGGCAAGGCTCACCACATCCAGGGCGATCCGAACATCGATGCCCTTCTCGTGCGCGGCGAGGTAGCTGTGCTGCGTTCCATCAGGAAGCGTGACCGTCTGGTTCTGGTACCGCAGAGACCGCGAGTACGTCCAGATGCCCTGACGGCCCATCTGAGCGAGCTTGCTCGTCCAGAAGTGGTTCCAAAACCGGTTGTCCTCGGCGTCGGGCACGCCTGTATAGAAGCGGACTTGCTGCACCACCCAGCCGCGGTCGTCACACACGGCGGTCACCAGCCTTTTCGGGTCGTAGTTCGGGAAGGAATGGCCGAATGCCTCGCGAGCGGCATGGAAGAGGTTCTGGCCATCGATGAACGCGATGGCCCGGCAGGGAGTCGGCTCAGCAACCATGTCAAGGCCCCAAAAGCAAATAACCCCACCCGAGGCCTTGCGGCGTGTCGAGTGGGGAGCAAGTGCTGTCTAGGATAACACGGTCTCCAGTCGGTCTCATTTCGCGCTCGCTCCCAGTGTCGGCTCCGGGGGCCCGCGGCCCCAGCGCGACCGGCCGAGATCTGAAGCCCGGCCGGCCGCGCTGAGCCCGTTGGCCTACTCCTTCCCCTCCAGCCGGCGCATGAGGGCGCGGCCGAGGATGGGGGAGACCTCGGGGCCGAGGGCCTCGAGGGCGAGGGCCATCGCCTCCGGGTTCGCCGCCAGGCAGGCGACGGCGTGAAGGTACGGCAGGAGCTCCTCGTCCGGCCGCGCCAGGTGGCCCAGGTGCAGCCCGCCGTCGTGGAGCGGATACCTCTGGCGGTTCTTCTTCGGGCTCCGCCGGACGGCGCGACGCTCGAGACCTACCCCCGGCTCATCTCGCTTCGGAAGAGGGCGAGGACCCCCTCTTCGCTCAGCTCTCCCGTCCGGAACCAGGAGAGCCACTCCTCGACGATCTGCGCCGCATCGGTGGTCAGCCGGTGCGGCGTGACTTCGACGGCCTGAGAGTTCTCTCCGAGTGGCTGAACGTGATCCAGTCGCAGCACCGACTCCGCGGGTCCGCCGACGGGAAGGGAGTCCCAGACGTACTGGGGGTACTCGGCTCTCCGGATCCGAGTCAGGAACTCCGGGTTGAAACCGCCTCGCTTCCCGCTGCGGTCAGCTCCGTAGTACGGAGCAACCAGGACCGAGCGGTTGGTCTGGTAGCGGGCCGAGCCAGTTCTCAGGCTGCTTGCGACTTCCACGCCGAGCTCCGACAAAACGAGGGCGGGCCGCTTCTTCGCCCGTTGGACGATACGAACCTCTCCTTCGTAGGTCGGTAGGCCGGCCACCGGCAGATAGGCCGCGGATGGTGGGACGTTCCGACGCAGGGGCGCGACTTCAAACTCCGCTTCTCCGTGAGCCTCCGGATCACTGCGCCCCTGGGCCACCAGCACGTACGGCTGCTGATCGACGTGCGGAAGGAAAGCCTTCACGAGGCGTCCGTACTCCAGCCGGGGCTCGTCGGTCTCCTCCCACCACTCCCCGCAGAAGTTCTGGACGGAGTCGTCAGGGTAGGTCTTTGTCACCTCGAGCCCTGGAGGTCCACACGTCGTCCGAGAACGAGAGCGTCCCCTTTCGTGATTCGGGTTCCGGCCCGTCCAGCCACGCGGTCCCCGCGGCGAAGATCTCGTCGTAGCGCGGTGGCGGCTGGGGCACTACGGTACGGCGAGTCTCTCGTTGCCTCGCCAGTCGGCGCTGGACCTCCTCGCGCAGCTTCTTGATCCGCGTCTTCGAGAGCTTGACTTCGGGAAGCGGCTCAGCCGGCGTCTTCTCGCCCACCTCGAGAGGCTCGGACTCCGCCCGAAGATCCAGCGGCTCTCCCGGCTTCGCGCGCAGCATGGGCGGCGTCCGGTACACGTGATGAAGAAGAGCGCTCGTGTCCGAGCCGTAGGCGCGCACGGCCTCGCCCACCGAGCGCTCCACCTCGATCGGAAGACCTCGTTCGCGAACCTCCAGCCCCTCGGCCGGCAGGTGCCAGCGGACGGCGTCGTCCTGGTACTCGCTGGCAAATCGCCGGCACTCCGCGCCGAGATGCGTCGCGGCCGGCTCGATCTGGTGGAAGGCCTCCACTGCCCATGGTCCGAACTTGTGGAACCGCCAGTCGACGCCGGAGTAGGTCTCGCCCTCGTGGGCCTCCGCGTAGGCCAGGTCCGCCAGGTACAGGTACTTGAGGAGGTGGATCGGCCCGAGCTCGCGGTCCCGGGGATGGTCGGCCTGAGCGGCCACCGCGAGGGCGTAGCCGAAGACTTCCTCAAGGCGGGCAGGATTCATGGTGGTGCGGGCGAAGGGCCGACGGAGGTCGTAGCCGCTCCTCGGGGCCAGCCGCCGGTCCGCCCTCTTAGATGACACTACCATCTCCTTCTCAGGGTGAGCAGCCGGCCGAGACCGAAGGCCCCGGCCGGCCGCCTCGCCTCGCTCCTACTCCTTCCCCTCCAGCCGGCGCATGAGGGCGCGGCCCGAGATCGAGTAGATCTCGGCGAGACCTCGGGGCCGAGGGCCTCGAGGGCGAGGGCCATCGCCTCCGGGTTCGCCGCCAGGCAGGCGACGGCGTGGAGGTACGGCAGGAGCTCCTCGTCCGGCCGCGCCAGGTGGCCCAGGTGCAGCCCGCCGTCGTGGAGCGGATAGCAAGCGCCCGCTTCGGGCTACGCCGGACAGGGGTCCTCTTGAGCGTCGGCGGTTGGGCGTGGCGAGGGCGGAGAGCGCCGCGGCGCACAGCAGCGCGCTCGGCCGGCGCAGGAACACCGCCATCGCCCGGTCCCCGCCGGCCACCGACTCGCCCTTCCGGACCACGGCGTAGAGCATGCCCGAGCCGGCCGGCACCGCCTCCAGTGCACGCCGCCGCCAACCGATCCGCAATCTTGACACCCACCCTTGCCTTCGGCTGCCAGCTAGCGCGAATCCGCCGTCTTGAGCGGCAGCCAGTTCGACGTGGCGGGAGCCGAGAGGGGGAGGAGCTCGGCAAACTGGGAACTTACCAACACGTGTCCGTCTAAAGGGGAGAGAGCAGAACTTGCTCCAATTTGATAACTCGACTATTAGGAAAGGACAGTGAATGGCTCTCTACTATTCCGTCGGACGGACACTTGTTCCCAGTGAGGAGCTCGCGGAGAAGCGGGCGGAGTTGGGCAAACTCGCTCGCGGTGAGTTGACCGCGCTCACTTTCCGCACCGGAAGCGTTGTGCCCGAGGCTCTCGTGAAAACGTTTTCACTTCCGGGAACATCTGAGCCTCAGGCATTCCAGGAGATCGGGCTCGGCCAGCCTCTTACCATCAGGATTGCCTCCGCCTATCCAGGAGACTTGCCACCGAAAAGCGGCCTGTTCGGCAGGAAGAGGGGGGTCTTGATCACGTCCGCAGTCAAGAGCTGGCAGACGTTTGACATGCAGCCCCGCGCGCTGAACATTCTGAAAAAGGAGGTAGCTAAGAAGACGTCCATCGAGGGGCCAGCGGCGACCGAAGACGGCACGCCGCTCGTGTTCTATTCACCGGCACTTACCGATCGGTCACTGATTCTGACCTTCGAGATGGCCATCGACAACGTGGACGAGGACCTTTACCAAGGTGTGGGTAGGATCTTCCAGAGCGCAGCAGGTCTACCGATCTTCGCCTCAGCCTCACCCTACCTTCTGGCCGCGTCCGCTCTCTTCCGTGTCGGTGGTGCCATTGCCAACGCCCTCTTCGATAGCCGAGCCGAGTTCCAGGGCACAGAGAACATTTTCTTTGACGTTCCTGGCGAGAGCGTGACTCGTGCTGGTTTTGCGCTGGTGACTCGGTCTCGACTCGACGAACAGACTCTTCAGAACTTCGCGATTGTCGACGGTGAGCTCGTCGAAAAGACGACGAACACGCATTACAATGGTGCTCTCCCATTCGTCGTGATTGCCCTCGATGGGACAAATGATACAAATTTAGAGAGCTTCTCGGCTACAGCCGCGAGCGCGGCCCTGCTGAAGCAGTTCTACAACGTACGAGAGAACGGTGAGACGAGTGCGGATGCGCTGGTCGACGCTTTGAAGTTCTATAACGACTTCCGGTTCGAGAAGGAGGCCCTCAAGCTCAAAGCGCGTCTCAAGACAACGACCGTGCTAAAGGAGAGGGATGATCTTCAGAAGCGTATCGATGCAGTCACAAAGAACATCCAGACCGACGAATTCAAGCAAGCCGTAGCCGCTCAGCCGTAGTCGGTCGTGCAGCCATCGGAGCGGCCTGGCCTACCGCCAAGCTCGCTTACGGCCGGATCTGCGCTCGCGGCCTGAGGCGCACTCTCATCTCCTGGTAGATCGGCACGTGGACGCCAGGAGCCACTTCGAGGCTGACGGCCAGCGCGTAGGGGACCGACGTGCCGAGATCTCCTGCGTCGGCTCGGCAGCTCACCTTGATCACCAGCTCGTCGTCGTCGCCGAACACGGCCACCTTGTCTCCCTCGAAGACCTCGTGCTGGACGGTTCCGCGCATGGCGGCGGAATGGTCCGCTTCGCAGCGGCCCACCTGGAGCAGACCTGTCGAATCCTCGCCATCGGCCTCGGCCTTCGGCTCGAACCAGAGCTGCGCTTGCCTGTAGCGCTTGTCTCGCGCGTTGATCGGGCTCAGCCAGGCCAGGGTCACCGTGAGCCGCCGCCATAGGTGCTGGCCGCTCAGGCTCGGGGGCAGCGCAATCCGGAAGACGTGACCTTCTCCGTCACCGAGCTCACCCCATCCACAGAGCGTGGCGCGCTGGTCATGGCACCCCAGGAGGCGGTCTCGGTGGGGAAAGCCGTACCCCAGGTACCGCCCCAGGTCCATCCGGCTCGGATTCCGGCCGAGAGGAACCGCTAGGAGTTCCCGCATTAGGTCCTGGGACGGCCCCCAGCTCGCACCGTGGACGAGAAGAGCCTTGAGGAGCGGCACCAGGAACCGCCGCTCCGGTAGAAGCCCCAGAGGCTCGGCTGCCAAGAGCCCGGGGAGGCGCTCGTAGAGCTGAGCTGCGGCGCGGCTCGTGAGCGCTGCGGCGTTGCTGGTTCCGGAAGCGTAACTCGTTCGATCCAATCGCCCCGGAGCCCCGGCTCCGCCGGGAGACGCCATCCGTTGCCCGGGTGGGTGCGCTGGCACACTGGCCTGTTCGAGCTCCACGCCCGAGTCGGTGGACGAGTAGCTGTCCCGGTAGAGCTGACGCCCCGCCGGGTAGTGGAGGTCCGGCTTGATCGAGCGCCTGACGCCCGTGCCGAGGGCTGCCGCGGGACTCGGGAGCCGGGCGCCATCGTCATCTCCGAACGGATCGATTCGATCTCGGCTCTCGTACGCTCCCCCGGCGTCGGCGTGCTCGCCGCCGACCGTCAGGGCGTTGATCGACTCCGCGGGCGCCAGAAGCCGCTGGAGGTGGGCGCGCCGGACCATCGCCTCCCAGGAGAGCTTCCGTAGCACTGTCGAATCGAGTCTCCGGAGCTCCTCTCGCGAGCACGAGAGATCGAGCCGGCGCGCGGAGGGCGGATTTCCCGCGCTGACGACGAAGAGCATGCCCTTCTCCCACGCCAGCCAGTCGAGGAGCCGCGCGAGCGGGCTGATGTGCTGATCGAAGGGGCGGGATGGGTCGCCGAGGGAGAGATTGACGATCAGAATCCCCGGCGCGACTGGTTCCTCGTCCCTCTCGCCTTCGAGCATCCGGCGCACGGCCCGGTGAACGAAGTCGACCTCCAGGACGTCTTCCGGGATGGCTTCCATCGACTTGGAGGGACCGACCTGCGCCGGGCGCAGGAGGGGGCGCGAGTAGACCGGCCGAGCAAGTGGCGCCTGACCGGAGGTCTCACCGAGATCGCCGTGGATGAGGAGCGAGGCCATCGCCGTTCCGTGGCGACGCTGTGCCGCCGGAACCTCCGCCGCCCACCCGTCCGGATCGTCGATCCACAGCCGGCCTCGAAGCAGCTCGTGGCCCTCGAGAGGCAACCCGTCCAGCACCGCGACGACAGGCTCTCGGTCTTCCAGCGGGCCCCCGATCGCGCCCTCGATCGCTGCGGCGGCCTCCTCCGCTCCCAGAGGAACCGCGAACTGCGCCACCGGCCGCAGGAACATGATGCCCTCGCAGCGAACAGCTCGACCTCCTGGCCAGCGACGATCTCGGCCGCCCGCTCCCGCGGCACCTCCACGATGCACGCGTGGTAGCGAATCTCCGGGATCGCCACGGACTGCCCGACGAGCCGCCCGCCGGCCCGGCGCAGCCGGACCTCCAGCTCCAGGAGCTGGCTCTTCCGCCTCTGCTCCCCCTGGCGGTACCAGAGCTCGACCTCGGCTCGAACCGTCGGCTCACCGTACTCGAGCCGCTCCGTCCAGTCCTCGATGAGCCCGGTCTCGCGGAGCCGGTCCTCTGACCCCCAGGGACGGATCCTCCGGATGCTCTGGAAGGCGTGCCGCCAGGGCGCTAAGCCTCTCGGAAGCTGGACCTTCTCGTCCGCCTCGTATCGCCGCCACAGGGAGAGCAACTCCTCCTGCGCTCGGCGATCGCTCATCACCAGGTAGACCGTGCCCCCGACTGGCTTTGCTCTCTTCGTCTCCCGCTGGAAATCCTCTCCGGCCGGCATCTCCGGCTCGTCCTCCTCGGCGAGCCACTCGAGGCCGGGGATCTTCCCTACCGCCTTGTAGAACCGGTCGATCGTCCCCGCCGTCTCGATCACCAGGGCGAGCTCGGGCTCGACGCCCGCGAGCTCGCCCCGGAGCTCGAGTCGTCGCCTCTCGAACGCCTCCTGCAAGCGCTGGAGCTGTGGGCGGACCCGCTCCACCTGGCGGCCGTGTCCCCAGCGCTTGATGCGCGCACCAAAGCCTCGTTTCTTGGCCCGCTCCGCCGGCTCGGCGGCCGGGAGCGGCAGGTAGGGAAATGGCCGGCGATCGCCGTCGGGCATGCCTTACGTCTGCGCCTCCGCGGACGGCGAGTAGCGCGCACGCCACTGGTTCAAGCGTTCGTGGAGAATGCGCGCCGGGGCGACATCGGCCTGCGCCAACACCTGTCTCCGGAGCAGGTCGAGCACGAACTCCTCGACCTCTCCGAAGCTCGCGCCTTCGAGATGGCGGGCGAGGTTCGAGGGCTCGCAGCCCAGATCGAGCCGGAGCTCCTCGCGAAAGCGGCCGAGGAGGGTCGCAATCCCGTGCCGGTCGGGCCTCGGTAGCTCGAGACGTACCTGGAAGCGGCGCCACACGGCGCGGTCGAGGAGCTCGGGGTGGTTGGTGGCGGTGACGACGACCACGTGGCTGGGGAGCCGATCGATCTGGAGCAAGAGGGTGCTCACGACGCGCTTGATCTCCCCCGTCTCGTGCTCGTCCCCCCGCTCCTTGCCCAACGTGTCGAACTCGTCGAAGAAGAGTACGCAGCGCCGCGTCCGGACGTAGTCGAAGAGCCGCTGAAGCCGCGACGAGGTCTCGCCCAGGTAGCTCGCGACCACGGTCTCGTAGCGCACCACGCAGAGCGGAACGACAAGCTCGGTAGCCAGCGCCTCCGCGAGGCTGGTCTTGCCATTGCCCGGGGGGCCAGCGAGGAGTAGCCGATGCCGGGGCTCGAGGTTGTGGCTCCTCAGCAGCTCGGCCCGATGCTGCTCCTCGACGACTTCCTGGATCGCCGAGGCCACCACCTCCGGGAGTACCAGCTCGCGAAGGCTCCGCTCCGGCAAGATCTCGAGCACCTGCTCGCCGGCGAGGCTCGCCATTCGTGGCTCGGGCAACCGGCCCGCGCCGTTGGTTTTCAGTGAGTCAACCAGACGCTCGGCCAGGACGTGGTGGTGCTTCGCTCGCTCCTCGGCGACGAGCGCCTCCACCGTCTTACGCAGCAGCACTTGGTCGCCGCGTGCAGCGGAACGAACCAGACGAATGAGGAGGTCTGCGCGGGCCATGTCGGGTCGGGGCAACGTGCCGTCGATGCAGCTCGAATGTAGCACAGGCATGTGGCTGGTTTCGGGCTTTGCGGCGCTTTCCCTGGCTGCAGGGAAACGCCGGCCGGAGCGAGCAAAGCGCCCCGGCCGGCAGCACCTCGTGCCGCGCTACCTCAGGCCTACTCCTTCCCCTCCAGCCGGCGCATGAGGGCGCGGCCGAGGATGGGGGAGACCTCGGGGCCGAGGGCCTCGAGGGCGAGGGCCATCGCCTCCGGGTTCGCCGCCAGGCAGGCGACGGCGTGGAGGTACGCCAGGAGCTCCTCGTCCGGCCGCGCCAGGTGGCCCAGGTGCACCCCGCCGTCGTGGAGGGGAACGCCGAGGCGCGCCCGCTTGGGGCTCTGGCGGACGGGCGTCCGCTTGAGCGTCAGGCGATTGGGCGTGGCGAGCGCCGAGAGCGCCGCGGCGCAGAGCAGCGCGCTCGGCCGGCGCAGGAACACCGCCATCGCCGGGTCGCCGCCGGCCGCCGACTCGCCCTTCCGGACGACGGCGTAGAGCGTGCCGGAGCCGGCCGGCACCGCTTCCACCTCCCACGAGCCCGCCGCGATCGCCTGCTGGGCGAACGGCGGCTCCTCGCGGTCGAGCGTCCGCGACAGGTAGAGCGCCGAGAAGGCGTTCGCCGGCGGCGTCCGGCGCGCCGGCGCCTCGGGGCGCGAGGGCTCATCGGTGGAATGAGGGCTGCGGGTGGAAACGGACTCGACGTCAGAGACGGAACTGCGGGTGCTACTCTTCTTCGTGCTTCGCATCGGACCAAGTCTCCTTTGCGGAGTGGCCCGGGCGAGCTTTCACCTCGCTCGGGCCGTCTACGGGTTCCCGGCGGCCTCGGAGGGCTGGATCCGGCCAAGAGCCGGGGCTCCGCCCGAGGGCCGGGGCTCGACTTTCCGCCACACTACCGCGCACAGAGGAAGAAGTCAAGCAAGTCCGGGATCCTCGTCAATCCGCGAAGCCCGCGGTCCCTCTATCGGGTTTCCACTCCCGGCGGACCGAGGACCGCCCCGAGATCAATCGTCCGCCGCGGCTCCGGAACGTTGGAGATTCAGGGCGAGGAGGCGCTCGAGGATCTCCTCGTCGGGGAGGTCGGCGGGCCAGCCGTAGGCGGTGGCGACGGCTTCGTCGAGGGCCTGGTGGGCGTTGGCGAGCCAGGTGGGGCGCTGGTTGTAGAGGTTGGTGAGGGTGCGCTTGGCGAGCCGGGCGGCGGCGTCCTCGTCCTTGGCGACGAGGCGGGGGTAGCGGACGGTGCCGATGCCGCGGTCGTCGGGGTCGTGGACGTAGCGGGCCCAGGGGCCGTCGGTCGCTCCGGGGAACTCGAGGATCTCTTCCCTCACCCACTCGGGCGGGTTGAGCCAGTGTTCGCGGAGCTGGTCGAGCTCCCGCGCGGCGGAGGCAATGGCTTCTCTCTGCTCTTCGGTCGGGTCCGGGAAGGGGAAGGTCTCGAAGCAGGTGGTCGGCGTGTAGCGGAAACCGGACTCGCGCTCCCGAACTTGAGTGCCGTGAGCTCTGGCCCAAAGCTCGTGAACCGTCGAGTGCAGAACTCCGAAGTCGTAGTCGGCCTGGAGAGGAAAGGCGATGAGCTGATGGTCTGCGAGCGTTGGCCACTCCATCCAGACGAAGAGACGGTGCTTCGAGACTGTCGGTGTCGCTAGGAAGCGGCTGAGCCCCTCAAGAGCGGCCCGCATTGCCGGTCTCGGCTCGACGTGGATCCACCAGCGCTCTCGGTACGCGGCTCGCTTGTTCTTTCGGCGAGCGGGAAGGACGTTCTCGCGAAGAAACTCGAACGGCGCTTGGTACCGCGCAGCCTCCTCTTCGCTCCTTGCGACACCGAAGTCGATGATGAATAGCCCTCGACGTCTGCGGGTCAGATCCGAGCCGTTCACCCAGGGGACGATGACGTCCGAGTTCGGTCGCCCGTGGGGATTTGGTTCCCGGAGCAGGCCGATTGCCTGGTCCGGCTCCTGCTCGAAGGCTCCTCCCTTCGTGTCCGCCATGAAGGCCTTGTCACGTTGATCGGGCAAGCGCCGGGCCTGGGTCAGGTCAACCGTGCTTGTCAGGTTCGAGTGGATCTCCTCGACTTCCGCACCATCCAACAGCGGTGCAATGCTCTCCGACCGCCCAAAGCCCACCATGGACACGTGGACAGTCGCGCCATCAAGCACCCAGTCCCGATCGCTCTCAGCGAAGAAGATCTCCCCGCTCTCCTTGATCCGCTTGAGCACCAGCCGGTTGGCGCCTCCTCGAATGCCCTGCGTCGCCAGCAGCCCCGCTCGCTTCGCCCTTCCCTTCTCGATCTGTTCCCTCGCCTTCTCGAACCAGTAGGTCACCAGGTCCGCCTCGGCCGGCACCCGGCCGTCCCAGAGCTCGAAAAGCCGATCCACGTATTCGTCGCCGAGCTGCGCTCGCATCTTCTTCCCGCCCAGAAACGGCGGGTTCCCGACGATGAAGTCCACCTTGGGCCACTCGGGCTCCTTGGCGTGCTCGGGGTCCGAGAGATCGAGGATCGCGTCCTTGCACTCGAAGGTGTCCATGCGCCGGAGGATCGGCTCGCCCCAGGCGCCGGAGCCGTGCTGGCGGGTCCACTGGAGGTAGCCGATCCAGACGGTCATCTGGGCGAGCTCGAAGGCGTAGGGGTTGATCTCGATGCCGTGGAGCTGCCAGGGGCCGACGAGGGGGACGTCGGGGGTGAGGCCGTTGTCCAGGGCGAAGACCGCGACCTCCTTCTCCAGGTCCTTGAGCTTCTGGAGGGTGACGTAGAGGAAGTTGCCGGAGCCGCAGGCCGGGTCGAGCACCCGGAGGTTCGCCAGGCGATTGTGGAAGCGGCGGAGCATCATCTCCGCTTCGAGGCGGGCCTTCTTGAGCTTCTGCGGTCCGAGGGGCCTGGAGCTCTCGCGTTGCTTCTCGCTCGGGTCCTTCTTGCCGGTCTCGAGGACGTTCGCGACCACCGCCTGGACGTCTCGCCACTCGCGGCGCAGCGGCTTCATCACGACCGGCTCGACCAGGGTCTCGATGTCGTCGCGGCTGGTGTAGTGGGCGCCGAGCTGCGAGCGCTTGTCCGGGTCCATGCCGCGCTCGAAGAGGGTGCCGAAGATCGACGGGTCGATGGCGCTCCAGTCGAGGCGGGCGGCCTGGTAGAGGCGGTCGAGCTCGTCGCGGGTGAGCTCCAGGGTGCCGTCGGCGGCGAAGAGGTTGCCGTTGAAGCGGTGGATCACGTCCGCGCCGAAGGTGCCGCCCTCGTTCATCGCCGTGAAGAGCTGGCGGGTGAAGCTGCGCGAAGAGCTCCGGCTTCTTGCGGCTCTGCTCGAGGATCCGGGTGACGAGGCCGTCGGGCAGGAGGCCGATGTCCTCGGCGAAGAGGGAGAAGACGAGGCGGTCGAGGAAATGGGCGACCTCGCGGGGGTCCAAGCCGCGCTCGCGGAGCGAGACCGCGATCTCGCCCACGGTGCGGGCGGCGTCGGCCGTGATCGCCTCGCTGACCGCGCCGGGCTTGAGCTTCTGCGGGGCGACGAAGACCGAGCGGACGATCTCGAGGCTCCGCGGGTCGCCCAGGTCTTCGAGCCGGACCTCGTGGACCTCCTGCCGGGTGGCCGTGAAGTTGGTGTGGACCACCAGGCGGTCCATGTCGCAGGTGACGAGGAGCGGCGGGTTCTCGAGGTCGGCGCGGTACTGGTCGAGCTGGAGGTAGGCGGCGTCCAGGTCCTTGTGGCGGCCCTTGTACTCCCAGGCGAAGTAGCCGCGCTTCCAGACGTCGGCCCAGCCGTCCGAGCCGCCCTTCTTGGCGGCGCCCTTCTCGAAGGTGAACCAGTCGCCGGTGGGGTCGACCTCCGCCGGCTTCGGGTGGTCGAAGAGCTCGCAGAGGTCGAGGAAGTGCTGCTGGGCGGCGGAGCGCTCGGTGAGCGCTACGCGGCGCCACTTGTCGATGAACTCGGCGACGTTCATGGTGTGGTCTGTGCGGGCCCGTGGCCCGCCTCGGGTTTGGGGATTGTAGCGGGTTCGGCGGCGCAGATCGGGGAAACTCCGAGGGGCAGCCGTGATCCCGCCCGAGCTCGAGGCCGAGATCCGGCGCCTGGCCACGGCTGAGGGCTGGCGCCAGGGGACGATCGCCCCGGCATCTCGGCGTGCGAGGCCTTACCATGGCAAAGTTGGACCATGGTAGAATTAAGCCATGCAGGTGACCATCGATCGAGCAGGTCGGCTGGTGGTGCCGAAACCTCTTCGGGACGAGCTGAAGCTGGAACCGGGTGCCACCTTGGAGTTGCGGGCACGGGAGGGTCGGCTCGAGCTCGAGCCCGTGGCCGTGCCCATGCGCCTGGTTCGCCGAGGGAAGGGACTGGTCGCCACCACGGACGAGCCCCTGCCGAAGATCGGCGCCGATGACGTGCGAGCGGTCCTGGAGTCCCAGCGGCGATGATCGCCGTCGACAGCTCGGTGGCGATCGCCGCGTTCGGCGAGTGGCACGAGCTCAACCAACCGGCCTGCGCCGTCCTCGATGCGGGGGCGGCGATTCCGATCCATGCCCTGCTCGAGACGTACTCGGTGTTGACCGGATTCCCCCGGCCCCACAGGGCCGCGCCTTCGTTGGTGGACACGTGGTTGGAGGACCGGTTCCAGACGGTCCTGCCACCGCCCAGTGCGAATGCGCAACGGGGCCTGGTTCGGAAATTGGCTGGCGAGGGCCGTACCGGTGGCGCCGTTTACGACGCCCTGGTCGCTTTGACGGCGAGAACCGCTGGAGCGACCCTGGTGACCGCGGACCGACGTGCACGTTCGATCTACGAGCTGGTCGGGGTGGCACTGCAGGACCTGAGCGAGCCATCGGTTTGAGCCCCGGGCCAAGCGAGCCCCGGTGTTGGAGCGCTTCGAAAGCCTCGTCGGTTTGAGGCGAAGCTTCACTGCTGGTCCTGCCTCGGCTCGTTCGGCTCGACGGCGATCGGGGAAGCCCCGACGCGGTCCTCATCCAGGCGGTGGGCTTTGGTCGAGGGCCACGGGTTTGCCTCCGCGCACCTCGTAGAACGTGACGCTCTTCGGCGCGTCGCCGTGGCGATCGAAGGTGGTGGTGCCGGCGACCCCCTCGTAGCCCTTCAGGCCGGAGAGGTACTCCCGGATCTCCTGCCCCGTCGTCGCTCCGTGCTCCATCGCCCGGGCCACCATCCCTGCGCCACGATCGAGCTACCCCTTCCGCTTCCCGCCCTGTCGCCCTGTGCCTCCGCTCTTCTTCGGCTCCCAGAGGGTCTTCTTGCGCTTGCCCTTCCGCTCGGGCGCTCCGCTCCTCTCTTGCCGCGCGCGGCGCTCGGCCTGGATCGCCTCGACCGGAGTCCGGCCGGCGAGGGTCGGGTGGGGCGTGGTCTCCCACGCGACCTGGCGCTCCACGAGAGCGCCGGCCAGGAGGCCGGGCCGGTCGATGCCGGCGCGGATCAGCTCGTCGCGCCAGAGGAGCCAGCGGCGATCGAGCTCGTCGTTGAGCTCGGCCTCGGTCAGGCCCTGCAGAATGCCCCAGGTGTCGTCCTCGCCCAGGCCGGAGTCGGGGACCAGGAGCCGGTCGACGACGTCGTGAAGGCTGCCGGGGCCCAGCTCGAGGTCGCCTCCGTCGCCGGCGTCCGGGTCGGACGAGCCCTCGACCACCGCCTCGAACGCTTCCCGCTCCCCGTCGAGGATCTCCTTCGCCCAGGGGCACTCGATCCCCTCCTCGGACGCCAGGAAGTCGAAGAAGCGCTTGAGGGAGACGGGCACGGCCCGGCTCTCCGACAGCGACGCGGTGACCTCCCGCGGGTACCAGTTGTAGAGGAAGCTCCGGAGGTCGTACTCGTGGACCGCTCGGACGGGGATGCACTGGGAGCCGGTGAGGAAGTCGACGAAGAGGTACGCGTTGTGGCCGTGCTGGACGGCGGTCGCCTCGGAGAGCCTCTTCACCTCGACAAGGTGGCGAAAGAACCCGTCCACGAACCGCCGTTCCCGGGCCTGGAAGGACACCGCCTTCTCCCGGGTGGACGGACGGGGCGCCAGGGCCGCCTCGGGCTCGGCCCCCGGGCCTTGCGCGTCCCCGGGCTCCAGGTGCTCGTACGGCCAGCTCGAGTCGACATCGTCCTCCCCGACGCCGTACGAGAGGACGACGCCGGTCGGCTCGTCCTTCCAGCCTTCGACCGGGCGCAGCTCCTCGACCGCGCCGGCGTTCTCCGCCATGAAGCGGGGCACGGCCTCGAGGGCCGCCAGCAGGTCCCGCGCGTCCGCGAGCGTCACGCCGCCGGCGGGCGAGTTGATGGCGAGGAGGCGCGGGTAGGCCTGCGGGTCGGCGACCTCCCAGCCGGCGGCCGCCGCCTCGCGGACCGCGGCCCGGCCGACGTCGCACCCGGGGTCGAGGTGCAGGCAGATCACGCGGCCGGTGAAGTCGTCGAACCCCGACTCCTGGTCGCGCCCCATCATCCTCCCGAAGTCGTCCGGCTCGGAGAACAGGTTGCAGCCGTAGACCTGGCCGCCGTTGCCCAGCGTGCAGACCGTCCACCGCCGGCCGGAAGGCATCTCGGCCTCGAGGACGTCGACGTCCGCCAGCACCTTCCAGGGAGCGGCGCGCCAGAACCCGGCCGCGGCGTGGAACAGGTCCGCCACGAGCTCCGGCGGCAGGTCCCACGCCGCCCAGGTCTCGGTGCCGGCGAGGTGGTAGCGGACCTGGATCCCGGCGGTGTGCTCGGCGAGCTCGAAGGCGGCTTCGTCGAGGGCCGGGAGGGGGCCGGAGGTGACCCCCATCTCGGCCGTGCCCTGGAGGCATGCGGCGACGCCACGCTCGACGTGGGGCACGAGCGCCGGGTAGCGCACGCGCACGCGTTGGGGCATGCCTCCCGCGCGGTTGCAGGCCGCGATGAGACCGCGGACCAGGGCTTCGGCGAACGGCTCCGCCTCCGGAGACGGGTGGTCGAGGACGTCGGTGTGGACCACGAAGCCGCTGGCGGCGCCGACGACGAGGAGGACGCCGGGGCGGGCGGCGGGGTCGTTCTCGATCCGCGCCGGCATGGGCACGACGTCGGCCTGGAGCTCGACCTCGGCCGCGATCTCCGCGCGCGCCTCACTCGGGCGGCGGGGGGCGCCTCGGGCGGACCCGGTGGATCCGGCGGTCTGGTCGAGCTTCATGCAGCATTTCTTGTACTTCTTGCCCGAGCCGCAGGGGCAGGGGTCGTTGCGTCCGGTCTTCACGGCGAGATAGCTCCTGAGCGCAGCTTAGCAGGAACCGGAGAGGGGCCGGGATGGGCTGGCGCGAGGATGTCGTGCAGCTCCATCGTTCGGAGCCAGCCGCAGGGCCTGGCCGGCCGAGGCAGAGCTCGGCCCGGGGAGCGGAGGCGCCGGACGGCGGGCATCGACTCCGGAGAGCCGTTCGGTGCCGGTCAGACCGTTCGCCCGGCCGAGACGGAGCTCGGCCGCTTCACCCGTTCGGAGTGGTGGGCGAAGGCGATCCCGGATGAAGCGGCCGAGCTCTGCCTCGGCCGGGCGATCCCCGCAGCCGGCACCGAGCCACCCCTCGGAGCCGACTCGCCTCCCTCACCCATCCCGCTTCTCGGGCCGAGCTCTGCCTCGGCCGGGCGAACGGCACGGTCGGCTCCGAACGCCCCGGTCCTCCGGGGCTGGTAGGCATCTTGAATCGACTTTCGGGCATCGGGGGGACTTGTCTTCACCACCCGACCGAACTCACCAAGGAGGCTCACATCATGTCCAAGGATCGACTCACCGTTCTCGTCGTCGGCGCCACCGGCACGCAGGGGGGCGCCGTCGCGCGCTCGCTGCTCGCCAAAGGGCACGCCGTCCGCGCTCTCACCCGCACGCCCGACTCCGAGGAGGCGCAGGGGCTCCGCGAGATGGGCGCCGAGGTCGTCGAGGGCGACCTCTCGGACCCCGATTCGCTCGACCGCGCCGCCCGCGGGGCCGACGCCTTGTTCGGCGTCACCGTGCCCTACGGCGGCTTCGATGCCGAGGTCGCCCAGGGGCGGGCGATCGTCGACCTCGTCTCCCGCGCCGGCCTCCGGCACCTGGTCTTCTCTTCGGTGGCGAGCGCCGACCGGGACACCGGCATCCCCCACTTCGAGTCGAAGGCCCGGACCGAGGAGGCGATCGACGAGGCCGGCATCCCGGCCACGGTGATCGCGCCGGTCTTCTTCATGGACAATTACCTCCACGACGGCGACTTGCGCCGCGGCCTCGAGAACGGCCAGTACCTGATGCCGATGCCGCCCGACCGCGCCCTCCAGCAGATCGCGGCCGACGACATCGGCGCCATGGCCGCCTTCGCGTTCGAGAACCGCGACCACCTGCTGGGCGCCCGGATCGAGATCGCCGGCGACGAGCTGACCGGCGAGGAGGTGGCGCGCAAGCTCTCCCGGGCCCTGGGCCACGAGGTGCGCTACCAGGAGATGCCGATCGAGACGCTCCGCGAGCAGAACGCGGAGTACGCCACCATGTTCGAGTGGTTCGTCGAGGTCGGCTACTCGGCCGACGTCGAGGCGCTGCGCCGCGGCTTCCCCGAGGTCGGCTGGCACCGCTTCGAGGAGTGGGCCGAGGAGGTGGCGGCCCGGGAGCTCGCGCCGGCGGCGGTCGGCTGAGGCGGCCGCCGCACGACCGGGAGAGGGGTCGAGGGATGCGCACCGTCGGCTGCCCCGCGGACCGTTCGCCCGGCCGACCCGTTCGACTCGCTTCGCTCGCTCAGGGCGGAGGGCAGAGCTCGGCCGCTTCATGGGTCCGGAGTGATTCCGCAACCACGAAAGGCGCTGGGCGGGGGCGTCCCCTTCCCCCCCGTGGGGTGGGAAGGGGATCGAGGGGATGCGGGGGGGATCCGGTCAACGGGCACCGGCGGCTGCCCCGCGAGCGGTTCGCCCGGCCGAGACAGAGCTCGGCCCGAAGACCGCTTGCGGCAGGGATCGGCTCTCGGCTCCGAAGAGTCGCTCGATGCCCACCTGGGGGATCGCCCGGCCGAGACAGAGCTCGGCCGCTTCATGGGTTCGGAGTGAGTCCGCAGCCACGAAAGGCGATGGGAGGGGGCGTCCCCTTCCCCCCGTGGGGTGGGAAGGGGATCGAGGGGATGCGGGGGGCATCCAGTCAATCGTCCCCTTCCCCCCCGGTGGGGTGGGAAGGGGATCGAGGGGATGCGGGGGGCACCTGATCAGTTCACCCAGTTGCCGTCGTCGTCCCGGCCCCCGGGCTCGTCGTCCTCGGGCTCGAGCGGCGGCGGCACCGGCTCCGGCGCCTCCGGCGGCACGACGCGGTAGGGGGTGCTGCGCACCCGCCAGCGGGTGGCGGCCTCGTCCTCGACCTCCCAGCGCTCCATCATCTCCCGGGTGCGCAGGCGCCGGCGCCAGGCGGCGAAGAGAAACAGGGCCGTGATCGCGATCCAGAGGGTGCCGGCGCCGGTCAGCGCCGGGAGCCAGCGGTAGAGGGCGAGGCTGCCGCGGCGCCAGCCCTCCTCGGACTCGGCCAGCGAGTCGCCGGTCGCGGCGCGCCAGGCCTCCCGGAAGTGGAGGCTCCCCGGCGTGCCCGCCCGCTGCCGGAGCTCGGCCAGGACCCGCCGCACCACGCCTTCGCCATACTCGTCCTCGGACCAGCGGATGAAGTCGAACGAGGCGGCGTAGGCGAGCGGCGCGCCGCTTTCCGAGGTGGCGAAGGCGCGGTCCATCTCGTCGAGCGTCGGCAGGCTCTCCATCAGGAGCGACGAGCTGTAGACGTAGACGTCCTTCAGAGTCCAGCGGCGCTGCTCGCGGGTCGCCACCCCTTCGTGAAACCAGCGCGGCACGAGCTCGCCGCCGGCCGCGTCGTGGATCAGCAGGTGGGTCACCTCGTGGGCGAGCACCGCGCCGGGGTCGCCGAACGGGTAGCGCCCGGCCTCGGCGATCCGGATGGCGCCGATCCGGGAGTCTTCGAGGGCGAAACCGGCGGCCCAGGGCGGCGCCGCGCGGTCGAGACCGGCGAGCTCCGGGTCCGAGCGCGTGTCGGGTGGGATCAGGACCATCAGCATCGGCCCGGCCGGCTGGACGCCGAGGTCGTCGGTCACCGAGGGCAGGAAGGCGCGGGCGCGCGCGGCGAGCTCCTCGAGCGTGGCGCGGTAGGCGGCGGGCCCCTCGAGCCAGACCGGGCCGGCCTGGATGCGCACGCGGCCCGCGCCGGCCTCGGGCGGGAGCGCGGCCGCGGCCCGCCCGGCCACCCTTCCCGTCCCGAGCGCCAGGGCGAGGAGCAGGAGGGCCGCGAGGCTCCGGCGCGGGGTCAGGGCGCCCCTCCCCCGCCGGAGCGCTCGGCCTCGTCCGCGCCCTCCCCGGCCTCCGCCGCCTCCGCCGCCTGCACCAGGTAGGGCGCGAGCGCCTCCGGCAACCCCTCGCCGGCGACCATGACGGTCAGCCGATCGAAGCTCCGGAGCGCCTCGAGATCCCGAGGATCGATCCGGAAGGAGGGCACTCCATCGCGCCAGGCGACGAGCGGCACCACCGCGTCGTCCGCCTCGCCCACCTGGAGACGGAGCGCCTCGATCGCCTCCGGATCGCCGAGGTCGAGCGTCGCGAGGAGCGCCCGCCCGGCCTCGAAACGCCGGGTCCAGCGACCGGGGTCGAGCGGGCGGCCGCCCACCAGGTCGATCCACGCCCGGCGCACCCGTCCGAACTCCTCGGACGGCCGCTCGAGCGCCACCGCCGGGTGCTCGACGCCCAGCTCGTCGCGCACCAGCTCCGCCACCAGCAGGTTCAGCTCGTCGTTGGTGGTGAGCGCCACGACCTGGGTGTCGCGCTGCACGCCGGCGCGCTCGAAGGAGGCGACGTCCCGGGCATCGCCGCGCACCGCCCCGATGCCGCGCTCGCGGAGGCCCTCGAGCTTGCCCGCCGCCGAATCGAGCACCGTCACCCCGCGGCCGGCCGCCGCGAGCACGGCGGCGAGCGCCTCGGTGAGCGCGTGGGCACCGACCAGCACGGTGAGGCGCCTCCTCGGGTCCCGCGCGTACCCCAGCGCGCGCGGCAGGACCAGCGCCATCGCGGTCGCCCAGACGCCGGTCACCAGGATCGTCAGGTAGACCATCCCCTCGAGCGCGGCCGAGCCGGGCAGCCCGGCCTGGCGGAGCTGGCGCGCGGCGAGCGAGGCGACGGCGGCCGCGACGATCCCCCGGGGCGCCGTCAAGGCGACCACCGAGCGGCCGGCGAGGTCGAGCTCGCGGGCGGGCACGGAGAGCGCCACGGCCAGCGGCCGGACCAGCAGGATCAGGCCGCCGACCACCACCAGGCCGCGCCACCCGAGGTCGTCGAGCGTGCGCAGGTCGAGCTGGGCCGCGAGGAGCACGAAGAGCACCGAGATCAGGAGCACCGTCAGCTGGCCCTTGAACTCGCGCAGGCGCACCAGGTCCGGGATGTCGGCGGCGGACATGGTGAAGCCCATGACCACCGCGGCGAGGATGCCCGACTGCGGCGCCTGGTGCTCTGCGAGCGCGTAGGCGAACAGGAGGATCGCGAGGATCGTCAGGTTGCGGATGTCGTCGCCGGTCCGCCGCGAGCCGATCACCAGCTTGGCGGCCGAGCCGGCGGCGAAGCCGATCACCGCGCCGATCACCACCAGCCAGACCAGCTCGCGCCCCAGCACCTCGACCGGCACGTCGCTGCGGTCGATGGTCTGGAGCACCAGGTAGGCGAGGACGGCGCCGATCGGATCGATGATCAGCCCTTCCGAGACCAGCACGGTCGCCACCCGCCGGGGCACGATCATGTGGCGCAGGAGCGGCGTGACCACGGTCGGGCCGGTCACGGTGACGATGGCGCCGAACAGGGCCGAGGTGCTCCAGGGCATCGCGAGCAGCACGTGGAAGAGCCAGGCGGCTCCCACCGCGGTCACCACCAGCCCGATCGACAGGAGGTTGCGCACCGCGCCGCCCACCCGCCGGAGCTGGCGCGGATCGAGCGACAGGCCCCCCTCGAAGAGGATCAGGGCGATCCCCAGGTGGATCAGCACCTCGAGGCCGCCGCCCAGAGCGCTCGGATCGACCAGCGCCGTGACCCGCACGCCGAGCATCCGCCAGAGCTCGGGCCCGGCGAGGATGCCGGCCGCCAGCAGGGGCAGGATCGCCGGCACCCGGAACCGCTCGGCGACGATCTGGGCCGCGATTCCGAGGACGATGGCGGCGACGACGGTGGTCAGGATCATGCGATCCCCCGCCGGTCAGACGTTGAAGCGGAAGTGCACCACGTCGCCTTCCTGCACCAGGTAGGTCCGCCCCTCCGAGCGCAGGCGGCCGACCTCGCGCGCGCCCTGCTCGCCGCCGTGGCGGACGAAGTCGTCGTAGGCGATCACCTCGGCGCGGATGAAGCCGCGCTCGAAGTCCGAGTGGATCTTGCCCGCCGCCTCAGGGGCCGCCGCCCCGCGGCGGACGGTCCAGGCACGGACCTCCTTGGGGCCCGCGGTGAAGAAGGTCAAGAGACCGAGGAGGCGGTAGCCGGCCCGGATCACCCGGTGGAGGCCGGGCTCCGCGAGCCCCAGCTCGGCGAGGAGCTCGGTGCGGTCGGCCTCGTCGAGGGTCGCGAGCTCGGCCTCGAGCGCGGCGCACACCGGCACGACCTCGGCCCCCTCCGCCGCCGCCCGCGCGCGCAACGCATCGAGCAGCGGGTTGTCCTCGAAGCCGTCCTCGTCGACGTTGGCGACGTAGAGCACCGGCTTGGCCGAGAGCAGGTGGAGCGAGGCGAGGAGCGGCCGCTCGCGCTCCTCGAGATCGAGGGTGCGGACCGGCCGGCCCGCGGCGAGGTGGGCGCCGACCCGATCGAGGACCGCCGCCAGCGCGACCAGCTCCTTGTCGCCGCCCTTGGCCGCCCGGCGGCTCCGGTCGGTCACCTTCTCCACCGTCTCGAGGTCGGCCAGCAGGAGCTCGGTCTCGATCACCTCGACGTCGGAGCCCGGGTCGATCCGGCCTGCGACGTGGGCGACGTTGTCGTCGTGGAAGCAGCGCACCACGTGGCCGATGGCGTCGGTCTCCCGGATGTGGGCGAGGAAGCGGTTGCCGAGCCCCTCGCCTTGCGACGCCCCGGCCACCAGCCCGGCGATGTCGACGAACTCGATGGTGGTCGGCACGATCCGCTCCGGGTGGACGATCGCCGCCAGCTCGTCGAGGCGCCGGTCGGGCACCGGCACCACGCCGACGTTCGGCTCGATCGTGCAGAACGGGTAGTTGGCCGCGTCGACCGCGCTCGCGGTGAGGGCGTTGAAGAGAGTGGACTTGCCGACGTTGGGCAGGCCGACGATGCCGAGACTGAGTGCCATGATCTGAATCCCCCCCACATCCCCTCGATCCCCTTCCCTCCCCCGGGGGGGATGGAACGCCCCCACCCGTCCTGCAGCGCGACTTTCCGGGGGAGCGGAAGGCGGGGGGCAGAGTCTCGCAGGAACCGCCGGGCGGTTCAAGGCACCCCGGATCGTCGCTCGTCTTTTGGACCGGACCGCTTTGCGGTATCCTTGCGTGCTGCCGGTCGCAGCATCCTACCTATCCCGATCCGCGAAAGCCCTGGAGCACCGATGTCCGACCCCACCGAAGGCACCACTCCGAGCGCAGCCGTGGAGCGTCCCGAGGAACCCCGGTCCGACGCCCCCGAGGCCGCGACGCCCGAAACCGGAGAGCCCGCCGCGGAGGCGGCCGAAGCGCCCGCTGCCGAGCCGGCCGCCGAAGCCTCCGCTCCCGAGCCGGCCGCCGAGGCCCCCGCTCCCGAGGCCGAAGCCTCCGCTCCCGAGCCGGCCACCGAGGCCCCCGCTCCCGAGCCGGCCGCCGAGGCCTCCGCTCCCGCCGCCTCCGGCGAGATGACCGAGGCCGAGGCCCAGGCCGCCGCCGAGGAGCGGGGCGAGGCCCAGGCCGTGGCGCCCGTGCCCGAGCTGGCCTCCGGCGAGGAGGCTCCCCTCCCCGCCGACCCGGTCTCGCTCCGCCTGATCGAGGCGCTCGAGAAGGGCACTTCGGTCGAGGGCAAGGTCTTCGGCTGGAACCAGGGCGGCTTCCACGTCCTGATCGACGGCCTGCTCGCCTTCTGCCCGCGCTCCGAGATCGAGATCGGCAACCCCAAGGCGCCGAAGAAGTACATCGAGAAGACCTACCGCTTCCGGGTCATCGAGCACCGGCGCCAGGGCAACCGCTTCATCGTCTCGCGCGCCAAGGTGCTCGAGGAGGAGCGCGTCCGGCGCGCCGCCAAGGTGCGCGAGAAGCTCTCGGTGGGCGTCGAGCTCGAGGGGCACGTGACCTCCCTCACCGGCTTCGGGGCGTTCGTCGACCTGGGCGGCGGGATCGAGGGCATGGTGCACGTCTCCGAGCTCTCGCACCGCTCGGTCAACCACCCCAAGGAGGCGGTCAAGAAGGGCCAGAAGGTCAAGGTCAAGGTCCTCAAGATCGAGGCCGAGGGCAACCGGATCTCGCTCTCCATGAAGGTCCTCGAGCCCGACCCGTGGGCCGCCTTCTCGGAGGCCCACCCCCGCGGCTCGGAGTTCACCGGCAAGGTGACCGGCAAGACCGAGTTCGGGGTCTTCGTCGAGGTCGAGCCGGGCATGGAGGGGCTGGTCCACGTCTCGGCGCTGCCCGCCGGGTCGAGCCTCGAGAGCGACGCCTTCGAGCCCGGCAAGCAGGTCACCGGATGGATCAAGGAGGTCGAGGTCAAGCGCCACCGGATCTCACTGACCCTGCGGCCGATCCCCACCGGGGACCCCTGGCGCAAGGTCGAGGAGCGCTACCCGGAGGGGGACGTGGTCACCGGCACGGTCGAGGAGATCGCCCCGTTCGGCGTCTTCATCAACCTCGAGCCCGGGCTGACCGGCCTGCTGCCGACCTCGGAGATGAACCTGCCGCGCGGCACCAACCCGGGCCGGGCCTACGCCCCGGGCACCGAGGTGCAGGTGCAGGTCGGGCGGATCGAGTCGAAGCGCAAGCGGATCACGCTGCTGCCGGAAGGCGCCAAGATCGAGGGCTCGCGCACCGACTACCGCGACTACAAGAAGCGCGCGAAGGAGGACGTGGGCAGCGGCATGCCGACCCTCGCCGCGGCCTTCGAGAAGCTCAAGCAGAAGTAACCCGACGCCGGTGCGGAATCACTCCGAACCCATGAAGCGGCCGAGCTCTGCCTCGGCCGGGCGAACGGGTCGCGGGGCACCCGACGCCGCCCGTTGGCCGGGTGCCCCTACCTCCTGCTATGACGCCGGGGTCTCGAGGCGGAGCGGCACCGCGGGGTCGGCCGCCGACGCCTTCCCGGCCTCGACCCAGCCGAAGCGGGTCACGAGCGACCCGACGAGCGATGAGACCGCCGCCGCCCGCCGCGCCCCGAGCAGCCGGAGCACGAGCGGCACCGGGCCGGAGAGAACGCCACCGGCGCGCACGATCGCCCCGCTCCGGCCCCGCTTGAGCGGATCGTAGGCCGGGTCGTCGTCGCTCTCGTGGACCGCGCCGACCGCGGTCTCGGCCGCCGCCGCCGCGAGGCCCAGCGCGTTGAGCGCCCGGCCGCGGTGGCCCATCAGCTCGAGCAGCGCCACCGCCGAGGCGAGGCCGGAGGCCGCGAAGTGGATCGGCAGCACGCCGACGCTCCGGTTCCAGACCGGGATCGCCGTCGCCCCGACCAGCACTCCGGTGTAGCTCGCCATCACCGTGCCGGTGGCGGCGGAGAGCACCTCGGCGGCGTTCGCCACCAGCCGCACCGGCAGCGCGGCCCGGCCGCCGCCCTCGCCGGAGCGCGGCGCCACCAGGTCGGCGAAGACCCTCGCCGCGGCCGTGCTCGAAAAGGCGACCAGGGTCCAGACCCCCATCGACATCGGGCTCTGCGGCTTGAACACCCGGAGCATGTGGAGGAAGCGCTCGGGGCGCCCGAGGTCCGAGACGAGGAGAGCCGGCGAGACTGCGCCACCCACCGCGGCGATCCAGCGCGCGTGGCGGGCGAGGTCGCGGTCCGATCCCGCTGCGCGCGCCGCCGCCGCCACCACCGCCGCCGCCCCCGCCGTCCCGCCGACGAAGAAGTAGAGCGGCACCTCCCAGGTCCAGGACGGTGGCTTCAGGAGCGGCTCGCCGTAGTAGCCGGTCTCGGCGCTGGCGCGCTCCGCCGCCGGGCGGCCTTCCGCGCCCGGCTCCGGCAGCGGCGAGCCGGCCGGGCGGATCCCCTCCGCCACGACCTCGCCGGCCTCCTCGGCCTCGCGGCGGATCTCGGCGAGGCGCCGCTCCAGGCGATCGGTGTCGTGCGGGTGCGCGACGGTCATCGGCCACCTCCCAGCAGGAACGAGAGGAGCGATCCCACGGCGAGGGCGCCGGCCGCCATGGCGGCGGCACGCCAGGCCGGTCTCGAGGTAGACGGTCGGCACCTCCGGGGCCGGCGGCAGGTTGTAGGCGCGCGGATCGCCGCGGACGATGAACAGGGCGTGGGTGCCGCCGACGCTCGTGTCGCGCGGGTCCCAGAGGACGGCGTCGTCCATCCCCCGCTCGTGGAGCGCCTCGATTCGCGCGTCGGCCTCGTCGCGCAGCTCGTCGAGCTCGCCGAACAGGATCGAGCCGGTCGGGCAGACCTTGGCGCACGCCGGCTCGAGGCCGCCCGCCTGGCGGTCGTAGCAGAAGGTGCACTTGAACACCCGGCCGTCCTCCTCGCGCCGCTCGACGACGCCGAACGGGCAGCCGACCACGCAGTAGCCGCAGCCGTTGCAGACGTCGGGCTGGATGAACACGCCGCCGAGCTCGGTGCGCACGATCGCGCCGGTCGGGCAGGCCTCGAGGCAGCCGGCCACCTCGCAGTGCTTGCAGACGTCGGAGGAGAACTGCCAGGAGAGGAGGTCGGGGGCGTTGCCCCCCGTCCCGACCGCCGGCGCCTCCTCGACGAACTTCACGTGGCGCCAGGTCGAGGCCCCGAGCGAGCCGGTGTTGTCGTAGGAGTGGCCGCTGAAGAGGAAGCCGTCCGCGGGCACCTCGTTCCACTCCTTGCAGGCCACCTCGCAGGCCTTGCAGCCGATGCACAGGGTCGAGTCGGTCAAGAACGCGGTCGTCGTCATCGGCTGGCCTCCCGTCGCCGGGCGAGCTCGTAGAGGTCCCGGCGGCCGCCCGGCCGGCGTCCCGGCTCGAGGTGGCACATCAGGCCCTTGGTCTCCATGATCCGCACGTTGGGCTCCTCGGAGAGGGCGACCAGGTCGTTGACCACGTCGCCGGTGACCAGCCCCTTGGTGCCCCAGTGGTAGGGCAGGCCCACCTGGTGGACCGTCCGGCCGCCGACCTCGAGCGGGCGGAGCCGCGCGGTCACCAGGGCGCGCGCCTCGATCAGGCCGCGCGCCGTCGTGACCGTCACCCAGCCGCCGTGCTCGACCCCGGCCTCGCGGGCGAGCTCGGGCGAGATCTCGCGAACAGCTCCGGCTGGAGCTCGGCCAGGTGCGAGAGCGCCGCGGGTCATGCCGCCGGCGGTGTGGTGCTCGGTGAGGCGGTAGGTGGTGAGGACGTACGGGAACGCCGGGTCGCCCGGCGCGGCGTAGGGGTTGTCCTCGCTCGCCAGCGGGTCGGCCGCCGGGTTGGCGCGGCGGCCGTAGAGCGGGTTGCCGTCCGGCGCTCTCGAGCGGCTCGTAGTGGGTCGGGAGCGGCCCGTCCTTCAGGCCGGTGGGCACCCAGATCCAGCCCACCCCGTCCGGGTGCATGATGAACGGCTGGGTCGCCGGAGAGGGCGTCGTCGCCGCGTCGCGCCCTCGGGCGGCACGTAGTCCGGCGGCTTGTCGGCGACGAAGTCGGGCACGTCGTGGCCGGTCCAGCGCCTCTCCGTCCTCGTCCCACCAGACGAGCTTCTTGGCCTCGCTCCAGGGCCTGCCGTCGGGCCGCGCCGAGCACCGGTTGTAGAGGATCCGCCGGTCCGACGGCCAGGCGAAGCCCCAGCCGTGGCCGAGGGGGTCGCGCGGCTCGCGCTGCGCGCGCCCGTGTTCGTTCCCGTCCTCCCGGCGAAGACGCCGGAGTAGATCCAGCAGCCGCACGCGGTCGAGCCGTCGGCCGCGAGCGTCGGTGAAGCCCGAGACCAGCTCGCCGGTCGGCGAGGCGCCAGCCGTTGATCTCCGCAGGACCTCCTCGACCACCGCGTCGTCGTGCGGGCCCCTCGGTCGGGTAGTCCCAGGTCAGGGCGCAGTTCAGCGGGCGCGTTGCGGCGTCGCTCGCTCCGCCGGGCCTTCGCCTGCAGGCGGCGGCCCAGGTGGTAGATGAACCAGGGCTCGCTGCGGCAGTCGCCGGGCGGATCGACCGCCTTCTCGTGCCACTGCAGCAGGCGCTGGGTGTTGGTGAACGAGCCCTCCTTCTCGGCGTGTCCGGCGGCGGGCAGGAGGAAGACCTCGGTGGCGATGTGCCGCGGGTCGAGCTCGCCCCGCTCGACCTCGGGCGAGTCGTACCAGAAGGAGGCGGTCTCGGTCTCTACCAGGTCGCGAACGACCAGCCAGCTTGAGCTTCGCCAGGGCCTTCCGCTCGAGGCGGGAGTTGGGCGCCCCGACCGCCGGGTTCTGCCCCATCACGAAGAGGCCCTCGAGCTCGCCCGTCCGCCATCTCCAGCCAGAAGCCCTGGTGCGAGTGGTCCTTGTCGACCCGGGGCAGGAGGTGGAAGCCGAACTCTTCGTCCGCTCGTCGCCGCTCTCGCCGTAGTAGGCCTTGAGCAGGCTGACGACGTACTTGTCGAAGCTCGCCCACCAGCCGCGCCGGCTCGAGTGCTTCTCGACGTACTCGGCGAGGCTGTCCGAGTCCTTCTCGAAGAACGGCATGGCGAGGTAGCCGGGCAGGATGTCGTAGAGCGTCGGGATGTCGGTCGAGCCCTGGATCGAGGCGTGGCCGCGCAGCGCCAGGATGCCGCCGCCCGGCCGGCCGACGTTGCCCAGCAGGAGCTGGAGGATCGCGGCGGTGCGGATCACCTGCACGCCGGTCGAGTGCTGGGTCCAGCCGACGGCGTAGCAGATGGCGCCGGTCTTCTCCGGCCCGGAGGCCGCGAGGAAGGCGTGGGCGACGTCGAGGAAGGCGTCGCGCGGCACGCCGCAGACCCGCTCGACGACCTCCGGGGTGTAGCGCGGCGAAGTGGCGCCGGAGGACCTGGAAGACGCACCGCGGGTGCTCGAGCGTCGGGTCGCGCTCCAGGGTCTGCGACCTGCTGCGCCTCGCCGCCGCGGTCCTTGCCGTGGCCGCCGGCGACCGTCTCGTGGCCCGCTGCCGAACGGCCCTCCGCGGGCCTTGAGCTCGGCGCCCGCGGTAGAGCCAGGTCGTCGGGGTCGTAGGTGCCCGCCTCCTCGTCCCAGCCGGAGAACAGGCCGTCGAGGTCCTCGGTGTCAGGGCCACGTCGTCGCGCAGCAGGGTCGCCGCGTTGGTGTAGTGCGGCGACGTACTCGCGGAAGACGTGGTCGTGCTCGATCGCCGTAGCGCACCAGGCCGCCCAGGAAGACGATGTCGGTGCCGGCGCGCAGCGGCACCCAGAGGTCGGCCATCGCCGAGGTGCGGGTGAAGCGCGGGTCGACGTGGAGGACCGTCGCGCCGCGCTCGCGGGCCTCCATCACCCACTGGAAGCCGACCGGGTGGTTCTCGGCCATCGACGAGCCCATGATCAGGATGGCGTCGGCGTTGGCGAGGTCCTGCTGCGCGGTGGTCGCGCCGCCGCGCCCGAAGGAGGTGCCCAGACCGGGCACCGTGGAGCTGTGTCATATGCGGGCCTGGTTCGACACCCGGGTCATCCCGAGGCCGGCGGTGAAGAGCTTCTTGATCAGGTAGTTCTCTTCGTTGTCGAGGGTCGCGCCGCCCAGGTGGGCGATCCCCTTGCACTGCATCAGGGTCCGGCCGTCGCGCTCCTCCTCGAAGGTGCGCTCGCGGCTCTCCCAGACGCGGTCGGCGATCATGTCCATGGCGGTCTCGAGGTCGAGCTCGCGCCACTCCGTGGCGTAGGGAGCGCGGTACTTGACCTTCGTCTCGCGGCCGGGATGGGTGAGGAGCTGGTGCGACGCCGCGCCCTTGGGGCAGAGCTTGCCGCGGGAGATCGGCGACTCCGGGTCGCCCTCGATCGCCACGATCTCGCCGTCGCGGTGGTGGACGAGCTGGCCGCAGCCGACGCCGCAGTAGGGGCAGACGGAGCGGGCGGTCTCCGCGCCTTCGGTGCGCGGACGAAGCCCCCGGGTGCGCGGGCTCATCGCCTCGCGGCCGGTGCCGTCCGAGCCGTCGCGGATCTGTCGGAGGAGGGGCCAGCTCCGGAGCGCGTCGATCATGGGGAGTCCTCCTGCATTTCTTCCAAGCCAGTGAAGAGAAGGGCGCCGCGAAGCCCCGCGAGCCCGCCTGCGGGAGGAAGGGTGCAAGAAAAGGGCCGGGAGCGCAGCCTACTCGCCCGGCCGTTCCCACACCTCGAAGGCATAGCCCATCGGATTGCGCTCGTCGGGGGCGTGCTCTTCGCGCGAGGCCCGGCGCCAGCGGGCGGGGTCGAAGTCCGGGAAGAAGGTGTCGCCCTCGGGCTCGGCCGCGACCCGGGTCAGGTGGAGGCGGTCCGCCACCGGCAGGGCCCGGCGGTAGATCGCCTCGCCGCCGCAGACGAAGATCTCGTCCTCGCCGCGCGCGGCGGCCCGCACGAGCGCCTCGTCGAGGGAGGCGGCGGTCTCGACGCCGGCGGCCCCGGCGGGCGGCCGCCAGCCGCGCTGCCGGGTGAGGACGATCGTCGTCCGCCCGGGCAGCGGGCCGCTCGACTCGAAGGTGCGCCGCCCCATGACCAGGGTGTGGCCCATGGTGGTGCGCTTGAAGTAGGCGAGGTCCGCCGGCAGGCGCCAGGGGATCCCGCCGTCCTGCCCGATCACCCCGTTGCGCGCCACCGCCGCGATGAGGGTGACCCTCATACGGCGATCGGCGCCTTGATGTGCGGGTGCGGGTCGTAGCCCTCGAGCGTGAAGCTCTCGTAGCGGAAGTCCTCGAGACGGGTGACCCGCGGGTCGAGGACCATGCGCGGCAGGGGGCGCGGCTCGCGGGTGAGCTGCAGGCGGGCCTGCTCGAGGTGGTTCCGGTAGAGGTGGGCGTCGCCGAAGGTGTGGACGAAGTCGCCCGCCTCCATCCCGACCACGCGGGCGATCATCATCGTCAGCAGGGCGTAGGAGGCGATGTTGAAGGGCACGCCCAGGAAGACGTCGGCGCTGCGCTGGTAGAGCTGGCAGGAGAGCCGCCGCCGGCCGCCCCCGCCCCGAACCTCCGCCGAATAGAACTGGAAGAGCGTGTGGCAGGGCGGCAGGGCCATCTGCTCGATGTCGGCCACGTTCCAGGCCGAGACCAGGATGCGGCGCGAGTCGGGGCGGGTGCGGAGCTGCTCGAGGACGCGCGCGATCTGGTCGATCGAGTGGCCGTCGGGCGCCGGCCAGGAGCGCCACTGGCGGCCGTAGATCGGGCCGAGCTCGCCGTCGTCGTCGGCCCAGGCGTCCCAGATCGAGACGCCGTGCTCCTGGAGGTCGCGCACGTTGGTGCCGCCGGCCAAAAACCAGAGGAGCTCGTGGATGATCGAGCGCAGGTGGAGCTTCTTGGTGGTGAGCGCCGGGAAGCCCGCGGCGAGGTCGAAGCGCATCTGGTAGCCGAAGACCGAGAGCGTACCGGTGCCGGTGCGGTCGCCCTTCTCCACCCCGTCGTCCAGGATGTGGCGCAGCAGCTCGAGGTACTGGCGCATGGGCAAGGCAAGAGTACCGTACTCGGGGGCTGTCACGAGGACGCCACGCCCCTGGGATAGCATGCGCCTCCGCCATGAGCCTCGCCGCCTCGACCTCCCCCGCCCCGGCCCCGCCGGCCCTGCGCTGCGCAGGCCTGGTCAAGCGCTACAAGGACACCGTGGCGCTCGCCGGCATCGACCTCGAGGTCGCGCCGGGCGAGTGCTTCGGGCTGCTCGGACCGAACGGCGCGGGCAAGACGACGACGGTCGAGCTGTTCGAGGGCCTGATCCGGCCCGACGGGGGGACGGTCGAGGTCCTGGGGCTCGGCTGGGGCCGCGGCCGCGATCGCGCGATCCGCGAGCGCCTCGGCATCCAGCTCCAGGAGACCCGGCTGCCCGACAAGCTCACGGTCTACGAGGTCGTGCGCCTGTTCCGGAGCTTCGTCGCGCGCGGCCGCGGGGTCGACGAGACGATCGCCACCGTCGAGCTGGAGGCGAAGCGCGACGCCCGGGTCGAGCGCCTCTCGGGCGGCCAGCGCCAGCGCCTCGCCCTCGCCTGCGCCCTGGTCGGCGATCCCGACGTCCTCTTCCTCGACGAGCCGACCACCGGCCTCGACCCCCAGGCGCGGCTCAAGCTCTGGGAGCTGGTCGAGTCGTTCCGCTCGGGCGGCGGCACGGTCCTGGTCACCACCCACTACATGGAGGAGGCGGCGCGGCTGTGCGATCGGGTGGCGATCCTCGACCTCGGAAAGGTGATCGCGCTCGGCAGCCCGGCCGAGCTCGTCGCCTCCCTGGGGGCGGACCAGATCGTCGAGCTCGAAGCCGCCCGGGAGCTGGACGAGGAGCCCCTGCGCCGGCTCCCGGGCGTGCATGGGGTCTCGGCGCGCCAGCGCACCTACGTGCTGAGCGTCGCCCGGATCGAGGAGTCGCTGCCGCCGGTCCTCGCGGAGCTCGAGCGCCAGCGGGTGGAGGTGCTCGCGATGGCGACCCATGCCGCCACGCTCGAAGACGTCTTCGTCCAGCTCACCGGCAAGGAGCTCCGCGATGCCTGAGCAGATCGCCCGCCGCGGCCGCCGGCTCCGCCCGCTGGCCGAGCTCACCCGCGCCCGCCTGCTCGAGTTCGGGCGCGAGCCCTCGGCCCTCTTCTGGGTGTTCGTCTTCCCGGTGCTGCTCGCCGTCGCGCTCGGCATCGCCTTCCGCGACAAGCCGCCGGAGGCGGCCCGGGTGGCGGTGGCCGGGGACTGGGGGACGCGGCTCGAGCGGGTGCTCGGCCGGGCCGAGGGCCTCGAGCCGGTCGCTCTCGACCGCGAGGGCGCCGCGGCCGCGGTGCGCTCGGGCGACGTGGACCTGGCCGCGGTCCTCGACGAGGGAGCCGGCCCGGGGAGCGAGGGCCGGCCCGTGCTCGAGCTCACCTTCGACCCGCAGCGGCCGGGCTCGCGCGCCGCGGCCCTGGCGGTCGACGACGCCGTCGAGCGCGCGCTCGGGCGCCGGGACGTGGTCCGGATCGAGCGCCGGGAGGTCTCCGAGCACGGCTCGCGCTACATCGACTTCCTGCTGCCCGGCCTGATCGGGTTGAACCTGATGGGCTCGAGCATGTGGGGCGTCGGGTTCGCGGTCGTCCAGACCCGCGTCCGGAAGCTCCTGAAGCGCTTCGCCGCGACCCCCATGCACCGCTCGGACTACCTGCTGGCGCTCATCTTCTCGCGCTTGACCTTCCTGGTCACCGAGCTGGCGGCCCTCTTGGCCGCCGGCAAGCTGATCTTCGGCGTCGACGTCCGGGGGTCGTGGCTGGCGCTCGCCGGGGTCGCGCTGCTCGGCGGCCTGAGCTTCACCGGGCTGGCGCTCCTGATCGCCGCCCGCGCGACCACGGTCGAGGCGGCCTCGGGGTGGATGAACTTTGTGATGCTGCCGATGTGGGTGCTGTCGGGGAGCTTCTTCTCCTACGCCCGCTTCCCCGCCGCGGTGCAACCCGCGATCCGGGCCCTGCCGCTGACCGCGCTCAACGACGCCCTGCGCGCGATCATGAACCAGGGCGCGAGCCTCGCCGGCACCTGGCCCCAGGTGGCGGTGCTCGTGGCCTGGGGGATCGGGAGCTTCCTCTTGGCCATGAAGATCTTCCGCTGGCAGTAGGCGTCGCGTTCGGTGCTCCGCCGACCGATCGCCCGGCCGAGACGGAGCTCGGCCCGGGCACCAACATGGCCTGACGTTCCGGAAATCGTCTCCGCCCCCGCGCTCGGTGCATGCCGCGCCGTTCGCCCGGCCGAGGCGGAGCTCGGCTCGGGCACCGGGATGACCCGACGCGCCGCGACTCGTCTCCGCCACCGCGTTCGGTGCACTCCGCGCCGTTCGCCCGGCCGAGGCAGAGCTCGGCCGCTTCACGCGGGGTTGCCCTCCGAGCGGTTGAAGCGGCCGACCTCTGCGTCGGCCGGCCGAACCCCTCGGCCGGCTCCGAGCCCCTACCAGCCGCCCGAGGCGCCGCCGCCGCCGAAGCTGCCGCCGCCGCCCGAGAACCCTCCGCCGCCCGAGCTCCAACCGCCGCCATGGGACGAGCTCGAGGCGACCCAGGTCGAGAGCCCCGAGTAGAAGGGCGACCGCTTGGCCCACCGGCGGCCCGCCGGCGTCTTGCCGACGAACAGCTTGAACAGCGGGAAGAGCAGCACCCAGGCCACGCCCAGGATGACGCCGCCGGCCCCGAAGATGGCGAGCGGGAAGGTGAAGTAGAAGGGCATCAGGAACGCGTAGAGGAACCAGGACTGACAGCCCTTCCCGAACAGGGCGATCATCGAGAAGATCCCGACCACCAGGAAGAAGATCCCGCCCATCATGAACCGGCCGCCGATTCCCAGGTCGTTCGAGGTCCCGGTGTCCTCCGGGATGGCCCCCGGCTCGCCCTGGAGCGTGCCCACGATCGCGTCCACCCCCTGCTCCACGCCGCCGCCGAAGTCGCCGGCCTTGAACCGCGGGGTGATCACGTTGCGGATGATCCGCCCGGCCTCGGCGTCGGTGAGCTGCGGCTCGAGCCCGTAGCCGACCTCGATCCGGAGCTTCCGGTCGTCCTTGGCGATCAGCAGGAGCACGCCGTTGTCCTTGCCCTGCTGACCGAGCTTCCAGGTCGTGGCGACCTTGACCGAGTAGTCCTCGAGCACCTCGCCGTCGAGGCTCTGGACCGTGAGCACCGCCACCTGGTCGCCGGTCTCCTTCTCGAGCTGCTCGAGCTTCGCGTCGAGCCGCTGCTCCTCGTCCGGCGGGATCATGTCCGCTTCGTCGACGATCCGCCCGGAGAGGTACGGGACGTCCTTGGCGGCGGCGGGCGCGGCGAGGGCCCCGAGCCAGAGCAGGGCGGCGGCGGCCGGCAGGAGCGCCAGGCCCCACCGCGCCCGGCGGCCGACGAAGAGGTTTCGCCCGGTCATGGCCGCTCCTCCTCGAGGTGGATCGAGTTGTCGAGCTCGTCGCGGTCGTCCGCCCGGCGCTCGAGCCCCGAGCGGTCGAGCAGCTCGCCGCAGGCGCCGATCGCCCCGACCAGGGCATCGGCCGGACGGCCCTCCCCCATGCCGCGGGCCAGGTCGCCGACGATCCGGTTCCACTCGCCGGCGGGCACCCGCGCGTTGATCCCCGCGTCGCCCAGGACCACCGCCCGCCGCTCGAGGAGCGACAGGAAGACGAGGACGCCCGAGCGGTCTCGGGTGCGGAACACCTCGTGCTCGAGGAACGCCGAGCGCGCCCGCAGGGCGACCTGGTGCTCGATCTCCTCGTCGGGCGTCAGCCAGCGCCGGACCGCCGGCACCCGGGCGGCCGCCAGGTAGCCGAGCGCGCCGCCCAGGGCGGCGGCGAGGACCGGCCAGAGCGGCAGCGGCGGCCCCCACAGGTCGGCCAGCCACTCGAGGAGGCCGAGCGCCATCTCGGCGCCCAGGGCGCCGAACGCCGTCGCGCGCCAGAGGGCGCCGTCGTAGGAGCCGGACGCCGGCACGGCAACGGTCACGATCTCGCCGCGGCTCTTCGCCTCGGCGCGCCGGGTCGCCTCGTCGATCCGCGCGACTTCGGCTGGGGGAAACAGGGTCCGGAGGTCCATGGGAGCCTCGCTCTTCGGGCTGCGGGGCGGTGGCCCCGCGGGCTGTTCAGCGAACGCAGGGCATCCTATCGCGCGCTCCGCGGCGGCGTCGAGGCCGGCCTGGACGCCGGCACCGCGACCACGATCAGGTGGTCCGAGCTCTCGGCGCGCCAGGGCGAGCGCCGGAAGTCGCCCCACAGCTCGGCGACCTCCAGCCCGGCGCGTGCGAACCGGCGCCGGACCTCGTCGAGAGTCCAGTGGCGCGAGCGGAACTCGGCCTCGCCGACGAGCTCGCCCGCGCGCCGGTACTCGTAGCGGGCCGCGCAGCCTCCCTCGCCGTCGCAACGCCAGCGCTCCCGCACGTCGAGCCCGGCGCCCCGGTGCTCGATCACCAGGCCGGGCTCGGACACCGCGCGCTCGAGCCGCCCGGGAGCGAACCAGTGGGCGTCGAGCACGAACCGCCCGCCCGGCGCCAGGTGGCGGGCCACCACCGCCAGCGCCCGGCCCCGCTCGCGGCCCTTCGCGAGATGGGCGAACGGGTCGTTGGCGGCGGTGATCAGCTCGAAGCGCCGCGAGAGGGCGAGCCCCCGCATGTCGGCGACCACCAGCCAGGCGCGCGCTCGCCGCAGCCGGCGCCGGGCCCGGTCGATCATCTCGGGCGAGAGGTCCACCCCCACCACCCGGGCGAGCGGGCCGGCGAGGGTGCGGGTCACCCGGCCGGTGCCGCAGCCCAGGTCGAGCCCCCAGCCGCCCGCGTGCTCGGCGGCCAGCGAGCGCCAGAGCTCCCGGTCGGGGCGCGCCAGGCGCTCGCGGTCGATGAACCGGGAGACGGTGCGGTAGTAGCTGCGAACCTCCCGCTGGGCTGCCCGCTCCGCCTGGTCGCCGCTCTCGCCGTCGCGCGCGCTCATCAGTCGTTTTCCGCCGCCGGAATTGATGGTACTGTCTGCCCGAAGCTCGACAAAGGGATGCGGCCGAGCGGTTGGGGCACCTCACCGTGCGCCGGGGGTATGCAGCCGCGGCGGCCGCGGCCCGGGACTGAACCACGACCAGAGGAGACAGGTCTGATGAAGCATCGTACGATGATCGTCGCCGCCGCGGCACTGCTGTGCGCCGCGGCCCTCGCACCCGCCGCCCGGGCCCAGCGCCAGGAGCCCGACCCGCGCTTCGCCCTGGCCCTCGGGGCCGGCGTCGTCGAGCCGAACAGCACCGGCGAGATCTACTACTACGGCGGCCTGCGCTTCCGGCTGCACGCCGACGAGGACCGGACCCCCGAGAAGGGCGACTGGCGCTACGAGCGGCGGGGCGACATCGTCGCCTTCATCGAGCCCGAGGTCGGCTACTGGTCGAGCGACAACACCGGCCTCAAGCAGAGCGACTTCAGCGCCGGCGTCAACGGCATCGGGGTGATCCCCGGGCGCACCGTCGACTACTTCTTCGGCGTCGGCCTGGGCGTCCACTTCCTGGACACCAAGATCGCGGCGACCCAGAATCGCGCCGCCATCGACAATAGCGATCAGCACGTCGGCGGCAACTTCCAGGTCGGTCTCGACATCCGCATGACCCCCGCCGTCTCCTTCTTCGGCACCGGCCGGTTCGACATCATCGAAGGGGTCGACAACACCCTCCAGGGCAAGGTCTACATGGGGCTGCGGTTCCGCTTCTGAGCCGACTCCCCTCCCCGACTCTCATCCCTCGAACGGGGGCGGCGCCGAGCGCTCCTTCTTGAGCCGCGCCCGGCGCCGCTTGGCCTCGAGCCTGCGGCGCCGGGCGGCGCGCGGCACCCGCGTCGGCCGGCGCTCCCGCTCGGGCTCGAGGGCGTCGGCCACCAGCTCGGCGAGGCGGGCGGTCGCCGCGTCCCGGTTGGCCGCCTGGGTGCGATGCCGCTGCGAGGTCACCTGGAGCACCCCGTCCTTGGTGATCCGGGTGGCCAGGGCCTCGCGGATCCGCGCCCGCTGCTCGTCGTCGAGGCTCGGCGAGCCCGCGACGTCGAAGCGCACGGTCACCCGGGTCTCGAGCTTGTTGACGTTCTGCCCACCGGGTCCCGAGCTGCGCGAGGTGCGGAGCTCGAGCTCGGCGTCCGGGATCTCGAGCTGCGCGTTGATCGCGACCATGGCGGCCTCCGGCCCGAAGCCTACCAGTGGTGATCGGATGGCCGTCGGCGCGCTTCCCGCGCCGCCGTCCGCCCTTGCGCCACCCGGGCGATTCGGGTAGAACAGCCGCCGTACCGCTCTCCAACTTCCCGAGGAGGTTCCCGATGCCCGTGAACCGTTCGCTTCCCGTCCGGGTGCTCGCCGCGCTCGCCGTCCTGGCCGCCGTCTTCGCCCCGCTGGCGGTCGCCGCGCCGGTGGCGGCCGAGACGCCCCGCTCGATCGAGCCCGCCCCGCCGCGCGCCGAGGGCGACGGTCCGTACTCGCGCCTCGTCCTGCGCGGCGGCATCTTGATCGACGGCACGGGTGCGCCGCCCCGCGGGCCGGTCGACATCGTGATCGAGGGCAACCGGATCGTCGACGTGGTCGGGGTGGGCGCTCCGGGGGTGCCGATCGACCCCTCCCGGCGGCCCGTGGCCGGCCCGGGCGGCCAGGATCTCGACATCTCGGGGATGTACGTCCTGCCGGGCCTGATCGACATGCACGGCCACCAGGGCGGGGTCGAGCAGGGCACTCCCGCCGAGTACGTCTACAAGCTCTGGATGGGCCACGGCGTCACGACGGTCCGCGACCCCGGCTGCGGCAACGGGCTCGCCTGGTGCGTCGAGCAGAAGCGCCGGAGCGCCGCCAACGAGATCACCGCGCCGCGCATCGAGGCCTACGACTTCTTCGGACAGGACCGCGACGAGCCGTTCACCACCCCGGAGCAGGCCCGCGAGTGGGTGCGCGAGGTGGCCAAGGAAGGCGCCGACGGGCTCAAGTTCTTCGGCTACCGGCCCGACATCATGAAGGCGGCGATCGAGGAGGCGAACCGGCTCGGGGCTCAGAAGCGCCTGCCACCACGCCCAGCTCGACGTGGCGCGGGTCAACGCCCTGACCACCGCGCGCTGGGGGCTGACCACGATGGAGCACTGGTACGGCCTGCCGGAGGCGCTGTTCGACGACCGGACGATCCAGGACTACCCGGTCGACTACAACTACAACGACGAGTCCGACCGCTTCGGCCAGGCCGGGCGCCTCTGGGCCCAGGCCGCCAAGCCCGGGAGCGCACGCTGGAACCAGGTGATGGACGAGATGCTCGCCCTCGACTTCACGATCGACCCGACCTTCACGATCTACGAGGCGAGCCGCGACCTGATGCGCGAGCGCCGCGCGGAGTGGCACGAGGAGTACACCCTGCCTTCGCTCTGGGACTTCTTCAGCCCCAGCCGGCGAGGCCCACGGCTCCTACTGGTACGACTGGACGACCGCCGACGAGATCGCCTGGAAGGAGAACTACCGCCGCTGGATGGAGTTCGTCAACGAGTACAAGAACCGCGGCGGCCGGGTGACCACCGGCTCGGACTCGGGCTACATCTACAAGCTCTACGGCTTCGGCTACGTCCGTGAGCTCGAGCTGCTCCAGGAGGCCGGCTTCCACCCGCTCGAGGTCGTGCGCTCGGCGACCCTCTACGGCGCCCAGGCCCTCGGGCTGGCCGACCAGATCGGCTCGGTCGAGCCGGGCAAGCTCGCCGACCTGGTGGTGGTGCCGGAGAACCCGCTCGCCGACTTCAAGGTGCTCTACGGCACCGGCGCCATCCGGGTGACCCCGGACAACCGGGTGGTGCGGGTCGGCGGCGTGCGCTGGACGATCAAGGACGGCATCGTCTACGACGCGCCGAAGCTCCTGGCCGACGTCCGGGAGATGGTGCGCAAGGCGAAGGAAGCCGCGGGCCGGCCGGTCCTCTACCAGCCGGGGATGGGTCCCGACGGCATGGTGCGGCCCTAGGAGCCTGTGTGTGCACGACAACCCAGGCTGGACAAGTCTCGCGCAGAGGCGCAGAGGCGCAGAGGCGCGGCTCATGTTGACGAGGGGGGTGATACCCTCCTCGATCCGATGCGCGCCGAAGCTCGAGAGCACGCATTGGGCTCTCGCCCGGGAAACCGGGCCTTCCCGCGTTGCGCCCATCGATCGCCCTCCTCTGCGGCTCTGCGCCTCTGCGCGAGAATCTACGTGCCGGATCCCGGCTCCTTGTCGGTTCGAGGCGAAGCTTCGCTAGGAGCCTGCGCCGCGAGAGACCACGCTCCCCCTCCCCGATGACCACGCCCGTCTCCGCGCCTCCGGTTCGCCGCCGAGAGATCTTCGGCTGGGCGATGTTCGACTTCGCCAACTCGAGCTACACCACGATCGTGGTGACGGTCGCCTTCGGGCCCTACTTCAAGGCGCTGGTGGCGCCGGCCGGGCGGGGCGACGCGCTGTGGGGCGCCGCCATCTCGGTGAGCAACGCCCTGGTCATGCTGCTGTCGGTGGTGGTCGGGGCGGTCGCCGACGGCGCGGCGCGCAAGAAGGCCTTCCTGTTCGCGAGCTATCTGCTCTGCGTGGCGTCCACGGCGGGCCTGTACTTCGCGGTCCCCGGCCGGGTCGTCTCGGCGCTCGCCCTGTTCGTGCTCTCGAACGTCGCCTTCTCGCTGGGCGAGAACTTCACGTCGTCGTTCCTGCCCGAGCTCTCGACCCCCGAGAACATCGGCCGGGTCTCCGGCTTCGCCTGGGGGCTCGGCTACGTCGGCGGCCTCGCCTCGCTGGCGGCGATCTTCCCCCTGGTGCGCGGCGACTTCGTGGCGGCCAACCTGCCCCGCCTGCGACTGGTCTGGCCGGTCAACGCCCTGTTCTTCCTGGTCGCCGGCATCCCCACCTTCCTGCTGCTGCGCGAGCGGGCGCTGCCCACTCCCGGCCGGAGCTGGACCGATCACGCGGTCGCCGGGGTCCGGCGCGTCGCCGAGACGCTGCGCGACATCCGCCCCTTCTCGCAGCTCGCCCGCTTCCTCGTCGCCTTCTTCTTCTTCCAGGCGGGGCTCTCGACCATCTTCGCGTTCTCCGGCATCTACGCCGTCGAGACGGTCGGCTTCCGGGCCTCGGACCTGATCGTGCTGTTCTTCGTGATCAACGTCTCGGCGGCGCTCGGAGCGCTCGCCTTCGGCTTCGTGCAGGACTGGATCGGCGTCGAGCGGACCGTGAAGGTGACCCTGGTGCTCTGGATCGGGGTTTGCGTCGTGACCTACCTGGTCCGCACGCCGGCCCAGTTCTGGGTGATCGCCACGGTCGCGGGCCTGGGGATCGGCTCGCTCCAGTCGGCCGCGCGGTCCCTGGTCGGCCTGTTCGCGCCGGTCGAGAAGAGCGGTGAGTTCTTCGGGTTCTGGGGCCTGGCGGGCAAGGGCGCCTACGTCGTCGGCCCGCTGGTCTTCGGCCTGGTCTCCGCGGCGACCGGCAACCAGCGCTACGGCATCCTGACGACCGGAGTGTTCTTCGTCCTGGGCCTGGTGGGCACGCTGTTCGTCGACGCCGCGGCGGGCCGCCGGGCGGCCGAGGCCTGGGATCGATCGCATGCCCCCCGCAACCCCTCGATCCCCTTCCCTCCCCACGGGGGGGACTAGCGCTGCCGCCGAGGCGTCGCGCGACGGGTCACTCGGGGGCGGAGGAGAGCAGGGCCAGCTCCTCGTCGTCCACCGGCTGGTAGAGCGCCGCGCCCACCGTGCCCGGGCCGGCGTGGGTGCCGACCACCGGACCCATCTCGGCGACCAGGCACTCGCGGACGTCGAGCTCCTCTTCGAGCAGTGCGCGCAGCCGGTCGGCCCAGACCGGTGCCTTGGCGTGGGCGACGGCCGCGATCACCGGCCGCGCCGGGTCGATCCGCGCCCGGAAGAGCTCGAGCATGCGCGGGTGGGCCGCGCGGCCGCCGCGCACGCGGTCGATCGGGACCACCTCGCCCTTCGCGACCCCGAGGATCGGCTTGATGCCCAGCAGCCCACCCATCCAGGCCCGCGCCTTGCCGATCCGGCCGCCGCGCGCCAGGTACTCGAGGGTGTCGACCACGAAGAGCACCTGCACCCGGTCCCCCATGGAGCGGATCCGCTCGGCGATCTCGGGCGCCGGCCGCCGCCGGCCGGCCAGGCGCGCCGCGAACAGGGCGAGCAGGCCGAGGCCCAGGCTCACCTGGCGGCTGTCGACCACCTCGACGACCGCGGGCTCCGCCTCCTCCGGCCGCGCGAGGAGCGCGTCGCCGCCCGCCTCGAGCCCGCGGCGGGCGTGGAGCCAGGTCTGGGAGAGGGCGGCGGAGAGGTGCACCGAGACGAGGTCGTGGGCGGGCGCCAGGTCGCGGTAGAGCTGCAGGAACTCGCCCGGCGTCGGCGGACTGCTGACGGGATGGGCCGGCCCCTCCTCGAGCAGGTCGTAGAACTCCCGCGGCGAGATGTCGACGCCGTCGCGGAAGAACCGTTCGCCGAAGCGGACGATCAGCGGCACCACCCGGATGCCGTGCTCGGCCGCCAGGCTCGCCGGCAGATCGGCGGTCGAGTCGGTGATCACCCGCACTCGCGCCTCCGGCGGACGCAGGACGAGCACGCCGAGCCCCTCGAGCCGCGCCACCTCACGCAGGATCTCGCCGTCGGTCGCCTCGAGCCGGTCGAGCAGGGCGCCGACCGTGACCCCGGCCTGGGCCGCGGTGAGGATCTTCTGCTGGAAGGCCGTGAACCGGGCGCCGAAGAACGCCGGCCCGAGGTTGACCTCGAGGTGGGCCCGCAGGTCGGGCGGCTCGGCCACGCGGTCCTCGATGGCGCGGATGATCAGGGCCTTCAGGCCGGTCTCGATCTCGCGCGGCGCCCCGGAGCGTCCCGAGGACGACCCGGAACGGGCCCTGACGGCGCCCCGCGACGCGGCAGAAGGCCTTCTCGCCCCGCGCCGGGCCGGCGGCGGCGGCGATCGGCTCGCCGCGATCGAGGACGAGCTCCGCCCCCTCGGCGACGAGACGGCCGGAGACCAGGGCGCGCCCGAGACCGCGGACGACCTCGAGGACCGGGGTGAGCGACAGGTCCCCGACCAGGCTGGCGAGCCGGGAATCCGCCTCCAGGCCGACCTCCCAGCCGACCAGGACGAGCCGGATCCGTCGGACCATCTCCGCGACTTCGAGGCCTGCCGCGGCCAGGAACAGAACGTCGTCCGGGAGGGCCTCGCCCGCCGCCTCGTCCTCGCCCAGGACCACCAGGCGGATGGCGGCTCCGGTCGCCTCGCGCAGCTCGCCGAGGAGCGCGGCGTCGCCGAACCCGGACACTGCCTCCGCGGCCACGATCACGCTCGGTCCGAGGCCCGCGGCGAAGCGCCGGCCCTCCTCGGCGTCGCCGGCCGGCACCACCTCGTAGCCGAACTCGGCCAGACCGCGAGCGAGACCGCGACGGCGAGCGGCGGCCGGTTCGACGATCAGCACTGCCGGACGGCTCATCGGAGGGCTCCAGGGATCGAGAGGTTTCGGTGGGACCGGCCGGGCGCGGCCCGGGCAACGATACCCGCTGGGAGTTTCGTGAAGCAACCGCGCACCGCCGTGCGTTCTTCGCGCAACTGGTTACCCGAACCGGTGTCACAATTTCGACACCTCGGGAAACTATAGTTACAGGGATTGCGCAACTTTGAGCTGCGCCCTGTGCTCCGGCCGGATGAGCCGCTGTGGTCCCAAAACCCCGACGACGAGCTACGAACACCGACCCGCGTATCGAGGAGAAGCCTTACATGCCTTCCAGACCCGGCGAAGCGGACGCGATCTGCCGCCTGCTCTCCGAACACCCCGACGCCGACGAGCCTTTCGCGGGCTGCGATCCGGAGGGTGTCTGCGGCAGAGTGCGACCCCTGCGAACCCGGTCGCCGCGGGGACGAGCCGGTCGCCGACCTGTACGCGGGGCTGATCCGGCGCCTGGCCCGAGGCCTCGGCGAGGAGGAGCGGCGGGCCAGCCGCGAGCGCGAGCAGGCGGCGGCGCTCTACGACGAGCTGATGGCGGCGACACCCGACCTCCGGGAGGACCGGATCCTCGGCGACGAGCGGTTCGCGAGCTTCGCCGTCGCGGAGCTGCTCCTCACCGCGGCGTTCGAGGTGCGCTCGGACGACCCCGCGGCGAGCCGGGAGCTCGCCCACCTCGGGCTGGTGGTCGCCGACCGCCTCGATCCCCGGGTCTACGGCGCCGCCCTGGTCGAGGACCTGAAGGCGCGGTCCTGGGCCTACCTGGGAGAGAGCTGGATCGGCGGGGCCCCGCAGGCCTCCCGGGAGGCGTTCCGCCTCGCCGAGTGCCACCTGCGGCGGGGGACGGGGGATCCGCTGGAAGAGGCCGAGGTGCTCGCCCTCTCGGCCCGCGCCTGCAGCGACCGGTCCGAGGTCGCCGAGGCCTCGCGCCGGGTCGACCAGGCGGCGAGGATCTACCTGCTGGCCGGCGACCGCAAGCGCCTCGGAGAGGCCCTCGCCGCCAAGGCGTCGCTCGCGGCACGGGCCGACGACCACTCCGAGGCGATCGAGCTCCTGCGCCACGCCCTGGCGCTGCTCGCCGGCCACGCTCCGGGCAGGACCCTGGCGGAGGTCGGCTACGCCCTGGGCCGGAGCCTCCAGGTGTCCGGCTCGCCCGAGGAGGCGTGGAACGAGATCGCCCACGCCCGGAGCCGTCTCTCCGGCGAGCCCGCCCCGCGGCTCAGGGCCCGCTTGCTCTGGCTCGAGGGACGGGTGACCACGGCGCTCGGTCTCGCCGAGGAGGCCCGGGCGCACCTCGAAGGGGCGCTCGCCGCCTTCGTCGAGCACGGCCTTCCCGAGGAGGCCGCCCGCGTCCACCTCGACCTCGCCTCGCTGCTCGCCCGCTCGAACGACCAGGACTACGCGCGGGCCATGGCCCGGATCGCCGAGGACACGCCCCGCCTGCTGGCTGCCGGGAGCCTCGGGCGCGAAACGGTCTCGACCCTGGTCCTGGTGCAGCAGGCGGCCGAGCGCCGCAGCCTGACCACCGGCATGGTCGGCGAGCTCTCGGCGTTCCTCGAGCGCGTCGCGTAGACATCTACAAAGGCGCACTTCGTGCCAGGTGAGTCAAGTTTTGTGGTGCGCCCATCGGTCGCCCTCCTCTGCGGCTCTGCGCCTCTGCGCGAGAATCTACGTGACGAATCCCGGCTCCTTGTCGGTTTGAGGCGAAGCGGCTCCGCGCGAGCCGGAAGCCCTCCCGGGATAGACTCCTCCCGATGTCCTTCGGCTTCAGGGACCGCCCGGCTCCGGGGCCCGGAGAGCGGGCGCCGCGGATGGTGGAGCTCGACGTCCCCCGGAGCGAGACGGAGCTCCTCGTCCTGCGCGGCGTGCTGGAGGGCGCCGGCTTCCTCTACTTCGTCAAGAACGACCAGTTCGGCTCGCTGGCGATCGGTCCGCAGATCGACCACTACAACCGCAAGACGATCCTGGTCCACGAGGATCACTTCGAGGAGGCGAGGGCGCTGCTCGCCGACCTGCGCGCGGCGACCGCGGGCGCCGAGCTCGAGCCGGCGCCCCGGCCGGGCTTCGGGACCGTGCTGCGCATGGTGCTCGAGCTCGTCCTCTTCGGCTGGATCGTCCCCGGCCGCCGGCACCGCCGGAGTCGCGAGCCGGAGCTGCGCCTGATCCGGGGCGGCGAGCCGGGCGCGCCCGCCGGCGGCGATCAGCCTCCCGGCTGAGCGCGCCCGCCGGCCAGCTCCTCCGAGGCCGTCCGGGCCGCCTCGGCGAGGACGGCCGCTCCCACCGCCACGCTCTCCTCGGCGGGCAGGAAGCGCGGCGAGTGGGCCCCGATCACCGGATCTCCGGGGCGGCGGCCGCCGATCCTGAGGAAGCAGCCGTCCATCCGCTCGAGGTAGCAGGCGAAGTCCTCGCCCGCCATGTTGGTGATCCCGAGAGGCCGGAGACCCCCGTCGCCCAGCACCTCGGCCACCGCGCGCCGCGCCCAGGCCGCTCCCCGCGCCGGGTTGACGAGCGGCGGCGCGCCGAGCTCGATCGCCACCTCGACCCCGAGCCCGTGGACCGCCGCGGTGCCGGCCGCGATCTCCCGGACGGCGCGATGGAGGCTCTCGCGCACCTCCGGATCGAGCGCGCGGAGCGTCCCCGCGAGGCTCGCGCGGTCGGGGATGACGTTGGGCGCCCGGCCGGCGTGGAAGGCGCCCACCGTCACGACCGCCGGGGTCCCCGGGGCGAGCCGGCGGGAGACGATCGTCTGGAGGGCCGCGACCAGCGCCGCGCCGCCGACGATCGGGTCCGCCCCCTCGTGCGGTCGCGCACCGTGGGCGCCGCCGCCGGTCAGCTCGATCCGGAAGCTGTCCGCCGACGCCGCGAGCGCTCCTTCCTGGGCGACCGCCGTCCCGAGCTCGAAGCGCAGGTCGACGTGCGCGCCGAAGATCGCCGCCACCCCGTCGAGGGCGCCGCTCTCGAGCACCGCCCGGGCGCCGCCGGCCACCTCCTCGGCCGGCTGGAGCACCACCACCACGTCGCCGGCCGGAGGCTCGCCGGCGAGCAGCGCCGCCGCGCCCACCGCCCAGGCGGCGTGGACGTCGTGGCCGCAGGCGTGCATCCGGCCCGGCACCTCGGAGGCGAAGGCGGCGCCGGTCGCCTCCTCGATCGGCAGCGCGTCGACGTCGCCGCGCACGGCGACCGTCGGGGCCCTCCGGTCGCGACCGGCGATCCGGGCCGCGAGGCCGGTGCCGGCCACCACCCGCAGCTCGGCGAGGTCGAGCCGCTCGAGCTCCCGCCGCAGCCGTTCGCGGGTCTCGTGCTCCTCGAACGCCAGCTCCGGGCGGCGGTGGAGGTCGCGGCGCAGCGCGCTCAGGCGGTCGTAGAGCGCCGCCGGCACCCGCTCGGCGACGCCGGCGGGCAGGGTCATCGGCTCGCCTCCCGGCGCCCGCCGGCTCGCGATCGGCCGTCACTCGGCCTCATATCGGGCCTCCCACACGGTAATCGCCGCCAGCCGCTCCTCGTCCACCTCGACGCCGGGCCCGGGCCGGTCCCACGGCACCGCCACCCTCCCCTCGTCGTCCATGGTCCACTCCGGGTCGACCACGTCGCGCTCCCAGTAGCGCTCGGAAGGCGAGAGGTCCCCCGGCAGGAGAAAGTTGGGCAGCGAGGCGAGGGCCACGTTGTGCGCCCGTCCGACGCCGCTCTCGAGCATCCCGCCGCACCAGACCGGGATGCCGGCCTCGCGGCACAGGTCGTGGATCGCCAGCGCCTGGGCGAAGCCGCCCACCCGGCCGGGCTTGATGTTGACGATGCGGCCGGCGGCGAGCTCGCACATGTCCTCCGCCCGGGCCGGCGAGGTGATCGACTCGTCGAGGCAGATCGGCGTCGCCAGGCGCCGCTGGAGGCGGGCGTGGCGCAGGAGGTCGCCCCCCTCGAGCGGCTGCTCCACCATCAGCAGGCCGAGCTCGTCGAGGCGGGCGAGGTGGTCGGTGTCGGCCGGGGTGTAGGCGGCGTTGGCGTCGACCGCCAGGGGAGCGTCGGGCCCCAGGGCGCGGCGCAGCGGCACGAGGTACTCGAGGTCGGCACCGGGGCGGATCTTGACCTTGACCTTGCGATAGCCCCGCTCGAGCGCGGCGCGCGCCTTGGCCGCGAGCACCGGCGGGCTCTCCTGGATGCCGAGGGAGATGCCGGCCTCGACCTCCGTGCGGACGCCTCCCAGGAGGCGCGCGAGCGGTTCGCCCGCCAGCCGCGCGGCGAGCTCCCAGCACGCCATCTCGAGCGCCGCCTTGGCCATCCGGTGGCCCCGGAGGTGGTGGTCGAGCACCGCGAAGACCTCCCGCGGGTGAGCGAACGAGAGGCCCAGAAGGCGCGGGACGAGCCAGAGCTCGAGGGCGAGGCGCGCCGTCTCGACCGTCTCGTAGCCGTAGGTCGGCTGCTCGCCCGCGACGCACTCCCCGCGGGCGAGCGCCCGCGCCCCCGCCCGGTCCGATCCCGCGACCTCGACCAGCAGGATCCGCCGGTCCCAGGTCTCGCCCGAGGAGATCCGGAACGGCTCCTTGAGCCGCAGCCGGATCTCGCGCAGGGCGACGCTCTCGATCCGGATCACGGCGCCCCCCGCACCAGGTAGAACGAGCGGTGCCCTCCGGAGCGCGCCGGATCCGGCAGGCGGACGAAGCCCGCCACCCGATCGCCGCGCTCGAGGCAGGTCTCGAGGGCACGGCGGGTCGAGGCGCGCCAGCTCGCGGCGGCGGCCGGATCGCTCCGGCGCACCGCCTGGATGTCGTCGGGGATCTCCACCCGCAGCGCCCGCGCCGTCGGCAAGGCGTCCTGCCCGAGCGTGACGATCGGCGCCGTGCTCGCCTCGGCCGGCCGCGGCGAGCGCGCGAGCTCCCCGGCCAGCGCCCGCTCGACCGACGGCTCCGCGATCGGCCACTCGACGACGAAGCGGTCGGTGCCGATTCCCGCCGAGAGCGCGCTGTCCGAGCCGTCGCCGTAGTAGTCCCGCGCGTAGCGCAGCACCCGCGCGCCCAGCCGAACGAGGTTGAGGTAGGCGTTCTTCGCCACCAGCGGATCGTAGGTCCACCAGACGGTCTCGACGCCCAGGGCCAGGAGGAGCTCGCGCTGGTAGCGCTTGAGCCGGAAGCCCAGGTCGCGGCCCCGCGCTTCGGGCCGCACCGCGAGCATGTGGGACCAGTGGACCGGGCGCCGGTCGCGCACGCCGGTCACACCGAAGACGAAGCCGTCGAGAGCGCCGTCCCGGCCGAAGGCGCCGGCCGCCACCCCGCCGACCGACTGGACGATCTTGAGGATCGTCGACGGCACGAGGTCGGCGAAGCCTTCGCCCCAGATGCGCCGCTGGAGGGCGACGCAGGCCTCGAAGTCCTCTGCGCTCTCGAGCGGGCGGAGGGTGGCGGCGTCTTCGGGCATGGGGCGGAGGGGCGGAGCGGCTATCATATCGGCAGGCGGATGGCGCCTGAAAACCCCGTTTCTGCTATAACTTGGCCGATCCGGTACGACAACAGAGTAGACAACGGAGCTTCCTGACTTGATCACCGCTCTCGTCAGCAGGAAGGGCGGCGTCGGCAAGACGACGACCGCCGTCAGCCTGGCCGCGGCCCTCGCGAGGCGCGGCCGGCGCGTCCTGCTGCTCGACTTCGACAGCCAGTGCTCGGCCTCCCTCTCGATGGGCGTGCCCCGCGAGCAGCTCGCGCCCTCGTCGGCCGACCTGCTGCTGCGCGGGGTGGCGGCGCCGGCCCTGATCCGCGGCACGCCGGTGCCCGGGCTCGACCTGATCACCGCCTCGGTCGACCTGATGGCCGCCGACGTCGAGCTCGCCCGCAGCCCGGGCTACGCCCACCGGCTGCGCAACGGCCTCGAGTCGGTCCGCGACCTCTACGACCACATCTTCATCGACTGCCCGCCGTCGATCTCCGTGCTGCCGCAGACCGCGCTCGTCGCCTCCGACACCTTCCTGGTGCCGGTCGTGCCGCAGTTCCTGGCGGTCGAAGGGGTCCAGAACCTGCTCGACGCCGCCAGCCGGCTGGGCGAGCGCTACGGCGCCCGGCCGGAGCCGCTCGGGATCGTCATGACCATGGTCGACTACCGCAACCGGGCCACCCACCAGAACGTGGGTGAGGTGCGCCAGCGCTTCGGCCAGCTGGTGTTCGCGGTCGAGATCCGGGTCAACGTCCGCCTGGCCGAAGCGCCCGGGGCCGGCGAGCCGATCTTCACCTACGCCCCGACCTCGACCGGCGCCCACGCCTACGACCTGTTCAGCGAGGAGTTGCTCTACCGGCTCGAGTCCCGCTTCCAGCCCGCGACGGCGCGCGCGGAAGGCCGCGGCTGACGCCGGCCATGCCTGCTCCTTCCGGGGCGCGGGGAACCCCCGGCGGCGCCGAGCCCGCGCCGCCGATCGACCGCTCCCGCTACCGCCGGGTGCGGCGCTACTTCGCGCGCGTCTTCGCCCACCTGGTCTGGCACGACGTGGTGCTCGCCCGGGCGCCCCTGCGCCGCTTCCGCTCGGCGCCGCTGCCCCGCTGGCGCGAGCTCGCCCGCCAGTACCGCGACCTGGCGGTGGCGCTCGGCGGCGTGCTGATCAAGCTCGGCCAGTTCCTCAGCACCCGGGTCGACCTGCTGCCGATCGAGGTCACGCGCGAGCTGGCCGGCCTCCAGGACCGGGTCCCGGAGGTGCCGTTCGAGCAGATCCGCCGGCGTCTCGAGGAAGACTTCGAGCGCCCGCTCTCCGAGGTGTTCACCTCGATCGACCCGGAGCCGGTGGGCGCCGCCTCGCTGGCGCAGGCCCACCGCGCCCGCCTCTCGGACGGCCGCGACGTGGTGATCAAGGTCCTCCGCCCGGGAATCGAGCGGCTGGTGGAGACCGACCTCGCCGCCATCCACCTCGCCTTCCGCTGGCTCGGGATCTGGCGCCAGGTGCGCCAGCGGGTCGATCTCGAGCGCCTGTTCGAGGAGTTCGCGGCCACCACCCGCCGCGAGCTCGACCCGGGCCGAGAGGCGACCAACGCCGAGCGGTTCGCCGAGCTCTTCCGCGAAGATCCCGGCATCCTGGTGCCGGCCGTCTACCGCGAGGACAGCGGCCCCCACACGCTGACCCTGGAAGACGTGGGCTACATCCGGATCGGCGACCACGCCGCGCTCGAGGCGGCGGGGATCTCGCTTCCCGCGGTGGCCAAGCGCCTCTACCGGGCCTACATGGAGCAGATCTTCGTCCACCACTTCGTGCACTGCGACCCGCATCCGGGGAACCTCTTCGTCCGGGTGCTCGAGGCCGAAGCGGAGGAGGGCGCCGGCGCCGGGTCCACCGGAGACGCGGGAAGGCCCTTCCAGATCGTGTTCGTCGACTTCGGGATGATGGCGGCCATCCCCGACCGGCTCCGCGCGGCGCTGCGCGACTACGCCATCGCGGTCGGCACCCGCGACGCCCGGCGGCTGGTCCAGGCGTACCGCGACGCCGGCGTCCTCTTGCCCGGCGCCGACCTGGCCCGCATCGAGCAAGTCCACCAGGCGCTGTTCGACCGCTTGTGGGGAGTGAAGCTCGCCGACCTGCGGGGCATGGCGCTCGGCGAGGCGCGCTACCTGATCCGCGACTACCGGGACCTGATCTACAGCGCGCCCTTCCAGTTCCCGGTCGACCTGCTCTTCCCGTTGCGCGCGGTGGGCATCCTCGCCGGCCTCGCGACCAGCCTCGACCCCGAGTTCGACCCGTGGGCCGAGACCCTGCCTTTCGCCGAGGAGCTGGCCCACGAGGAGCTCGGCGAGACGGCGCGGCGGGTGGCGGGCGACCTCGCCGACGTCGCCCGGTTGCTGCTGCGCCTGCCGGCCGACCTCGAGCGGGTCCTGGCGCTCGCCGAGGGCGACGGCCTGCGCATGCGGGCCGAGCTCTCCGAGGAGGCCCGCCGGCGGCTGCGGCGCATCGAGCGCTCCGGCGGCCGGATCGCCTGGACCGTCGCCGCCGCCGGCCTGTTCCTGGGCGGCCTCCAGATCGAGCTCGCCCGCCCCGGATCGGGCGCCGCCCTCTGGCTCTGGAGCGCCGCCGGCCTGGTCTTCGTGTGGAGCATCCTGCGGCGCTGAGGGGTGCCGCCGGCGCCAGGAACCCTTTGGCCCGCTATGATCCCTCGCCGTCGTCCTTCTGCATGTAGCCCATCCCGGCCTCCTCGAGCACGAAAGGCGCGCGCTCCATGGTCGCGACGCAGGAGGTGTCGAGCCCTTCGACCGTCCCGCTCTCGAGGAACTTGGCGGTCAGCCCCAGGATGCACTCCTGGTGGGAGAGGTCGAGCGCGTGGTGACCGCCGGCCACGACCACCAGCAGGCCGTTGGGCATGTGCCGGGCCGCGTCGCGACCGTAGCGGGGCGGCGTCACCGGGTCGAGCTCGCCGTCGAGCATCAGGACCGGCAGGTCGGTCGAGACCGGCTCGCGGAAGTCGGCGGGGATCTCGGCGGTCGGCCAGACCGCACACGCCGCCTTCTGCACCGAGGTGCGGAAGTCGCCGAGCGCGGTGCCCATGTCGTCCAGGCGCGCCTCGGCCTCGGTGAACCAGCGAGTGTCCTCGGCGCAGGTGTCCGACAGGTACATGCCGTTGGCGAGCCGGAGCTCGACGAAGACTCGCCAGGGGATGGTCGCCTTGAAGAACGGCGCGAAGTCCCCCTGGTACGCGCGGTGGATCAGGAACGGCAGCTCCGCCGAGCCGTGGACGGTGTAGAGCTTGCTCCGGAGGGCCTCGGCGAAGATCCCGCGGCCGACCGACAGGGAGACCTGGCCGTCCGCGAGCGGGTTGTCGACGGTCGCCGTGCCGGGCGTGTGGTCGAGCCGGTCGAGGACCGCCCAGAGCTCGTTCCGGACGTCCGGGAACGCCCGGTGGCAGGCCGGGTCGGCCTCGCACAGGGTGAGCAGCAGGTCGAGCGAGCGCTGGCCGTCGCGGGCGTGCTGGAGGGGCATGCGCTGATCCATCGAGACCACCCCCTGAAGGACCGCGGTGCGCACCGACTCGGGGTGGCGGCGCATGAACTCCTGGACGAAGCGCGTGCCGTACGAGCCGCCGATCAGATTCAGCTTGCCGAATCCCAGCCAGCGACGCACCGCCTCGAGATCCTCGACCGCGATGGTGGTCGTGTACTGGGTGAGGTCGGCCTTCTTCGCGAGCTCCGCCTCGCACGCCTTGACGCCAGCGAGCGGGAACATGGTGTCGAAGGCCGGCTGCGGATCGGCGGGCGTGACCCCGAACGAGCAGTAGAGCCCGTTCGATCCTCCCGTCCCCCGCTGGTCGACGAGCAGCACGTCGCGGTGAGCGAGGAGGCCCGGGAACTCCTGCAGGACGCCGGGGGCCTCCTGGGCGATCGCCTCCCCCGGGCCGCCGCCGATCGGGACGATCGGGTCGCCCTCGGGATGCTCGGTGCGGGCCGGCACCACCACGACCCGCAGCGCGATCTGGCGGCCGTCGGGCTTCGCCCGGTCCTCGAGCACCGAGAGGCTGCCGCAGAGCAGGTCCTCCTCGGCGCCCTCCGGCCGGCAGGGCTCGAGCTGGTGGAGCCGCGCGGCGCCGAGCCGGGCCCAGCGGCCGGTGTCGGGAGCCGCCGGGGCGGCCGGCGGCTGGGCGGCGGCGAGCCACGCCGGCGTCAAGGGGGCGAGGAGGGCGACGAGAGCGAGGGCGGTCTCGAGCCGCCTCGGGGCGCGAACGGTTGCGGGCATGGGGGTTCCTTTCTCCGGGGGAGCGGTCTCCGCTCCGGGAATCGGAGGAACCTACGAGAACCGGCCGGGAAAGTTACCCGAAGCTCTCGTGATAGCGGCGGGCGAACTCTTCGCGGGTGAAGCGATGGGCCTGGGTGCCGTAGCTCTCGACCGCGTAGACCGCGGCGACGCTGCCAATCCGGCCGCAGGTGGCGAGGTCGAGGCCGCGCAGGAGACCGGCGACGAAGCCCGAGCGGTAGGCGTCGCCCGCGCCGGTCGGGTCGACCACCTCGCTCGCCCGCGCCGCGGGGATCTCGAGGGAATCGCCGCCGCGCACCAGGAGCCGGCTGCCGCGCTCGCCCAGGGTGACCACCCAGACGCGGGCGAGCGCCAGGAGCCTCGGCGTCGGACAGGCCGGTCTTCTCCTGGAGGACCGCGAACTCGTAGTCGTTGACCAGCACCACCTCCGCGCCCCGGGCCGCCTCCCGGAGGGCCTCGCCGTCGAGCGCGATCACCTGGAAGGAGGGATCGAAGATCAGCGGCACGCCCACCTGCTTCGCCTCGCGGCAGTGGCGGACGATCGCCTCCGGGTCGTCCGGAGCGACCACCGCGTAGGCCGCCGGCCGGCCGTCGACCGCCGCGGCCAGCGAGAGCTCGCGGGCCCGGGCCATCGCTCCGACGTGGAATCCGGTGATCTGGTTGTCGCTCTGGTCGGTGGTGATGAAGCAGCAGGCGGTCGGCTCGCCGGCGAACTCGCGGATCCCGCCGACGTCCACCCCGAGCCCCTCGAGGTACTCCCGGTACTCGGCGAAGTCCCCGCCCGCCGCCGCCACGATCCGCGGCCGCTCGCCGAGCAGGGCCAGGCCGTAGGCGATGTTGGCGGCGCACCCGCCCTTCTGCTTGCGCAAGTCCTGGACCAGGAACGAGAGGTTGATCATGTGCAACCGGTCCGGGAGGATGTGGTCCTCGAACTTGCCCGGGAAGTCCATGATCTGGTCGAAGGCGAGGGAGCCGGTCACCAGGACCTCGGCGCCGGAGCTGGGGGAGAGGATGGGGTCGGTCACGGGCCGGGATTCTCTCAGACCACCGGCCCGGGGGCAAAGCGCCGTCCGCCCGAGGGCGGATGGTAGGCTCCGCACGCCGCCCGAACCCCTTCCGAGACCACCGGCGATCCAGGGAGCCCGAGCGTGAACGCGATGCGGAACGTCCGCGGCCGAGCCTGGTGGGGGGCCCTCGCGGCCCTCCTCCTCTACGTTCTGGCGTTCCAGGGGAGCCGCGGGCTGTGGGAGCCCGACGAGGGGCGCTACACGGACGTCGCGCTCCAGATGCTCTGGACGGGGGACTTCCTCCACCCGCACTTGAGCCCGGAGCTGCCCCACTACAGCAAGCCGCCGCTGACCTACTGGGCGATCGCCGCCTCGTTCGCCGGCGGGGGCGACAGCGAATGGGCCGCACGGCTGCCCAACGCCCTCGCCTTCGCGCTCACCGTCCTGCTGGTCGCGGGGCTCGCCCGGCGCCTGGTGCCGGCGGCTCCTCCCTGGTGGGCGGCGCTCGCCTACGCCACCTCGCTCCTGCCGTTCGTGGCGGCGTCGACGGTCAGCACCGACACCCTGCTCACGCTCTGGGAGACGCTCGCCGTCTTCGGCTTCGCGGACTGCTGGTGGAGCGAGGACCCGCGGCGGGCGGCCCGCGCGCGGCTCCTGATGTGGGGCGCCTTCGGCCTCGCCTTCCTGACCAAGGGTCCGCCCGGCCTGCTGCCGCTCCTCGCGATCCTTCCGTTCTCGGTGCTCGCCCGGGGGCGCTCGGGGCTGCGACGCGTCGTCTCCGTCGGCTCGCTGGCGCTCTTCCTGGCGGTCGGCTTCTGGTGGTACGCGGTGGTCGTCGCGCTGCGGCCCGAGCTGCTCTCTTACTTCCTGCGCTTCGAGGTGGCCGACCGCTTGTTCACGCCGGTCCACCACAGGAACAGCCAGTGGTACGGCGCTCTGGCGGTCTACGTGCCGACCCTCCTGGTGGGGAGCCTGCCCTGGACGGCGCCGCTCTTCCGCGGGCTGCGGCGCCTGCCCACGCTCGCCCGGCCCACCGCCTGGCGCCGGCGGCTCGCGGCCGATCCCGAAGCGGCCTTCCTGCTCCTCTGGCTGCTGGTGCCGCTCGCGGTCTTCTTCGCGGCGCGCTCGCGTCTGCCCTACTACCTCCTGCCGCTCTTCGTGCCGCTCGCGCTGCTACTCGCCCGCGAGGCGGCGGGGACGGGCGGCCGGAGACCGCTCTTCGACCCCGGCCGGACCGCCCACCGCGTCCTCCTCGCCGCCTGGCTGGTCGCCCTCGTCGGCCTCAAGGCGGTGTCGGCTCACGTCGAGCGGCCGGAGGACTCCCGGCGCTTCGCCCGGGTCCTCCAGGCCGCCGCCGGGCGGCCCTTCGGCGAGGTCGTGTTCGTCGACGCCGAGCCGCGCTACGGCCTGGCCTTCTACCTCGAGACCGACGTCGAGCGCGTCTACCTCGAGCCAGGGAGCCGGGCCCGCAACCCGCTCGCGCCGCGCCGGGGCCTCCTCGACGAGCTCGCCCGGCCGGCGGCCCGGGTGTTCGTGACGCGGGCCCGGGGCGCCGAGCCGTTCGAGGCCGCCGCGGCGCAGCTCGGCTGCCGTGCGCTCCGGCGCGGCGGCGACGGCGATCTGCGGTTCTACGTGCTCGAGCCCGCGCCGGCCGGCCCCGCCTGGCGCGGCCGCCTGTGCCGGTCCGACTACGCCAAGCCCGGCCGCCTCTTCCAGCTCGGACCGCCCGCAACCCACCCGGGCCCCATCGACACCCCCTGAGCCCGCCTCGAGCTCCCGAGCGATGGCGCGCAGGAGACGGGCCGGGGTCGGACTCCGGGACTCGGCCGAGACAGAGCTCGGCCGCTTCAACCGCCGGAGGCTCTCCAAGAACGCCCGGCCCCATGAAGCGGCCGAGCTCTGCCTCGGCCGGACGAACGGCTCGGCGAGCACCGACCGCCAGGCCCCATGATAGGGGTAGGGAGGGCAGGTTGGATTCCCTGCCCCCCCTCCCTCCGAACCGGACGTGCGGATCTCCCGCATCCGGCTCTCCGGTTGGTGGTTCACCTACGAGAGGACTGCGAGTCCGAGGCATAGGCGGCTTCGAGGCTGAACAGCCCATGCTCGGCGAAGAAGGCGTTGGGCCAGCGCTGGTGGTCGCTACCGCGGCCCCGGCCTCGGCCTCGGCGACGCTTGCGTAAGATGCTGCGCAGGCGCATGCGGATCCACCGGTCGAGCGGCCGGAAGGTCGTCGGGTGGCTGTAGCGGTAGTACTCGTACCAGCCACGCAACGTCCGGCTGATGTCCCAGGTGATCCGATCGAGGCTGTGACCGTTGGTGCGCCGGGTCTTGCGGCGCAGGGTGTCCTTGAGCTTCCGGAGGCTCTTGTCGCGAGGCCATTGGTATCCCCGTTCGAAGTGGTACCCCAGGAAGTCGAAGCCACCCCGCTCGGTGGCATCCACCACCGCCGTCTTGTCCGGGTGAAGGCTCAGGCCCTCCTGGGCCGTCCACACCTCTACCAGGGCAAGCGCCCGGCGGGCCTCGGTCTCGCTCCGACACAGGATCACGAAGTCGTCGGCGTAGCGCACCATCTCGAAGCCCTCGCGGGCCAGAAGATGGTCCAGCGGGTCGAGGTAGATGTTGGCCAGTAGGGGGCTGATCACCGCGCCTTGCGGGGTTCCCCGCTCGGGCGTCCAGCTCTCCAGTCCGTCCAGTACCTCTTGCTCGAGAAAGGACTCGATCAGGGCGAGCACTCGCCCGTCCGATACCCTCTCACGCACCCGCGCCAGCAGGCGCTCCGGATCGATCGTGTCGAAGTACCGGCGCAGGTCGGCGTCCACCACCCAGGTGTGGCCCGAGTCGAGGAGCTCCTCGACCCGCTCCAGCGCTTCCCGGCACCCGCGCCCCGGGCGGAAGCCGTAGCTGTGCTCGGCGAAATCCCGCTCGAAGATCGGCTCCAGGACCAGGCGCAACGCGCCCTGCACCACCCGGTCGCGCACCGTCGGAATCCCCAGGGGCCGCTTCTCGCGGCTCCCCGGCTTGGGAATCCACCGCCGGCGAACCGCCTGCGGGCGGTAGCTACCGTCCCGCAAGGACGCCGACAGCGTCTCCACCTCCTCCTCCAGGCGCGATCCGTAGTGATCCACGGTGACGTGATCTACCCCCGCGGCGCCCCCGTTGCGCTCGACTCTCTCGAACGCGCGCAGGAGCGTCTGCTTCCGGTAGACCTTGTCGATCAGGCTGAACCACGTCCCTCCTCGGACCCCGGTCTCCAGGGCCCGCAGCATGCGCTCCGTCCAGACCGAGGGTTCGGCCCAGCCCCATCGGGACCGGGCCTCTCCGGCGGGATTAGGGGCTCGCCCCACTCGCGCCGGGGTCTCGTCTCTCGTCCTGTCCGTCACACATCCACCTTCCTGCTTCCCTTCGCTCCACGCCCATTACGGCGTTTCCTCGCTACTATGGAAGCTCTGACTCCTGCCGCCCTGCTTCTCCTCGTGGACGACAGGTCTCCCCGCTTACGGTGCCTGGCCCTCGCGGTCATTCCGTCCCCAACCACCTGTAGACCCCCCGCACACGCTTTCGCACGCTACCCCTCAGCGCGACGGGCACCCCGGCTCTCCCGGGTCCGGGCTTCGCCATTCGCTTGCAGGCTCGCCGAGTCCTACCGGCCGAATCGGGTTCGTTGCCTACGGACTGATCGCTCATCTCCTCCTACTCCCCACCCCGCCTCACGGCGACGCAGTCAGAGTCAATTACAGGCCGGAGAGCGTATGCCTGGAGAGGACTCGCACCTCTCTGACCATGCACCCTCGCGGGCGTACAAGCGGCCGAGCTCTGCCTCGGCCGGACGAACGGCTCGGCGAGCACCGACCGCCAGGCCTCATGAAGCGGCCGAGATCTCCCTCGATCGGGCCGGGGCCGGGCCGGGGTCTTCGCCAGCTCGCCATCTTGCGATCCTGTAGATTGCGCCCGTGGCGCCGCCGTCTTCTTCCCCGTTGATCGAGCTCGACGGCGTCGGCCGCGTCTACCGCGAGGGCGGGGTGGAGCGGGCGGTGCTCTCGGGGGTGAGCGCCTCGATCCGGGCCGGCGAGCTGGCCGTGATCCTGGGGCGGAGCGGCTCGGGCAAGTCGACCCTGCTCAACCTGATCGCCGGGATCGACCTTCCCTCCTCGGGGCGGGTGGTGGTCGACGGGCGCGAGCTGGGCGCCCTGTCGGAGCGCGAGCGGACCCTCTTCCGGCGCGATCACCTGGGCTTCGTCTTCCAGTTCTTCAACCTGATCCCGACCCTCACCGTCGAGGAGAACCTGCTGCTGCCGCTGGAGCTCGCGGGCCGGGTCGCCGCCGCCGACCGGGAGCGCGCCCTGGCGCTGCTCGATCGCGTCGGCCTGGCGGATCGGCGGCGGAGCTTCCCCGACCGGCTCTCGGGCGGCGAGCAGCAGCGGGTCGCGGTGGCCCGGGCGCTCGCCCACGACCCGCCCCTGGTGCTCGCCGACGAGCCGACCGGCAACCTCGACCTCGAGACCGGCATCGAGGTCTTGGAGCTCCTCGACTCCCTGGTGCGGAGCCGCGGCAAGACCCTGGTCATGGTGACCCACGCCCGCGAGGTGATGGGCATCGCCGACCGGGTCTTCACGATCGCCGAGGGCCACCTCGACGAGCTCGACGTCCGGGCGGCCAGGGCCGGCGCGAGCGCGGAAGCACCCGGGCCCCGCGGCGCGGAAAGCCGCCCGCGATGAGCCCGCTCGTCCTCCGCTCGACCCTGCGGTTCCTCCGCCGCCATCCCTGGCAAGCCGGCCTCTCGGTCCTGGGCATCGCCCTCGGCGTCGCGGTGGTGGTCGCGATCGACCTGGCCAACGCCAGCGCCGGCCGGGCCTTCGAGCTCTCGACCGAGGCCCTGGCCGGGCGCGCGACCCACCAGATCGTCGGGGGTCCCGCGGGCCTGCCCGATCGCCTGTTCACCCGCCTGGTGGTCGGCGCGGGGGTCCACCCCGCCGCACCGGTGGTCGAAGGCTTCGCCTCGGCGGGCGCCGGAGAACGCCGCCGGACGCTCCGGGTCCTGGGCGTCGATCCGTTCTCCGAGGGCGCCTTCCGGCCGGAGCTGGCGGCCGGGACCGCGGGACCCGGAGCCGCCGCGGGGGGCACGGAGGTCGCTCCCGCGCGCCCAGCCCTCGCGCCGCTCGTCGCCCGCCCCGAGGCCGCCCTCCTCGCCGCGCCGTCGGCCCGCGCCCTCGGCCTCTCGCCCGGCGACCGGTTCGCGGTCGAGGTCGCCGGACACCGGCGGGAGGTCCTCCTGGTCGGGCTCCTCGAGCCCGCCGGCGAGCGCTCGCGCCAGGCTCTATCGGACCTCTTGGTGATGGACGTCGCCTCGGCCCAGGAGCTCCTGGGGAAGGTCGGCCGGCTCGACCGGATCGAGCTCCAGCTTCCCGCGGCCGGCGGCGGCTCAGCGACCCCGGGCTCCCCGGTCGCGCGGCTCCGCCGGCTCCTGCCGCCCGGGGCACGTCTCGAACCGGCCGGCGCCCGCACCGCGACCTTCCGCCAGATGACCCGGGCCTTCCGCCTCAACCTCTCCGCCCTGTCCCTCCTCGCCCTCGTCTGCGGGGTCTTCCTGATCTACAACACGATGACCTTCTCGGTGGTCCAGAGGCGGACCCTGATCGGGACCCTGCGAGCCCTGGGAGTGACCCGCCGCGAGATCTTCGCGTCGCTCCTCCTCGAGGCCTTGCTGATGGGCGCGCTCGGCACGGCCGCCGGCCTCGCCGCCGGCACGGCGCTCGGCGAGATCCTCCTGCGCCTGGTCACCCGGACGATCAACGACCTCTACTTCGTCCTCTCGGTCCGCCACCTCGCCCTGGCGCCGGCGATCCTGGTGAAGGGCGCCGTGCTCGGGCTCGGGGCGACGGCGGTGGCCGCCCTGGCGCCGGCGCTCGAGGCGACCGCCGCGCCCCCGCGGGCCGCCCTCACCCGCTCCCTCGCCGAGGCCCGGGCCCGCCGGGCGGTGCCGCGCGCGGCCGGCGCCGGAGTCCTCCTGCTCGCCGCCGGCGCCGGCTTCCTGGCGCTCCCCTCCGACCGGCTGGCGCCCGCCTTCGCCGGCCTCGCCGGCGTGGTCGTCGGCTGCGCCCTCCTGACGCCCGCGGCGACCGTCGCCCTGATGGCCCTGCTCCGGCGGCCGGCCGGGGCGCTCTTCGGGCTCCTCGGGCGGATGGCGGCGCGCGGCGTGGTGGCCGCCCTCTCGCGCACCGGCGTGGCGATCGCCGCTCTGGTGATCGCGGTCTCGGTGACGGTGGGCGTCGGCGTGATGATCGGCAGCTTCCGCGGCACGCTGGTCGCCTGGCTCGACCAGACACTGGGCGCCGACCTCTACCTCAGCCCGCCGTCGCCCGGACCCACGGCCACCGCCACCCTCGATCCGGCGGTGGTGCGCGCGGTCCGCGCGGCGCCGGGGGTGGCGCGGGTCGACAGCCTGCGCCGGGCGACGGTGCGCGTCGCCGAGGGTCCCAGCCGCTCCGGCGCCGAGGACGCCCTGCCGGTGGAGCTGCGGGCCTTCGACCTGGGGCCGCGGGGACGGCGGAGCTTCCGGTTCCTCGCCGGCGACCCCCAGCGCGCCTGGCCCGCGCTCGGCCGGGGCGCGGCGGTCCTGGTCTCGGAGCCGCTGGCACGCCGCCGCCACCTGGCGGTCGGCGACCGGATCGTCCTGCCCACGGCCTCGGGCGAGCGCGCCTTCGAGGTCGCCGGGGTGTACTCGGACTTCGGCCGCGAGCCGGGTGCGGTGGTCCTCGACCTCGCCGTCTATCGCCGCTTCTGGCACGACGCCGCAGTCTCGGCGCTCTCGGTCTACGCCGCTCCCGGCACCGATCGCGAGGCGCTCGCCGAACGCCTGCGCCGGCTCGCGGCGCCGCGCCAGGAGATCCTGGTGCGCTCGAACCGCGCGCTGCGCGAGACCTCGATGGAGATCTTCGATCGCACCTTCGCGATCACCTCCGTGCTCCGCCTCCTGGCCGGCCTGGTCGCCTTCACCGGAGTGCTCTCGGCGCTCATGGCGCTCCAGCTCGAGCGCGCCCGCGAGCTCGGCGTGCTGCGCGCCAACGGTATGACCCCCGGGCAGGTCTGGCAGCTCGTCACCTCGCAGACCGGCCTCATGGGGCTCGCCGCGGGGCTCCTCGCCGTGCCGGTGGGGCTGGTGCTGGCGGCGATCATGATCTTCGTGGTCAACCGGCGCTCGTTCGGCTGGACTCTGGAGATGAGCGTCGCGCCGGAGATCCTGGTGCAGGCGGTCGGCCTGGCGGTCGCCGCCGCCCTCGTCGCCGGCCTCTACCCGGCGTGGCGGATGGCCCGCACCCGCCCGGCGGTGGCCCTGAGGGAAGAGTGAGGGGGCCCCGCCGGCGGCTTCGCGCGCGCGGCCGGCCGGCCGCCTACCTGGTCTGGCTCGCCGGGCTCGCGGCGGCCCTCGCCTGCTCGCCGGCAGCTCGGGAGCGGCCGCCGGAGCCCCGGGCGACGCTCTCGGTGGCCGACGCGCTACGCGGCGACGGAGCCGCGGGCTTCGCCCGGGCGCTCGCTCCGCGGCCCTTCCGGTTTCCGGCCGACCACGGACCCCACCCCGACTTCCGCACCGAGTGGTGGTACTTCACCGGCAACCTGACGGCGGCCGGTGGGCGGCGCTTCGGCTACCAGCTCACCCTGTTCCGGAACGGCCTCGCGCCGCCGGCCTCCGGGGGCGTAGCGGCGGGCGACCGCGCCTCGGCCTGGGCCACCCGCCAGGCCTGGCTCGCGCACTTCGCGTTCACCGACGTCGCGGCCGGCCGCTTCCACTCCGCGGCGCGCCTCGCGCGCGGCGCCCTGGGGCTCGCCGGCGCGCGCGCGGCTCCCTTCCGCGCCTGGGTCGAGGACTGGGAGGCGCGCGCGATCGGCGCGCCCGGCGAGGCCGGCCTGGGACCGCTGCGCCTGCGGGCGGCCGACGGCGCGCTGGCCGTCGACCTGCGCCTCGAGGCCGCCAAGCCGCCGGTCCTCCAGGGCGACCACGGCCTGTCCCGCAAGGGCGGCGGGCCGGGCAACGCCTCCTACTACTACTCGGTCACCCGCCTCACGACCCGCGGCGCGGTGACGGTGGACGGCCGCGAGGTGCCGGTCACCGGGCTCTCCTGGCTCGACCGGGAGTGGAGCACCAGCGCCCTCGCCGCGGGCGAGGTGGGCTGGGACTGGTTCTCGCTCCAGCTCTCCGACGGCTGGGACCTGATGGTCTACCGCCTGCGGCGCGCCGACGGCTCGACCGACCCGGCCTCGAGCGGCACCCTGGTCGATCCCGGCGGTGGAGCGCGCCCACTGACCCGGGGCGAGGTCGCGATCGCGGTCGAGGACCGCTGGCGGAGCCCGCGCTCGCGGGCCCTCTACCCCGCCCGCTGGCGGCTGCGGGTTCCGGCCGCCGGGCTCGACCTCCGGATCTCGCCGGAGCTCGCCGACCAGGAGCTCGACGTCGGGTTCCGGTACTGGGAAGGGGCGGTGTCGCTCACCGGCGAGCACGGCGGGCGCCCGGTCGCCGGCGCCGGCTACGTCGAGCTCACCGGCTACGGTCCGGCGCCCCGGTAGCCTGCGGCGCCCGCACCTGCCCCGCCCCCGCCGCCCCCGGCTCCGACCACCCAGCGATCGAGCCAGTCGAGGACCGTCCGGTACCAGAGCTCGCTGTTCGAGGGCTTCAGCACGAAGTGGCTCTCGTCCGGGAAGTAGAGCAAGCGGCTCGGGACGCCGCGGCGCTGGAGCGCGGTGAAGGCGCCCAGGCCCTGGGTCAAGGGCAGGCGGTAGTCGTGCTCGCTATGGATCACGAGCATCGGGGCCTGCCACTTCTCCACGTACCGGACCGGGTTGAACTTCTCGTAGAGCTCCGGGTTCTGCCAGTACGGCCCGCCGAACTCCCACTCGGGGAACCAGAGCTCCTCGGTCGAGTAGTAGGCGCTCCGGGTGTCGAAGACCCCGTCGTGGTCGACCAGGCAGCGGAAGCGGTCCGGCCAGTTGCCGGCGATCCAGTAGACCATGTAGCCGCCGTAGGAGGCGCCGAGGGCGCCCACCCGGTCGCCGTCGAGGAACGGGTAGCGCGCGAGCGCGGCCGCCAGGCCCTTCTGCAGGTCCTCGAGCGGCCGGTCGCCCCAGTGGCGGCTGATCGCGTCGGTGAACGCCTGGCCGTAGCCGGTCGAGCCGTGGAAGTCGATCATCACCACCGCGTAGCCCGCGCCGGCGTAAGGCTGGGGGTTCCAGCGGTAGTGGAACTCGTTGTCCCAGGCGCCCTGCGGGCCGCCGTGGATGAGGAAGGCGACCGGGTACTTCTTGCCCGGCTCGAAGCCCACCGGCTTGACCAGGTAGCCGTAGACCGTCTCGCCGTTCCAGCCGGCGAAGTGGAACTGCTCGTACTCCCCCATCCGGACGGAGGCCAGCCGGTCGGCGTTGACCTCGGTCAACCGCTCGAGGTCGCCGCCCGAGGCGGCGACCGAGTAGAGGTCGACCGGCGAGCTGAAGGTGTCGCGCGCGAAGACGATCCGCCGGCCGTCCTCCCCCTCGACGACCGATGGCGAGCGGACGTGGCCCTCGGTCACCAGGTCACGGACCCTGCCGGTCGCGGCGTCGATCGCGAAGAGCGCGACGTTGCCGAGGTTGGGCGCGGTGGCGTAGATCGTCTTGCCGGCCGGTCCCCAGACGAACGAGCCGACCGAACGGTCCCAGCTCTCGGTGAGCGCCCGGGGGGCGCCCGCCGGGCCATCGGCGGACCAGGGCATGAGCATCAGCCGGAAGCGGTCGGACTCGAAACGCGGGCGGGCCATCGCCAGGTAGGCCAGGGTCTTGCCGTCGGGCGAGAAGCTCGGCTGGGTGTCCCAGGCCTGGTTCGCCTCGGTCAGCACGCGCGGCGCCGCGGAGCCGTCCGCCGGCACCAGGTAGAGGTCGAAGTCGGTCGACCAGGCCTCCTCGGCGCCGACCACGCGCGAGCTGAAGACGAGGCCCGAGCCGTCCGGCGTGAAGGCGTACTCCTCGGTGCCGCCGAAGGGCTTCGACGGCACGTCGCCGTCGAGCCCGCGGGTCACGTCGACCGCGTCGCCGGCGCCCAGCTTGGTCCCGCCGGCGGCGAGCACGAAGAGGTGCGATCGGCGGCCGTCCGCCCAGGTGTCCCAGTGGCGGACGAAGAGCCGGTCGTAGAGCTGGCCGGTCGCCGGCGAGTCGGCCTCCGCTTTCAGCCGGCGCGGCGGTGCAGGCGACGTCGGGGCAGTCCGGGAAGGTGTCGAGCGAGACGACGAGCCTCGAGCCGTCGGGCGACAGCCGGAAGGTCCCGACGTCGACCGGCAGGTCGGTCACCTGGCGGGCCTCGCCGCCCGCGACCGGCAGGCGCCAGACCTGGGAGGACCCGGAGCGCGAGGAGAGGAAGTAGAGGCTCGCGCCGTCCGACGACCAGGCGGGCGAGGAGTCCGAGGCCGGGTCGCCGGTCAGGCGCGCCAGGCCGCCGCCGTCGGTCCCCACCCACCAGAGGTCGGTCCGGCCGCGGTCGGCGGCGAGGTCGGTCTCGCGCAGGGTGAAGGCGACCCGCGAGCCGTCGGGCGAGACCGCCGGGTCCGAGAGCCGGGCCATGGTGACCAGGTCGTGGACGCCGAACGGGTGCGGCGCGCCGGGGGCGTCGGCCGCGCGGGCCGCGACGGCGGGCAAGGCGAGCAGGACGAAGACGAGGACGGCGCGGATGCCGGGCGCTCTGGACATGGTCTCCTCCGGAAGGTCGGGTCGGATGATGCCTCGGATCGGGGCCGCTCCAGCGTACCAGCTCGGACCAGCCCGCCGGCGGTCCTTGGCGTCGGCGGGCTTTTCCTTTAGGGTCGCTCGCCAGGAGAGAGACCGTGCCGGAGCGAACCCTCGTCGTCATGCCCGCCTACAACGCGGAGGACACCCTCGAGACGACGCTCGCCCGGCTGCCCGACGGTTGCTGCGACGAGGTCCTGGTGGTCGACGACTGCTCGACCGACCGGACGGCGGAGATCGCCGCGCGCCTGCCGGTCACGCTGGTCCGGCACGAGCGCAACCTGGGCTACGGCGGCAACCAGAAGACCTGCTACCGCGAGGCCCTCGCCCGAGGCGCCGACTTCGTCGCCATGGTCCACCCCGACGACCAGTACGACGCCCGGCTGGTGCCCGCCGCGGTCGAGATCCTGCGCCTCGACGTCCTCGACCTGGTGCTCGGCAACCGGATCCGGACCCGCCACGAAGCGCTCTCTGGCGGCATGCCACGGGTCAAGTACGTCGCCAACCGCGGGCTCACCCTGATCGAGAACATGCTCACCGGCCAGAACCTGGGCGAATGGCACAGCGGCTTCCGGGCGTACCGCCGGGAGCTGCTCGAGACGGTGCCGTTCGAGCGCAACTCGGACGACTTCGTGTTCGACTCGCAGCTCCTGCTCCAGGCCGTCCACTTCGGGTTCCGGGTGGGCGACATCCCGATGCCGGTGCGCTACTTCGACGAGGCCTCGAGCATCTCGCTGCGCCGCGCGAGCACCTACGCCATGGCGACCCTGGGCTCGCTCGCGGCCTGGTACGGCCACCGCCTGCGGCTGCGGCGGAGTCCTCTCTTCACGCCCCACGCGGAGTCCGGCGCGAGCCGCGAGCCGGCCGACGTGCCGGCGGGGCCGGAGTGAGCGGCCGCCAGGGGGCCGCCCTGGCGCTCGCCCTGGCGGCGCTCCCCGCCGTGCTCGCGGGCTGCGCCCCGCGCCCGCCGCGGAACGTCCTGGTGATCCTGGTCGACACCCTCCGCGCCTCGCACCTCGAGCTCTACGGCTACCGGCGCCCGACCGCGCCCCACCTCGCCGCCTTCGCGCGCGACAACCTGCTGTTCGAGGACGTGCGCTCGCAGGCCCCGTGCACCTATCCCTCCGCCAACTCGATTCTCACCGGCCGCGACGGCACCGCCTTCTGGATTCAGCCGGGCGACCGGATCGGCATCCCCGAGGGCATCCCGTCGCTGGCCGAGATCCTCGGCGCGCGCGGCTACGGCACCGCCGCGGTCTCGGCCAGCCCGATCGTGCGCGCGACCCCGAGCGCCAACAACCGCCACGGTGGCTTCGACCGCGGCTTCGACACCTTCGACGAGAGCTGCCTGTGGGCCGAGGCGCCGTGCGTGGAGGGCGCCGGCACCCGCCTGCTCGACACGCTGCCCCGGCCCTTCTTCCTCTACCTCCACTTCATGGACCCGCACGATCCCTACCGGCCGAAGGTCCACCACTTCTCCACCGCCACCTACCCGGGCAAGGAGTTCATCGAGAGCGGCGACCCCAACCCGATCTGCGACCAGGTCGAAGGCCGCTCGGCCGCCAAGCTCGAGGTGACCCGCGGCGACCTCGACCACCTCGAGGACCTCTACGACGACGAGATCGCCTCGTTCGACCGGACCTTCGGCGAGCTGGTCTCCGAGCTCGACCGGCGCGGCCTGCTCGCCGACACGCTGATCGCCGTGGTCGCCGACCACGGCGAGGAGTTCCTCGAGCACGGCGACGTCAAGCACTGCCACACGGTCTACGACACCGAGATCCGGACCCCGATGGTGCTCCACCTGCCGGGGGTCCGCGGCGGCCGGAGCTTCGCCGCGCAGGTCGAGAACCTCGACCTCCTGCCGACGCTCCTCGACTACCTCGGACCCGGGCCGCCGGAGGGCCGGGCTCCCCGCCTCGACGGCCTCAGCCTGCGGCCGGTGATCGAGGAGGGCGAGGCCGTCCACCCGGTGGTGTTCGCGGCCTGGGGGTCGCTGCGGGCCGCCAAGGAGGGTCGCTTCAAGCTGGTCTACGACCTCGCCACCCGCCACGCCCTGCTCTACGACCTGGCCACCGACCCCGGCGAGACCCAGGACGTCGCGGCCCGGCACCCGCGCGAGGTCGACCGCCTGGAGCATGCCCTCTCGCGACGGATCCGCGAGGTCGAGGGGTCCGCCGACGAGTCCGAGGCTCTGCGCCGGGGCCAGGACGCCGCCCGGCGCTTGACCGCCCTCGGCTACGTCAAGTGACCGGGGCGCGCCGCTTCGCGTGCGGCGCGGCCGGCGCCGGGAGCCGGGCGAGGTCCCAGAGCTCGGCCCGGTCGTCGCTCAGGTGCGGCGGGCCCCAGGCCGAGCGCAGCCTGCGATCGAGCCGTTCGGCCGGCTTCGTGATCCGCCGCCGCCAGGGCGGCCGGCTCCCCGGGTCGGGCGGCGCGATGCCCGCCGCCGCGCGGTTCAGGGTGGGACGATCGAAGACCAGGACCACGAAGCGCCCTCCGGAGGCCCGAAGAGCTCGGGGGCTCCAGCCGCAGGCGGTGCGCAGGTGGAGGCTCCGGCTCTCGATCCAGGGCACGTCGTAGCCCAGGATCACCGGCCGCCGGTAGAGCCGGGAGAGAGCGATGGCGGCCCGGTCGCTGGCGGTGATCGGATTGGCGGGGACCTCGATCACCGCACCGGGGCCCGGCTGGCGGATGAGAGCCTGGTAGACCGGCGGGACGTCGTCCGGATCCAGGTGCAGGGGGGAACGTAGAAGGCGATCGACAACAAGCTGCCGGCGAAAGGGCCCAGGCGGAGCCGGGGCTCGGCCAGGTAGGGCGAGGTCGCGGCGAGGGCAGCGAGCAGAACCGCGGTCGCGCCTCGCGGCGCCCACCGCCCGGCCCGGCCCGCCAGGCCGCCGAGCGCCCGGAGCCCCTCGGCCACCCACAGCAGGACCAGCGGCAGCGTGACCAGCACGTAGCGGTTGAGCACCACCGAGTGGTCGATTCCCTGAGGCTGCAGCACCAGGGCCATCGCCGACCACTGCGCCGCGGCGAGCAGGGTGACGAAGAGGGCGGCCTCCGGCCGGCGGCGCCAGAGGAAGACCAGGCCGATCGCCGCCAGGGACCAGAACAGCACCACCACGGGAATCGCCAGCGACCCGGCCTGGAGCTCGAGCACCTGCCCGAGCTCGCTCCAGGAGGGTGTCGCCCTCCGCGCCTTGAGCCCGGCCACCTGGGTGAGCGAGGCCCACGTCGGCACCACCGAGGCTGCCACCGCCAGGGCCAGCAGGAGCGCCACGCCCGCGAGCCGGACCGCCTGCCGGCCGATACCGGGCGCCCGCCGGAGGCGCCGCCGGATGAGCTCGACGGCGCCGAAGGCGAGCGGCGCGGTGACGAACGGGAGGGTGCCGGGATGGAACCAGACCACCGCCCCGGCGCAGAGGACGTAGGCCGTGGCGGCCCCGGCGCCCCCGCGTCGCCACCAGCGCCAGAAGGCGGCGGCCGCGGCGGTGCCGAGCAGGACCAGGAGGATGTAGGGCCGGGCGATCCGGCTGTAGTAGACGAGCGAGGGCGAGATCGCCACCAGCCAGGCCAGCGCCACGGCGCCCGGCCAGCCGATCGCCCGGCGGGCGAGGAGCGGCAGGGCGACCAGCGCGGCGAGCCCGGCGATCACCGCCGGCAGCCGGCAGAGGAGCTCCGTCAGCGGGACTCCGCAGACGATCAGGAGGTGGGCGAACGCGGTCAGCGGCATGCAGGGGTCCGCCGGGTGGTAGGCGAACACCTGCCGCCAGTCCGGCTGCACCGCCCAGTTGACGAGGTGGTACTCGTCGCCGATCAGCACCTGGCCGGCCAGGCCCCAGAGCCGAAGCGCGGCACCCAGGGCCATGGGCGGGGCCAGTCCGGCGAGCAGGACGAGGCTCCCCCGCCCGCGGCCTCCGTCGCCGCCGGCGTCCGTCGCCTCCCGCTCGCCACGATTCACCGCGCGATGGTATAGGAAAACAGCATAGGACGGGAAGCTCGGGACCGAAGCCGTCTCAGCGAGCGAGCCCGACCCGGGGGGCCGCCAGGCTCTCCCAGGTGGGGCCGAAGGAGGCCGCGGGCACGTCGCCGTGGAACAGCCGGTCGTGGATGCGCTGCACCAGGCGGTCGGCCGAGCTCTCGTCGACCACCAGGCTGAGCGACAGGTCGTTGGCCGACTGGGAGACCAGGTAGACCGGCTCGTCCTCGAACAGCTCGAGGACCGAGGCCCACTGGTGGAGGATCGCCCGGATGCCGGTTCCGACCAGGCTCACGGCGGCCGCCGGACGGATCACTCGCGGCTCGGAGAGCTCTTCGAGGTCGGCGAGGAGCGGCTCGAGGGCGTCGTCCTCGAGATAGTTGGCGCGCGGGTCGAGCGCCACCGTCAAGTTGGTCTGGGACGAAGCCAGCAGGTCGATCGACACGCCGTGGGCCTTGAAGCAGGCGGCGATGTCCGCGATCACGCCGACGCCCTGCCAGTCGCCGTCGACGTCCATCGAGACCAGGACGATCCCCTTGCGCTCCGAGACCGCCTTGACGCCGGCCTCGGCGGTCGCCGAGCCGCTGATCACCGTGCCGATCAGGTCCGGCTCCGGCGTGCAGCGAACGTGGACCGGGATGCCGGCGTCCTGGGCCGCGTCGATCGAGCGCGGATGGAGCACCTTGGCGCCCTTCGAGGCCAGCTCGCCGGCCTCGGCGTAGCCGAGGTCGAGGAGCAGGCGCGCGTCCGGGACCTGGTGGGGATTGGCGCTGAACATCCCGGGCACGTCGGTCCAGATCTCGAGGTGCTCGGCCCCGAGCTTCGCCGCCAGGTAGGCCGCCGCGGTGTCCGAGCCGCCGCGGCCGAGGAGCACGGTGTCGCCGCCCGGAAGCCGCGCGACGAAGCCCTGGGTCAAGACCACCGGCGCGGGCAGCGATCGGAGCCGGCGGTCGAGGTCCCGGTCGTAGGCGTGGTCGCAGGTCGCCGAGAGGTACTGGCGCTCCGGGGCCACCTGCGGGTCCGGCACCGCCGCCAGGAGCTCCCGCGCGTCCTGCCAGGTGGTCGGGACTCCCTCGCCGGCGAGCCAGGCCGCGCCCAGGCGGCTCGACAGGAGCTCGCCCGCGGACATCACCCGGGCGCGGAGCCTGGGGGTCACCTCCTCGGTCAGTCGAATGCCCTCGAGGATCTGCTCGAGCTCGCCGAGGGTCTCGCCGAGCAGGTCGCCGGCCGAGAGGCCCATCGCGCGCGCGAGCTCCTCGTGGACGCGACGCAGGCCCGCCAACCCGGCGGCGATCTCGCGCCCCTTCCCCGCTTGCTCGAGCAGATCCTCGAGCCGGTTCGAGACCTGGGAGAGTGCCGAGCAGACGATCACCAGCCGCCGGCCGGCGGCGATCCGCTCGCGGACGGTGGCGGCGATCGTCCGCCAGCGCTCGAGGGAGGAGACGCTGGTGCCGCCGAACTTGAGGACCACCCAGGGCGGCGGGGTCGGATCCCCCAGGTCGGTCTCGGTCCTCCCGCCCCCTGCGCGGGGGGACAGGGACTCGCTCGGCCGCTCTTCGTGCTGTGCTGTGCTCGGTGGGTCGGTCACGATCTGGCTCCAGGTAGATGAGTGAGTCGAGTCGCTTCGGGCCTGGTCAAGCCTCGAGGATCGAGCGCAGGAAGGCGCGGGTGCGCTCCTCCTCCGGGTGAGCGAAGATCTCGGCCGGCGCCCCCTCCTCGACGATCCGGCCGCGGTCGAGAAAGACCACCCGGTCGGCGATGTCGCGAGCGAAGCGCATCTGGTGGGTGACGACGAGCATGGTGCGCTCGGCGCCGCCGTCCGCCTCCGGGCCGCCGCCCCGCGCCAGGGCCCGGAGCACCGCCAGCACCTCGCCGACCAGCTCGGGGTCGAGACCCGACGTGACCTCGTCGAAGAGCAGGATCTCCGGGCGCATCGCGAGCGCGCGGGCGATCGCCACCCGCTGCTTCTGGCCGCCCGAGAGCTGGGCCGGGTGCGCGCCGGCCTTGTCGGCGAGCCCGACCCGCTCGAGGAGCTCCAGCGCCCGCTCCTCGGCCGCCTCGGCCGAGAGGCCCAGAACGCGGACCGGCGCCGCCGTGACGTTGCCGAGGACGGTCATGTGCGGGAAGAGGTTGAAGTGCTGGAAGACCATCCCCACCCGCTCGCGCATCCGGCGCAGGTGCCGCTCGTCCGCCGCCACCCGGCGGCCGCCCCGCTCCTGGGTGAACACGCGCTCGCCGTCGATCTCGACCGCGCCGCCGTCGATCCCCTCCAGGGTCATCAGGATGCGCAGGACGGTCGACTTGCCCGAGCCGCTCGGGCCGATCAGGGCGAGCCGCTCGCCGCGCGCGACGTCGAGGTCGAGGCGGTCCAGGACCACCTCGTCGCCGTAGCGCTTGACCACGCCACGGAGACGGATCAGCGGGCGCTTCGCCGGCTCCCCGGGCGAAACCCGGCTCCGCTCCGGCTCAGGCGACCCGTTCATTGCGCACCTCCAGCCGGCGCACCAGTCGGGACGACGCGAGCGAGAGGACCAGGAAGATCGCCCCGACCAGGGTCAGCGGCTCGAGATAGCGGAAGCTCTCCGCGCCGGCGAGCTTCGCCTCCTGGAGCATCTCGGTCACGGTGATGACGGCGAGCAGCGGCGTGTCCTTGAAGATCGCGATCAGCCGGTTGCCGAGCGCCGGGAGGATCGGCGGGATCGCCTGCGGCAGGACGACCCGGGTGAAGGTCTCGAGGCGGCTGAAGTTGAGCGCCCGCGCCGCCTCCCACTGACCGCGCGGCACCCCCTCGATACCCGAGCGGTAGATCTCGGAGGTATAGGCGCTGTAGTGGAGGCCGAGCCCCAGGATGCCGGCGGTGAGCGGCGAGAGCACCACCCCCATGCGCGGGAAGACGTAGAACACGAAGTAGAGCTGGACGAGCAGAGGCGTCGAGCGCACGACCTCGACCAGCCAGGCGACCGGCACCGAGACCAGGCGGTGGCCCGAGCGCCGGAGGAGGGCCCAGAGGAGCCCGGCGACGAGCGCGAAGGCGAAGCCCGCGGCGGTCGCCTCGAGGGTCACCAGCAGCCCGCGGAGCAGCCGCGGAAGGACCTCCAGGGCATAGGCCCAGTGCCAGGTCACGCCGGCCCTCCACGCGCCTCGACACCCCACTCCTGGCCGACCGCCAGCCGGCGCTCGAGCCGGCCCATGGCGAGCCGGATCGCCTGGGCGAGGACGAAGTAGATGGCGAGGGCGAGGCTGAAGATCTCGACGGTCCGCAGCGTCTCCGAGCGCAGCGCCTGGGCCCGGAAGGTCAGCTCGGTCAGGGCGACGGTCGACGCCAGCGCGGTGTTCTTGAGCAGCTCGATCGCCAGGTTCCCGGCCGGGGGCAGCATGCGCAGCGCCGCCTGGGGCAGGACGATCCGGCGCAGCGTCTGGCCGCGGGTGAAGCCGAGGGCGGTCGCGGCCTCCCACTGCCCGCGCGGCACCGCCTGGATCGCTCCGCGCACCACCTCCGCGCCGTAGGCGCCGGTGTTCAGGCCGAGCACCAGCACGCCGGCGGTGAGGGCGTCGAGGCTCACGCCCAGGAGCGCGGGCAAGGCGAAGTAGAACCAGAAGAGCTGGACCAGCGCCGAGGTGCCCCGGAAGGCTTCGACATAGGCGGTCGCGAGCCAGCGGCCGGGGGCGAAGCGCGCGCGCCGGGCGAGGCCGGCCACGAGAGCGGCCACCACGGCCACCGCCAGGCCGCCGGCGAGCAGCTCGAGGGTCACCCCCAGGCCGTCGAGCAGCGGCGGCAGCAGGTCGAAGGGTCGGGGCAGGGTCATGGCGGTCCCCTCAGACGCCGCCGCGACAGAGAGCCGTCGCGGTCGCATCGCCGGGCAGGTCGCGCCGGGTGAAGCCGAACGGGCGGACCAGGTCGAGGTGCGCCGGGGTGCCGACGAAGCCCTGGAGCCGGCGGTCGAAGGCCTGCCGCAGCTCGTCCTCGTCCCGGCGAAAGCCGAAGGCGCCGCAGCCGCGAACCGGCCGGCCGCCGATCACGGGATCGGTGAACGGAGCGGCGATCTCGAGACCGGGGTCGCCGGCCTTGGTGAGCAGGTCCCGGACCGTGAGGCTCGTCCCGCCGTAGGCGTCCACCCGGCCGGACTGGACCCCGGCGACCGCGCTAGGAGCGTCGGGAAAGACGACGATCCGGTCGCGCGGGATGCCGCTCTTGCGGGCGTAGCCGAGCTCGACCGCCCCGGCGACCACCCCGAGGGCGGCGCCGTCGCTCGCGGCGACGTCGCGGTAGGAGTGGAGGTCCCGCGGGTTTCCCCGGCGCACCAGGAAGGCCTCGCCGATGCAGTAGGTCGGGTTCGAGAAGTCGATCTCGCGGCAGCGCCGCGGCTTGATGTACATGCCGGCGGCGATCAGGTCGAAGCGTCCCGCCTCGAGACCGGGAATCAGGGCGCCGAACTCGGTGAGCACCCCCTCGACCCGGGGCACGCCCAGGTCGGCGAGCACCCGGCGGGCGATCTCCGGCGCCTCGCCGGTCAGGCGGTCGCTCGCGCTGTCGAGGTAGGCGTACGGCGCCTCGTTGGCGTAGCCGACGCGCGCCACCCCCTGGCGCCGGAGCCGGGCGAAGGTCGACTCGCCCGGCCGCTCGCCGGCGCCGCCGCACGCGAGCGCCACGAGGGCGACCGCGACGGCCGCCAGGCACGCCGCGGCTCGCCGCCCGCCCCGGCGGGGCCGGCGCCGCGGGCCGGATCGGATCGTTCCGGTCATCGCCGGTCGCTTCAGTCGGCGGCCGCGAGCGGCGTCTCGTCGCTCCGGTTGGCGATGAAGCCGGGGCGCGGCCTCTGGCCGCTGAACGGCTCGACCAGGGTGTTCGCGACGCTGTTGTAGACCAGGAACAGGTTGGTCCGCGGGAAGGGCGTGATGTTCGAGGCCGAGCCGTGCATCGTGTTGCAGTCGAAGAGAGTCACCGACCCCGCGGGACCGGTCGGCACCCGGATGCCGCCGCCGAGCTCGACCAGCTTCTCGAGCCCCTCCGGATCGGGCACCCCGTACTCCTGCTTCTTGAGCGACTCCTTGTAGTGGTCCTCGGGGGTCTCGCCGACGCAGGAGAGGAAGTAGTGCTGGGAGCCGGGCACCAGCATGAGCGGCCCGTTGAAGGCGTAGTTCGGGGTCAGCGCGATCGAGCAGGAGACGGCCCGCATCCGGGGCATGCCGTCCTCGACGTGCCAGGTCTCGAAGTCCGAGTGCCAGTAGAACTCCTTGCCCCGGAAGCCCGGCTTGTAGTTGACCCGAGACTGGAAGATGTAGACGTCGCCGCCCAGGATCTCCCGGACCTTGGCGAGGATGCGCGGGTCGCGCGCGACCCGGTCGAAGACCTCGCTGGTGCGGTGGATGTCGAAGATGGAGCGGATCTCGTCGCTCTCGGGCTCGGTGATCACGTCCTCGCGCGCGCGCAGCGCGTCGAGGGTGCGCAGGCGCTCGGCCTCGCGCTGGAAGCCGCGGACCTCCTCCTGCGGGAAGAAGCCGGGGAGGGCCAGGAAACCGTCGGCCTGGTAGGCGTCGCGCTGGTAGCGGGTGAGCGCGCCGGCGGCCTCGCCGTGGAGGACCGGGTCCTGGCGGTCGCGAAGATGGGGCTCCACCTCCACTCGCGAAGGGTAGAGGTCGGGCACTCGGGTCGTGGTGGTCATCGGGTTCCTCCTGTGGCTCTCGGGGTCTTCGGGGTTCGAGGGGTTCGCGGGCGATGGGCCGGTGCCGGTCGCGCGGCCTACTCGGCGACCTGCTCGGCGACCTGGGCGGGCTCCGGCTCGAGCAGCGGGTAGGCCCCCTCCTCGTCGTGGACCTCGGCGCCGGTCAGCGCGGGGCTGAAGACGCAGATCATGCGCAGGTCGGTGGTCGCCCGCAGATAGTGGCGCTCGTGGCCGGTCAGGGCGTAGAAGGTGCCCGGGCAAATCGGGTGGACCTCGCCGTGGTCGAGGTCCTCGAGCTCGCCCTCGCCGGCGACGCAGTAGACCGCTTCGAGGTGGTGCTTGTACCAGATCTGGGTCTCGCTCCCGGCGTGGAGCACGGTGTCGTGGAACGAGAAGCCGCAGCGGTCTTCGGCGAGCAGGAAGCGGCGGCTGTGGAAGGTGGGCGCGCGGACGTCGCGCCGGCCGCCCTCGATCTCCTCGAGCCGGCGGACGATCACGACGCCCTCCCGGCGAGCGCGGCCTCGGCCGGCTCGGGCTCGCCTTCGGCCGGCGGCGGCCCGGTCAGGACCGTCTCGACCGAGTCCGCGATCACCTCGAGGCCGTAGGCGAGCTCGCGCTCGCCGATGGTGAGCGGAGGCAGGAGCTTCAGGACCTGCGAGTCGACGCCGGCGGTCTCGATGACCAGGCCGCGCCGGAAGCACTCCTCGGACACCCGGGAGGCGACCGACGGATCGTCGAACGCGAGGCCCTGGATCAGGCCCCGCCCGCGCACCGCGGCGCCCGCCTCGGCATGGCCGGCGGCGATCGCCTCGAGGCGGCGCGTGACGGTCTCGGTCTTCGCCGCCACCTCGCGGCTCAGCCGGTCGTCCTCCCAGAACGAGAGCGCCTCGGTGGCGGTGACGAAGGCCGGGTTGTGGCCGCGGAAGGTGCCGTTGTGCTCGCCCGGCTCCCAGACGTCGAGCTCCGGCTTGAGCAGCACCAGGGCCATCGGCAGCCCGTAGCCGCTGAGCGACTTGGAGAGGCAGACGATGTCGGGCACGATGCCGGCCGGCTCGAAGCTGAAGAACGGACCGGTCCGGCCGCAGCCGACCTGGATGTCGTCGACGATCAGGAGCACGCCGTGGCGCTCGAGCGTCGCGGCCAGCCGGCGCAGCCAGTCGAAGCGGGCGACGTTGACGCCGCCCTCGGCCTGGACCGTCTCGACGATCGCCGCCGCCGGCTGGTCGACGCCGCTGCCGGTGTCCTCGAGGTAGGCCTCGAGCGCCTCGACGGTGTCGACGCCGGCGCCCAGGTAGCCGTCGAACGGCAGGCGGCTGACGTTGCCGAGCGGCACGCCGGCGCCGGCGCGCTTGAAGGCGTTGCCGGTGGCGGCGAGCGAGCCCAGCGTCATGCCGTGGAAGCCGTTGGTGAACGCGACGACGTTGTGCCGGCCGGTCACCTTGCGCGCCAGCTTGAGGGCGGCCTCGACGGCGTTGGTGCCGGTGGGGCCCGGGAACTGCACCTTGTAGGGCAGGCCGCGCGGCTCGAGGATCACCTCGTCGAAGCGCTCGAGGAAGCGGCGCTTGGCCGAGGTGGCCATGTCCAGGCTGTGGGTGACGCCGCCCTGCTCGACGTACTCGAGCAGCCGCGCCTTGAGCCGCGGGTGGTTGTGGCCGTAGTTGAGCACGCCGGCGCCGGCGAAGAAGTCCAGGTAGGCCCGGCCCTCCTCGTCGACCAGGCGCTCGCCCTCGGCGGTCGCGAAGACCGCGGGGAAGGAGCGCACGTAGCCCCTCACCTCGGACTCCAGCCGCTCGAACGTCGCCAGTCCGGCGCGCGTGGTCTCGGTGGTCTCGTTGATCTCGCTCATCGTCCTCGCTCGTGGGGTTGGTCGTCAGGGGGTTCGAAGGGGCCGATCCGGTAGAGCTCCTCGGCCTCGTGGCCGCCGTCGGGGAAGAGCTCGGGGCCGAAGCCCGGCGCCACGGTCATCTCCGCGTCGACGCTGCGGGCGAAGGAGCGGAAGAGCGCCCGCGACGGGGCGTTCGACGGCGTGACGGTGGTCTCGAGATGGGTGACGCCGCGGCAGGCGTCGAGACCGATCAGGGCCGCGAGCATCCGGCGGGCGAGGCCGCGGCCGCGCATCGACTCGGCGACCGCCACCTGCCAGACGAAGATCACCGCCGGCTGGCGCGGTGGCCGGAAGGCGGTGACGAAGCCGACCGGCCGGCCCTCGAGCTCGGCGACCACCGAGGTGTCCCCGAAGCGGTCGCAGACGAGGAGGTAGGCGTAGGGCGAGTTGACGTCGAGGACCTTCGAGGCCTTGGCCAGCCGCCAGACGCCGGCGCCGTCGCGGGCGCTCGCCGGGCGCACGACCAGCTCGTCGTCGCGCGGCACGTCGCCGCCCCGCACCTCCTCCGCCACCGCGCTCATCGGGAGCCCTCCTCGGGGCCGTCCGGGAGCTCGGAGAGCGTGGTCTCGGCCGCCAGGACCGGCGCCGCCTCGACCTCCTCGGCCTCCATCATCTGGACGATCTGGCGCAGCACCCGGTCGATCTCCTGGCGCTTGCGCTGCGGCAGCTCGGCGAGGCGCACCATGAACGCTTCGTGGAGCGGCGGCGGCGAGGTGGCCACGACCTCGCGCCCGGCGGCGGTCAGCTCGACCACCACCCGCCGGCGGTCCTCGGAGCTGCGCCGGCGGGTCACCAGGCCGTGGAGCTCCAGGCGATCGACGATGCCGGTGATCGTCGCCTGGCTGAGCGCCACGCCGCGCGCCAGCTCGCCGGCGCTCATCGCGCCGCGCTGGGCGAGCTGCCGCAACGCCGCGAGCTGCGGCGTGGTCAGGTTCCTGCGCCGCAGGAGGTCCCGGCTGTAGAGACCGACGGCCCGGATGATCCGGCGCAGCGAGCGGACGATGCTCCGTTCCAGGGTGTCCACGTCCCAGGCATCGCCGCCTGCGGCGGTGGACGGGGCGAGTGCGGTGCCGGTTTCGATCATGGTCTCCAAAGGGTCTCGCCTCCTCGTTCGGGGGCAACACGATTTGCGTTCAAAAATTTCCTCCCCTAAAATTACGGGCACAAAGTACCAGCCGGATCGCGGCCCGTCAAGCGCCCCCGCGGCGCACCGCGAGGGCCGGCCGGAGACCGAACCGATCGATCGCGCAAGACCGAGGAGCCGTCAGATGTCCTATCGAGTCGCCGTCCTGGGCGCCACCGGCCTGGTGGGCCGGACGCTCCTGCAAGTCCTCGAGCAGCGGGGCTTCCCCGCCGCCGAGGTGATCCCCCTGGCCTCGGAGCGCAGCGCCGGGCAGCCGCTGGCGTTCGCCGGCGGGCGTGTCGAGGTGCGTCTCGCCGAGCCCGAGGCGTTCGACGGGGTCGACCTGCTCCTCGCGAGCGCCGGGGGCGCCGTCAGCCGAGCGCTCCTGCCCGAGGCGGCGCGCCGCGGCGCGGTCTCGATCGACAACACGAGCGCCTTCCGGATGGCGGAGGACGTGCCGCTGGTGGTGCCCGAGGTCAACCCGCACCGGATCGCCGAATACCGCTCGCGCGGCATCGTCGCCAACCCGAACTGCTCGACCATCCAGCTCGTGGTCGCTCTCGAGCCGCTCCGCGCCGCCTTCGGGCTTCGCCGGGTGATCGTCTCGACCTATCAGAGCGTCTCTGGTGCGGGCCATCGCGCGGTCGACGAGATGCGGGGCGAGACCCGCGCGGCGCTCGGCGGCGAGGCGTTCGAGCGCCGGGTCTTCCCGGCCCAGATCGCCTTCAACGCGCTCCCCCACATCGACGCCTTCCTCGACTCGGGCGACACCAGGGAGGAGTGGAAGATGCGGGTCGAGACGCCGAAGATCCTCGAGACGCCGGTCGAGCTCCACGCTACCTGCGTGCGGGTGCCGGTGAGCGCCGGGCACAGCGAGGCGGTGTGGATCGAGACCGAGCGGCCGGTCGATCCCGCGGCCGCCCGCGCCGCCCTGGCCGCCGCGCCGGGGGTCGAGGTCGTGGACGACCCCGCCCGGCTCGCCTATCCGACCGCGATCGACGCCGCCCAGCGCGACGAGGTCCTGGTCGGGCGCATTCGCCGCGACCCGACGGTCGAGAACGGGCTCGCCTTCTGGGTGGTGGCCGACAACCTGCGGAAGGGCGCGGCGACCAACGCGGTCCAGATCGCCGAAGGGCTGGTGGCGCTCTGGGAGGAGGCCGGCGGCCGGGCGGCCTACGAGGCGTAGGGCGGGCCCGCGGCCCGCCGGACGGCTCACATGGAGACCGAGCCCTTGCGGAAGTCGGTCGCTCCGAGGTGGGCGTTGATCACCACCGGCTCGCCGCGCGCCGCGGCCTCTCGGGCCGAGCGCAGGGTGTCCGCCGTCGCCTCTGGGCGGTCGAGGAGCATCCCGGTCCCGCCCCAGCCCTCGGCCACCCGGTCGTAGTCCGTCCGGAGCAGCGTCGTGCCCACGTCGTCGCCCAGGATCTCCACCTGCTCGCGCGCGATCTGGGTCCAGCCGGCGTCGTTGCCCACCAGGGCGATCACCCCCAGGCCGTGCCGCACGAAGGTGTCGACCTCCGCCAGGCTGTACCCGGCGGAGCCGTCGCCGTAGAGCAGCCAGACCTCGGCCGACGGCCGGCAGAGCTTCGCCCCGAGGGCGAACCCGGCGCCGACGCCCAGGGTGCCGAACGGGCCCGGGTCGAGCCAGCGCAGGGGGCCGCGCGGCCGGAGGATGTAGGAGGCGGTGGCGACGAAGTCGCCGCCGTCGGCGACCAGGACCGAGTCCTCGGGCAAGACCGCCTCGAGCTCCCGGAGCAGCGCCAGGGGGTTGAGGGGCGGGGCCGCCTCCGCCGCCTGGCTCGCGATCTCCTCGTCGCGCCGCCGGTCGCGCTCGCGCAGGCGCTCGTGCCAGCCGCTCCAGGCGGACCGGCCGGCGGCGGCGCCGCCCGCGGCGGGGCCCGGACCGAGGCGGAGCGCGAGCTCGCGCAGGAAGACCCCGGCATCGCCTTCGGACGCCACGTTCGGCCGGCGGTTGCGCCGCAGGAGCTCCGGGTCGCGGCCGGCGGCGACCAGCTTCGCCCGGCGCGAAATCTTCCGCCCGTAGTCGAGGCGGAAGTCGACGGGGAAGCCGGCCAGGATCACCAGGTCGGCCTCCTTGAGCGCCGCGGTCCGGGCGTGGCGCCGGTGGAGCGGATGGTCGGCACCCAGGAGGCCGCGGGCCATCCCCCCCAGGTAGGTCGGCGCTCCGAGGGTCTCGAGCGCCGCCGCGACGTCGCCGGCCGTGCCGGGCTCGGCGAGCGCCCCCGAGCCCACCACCACCACCGGGCGCTTGGCCGCCGCCAGCCAGCGGGCGGCGCGCTCGACGTCCGCCGCCGCCGGCACCGGCCGCGCGACCGCCGCCGGCAGACCGGGCTCGGCCTTCTCGGCGCCGGCGAAGAGCCGCCTCGCATGCCAGCCGAGGTAGAGCGACAGGAGCTTCCCGGAGATCCCCTTTCCCCCTTTGCCGCCGTACCACTCCGCGACCAGCTCCCGGTCGTAGAGCAGGTCGACGGGGCACTCGACGAAGACCGGCCCGGGCACGTCCGAGGCCGCGACCTGGAAGGCGCGCTCGAGCGCCGGGGCGAGGTCGCGCACCCGGGCGACCGTCAGGGCCTCCTTGACCAGCGGGCGGACCAGCGCCAGCTGATCGATGTCCTGCAGGGCTCCCCGGCCCTTGAGGAGCGTAGCCGTCGCCCCTCCCAGGAGGACCAGCGGGGACTCGGCCATGCGCGCGTTCTGGAGGGCGGTGAGGGTGTTGGTGACCCCCGGCCCGGCGGTGACCGCCGCCACTCCGGGCACGCCGGACAGCCGCGCCACGGCGTCCGCCGCGAAGACCGCCGTCGCCTCGTGCCGCACGTCGACGACCCGGATCCCGCGGGCCTTGGCCGCCACCAGGATCGGCGAGATGTGGCCGCCGCAGAGGGTGAAGAGGAAGCGCACCCCGTGGCGCTCGAGGACCTCGGCGACCCGCTCGCCGCCGTTCACGGCACTTCCCCGGCCGGCCGCCCGCCGCCGTCGCGCTCCCCCGCCAGGACGTGCGCCGGCAAGACGGCGCAGCGGAAGGTCCCGGCGAGCACCGTCCGTCCCCCCGCCAGGACCTCGACCTCCACCACCGGCCGGTCCGGCCGCCCGCCGTCGTGGAGCCGCCGCGCCCGGGCGACCAGCCGCTCGCCCACCGTCACCGGGGCGAGGAACCGCACCTGGGCGCCGGCGAGGACGACGTTCGGGTGGTTGACCGCCAGCATCGCGGCATGATCTGCCAGCCCGAAGACGAAGCCGCCGTGGACCAGGCCGGTGTCGTCGGCGGCCATCTCCGGCCCCGGGGTGAGCGCCACGTCGGCATGGCCTTCGGCGATCTCCTCCGGGACCCCCGAAAGGCGGGGATCCAGGCCGCGGTGGGTACGGACGGAGTCCATGGGATCGGCAGTATAGCGGCGCTTGACATTACGCTCCCCTACCGCTACGCTGGTCCGCCTCGGACGACGGGGGGTCGGCGTGGCGGGAAGCGATGCCATGCCAGGGTTGAGAACATTCGAGAAGCTCGGAGAGGCGCTCCGCCACCTGCGCCTGCACGGCGGTACCAAGCCCAGGAGACAGCTCGAGGTCGCGGCCGAAGCCGAGGTCACGCGCGGGATGCTCTCCTCCTACGAGAACGGCCACCAGGCGCCGAGCCTCAAGACCCTCGCGCGGCTCCTCGACGCGCTGGGAGCCGACCTCGACCAGCTTCAGTGGGCGCTGCGCATGGTCGAGGCGGAACCCGGCGAGGCCGCCGGCCGCCCGTACCCGGACGAGCCGCCTGCGCCGGCAGCGGTGGCCGAGCCGACGGCGGTCTACCGCACGGTCGAGGTCCCGGAGCTCTACTCCTCGGACGAGGAGCAGGCCCTGGGCGAGATGATCGCCGGCTTCCTCGCCTGGCTGCGCTACACCCGCGGCTCGCCCCGAGAGGAGTAGGAAACGCTCGGTGTATTCCACGCCGTTCGCCCGGCCGAGACAGAGCTCGTCCCTGGGACCGGGGTGCGTGGGGTGGCGGGCCGTCTCCGTTTCGGCGTTCGGTTCATCTTGCGCCGATCGCCCGGCCGAGACAGAGCTCGGCCGCTTCAACCGGGATCGCCCTTCCCAGAGGCTAGGAAGCAAGCCCGGAGGGTCCACCGGTTTCGGAGGCCGCCTTCGAGGAGTCCGACCCCGTCTCAGCCCATGAAGGGGTACGGGAAGTCGGTCGCGGGCACGAAGGTCTCCTTGACCGAGCGCTGCGAGACCCACCGGACCAGGTTGAAGATCGAGCCCGCCTTGTCGTTCGTGCCCGACGCCCTGGCGCCGCCGAACGGTTGCTGGCTGACCACCGCGCCGGTCGGCTTGTCGTTGACGTAGAAGTTGCCCGCCGCGTGGCGCAGGCGCCGGGACAGGTCGACGATCGCCCTGCGGTCCTGGGCGAAGATCGCGCCGGTCAGGCCGTAGGGGCTGGTCGAGTCCACGAGGTCCGCGGTCGCGGCGAGGTCTCGGTCCTCGTAGACGAATACCGTCAGCACCGGGCCGAAGATCTCCTCCGCCATGAGCTTCGATCGCGGATCGGCCGACACCACCACGGTCGGCTCGATGAAGTACCCCTCGGACCTGTCGTTGCCGCCGCCCAGGATCACTTCGAAGCCGTCCGCGCCCTCGGCGTGCTCGACGTAGCCCACGATCCGCTCGAAGGCGCTCTCGTCGATCACCGCCGCCATGAAGTTCCGGAAGTCCGTGGGCGCGCCCATCCGGATGCGTCCGACCTGCTCCTCGAGCCCCTCGCGCACCCGCGGCCAGAGCGACTTCGGCACGTAGGCCCGGGAGGCCGCCGAGCACTTCTGCCCTTGGAACTCGAAGCCGCCCCGGACGAGCGCCGTGACCAGCGCCGGCACGTCGGCCGACGGGTGGGCGAAGACGAAGTCCTTGCCGCCGGTCTCGCCGACGATCCGCGGGTAGGAGCGGTAGCGTGGGAGGGCCTCGGCGATCGTCCGCCACATGCCCTGGAAGGTGTCGGTCGAGCCAGTGAAGTGGAGGCCGGCGAAGGCGGGGCTCGCGAGGACGGGGTTGCCCACCTGGCTGCCGCGCCCGGGCACGAAGTTGATCACCCCCGGCGGCAGCCCCGCCTCCTCGAGGAGCTTCATCAGCTGGTAGCAGACGTAGACGACGCTCGAGGCCGGCTTCCAGAGGACGGTGTTGCCCATGAGCGCCGGCGCGGTCGGCAGGTTGCCGCTGATCGAGGCGAAGTTGAACGGCGTGACCGCGAAGACGAAGCCCTCGAGCGCGCGGTACTCGACGTGGTTCCACATGCCGGCCGACGAGCGCGCCTGCATGGCGTAGAGCTGGCGCATGTAGGCCGGATTGAAGCGCCAGAAGTCGGCAAGCTCGCAGACCACGTCGATCTCCGCCTGGTGGATGGTCTTCGACTGATCGAGCATGCAGGCGGCGTTCATCCGCTCGCGCCAGGGACCGGCGAGGAGGTCCGCCGCCTTCAGGAAGACCGCCGCCCGCGCCTCCCAGTCCATCTCGGACCACTCGGCCCACGCCGCGCCGGCGGCCTCGATCGCCTGCGCCACCTCGGCGGGGCCGGCCTGGTGGTAGGTGGCGAGCACGTGTCCGTGGTCGTGCGGGCAGACCGCCGTGCCGGTCTTGCCGGTGCGGATCTCGCGGCCACCGATGACCAGCGGGATCTCGATCTCCTCCCCCAGGATCCGTTCGATCTCGCCCGCCAGCCGGTCGCGCTCGGCGGAGCCCGGGGCGTAGCTCAGGACCGGCTCGTTCTGGGGTTCGGGGACGCTGACGACGGCGTTGGGCATGGCGGTTCCTCCTCGTCGGTGCTGACTTGGATCGCTGGAGCCCGCGGGCGCTTCAGGCCCTCGGAGGCTCGGAAAGGTCGGGAGTCGGCGGCCGGGGACCCCGGCCGCGAAAGACCCCTCCATGGTAGCCGCTCGGGCCGGAGTCCCGCAACGGCCGCGGCGCCCGGGCCCCCGCTCAGATCCTCAGCGCGCTCCAGGCGACGAGGAGGAACCCGGCGATCACCAGCAGGCCACCCAGCGGCGTGACCGCCCCGAGCCAGCGAGGCGCTCCGAGCGCGAGGGCGAAGACGGTGCCCGAGAAGACGGCCGAGCCGACGAGCAGGCAGAGGGCCGCGGCGCTCCCGAGCGGGCTTCCGGGCGCCCGGCCGTGGAGCGCCACCAGGCCGGCGAGGATGGTGCCGAAACCACCGTAGACGAGATAGCGGGCGGCGGTCTCCCAGAAGCTCCAGGGACTCCGGCGAGAGCTTCCCCCGGAGGCCGTGGGCACCGAAGGCGCCGGCGGCCACGGCCAAGGCGCAAGCGAAGGCACCGAGCGAGACGAGCGAGCGGATCATGTCGAGGTTCCTCCCGCCACCCTGGATATCACGTCCGGGCCCGAGTGCCCCCATCCGGCCGCGAACTCTTGCGCTGGCAGGCTGGGTGCGATATGCTGTAAAAGCATCTAGCGGCTTCCCGTCGTAGCCGCAAGGAGACGAGATGACCCTCCGCCTGCCGGTGGCCCTTGCCCTCCCCCTCCTGTTCCTGGGGCCGCTTGCCGCCCCGTCCCGGGCGGCGCTCTGGCGCCCCCTGGGGCCCCGCGCCGGCCAGCCGACTCTCGACCTCGCCCTCGAGGCGACCGACCCGGCCGTTCTCTACGCCGTCGCGCCCGCCGGCGTCTTTCGGAGCGACGACCGGGGCGCCCACTGGCAGCTGATGGGCGAGGGGTTGGCATACGACCCCGGTGGCGGCGCGGTCGCCGCCGACCCGGCCGAGCCCGGGCGTCTGCTCCTGCGGCGCGCGGGCGCTCCGCTCTGGCGCAGCACGGACGGAGGGTCGCACTGGGGTCCCGTCGATCCGGCGGGCCAGCCCGGTCTCCAGGCGCGGGCCGTGCTCTTCGCGCCCGGGCCTTCCGGCACCGCCTACGCCGTCGTCGGTGCTTCGGTCTTCCGCAGCCTGGACGACGGCGCGACCTGGACGCCGAGGGGCGGCGGCTTCGGCGCCTACCAGCCCGACGCCCTGGCCGCGGATCCCCTGGCGGCGGAAACGCTCTACGCAGCGACGAGCCGGATCACGTCGTCCGGCATCGCGGGCGCCCACTTCGACCTGAGGATCTTCCGGAGCCCCGACGGAGGGGCCACCTGGCAGGCGTTGACCGCGCCCGGGCAGCTCGGGTCCGAAGAGCCCTCGGGCCTCGTCGCGGGCGACGTCCTCGTCGCGCCCACGGCCCCCGCGGCCCTCTTCCTGGCCACCGGCGACACCGGTGTGCTCCGGAGCCTCGACGGCGGCGTCACCTGGGCGAGCGCCAACACCGGGTTCGAGGCGGGCTTCGACGTCGAGCGGCTGGCGGTCGATCCTTCCGATCCCGACCTGCTCTACGCCGCGAGCGCCGGCTTCGCCGCTCCCGGCGTCTACAAGTCGACCGACCGCGGCGGACACTGGGCTCCCGCCGGCGCGGGGATCCCGGACGGCCTGCCGGTCCACCGGGTGGTGGTGGATCCGAGCGAGACCGACCGCCTCTACGCCGCGACGGACGCCGGCGTCTACGGCTCGGAGGACGGCGGCGGGACCTGGAGCTCCCTGGCCCCCGGGATGGCCTCCGAGATCCGGGCCCTCCGGGGCGATCCCTTCGACGACGCCACTTGGTTCGCCCTCCCGACGTCGGCCGCGATCCTGCGGACCACCGACGGCGGCACCACCTGGACGCCCTTCGCCACCGGCCTCGAGACGCGGCTCCTCGCCAACGTCCTCGACCTGGCGGTCGCGCCCTGCGCCGCCGACACCCTGTACCTTTCGACCCGCGGGACCACTCCGCCGGTGCCGCCCGCGAACCTGGTCCTCGAGAGCGACGACGGTGGGGCCACCTGGGACCCGACCCCCGGCCAGCCCGCGGAGCCTCTCGAGCGCCTGGTGGTCGACGGGCGCCTGTGCGACACGATCTTCGGCCTGGGCAACGGCGAGACCTTCTGGCATACCGAGGACGGAGCCGCGACCTGGAAGCACGTCGCCGTGGCCCAGCTTGCGCTCCCTCCTGGTCGATCCCGACGACCCGAGCCTGCTCTACGCCGGCACCCAGTCCTTCGACCCGAACCAGGACCAGGGCTTCTGCCGCTCGAGCGACGGCGGCGCCGGCTGGACCTGTCCGGCGACGCCCTTCGCCCATTTCGCCACCACCTCGGCCCTGGCCGCAGCCCTCGGCTCGCCACCCGCGCTCTACGCGGCGGTCACGAGCTCGGTCGCCGACGCGGTCTTCTCGAGCCGGGATCGGGGCCTGAGCTGGAGGCGGGCCGCCGGGACGGGCCTCCCCGCCGCGGGGCTCGCCGGCCTGGTCGTCGGCCCGGACGGCTCGACCCTGTGGGCAGCCACGCGGGAGGCCGGGGTCTTTCGGAGCCACGACGGCGGAGCCGACTGGACGCCGGTCTCCCAGGGCCTGGAGTCGCCACGGGTGAACCAGCTCGCGATCGGGTCGGGCGGCCTCTACGCGGCGACCGCGGCGGGGGTCTACGTCCTCGACACGTCGGCCGGGGCGGGCGAGCCGCCGCCGCCGGAGGGCCTCCCGTGGACCACCGACCCGACCTATCCCGGCTTCCGCTTCAAGGTGCGAATCGGCCAGGGCGCCGCCGCGCCGATCTCCGGCACGCGCGAGCCCGCCTGCCTGCCCGAGACGGTGTGCCTCTCGGGCGCGCTGTCGGGGCGCTCGGAGCTGTTGCTGCGGATCGTGGGGCCGAAGCCGAACGGCTGGCTCTGGCCGACGCTGGTCAAGCTCTCGACCTCGGAGACCGAGGTCTGGATCGAGCAGCTCGCGACCGGACGGCTGCGCTACTACGACCTCGCCGGCGCCCGGCCTGGGATCGACGAGCTGCCCGGCCTGTTCGACCGCTTCGGGTTCCTGCCCTGAGGGCTCGGAGCCTGGAAGGCCCTCAGCCGATCTCGGAGAGGGGCTGGATCGCCGCCACCCGGCCCCGCGGGATGACCACCCGCGGGTGACGGGCCCAGACGCCGTAGCGGCTGGCGCCGGTGAGCCAGTCGCCTTTCGACTTGCCGTCTTCGCCCTCGCGGTGCGAGTCGGCGTCGAGGAGCACCACCCGCTCGGCGTCCTCGTCGTCGCAGCGGCCGACCCAGACCTCCTCGCCGGTCGTGTCGACGACCACCGTGATGCCGTGCAACGGGCTCTTGTGGCCGTGGCCGGGGAAGGTGCGCTCCATGGCGGGGCGGCTCAGCCGCAGACCTCGTCGAACACCTGGACCAGGTCGCCGGCGACGGCGTGGGCGTCGCGGCTCTCGATCCGGTGGCGGGGCATGAAGTAGACCAGCTCGCCGTCCTTGAACACCGCGATCGAGGGGCTGGAGGGCGGGATGTCCGGCAGGTACGAGCGCGCCTTGGCGGTCGCCTCGACGTCCTGGCCGGCGAAGACCGAGACCACCCGGTCCGGCTTCTTGCCGCTCTCCAGGGCGAGCCGCACCGCGGGGCGGGCCATGCCCGCGGCGCAGCCGCAGACGGAGTTGAACACGAGCATGGCGGTGCCCTGCTTGTCCGCCATGAAGGCGTCGACGTCCTCGGGAGTGACGAGCTCCTGGACGCCGGCGCTCACCAGCTCTTCGCGCATCGGCCTGACGAGGATCGGACTGTACGGCACGTTGGGTTCCTCCTGGATCTGGTGAGCCGGGATCGGGCCCGGACCCACCGATTCTACATGCGGAATCACTTCCACGTTCCCCGCTCCCGGCCGGAGCGCGGTACGGAGGCGCTCAGGCTCGTGGACCAAGCTCTCAGATCTCCTGGTGGGTCAGGTGGGCCAGGCGATCGATCAGCCGGTGCCAGGGGGTGCGGTGCCAGGTCTCGGCGCGCAAGCGGCGGCAGCGCCGGAGGTCCCGCTCGAAGGCCGCGGTCAGCAGAGCGGCGACGCCGGGGTCGATCAGCCCACGCTCACCTCGTCGTTGATCTCGAACGAGCGGGAGTCGAAGTTGGTCGAGCCGACGTGCGACCACAGGCCGTCGACCACCATCACCTTCGCGTGCAGGAGGGTCGGCGTGTACTCGTAGAGCTCGACGCCGGCCTCGAGGAGCTCCCGGTAGTGGACGTGGCCGGCGTGGAGGACCAGCTTGCTGTCGACCCCCTCCGGGCCGGGGAGCATGAGGCGCACGCGCACCCCGCGCGCGACCGCCTCGCGCAGCAGGTCGAGCACGTCCCGGCCGGGCACGAAGTAGGGGTTCTGGATCAGGATCGTCTTGCGGGCCGAGGCGATCGCCAGCTTGTAGAGGAGCTCGACGGTGCTCACCTCGCCGAGGTGCGAGCTGGCGACGACGTGGCCGCGCACGTGCCCGGCCGGGGCGAGCTTCGGGAAGATCGCCTCCCCCGCCGGCACCTCGCCGGTCTCCTCCATCCAGTTCTCGAGGAACACCGACTGCAGCTCGCCGACCAGCGGGCCCTCGACCCGGATCGCGGTGTCCCGCCAGACGTGGGGCTTCGGGCCCGCCTTCGTCCACTCCTCGGCGACGCCGTGGCCGAAGGTGTACCCGATGCGGCCGTCGATGATCGTCAGCTTGCGGTGATCGCGGTGGTTGTAGGACCCCAGGTGAACGACACCGAAGGGGTGGTACCAGACCAGCTTCACCCCCGCGTCGGTCATTTCGCGGCGGACGGCGTCCGACATCCGCGAGCCGCCGACGGCGTCCACCAGGAGGCGCACCGGGACGCCCTGGCGGGCCTTCGCCGCGAGCGCGTCCGCCAGCCGCCGGCAGACCGCACCCCGCCACCAGACGTAGGTCTCGAAGTGGACGCTCCGTCGGGCGGCCGCCACGTCGGCGATGACCGCGTCGAAAAACGCCTGGTCCTGGTAGACCTCGATCCGGTTGCCATCCAGGATCGGCCCCTGGGTCAGACCGGCGATCGAAGGCAGGAGCTCGGTGAAGCTCGCGAGTCGCGGGGGGTGGACGTGGCTGTGGCGCGGGGCGGTGAGCGACCAGAGCGCGAGGCCCAGGAGGACCAGTGCCGCCGCCCCCAGCCAGAGCGCCCAGCGCGGAACCGAGACCGAGCGGGCCGCCCGCGAGACGCGATCCGCCTTCGGCCTGCCCCCCGCGCCCACGGCCGGCCCGGCCTACCCGGCCGCCTGCGCGCTCAGCCGCAAGGACGGCCGGGCGGCGACCTCGGGCTCGGCGGCGGCCGCGCTCTCCAGCCGCAGGGTGGCCACGATCGGGTAGTGGTCCGAGGGGCCGGAGCGCAGCACCTCGGAGCGCAGCGACTGCCACGCCGGGTTGGCGAAGATGTAGTCGAGGCGCTGGCGCATGAAGCGGTGAGTGGTATCACCGGGCAGGCCGCAGAGGTTGAGCTGCTCGGAGGCGCGGAACGGCTCGAGCTCGGGAGCGCCCGGCGGGGCGTTCATGTCGCCGGTGAGCACGAACGGCGCCGCGGCGTCCTCCAGGAGCTCGGCGATGAACCGGGCCTGGCGGTCGCGGATCGAGCGCGCCAGGCGGCCCCAGGCGGCGAGGTGGGTGACGTAGAAGTCGAGCGGCTGGCCGGGGAGCTCGATGCGGCAATGGAAGAGCGAGCGGCGCTCGGCCTCGCCCGGGAGGCAGTGGACCTGCCGGCTCGCCACGCGGCCACGGGTCAGCACCGCGTTGCCGTACTCGCCGGTGCGGTACAGGAGGCTGCGGCCGAAGACGGCCTCCATGCCGGTGAGCTCGGCCAGCGTCTCGACCTGATCCCCGAAGCGGGCGGCCCAGGTGCCGCGGTGGACCTCCTGGAGGCCGACCACGTCCGGCCTGGCCCGGCGGATCACCCGCGCGACGCTCTCGATGTAGCGGCGGGAGAACAGGGCGCCGTAGCCCTGGATGTTGTACGACATGATCGAGACCGCCGGCGGCCGCAGCTCTCCGGCCGCGCGACGCCCGAGCGGCGGGCTCACGAGGGATCCTCCGGGGCCGGAGCCGGGGCGGCGGGGCCGTCGAGCTCCTCCAGGGTCGCCTCGGACGCCGGGCGCTCGGCGCGAAGTCGCTCGCCGACCGCCTCGACCCGATCGAAGGCCCGGAGCAGGTTGCCCCCGGCGACCTTCCGGACGTCGTCGTCCGAGTAGCCCCGGCGCAGCAGCTCGGCGAGCAGCGCCGGGTAGGTCGAGACGTCCTCGAGCCCCACCGGGCCGCGCGAGATGCCGTCGAAGTCCGAGCCGATGCCGACGTGGTCGATGCCCGCGACCTCCCGCACGTGGTCGATGTGGTCGGCGACCTGGGCGAGGGTCGCGCGCACGGCGGGATGGCCGGCGTCCCAGGCCTCGAGGCCGGACGCGACGGCCTCGGGATCGCCCGGGTGGAGATCCTCGAGCCGGGCCTTCACGGCGGCGCGGTCCGCGTAGTAACGGCGGACGTCCTCGGAGACGAAGGACTCGACGAAGGTCACCATGACCAGGCCGCCGTTCTCGGACAGGCGGCGCAGCACGTCGTCGGGAACGTTTCTGGGGTGGTCGTCGAGCGCGCGGGCGGAAGAGTGGGAAAAGATGACCGGTGCCTCGCTGGTCTCCAGGGCCTGGCGCATCACATCAGCTGAAACGTGCGACAGGTCGACCAGCATTCCGAGCCGATTCATCTCGCGCACGACCTCGCGGCCGAACGGCGTGAGCCCGTGATGGACCGGCTTGTCGGTGGCCGAGTCCGCCCAGGCGGTGTTCTGGAAGTGGGTCAGGGTCATGTAGCGGGCGCCGGCGCGGTAGAGCTGCCGGAGGACCCCGAGGGAGTCGTGGATCGAGTGGCCGCCCTCGACCCCGATGAGCGACGCGATCTTGCCGGCGGCGAAAATCCGGCGCACGTCGCCCGGCCCGTAGGCGACCTCGAAGGTCTCCGGCCAGCGCTCGGCCATCCGGTGGACGACGTCGATCTGCTCGAGCACCTGCTGGACCGCCTCGGGCTCGGGCAGCGTCGAGGGCACGTAGACCGACCAGAACTGGGCGCCCACACCGCCCTTGCGGAGGCGCTCGATGTCGGTGTGCATCGGCGGGTCGAGCCCGGCGGTGCTGGCGCCGAGATCGAGCTTCGCCAGGTGGTTGCCGGTCCGCTTCCGGACCTCCCAGGGCGTGTCGTTGTGGCCGTCGATCAGCGGCGTCGTGCGCAGCAGCTCGCGCGCGTGCGCCACGAGCTCGGCCGGAGGTGCGGCCTCACGCGGTGCGGTTCCGGCCATCGGCTCACGGTGCTCCTGGGCCGCCAGGCCCGACGTCGTCCCCGCGAGGGCGAGGAGCGCCACGGCGCAGGCCCTGCCGACTCCGTCCCATCCCGGTCTCCCCACGTCCGTCCGATCCTCCAAGAGCGGCGATCATAGCAGCCCCTCTCCGCGCCCGGATCCGGGCCGGAACCGCGCAAGCGGCGGCCGGACGGCAGGTTGGCAGCCCGACGCCGGAGGGTCGGCTATCCTACTCCTGCGGATCCTGGGACGGGGGTTTGCCGCGACGCTGATTTCATAATATAGTTGATTCTCGAATGAGCGAGCCGATGGGGAACCGCTGGGCGACGCGGCTGGAGCTCGACCAGCTTCTGGAGTCGCTGCCCCCGCCGGGGCCCGGGGTGGCGACGCTCGAGCCACGCGACCTGGTCTCGCCCGAGGTGAGGCTCGACGAGCCCGTCGAGCCGGCCGCCGACTCCGGCGAGCCCTGGCTCCCCCGGACCACCCTCGCCGCAGTCCTCGAAACCGCCGAGCGGCTCCGCCTCTCGACCGAGGCCGAGCGACTGCTCGCCCCGGAGCTCGCGACGCGTCTCGAGCGCCATCCGGAGACCCGGGCCCGGATGTTGATCGACAACCAGGCCCGCTTCCAGACCTGGGGCCTGGTCGAAGAGCTGATCGCCCGCAGCGTACAGGCCACCTTCGAGTCCCAGCCCAGCCGCGGCGTGCGCCTCGCCCGGCTCGCGGCGTCGGTCTCCGACCATCTCGACGAGCGGTCCTACGGGCGGAGCCTGGCGGCCGACCTGCGGGCCAGGGCCTGGGGCAACCTCGGCAACGCCTACCGCTGCGCCAGCCAGTTTCGGGCCGCGGCGGCCGCCCTGCGCCAGGCCGACGATCTGCTGCTCGACGGCACCGGGGACCCGCTCGAGGAGGCGAACCTGCTGAGCTACCGGGCGTCGCTCGCCACCCTGCTCGGCGACTACGAGCTCGCCCTCAGGATCCTGGAGTCCGCGGCCGCGATCTACCGCGAGCTCGACGAGACCGTCCTGCTCGCGAAGATCCTGGTCCAGCAGTCCGCCGTCCTGCCCTTCGTCGACCCGGAACGCGGCCTGGCCGCGGCGCAAGAGGCCGAGCGCCTGGTGGCCGGCAGCGGCGAGCGCCGCCTGCTGTTCGGCGCCCGCTTGAACCAGGTCGGCTGCCTGACGGCGGCGGGCCGGCCCGACCAGGCGCAGATGCTCCTCGACGCCAGCCGCTCGCTGTGCCGGGAGTTCGACGACCCGTGGAGCCTGGTCCACGTCGCCTGGGCCGAGGCCCGCCTCTACTTCGCCCAGGAGCGCTACGACGAGGCCGGAGCCGCCTTCGAGTTCCTCCTCGACGAGCTCCTGCGCCGGGATCAGCACCTCGACGCGGTGCTGGCCGCCCTCGACCTGGCCGCCGCCCGCCTGTGCCTGGGCGAGGCGGTCCGGGCCTCCGAGCTCGCCGCCGCCATGGCGCAGCGCCTGCGCGGCTGGGGCGCCCACGCCCGCGCCCGCGAGGCCTGGGCGCTCCTGCGCCGGGCCCTGTCGCTCGAGCAGGCCGACCTCGAGCTGATCCGCGAGGTCGCCGACTACTTCCGCCGCTCCTGGAAGAACCCGCGGCTGCGCTTCCGCCCGGCGTCCCGGGTGGCGGATCGGGATTGAATCCGCAACCGGTACTCGCTATACTGCGAACAGCTTCGTTCAGGGCAAAGTCACCGTGAGGTGGCGACGCAAAGCGCAGGGCCTCCGCTCGGGAGGCGGCCTCGCTGCCGAAGCTCCGTGGACGAGCCGTTTTCACTTATCTTGAAGGTCCGAAAGAAGGAGATCCCCCTTTGAAGCGCAGAATCCATGTACTCGGAGCCGCCCTCGCCGGCACTCTCATCCTCGCTCTGGCGGCCGCCGCCCCCGCCGCCGCCGCCTCGTACGTCCTCGACTCCTCGCACTGGGGCGCCAAGCAGACCGCAGCGGTCCAGGCCGCCGGCGGGTCGGTGGTCTGGAGCCACGGTGGCACCGGCCTGGGCGTCGCCACCTCCGACAACCCGAGCTTCCTGGCGCAGGTCCAGGCGAGCAAGGCGTTCAACTCGGCGGCCCAGGACGTGACCGTGCAGTGGCAACCGAACGGGCCCCAGCAGGAGGCGATCACCCCCGGTGACGAGGGCTTCTTCCCGCTGCAATGGAACATGCAGTCGATCGACGCTCCGGCCGCCTGGGCCACCGGTTGCACCGGCGCGGGCGCGCGGGTCGCGATCATCGACGGCGGCATCTACAACCTGCACGCCGACCTCGCTCCCAACCTCGACACCGCCTGCTCGGTCTCCTTCGTTCCCGGCAAGGCCTACAACCAGGACGTCGGCACCTTCTGGCACGCGACCCACGTGGCCGGCATCGTGGCCGCCGCGGACAACGGCTTCGGCGTGATCGGCGTGGCGCCCGAGGCGACTCTCATGGGCGTCAAGGTGCTCGACAACGGCTCCGGCAGCTTCGGCGCAGTGATCGGCGGCATCCTCTACGCCTCCGACCCGGCGGCCTTCGGCCTCGGCGGTTGCCAGCGGGCCGACATCATCAACATGAGCCTCGGCGCGCTGTTCCCGAAGAGCGCTCCGGGCGGCGGCCAGCTCGTGGGCGCCATGGCCAAGGCGGTCAACTTCGCCGCGTCGAAGGGCGTGCTGGTGGTCTCGGCGGCCGGCAACGACGGCGTCGACCTCGGGCAGGCCGGCAACTACACCGACGTCCCCTGCGAGTCCGGCAGCGGCGTGTGCGTGTCGGCGACCGGTCCGGTCGGCTTCGCCCTCGGCGCCACCAACTTCGACCGCCTCGCCTCCTACTCGAACTACGGCGAGGGCACGGTGACCGTGGCCGGCCCCGGCGGCGACTTCGTCCTGCCGGGCAACGACGTGTGCGTGGTCAGCGGGTTCGTCAACTTCTGCTGGGTCTTCGACCTCGTGATCAGCGACTGCAAGGGCACCTCGGTCCCGCCCTCGTACTCGTTCTGCTTCGCGGCCGGCACCAGCATGGCGACCCCGGCGACCTCGGGCGTGGCCGCGCTGATCGTCGGCTCGCACCCGGGCATCTCGCTGGGCGCGCTGAAGGCCAAGCTCCAGCAGACGGCGACCGACTCCGGCCCGAATGGCCACGACCAGTACTACGGTCACGGCTTCGTCAACGCGTACAACGCCTGCACCAACTGAGGCGCGAAGCCATTGCAGGTCCTGGAAAGGGGAGGCTCCGGCCTCCCCTTTCGTGTCTCTGGACGGGAGACTCCTCTCGGCATGGCCGGCGGGGCCGGCCTTCCCGCTCAGAGGTCGGGCGGAGCGACCTCCGAGACCTTGCCGTCCTTGAGCCTGACCGTGCCGCGGACGGCGCCGGCGCCGGGGACCTCGCCGCGGTAGACCAGGGTGCGCGAGAAGCCGATCTCTCGCGTCGCGTCCGGCGGACCGAGGATCGCGACGACGTCCTCCTCGGACATCCCGAGGTGGAGCTTGGCCCAGTTGGCGGCGACGGTCCACGGCCGGGGCTCGGAGCTTCGAAGCTCCGGCGGCTCCGGCGGCTCCGGCGAGCCATGGTCGGCGGCCTGCGGCGCGTCGCCCTCGGCCGGTGCCAGCTGGGTAGGCGCGAGGCGCTGTTCGAGGGCCGTGAGCCGGCGGCCCTGCTCGGCCACCAGGCGCGCGAGCTCGGCGACTTTGGCCTCGAGTGCCGCGACGCGGGCGTCCGCCGCGGCCTTCGGCGGCGGCGCGGGCCGAGCGGCGGCAGGGCCGGCGAGAAGCAGGCACATCGGGGGGATCAGGGCCAGGATCGATCGCTTCATGAGTTGCCTCCCGGAGTCGTGATCGTCGGCAGTCTACGACGCCGGGCCGACTCGCCCGAGCGCCCGCCAGCACGCTTCCTGCAAGAACCGAGCGCACCATGCTCGCGACGGGCCACGTCGCGAGCTTTTCGCTCCACCCTCCACAGCTACCCCGACGACGGCATCGCCTCCGTCGCGACGCCTCGTATCTGGCCCCACGGCGCTCGCAACGCGACCGTGCGGACTTCCACCACGGGCTGCTAGGTTCTGGCGGCCGTACGAGGGATCGCCAGGGCGGCGAGCACCACGAGCACCGTCATGGCGGCCGACACCAGGAAGACACCGGAGCCGATCGTGCCGTAGAGGAGACCGCCCGCCAGCAGCCCCGCGATGCTCGCCACCGCGGCGGCGCTGCCGGCGAAGCCCTGGACCGCTCCCTGCGCGCGCCGGCCGGCCGCCTTCGAGAGGAGCGACAGGAGCGACGGCCACATGAGCCCGTTGCCCAGCGCCAGGAGAGCGGTTCCGAGATAGATCACCGGGGTCGCGCGCGAGGTGAAGGCGACGAAGCTCGCCGCGAGCACCAGGGCGCCGCCCACGACCAGCCGGCGATCCGGCCAGACCTTGGCCGCCCGCTCGAGCACCGGCCCCTGGACCAGGGCCATCGAGAGACCCATGGCCGAGAAGAAGATCCCGAGACCGGCGAGCGACCAGCCGAGCCCGGCCGCGGCGTAGACCGGGAAGGCGATGTAGAAGAGGTTGAACGCGAGGAAGACCAGGAAGTGCAGGCCCAGGAGCAGGCCCACGCCGGGCAGCGCCAGGATCTGGCGGCTCGAGAGCCTGTCCGCGCCCGCGAGCCGGAAACACTCCTTGGGCTCTTGGCCGAGGACCTTTCGCACTCCGGGCGGCTCCGGGTCGGCCGCGAGCGTGCACGGCTCGGCGTCCGGGAGAAGCAAGACGATGACGAGACTCGCCACGGCCGAGACGAGCAAGGCGGCCGCGACCGGCAGCGTCTCGCCCCACGCCGTGGCACCGAGGAGGCCGGCGAGCGCCGGACCGACGACGAAGCCGAGGTTCGAGGCGACCGCCATCTTCCCGAAGACGGCGCTTCGGGCGTCCTCGCCGGTGACGTCGGCGAGATAGGCATTCGCCACCGAAACGTTGCCGCCGGTCAGGCCGTCGAGCGCCCGCGCCACGAAGAGGAGCGCCAGAGGCAGGGTGAGGGTGAACGCGCCGACGACGGTCGAGTCGACGCCGAAGAGCGGGCGGGCCGGCAGCTGGAGGGCGATCAGAAAGATGCCCCAGGAGGCCAACGTCCCGAGGTGGCTCAAGAGCAGGATGCGTTTCCTGCCGAACCGGTCGGACCACCGCCCCAGGACCGGCGCCCCGACCAGCTGGAAGGCCGAGTAGGTCGCGCCCAGGACCCCGTAGACGAGCGCGTTCCCTCCCAGGCGAGTCACCAGGAAGACGAGAAACGGCAGGACGATGCTGAAGCCCAGGCTGCCGACGAAGTCGACCGCGAAGATCGGAGCGAGGGAGATCGGCCTCGGGCGAGTCGGCGCAGGCATGACGTGGGCCGCGGAACGGGGGCCGGTCGAGGATAGCGCACGGGCCGGCAGGGTAGGGACCTGCGAGTCTCGGACCCCGCCGCGCCCTTTCGCCTTCCGCGCTTCCCTGAGAGAATCCGGCGATGCCTGTAGCCGCCAAGCCGTTGTTTCGCCCGGACGTCGTGGCCCGGCGGGTTCGGGGCTTCGTCCTGCCGGAGCGCGTGCCGGCTGCGCAGGGAATGCTGCGGAACTGGGCGGCGCTGATCGACGGGGCGAAGTTCGCCTCCTACCGGGGCGATGCCAAGCCCTACCAGATCCGTCAGTTCCTGGCTCTCGTGGAGCAGTACAATCTCCGCATGGGAGGCGGCTCATGAGCGATTACCACATCAACATCTTCTGGAGCGACGAGGATGGTTGCTACGTCGCAGACATCCCGGACCTCCGGTTCTGCTCGGCCTTCGGCGACACTCCTGAGCAGGCACTCGCCGAGGTCGAGAAGGCGAAGGAGGCCTGGCTGGCTACCGCCCGCGACCGCGGTCAGGAGCCTCCGACGCCCCGCTATCGTCCAGCGATCTACCAGCTCGCTAGGTAGCTCGCCACCTACCAGTCACTGCGGGACAAGCCTCCTTGATGCTGCTCTCCCCGGTGAACCCTGCGTTCGACACCGGTAGGCAAACGGCCGTCGTAACGCACGTCTCCTGAGGGACTTACAGAGACCCACGAAATCGGTAGAGTCTACGCCGCTGCGGTGTCGAGGCGGGCGGTTTGGAGCTGCCTGGGCGGAGGGATGTCGAGTGTTTTCAGGATCTTGCGCTGCTCGGGGGTGAGCTTCGTGACGACCTGGAAGGCGCCATCTTTTGTCCGAAGATCCACGCGGTGGATCTGGTCGAGCGCGTCTCGGACGCGCTCCCAGCCCCGGCCGGTCTCGATCTCGAGGAGACGGATGAGCAGGAGGGCCAGCCAGCAGAGCAGCACGTGGGCCTCGATGCGCTCCGGCAGCCGGTGGTACAAGGGGCGCAAGTTTCCGTGGCGTCCACGGGCGGCAGCGCCGGACGCGCGTTCATCGGCCGGCCTACGGGTCCTCCGGGTCCCCTTTCTTGGCGCCCACGACTGCGAGTGCTGCCTCCAGAGCTGCCGTCACCTTTCGGAGCGCCTTCGCCTGTCGCCCGCTGACCGTACCGACCTGGACTTGGTCCGGGTCGCCCGCGTCGGCATAGCTCGCGGCCTCCCCCAACCGCTCGGTGACCTCCACCAGGTCGAGACGCGCCGCCTCCGCCTCGGCGTAGACCATCTGGACCGGGCACGGCGCCCGGACCGCCTCCCCCACCATGGCGTGGAGCAGCTCTCCGAAACGCCGGAGGATCTCCTGGTTCTCGGGCTCGCCGGAGAGGGTCGCCAGAAACCCCTCTCGGAAGGTGGGGCTCGGGGTCGGGGCGGACGGGTAGGCGGCGCGGCGGCGCTCCCCGGGCATCACATGTCCTCCCGGAAGTCGGCGAGCGCGGCGGAGAAGTGCCGCGCAAGCTCCTCGGGGGTCCAGTCGAGGGCGCGGAAGGCACCAGCGAGGGCGCTGTCCACGCCGGGGGCGTCGGTCGAGTCCGCGGCGCCGTGGCCCACGAGCCAGCAGCGGGCGGCTTCGGCGGCGGACAGGAGCCGGAATCGCTCGGGGTCGCCGGCTTCCAGGACCGTCTCGACGGCGGGAGGGGCGGCGAGGATCTCGGCGGAGATGTGCAGCAGGCCGAGGCCGATGAAAAGGGAGACCCGGAGTTGCTCGTTCGTCGGGTCGTCGGGCGAGATACGATCTTTCCAGCTGCTCATGGAGTGGCACCTCCTTGAGTGGTCAGGCTCCGGTGGGTGTGCGTGCACCTGCCGGGGCCGCTCCTGGTTAATCGGATGACTTGTCCATGGACCGATTATGCCATACTTACGGAAGACTGTAAATATGCCGCAATGGAACAGCTACTGTCTTCCGGCATGAGCCCGAACGATCCACACGACGAGAGACGCCGGGAGGGCATCACGACCTCCGGAGTCAAGAAGACCATCTGGTTCCACGAGGACAGGCAGAAGGCCTGCGCATCAGGGCCTTCGAGGACCGCCGCTCCGAGTCCTCGATCGTTCGGGAGGCTCTCAGGCGTTTCCTTGGCATCGAGGATTGAGACGGCAGCCCTCCTCACCAATTCTCCCTCCTTGGGTCCCGCTGGAGCACAAATCCTCGCGAAGTTGCCTTCCACAGGACGCCGGAAAGCAGGCCCCTTCTCAGAGAAGGACGTTCTCGAACGGCTCCTGGCGCTTCCAGCGATAAGCGCTGAAGTCGCGGGGTCTGTCGAGAGGATGCGGCCGTCGCAGCTCCTCGGCGAGGAGGACGAGCGAAGCGTTCGCCAGATCGATGGGCAGATTCTCGTAGGTCTCCATCAGGGAGGCGAGGCGGTAAGCATGCTCGGGGCGCAGGTCGAACAAGGCGGAGGCGCCGGCGCCGAGGCTCTCGACGAAGGCGCGCTGACTGGCTGTGCCGATCCGACTGAGGAGGAGGTAGCAGGTCTCGGTCACGACGGGCCAGGTCGAGATCAGAGGCTCGCCGATCTCCTCGAGGCAGGCCTTCAAGCGTGCGCGATGCGGGTCACGCCGATCGGCCAGGGCCATAAAGAAGCTTCAGCGTCGGCGCCGATCACCATGCTTGGCGGCCAGGAGCGCTGCGATCTCCTCCTTGTAACGATCCGAGAGATCGGCGGGGCCTTCGCCGGAGCCGATGAAACCCGTGGCGGTCAGGATCTCGAGGGGCGATCGAGTCGGCGGGCGGGCTTCCTTGTAGGCCAGGGTCGATTCCACGCTTCACGATGTCGCTCACGGCCAGGCCCGTCGTCACGCTTCAGGTAGTCGAGCTTGGCCGCGCGATCCTCGTCGAGGCGGGCGTTGACTCGGGCAGCGTGGGGTTGGGTAATGGTTGTCATCGAGGAGCCTCCAGTTCTCCGTCGCACAAGTGTATGACAGAGGCTGCCGTTCTCGGAGGCGCACGTCGGCTGGATGC